>NZ_LR134481.1:0-1200000 GCF_900638025.1 Haemophilus parainfluenzae
GTGAGCCTTTCTACCCTATGGCAAGATTGCTTATTACAGCTACAAGACCAAGTTTCACCGATGGACATGAGTACTTGGCTACGTCCATTACAAGCGGATTTAGTCTCACAGGATCAAATCGTGTTATACGCATCAAATATGTTTGTGAAAAGCTGGGTTGAAAATCATTATTTAGCTCAGATTCATCAAATTTGTCAAGCTCTTGCACAAAATTCAAATTTACAAATTACTGTAAAAGAAGGGGTAAAACCTGCTCCAAAAGCTGTTGAGCCCCCCCTGACTCAAACAGCTAATCATCAAGAAAGTGCGGTGAGTTCTCAGCAAGAATCTGATGCGCCAACTAAATTTGAATCACATCTAAATCGTAAGCATGTGTTTGATAACTTTGTTGAAGGTAAATCAAACCAACTCGCTCGAGCCGTCGGGCAAAAACTCGCTCTCGCACCAGGTGAACAAACAGCAAACCCATTCTTTTTATATGGTGGGACAGGTTTAGGTAAAACCCACTTATTACACGCAATCGGTAATGGCATTTTAGCGAATAAACCAAATGCCCGCGTACTTTATATCCATGCGAATAACTTTATGCAACACATGGTAAAAGCGATGCGTGATAATAAGATGGATCAATTCAAAAAATTCTATCGTTCTCTTGATGCCTTATTAGTGGATGATATTCAATTCTTCGCAGAGAAGGAAAAAACACAGGAAGAATTCTTCCATATTTTCAATAATTTATTTGAAACCAGTCGTCAAATTATTTTAACTTCCGATCGTTATCCGAAAGAGATTGAAAAAATTGAAGAACGCTTAAAGTCTCGTTTTGGTTGGGGCTTAACAACAGCAATAGAGCCACCTGATTTAGAAACCCGTGTTGCGATTTTGCTGAAAAAGGCAGAAGAACATAATATGGATCTGCCAGAAGAAGTGGCATTCTTTATTGCTCAACGTTTACGCACTAACGTTCGTGAATTAGAAGGCGCATTAAACCGTGTGAAAGCGATGCAAGACTTCAAAGGTGGTCACATTGATATTGATTTTGTCCGTGACACTTTAAAAGATATCCTCGCCTTACAAGAACGTTTAGTGACCATTGAAAACATCCAGAAAGTCGTGGCAGAATACTATCGAATTAAAGTGGCGGATTTAAAATCAAAAAGCAGGGCAAGATCAGTCACTCGTCCACGCCAAGTTGCGATGGCGTTAGCCAAAGAATTAACTAATAAAAGTTTACCCGAAATTGGACGAGCTTTTGAACGCGATCATACGACCGTCTTAAATGCCTGCCGTGAAGTGCCAAAATTCCGTGAAAAAGACAGCAGTATTCAAGAAGATTGGGCGAATTTAATTCGCACATTATCTGCATAAGGAGCCCATGATGCAATTTAGCATTTCAAGAGAAAATCTATTAAAACCCTTACAGCAAGTTTGTGGCGTATTAAGCAATCGTCCTAATATTCCAGTATTAAATAACGTGTTATTACAAATTGAAGATAACCGTTTAACTATTACGGGTACAGACCTTGAAGTTGAGCTTTCTAGCTATACTCAACTTTCTTCTTCAACAGCAGATGGCGCGTTCACCATTCCGGCTAAAAAATTCTTGGATATTTGCCGCACGCTATCAGATGAATTTGAAATTACAGTTACCTTTGAAGAAGATCGCGCAATTGTAGAGTCTGGTCGCAGTAAGTTTAATCTCACGGCTCTACCCGCTGAAGAATATCCAAATCTAACGGATTGGCAATCTGAAGTGGATTTTGCCTTACCGCAAAGCACCTTGCGTCGCTTAATTGAAGCCACCCAATTTTCAATGGCAAACCAGGATGCCCGCTATTTCTTAAATGGCATGAAATTTGAAACCGAAGGTAATTTATTACGTACTGTTGCAACTGACGGTCACCGTCTTGCCGTTTGTACGATCGAATTAGATCAAGATCTGCAAACTCATTCGGTTATTCTGCCACGCAAAGGTGTATTAGAACTGAATCGCCTATTAGAAAGCAGTGATGAGCTTGCTCGTTTGCAAATCGGCACGAATAATCTTCGTATTCACTTAAACCACATTGTGTTTACCTCAAAACTTATTGATGGTCGCTTCCCTGATTACCGTCGTGTATTACCACGTAATGCAACTCGTATCGTAGAAGGTAACTGGGAAACCTTAAAACAAGCCTTTGTACGCGCATCTATCCTTTCAAATGAACGTGTACGTAGCGTACGTTTAAACTTAAGTGAAAACCAACTTAAAATTACCGCATCTAACCCAGAACACGAAGTGGCAGAAGAAATCGTGGATGTGAATTATCAAGGTGAAGAAATGGAAGTGGGCTTTAATGTGACTTACATTTTAGATGTATTGAATGCCTTAAAATGCCAACAAGTACGCATTCGCCTCACAGATGCATCATCAAGCTGCTTAATTGAAAACAGTGAAGATGCAAGCGCAGAATACGTCATTATGCCAATGCGCCTCTAAGAATAATGGCCATTTCCCGCTTAATTGTTGAAAAATTTAGAAATTTAAATGCCGTGGATCTTGAATTTGATCACGGCTTTAACTTTTTAGTCGGCAATAACGGCAGCGGAAAAACGAGCTTATTAGAAGCCATTTTTTATCTCGGACATGGACGCTCTTTCAAAAGTGCGGTCGCAAATCGCATCATTTCTTACGATGAACCTCATTTCACGCTTTTTGGCCAAATTCAAGAAAGCCAGCATCAATGGTCTGTTGGCTTACAAAAACTTCGTCAAGGTAATACTATTGCGAAAATAAATGGTGAAGACGGTAATAAAATTGCCGATCTCGCTCACCTTTTACCCATGCAATTGATTACGCCAGAAGGGCTGACCCTACTAAATGGTGGACCTAGTTTTCGACGCGCTTTTTTAGATTGGGGCTTATTCCACCACCATAATAGTTTCCATTCCTCTTGGGTCGCATTAAACCGCTTATTAAAACAGCGAAATGCCGCATTAAGTCAAAATCAGCCTTATTCTGCAATAAAAATATGGGATATTGAATTAGCTAAATTAGCCCATCAAGTGAGTGATTGGCGTGCTGAATATGCTGAAGCCTTACGCCCAGAAATTGAAAAAACCTGCCAGTTATTTTTACCTGAATTAGAGATTACTGTTAGCTTTCATCAAGGCTGGGAGAAAGAGACAGAATATGGTGAATTATTGGCGCAAAACTTTGAGCGAGACAAAGCCATTGGCTATACGGTTTCAGGACCACAAAAAGCGGACTTCCGTTTTAAAGCCAATGGATTACCTGTAGAAGATGTGCTCTCTCGTGGTCAATTAAAATTATTAATGTGCGCGCTACGTTTAGCGCAAGGTGAACATTTAATGATTCAAAAACAGCGTCATTGTATCTTCCTAATTGATGACTTTGCCTCAGAGTTGGATCAACATAAACGTGCCTTGCTTGCGGAACGCTTGCAACAAAGTGGATCTCAAGTCTTTGTTACTGCCATCACTCAAGGTCAACTCAAAGAGATGCAAGTGGGAAAAGGAAAATTGTTCCAAGTGGATACCGGTAAGATCACCGTACTACAGTCATAAAAAATAATCCGATCTGTTTAAAGATCGGATTACGTTTAAAACAATACTATTTTTGACCGCACTTTAGTTTGGTTTCCATTCGCCGTTTAATACGGTACCAATCACATCATAATCTTTTGTGAACACTGCCAAGTTTGCTACCTTACCTGCTTCAACTGAGCCTAAACGATCATCTACGCCAATCGCTCTCGCAGGGTAAAGGTTACTCATACGAATTGCTTCTGCTAATGGAATTTCCACATATTCCACGGCATTTTTGATGGATTCCATCATGGTAATCGATGCACCTGCAATCGTACCATTTGCGTCGTAGCAACGACCGTCTTTCACATAAATCGGTTTTCCTACAAAAGTGAAGGTTTCCAATTCAGGTGGTGCACCTGCAGCAGCAAGAGAATCGGTTACAATGCAAAGTTTATCACCTTTTGCTTTTTTATCTAAGCGAACGTTACCAAAGTTCACATGCACACCATCTACAATAATCCCCGTGTAAACATCAGAATCTAACACTGCACCAACTACGCCCATTGCTCGTCCTGAACTGATCGGCGACATGGCATTGTGCAAGTGAGTCGCAAAAGTCGCACCTTTATGAAAGGCAGCTTTCGCTACTTCATAAGTCGCATTAGAATGCCCAATAGACACAATAATGCCTGCTTTCACAAAATCAGGAATATATTGCGCCGTTGGGTTTTCAGCGGCAATGGTAAGCTTGGTAATGACATCCGCATTATCACATAAGAAATCTTTCATCTCTGGCGTCGCTTCACGGATATATTCCGGGCGATGTACGCCTTTTTTCTCTAAGCTCAAATAAGGCCCTTCGATGTGTAAACCAAGCGCTTGATTTTTATGCTTATTCAAATACTCTCGCATGATACTTACTGCGCGTTTGATATCTTCATCCGGTGCAGTAATAAACGTTGGTAAGAAACTCGTACAGCCTGATTTCAAATTAGTCGCTTGCATAATTTCTAATGTTTCTACGCTTGTTTGATCGTTAAACATCACGCCACCGCAGCCATTTAACTGCAGATCAATAAAGCCCGCTGTGAGATTATGCCCTTTTAAATCAATGGTTTTAATCCCACTTTCTAATTCGCTTTGTGGAATAACGGATTGAATATATTCCCCTTCAATAACCACTGCATAATCTCTTAACACTTCATTTTTGGTGTAGATTACGCTGTTAATTAATGCATACTTCATCATACCTTCCTAAAATCCAATTAAAATTAACCGCACTTATAACACACTATGAATCGCGCGACCTTCCAATTCGGTAAAATATTTCACTGTTTTCACTTTTAATTCTTGCAGTGCAGGCTCATCACAGACTAAAACAAAATGGCGATGAAGCTGTAAGGCACTGACCGTCCAAAGGTGATTAATCCCACCTTCTACCGCAGCTTGCACGGCTAAGGCTTTCTTATGGCCTGTTGCTAAAATCATCACTTCTTCTGCATCAAGTAATGTACCCACACCGATTGTTAAAGCATATTTTGGTACTTGATTTACATCGTTATTAAAGAAACGAGAATTCGCGATAATGGTATCAGGTGTTAAGGTTTTAATACGGGTGCGCGAACTTAAAGAAGACGCGGGCTCATTAAAAGCAATATGGCCATCAACACCTACGCCGCCCATAAATAAATGAATTTTACCGTAAGATTTAATTTTTTCTTCATAACAACGACATTCTTCATCATGGTCATCGGTGTTACCATTCAAAATATTGATATTTTGCGGTTGAATATCAATATGGTTGAAGAAATTATTATGCATAAAACTGTGATAGCTTTCTGGATGCTCTTTTGGCAAACCCACATATTCATCCATATTAAAGGTCACTACATGTTTAAAACTCACCTCTCCCGCTTGATTTAATTTAATCAATTCTTGATAGGTCTTAAGTGGTGTACTGCCTGTTGGTAAACCTAATACAAAAGGACGTTCTGCTGTAGGTTTAAAATGATTAATTCGATCAGCAATATGACGCGCCGCCCAACGGCTGACTTGTTGTTCATTATTCAGAGGAATGAGACGCATAATAACCTTCCTTATCAGTACTACACCGACATTCTCTCCTCCCCGCTATAGAGGGAGGAAAGAAGTAAGTGCGGTCACTTTTCCATTAATTTATAAATATTTTGCTTTTAACTCTTTCGCTTTCGCTAATTGCTCTGGTGTTGCTTTCGCTGTCATTGGCTCGCGGCAATAACCTGCATCCACACCCTCTAATTTCAATAACTCTTTGATAGTGAGATATAAGCCATTTGCTAAAATGCCTTCGATAAGGTCATTGGTCACGTGTTGAACTTGAAGCGCATCAGCCAATTTACCTTGTTTGGTTAAGTCAAAGATTTGTCTTGCACGTACACCGTTTACGTTGAATGTGCTACCAATTGCACCATCTACACCAAGAGATACTGCCGGCACCATCATTTCATCAAAACCAGCCCAAATGAGGTGATTTGGATAAGCTTTTTTCAAGCGTTCTAATAGATAGAAATCCCCAGCGGTAAATTTCACACCAAGCACTTTCGGGTTTTTATAAAGTTCGCCGAATTGCTCAATTCCCATATTCACGCCTGTTAAGAACGGAATTGAGTACACGATCATGTTATTGCCTGTTTCAGCAATGATAGTGTCATAGTAATGTTTGATTTCAGGGAAGCTGAATTTATAGTAGAACGGGGTTACTGCAGAAAGACTGTCATAACCTAATTCGGTTGCATATTTACCTAATTCCACTGCTTCATGTAAGTTCACACTACCTACTTGGGCAATTAACGCGACTTGGTCTTTTGCTTCATCTTTCGCAATACGGAAAATTTGTTTTTTCTCTTCCGTAGAAAGCATGAAGTTTTCACCTGTTGAACCGCCTACATATAAACCATCAATTTTCATCTTATCAATATTATAGCGAATAATTTCACGCAAACCTTTTTCATTGATAGAGCCATCTTCATTGAATGATACTAATAACGCACTAAAAATACCTTTTAAGTTACGCATTTTTCTCTCCTATTTGATACGTTGTTCTAAAATAACATTTAATGTTTTTTGCTTTATTTTGACCGCACTTTCTTGTGATGCCTGCACTAATAAAGCATAAATTAAATCTAATACGAATAATTGAGCAATCTTCGTGCCAATAGAATCGCCTTGTAGCTTACCTTGCTTATTCCCATTCACTAAAACAAGATCAGCATATTCTGTGATGGGTGAACGCAAACTGTGCGTAATCGCAATGGTTTTTGCCCCATTTTCTTTGGCGATTTTCATGGCATGAGTCGTCTCTTGAGAATAACCTGAATGGCTCAAACCAATTGCCACATCCTTTTTCGTCAATAACGATGCCTGCATATACATAAAATGGTTATTACCCGTGGCATCCACTTGCACACCGATGCGCATCAATTTATTTTTAGCATCTTCCGCCGTAATACCTGATGTACCCACACCAAATAAAAAGACACGATTCGCCTGTTGAATGGCTTTCACTACCTCTTCTAGCTGCTTAAAATCTAATAAATTAATGGTTTCATTCATTACGTTATTGATGGCAGATTTCAGCTTATGCGCAATATTCAATGAGTTGTCAGAATCGGTAATATCTGAATCTAATACAGTATTATCTTTACCATCCTTCGTCGCAAGCTCGATGGATAATTCCAATTTAAAATCACTGAAACCTTTAAAGCCGAGAGTACGGCAAAAGCGCACAAAGGTCGCCTCTCCCACTTCTAAATGAGTAGCTATTTCAGCTAAAGGCGCTTGCACCGCAAGATCGGGATTCAATAAAATCGCATCCGCAATTTTCTTTTCTGTTTTCGTTAAACTGCGATATAACGAGCTGATGGTATTTAAAATATTGCCGTTTTTAGCCATAAACCACTCCCGTATTTTTAGCTTGTAATAAGCAATCTTTTACCCAGTAAGCCGCCCCAATCAAGCCCGCATCTTGTCCAAATTGAGCACGTTCTAATTCGCAGTGATAAACCGCCGGAAGTTCACTTAATAAAGATTGAACTAACGGTAAATAACCTTCTGCTAACCCTACGCTACCGCCAACCACGACTTTTTGCATGTCTAATCCAATCTTCAAATCTGCAATTAAATTCGCAATGGCTTGTGCTGAACGAGTCACAAGTGCGGTTGCTTTTTCATCATTTTGACGGAAACGCGCAAAAACTTCTTTCGGATCGCAAGGCTCATCCCATTGAGAGGAAACCGCTTCAATCGCACGACCGGATGCAATGGCTTCAACACAACCACGGCGGCCACAGCCACAAACAGGGCCATTAGGATCAGCCAAAGTATGACCAATATGCCCTGCAATACCGTTTGGCTCAGTAAGTAAACGATGATTTAAAATTAAACCGCCCCCTACGCCTGTTGAAACCGTAATAAAGGTAAAGTTTTGAACATCATTAGGATTTTGTAATTGATACTCGGCATAGGCTGCAGCTTGCACGTCATTAAGTAAACCAATCGGTTTATCGGTATGCTGTGCAATGCTGTCTTTTAATGGAAATTGAGCTAATCCACCCAAATTTTTAGGGTTAAGTGCAGTCAGAATGCCTTGATTAATAATTCCCGTTGAAGCAACAGCAACATAATCAAACTGCCCTTCGTATTCTTTTAACAACTGAGCAAGGGTTTGATTCATCGCTTGCGCGGCATCATCTTGTGGTGTGGAAATCTGTTTTCGCTGCTGAATCTCACCATTTTTCACTATAGCAGAAGCGATTTTCGTGCCACCAATATCTAATGCCAAACAACGCTGTAATGTCTGACCACTATCCACTGTTAATGACATATCTTCTTCCTTTATTTTTTCGCTGAATGAATGGCTTGTGCAAACCAGCTTACAATATGCTCTAAGCGAGTTAATGCAGAACCGACTGTTACACAATAAGCGCCAATTTCAATCGCCGTTTTTGCCAATTCAGGGGTGTTATAGCGTCCTTCTGCCATGACTCGGCAGCCTGCTGCTTTCAAATCTTTAACTAATTGATAATCAGGCTCTTCCGGCACAATGCCACCGGTGTAGCCAGACATCGTACTGCCCACAATATCAAACCCTAGTTTTTGGCAGTTCAAGCCTTCTTCTAAATTCGAACAATCCGCCATAGCTAAACAGCCTAATTCGTGGATTTTTTTGACCGCACTTTCAATGTCTACCGGTCTAGGACGATTCGTCCCATCCACGGCGATAATATCTGCACCGGCTTTCGCTAAATCTTCAATATCATGTAAAAATGGCGTAATTCTTACAGGGCTGTCAGGTAAATCACGTTTCACAATACCAATAATCGGCACATTCACAGTCGGACGTGTAGCTTTAAGATTTTCTACCCCCTCAATACGCAAGCCCGCTGCGCCACCAACAACAGAAGCCTGCGCCATGGCCGCCACAATTTCTGGTTTATCCATCGGGCCGTCATCAACAGGCTGACAAGAAGCAATAAGACCAAATTTGATTTTATCTAAGACTTCATTATGTGATAATTTCGACATATAAACTCCCATATTAAACAGTAACACCTGGTTTAGCTTTGTGTTTTCTTTTCCTTCATTATATAAAAACAAACACCATTTATAAATAATTATTGAAGTAATATTTCATATTTTGTGATCAGCCTCTCAATTTTAAGATAAAGTTACGACATCTATACAAAACATTTTTTTTTAATTTAGAATATGAAGTAATGCTTCATTATTAAGAAATAGGAGAAAAGAATGAATGTGTTAGGTTATGCACAAAAAATTGGGCAAGCCTTAATGGTACCTGTTGCTGTCTTACCAGCAGCGGCTGTACTGATGGGTATTGGTTATTGGCTTGACCCTGATGGCTGGGGCGCTAACAGTCAACTTGCTGCGTTTTTAATTAAATCTGGCGGTGCTATCATTGATAATATGGGGCTGCTTTTTGCCGTTGGCGTTGCTTTCGGTTTATCTAAGGACAAACATGGTTCTGCTGCACTTTCAGGTTTAGTGGGTTACTATGTGGTAACAACGCTACTTTCACCTGGCAGTGTTGCTCAACTACAACATATTGATGTAAGTGAAGTGCCCGCAGCCTTCGGGAAAATCAATAATCAATTTATTGGGATTTTGATCGGGGTGATTTCTGCTGAACTTTATAACCGCTTCTATCAAGTAGAATTGCCAAAAGCACTCTCCTTCTTTAGCGGAAAACGCCTTGTGCCGATTGTTGTATCTTTTGTCATGATGCTCCTCAGCTTCGTATTGCTCTACATCTGGCCATATATTTTCGGTGGTTTAGTGTCATTCGGTGAAAATATTAAAGATTTAGGCGCTGCTGGTGCTGGTCTTTATGGTTTCTTCAACCGTTTACTCATTCCTGTTGGCTTACACCATGCATTAAACTCTGTATTCTGGTTTGACGTCGCAGGTATCAATGATATTCCAAACTTCTTAGGTGGTGCAAAATCACTTGCTGAAGGTACTGCAACAGTTGGTGTAACCGGTATGTATCAAGCCGGTTTCTTCCCTGTCATGATGTTCGGTTTACCGGGTGCCGCATTAGCGATTTATCTCAGCGCTAAACCAAGCCAAAGAACTAAAGTGGCATCAATCATGCTTGCGGGTGCATTTGCCTCATTCTTCACTGGTATTACCGAGCCATTAGAATTCTCTTTCATGTTTGTTGCGCCAGTGCTTTACTTCATCCATGCAGTATTAACCGGTATTTCTGTCTTTATCGCCGCAACAATGCATTGGATCGCAGGCTTCGGTTTCAGTGCAGGTCTCGTGGATATGGTGCTTTCATCACGCAACCCATTAGCTGTTGAATGGTATATGCTAATCGTACAAGGCTTAGTATTCTTCGTGATTTATTATGCAGTATTCCGTTTTGCTATCAAAGCGTTCAACTTAAAAACATTAGGTCGCACAGAAGAAGCAGAAGAAACTACTGCGGCACAACCAGCAGCGAACCAATCTCGTGAAGAAAGAGCGGTCAAATTTATTGATGCTTTAGGTGGTGCTGATAACTTCAAAAATATTGATGCTTGTATCACTCGCTTACGTTTAAGCTTAGTCGATCAACACAAAATTGACGAAGAGCAGCTTAAGTCTCTTGGCGCAAAAGGTATCGTGAAAATCGGTAACGATGGCTTACAAGTGGTTCTCGGCCCTGAAGCTGAACTTGTGGCAGAAGCCATGAAACAAAAAGTGAAATAACATACACCAAATGAAATGCCGACTCAGAAATGGGTCGGTATTTTTTTGCCAAAAATAAAGTAAAAAATGACCGCACTTTAGCTGAGAATTTCTTGTTCGAAATGAGTTAAATAAAAGTTTGAAAATTGAAGATTGTTTTGAGGGGTGGTGGAACTAAGCAGAATTGGTCTTAACAGCAAGTGGCTTACTGTATCGCATCCCTGCGGGATTTCTACCTAGTCCACCATAGATTTATAGCATCTCTGGGGTACCAGTTTGCGATATAAAATTAAAAGATTAAGTATCTTTTAAAAGCCACTTATTACATTCAGGAGACCAATCCTGACTTCCAAACAAACCACATTGGAAGGCAGTGTTATGATAGAAGTCTTCTGCAATTTTGTCAATTAGGATATTGCACTAAAAGAAGTATTTTTTCACTTTTCGTATAAAAATTATCAAAAGATACTTCATCTTAATGCAACAGAAATAAAATAACCGTCTAATTAAAGACGGTTATTTTGACTACCGAGTACCATAAACTACAATGGTTTTTCCATGCGCATGAATAAGATTTTGATCTTCCAACATCTTGATTATGCGTCCTACGGTTTCACGAGAACAGCCCACCATTTGACCAATTTCCTGACGTGTAATTTTGATCTGCATACCATCTGGATGAGTCATCGCTTCTGGCTGTTTTGCCAAGTGCATAAGCGCCTGAGCAATACGCCCTGCCACATCTAAAAAGGCCAAGTTAGTGACTTGTCGGGATGTATTCTGCAAACGTTTTGCTAACTGAGAGGTAAGGAACATTAAAATCTCGGGATTAATTTGAATCAGCTGACGATATTTTTTATAGGAAATTTCCGCAATTTCACAAGGGGTTTTGGTTTTTACCCAAGCAGAACGTTTCGACCCCTCATCAAATAAACCCGCTTCACCAAAAAATTGTCCAGCCCCCAAATAAGATAAAATCATTTCTTTGCCTTCGTCATCTTTTGATGAAACCATTACTGTTCCTTTAATTAAGAAATACAGAATATTGGCATCCTCCCCAGCATGAATTAAAGTCGATTTTGCAGGATATTTATGTAAATGGCAATGTGTTAGGAACCAATCAAGCGCAGGATCGCGTTGCGGTTCATCATCCTGAGGCTTTTGTTCTTCAAGTAATTCTACATCTTCTGACATATAAGCTCCTATTGATTTATTTCAGAAATTCCATTTTATCTTTTATATCAATGGATTCATGTAATTCTGACCAAACAATCACTGCACTTCCATTGTGAATTTTGTTTAGTAGGTGTTGTTTTTTTTGTTCTAAAGAAAATTCGTGCGAACCATAATCAGTACCTTCTCTAAGCACCACACTTTCCACAATATTTTCTAAGGTTTCTGTTGGCAATTCTTGCCACGGAATAATCATATATTTATCAACTAAAGTCAATTAAGCAAAAAGCGGTTCAAGAAAACGCCATTGCTGTTCAAAACTTTGATTGGCGCCTAAACGGAAGTTCGTGCGGACATAACGCATAAACTGCCCTTCACAAACCGTTACTAAATGCGCAGCAATGACTCGTTCATCGACATTAAAGCTACGACCTTCACGTAATTTTCGCATTTGTAGAATATTCACCAATTGCATTTCAAGACGATCGAAAAATTGCGCAACACGAGCCTGTAAAAGAGGCGCTTCAAACATCAAGGCATGCCCTGTCAAAATACGGGTTAAACCTGGGTTTTTACGCGCAAAGTCAAGGATCATTTGCATAATATCACGCACTCGATTCATCGTATTGGTTTCATGACGCATTGATGTAGTGATACGGCTAAACAAATTCGCTTCAATATTATCGATCAATGCTTCAAACATTTTTGTTTTGCTTGGGAAATATCGGTAAAGTGCCGCTTCTGACACTCCTACTTCTTCCGCTAAACGCGCAGTCGTCATTCGCTCCATTCCGCGTTCAGAATGCAGCATATGCGTTAGCACCGTCAACACCTGTTGACGACGTTCTTTTACTGTACGTTTTTCGATTTTTGGCGGTTTGATTTCCGCTGCTACCTCATCTACTTCTACAAGAGATAATTGTTCTACCATAGTTTATTTTTTACCTGAATGACCAAAACCGCCTTCACCACGCTCAGTTTCGGTAAATTCGCTGACAATATTGAATTCTGCTTGAACAACCGGCACAAAGACTAATTGTGCAATACGGTCACCAACTTCAATTTTGAATGGTTCCTGACCACGATTCCATACTGACACCATAAGTGGGCCTTGATAATCTGAATCAATTAAGCCCACTAAGTTACCTAATACGATACCGTGTTTATGACCTAAACCCGAACGAGGCAGAATCACGGCTGCAAGGTTCGGATCGGCAATATAAATTGAAAGGCCTGTTGGAATAAGTTTGGTTTCGCCTGGTTGAATTTCAATGCCCTCTTCAAGCAATGCTCGCAAATCCAAACCAGCTGAACCTTCGGTTGCATAGGTTGGTAAAGGAAATTCGTTGCCAATACGCCTATCTAAAATTTTTACATCAATTTTTTTCATGCCTATTTATCCTTTAAAAGAAATCTGTCATACAAAAGTGCGGTCACAAAATCCAACGAATTTTGAACGTATTTTATTTGTGATAATGCTCAACAATTTCAGTGACCAACACGTCTGCCAATTTATTTTTATCAGCTAACGGCAACGCTTTTTCGCCTGTTTTCCAAAAGATCTGCAAAGCATTTTGCTCTTGTCCGAATACTTGCCCACCCGATACATCATTGGCACAAATCATATTTAAATTTTTGCGTTGAAGTTTGCTCTTCGCATATTCAGCGACATTTTGCGTTTCAGCTGCAAAGCCCACTACAAATGGACGATCTTTTTCTAAACTTGCCACACTGGCGATAATGTCTGGATTTTTCACCAATTTAAGAGAAAACTCATCGTTATCATTGGTTTTCTTAATTTTTTGATCAGCAACTTCCGCTACTCGATAATCTGCTACCGCAGCACAGCCAATAAAGATACGATTTTTGACCGCACTTTCAAGGGAGGCTTGCCACATTTCATGGGCGGTTGTCACATCAATACGATGAACATTTTTCGGTGTAGCCAAATTAACAGGCCCCGCAATTAAGGTGACATTTGCCCCACGTTTTGCAAAAGCCTCAGCAATTGCAAAACCCATTTTGCCTGAGCTGTGGTTAGAAATATAACGAACAGGATCGATAGCTTCACGCGTCGGGCCTGCCGTAATAGTGACACTTAAATCAGCTAAATCCTGCTGAACAGCAAAAAGTGATTGAAGCGACTCAAAAATTTCAGCAGGTTCAGACATTCTACCCGCTCCCACATCACCGCAAGCCTGAAAGCCACTATTTGGCCCAACAAAATGAATGCCTCGCGCAGAAAGAGCGGTCAAATTTTGTTGTGTAATTGCCTGTCGGTACATCTGTTGATTCATAGCCGGTGCGAGCAAAATAGGTGCACTTGTCGCAAGACAAATCGTGCTAAGTAAATCATTTGCCATTCCAACGGTTAAACGCGCAATAAAATCGGCACTAGCTGGCGCAATTACAATCGCATCAGCCCATTTGGCCAGCTCAATATGCCCCATGGCTAATTCAGCTTGAGGATCAAGTAAAGATTGAGAAACCGCATTGCCAGAAATGGCTTGTAGCGTTAAAGGTGTGACAAATTCAGCGGCAGCGGGTGTTAAAGTCACTCGAACTTCTACGTTAGATTTGCGTAATAAACGAATAAACTCAATGGTTTTATAGGCGGCGATGCCTCCTGTAATTCCGATAACAATACGCTTTCCGCTCAAGCTCATTTGCTACTCCGCTACGACTTAATAGAATGGATATGTTTTTGTGTGTTAGTACTTAACAACTTAAGGTCGCCTATTTTACTTCAAATTTCGCCAATAAAAAATTTTATTTTTGCGATCTCGATTTCAAAAATAAAACTGACTTCTCGCTAAGATTGAAAACATCATGAAAATTGACCGCACTTTTTTCTTTTCATTAATTAATATGCAGACAAACTCTCCTTTAATGCCTCGTGAAAAATTATTGGAATACGGCGTTGAGGCCCTAGAAGATCACGAATTACTTGCTATTTTTCTACGAACAGGGATTAAAGGTTGCCCTGTCATGGCATTATCACATAACGTGCTACAACATTTTGGCTCTCTTCGAGCCTTATTAAGTGCAGATAAAGAAGCCTTTTGCAAAGTAAAAGGATTAGGCATTACGCAATTTGTTCAACTGCAAGCCACCACCGAAATGACAAAGCGTTATCTGAAGCAAGAATTACTGATAGAGCATGTATTTAGCGACACATCTACAGTAAAGCTTTATCTTCAAGCAGAGCTTCACCACGAAGAACGTGAAATTTTTATGGTGTTATTTTTAGATAATCAACATCGTTTGATTAAAAAAGAGCGGTTATTTTTAGGCACAATTAATGTAACGAATGTTTATCCTCGTGAAATCATCAAAGAAAGTCTTTACTGCAATGCAGCTGCCTTAATTTTAGCCCACAATCATCCTTCTGGTATCGCAGAACCCAGTTATTCCGACAAACTGATTACACAAAAAATTATCGAAGCCGCCGAGTTAATAGATATTCGTATTTTGGACCATTTTATTGTCGGCAAAGGGACTTGTTATTCTTTTGCAGAACATAATCTGTTATAGTTTTAGGGAATTTGATGATTTTTTATCATTTATTTCTATTTAAAGACGGAAAAATCGCTTTTAGACTTGAGAAATAAAAATAAAGTCAGTATAATTTGCGACCTTTAATATAGTAAGTGGGTCGGATACTGCGACCTGACGAGGAAGCAAGCTTAGTTTTAAGCTTTATTATCCGAACCATAAGCTCGAGCTTATATTTAAATTATTGGAGATTATTATGTCTAGAGTTTGTCAAGTAACAGGCAAGCGTCCAGCTGTGGGTAACAACCGCTCACACGCAATGAATGCGACACGTCGTCGTTTTCTTCCAAACCTTCACACTCACCGTTTCTGGGTTGAAAGTGAAAACCGTTTCGTAACCTTACGTTTAACGGCGAAAGGTATGCGTATTATTGATAAAAAAGGCATTGATGCAGTGTTAGCTGAAATCCGTGCTCGTGGCGAAAAAATCTAAGGAGCTAAAACATGGCAGCTAAAGGCGCTCGTGAGAAAATCCGTTTAGTTTCTACTGCAGAGACCGGTCACTTCTACACAACTGATAAAAACAAACGTAATATGCCTGAAAAAATGGAAATCAAAAAATTTGATCCAGTAGTGCGTAAACACGTTATCTATAAAGAAGCAAAAATCAAATAATTTTGCTGATTTGAAAAAAGCCCGACATTGTTCGGGTTTTTTTATACCACAAATTCATTATCGAGATTATCTATGCCTGAACTTCCTGAAGTTGAAACAGCCCTGCGTGGTGTCAGCCCCTATTTGAAAGGTTTTATTATTGAAAAAATTGTAGTGCGCCAACCTCAATTACGCTGGGTGGTTTCTCCTGAATTAACAACGCTTAAAAACGTCAAAATTTTAGATACCTCTCGTCGTGCGAAATATCTCATTATTCATACTGAAAAAGGTTATATCATTGGTCATTTAGGCATGTCTGGCTCTGTTCGAATCGTGCCGCACAATAGCCCTATTGATAAACACGATCACCTTGATATTGTAATGAATAATGGCAAATTACTGCGTTATAACGACCCGAGACGCTTCGGTGCATGGTTATGGACGGAAAGCTTAGATGACTTTCATCTTTTCCTAAAACTTGGTCCTGAACCACTTTCTGATGAATTTAATGCGGAATACCTTTTTAAAAAATCACGCAAGAAATCGACCGCACTTAAAACTTTTTTAATGGATAATGCTATCGTCGTGGGCGTAGGAAATATTTATGCCAATGAAACGCTCTTTTTATGTGGTTTGCACCCAATGAAACTAGCCGAAAACCTCACGCGAAAACAATGCGTCTTAATCGTTGAAACGATTAAAAACATATTAGCGAAAGCCATTATACAAGGTGGTACAACATTAAAAGATTTCTTACACCCCGATGGTCGTCCAGGTTATTTTGCGCAGGAATTGTTAGTTTATGGAAACAAAGGTAAACCTTGTCCTAAATGCGGCACTAAGATTGAAAGTATGATTATTGGGCAACGCAATAGCTTTTATTGCCCTCATTGTCAGAAAAAGAAATAGCTGTATAAAACTATATTTTTATGGCATAAATTAAATACTAAAAAGGCATGGAATCCATGCCTTCTATTATTTTTACATCAATTACCAGTGGTAACCTGCACCAACTGCTACACCCACTTTACCTTGAGTATCGCTAGTACCGGCTAAACGAATAATGATTTTACCGTTGTCTGAAATACGTGACATACCTAATGCCACAGCATTTTGACCTTGGTAATTACCCGCTGCCACAGATACCATGCTCTTACCTGGAATGTAAGCTTGTGGTAATTGAGACGCCGCTAACGCGCTTGCTGTACCTGCATTGACACGTTTACCTAACTTGTTCACTTGACCATTTAAGTGGTTGATCTTGTTATTCATGTCAGCTTTTACTTCGTGTAATTGGCTGCCGTTTACCGCATCAGTACTGTCTGCTGCAATGCGTCCTGGTGCAACATTGGTAATTTGTTTATTACCTGCATCAATACCATTTTTAGTCATGCTTGGACCGTTTTTAATGGTTACGCCATTGCTATCAATCACCGTATCACCCGCAGTGAATTTGTTTGCTGTTACGCTTTCAACTTTAAGGTTTTTCTTGATACCTACACGAACATTACCGCTCTTATCAATGTTTGTCATCACATTATCGCCACCATCAAACTCACTCCAGTTTGTGTTGCTATCTGCGCCTTTCACATTGATTTGGCTATTTAATTTCGCATTGTAAACGCCGCCTACATTTGCACCAAATTTTAAGCCATCACTTAATGTCGCGATAGTTTCACCACCAAAGTTCATACGATTTGGTGTTTTACCATCAAGATTCGGTGCTGCATCTTTACCACTTACTACTGTAATTGGCGTTGAATTATCGCCTTCGCCAAGATTAATTGTTGTGGTATTAACCGTTTTCGCATTCACATTTCCAGCTTTCAAGTCTTTTGTGGTAGAAATAGTGAAGTTAATACCATTCTGTTCAAGTTTGATATTATCACCAGCGATATAGTTTACAGTCGCACCTGGCGCTACATTAGCAACTTCGGTACCACTTACTTCACCAGTAGAGCCTTCTTTCTTCGTTGCCGTTGCATTCCAGCCTTTACCCGCAAGTTCTTTCACTGCGTATAACTGACTACCATTTACTGCATCTTTCGATGTGCTCGTTACATCACCATCTTGAACATTGGTTACTTTCTTATCACCAGCATTGATACCATCTGTCGTTACAGCCACATCGCCAGCTTTTAAGCCATCTTTATTTAAAGCGACATTATCACCCACTTTCACACCGTCATTATTCATCACGGTATCTCCAGCGGTTACACTATCAACTTTAATGTCTTTAGCTAAGTTGAACGTTACATTGTGACCATCTTTAGTGATATTGATGTTCTTATCTGTATTATTCAAATCAACGATATCGCCAGGTTTCACATTAGAAGAATCCTTACCATTCGCTGTTAAATTCCAACCTTTGTTAGCCACCTCTTCTACTTTCTTAAGCTGTGAAACATTTACCGCATCAGTATCAGCTTCACCTGGTTTTAAGCCAGTAATTTTCTTATCACCCATATCAATGCCTTTGTCATTGATCGTTACACCACCAACGTCAGCACTATCTAGGTCTTTCAGATCTTTGGCTAATTTCACGTTTAATGTGCCATTACCATCAGATTCAACACCAATATTGTTATCTGATAATGTGCCTGTTGCACCACCTTTTACAAAAATTTGCTCACCTAAACGACGCTCAAAGTTCTTCGCAGCATTGTCACCACCAAAGGTTAACGCTTTAAAGGCTTGCTCGGCTGTTTGATTGATCGCATCATTAATATTATTAACTATTGTGCTATTTACAGTAATTGGCGCTTTAGTAACAGTAACATCACCAGTTTTCAAACCATTTGTATCAATTTTGGTATCGCCCGCAGTGACACTATCAACCTTGATATCTTTCGATAAAGCAATCTTAACTTTACCCTCATCTACTTCTGTACTGATATTGTCATCTTTACCAACAACCTCAACCGTTTCACCTAATGGTTTCTTCACTGAATTACCATCTTGAGCAGTTACCCCAAAACCTTTTGTCGTGAGGTTATTAATGGTTTGATAGAGCTGGCTACCATTTACCGCATCTTGTGATGTTTCATTCACATCACCTGCTGCTACATTGCTAATTTTCTTATCAGCGGCATCAATACCAGATTTAGTAACACTTGGACCGTCTTTAATAGTCAAACCATCTGTATTTAAAACTGTATCACCAGCTGTCACATTACCTGTAGCATTAACATTGGTCACATTAATTGTTTTATTTAAATTAAATGTTACATTGTCGTCTGTTGCATTTTTGGTAATGAGAATATTGCCATCAGTGTTATTTAAATCAACTGTTTCACCAGGTGCAACATTACTACTATTCGTACCATTAGCAGTTAAATTCCAGCCTTTATTAGCTACTTTTTCCACATTTTTCAATTGTGAAACATTCACTGCATCCTTGTCATCGGTACCTGCTGCAACATTGGTTATTTTATTACCAGCTGCATCAATACCATTTTTAGTGACACTTGGACCACCGTTAACAGTTAAACCATCGTTATTAATGGTTGTATCTCCTGCTTTGACGCTATCAACGTTAAGATCTTTATTTAACTTAACTTGAACGCCATTAGGATTCGCTTCAGTCGTAATATTATCGTCACCGGTAATCGCAACTTTATCGCCTAATTTCTTAACATCAGACTCTTTGCTATCACCTGTAAACGTCAAGCCTTTTGTGCTTACTGTGGTATTCGCATCCATACCTTGTTTAATCTCATCTTTTGTTTTTTGAGATAAATCAAGATGATAGTTCGTTACAGAAGCATCTCCGACATCTTTCGCACCTTTGTTTTCTACTGTTAATGCATCAGTGGTTGTCACATTTGCAGAGGTATCTACAGCATCAATTTTGTAAATAGTTTGACCATTTTCACCTTTTTCTGGTGTAACACTTGTGTTTTTACCAGCTTTAACCTCTGTTTTTGCAGCTTTTAATTGAGAAACATTAACTGCATCCTTGTCATCGGTACCTGCTTCAACATTGGTAATTTTATTACCAGCTGCATCAATACCATTTTTAGTAACACTTGGCCCACCGTTAACAGTTAAACCATCATTATTAATTGTGGTATCACCAGCTTTTACACTATCAACTTTGATATCCTTAGCTAATTTAATTTCTAATTTATCAGTGCCATCTGCCACCACGCCAATGTTACCATCAGAAAGGTTAGTCGCATCAGTTACACCGCCAACTAATTTAACTGTTTCACCTAATTTACGTGTTACATTAGTGCCTGTATCACCAGCAAAGGTTAATGGCATGTTACGTACTTTATTAATTGCGGTAGTTACATCACCTGCAGTTGCTAGGTTGTTTGGATTCGCTGCAGTTGCATTGCCGTCTTCGCCTGTTTTGATAGTTGTTGTGTTGACATTAAATGTCACATTCGAACCATTACCGTTATCAGTCACGTTTGCAGTTGTCAATGTACCATTCACAAAGTTCACAAAACCATTGTTATTGATACGTGATTTAGAAGTACCATTTTCTTGTACGTTAAAGCCACTATTGTGTAATACCGTATAAAGTTGTGAACCATTTACCGCATCCGTTGAAGTTGGCGAAAGACGCCCTGCTGCCACATTATGAATTTGGCGTTCGTTACCCGCCTTGCCGACAGAAACAGCGCCATTGATTAAAGACTTCTTAGCTGCAAAGTCAATATTTTTACTTGCACCAGCATCATCTTTAAATGCCGCATATCCAGTTGTATTATCGAACATATTCACGTTAGCTTCCGAATCAGCACCTAAAGCAACCGCATCCTTTGCCATTGCTTTAGCATAGCGACCAATTGCCACTGCGTTCCGCTGAGTAGCGTTCGCCCAATAACCTAGCGCCAACGACTCTCGCCCAGCTGCTGCTGAAAAAGCCCCTTGAGAAATAGCAAAAGCCTGCGATGCATTGGCTTCATTACCTATTGCGATAGAATGCTCTATCGCAGCCTTCGTATCTTGGCCAATTGCAATTGAATATTTACCTGATGAATTTGCACCTAGGCCAAACGCCATCGCAGAATAATCAGTCGCTTTACTCCCTTGTCCTAAAGCTATGGTATTTATACCACTTGCTAATGAATTAACACCGATAGCAATTGTTGTCTCATTAGACGCATTTGAGTTGGCTCCAAAAGCCATCGAATCTGCATGAGTAGTGCTAGCATTCAATCCAACAGCAATAGAATTAACAGCGATAGGTGTAGTACTTGCATTAGGCCCAATAGCAATAGAGTCAACACCTGAGGCCCCCGTATTATTCTGGTTGCCTGTTACATTTGATTTAACCGAGAAATAACGAATTTTTTCAATTTCAGCCATATGCAGCGTAAAGCTGAGAACCATTGATTGCATCAGTAGAAGTTGAAGAAATATCACCTGGTGCAAGATTGATAATTTGACGTTCATAGCCTTTATCACCAATAGAAACCACATCCCCTTCATCCACTTGTGCACCACCTGCCCAAGTATATGTTGTACCTAAAATTGTTCTTTCTACATAAGCCTGACCAGCCTTAGATATAACTGAAGCGGTACCTAATGCAACTGAGTTTAATTTTGTTGCTTTTGCCCCTGTACCAAGAGCTGTCGCACCAAATACTGTTGCTTTTGATTTAGTACCAATAGCTAGAGATAAAGCGGCTGAAGAATTAGCTTGTACCCCTAGCGCAACTGAACCTTCACCCGCTATCGCATTTTCATATGTACCACTATTCATCGTATCACCGGTCATTTGCTTATAGATATCTCTTAAGCTTTTCCCATTCAAATTATACTCACCTGTTTTAATCCCTTTATTATTGTAGAGTATAAATTTGTGATTATCCGTATAAGCAACGCCTCCAACTGCATCAAGATCATCCCCCCCTAAAGCCATTGATGAATTACCATAAGCAATTACATTACCACCAATTGCAATAGATTGGTCACCACGCGCCCAAGCTCCTTCAGTAATTGATGGAGTTCCCTTCCCATAGGTTGGAGAAGCGCCTGCGAGATTCCCAGCTCCAATTGCAATTGCCTGTTGAATTTTCTGACTACCACTACCAATTTGTGCATTTTTTCCAATTAATACATTACGAGACGAACCAGTAGCATCAGTTCCAAAGGTTCCTGTCAGATCACCTATCAGCACACTCTCTGTATAACGACCATTTACGCCATTACCAATAGCGGTAGTATTTGCACCGCTTGCAGATGTTGCGGCATTCCCAACAGCAATACTAGAACCACCTACATTTGTAGGAGCATTGTTTCCATCACCTACAATCACTTTTGCTTGCCCCGGCATCATCACTGCAGATAAAGAAAGTGCAAATGCAGAAAGTTTAAAAAGAGAAGATAAACGTGTTTCGCTTGTTACACGTTGTTCGGAGTTTGAAGAAGCTTTTACAGCTCCTTTCGCTAATTCTGATGTCACAACGAAAGATTGTGTCGTTTTGTTCCAAATGATCTTAAATATTTTGTTCATAAAAAAGTTATCCCAAGCTAAATAGATTTAGGTATTCATCACATCCCAACAAACAATAGAATAAGATGGGTAAAAATAAGGTTCCGGGAGTATAGCTGACTCATCTATAAGATCAAGAAAATAATCACTTTTTATACCATTTTTCACAAGAAATTTACATTTTCTATACAAGGTATCGTTTGCGTAAAAAGAATGCTCATTAAAATTAGGTCAAAGTCAGTAATAATGAGCATGGAATCGTCTTTATATAAGTCAAAAACAATGTAAAAGTTGACCGCACTTTTTTCTCTATAATATGCAACTCACCTACCACTTTTCTAATCCCTTCATACCTCTTTAGAAGTATTTTTATTTTAAAGTTTGATCAACCTCAAACTTTTGGAAGATAACCTTAGAAAAACTACTACTTTTTGGTATCTTATGCTTGCACTGAACTATTTTTATGAGTGAATTCAAAAACTTAATAGGAATTGTTTGCATTTAAAATTGTTTTTTTATTCTTTCCTAATGGAGTGATTATCGTGAACGCATTGAGAAAAAGCCTTGTTTTGGCCACTTCTTTCGCAGCTTTAGGTGTGTATAACTCAGCGATGGCTGAAATGGTATACAAGCCTGTTGAACAACCTGTGGAAGCACCAAACCCTAATTTAAAAATCGAAGCAGTGAATGAAAAATTTGCTGAGAAATATCCTAGCCAATTCAATTCGTGGAAAGCGACTGAAAAAGGCGACAAAATCATCTATGCTAATGAACAAGATCCTCGTTTAATCGTGTTATGGGGGGGCTATTCTTTCGCAAAAGAATATAACGCACCTCGTGGTCACGTTTATGCAGTAGAAGATGTACGTAATATTTTACGTACTGGTGCGCCCAAAAATGCAAATGATGGCCCTCAACCAATGGCATGTTGGACTTGTAAAGGTCCAGACGTTCCTCGTTTAATTGCAGAATGGGGTGAAGATGGTTACTTTGGTGCAAAATGGGCTAAAGGTGGACCTGAAGTGGTTAACTCAATCGGTTGTGCAGACTGTCACGATACTACATCAAAAGACTTTGCTGAAGGTAAACCTGCATTACGTATTGCGCGTCCACACGTTCTTCGTGCATTGGATCACTTAAATAATGCACTTCAAGCAAAAGCAAAAGCTGAAGGTAAAGAACAAGCTAACTTAAGCTTTAACACAGCTGCTCGCACTGAAAAACGTGCTGAAATCTGTGCAAACTGTCACGTTGAGTACTACTTCGCAGGTGATTTAAAACAAGTAACCTTCCCTTGGGATAACGGTCAAACTGTTGATGACATCGAAAAATACTACGATGATATCGGCTTCAGTGACTGGACTCACTCTCTTTCTAAAGCACCAATGTTAAAAGCTCAACACCCTGACTTTGAAATTTGGTCTTTAGGTATGCATGGTAAAAACGGCGTAACTTGTATCGACTGTCACATGCCTAAAGTACAAGGTAAAGACGGTAAAGTTTACACCGATCACCAAATCCAAAACCCATTCGATGCATTTGATAGCACTTGTGCAAACTGTCACGATCAAAGCAAAGAAAAACTTAAAGACATCGTCGCTTCACGTAAAAAAGAAGTGAAAGATGCAATGGGGCGTTTAGAAGATCAAGTTGTTCGTGCTCACTTTGAAGCAAAAGCTGCATGGGATGCAGGTGCAACTAAAGAAGAAATGGAACCTGCTTTAATGGATATCCGTCACGCTCAATGGCGTTGGGACTACACTGCAGCAAGCCATGGTGGTCACATGCACGCTCCAGATGTAATACTTCGTGTATTAGCTTCCGGTTTAGACAAAGCAGCAGATGCTCGTGCTAAACTTGCAGCAATCTTAACTAAACACGGCGTGAAAACTCCGGTTGAAGTACCAGATATTTCTACAGCTGATAAAGCATGGAAAGTAATGGGTATCGATATCGAGAAAGAACGTAAAGCGAAAAAAGAATTCTTAGAAACTGTTGTACCTCAATGGGTAAAAGAAGCGAAAGCCAATGGCAAATTAGCTGAAGATACCGCAACAAAACAATAAAAAAAGAACCGCACTTTGTAACTAAAGTGTCGAAGTGCGGTCATTTTTAACCCTATATTTGAGGTAATCAGAATGAATTTAACTTCTTTAATCAGCAAATCGGCAAAATCCCTTGCATTGCTTGCAATGCTTGCGGCACTGCCAATGGCTGCAAATGCTGAAGAGATGGCTAAAACACCAGCCTCTCAACTCACTTACGAGCCACAAATGGATAACCAACGTGATCCAAACCAATATTGTGCAAAATGTCACAAATTTGACAAAGTCGATAAAAACCAAACTTTAGATCAATCTGGTGGTGAATTACACTTTGGTAAATTCCACGGCGCTCACTTAAATCAAAAAAGCCCTAACACGGGTAAACCGATCAACTGTGTCAACTGTCACGGTAATATTTCGGAAGATCACCGTCGCGGAGCAAAAGATGTGATGCGTTTTGAAGGTGATATCTTTGGTGATAAAAAACCAATGTATACCGCGCAAGAACAAAACCAAGTTTGTTTTGCTTGTCACCAACCGGCAAAACTTCGTGAAAAACTTTGGGCGCACGATGTTCACGCAATGAAATTGCCTTGTGCAAGCTGCCACACATTACACCCGAAAGATGATGCGATGAAAGGTATTCAACCGAAAAATCGTGTGAAACTTTGTGTAGATTGCCACGGCGAACAACAAAAACGCAAAGCGGCAAAAGAAGCACAATCACAAACGCAATCAACCGAACAAAAGGATAAATAATGACAGCTTGTTCACGCCGAAACTTTGTTTCCGGCATGGGGGCATTAATCCTTATGACGGGGACATCAGTCACCTCTTTAGCGAAAGAGGAAAAGGCGGATAAACCAAAACGCTATGCAATGGTACACGACGAAACAGCTTGTATCGGCTGTACCGCTTGTATGGATGCTTGTCGTGAAACTAACCACGTTCCTGAAGGCGTTTCACGTTTGGAAATTCTCCGTAGCGAACCTTATGGCGAATTCCCAAATCAAGAATACGAGTTTTTCCGTCAATCTTGTCAACATTGTACAAACGCCCCTTGCGTGGCAGTTTGTCCAACCGGTGCATCATTTATTGATCCTGAAACAGGTATCGTAGATGTGCATAAAGATCTTTGTGTAGGTTGCCAATACTGTATCGCAGTTTGTCCTTATCGCGTACGTTTCATTCATCCAGAGCATCTTACTGCGGATAAATGTAACTTCTGTCGCGATACAAACTTAGCAGCTGGCAAACAACCTGCTTGTGTAGAAGCTTGTCCAACCAAAGCATTAACCTTTGGCGATATGAATGATCCAAGCAGTGCAGTTTCTCGCAAAGTGAAAGAAAATCCGGTTTATCGCACGAAAGTGGAATTAGGTACTCAACCAAATCTTTACCATATTCCATTCCAACACGGGGAGCCAAGAAGATGACATTAGATTATCCTGTTCCGTTTCACACACCTAATTTGGTGTGGGATTCAACAATCGCTATCTATTTGTTCTTACTTGGTATTTCTTCCGGTGCGGTACAATTAGCGATTGCTTATAAACGTAGTCACAAATTAGAAAATCCTAGCAAAAACTGGATTATCAGAGCAGCCGCCGTTTTAGGTTCTGTGCCAACATTAATCGGTTTAACCCTGTTAATTTTTCACTTGGCACGTCCTTGGACATTCTGGAAATTGATGTTTAACTATCAATTTAACTCTGTAATGTCTATGGGGGTAATGTTATTCCAAGTTTATATGCTGTTCTTGGTATGTTGGTGTGCGGTTATCTTCAAAGAAGATATCATGGCGCTCATCCAACGTTTTATGCCAAAACTTGGTTTCGTCGGTAAAATTATCAATGTATTAGAACGTTTAACAGGTCCTGTAGAAGTCATTCTATTCATCTTAGCTGCTGTGCTAGGGGCTTATACCGGTTTCTTACTTTCAGCATTGATTAGTTACCCAATGTTAAATAACCCTGTTCTACCCGCGTTATTCTTGGCTTCAGGTACATCTTCAGGTATCGCTGCAACCTTCTTATTTATCCTCATTGCAGGTAAATTAAAAGGTGATAGCCATGAATCACACTTCATTCATAAATTTGAAGTGCCAATTATGGTGACTGAACTTGGTTTATTAATCTGTTTCTTTGTTGGTCTACACTTCGGTGGTGGTCAGAAAGTGGTTGCATTGCATAATGCGCTTTCCGGCTTCTGGGGTGCAGTGTTCTGGATTGGGGTATTCTTAATTGGTATCATCATTCCTCTACTTGCGAACCTTGCAGCAAAAGACAGCTTAAAATACAATAAGAACTTTATTATCCTTGTGTCAATCTTCGACTTAATCGGGGTTCTCTGCTTACGTTACTTCATCTTGTACGGCGGACAACTTACCGTTGCGTAAGGATAAATTTCTTATTTAATCAAAAGGCGTATACAATACGCCTTTTGTTTATTTAAAAGACTAAAGTGCGGTTAATTTTACGTATGTTTTTCATGCTTAAAATCAACCTTATTTTGTAAAATACAACCTTTAATACTGAAGAATACTATGCTTCCCGAACTCGGATTTCTCTCATTACTCTTTGCCACCACCGCGGCGCTCTTACTTTCTATCGTGCCGCAAATTGGTATTTGGCGAAATAAACCCTCTCTCACCAACACGGCTTGGGGATTAAGTTATTGCTTCGGTATTTTTACGAGCGTTTCAATCGGTATTCTTGCCTACTCTTTCGCAACAGATGATTTCACTTTGGAATACGTGGCAGCTCACTCCAATTCTCAACTACCGACATTTTTCAAAGTTGCCGCCACTTGGGGCGGACATGAAGGCTCCATTTTATTTTGGCTTTTTACATTAAGTCTTTGGTTAGTGGCTTTTGCCTTTTTCTCTCGCAAAAATGACCGCACTTTTTCTGCACAAACCCTTTCTTTACTTGGCTTAATTTGTCTTGGGTTTGCTATTTTTATTTTGTTCTACTCCAATCCATTTGGACGTGCGTTTCCTGCCCCTTCGGAAGGACGAGATCTCAATCCAATGCTGCAAGATATTGGCTTAATTTTCCATCCACCACTGTTATATGTGGGTTATGTGGGCTTTGCTGTTAACTTTGCCATGTCAATTTCAGCCTTAATTTTTAATCGCTCTGCACAAGCGATCGCACGTGCGATGCGAGCTTGGGTGCTTGTTTCTTGGTTATTCTTAACCTTAGGGATCGTTCTCGGTGCCTGGTGGGCATATTACGAATTAGGCTGGGGCGGTTGGTGGTTCTGGGACCCAGTAGAAAACGCCTCACTTATGCCATGGTTATTGGGACTCGCACTGCTACACAGCTTGATGGTGACGGAAAAACAAGGTATGTTTAGCTACTGGACAATACTCTTTTCCCTGCTCGCTTTTGCATTCAGTGTATTAGGCACATTTATTGTCCGTTCAGGTGCATTAACCTCTGTTCATGCTTTTGCTTTAGATAGCTCCCGTGGTTATGTGCTATTACTGATTTTCTTTTTATTGACTGTCGGCTCGCTCAGTTTATTTGCCCTACGCACAAATACCAATGAAAGTGCGGTCAAATTCCCGCTCATTTCTAAAACCGGAGCTATTTTAGGCTTAAACATCGTATTAACCGTGGCCACCGTCAGTACCTTCTTAGGCACTTTCTATCCAATGCTATTCCAAGCCATGAGTTGGGGAAGCATTTCCGTGGGTGCGCCTTACTTTAATAGCATTTTCTTGCCATTGCTCACTTTAGTGCTTTTTGCGATGGCGGCGACACTTTGCTTAAGCTGGTTTAAATCTGATAAAAAACGCTTTTTTAAACGCTTGTTATTACTTATTCCTGCTGCAATGATTGCTTATGGCATGATTTGGAATACGCTACAAAATGACAACGCATTACGCTTTCATTTCTTCGCTTATGTATTACTCACCCTTGCTATTTGGGTATTATTCGTCACCTTATGGCAAAATTGGGCAAAAGTAAGACTTGCCTATTTCGGGATGATTCTCGCACACTGTGGCGTGGCGATTGCCACAATGGGTGCCGTGATGAGTAGTTACTTTGGCAGTGAGTTAGGTGTTAGACTTGCGCCACAACAAAGCCAACAATTAGGCCAATTTGAATTCCACTACGATCGTTTTTCCAATGAAATAGGTCCAAACTTTACCGCCGAAGTCGCTTTCTTTAGCGTGTCAAAACAAGGCAAACCTTACGCTGAAATTTTACCGGAGCGCCGTTATTATGATGTTCGCACCATGACCATGAGTGAAGTGGGCTTAGATGCAGGCTTTTGGGGCGATTTATATATCGTTATGGGCGATAACTTAGGTAAAGGTGAATTCACATTCCGCTTACATTACAAACCACTTATTCGCTGGTTATGGCTCGGAGGCATTTTAATGGCACTTGGCGCATTATGTTCAGCCATCAATTTGAAGAGAAAACGTGATGAATAAAAAGTTTATTTTGTTTTTACCGCTGATTTTGTTATTGAGTATTTGCTTACTGCTTTTTGTTGGCTTACACAAAGATCCAAAACAAATTGCTTCTGCACTCATTGATAAGCCTGTGCCAGAATTCTATCAAGCGAATTTGCTTGAACCGAGTCAAATTGTCAGCCCAAGAGATTTCCCAAAGAAACCTTTTCTGCTTAATGTGTGGGGAAGTTGGTGTGGCTATTGCCAACAGGAACACCCTCTTTTGATGGAAATTTCAAAAGAAGTGCCCATTGTGGGCATCGATTATCGTGACAAACCTCAAAATGGCATTGCGATGCTAGAGCGCATGGGCAATCCATTTATACTCACTATTGACGATAGCCGTGGTGAATTTGCGATGCAATTGGGCGTAGATGGTGCGCCAGAAACCTATGTTGTCGATGAACACGGCATGATCCGTTATCGTCATTCTGGCTATATGGATCGCGAAACATGGCTCACTGAGATCAAACCAAAACTTGATGGATTAACTAAAAAGTAAAATGAAAAAATTAACCCGATTTCTGACCGCACTTTTACTGACGTTTGCCCTTTTTGCTCATGCAGAAATGGTCGACACCTATGCGTTTAAAAACCAAGCCGATCGCACTCGAGCTGTTGAACTGGCAAAATCCTTACGTTGCCCACAATGTCAGAATCAAAACTTAGTTGAGTCCAATTCACCGATTGCTTATGACTTACGTATTGAAGTCTATAAAATGGTAGATGAAGGAAAAACCAATCAGCAAATTATCGACACGATGACAGCTCGTTTCGGTAATTTCGTGAACTATAAGCCACCTTTCCAGTGGAATACGGCACTACTCTGGCTATTGCCTATTTTGTTATTAATTGGTGCGTTTGCGTTAATTTTATTTTCTACTAAAAAATCAGAAGGCGAGCCAAAACAACTCGCAAATCAACCTCATACTGCCCCTAAAGAAGAAAAAAGTGCGGTCAAATTTGAAACTAAATCCGCGATTTGGGTCTTTGCAATCTTATTGATTCTTCCTTTAAGTTATTACTTCTCCCTTGAGCGTTTTGAGCGTGTTCAACAAGGCGAAAAAGAGATGCTTGAGCTTGCCAACAAAAAAGCAGATACATCAATGGTGCATCAAAAAGAAGATATGGTGCTCAAAATTCAAAATAAAATTCGAGAAGATGTGAATAATCCTGAGCTTTGGGCTCAGCTAGGTGATGCCTATATGCAAAATGATGAATTTGATCATGCGCTCATCGCCTATAGTAATGCAGAAAAAATCTCTGGGACAACACCCGCTATTTTAGGCCTAAAAGCGACTGCACTTTATTATCAAGCAGGTCAAAATATCACACCACAAATCCAACAAATAATGGATGAAGCCTTAAAACAGGATAAAAATGAAATTTCAGTTCTCACGTTATTAGCGACTGAGACCTTTAAAAATCATCAACCCGAACAATCCAAAGCCTATTGGCAGCAATTATTAGATTCAGGTAATGCTGCCGTGGATCGCCGTACTGTCATCCAACGAATCAAAATGATAGACTATTTTGAAAAAGGGCAAGTATCACAATAAATTATGAGTCGCTATTCAGAAAATATTATTATTGGCGCCGGTGCTGCCGGCTTATTTTGTGCCGCACAGTTAGGCAAACTTGGCAAACAAGTCACCATTTTTGATAACGGTAAAAAAATTGGTCGAAAAATTTTAATGTCTGGCGGTGGATTCTGTAATTTCACCAATATGGAAATCAACTCTGGCCGTTATATCAGCCAAAACAAACACTTCGTCAAATCTGCCTTAAAACGTTATACACAATGGGATTTTATTGCTTTAGTCGCTGAGTACAATATTCCTTACCACGAAAAAGAATTAGGTCAGTTATTTTGTGATAACGGTTCAGAAGACATTGTGAAGATGCTCGGAACGGAATGTGACAAATATGGTGTTAGCATTCAACTACGCAGCGAAGTGAGCGATGTTGAAGCGGTTGAAAACAACCCTAAAGTGCGGTTTAAATTAAAGGTAAATGCAGTTGAATGGCAATGTCAGAATTTGATTATCGCCACGGGCGGGCTCTCTATGCCTGGATTGGGTGCTTCGCCTTTTGGTTATCAAATTGCAGAACAATTTGGGTTAAATGTGATTCCTCCGCGTGCAAGCCTTGTGCCATTCACATGGCGAGAAAGTGACAAATTCTACTCGGCACTCTCTGGCGTTTCATTAGATGTGGCTGCAACGAATCAGCACAAAACCTTTACTCATCAAATGCTATTCACCCATCGCGGTTTATCGGGTCCTGCTATTTTACAAATATCCAATTATTGGCAACCTGGTGAAAGCATTCATTTAGATTTATTGCCTTATAACAATATTCGCCATCACCTAGATGAGATGCGTCAATCTTCGCCAAAATTGCAGTTAAAAACCGTATTAAGTCGCTTATTACCGAAAAAATTAGTCGAGCTTTGGTTAGAACAAGGCATGATTCAAGATGAAGTGATTGCGAACTTAAGTAAAGTGCGGTTAGAAAATCTAGAGAATTTAATCCACAATTGGCAATTTATTCCTAATGGCACTGAAGGCTACCGAACGGCTGAAGTCACAATGGGTGGTGTTGATACTCATGAAATCTCATCTAAAACCATGGAGGCGACAAAGACTAAAGGTCTCTATTTTATCGGTGAAGTATTAGATGTTGTCGGCTGGTTAGGTGGCTACAACTTCCAATGGGCATGGAGTTCGGCTGCTGTTTGTGCGATGGGAATTGCTGAAAGTTAAGCCCTCTCTACATTTAAAAGACAAAAAGCCGATGTTTACGCATCAGCTTTTTTGTTGTTTAGGACTTAAGGATTAGCGATTTTTAAAATGATATCTTCAATTTTTTTCGCAAAATATGTTGAATTTTCTAAATGAGCATTATGTCCTGCATGAGGGATAAGCGTTAAATCAAGTTGATTATCCTCTGCCATTTGACGAAACTTTTGATCTCGCTCACCGCAAAAATAGAAAAATGGCAGCAAACTTGACCGCACTTTCTCTCGAAAATCAGGCTGTTTGGCAAGGCTCGTTGCTAATAGCATCTTACCAATATTTGCCCCGCAATTCGCTTTTCGCTTTTCAATTAACGCCTTACGTTGCTGTGCATTTAAATGAGAAAACACAGGTTGCTGATACCAATCCTCGAGCACGGTTGCAGGCTTTTCATGGAAAAAACGCTCCGCCCACATTTTGTCATTAATTAAACGGCTTTGTTTCTCTTGCTCAGACTGCAAACCTAAATTCGCCCCTTCTAAAATCACTGCTTGTAAATTGCCTTTTTGCACTTGAGCATGTAGTGCATAATATTGTGCGATTCGCCCACCAAGTGAATAACCGATCAGGATATAAGGTTCATCTTTTATGAGATTTTGTATTTGGCTTTCAAGAAATTGAGCCGTTTGCTCAAAATCTTCAACCGCTACAGCTTTATTCTCTCCATGAAACGGTAAATCGAGAGAGAGACAACGAAAGTGCGGTAGATTTTCGATGACTTTTTGCCAGTCTGATTTTGTACCAAGTAAGCCGTGGAGGAAGATCAGATTCATCATAATGCCATATAAAGAAATCCCCTCTAATTTAAGAGGGGAAATGAATTATTCACCAACCACGGCATGGCTGATTTGTTCAATCAAGCGTTTATAAGTCTCGCTACCATCACTAGGATTCGTTTTGATTTCAATTAAGGTTGCGCGGCGACGTGTGTAAGCCTGTTTCAACACTGCACTTAAATCCGCCCAGGTGTAAGGTAAGGCGTATTTCAAGCCAAACATATTCGCAATTTGTGAAAAATCACCATTATGTGGCAAGCGATAGAACTGCTCTTTAACCTCTTCATCAACCGGCAACATATCAAAGATCGCGCCACCATTATTATTGATCACAAAAATAATGGTTGGTTGAGTCACATTCTTAAATAATGCTAAAGAGTTCAAATCATAAAGCGCAGACGTATCGCCAATCATCGCCACTACAGGTTGATTCGAACCAATACCAATCCCCGCAGCGGTTGCTAATAAACCGTCAATCCCGCTTGCACCACGATTGGTGAAAATTGGGTAACCTTCTGGTAGTTTCGTTAATGCATCAACCAAGCGCACAAAAAGGCTATTTCCTAAGAACAAAATACCGTTGTAAGGTAAAACACGCTCAATATGATGTGCTAATGAGGCTTCATTAAGATTGCCACCGACTTGTTGCTCGATAAAAGTTGCACAGAATTTTGAAAGTGCGAGAGGTTCGAGTAACCAAGGTTTTTGACGCAATGGCGGATGTGCACGCAACCAATGATGCGCTTTTGCATTAAAGCGAGTTTGGGTATGGTGATGTGGATCAACTGCATTTTGGCTTTGCTCCACCACCCAAAATTCACCTTGGAATTCCGCTAAGAATTGGTTAATACGTTTACTGATAAAACGAGAACCCAATTGGATTACAATATCTGCTTGAAGCAATTTTTGCTTCACGGTTTGATTTGCTAACCAAATATCTGCATAAGGGGTAAGTGGCTCTACGCCAGATTGAATATCCGTCAGCAAAATCCAGCCCATGGTATTTGCCCACGAGTTAATTCCCATTGCTTGTTCTGGGGTTAATTGCCCTGCGACAATCACACCTCGTTTCGTACGCCAGCTATCCCAATTCTCATGCATAAACACTTCTTGTTGTAGCGGTTGATGAGCAACCCAATTTTTAGGCTGACTTAACCAACGTTGAATTGGCATTAACCACGGATGGTTGTCAATTTCTGGCTCTGGAGCATTATAAAGAGGCTCTGCAAAAGGTACATTGATATGAATAACGCCAGCTTGTTGTTTTTGTTTATAACAAGCTTGTTCTAACGTAGAAATCAACCATTTCGCCGCATAATCTGTTTGAGGTTTTGGTAGATTTACGCTTGCTACGGGATAATCCGCAAACATATTCTGTTGTAAGATGGCTTGGTTAGCTCCACATTCCCATAATTCAGGTGGACGATCGGCGGTAAGAATAATTAAATTCACGCCAGTCTGACGAGCTTCAATAACCGCAGGATATAAATTTGCACCAGCGGTACCTGATGTCACGATCACTGCAACAGGTGATTGTGTCGCTTTCGCAATTCCTAAAGCAAAAAAACCTAAACCACGTTCATCAAAATGAGTATGGCACGTTACGCGAGAGTCTTTTTGTAAACGTACCGCCTCCAGTGTTAAAGGTGTTGAACGCGAACCTGGCGCAATACAAAAATGACTCACCCCTTGGCGGACTAACGTTTCTAAGATCACTTTTGACCAACAACGATTAAATACGCTTACAGACATTCCTCTTATTCTCCGTTATTTTCTGCGAACAGGGAAATAAGCCCTGCTGCTTTACGTTCAATTTCAAACCACTCTTCTAGCGGCTTTGAGCCATCAACAATTCCTGCTCCAGCAAATACACGCACTTTATTTACTTCAATAAAAGCCGAACGAATAGTGACACAAAATTCCGAAAGATTTTGGCTCATCACGCCTAATGTTCCGGCATACCAACTACGATCAAAGGTTTCAATTTTAGCCAGTGCTTTCTTCGCTTGTTGTTGTGGTAAACCTAACACTGCTGCTGTTGGATGGATCGCTTTCAGCAAATCGGCATCCGTACAAAGTGCGGTCAATTTTGCTTGCATTTTTCGAATCAAATGCTGCACTTTTCGTAATGACTTTAATGCGACATCATCAATGGTAATTTGTTCCACTAAGTGACTGATATTTTGTGAAATATCCTCAACCACTAGCCAATTTTCATTAAGATTTTTTTCATCATTGAGTAACCAATTCGCACTCTCATCATTTTCACGCAGATTATCACTAACAGGTGCGGTACCCGCAAGGGCTTCCGTAAATAACAGACGATTATCTCGCGCAAATAAGCGTTCTGGCGTCGATCCTACAAAACAGTTTTGGGCGTTATCTGCCCATAGAAAATGGTAACAACCATTATTTTGGGCTTGGCTTGCAGCAAGAAAATCTTTTCCGTTTAACTTCCCTTGAAAATGAAACACCGTTTCATTTGCCAAGACCAGCTTGGTCAATTCCTCTTGATGAATGAGATTAAGTGCTTGATTTACCCAATTGCACCAAGTTTCCTGATTCGCTTTCTGTGCAACGTTTTCAATCTTCAATTGATATTGATTAAGTGGTAAAAGAGCCGCCATTTTCTCAAATGTATCTAAAATCGCTTTTGCCGCATCAAACTTGTCTGTTTCAACAAACACAGAAATTATTGTTTCAGCATTTTGTTGTTCAATTAAAATTTGAGGCAAAATAAACAAGCTTTCACCTTGAAACTGTACCCCGCCCACTAACGGAAGATTATTTTCTTGGATAAATTGCTGCGCCAAATTTACATTAACAAATGACCGCACTTGACCCACAGCAGCTATAGTTTTAGCTTCATCACGAAAAGATAAATAAAATTGCGGATAAATCGTCTGCCTTTTTATCCACGCGAGAAGATCTACGCTAGATGTTATCTTCGTCTGAAGATGTGCAATGCATGGTTGCCGATGAGTTGTTTTCAAGGCTTCAAATTGATAAATTAGTGCAGATTTGGCTTGTGCTAAAGTGAGCATCGTAAAATGATAAAATACATAAAAATTGCCCCATATTCTACCGCACTTTGATACATTCAAAAAATTTTTTTATTAAATCTTTTCAAGATAAGAATTTAAGCGTAAATTAGACGTCATTTTGAATGAAAAGCTAATTATCATAGGATGTTACTAATGCGATTATTTCCAAAATCAGACAAATTAGAACACGTTTGCTACGATATTCGTGGACCGGTTCACAAAGAAGCATTACGCTTAGAAGAAGAAGGCAACAAAATATTAAAGCTTAATATCGGCAACCCTGCCCCATTTGGTTTTGAAGCACCTGATGAAATTTTAGTTGATGTGATCCGCAACCTACCATCTGCACAAGGTTATTGCGATTCCAAAGGTTTGTATTCTGCACGTAAAGCTATCGTGCAATACTATCAATCTAAAGGTATTCATGATGCGACCGTAAACGATGTATACATCGGGAATGGTGTATCTGAATTAATTACCATGTCCATGCAAGCACTTCTCAATGATGGCGATGAGGTATTAGTCCCAATGCCAGATTATCCATTATGGACAGCGGCTGTCACTTTAGCGGGTGGAAAAGCGATACATTATTTATGTGATGAAGAAGCGGGCTGGTTCCCTGCTATTGATGATATTCGTGCGAAAGTCAATGCCAAAACGAAAGCTATCGTGGTAATCAATCCGAATAACCCGACTGGTGCAGTTTATAGCAAAGAGTTACTCGAAGAAATTATCCAAGTGGCACGTGAAAATAATCTCATTATTTTTGCAGATGAAATTTATGACAAGATTCTCTACGATGGTGCAATTCATCATCATATCGCAGCTCTTGCACCAGACGTATTAACCATTACATTCAATGGATTATCAAAAGCTTATCGTGTTGCAGGTTTCCGTCAAGGTTGGATGATTTTAAATGGTCCAAAACAACACGCAAAAGGCTATATTGAAGGCTTAGATATGCTGGCGTCGATGCGTTTATGTGCCAACGTACCAATGCAGCACGCCATTCAAACCGCATTAGGCGGCTATCAAAGCATTAATGAGTTTATTCAACCTGGCGGTCGTTTACTTGAACAACGTAATAAAGCCTACGAATTACTGACTCAAATCCCGGGTATTAGCTGTGTAAAACCAATGGGGGCAATGTATATGTTCCCGAAACTCGACATCCAAAAATTCAATATTCATAGTGATGAAAAATTTGTACTCGATTTACTACGTAAAGAGAAAGTGCTTCTCGTACATGGTAAAGGGTTTAACTGGCACTCACCAGATCACTTCCGTGTTGTAACGCTCCCTTATGCAGGTCAATTAGAGGAAGCCATTGGTAAATTAGCACGCTTCTTAGAAACTTATCATCAATAATAAAAAAGAGTGGTTAATTAACCGCTCTTTTTTTATTTTATGATTTATGACTAAGCCCAGAAATAACGCACAACATGGAAGAAAATTGGTGCGGAGAAACAAAGCGAATCCATACGATCTAAAATACCACCATGGCCACTGATCATATTCCCCCAGTCTTTCACGCCCATACTGCGTTTCATTGCTGACATCACGAGTCCACCTAAGAATCCCATTAAGCAAATTAACAGACTCATTAAAAAGGCTTGCCATGCGCTAAATGGTGTCAGCCAATGAAGCATCATCCCTAATAAACTTGCGCTTAATACCCCACCAACAAAACCTTCTACCGTCTTAGATGGCGATAAGATTGGTGCTATTTTATGCTTACCGAAAAGTTTACCCCAAACGTATTGCAACACATCACTTGACTGTACTACCAAGATTAAGAAGATCATTAATAAAAGATTTTTTCCTTCATAACCTGAGATATCAAGTGTCAGTAAAGCCGGGATATGTGAAATACAGAATACGCTAATCATCAATGCCCATTGAATTTTCGTAGAACGATCTAAGAAATTCGCAGGATCACCCAGTAATGCTGAAAGAATCGGTAAAAATAAGAAGCCATATACTGGAATGAAGATAGTAAACATACTAAACCAATCAATGGCGACTAAAAAATATTGCAATGGCAAGATCACATAAAAACAGGCGGCGAGTGCAAGATGATCGCCGCGACGAATATTCAATAGAGAAAGAAACTCACGCAATCCCATAAATGAAATAATCAAAAAGAGCACAATCACGCCATAAAAGCCTAATAAGCTCGCAATAAAGATAATCCCAATCATCACCCACCAAGCATTGATGCGTGCATTCAGATTATCAATGACACTATTAGGGGTATCCATACCCGCTCTGCGTTTTAAAATATATCCCACTGAGGAAGCAAAAATTAAGGCGATAAATAAACCACCGAAGAGTTGCCATATTTCTGTCATCATTTACTCCTAAGATTTGCCTTTTTCACTGATGTTTAAACTTAATAATGCCGATTGCGCACGTGTTAAAAATTCACCTTTAGTCTCATCTGTCCCAAGCTTTAATGGTTCACCAACATAAAGATCACATAACAACGGGATTGGTAAAATAAAGCCTTTTGGTAAAACGTTATTCATATTGCTAATCCAAACTGGGACAAATTCACAATCAAGATTTTCTTTTGCTAGATAATACAAGCCACTTTTAAAGGGTTGTAGAGGCAAATCATCATCCGTTTTACGGGTTCCTTCAGGGAAAAGAATAAGCGAATCATTTTCCAATGCTTCCGTCATTTGTCGTATTGCCGCTTGTGGATCTTGGCTATTACGCTCAATAAGCAACATATTAAACACTTTATTGGCTAAAAAATGACGAATTGCGCCTTTTGTCCAATAATCTTTGCCTGCGACAGGGCGAGTTTGTTTTCTCACTTCATAAGGTAATGAAATCCAAAGTAAGATGAAATCACCATGGCTGTTATGATTGGCAAAATAGACACGATGCCCTTCTGAAGATTGTTCAGCTATCGCCGCTTGAGGTCGAACTCCTGTAATAAAAGAGGCAAAACGACACAATAAAAAATCGATTAATCTCGCGATCATATTTACTCCTATTACTCTGCCACTTCCGCTAATCCATTTTTTACTCGCTTAATACAAGTTATGATGAGCAAGATAACTAAAATATTCGCTACCCACCAGAAAAGTGAATGCAAGCTACCATTCACCGCATAAAGTAAACCGAGTACACCAAACACAAACGCACGATCGCTTTTACCCATTGGGCCATCATAACGACGCATTTTGCCTTGAACTTGTCCCAAGATGCCACATAACTCACTCAACGCAGCAAGCCAAATAATACTTGAGATTTGAATACCATCAAAAGGCGCGACAAAAGCAAAAGGAAGGTAAAGTGCAGCATCAGAGACGACATCAGTAATTTCATTAAGATAACCACCTAATCGGCTTTTTTGATTGAATTCACGTGCAAGCATGCCATCAACAGCATTCAACGCCATGCGCAAAAATAACCAAATAGGGATAAGGAAGAAGAGAGAAGAAAATGTCGGAAATAGTGCGAGGACCACACCTAATAAAATAGAAAGTAAGCAAGCAATTAGCGTAACTTGATTTGCTGTTACGCCTTTTGCCGCTAATTGCCTAACTAAAGGCCGAAGTAAATTCTGAAATTTGGGTTTTAAAGCATAGATACTCATCTACCATCTCCTTGTTTTTATTAAAAAACATAGATATGTTTCCAATAATAGGACGGTATAGAGTATTACTCAAGTTTTTTATTCATCCATATAACCTAAACTTCTTAAGGCGCGTTCATCGTCCGCCCAACCGGACTTCACTTTGACCCAAAGTTCAAGGTGTACTTTATTATCAAATAAGCGTTCCATGTCAGCACGGGCTTCGATACCAATGGTTTTAATTTTTTGTCCTTGAGCACCAATCACCATTTTCTTTTGGCCTTCACGCTCAACTAAAATCAATCCATTAATTTCGTAAGTACCACGCTCATTTACTTTGAATTGTTCAATTTCAACGGTCACAGAATAAGGTAATTCTTCACCAGTAAAACGCATCAATTTTTCACGGATAATTTCTGATGCCATAAAACGCTGTGAACGGTCTGTTACATAATCCTCAGGGAAGTGGTGAACGCCTTTACGTAATGACTGACGAACTATTTTCTCTAATTGATGCACATTATTACCACGTTGTGCAGAAATCGGCACAATGTGTGCGAAATCAAACTTACTGCCTAATTCTGTAATGAATGGCAACAAATCATCTTTATTCTTAACATTGTCAACTTTGTTGATAGCGAGTACAACAGGTGCTTTGGCATTACGTAATTTATTTAACACCATTTCATCATCGGCATTCCAATGTGTGCCATCCACGACAAAAATAATAAGATCCACATCCCCGATCGCTGAACTTGCTGCACGATTCATTAAACGGTTAATCGCGCGTTTTTCTTCGATATGAAGTCCCGGCGTATCTACATAAATTTCTTGGTAGATGCCTTCCGTTTTAATTCCCACAATACGGTGACGCGTGGTTTGCGCCTTGCGGGAAGTAATCGAGATTTTTTGTCCTAAAATTTTATTTAACAGGGTGGATTTCCCTACATTTGGGCGACCTACAATGGCAATAAAACCACAATAGGTCTCTTGTTCTTGATTTAATTCGGTCATTTTATTTCCAATATTTTTAAAATTTGTTCTGCGGCCGCTTGTTCTGCTTTACGGCGGCTAGAACCTTTTGCAATAAAAGTGCGGTCAATATTTGGTACGTTTTTTACCGTACATTCCACGGTGAAGGTTTGGCAATGCGCTTCCCCTTCTATTTTAATCACTTCATAAGTTGGCAAGGCGAAATGCTTACCTTGCAAATACTCTTGTAAACGTGTTTTGGCATCTTTTTGATTATCGCCCGGCTTAATTTCAGCCAATAAGGTTTTATACCAACTACGCACAATATCTGCCGCTTTATCAAAGCTTGAATCTAATGCCATTGCACCAATTACCGCTTCAACACAATCAGCTAAAATAGATTCTCGGCGAAAGCCCCCGCTTTTTAGCTCACCAGAGCCTAAAGACATATAATCCCCAAGCTCAAAATTTCGGGCAATCATTGCCAGTGTCGGCTCACGCACTAATGTTGCACGCATACGGCTAAGTTCACCTTCATTACAACGAGGAAATTGATGATAAAGCGCATCCGCAATGACATAATTGAGAATCGAATCGCCTAGGAATTCTAGGCGTTCATTATGTTGAGTGGAAGCACTGCGGTGTGTCAGTGCCAATTTTAAGTGTTTTAGATCGGAAAATTGATAACCAATTTTTCGTTCTAATCGATCTAAATGATTCATATTAATTAATTTTCGTAAAGAAACGGTCGGAACGGAAGCCAGTTGGCCACTCATTTGGTTCTTTTTCTAAACTCATCCAAATATAAGTGGCTTTACCCACGATATTTTTTTCCGGTACAAATCCCCAAAAACGGCTGTCATCACTATGATCACGGTTATCCCCCATCACAAAATATTGCCCTTCAGGCACAATCCATTCTGCAGTAGGTAAGCCTTCTTGTGGATAGAATTCAATACCCGAATAACGGCGCATTGGCTCGACTAAAATAGTGTGTGTCACGTCACCGATTTCCAAATATTCCACTTGCGTTGGGAATGCTGGATTTGTAGGTTCTTGTTTATATTCAAATACTTTAGTTTGGCAATCCACTTCACAAGGTTTTCCATCTTTACCATAAACCAATGTTAAAGCACTTTTTTCAACATCAAGAATAATACGGTCGCCCCCTTTACCCACAATACGTTTAATGTAATCTACGCCAGACATATTGTTTTTGGATGTTAAAGCAAGATTTTCAGCATAAGCCGCTCGCGTTGCACCTAAACTCGTACGAAGTAATGCTTGCTCCGGTGCTTTAAACACAATCACATCACCACGTTCTGGTTTGTCACCTTCAATAATCGTATTTTGGAAAATTGGATCTTTGATACCATAAGTATATTTATTAACAACGAGGAAATCCCCTACGCGCAACGTCGCTTCCATTGATCCTGAGGGAATTTGGAATGGTTCAAAAATAAATGAACGCACAAGGAATACCACGGATAACACAGGAAAAAGCGAAGAAATAAATTCTGAACCTTCTGAAATTGGCTCAATTTTCGCTTTTTCTTCATCCGTTAACGCTTTGCCTGAACGTTGTTCTGCTCGTGCAATTTGACGACGACGTCTCGGCATCACAGCAAAGCGGTGATAACACCATAAAATACCGGAAAGTACGGTTAAAATCAGCAACAAAATACTGAATGTGTTAGGTAGTTGGAAATGGTCTAACACTTTCCAACCAGCAAATCCCACGGCTAACAACAGAATAAAAAATACATTCGACATAGCTCTTTCCTATTTATCTTTACCAACGTGTAAGATAGCTAAAAACGCTTCTTGCGGTACTTCCACGTTACCTAAAGACTTCATTCGTTTTTTACCCTCTTTCTGTTTCTGTAAGAGTTTTTTCTTACGACTCACGTCACCACCATAACATTTTGCTAATACGTTTTTACGCAATTGTTTTACGGTTGAACGCGCAATAATGTGGTTACCAATCGCTGCTTGGATCGCGATATCAAATTGTTGACGTGGAATCAGCTCACGCATTTTTTCAACTAACTCACGACCACGGTAAGGGGCATTATCTTTATGAACAATTAACGCTAACGCATCAACACGATCACCGTTGATCATAATATCCACACGCACCATGTCCGCCGCTTGGAAACGTTTGAAACCATAATCCAAAGACGCATAACCGCGAGAAGTCGATTTCAAGCGATCGAAGAAATCTAATACTACTTCGCCCATTGGGATTTCATAAGTTAACGCAATTTGGTTACCGTGATACACCATATTGGTTTGTACGCCACGTTTTTCCACGCAAAGGGTAATCACGTTACCTAAGAATTCCTGTGGTACTAACATATTACATTCTGCGATAGGCTCGCGAATTTCTGAAATATTATTTAATGGCGGTAATTTCGCTGGACTGTCCACATAAACCACTTCACCACTCGTCATTTCAACTTCATAAATTACGGTTGGCGCTGTGGTAATCAAATCAAGATCGTATTCACGCTCTAAACGCTCTTGAATGATCTCCATGTGTAAAAGCCCCAAGAAACCACAACGGAAACCAAAACCTAAAGCCGTCGAGTTTTCTGGTTCGTAGAAAAGTGATGCATCGTTTAAGCTTAATTTACCTAACGCATCGCGGAAAGCTTCGTAATCGTCAGAGCTCACTGGGAATAAACCGGCATAAACCTGTGGTTTTACTTTCTTAAAGCCTGGTAATACATGGCTTGCGGGATTATGCTGATGCGTTAAGGTATCCCCTACCGGTGCCCCTAAAATATCTTTAATCGCACAAACAACCCAACCTACTTCGCCGGTATTTAATACAGCCGTATCCACTTGTTTTGGTGTAAAAATCCCCAAACGATCTACATTGTAAGCTTGTCCGGTAGACATCACTTTAATTTTATCGCCTTTACGTAGTACCCCGTTTTTAATACGAACTAATGACACCACGCCTAAATAGTTATCGAACCAAGAGTCAATAATCAATGCTTGTAATGGTGCATCTTGGTCACCTTCTGGCGCGGGAATTTTCGCAACAATTTCTTCTAATACATTCTCAATACCCACACCGGTTTTCGCCGAACAACGTACCGCTTCCATCGCATCAATACCGACGATGTCTTCAATTTCTTCTGCAACACGTTCAGGATCTGCTGCCGGTAAATCGATTTTATTTAAAATCGGCACGACTTCTAAATCCATTTCAATGGCGGTATAGCAGTTTGCCAAGGTTTGGGCTTCTACACCTTGTCCTGCATCCACAACTAACAATGCCCCTTCACAAGCCGCAAGAGAACGCGACACTTCATAAGAGAAGTCCACGTGTCCTGGTGTATCGATAAAGTTTAATTGATATGTTTCACCGTCTTTCGCTTGATAATTTAAGGTTACACTTTGCGCTTTAATGGTAATGCCACGCTCACGCTCAAGATCCATGGAATCCAACACTTGCGCTTCCATTTCACGATCCGAAAGCCCCCCACAGGTCTGAATTAATCGGTCAGAAAGGGTCGATTTACCGTGGTCAATATGGGCAATAATAGAAAAGTTGCGAATATTCTTCATAAATAGATTAGTTTTCTCAAAAATCATTAAATTTAACTGGCGGATTGTACCTGAAAAGCACGGAAATCGCTAGGGATCAAAGGGAAAAGTGCGGTCAAATTTTCAAACCTTTTAGATAAACAAAACCCCGAATGACTTCGGGGTTTCTTTTTTCATTCAAACTGAAATTATAGGCTTTCAGTGAAAGTACGAGTGATAACGTCGCGTTGTTGTTCTGGAGTTAAAGAGTTGAAACGTACTGCGTAACCAGAAACACGGATAGTTAATTGTGGGTATTTATCAGGGTTGTTTACTGCATCTTCTAACGTTTCACGACGTAATACGTTTACGTTTAAGTGTTGACCACCTTCAACTTTAACAGTTGGTGCTACGTTTACTGGTAATTCACGATATTCGATTTGGCCTAATTCGCTAACTGCTACAACTTGGTCTTCAGCAAATTCGCCTTTAGCACATAAGCAACGCGCTTCATTTTTCTCGCTATCTAATAACCAGAATGAGTTTAAAAGATTGTCATTTGCTGCTTGAGTAATTTGAATACCTTTGATCATAAAATGCCTCCTAGCTTGGCGTTTGTATATTAATTGAACTGTGCAAATTTTATCAAATTATTTTAAAATTTCAATTTATTTTGACTTAGAACAGATTCTTTTTTTCAAACTATCTTATAAAATTGATCTAAATTAAAGTTTTAGATATAAAAAATACAATATATATTTTTATTTAACAAAATATTAACATACTTAATCAAATAAAGTCTTTATAAGTCATTTCACCTATAATATTCGGAAACTTATCTAATAAGGAAATATAACATGAAAACTTGGACAGATGTTATCGGTCAAGAGAAAGAAAAACCTTACTTTAAACACATTCTACAACAAGTGCATCAAAAGCGACTTGCCGGAAAAACGATTTACCCACCGCAAGATGAAGTATTTAATGCCTTTAAATATACGGCATTTGATGAGGTGAAAGTCGTCATTTTAGGACAGGATCCCTACCATGGCCCAAATCAAGCACACGGTTTAGCTTTTTCGGTAAAACCCGAAGTCGCTATTCCCCCTTCTTTACTGAATATGTATAAAGAATTAGCTAACGATATTCCTGGTTTTCAAATGCCAAATCATGGTTACTTGGTGAAATGGGCGGAGCAAGGTGTGCTGTTGCTTAACACTGTGCTAACTGTAGAGCGCGGTATGGCACATTCACACGCTAAATTTGGTTGGGAAATCTTCACCGACCAAGTAATTGCAGCACTCAATGAGCATCGTGAAAAAATAGTATTTTTACTTTGGGGAAGCCATGCGCAGAAAAAAGGGCAATTTATTGATCGCAATCGTCATTATGTTTTAACTGCCCCGCACCCCTCTCCACTTTCTGCACATCGTGGTTTTCTCGGATGTCATCACTTTTCTAAAACCAACGAATACTTAAAACAACATGGTTTAACTGAAATTGATTGGCAGGTTTAAGATTGTGATTCAACATCAAGCGGGAGAGTCTTTTCCCGCTTTTCTTCTTTTTTCTGCTCTCGTCTCTTTTTGAAAAAATCACTCAATTTCTGACCACACTTTTCTGCCAACACGCCAGATGAAATTTGTAGTGTGTGGTTCATTTTATAATCATCAAAAAAGTGGAAACGAGAACCTACAGCCCCTGTTTTATAATCTGATGCACCGAAGACTAATCGTTTAATACGGCTATGTAAAATCGCGCCCGCACACATGGTACAAGGCTCAAGGGTGACATAGAGTGTGGTATTGAGCAGACGATAATTTTGAATATGTTGTGCGGCATTACGCAATGCGACAATTTCAGCGTGAGCTGTCGGATCATTTTCAATGATAGATAAATTCCAGCCTTCACCGAGAATATTTCCTTCATCATCTACCAACACAGCCCCGACAGGAATCTCGCCGAGTGCTTCTGCACGATCGGCAAGCATCAGGGCGTGTTGCATAAATTTCTCGTCTAAATCTGACCGCACTTTGAATGCCTAAACTGAGAAAGGATACTTGATCGGTTCGTGAGATTGATACCCCACCACCTTGAAATCATCCATCGTTACCCAAGTTTCAAGATCTTCAAGGGTTTTAATATCAGGATTAATTTCTAATTGTGGTGAAGGGAATGGTTCACGTTTTAATTGCACATCACGCATTAACTCAAGTTGGTCTTCATAAATATGCGCATTTACAATTTTATGATATGCCTTACCCGGTTTATTGCCAGTAATTTGCGCTATCAAAGCAAGGAAAGTAAAGACCTGAATTTGATTGAAGTTTAAGCCAAGTGGCACATCACAAGAGCGTTGGTAGCTCGTTAAGTGCAATGTATCGCCAACTAAAGAGAAAGTATGTGTATGCATGCAAGGACGCAAACAACCTAGGTCAAATTCGCCAGGATTGAAGAACGTCAGGATTTCACCGCGATCATCAATGCCTCGACTTAAATTGTTCACAATTTTACGAAGTTGATCGATGGTTTCGCCATTCGGTTTACGCCATGCTCTGCCTTGCACACCATAAACGCGCCCCATATCATCGGTGCCTTTACGATGTGGATTGGCAAGCCAAGCGGCATTTTCATTGGCATTGGCATCCCATGTTTTGGTGCCAAGCTTGCGGAAATCTGCCGCATTATCATAACCACGGATATAACCTAAAAACTCCGCAATTGCCGCTTTCCAATAGCTTTTACGTGTTGTAATTAAGGGAAATTGATTATTGGCAACATCATATTCTAAATCTGCATTAATCACCGTAAGGCAACGCTTGCCAGTACGCTCGTTAGCAACCCACTCACCTTCATTTACAATGCGTCGGCAAAGAGCTAAATATTGTTTCATCAAAAACTCCTTACTTTTTAACCGCACTTTTCGCACGATTGTATGCCCATGCCATAATTAATCCACCACCGATAATCATCGGTAAGCAAAGAGCTTGGCCACGTGTCATGATGCCTAAGAAAGATTCCACTTCAGGCTCACGGACATATTCAACGATAAAACGGAAAATTCCGTAACCAACCAGGAATAATCCTGCTACTGAACCTACTGGGCGAGGCTTTTTAATAAAGACATTCAGAATAGTAAACAGTACGAAACCTTCTAAGAATGCTTCATAAAGCTGTGAAGGATGGCGTGGTAATAACAATGGATCATTTGGGAAAATCATGGCCCAAGGTACATTGGTTTCTCGTCCCCAAAGTTCTAAATTAATAAAGTTACCAATTCGTCCCATCCCTAAACCAAATGGAATCAAGGGCGCCACGAAATCTGCCGTTTGCCAAAAGCTTCTTTTTTGAGAATAAGAGGTCCAAATCATTGAGATAATCACCCCAATTAATCCACCATGGAATGACATTCCCCCTTCCCAAACACGGAATAAATACAGTGGATCTTGCACAAAATGATCGAAATTATAGAAGAATACATCACCAATGCGGCCACCTAAGAATACACCCATAAAGCCATTAAAAAGTAACGTATCCACTTGATCGACGGTCCAACCACTGTTTGGCTGATTAGCACGGCGAACGGCCAACCAACGAGCAAAGATAAAGCCTAATAAATACATTAAACCATACCAACGCAATCCTATATTGCTGTCACCAAAAGTGAAAATAGTCGGATCAAAATGTGGAAGCATCAAAAATTCTGAATTCATAACATTCCTTATTTCATAAACATATCAACTGCGATTGCAATTAATAGCAAGGCAAAGCCTTTTTTCAAGGTTGATACAGGGAGTTTTGAGGTCGCTGTTGCCCCTAATTTAGAAGTGAAAAATGAGGAGGCCGTAATACCGAGCACTGCGGGTAAATAAATATAACCAAGGGAATAATCCGGCATGGAAGGGTTACCCCACCCACTCACCATAAAGCTCAACATGCCAGATAAACCAAGAAGCGCACCACAGAAGGCAGAAGAACCGATAGATTTTTTCATATCAATACCGCGAGAGTTTAAAAATGGTACGATAAAACCACCGCCGCCAATGCCTGCAGCACTTGATGCCATACCAATCAATACACCACCAATAACAGATGCTTGTGTTGTTAAAGGTTTAGTCTTTCCTGTGTTTTTCTTAATAGAAATCACCATTTTTGCCGCTAAATATACGACTAAACAGGCAAAGATTTTGGCTGATACATCACGATCGAGTTTGCCAATAAATAAACCGGAGATAAATACCGTAATCATCATCACCGGCGCGAGTACTTTCACTGCACTCCACACAATGTTGCCCAGTTTATGATGGCGCTGTGCGGAAGAAAATCCGGTAATCACGATGGTTGCAAATGAAGTCCCTAAGGCTGTGGACATCAACATCTGATCAGGAATACCCATCATCGGCAATAAATAAACCAAGGTTGGCACAATAACCAATCCGCCGCCAATGCCAAATAATCCAGCAAGAAAACCAACGATAGCCCCGACAAGCAAACAAAGCAGGATAAAAGTGAGCATTATTACCCCCTTGATTTATAAGATGGACGTTTTTGATATTTAGAAAAGCCGTTCTTACGTGGAGCGTGATACGGTTTATTTATCTCATGCTCCTGCGTATTTTCAAGAAATGTATTGTCGTTACCAAATATGGCTTGGGCAAACTCTTTCATCGCTTTGCGGTAAACATCTTTCTTAAAGGACACAACCTGACGTACGGGATACCAAAAACTCACCCAACGCCAACCATCAAATTCTGGTGATTTTGTTGTATTCATATTAATATTTTTTTCATCGCCCACTAATTGCAACAAAAACCAACGTTGTTTTTGCCCAATACACATGGGTTTGCTGTCATAACGCAGCAATCTTTTCGGCAGCTTATAACGCAACCAATGTTTAGAGGCATAAAGCACCTTCACATCTTTAGGTTGCAAGCCAACCTCTTCATATAATTCACGATACATGGCTTGTTCGGCACTTTCGTTATCGTTAATTCCACCCTGTGGGAATTGCCACGAATTTTGCCCGTATCGTTTAGCCCAAAGCACCTGCCCTTTGCGATTACAAATGACAATGCCTACATTTGGACGGTAGCCATCAAAATCGATCACTATCGTTCACCTTAAATTTTGTACAAAAATAATTTGCAGATTGTTTCATAAATTGGCTTTTTTATCAACCGAATGGGCATATTTAGCCTATTGTGGATAACTCTGTTAACAACACTTGGATAGTCCAAATTTAACTGTATATGAAGTTTAAAAACTGCTTTTCACTCTTCACTTTTTTCACTTCTGCATAACATTTAATCAAAAATGTCTCGAAAAAAATGACCGCACTTTTTTTCATCAAAGTACGGTCAAAAATTAAGCCATTTTTTAGTTTAAACATCCCTTGCTTGATAAATAAATAGCAGCTGTGAGTTATTCAATATTTCTGTGGATAAAATTGTGATTGAGCAAATAGAGAGTGTTGCATAACTCTTCTCTGCATTTTAGCATCAATTTTGGAGAGAAAATTTTCTCTTTAATTTCATTAAGATAACGATTATTCACAGACATCGTCTTATCCACATTTGACCAAAAATTTTAGTGGTTATTTTTTATCCAATTCTTTTTTGACTAATGCTAAATAGTGTTCCCACTCAAAATATTGACCTGGATCGATCTTACGACCAGGCGAAATATCGCAATGCCCAACAATACGATCGAGCGTTATTTTCGGATAAGCTTGCATGATATCTCGTGTTAATGCAGCAAGCATCTGGTATTGTTCCGCTGTAAAAGGTTGTTCATTACTGCCCTCTAACTCAATCCCAATCGCAAAATCATTACATTTATTGCGTCCTTCAAAGCAAGAGAGTCCTGCATGCCATGCCCTGTCATCAAAACTGACATATTGTGTTACCTTACCATTGCGTTCAATTAAGCAATGGGCTGACACACGAAATTGATAAATTTCTTCAAAATAGGGATGGATGGTTGGATCGAGTTTTCCTTGGAAGAAATCATCTACATATCCCCCACCAAACTCTTCTGGCGGCAAACTGATGTAATGAATGACGAGTAATGAAATATCTTCTACATCAGGACGTTCATCAAAATGTGGTGAAATCACTTTTCTTGTCTGGCTTAACCAGCCATTTTTTATCTTATTCATCTGTTTTTCTGCGATTAAATTTTATTTTTGCGCTCTCGATCGCAAAAGAAGTGCGGTCGGTTTTACTTTCATTTTTCTCTTTTACACAATGTTGTCGCCAATTCTGGCATTTTTTTATTCAACCAAAAGGAAATTAATTTAATGAAACTGACTTTTTCTAAACCTTTACATAAAGGTTTTACGTTAATTGAATTGATGATCGTGATTATTGCTATTCTCGCGACGATCGCTATTCCGTCTTATCAAAATTATACCAAAAAAGCAGCCATCTCAGAATTGTTGCAAGCTTCGGCACCTTATAAATCTGATGTAGAGTTATGCGTCTATAGCACCAATTCCCCAACAAACTGTTCTGGTGGTTCAAATGGTATTGCGGCAGACATCACTACCGCAAAAGGCTATGTTAAATCCATTACCACGAAATCGGGAGTGATTACGGTAACAGGAAATGACACATTGGATGGGATCAGTTATTCTTTAACGGCGACAGGCTCAACCTCATCAGGTGTCACTTGGGCAACCGCTTGTCCAAGCAATGCGGATTTATTCCCTGCGGGTTTCTGCTCTCCTACTAAATAGCGAAACATGGCCTATCAAGCAATCGCAAAAAATGGCGAGATTTGCCAAATCTCGCCACAATATTGGCAACAAAACCAACAGCAGCAAGCTTTACTGCTGCGTTACTTTGCGCTACCACTTAAAGAAGACGAGCACCATTTATGGCTTGCAGTGGATTCACTCAATAACCTTGCGGCTTGTGAAACCTTTGCTTTTTTAAGTGGAAAATTAGTTGAACCGATTTTATTTGAAACACATCAACTCAAACAACTTTTACAATCCCTTGCACCTAAAGCAAATCAAATAATAGAAGAGCAAACAACGTTTTATCATCATTCAGAAGACGAAAATACTGCCAATATATCTAATGACGATGAACCTGTTATTCAATTATTAAATGGTATTTTTGAAACAGCCCTGCAAAAAAATGCCTCCGATATTCATTTAGAAACGCAGCCAAGTGGGCTCTTAATTCGTTTACGTATTGATGGCGTACTACAACCACAGCCTATTATCAGTAAAGCACTCGCCAATCGTGTGATTTCTCGTTTAAAACTCTTAGCCAAATTGGATATCAGTGAAACTCGATTGCCACAAGATGGCCGCTTTCAATTCAAAACCACGTTTTCCGATATTTTAGATTTCCGCCTTTCTACCTTGCCTACTCATTGGGGAGAAAAAGCGGTATTACGATTACAACAAAATAAACCTGTTCAGTTAAGTTTTGCTGAACTTGGCATGACAAAAAACCAACAACGTCAATTTCAACATGCACTCAGCCAACCACAAGGTTTAATCCTCGTGACTGGACCAACGGGAAGCGGAAAAAGTATCTCGCTTTATACCGCACTTCAATGGCTCAATACGCCAGATAAACATATTATGACGGCAGAGGATCCCGTTGAAATTGAATTAGAAGGCATTATTCAAACTCAAGTGAATCCGCAAATTGGTTTAGATTTTAGCCGATTACTTCGTACATTTTTACGACAAGACCCTGACATTATTATGCTTGGTGAAATTCGAGATGAAGAAAGTGCATTAATGGCATTAAGAGCAGCTCAAACCGGCCATTTAGTGCTTTCGACCTTACATACCAACGATGCCCTCTCAGCCATTTCACGCTTGCAACAACTAGGCATTCAATCTCACGAAATTGAAAATAGCCTCTTATTAGTTATCGCACAGCGATTGGTGCGTAAACGTTGCTTAAAGTGCAGTCAACATTTTAGTGAGTCTTGCGATTGCCATCAGGGGTATCAAGGGCGTATTGGGGTGTATCAATTTTTACAATGTGAAAATAACTGTTACCAAACTGATTTCGATTCACTTTATCAAAGTGCATTAGAAAAAGTAAAAGATAACATCACCGATCTTGATGAAATTCAACGTGTGTTAGGTAAAAAATAGGAGTCTCTATGGCAAAGCAAAAACTCTTTTATTTCCAAGCCTATGATCAGCGACAACAATGGCAAAAAGGTAGCCTTGTTGCTCAATCTAAACAAGCCGCACAATTTCTGTTAATTGCAAAAGGTTTTAGTCACATTCGCTTGCAACAAGATTGGCAACTTAATCAGAAACCGAAAAATGCAGAAATCAGTGCTTTATTGAATCAACTGGCTACATTGCTCAGTTCTGCCATTCCATTAAAAAATGCATTACATATTTTGCAAGACAACTGCACGCAATTGGGATTACATCAGTGGCTTAGCGCCTTAATTGAGTTAATTGAAAGTGGTCTTCCGTTTTCACAAAGCTTGGAAATACAAGGAAAGTATTTAAACTTTCAAGAGATTCAACTTATTCAAGTGGGAGAAATGACCGGAAAACTGGCAGAGGTATGCACTAAAATTGCAGAACGTCGAACGCAATCATTAACGCTTCAACGCAAATTGCAAAAAATTATGCTTTATCCTGCCATGGTATTAGGTATTTCGCTTTCACTTACGTTGATTTTATTACTCTTCGTTGTACCTCAATTTGCTGAAATGTATGGTGAAAATTCCGCTGAATTGCCTACATTAACTGCCGTATTATTAGCTATGTCTCAATTCCTACAACATCATTTTGTTGCGTTAATGATTGCCTGCTCTTTCGCTATTTTTATGTTGAAGATGGCATTAAAACATTCCCTTTGGCTAAATCAAAAAAAGAATGCACTAATTAGCCGCATGCCAATTTGGGGCAATATCATTTGCCTTTCTCGCCTAATCAGTTTTAGCCATAACCTCCAATTAATGCTTCAATCCGGAGTGGCATTAACGCCAGCCTTAAATAGCTTCCTCCCCAAACAACAAACCTGGCAAACACAACGTACCTTAAAAGGTGATATTCTGCTACAACAAGAAGTGCGGTCAATTTTACAGTGGGTTTCGCAAGGTTATCCATTTTCAGAAAGTGTCAGTAGTCATCTTTTCCCAATGGAAGCACAACAAATGCTACAGATTGGAGAAAAAAGTGGAAAACTCGCATTGATGTTGCAACATATTGCCGATAACTATCAAGAAAAACTCAATCATCAAATTGATTTACTTTCCCAACTTTTAGAGCCTTTAATGATGCTCATCATTGGTAGTTTAATTGGTATCATAATGATGGGCATGTATCTGCCGATTTTTAATATGGGATCCGTAATCCAATGATGATATTAGCCTTTTTCTTATTGGGTGGTTTAGCGGGTATCTTTGTTTGGCTTTATATTGATCGTTTTATCCCCAATCTCCAACAAGAAATTTATCAGAACTATATTGAACTTTATCCTGAAAATAGGTACTTATTTCACAGCAAAAAAACAGCAATTAAATCTCAAAAGTGCGGTCATATTTTGCTTTATTTTTTAGGGTTTGGACTCTGTTTTGCTGTACTCTATTATTTTCTTCAGGATGAATTATTTACTTTATGGCTAGCAATTACGCTTAGTCTACTTTTTGTTATCAGTTGGCTAGACTGGCATTATCAACTGATTTCACCTACACCTTGCCTCTTTTTATTTTTCCTAGGTTTATTCGGCGCACACCAAGAGTTTTCAATCCTGACACTTTCTCAAAGTTTAGAAAGTGCGGTTAGTTTTTTCAGTGTTTTTTATATTATCTATCATTTGTCTAAATGGTTTTATAAGAAGGAAGCATTAGGCCGTGGTGATTATTGGCTTGCTTTAGGAATAGGTGCTTATCTCACCATCGCACACTTACCACTTTTCTTATTCATCGCCTGTCTATTAGGTATCATAGTCTATTGGATTTCTCGCAAACCTGTTTTACCTTTTGCGCCCTTTCTTTGCTTATCTTTAATCATCACCAGTGCAATAACCCTATAAATGTAATATATTGGCAACATTGAAAAATATTGTGTTTAGGAGATAGATGTAAAACATTCTCCTAAATCAAGTAGCAAGGAATATTATGACTTATATTGTAGGCCTCACTGGCGGCATCGGTAGTGGAAAAAGCACAATTGCAAATCTCTTTGTTGAACTTGATGTACCCATTGTTGATGCCGATATGGTGGCAAGAGAAGTGATTGAAAAAGGCTCGCCGCTACTTGCTCAAATTGCTGAGCACTTTGGTAAATCGATTTTGACTGAAGAAGGCGAATTAAATCGGGCCGAGCTACGAAAAAAAGTATTTGCAGACGAAAATGAGAAAAACTGGCTCAATCATTTATTACATCCAGCTATTCGCGAAAGAATGTTGTCACAGTTAAACAGTCAGACCGCTCCTTATACCTTGTTTGTCGTTCCACTGCTTATTGAAAACAAGCTCACCACGCTTTGCGACCGCATACTTGTTGTCGATGTTAAACCTGAAACTCAGCTGGCTCGTGCGTCATCGAGAGATCATAATAATATTCAGCAAATTCAAGCTATTATGAATGCACAAGTCAGCCGTGAAGAACGATTAAAATGGGCGGATGATATTATTTCAAATGATGCAAAATTACCTGAAAACTTACCGCACTTAAAACAAAAAGTGCTAGAATTACACCAATTTTATTTAAGTGAATCGAGAAAGAAAAATGTCTGATGAAATTTTTGAAGTCCCTTGCCCTACGTGCCAAAAGCCTGTACCTTGGACACAGGAAAGCCAATTTCGCCCTTTTTGTAGCAAACGTTGCCAACTCATTGATTTAGGGGAATGGGCTACAGAAGAAAAAGCTATTCCAAGTGACACAGCAGATTTTGCCATGGACCCCAATCTCAGTGATGAATGGAGTATCAAATGAGTCTTCAGCATCATGATAATGGTGAGCAGGGAGCGTTTTTCTTACTCGATGAGCAAGGGAAGAAAATCGCGAAACTCACCTATTTTTATGAAACACCCGATACCATCAATGCTAATCATACGTTTGTTGATAATTCTCTTCGAGGACAAGGTGTGGCAGACAAACTCTATCAAGCCTTAATTCATTTTATCCAGGCTAAAAAGCTGACATTGCACCCAACTTGTAGCTATATTGCAAGAAAATGGGAACGAACCCAATCTGCTCAATCCCAAGCTTAATCCTATTAATAAGCGTGTCATTTTTAAGGATATTTTTCTGACTTCGTGCTATCCTTAGCCCCATTTATTTCTGAGAACCTATTATTTATTATGCAAGAAAATTATTTAAGTCAGCAGCGATTTGCTGATCTTCCATTACATCCTATCGTACAAAAAGCCCTACAAGATAAGGGATTTGAATATTGCACCCCTATTCAAGCGTTATCATTACCTATCACATTACAAGGAAAAGATGTTGCAGGCCAAGCGCAAACCGGCACAGGTAAAACGATGGCATTTTTAACGGCAACATTTCATCACTTATTGACGCATCAACCTGATTTTGCGACCAATCAACCTCGCGCATTAATTCTTGCACCAACACGTGAACTGGCTGTGCAAATTAATAATGATGCAGAATTGTTAGCTAAAACAAGTGGATTACGAACCGCACTAGCTTATGGTGGCGATGGCTATGATAAACAACTTAAGGCTATTGAAGCCGGTGTGGATATTTTAATTGGTACAACTGGTCGTGTGATTGACTATGTGAAACAAAGCATTATTCGTTTAGATGACATTCAAGTTGTAGTACTAGATGAAGCGGATCGCATGTTTGATTTAGGTTTCATTCGTGATATTCGTTATTTATTACGCAAGTGTCCTTCTCCGCAAGAACGCCTCACCATGCTCTTTTCTGCTACGCTCTCTTACAAAGTGCGCGAACTTGCCTTTGAAGATATGAATTCCCCAGAATACATTGAAATTGAACCCGAACAAAAAACGGGGCATCGAATTAAAGAGGAACTCTTCTATCCGTCAAATGAAGACAAAATTCCCCTCTTACTGACGTTAATGGAAGAAGAATGGCCGGAGCGTTGTATTGTCTTTGCAAATACTAAACATAAATGTGAAGAAATTTGGGGCTATTTAGCGGCAGATGGCCATCGTGTGGGATTACTCACAGGGGATGTGGCACAGAAAAAACGTCTTTCATTGCTTAAACAATTTACAGACGGTGAGCTCGATATTCTCGTGGCAACTGATGTTGCTGCGCGTGGGTTACATATTTCAGACGTGACTCATGTTTTTAACTTTGATCTACCTGATGATCGAGAAGATTACGTTCACCGTATTGGTCGTACTGGTCGAGCGGGTGAAAGTGGTGTGTCTATCAGCTTTGCTTGTGAAGAATATGCGATGAATTTACCGGCAATTGAAGAATACATTGGTCATTCTATTCCCGTCAGTCAATATGATCCGAATTCATTGATTAGTGATATTCCCAAACCTTATCGTTTAAAACGCAATCCATCCCCTCAAATGCGAAATACTACAGCAAGAAAAACAAACTATCGTCGTAAAAACTAAAAAGAAAAGCTGATGAACTCCCTCATCAGCTTTTTTATGATTAATGCAATCCGACTCGTCGACGTGCAGTACGCATCAATAAGAAAACCCATGGCCATAACACACCTGATGCGATGGCACCAAAGATTTCCTGCCAATTAAAAAATGCCCCATGCAAAGAGAATTCAACCAAGAAAATAGCCACTCGAATCGCAAAAACAAAAAGGAGTACCAATAAACTTTGGAACCAAAGAGAAAGGTTGCGCAACATCAAGTAATATTTGGAAACAAAATAGAAGGCGACAGAAAGTACCAATGCATGAACTCCAAGAATAGAACCTAGCACGATATCCCATAAAAGCCCGAGTAAAAATGCCCAACCAATACTTACTCTATTGGGCAAAGCAAGCGTCCAATAAAGCAAAACTAAAATTAACCAAGAAGGTTTAAAGGCTTGAAAGCCTGCTGGCCATGGGGCTAATTCCATTACTAATGCGACAATAAAGAAGCACAAAATTGTCGCCCATTGAAAAATAAAACGCCCTTGCATTAATCTTCATCCCTATGTTCTTGCTGCTCCGGAGAAATGGGTTCCTCTTGTTGAGGCATTGTGGTCGGAATGTCAGGATCCACAATTTCTTTTCCTGTATGCGGCTGTACTCCATCCTCTTGATCATCTGTAATTTTGGTTTTACTCACTGAATGAGTTGCTTCATTAGCTTGACTTTCCAAACGTTGCTGCACAAGACGACGCACCTCTTCCGGTGACATGGATTTCACTTTCGACATATCAAGGTTGCTTGGCCAAAGTAAAAGCAAATAACGTAAACGATCTAATTCAGCCAAAGGTTTCGCTTTCACCGTCGCAAAGTAATTTGAGCCATCACGAGACACACTTTGTACGACTGCCACCGGATAGCCTTCCACAAAACGCCCCCCTAAACCTGAAGTGACCAATAAATCGCCTTTTTCAATATCCACAGAACGAGGCACGTTATCTAAAGTAAGCTCATCAGAGTGCCCTGTGCCACTTGCAATCACGCGCACATCATTACGTAAAACTTGCACAGGAATAGAATGGGTTACATCGGTTAAAAGCAATACTCGACTCGTATTTTCTCCGACAGATATAATCTGCCCAATCATTCCTTTTTCATCAATCACAGGCTGACCAACATAAGCGCCATCACGTTCCCCTTGATTAATCACCACTTGCTGACGATAAACGTCAGTTTCAGCTGTAAGCACTTCTGCAATTTTTTTATATTCATCGGTGCGTAAAGGCGAATTAAGTAGTAAACGAAGGCGTTGGTTTTCTACCTTGAGCTGATCCAATAATAAAAGATCGGCATTTTTCTCACGCAGCTGCTCACGTAATACCTTATTTTCAATAAGCAGTTTATTGGTGTCCACCAAGTTGCTTGATACACCATCTAGAACCGTTCTTGGCCCATTCGCAAGGTAATACAAGCCCCCCACGGCAGTTTCCATAACACTACGCGCCTTCGTCATTGATGAAGTTTTTCCATCAACTAAAATCAATGTTATCGAAGCAATCACCGCTAATATAAGTCGAATACCTAATGGTGGTGCTTTACCAAAAATGGGTTTCATTCACTGTCCTAGGGTTGAAAGGAAAAATGCGGTCAAAAAATCAGACGAATTAAAAACACCGATTTTTCGAACCGCACTCTTAGAGATTAAATTTCGTCGCTAAAAATATCACCACCATGCATATTAATCATTTCAATTGCTTCACCACCACCTCGGGCCACACAAGTCAATGGTTCTTCAGCAATAATTACTGGTACGCCACATTCTTGTGAAAGCAATACATCAATATTACTCAATAAGGCTCCACCACCTGTTAACACCATACCACGTTCAAAAATATCTGCGGCGTGTTCTGGTTGGCATTCTTCAAGTGCAGTACGTACTGCCGCAACAATACCATTTAATGGTTGTTGAAGCGCTTCTTGCACATCACGAGAGGTTAATTTGAATGAGCGAGGTGCACCTTCAGCAAGATTATGTCCGTGCACTTCCATTTCTAAAATTTCATCACCTTCTTGAATATATGCTGTACCAATTTCATGTTTAATACGTTCAGCTGTTGGTTCGCCGATAACAGAACCAAAAGTGCGACGGACATAAGAAATGATCGCTTCATCAAAACGATCTCCACCAATACGGACTGAAGATGAATAAACAATACCATTTAAGGAAATCACGGCCACTTCAGTAGTACCACCACCAATATCAATCACCATTGAACCAATCGCTGTTGACACAGGTAAATTTGCACCAATCGCTGCAGCCATAGGTTCTTCAATTAAATAGACTTCTCGAGCACCTGCACCCAATGCGGATTCTTTGATTGCACGACGTTCAACTTGAGTTGCACCAGCCGGTACACAAACGAGCACACGTGGACTAGGACGCATAAAATTGCCCGTATGAACTTGTTTAATAAAGTATTGCAACATTTTTTCAGTAACCGAGAAATCAGCAATCACACCATCTTTCATCGGACGAATAGCAACGATACTTTTTGGTGTACGACCCAGCATTTGTTTTGCCTCTTTACCTACTGCCGCAATACTTTTGTATGCGCCCATACGGTCTTGACGGATCGCCACTACTGAAGGTTCATCAAGCACAATACCTTGGCCTTTTACATAAATTAATGTATTTGCTGTACCTAAATCGATAGAAAGATCGTTTGAAAATAAACCACGAATTTTTTTAAATAACATAAGAATTCCGTCATTAGTTTAGTAAAAAATCACTCATTTCTGAGCATAGAAAAAATTGTGCTAAATGTACCAAAAAATCGAGCTTGATAACAGGATTTTTTAGCTTGCTCATTAAAGCTTATATCGCTATTTTCGAGTAAGATAAATATGGCCGATTTAAAATATACCCTATTTAAGATCTTGGTTAGTGAATTGCCACTTACTATTATCTAAAATAACTAACTGTTGCTGATGGAAAGCTTGTAAGGTTGAACGGTGTCCTACACTGATAATCGTTGTATTAGGTAAACGTTCTTTTAATAGACGATACATCGTATCTTCTAGGCCCTCATCCATACTTGCAGTCGCTTCATCTAGGAACGCCACTGTCGGTTTATGCAATAACAAACGAGCAAACGCCAAACGTTGTTGCTCTCCAAGTGAAAGAATACGTGTCCAATCTTGCTCGCGATCTAAACGATCTTGTAAATGCCCTAAAGACACTTGTTTTAATATCTCAATCATCTCATCACGATTAAAGACCTTTTCTTCATTCGGATAAGCCAATGCAGTCAATAAACTGCCTTGTGGTAAATAAGGTTTTTGCGATAAGAAAAGCTGATGGATTGGACAATATACATCCCCTTCAGAATATGCCCAAAGCCCTGCCACCGTTCTCAACAACGTGGTTTTACCCACGCCTGAATTACCTTGAATTAATACCGTTGAACCTTGTGGCAGTGTCAAATTTAAATTTTCAATTAAGGTTTTTCCAAATGGATTACTAATGGTTAAATTCTTAAAGATTACATCAGTTTCATGTTGGTGTAAATTCGACGTAGATTGACGATTCGCCATATCAATCGCATAACTAAAGCCCGTTAAACGATCTAATGTGGCTTTGTATCCGGCAAAACCATCGTAAGAATTACGGAAGAACGAAAGATTTGAATGTAACTTGCCAAATACTTGTAGCGTTTGCATAAGATCGCCGAGTTTAATTTGCTTCTCGAAATAACGTCCCACTTGAATGAGTAAAGGGAATACGACCGAAACTTGGCTAACCACTAGGTTAAAACCAGAGAATTTTAAGGTTCGATAAACAATATCCCACATGTTATTGATCACCGATCCGAATTGTTTATAAAGTTGGCTACTCTCAACTTTCTCACCCGCATAAAATGCCACACTTTCTGCATATTCTTTGATACGAATTAAAGAATAACGATAGTTAGCGTTTAAGCGTTCGTTGACAAAATTCAACATAATTAATGGACGTCCTAAACGGAATGCAATCGCAGTAGTAATAATCACATAAGCAAACACCAAGAACACCATCATGCGTGGAATTTCACTCCCAAATACCATTATTGGTCCCGCTAATCCCCACAATAAGATCGTGTAAGAAATCATCGAGGTAACAGCATCAATCACACCAGTGCTTAAGGAAAGCGAGGTTCTAACATAAGATTGCACATCTTGTTGAATACGTTGGTCAGGGTTATCTAAGTTAACGGAAACATACTGGGTTTTATAGTACGCTCGCTTATCCATCCATTTATCCACCAACTGACTATTCAACCATTCAATCCAATTAATAGAAAAACGTTGTTCTAAATAATAACTAAGCAATGCAGTCATGACAGAGCTTGTCGCAATCACACAGAACAGCACCATTTGATTCCAAAATACCGATTCATTAAATTCCTGTAAGGAGGTGTACATATTGTTATACCACTCGGAATGCACCAAGCTAATACGCACACTGACCAATGTCATCGCCACAATTAACAAGAAAAATAGCAAAGGTTTGATACTTCGACGAGGTGAAAGATAACCTCCCGCAAATTGCCAAAATTGTTTGCCCCAGTGGGTAAAACGGACTAATAAGAATATACCAAAGCTAAACACAACAGTCGTCATCGCTAGTGTTTTTACTATCCATAAAAGCGAATTAATGGCCTCTTGAGCGTAATCCATAATCAACCTATAAAATCAAAAAAGTGCGGTCATTTTAGGCGGTGTTTATTTTTAAGCAAGAAAAAATGTGATGGAGATAACATTTTTGACTTTGTTACAAGCGGGTAGGAAATCAAATTGTTATAATCCAAAATAGTTAAATTTTTAATAAATTAGAGGTAAATATGAGTGAAACGGCAATAACCATCGGTTTACTCGCCCTCGTAGCCATAATAGGTCTATGGATTGGGCACTTTAAAGTTAAGGGTGTCGGCCTAGGTATTGGCGGCGTATTATTTGGCGGTATTTTAGTGGCGCATTTTACAACACAATATGATATTAAGTTGGATAGCCACACATTACATTTTGTACAAGAATTCGGCTTAATTCTATTTGTTTATACGATTGGCATTCAAGTGGGGCCTGGCTTTTTTGCTTCTTTAAGGAAATCAGGATTAGCCTTAAATGGTCTAGGGATCTTAATCGTTGTACTCGGTGCATTAGTCACCATTCTAATTTACAAACTTGCCGATATTCCACTTGACGTGGTACTGGGTATTTACTCTGGTGCAGTCACCAATACGCCATCTCTCGGTGCAGGTCAACAAATCCTTTCTGAATTAGGTATGACGCAAACCACATCTACCATGGGCATGGCCTATGCAATGGCCTATCCTTTTGGAATTTGTGGTATTTTGCTTTCTATGTGGCTAATTCGTCTCTTTTTTAAAATTAAATTGGATGACGAAGCTGAAAACTTCGAAAAAGAAAGTGGTCACGATAAAGAAGCGCTCAAAAGCATATCTCTAAAAATCACTAATACCAATCTCAATGGTATCCATTTGATTGAGATCCCTGGTTTTGACGATGAAGATGTCGTTTGTTCTCGCTTAAAACGAGGTGAATTAGTCATTGTGCCAAAAGCGGATACCGATGTTCAACTTGGTGACATTTTGCATTTAGTTGGCAATCCTGAAGGCTTGAAAAAAATGCATCTCATTATCGGGGAAGAAGTCGATGTGCCAGTCGCAAGCTTGAGTGGTGAAATTCGTTCTGAACGCGTTGTGGTTACCAATGAAAAAGTATTAGGTAAACAAATTCGCCATCTCGGCATCCATAAAAAATATGGTGTAGTGATTTCACGCTTAAATCGTGCGGGTGTGGAATTAGTACCGACTTCCCATACAGCCCTTCAATTCGGCGACGTATTACACATGGTGGGTAAAACTGACATTCTCAACCAGGCCATTTCAGTGATTGGGAACGCTAAACAGAAACTGTTACAAGTACAAATGTTACCCGTATTTATTGGGATTGGCTTAGGGGTGTTACTCGGCTCTATTCCTTTCTATATTCCAGGCTTTCCTGTGGCATTAAAATTAGGGCTAGCGGGAGGCCCATTAGTTGTCGCATTAATCCTTGCTCGAATTGGCTCTATCGGTAAACTCTATTGGTTTATGCCTCCAAGTGCAAACTTGGCATTGCGCGAAATTGGTATAGTACTCTTTCTCGCTGTAGTCGGCTTAAAATCTGGCGGTAGTTTTGTGGATACACTCACCAATGGTTCAGGCCTTGAATGGATGGGCTACGGTATTTTTATCACTCTCGTACCATTAATGATTACTGGCATCATTGCCCGTTTATATGCCAAATTAAATTACCTTTCACTTTGTGGTTTATTGGCGGGTTCGATGACAGATCCTCCAGCACTCGCTTTCGCCAACGAACTTAAAGAGGGAAATGGTGCAGCTGCACTCTCCTATGCTACAGTTTATCCTCTCACTATGTTCTTACGGATCGTTTCACCACAATTGTTAGCGATTCTTTTATGGGTTTGATATTCTTCTGACTTGGGGCAGAATAACTGCCCCAATATTTATACTAAGTGACTAAGTGCTATTTCAAACATAAAACAATTCAAATAAATCGCCCCTAAGTCTACCCCTTTCTCTCATTCAATGATAGAATTCCTCGCTTTACTTCAATAGGAAAATAAATGTCATTAGTTGAATTTGTAATTGATAAACTCGATGATTTGAAAGGCTCGGAAATCGTGCATTTTGATGTAAAAGCTAAATCATCGATTACTGAAAATATGATTATTTGTACTGGCGCATCTAGCCGTCAAGTCTCTGCTATGGCGAACAACCTTATCGCAGAATGTAAAAAAGCGGGTTATGAAACCTTTGGTGAAGAAGGACGCAATACAGCTGATTGGATCGTGGTCGATCTCGGTCAAACCATCGTGCACATCATGCAACGTGATGCGCGTGAGATGTATCAGTTAGAAAAACTTTGGGCATAAAGTGCGGTCAATTTTGACTGTCTTTTAAAAGGGAAAAGGATGAAAATCACATTAATCGCTGTGGGCACAAAAATGCCAGCTTGGGTGACAACTGGATTTGAAGAATACCAACGTCGTTTTCCTAAAGATATGCCTTTTGAACTGATTGAAATTCCTGCTGGAAAGCGTAGCAAAAATGCAGATATTAAACGCATCTTAGAACAAGAAGGCAAAGCAATGCTAGCGGCTTGTGGAAAAAGCAAAGTGGTGACATTAGATATCCCTGGAAAACCTTGGTCTACACCTCAGCTTGCTGAGCAATTAGAAGGCTGGAAAAATGATGGTCGTGATGTGTGCTTGCTTATTGGCGGACCTGAAGGCTTATCTCCTGAATGCAAAGCTGCGGCAGAACAAAGCTGGTCACTTTCTCCGCTCACCATGCCACATCCATTAGTGCGTGTTGTGGTGGCAGAAAGCTTATACCGCGCTTGGTCGCTAACCACAAATCATCCTTATCACAGAGAATAACGTGTTACATAACCGATGAATTTAAAGAAATTCTTTGCTGCCCCAAGCCATGATGCGATCCGTGATAAAAAAGCCGAACGGAATTTATTTGCACGTCGCACATTGGTCGCATTCGTTGGTATTTTAGCTCTAAGTAGTGTGTTATTTGCCAACATTTACCATCTTCAGGTGATAAATTACGAAACATATCAAACTCGCTCTAACGGCAATCGCATTAAATTACTTCCATTGCCGCCTACTCGCGGATTAATTTATGACCGTTATGGTGAATTACTGGCGGAGAATCTCACCTTTTTCGGCTTATATATCGTACCAGAGAAAACGGAGAATTTAGACCGTACTTTTGATGAGTTGCGCTATATTGTCGGACTCACAGACGAGGACATTGAACATTTCAAGAAAGAGCGCCGCCGCGGTACTCGCTATACACCCATTTTACTCAAACAAAACTTAACGGAAGAACAAATTGCCCGTTTTGCTGTGAATCAATATAAATATCCAAGCCTTGATATTCGCCCCTATTTCAAACGAAATTACCTGTACGGCGAAGCGATGACTCATATTTTAGGCTATGTTGGACGCATCAATGACCGAGATGTTGAACGCCTGAAAAAAGAAGAAAAATTCGCTAATTACTCTGGCTCGACAGATATGGGAAAACTGGGTATTGAACGTTATTACGAAGAGCAACTCCATGGCTCGACGGGCTTTGAAGAGGTTGAAATTAATAACCGTGGCAAAGTTATTCGTAAATTGCGAGAACAACCAGCTACTGCGGGTAAAAGTATTCATCTGACTATCGATTTAGCTCTACAACGCTATATTATGACATTACTGTCAGGGCAAAAAGGCGCGGTTGTCGTACTGGATCCGAAAGATAACAGTGTACTAGCGATGGTTTCTACACCAAGTTACGACAATAATTTATTTGTAGATGGTATATCCTCTAACGATTACAAGCGTTTATTAGATGACCCAGCTCGCCCACTTTACAGTCGTGCAACACAAGGAGTTTACCCCCCAGCCTCCACAGTAAAACCATTTGTTGCTGTTGCTGCGCTAACAGAAGGTGTAATTACAACCAATACCACTATCTTTGATCCAGGTTATTGGACATTACCCAATTCAACAAAACGTTTCCGAGATTGGAAAAAATCAGGACACGGTTATACGGACTTAAATAAAGCGATTACTGAATCATCAGATACTTTCTTCTATCAAACCGCCTTTAACTTAGGTATTGATCGTTTTTCTATGTGGATGAAACGTTTTGGGTTTGGTATGCCAACAGGTATTGAAATTCAAGAAGAAGCCACGGCCAATATGCCGAGTAAAGAATGGAAACAAAAACGTTACAAAAAACCTTGGGTGCAGGGCGATACAATCTCGGTGGGGATTGGTCAGGGGTATTGGACGACGACACCATTACAAGTGGCAAAAGCAACCTCTATTGTGGTCAATAACGGCAAAATTCATACACCACATTTAATGAAATTAGTTGAAGGCGCCACCATTGAGCCATATCAAGATCCACTTTTATATGAAGATATTACCGATCCGAAACAAGCTTATTGGGATGCAGCTAAGCGTGGTATGTTCAATGTGGTGAATTCAGGTGCAGGGACGGGGCGAAAAGCCTTTATCGGCACCAACTACCATGTAGCCGGAAAATCTGGTACGGCACAGGTTTTCAGTTTAAAAGAAAACCAAAAATATAATGCTGCAGGGTTAAAAAAGGAATTGCATGACCATGCTTGGTTCACCGCTTATGCACCCTACGAAGATCCAAAATTGGTTGTTACGATTATTTTAGAAAATGCCGGTGGTGGCTCAAGTAATGCAGCGCCAATTGTGCGTCAAATTATGGATTTCTACTTGAATAAACGCTTGCCACAAATTGAGCGTCAAGAAAATGCTGGAAAAGAGAAAAAGACGACCCAAACTGATTTAGATGCGCTAGCGCTAGCACTAGAACCTCAACCAAGTGAGAATGAATAATGGAAGAAAAAGTACCTTTATGCTTGCGATTATGGCAACGTTTACATATTGATTTCTTATTATTTATTGGGCTCGTTGCTATTACGGCTTACGGTATGCTTGTGCTTTATAGTGCATCAGGTGCCAGCGAAGTGATGTTTCAAAATCGCATTATTCAAGTCATATTAGGCTTTACTGTCATGATCATTATGGCACAGCTACCCCCAGAATTTTATCAACGTCTGGCACCTTATTTATATTTGATGGGTTTTATTATGCTAATTTTGGTTGATGCTATCGGTACCACAAGTAAAGGAGCTCAACGTTGGTTAGATCTCGGATTTATTCGCTTTCAGCCTTCTGAAATTGTAAAGCTCGCAGTACCATTAATGGTTGCCGTCTATTTGGGTAACCGTCCATTACCCCCTAAAATGAGCGAGACTTTCATTGCTATCGCAATAATTATCATACCTACCTTACTTGTAGCCATTCAACCAGACCTAGGTACATCAATTCTCGTTAGTGCATCAGGCTTATTCGTGGTATTTTTAGCCGGGATGAGTTGGTGGCTTATTATTTCTACTATACTTGGTTTAGCAGCCTTTATTCCCATCATGTGGATCTATTTAATGCATGACTACCAACGCATGCGTGTATTGACCTTACTTGATCCAGAAAAAGATCCGCTTGGAGCAGGTTACCACATTTTGCAATCTAAAATTGCCATCGGTTCAGGCGGTATATCTGGAAAGGGGTGGATGCAAGGAACACAATCCCAATTAGAATTTTTGCCTGAACCGCACACTGATTTTATTTTTGCCGTAATGAGTGAAGAGCATGGAATGATTGGTTTCCTTATTTTGATGGCGATTTATTTATTTATTATTATCCGTGGATTAATGATTGCAGTTAATGCAGAAACTTCTTTCGGGCGTATTCTTGCTGGAGCAACCACACTGATTTTCTTTGTTTATATCTTTGTAAATATTGGCATGGTAAGTGGCATTTTACCTGTTGTAGGAGTACCTTTACCACTCTTTAGCTACGGCGGAACTTCATATGTCGCTATCATGGCAAGTTTCGGTTTAGTGATGTCTATCCATACGCATAAACCTCGTTTTATGAAAGGGAACTAATTTCTCTTTTAGCTTTCTTATAAAGAATACGGATAATATTGAAAGTAATAAGTATGATATTTAAAAACTTTTTAAAAACGACCGCTCTTTTCACCATGGTCATTAGCTCAAGCCTCTCCGCTTTTGCCGATACTAAAAAAATGTATGGTATCCAAGGCGATTCATTATCAATTGCCACAACCATTCAAACACCGAAAAGCTACCAAGTGAATGGTAAAACCTACACTACACAAGGTGATGAAGCAAAATCTTACTCCAAAGAAGGAATGGCAAGTTACTACCATCATAAATTTAATGGACAGAAAACTGCGAATGGTGAACACTATGATTCAACAGGTTATACGGCTGCCCATAAAACCTTACCATTAAATTCATATGCAGTAGTAACAAACTTACGAAACAACCGTAAAGTTATTGTTCGAATTAATGATCGCGGTCCGTTTAGTCAGAAACGCATCATCGACTTATCACATTCTGCAGCAAAAGAATTAGGTATTATATCCCGAGGAACTGGACAAGTGAGAATTGAAGCTCTCCATGTTAATCGCAAAGGACTAATTTCAGGCGCAGGCGTAAAAACACTTGCTAAGCATGCGAAAACAAAAGAAGCAATTCGTCGCTTGGTATCAAATAAACATAAAAAGGAAAAAAAATCACAACTCAAACATCACAAAGAATGTAAAAATTGCCTCAAAACTAAAACGACTCATTCTATCGCACAAAAAAAAAGCAAAAAACACGAACATAAAGCTCGTATTAAACGATAAGATTTATTTTATTGTATTCACGAAGTAAGCTATAACGCTTAGCAATTAAGCAAAAAATGATAAAAACACCTAATAAATTATCATTCATCATTTATACTTATAGACCGAATAGACTATTAAAGGAAAAACTATGTTAAAACAATCTACTAAATTGAAAAAACTTGCCTTACTCACTGCATTAATGGCAACTTCAACATTTGTAGCAGCTGAAGATATTCAATACGGTATTGCTATACCCGAAATAAATGCCCAAACCTATATTTTAATGGATTATAATTCTGGAGCCGTATTATCATCACTGAATCCAGATCAACGTCAATATCCAGCCTCATTAACCAAAATGATGACTAGCTATGTGATTGGCGAAGCTTTAAAGCAAGGTAAAATTCATAATGAAGATATGGTCACTATTGGCGAAAGTGCTTGGGGTAGAAACTTCCCTGATTCTTCAAAAATGTTCTTAAATTTAAATCAACAAGTATCCGTCGGTGATTTAAACAAAGGGATTATCATTGTTTCAGGTAATGATGCTTGTGTAGCAGTGGCAGAACATATTTCTGGTACCGTTGCGAACTTTGTTGATACTATGAATAAATACGTGCAACAATTTGGCTTAAAAAATACCCATTTCACTACACCACACGGTTTAGATGATCCAAACCAATATTCAACTGCTCGTGATATGGCGATTATTGGTGCACATATTATCCGCGATTTACCTGAAGAATATAAAATCTATTCAGAAAAAGAATTTACTTTTAATAAAATTAAACAGCCTAACCGTAATGGTCTATTATGGGATAAAAGCCTTAATGTAGATGGCATGAAAACGGGTCACACAAGCCAAGCTGGCTATAATCTCGTTGCTTCTGCAACAAACGCAAGCAATATGCGTTTGATTTCTGTTGTCATGGGCGTACCAACCTATAAAGGTCGTGAAGTAGAAAGTAAAAAACTCTTACAATGGGGTTTTGCTAACTTTGAAACCTTAAAAACCTACAAAGCCAATGAAGAAATTTCAACACAATCGGTTTACTACGGTGATAAAGGAGAGGTAAAAGTTGGTGTATTACAAGATGGATTTATTACCGTACCCAAAGGCAAACAAGCTGACTTAAAAGCACGTTACGAATTAGATAACAAATACTTACAAGCACCTTTAGCAAAAGGCCAAGTGGTGGGTAAAATCATTTATCAATTAGATGGTAAAGATGTCGCAACCGTGAGTCTTCAAGCATTAGAAGATGTGCAAGAAGGCGGCTTCTTAGGTAAAGGTTGGGACTGGTTAGTGTTAACGGTTAAAGGACTATTTGATTAAACACCTTGAAAACTAACCGCACTTCCCCATTTATATTTCATCAACAAATTCATAAGGTGTGAATTTAACCGATTATCACACCTTATCTTTAAATTAAGGAAACAAAATGGCAAACGAAAATGATTATGAAAAACTGAAAGAATTAATGGAATTTCCTGCTACAATGACTTTTAAAGTAACAGGCATTAATCGCGAAAATTTAGCACAGGACCTTATTGCAGTGGTACAAAAATACTTACCGGGTGATTATATTCCAAAAGAAAAACGCAGCAGTAAGGGCACTTATAATTCTGTTTCAATTGATATTGTGGCACAAAACTTTGAGCAAATAGAAACACTTTATAAAGAGCTTGCTAAAGTTGAAGGCGTCAAAATGGTTATCTAAAATGAATAAAACTGATTTAATTGTCCGTCAATTAGGTTTGCAAGATTATCAGGAAATTTGGCATAAAATGCAGGAATTCACCGATAATCGAAATACAGAAACGACTGATGAAATTTGGTTAGTTGAGCATCATCCTGTTTTCACTCAAGGCCAAGCTGGCAAACCAGAACACTTATTACAACGTAGTAATATTCCTGTTGTTCAATCCGATCGCGGCGGTCAAATTACTTATCATGGCCCAGGCCAGCAGGTGATGTATGTGCTCATTGATATTAAACGTCATGAACATTTAAATGTCCGTCAATTAGTGACTGCACTTGAACAATCTGTCGTGAAAACCCTCGCAGACTATGGTATTAAAGGTTATCCAAAACCCGATGCACCAGGCGTATATATTGACGGCAAAAAAATCTGTTCATTAGGTTTACGCATTCGCAAAGGCTGTTCTTTCCACGGTTTAGCATTTAATATCAATATGGATCTCAATCCTTTCCATTATATTAATCCTTGTGGCTATGCAGGGCTTGAAATGTGTCAGCTTGCTGACTTTATTGGTAAAGAAGAGGCGACAATTGACAAGGTTTCCCCCAAATTAATTAAACACTTTGCCAAACTTTTGGGCTATAATGTTACAAATTTATAACATTCACTTTTATAACATATAAAAAATGCCTAAATCAGGCATTTTTCTTTAGGAAAGAACAATGTCAACGCCTTTTAAAATGGAACGCGGTGTGAAATACCGCGATGCTGCTAAAACATCAATTATCCCTGTTAAAAATATCGATCCTAACCAAGAATTATTGAAAAAGCCGGAATGGATGAAGATCAAATTACCGTCTAGCTCATTAAAGATCGAAACGATTAAAAACGGGATGCGTCGTCATGGCCTACATTCGGTATGCGAAGAAGCGTCTTGCCCAAATTTACACGAATGCTTTAACCATGGCACAGCAACCTTTATGATTCTAGGCGCAATTTGTACTCGTCGCTGCCCTTTCTGTGACGTTGCACATGGTAAACCCTTATCGCCAGATCCTGATGAACCACGTAAATTAGCTGAAACCATCCAAGATATGAAGTTGAAATATGTGGTGATTACCTCTGTTGACCGCGATGATTTACCTGATCGTGGTGCGGGTCATTTTGCTGAATGTGTAAAAGAAGTACGCGCATTAAACCCTGGTATTAAAATTGAGATTTTAGTGCCTGATTTCCGTGGTCGGATTACGCAAGCCTTAGAAAAATTAAAAGATAATCCACCAGATGTGTTCAACCACAACTTGGAAAATGTGCCACGCTTATATAAAGAAATTCGTCCTGGTGCTGATTATCAATGGTCTTTAAAATTACTTCATGATTTCAAAGAAATGTTCCCAAATATCCCAACGAAATCGGGCTTAATGGTTGGGTTGGGTGAAACCAATGAAGAAATCCTTGAAGTGATGGAAGACTTACGCGCAAATGGCGTAACCATGCTTACGCTTGGTCAATATCTCCAACCAAGTCGCCATCACTTACCGGTTGCCCGCTATGTGCCACCAGCAGAGTTTGATGAATTCCGTGATAAAGCCAACGCAATGGGTTTTGAACACGCAGCTTGTGGCCCATTTGTTCGCTCCTCCTATCATGCCGATTTACAAGCAAGTGGTGGATTAGTGAAGTAATCAAAACAGCTAAAAAAATGACCGCACATTGAATTTCAAGTGCGGTCATTTTTTATGTCATCCTTTCAACTAGTCAGTTACGGCGGGCTTCCCTTCTTCCCCCTCGTCAGTTTCCATCATGCTTTCTTGACGAAGGTCTTCAAGGGTACGACCATTAATTAAGTAGCCATTTTCTGTTTTTTCCACTCTAGAAACGTAATTATCACCTTCTTCTACAAATTCTCGGTGAAGTTTTCCATCATGTTTCACAAAGCTACTTAAATATTGCCAAAAGTATGAATTTTCCTTAATGGCTAAGGCTTTTTCATTTTGATCATCAAACAACATTTTATTTAATGTCAGATTAAATGTGCCTTCAATATTATCAGGAATCATATCTGATGAATCATCTTCTGGCACTTGAGGCACAATACCACTGACTTCCAATTTAACTGGATAAGCATTGGTTTCAGGATAAGTATTTAAATTGAAATTTAACGTTGCATTATCAACAATTAAATCAAGCTCTTTCCAGGAGTTTTTAATGTATTTCTCAAATGTTGCTGACGTTAAATGCGTGTTACACAATGCACCATAAAAAGGTGCTGAACAAAATCTTGCTGATAAATGCGCTTTGCTATGATTAACTTTAAATGGCGCATCCACAGATAATTTTTCAAATTGGAAACCTGCACTTGGATAACCAATTTTATTCGCAGACAATGTGATATGCTCATTATATTGGTCATTGTCTAATGTTTCCGTCTTATCACTGGCTGATATGTTATCAAGCACTAAATCGGCCATATTAAATGATTTTAATGCTGCCTCAATATTGGTTTTACCACTAAACTCTTTCACCCATTTATCTTTGGCATTTAAGAAATCTTTATTGTCTTTTGCCGAAGCCTCTTTCTCAGCAAACGCATCTAATAAAAACGGTACAAACGCCAGTTCATTTGCCACATTGTAATCATCTAACTGAATATTAACCTTACCTCCTTTGGCTTCCCATTTACGTTCTTCCTCGGCAGGCGTTTGCTTCACACTTTCAACATTCAGTTTAAAATCCACATTGGCTTTAGTTAAATTCGTATTCGCCAACTTAAGTTCAAGACCTGCATTTTCTAAGTTAAAGTAAGGTTGATTATTTTTAGGCACATTAACAGAAAGCACAGATAACGAACTATCAAAACGATCGTTTTGTGTAAAAATTTTTGTTAACAAATTGACGCCATCTTTAATGCTTAATGAACCATCACTTAATTTTTTAAATTCATGATGAAAATTGATCGAACTTGGCACACCGTTTTGCTTAACGAATAAATTTAAACCACCTGCTGTTGCTTGACTTTCTTCTGTTGTGCGGCTTTTATTGGCTACGCGCAAAATATCACTGCTGAATTTTGTGCTCAGATCACGTTTATCTGCCTCGCCTGGTTTTACATCAAAATGGTAAGTCGCATTTTTAAGATAAATATGTGTATTTTCACCATTTAACAACGCTAATTCGGCATTTTTCGCGGTTAATTCTATACTTGATAGGTCATACTGATTTGCACCGACAGGCACTAGATGAGCTTCACCTTCAATTTGTTCCAGTTTAGTGTCTTTATCGTAATTAAAACCACTAAGGGTTGTTTTTAGCTCAACTTCTTTATTTTTTAAGAAATTAAGACCGATAGAAAGGTTTTGGGACTTATTCGCAAAATCACGGAATTCCGTCAAAATATCAGACTGTAAATAATCCCCTACTGGAGAAAATTTACTGTTAATTGTATTTTTATCAATCGTGATATTTAATGTTTTATTTAATTGACGAACTAATTGATCGGATAACTGTGACTCAGCCGTAATAAAGAAAAGCAATGCGGTAAGCTTTGTTGAAATCACACTCGTGTTTTTCGACTCACTATTTTTTACGCTAAAGATTAACTCACGAATAAAAAAGTTTTTCGCAGTTTGTGTCACGTTTAATGTTGCTTGATTATCCAAAGAGTAAGGGAAATTTTTTAATACCTGATCGATTTTGTGATTAGTATAAAATTGTGCGCCGATCCCAAGTGCCACTGCGATAGCCGAAATCGTCAATGTTATTGTTTTTTTCTTGCTCATAACGTCCCCAAATACGATCTCTATTTACAATCTTGAAATTCTTTTAAAAAATTAACCGCACTTTTCTCTTCAAAGTGCGGTCAGTTTCCTGCCTATTTTAGCCTAAGATTTTATCTAATTCTTGGCTTACAGCTTCCACTTTTTGAGTACCATCTAAACGGAAATATTGCGTATTACCTGCTTTTGCTTCAGCTTGGTAATAATCAATTAATGGACTGGTTTGTTTGTGGTAAACCGCTAAACGATCTAATACAGTTTCTGGTTTATCATCTGCACGGATAATTAAATCTTCACCCGTTACATCATCTTTACCTTCCACTTTTGGTGGGTTATAAACGATGTGGTAAGAACGACCCGATGCTTGGTGTACACGACGACCACTCATACGTTCAACGATCACTTCATCCGGCACATCAAACTCTAAAACGTAATCAATTTTCACGCCAGAATCTTTTAATGCATCTGCTTGTGGAATCGTACGTGGGAAACCATCTAATAAGAAACCATTTGCACAATCTGGTTGAGAAATACGATCTTTTACTAACGCCACGGTTAATTCATCCGGTACTAATTTCCCTTCATCCATTAATGCTTTTGCTTGTTTGCCTAATTTTGTACCTGCTTTAATCACTGCACGGAACATATCCCCTGTTGAAATTTGTGGAATGCCAAACTTGTTCATAATAAATTGTGCTTGCGTGCCTTTTCCTGCACCAGGAGCACCTAAAAGAATAATTTTCATACGAATCTCCAATAAATAATAGACCTGTTTAAAATACCGTTAAAGCCTTGTTTGGTCAAATGATTTTGCTGTTAATTTTGACCGCACTTTATTTTATTTTAAGCTTTTTTATTTTCTTTTTCATTCCACGGAGCAACCCAGAATAAACAAATCATTCCTGGGATAGCGAGGAATAAACAAATCCAGAAAAAATGATAGTAGCCCACTGCTTTAACCAAGTAGCCCGATAACATACCAAGTCCTTTACTGGGTAAAGCAGAAAGGCTGGTAAATAAAGCTAACTGAGTGGCGGTATAAAGCGGATTCGTTTCGCGAGCCATAAAGGCGACAAAGGCGGCAGTACCGAGACCGACACCGATATATTCACCCGCAATCACGAAACCTAATTTCCAAAGTTCTGCAACGCCGATATGGTCAAAATGCCCAAATGCAGCCAACCAAATAAATCCACCAATAGTAATCAATTGGATAAAACCAAATACCCATAATGCGCGGTTAATGCCTAGGCGTAACATAATTACGCCACCGACGAGACCGGCAGAGATACTTGCCCAAAGAGAGGTACTTTTTACCACCAACGCAATATGCTCTTTTTCAAAGCCTATGTCATAGACAAATTTCGTTTGTAACGTAGTGGCAAATGAATCACCAAATTTATACAAGAACAAAAAGAGTAAAAAACCGATGGCTTGGGCGACGCCTTTACGTTGGAAGAACTCTTTCAAGGGTATCCAAAACACCCTATAGAAAGGTTGATCACGATCAACCTGTGCAATGTTTGGTTCTTTCGCTAAAAAGAGCGTCATAAATATGCCCGCCAGCATACAAAGTGCGGTCAATAAAAAGACAGTTTCCCATGGATAAATTGTCGCTAAATAAAGCGATAGCCCCCCAGGAATTAAGCCTGCAACACGATAAGCATTAATGTGGATGGTGTTTCCCAATCCTAATTCATTATCGGTCAAAATTTCACGACGGTAAGCATCGAGCACAATATCTTGTGTCGCAGAGAAAAAGGCAATAAATGTGGCAATTTTAGCCACTGTACTTAACTCTGCCACGGGATCAAACTGACTAATCGCATAAAGCGAAATCAGCAAAATCACTTGAGAAATCAATAACCAACTACGACGACGCCCTAAAAAATGTGGGAAATAGCGATCTAATAACGGTGCCCATAAAAACTTCAAACCATATGGCACCATCACCCCAGTCAAGGCACCGATTAATTCAACAGAAAGCCCTTTATCTGTCAGCCACACTGGCAACATTTGCAATAACACGAAAAGTGGTAAACCCGAACTAAATCCAGTGAAGACACAGATCAGCATTTTTCGGGTAAATATTTGACTGGAAAGGGATTGTTCTGACATAAAGTGTGGTTATTTTTGAGCGTATTTTATCTGATTAAAATAGTAAGGGCGGAATGATACTCCGCCCAACAAAAGTGAGATTAATCTCTGTATCCTTTAGGATTATTTTTTTGCCAATTCCAGGTGTCTTTCATCATTTGCTCAAGACCACGTTCTGCTGTCCAATTTAACTCTTTCGCAGCAAGACTTGGATCGGAATAGCATGTTGCAATATCACCAGGACGACGTGCCACAAGACGATACGGAATTTCGATATTGTTCGCTTGCTCAAACGCTTTCACCATATCAAGCACAGAATAACCGGTACCTGTACCTAAGTTATAAATGTGTAAACCTGCGTCATTTTCATGGCGATTTAATGCTTTTAAGTGACCAATCGCTAAATCCACCACGTGGATATAATCACGTACACCTGTGCCGTCATGAGTATCATAATCGCTACCAAACACCGAAAGTTGCGGTAATTTACCGATCGCAACTTGGCTGATGTAAGGCAATAGATTATTTGGAATGCCATTTGGATCTTCACCAATCAAGCCGCTTGCGTGAGCGCCTACTGGATTGAAATAACGTAAAATCGTCATACTAAATTGTGGTTCAGCTTTCGCAACATCAGTCAGAATTTGCTCCACCATGTATTTAGATGTACCGTAAGGGTTGGTTGTACCGCCTACTTTGCAGTCTTCTGTAATTGGAATAATTTCCGGATCACCATAAACTGTTGCGGATGAACTAAATACAAAATTCCACACGCCTGCTTTTTTCATTTCTTGAATCAAAACAATCGTGCCTGATACGTTATTCATATAGTATTCAGCTGGTTTTTGGACACTTTCACCCACAGCTTTTAAACCCGCAAAATGGATGACCGATTGAATGCTATTCTCAGCAAAGATTTTTTGTAATAAAGCACGATCTAAAATATCGCCTTCATAAAATTTCACGTCTTTACCGGTAATTTCTTTGACTCGTTCTAAAGATTTTGGGGAGGAATTGCATAAATTATCCAATACCACCACTTCTTTATTTGCATTTAATAATTCCACTACGGTGTGTGAACCGATATAGCCGGCTCCACCTGTTACTAAAATCGCCATGGGTTGCTCCTTAATCATTTTGTTCGCAGATTATAACATTGATTTCTGCGATAGATAAATTTATCCCCTTTCTTGACCGCACTTTTTTACTTATATAGCACCATAATCAAGAGACAAAGTTAAGCTAGGCATCTTCTAACAAAAATCGGCCAGGAACAAAGATTAGATAACATTCTTTTTAAACTTAAAAAATAGCGTCTTTTGGGATGTTATACAGTGAGTCCAGAATATCTGTATTATGATGTAATCTAACCGCTGAGGAGGTGTTCAGGTAAATTGAGATACCCCTAGTTCAAAATAAGATCTTCGTGATGTTAGAAATAGAAATTGACAATTTATTGTTTGAACACGCTGATTTTATTTAGTTATAAAAAATCTGCACCTTAATCAGTTGGTAATTTGGTCCAACTTTTGAGGTACAGATCAAGGTTATATGCCTTTTAAACTTATTAAAATGAAAAATTAACATTCATTCCAATGTTTGAATGATTCACGAATCACTTCTTTGGCCTACTTCAAAAATGCCGCATGATACGCAATATGCTCACCAATAAAACTGGCGATGAAGTAATAGCTATGATCGTAGCCTTTATGGAAGCGCACATCGACCGGTTGATTTGCCGCACGACAGGTTTCGATAAAATCTTCGGTGCGTAATTGTGTTAGCAAGAACTCATCTTCTAAGCCCTGATCAATGCGCATACCTTGCACTTTATAACCTTGTTGAATGAGCGAGCTGGCATCATATTGCTGCCATTTTTCACGATCTTCGCCTAAATAAGCAGTAAAGGCTTTTTCTCCCCAAGGCACGAGGCTTGGCGATAAAATAGGCGAAAAGGCAGAAACACTTTGATAACGTTCGTGGTTTCGTAGTGCCAATACCAATGCGCCGTGTCCGCCCATTGAATGTCCCATAATAGAACGTTTGCCGTTGGTAGAGAAATTTGCTTCAATTAAAGTAGGCAATTCATTCAAGATATAATCATACATCTGATAATTCGTCGCCCAAGGCTGCTCGGTCGCATTAAGATAAAAGCCCGCACCTTGCCCTAAATCGTAAGCCGCATCGTTCGGCACTTGCTCTCCACGAGGGCTAGTATCAGGGGCAACCACAATCACTTGATGTTCTGCTGCATAACGCTGAAAGCCTGATTTGGTAATGAAATTTTGTTCAGTACAAGTTAAGCCAGAAAGCCAATAAATCACACCAAGCGGTCGATTTTCCGGATTATTTGGCAAATAGATGGCAAATTTCATTTCGCATTGAAGCGTTTGGGCATCATGTGCCCAAACTTGTTGCAAACCGCCAAAAATTTGATGTTGTTCAATCAGTTTCATAGCGTACCTTAGTAATGAATAACAGTGCGGATCGATTTACCTTCGTGCATTAACTCAAAGGCTTCATTGATTTGATCGAGTGTCATTGTGTGGGTCACAAACGGTTCTAACTGGATGTCGCCTTTCATTGAATCTTCTACCATTTTCGGCAGTTCAGAACGACCTTTCACGCCACCAAACGCTGAACCTTTCCAAACACGGCCTGTGACCAACTGGAACGGGCGCGTTGAAATTTCTTGTCCTGCACCTGCTACGCCGATGATAATGGATTGTCCCCAACCACGGTGTGCACTTTCTAATGCTTGACGCATTACGTTTACGTTGCCGATACATTCAAAGGTATGGTCAATGCCCCATTTGTTGATGTCTAACAACACATCTTTAATCGGTTTATCGTAATCATTCGGATTTAAACAATCCGTTGCACCAAACTGTTTTGCCAACTCAAATTTTGCAGGATTGGTATCAATAGCAATAATACGACCCGCTTTAGCTTGACGAGCACCTTGTACCACCGCTAAACCAATCGCTCCCAAGCCAAACACCGCAACAGAGTCGCCTTCTTGCACTTTTGCTGTGTTATGCACCGCACCAATACCTGTGGTAACGCCGCAACCAAGTAAACATACTTGTTCATGATTTGCTTCTGGGTTAATTTTCGCCAGTGACACTTCTGCAACAACAGAATATTCACTAAAGGTCGAACAGCCCATATAATGATAAATTGGCTGACCTTGATAAGAAAAACGCGTCGTGCCGTCCGGCATTAAACCTTTACCTTGCGTATCACGCACTGAGACGCATAAGTTGGTTTTACCTGAACGACAAAATTCACATTCGCCACATTCTGCAGTGTAAAGTGGAATCACGTGATCACCTGGTTTTACGCTTAACACACCTTCGCCCACAGCAACAACCACACCGGCACCTTCGTGCCCAAGGACCACTGGGAATACGCCTTCAGGATCACTTCCTGATAACGTAAATGCATCAGTATGACACACGCCAGTGTGAGTGTTGCGGATTAATACTTCGCCTTTGCGAGGCATTTCTACATCGATTTCTATAATTTGTAAAGGTTGATTTGGCGCAAATGCGACCGCCGCACGAGATTTGATCGTTGAGTTGATTTGTTTAATTTCCATTGTTTTTCCTCTTAATTCATTGACAAAGTGGCCTTGCCTAAGCAAGATAGCCACAGTTTACACTTTAGAGTTCACTCTAAGGCAAGCGTTTTTTGCAACTTTTTATTTGGAAGGAAGGGAAATGACTTACACCACCGCTAAAGCTGCCGAAAAAATCGGTATCTCCGCCCACACTTTACGTTTTTATGACAAAGAAGGCTTATTGCCTAACGTTGGGCGCGATGAACACGGCAATCGCCGTTTTACTGATAACGACTTGCAATGGTTGAGTTTATTACAATGCTTGAAAAATACAGGAATGAGCTTAAAAGACATCAAACGCTTCGCTGAATGTACCACCATTGGCGACGATACCATTGACGAACGCCTAGCACTATTTGAAAGCCAAACGGAAAATGTGAAGTGTCAAATTGCTGAATTAAAACGCTATTTAAACTTGCTAGAATACAAGTTAGCATTTTATCAAAAAGCCAAAGCATTAGGCTCGGTGGAAGCCGTGAATTTGCCGCAGATTCCTGAAACGACTTAAGTTAGATATTGAGTTTAACTTTTTGGGCTGGGCAAAATTGACCGCACTTTCTTATATTTCTAGATAAATAAAAAAGGCATCAATCTGATGCCTTTTAATTCATTAACATGAAAAATTAACGTTCATTCCAACGTTTGATTGATTCACGAATCACTTCTTTCGCTTCTTCTACATCACCCCAGTGAGTCACTTTCGTTGAACCTGGTTTTTTCAATGCTTTATAGTTGTTGAAGTGGAATTCAATTTGTTTGATTAATTGTGCAGGTACATCTGCAAGGCTGTTATATGCATTGCCGGTATCGCGGTCATCTGCTGGCACACAAACGATTTTATCGTCCACTTCGCCATCATCAACGAATTTCATTACACCGATTACTTTTGCTTCAAGGAATACACCTGTCGCAAGTGGTTGGCGAGTTAATAATAAAACATCTAACTCATCGCCATCTTCGTCTAAAGTTTGTGGAATGAAACCATAGTTAGTTGGTTTTGCGAAGATCGCTGGCTCAACACGGTCTAATTGGAATGCCGCAACTTTACGGTTCCATTCGATTTTGTGGCAGCTACCTTCTGGAATTTCATTTACCACATTGATAATGCCGGCATCTACATCGCCTGGCGTTAAAATTTGATTAAAATCAGCCATTATTTTTCCTTTTTTTGATTACGTTAAAAACTTTCAGAGTATAGCAGTTTTTAGTCGATAAAAAAATATGCGAAAAACATCCTCAAAACTGACCGCACTTTCCCGCCAGCCTAGCAAAAAAACGATTGCGCAAACGTTTACTTTTGAGTGATTTACTATAAAATAGCACGTCTTTTTTTTTGATTATTAACCTAGGGGACTTTATGTCAAGTTTAGAAAAAACCTTTGAACTCAACAAACGCGGTTCAACGGTTCGTCAAGAAATCATTGCGGGTTTAACCACCTTCTTAGCCATGGTATATTCCGTAATTGTTGTGCCTAAAATGCTTGGTGATGCAGGCTTTCCCGCTGAATCCGTGTTTATCGCAACCTGTTTAGTGGCGGGTCTTGGTTCGATTTTAATTGGCTTTTGGGCAAATGCGCCAATGGCGATCGGCTGTGCTATTTCATTAACCGCTTTCACCGCGTTTAGCTTAGTGATTGGTCAACATGTTTCTATTCCTGTGGCATTAGGTGCCGTATTCCTCATGGGTTTGGTGTTCACCTTAATTTCGGCAACAGGTATTCGTTCATGGATTTTACGTAACCTGCCATCAAGTATCGCGCACGGTGCAGGGATCGGGATCGGCTTATTCTTACTTTTAATCGCCGCAAACGGCGTAGGCTTAGTGGTCGGCAACCAAGCGGGTTTACCGGTTAAGTTAGGTGATTTCACCTCGTTCCCTGTGATGATGTCCTTAATCGGCCTTGCATTCATTATCGGCTTAGAAAAAATGAAAGTGAAAGGCGGGATTTTATGGGTCATCATCGCCATTACTATCGTAGGTTTAATCTTCGATTCAAACGTAACATTCAATGGACAGATCTTCAAAATGCCAACCTTTGGTGAAAACTCACTTTTCTTACAATTAGATTTGCAAGGTGCATTACAACCAGCCATTTTACCCATTGTCTTTGCGTTAGTGATGACCGCCGTATTTGATGCAACAGGTACGATTCGTGCCGTTGCAGGTCAAGCTGATTTATTAGATAAAGACGGACAAATCATCAACGGTGGTAAAGCCTTAACCTCTGACTCTGTAAGTAGCTTATTCTCAGGTTTATTTGGTACTGCTCCAGCAGCCGTTTATATCGAATCTGCAGCAGGTACAGCCGCAGGCGGTAAAACGGGTATCACCGCTATCGTAGTCGGCGTATTATTCTTATTAATGTTATTCTTCCAACCACTTGCATTCTTAGTGCCTGGTTATGCAACTGCACCGGCGTTAATGTATGTGGGCTTATTAATGCTAAGCAATGTGAGCAAATTAGACTTCGATGATTTCGTGGGCGCAATGAGCGGCTTAGTTTGCGCGGTATTCATCGTGCTCACCGCAAATATCGTAACCGGTATCATGCTTGGCTTTGCAGCGTTAGTGATTGGTCGTATCGTGAGTGGCGATGTGAAAAAACTCAACATCGGTACAATTATCATCGCCATTGTACTTGTCGCCTTCTATGCTGGCGGCTGGGCGATTTAATTAAATACAATCTTGATAAGGCGAACGAATGGTTCGCCTTTTTATTTTTAACCTAAAAAACAATCGAAAAACCAACCGCACTTTTACTTTACAAATCCCTAAATCCGCCTAAAATACAGGCCTTTGATACGGCTTGCCAAAAGCAAGCTACTGACCTGAAATCAGACAAGAGAATATTATGACAACCCCATTTAAACCTGAATTACTCTCCCCTGCGGGCTCCCTTAAAAACATGCGCTACGCCTTTGCTTATGGCGCAGATGCCGTTTATGCAGGCCAACCTCGTTACAGCTTACGTGTACGTAACAATGAATTTAATCATGCCAATTTAAAAATCGGGATCGATGAAGCCCATGCACTTGGCAAAAAATTCTATGTGGTCGTAAACATTGCACCGCACAACTCCAAACTCAAAACCTTTATTAAAGATTTACAACCTGTGATCGACATGGGCCCTGATGCCTTAATTATGTCTGACCCAGGCTTAATTATGTTGGTGCGTGAAAACTTCCCGGATATTGATATTCACCTTTCTGTACAAGCGAATGCAGTAAACTGGGCAACGGTAAAATTCTGGAAACAAATGGGGTTAACTCGTGTGATTTTATCGCGTGAATTATCCATTGAAGAGATCGCTGAAATTCGCCAACATGTGCCAGATATCGAACTCGAAATTTTCGTACATGGTGCGTTATGTATGGCATATTCTGGCCGTTGCTTGCTTTCTGGCTATATCAACAAACGCGACCCAAACCAAGGTACTTGCACGAATGCTTGCCGTTGGGAATACAAAATGGAAGAAGGCACGACGGATGAAGTAGGCAACATCGTACCGAAAATCGATCCCGCTCAACAAATCGAAGTTAAAAATGTCGCGCCAACCTTAGGTGAAGGTGCAGTAACGGATAAAGTCTTCCTTTATACCGAATCACAAAAGCCAGATGAGCAAATGACGGCGTTTGAAGATGAGCACGGCACCTACTTTATGAACTCAAAAGATCTTCGTGCCGTACAACACGTGGAAAAATTGACCGCACTTGGTGTGCATTCTTTAAAAATTGAAGGTCGAACTAAATCATTCTATTACTGTGCAAGAACCGCACAGGTTTACCGCAAAGCCATTGACGATGCAGCAGCGGGAAAACCATTTGATGAAAGCCTAATGGATACGTTGGAATCCCTTGCGCATCGTGGTTATACCGAAGGTTTCTTACGTCGCCATACGCACGATGAATACCAAAATTACGAATACGGCTACTCTATTTCTGAACGCCAACAATTTGTCGGTGAATTTACCGGTAAACGTAATGAACAAGGTATGGCTGAAGTAGCAGTGAAAAACAAATTCTTGCTTGGTGATGAAGTGGAAATGATGACGCCACAGGGCAACATCATCTTTAAGATTGAAAAAATGCTCAATCGCAAAAACGAAAATGTGGAAGCTGCACTTGGCGATGGTCACTTTGTCTTTTTAGATGTGCCACAAGACGTCCAACTTGATTATGCATTGTTGATGCGTAACTTGGTCAACACCAACACGCGCAATCCACATTATTGATTTGTTAAAAAATTGTTGCATTTGTTAATGAATGAACTATAATGTACCCCATACCTGATTTGTTAATTCACAACTCATAGTATGACTCCAAATATTTTGCCCTTTCACCTTTTTGAAAGGGCTTTTTTTATGTCTTAACAACACACTCCAAAATTATATAAAACACTTCATTCTTAAAATTAATTAACTTCATATTATTTATGAAAAAATATATAAATTAATGAACATTGACATAAAAATAAAGTTAGGAGTACATTAAGCAATAATCATTAAAAGTAATCATAAATATAAAGGATTATTTTATGTTTGCGAAACTCTCCTACTACGCCCATTCCGCCCAAGACGAACTCGGCAATCTCTTACCTTACGAACATTGGCAAACCTTACAAAGCCATTCTGTCAATGTTGGTGAAATGGCGGCGGTGCATTGGAAGCCGGCGATTCGGTGGGTGATTGACCGGATTTATGTGTTGAAACCGATTCGGTTTGAGTCGGTGCGACGCAATGAGTTGGGCGGCAAGATTTCGGCGGGTAAGGTTAGCGGCGCGATGAAGCGTAAATCGATCGACCCGATTGTGCCGTTGGAGGTTTCCATCACCCGCATGGCGGTAACTAACGAAAAAGACTTGGAAAAAGAACGCACTATGGGGCGCAAATACATCGTCCCTTACGCGCTCTACCGCGTGCACGGCTTTATCTCCGCCAACCTTGCTGCTAAAACCGGTTTTTCAGACGACGACTTAGCCAAACTCTGGCAAGCCCTGACGCTGATGTTTGAACACGACCGCTCCGCCGCCCGTGGCGAAATGGCGGCGCGCAAACTGATTGTTTTCAAACACGACAGCGCGCTCGGCAGCCAGCCTGCACATAAACTGTTTGACGCCGTGAAGGTCGAACGCGTAAACGGCGAATCAGGTACGCCCGCAAGCGGTTTTGGCGATTACAACATCAGCGTGGTTTCAGACGGTCTGAATGGCGTGAGTGTGGAAGAATATCTGTAAAAATGTCTGAAAAAAAGACAGCTTGTATTGCAGAAGTCGGTAGGGTGGGCTTCAGCCCACCGTTTCAACAAATATAAAGGATTGATTAAAGCCCATCCTGCAAAACTATTACAAATAAATCTCATAAAGCCCTTATTCAACAAATGAACATATATTGTGTTATTTTATGTGTTTATATTTGTGTTATTTAATGGTATAATAGCTTCGTTAATATGAAAGGAGCATTCAGTGAAAAATTTTATCCAAAACCTAGAAAACGAGTTTGTTGAAAAAAATCAGGAAAAAACAACGTTCAGTATTCGCCTTTCTGTAAAAGAAGATTTGATCTTGCAGGAAATTGCTGAAAGTTTTGATCTTTCGCGGCAGGAACTATTGCATCGTCTGATTACAGAGCAAATTATCGTTCCATGGAAACAACGCTTTGAGGCACAGGCAAATGAAGAGCTTGAACTGGATGGAGAGGAGTCAACTCAATATTTTTTGCTGAACACAAATAAAGTCAATGATATCGACGATCATAAATTTATGTTAGAAAAACAGGTAGCTGCGGCATTTGAAGATGGTTATAAAGAAAAAATTGCCAAATTCAAAAAAGGTGATTGGGTATTTTTATATGAGTCAGGGCAAGGAATCGTGGCATTTGGCCAGGCATCAGGTAAGCTAGAAAAAGCACCACATTATGGGCGGGAGGACAAAACCTATTATCAGCGCTTGGACGGTTTTACCTGTTTACCAAAAGCTATTAAAGCTAGTGAAGTCAAAAAGATTTTAAGCCGTTCTTTTCCCTTTGCTCAAACCTTGGCGCGAATTGTTGATGGGGAAAAATTATTATCAGAAATTAAAAAGCGATAAACATACATTATGTAAATTATTCCCCTTTCCGCCTTGCAACACTACGCTTTCTGCCCGCGTCAATGCGCGCTGATTCACAACGAGCAGGCGTGGACGGAGAACTATTTAACCGCGCAGGGAAAGGCGCTACACGAACGGGTGGATTCGGGCGAGCCCGAAACGCGCAAGGGCGTGCGTTTTGAGCGGACGGTGCATGTGTCTGCGGAGAAACTGGGCATCAGCGGAGTGTTGGATTTGGTGGAGGTGGAAACGAAAACAGGCCGTCTGAAACCCGTGGAATACAAACGCGGCAAGCCCAAACCCGACCCGATAGACGAAATCCAGCTTTGCGCCCAAGGCTTGTGCTTGGAAGAAATGACGGGGCAAATCGTCTCTGAGGGCGCGCTGTGGTATATGCAAACCCGCCACCGCGTCCCCATCGTGTTTTCAGACGACCTGCGCGCCCAAACTCTGGCCACCATCGCCGCCGTACGCGAACTCTTGAACAGCGGACAAACTCCGTCGCCCAACTACGGTAAACACTGCAAAGCCTGCTCGCTGGTGGAAATTTGCCAACTGGAGTTGTTGGGGAAACGGGATAGGAGTGTGGGGTATGTGGCGGGGTTGTTTGGGAGTGAACAGTTTTCTTTTTTATTTGAGCTTTATAGATAACTATATGAATAATAATTTTATACATCATCACCCAATGCCAATTTCAGATAATTCGTTATCTTATTGGAGTATGCACTTTATTGCTGTTTTAGAGTGTTTGGAAAATCATAAAACACTTCAATATCCGGCTCACAGATTAGATGAATATCCTATGTTTTCACTTGCCAATATGAAAGGATATTATCCAAATTACTTTTTTGAAAATATGGTCAATTTTATACAAAATTGGGGTATGCAATACTTTATTGTTCATTTCTTTAATCATAAGTTTGGTTTAGAGATTGTAGATAAAATTAAAGAAAATTTAGATGGTTTGTTTAATATTCCAAACTATAAAGATTATGATGATTTTGAGTTCTATGTATCGGGAATTGATTCAGAACTTGGAAAGAATATATCTGAAAGATATGATGAAATATATCCTAAATCTTTTAATCTAACTGTAGAAAACAAGTCTGTTCTGGAAAGAAATTCAGATTTTTGCCTAGTTTTAAAGAACACTCAAGAAGGTAAAAACATTGGAATATTTGGGGAGCTAGAAGGGAATTATGGTGAAAAATTATTTCAAGATAGTTTTTGGGAAAGAAAATCTGATTTTTGTGTGATTGGCATAGGAGCTATAAATGGCAAAAATAAAGGATACTACTTAGAAAGCTATTTATATCGTGGTCAATATCCTAAGTTGAATATATTATTTGAAAAAAGCAACTATATCATTCATGACTTTTATAGGGTTGTTAATGAGTTTAAATATGTTTTCTACCAAGGAGTTAATTATAAAAATTTCCAACCAGATAATTCTTTTAGATTTTTGATAGATATGATTATCCAAGATTGGAATGCTCCTGTTAGAAACATATTGGATAAACTATATTCATATAAAGATGATCCAGATGAATTGATAGGGAAACTAGAAAATAAACCTATTTTACTCATATCATCTATGGATAATTGAAATAATAACCAACTAAGTACTGAGATGATGTAATTTGAAATGATTGTTGCGGACTGGCGATGTCGAATTTAAGAATCCGACCTACCATTTTTCAGGTAGCCTAGCTCTGTTAAATTCCCCAAAAGTACAGTCAAACCCCAAGGAGTTCCCCATGCGCAAACTGCAAAACACGCTCTACATCACCACCCAAGGCAGTTATCTGCATAAGGAGCGGGAGACGCTGGTGGTAGAGCTGGAGCGTAAAAAGATAGCGCAGTTGCCGGTGCATTCCATCGGGCATATTTTCTGTTTTGGGAATGTGCTGGTGTCGCCTTTTTTGTTGGGGAGGGGTGCGGTGAAAATAATGTATTAACCATTAATTATATTTTATTTAAGGAGGAAGATGATGAGTTTGCTACAAGCATATTCTTTAGATTTAGGTAAAAAAATTAATGCGAAAGAAGCGGATATCGCTTATGAGAAAGGTTTGATTGGCAGTCAAAAAAACTTTCAATGTCCTCATCAGGAGTGTGGTATTGCGGTTACTTGTGCAAATTTAGAACGACCTAAATACAAAAGAAAGGTAGAACCTTATTTTAAATCGGTTGAAAATCATAAATTTGGTTGTCCTTTTGCAGAGGAGGAAAGACGTACCAAGTTTCAGGATATTGATAAAAATGGATTTTATGAAAATGTCACTTCAGGCGAGATTTTGGTAAATCTGGCAGAACCTACACCTAAAAAACAAAATAGCGATAATGCTTCTGAGGTTAAAGAAATCAATGTTTCACGAACTTGCCAACTTTCAGATTCAAAAAAAGATAAAGTATCAACTAATCAAACTAAAACTTTATCTGTATTGGTTTCATCTTTCTTAAATAATGAAAACTTTCCAATAACATTACCAAGACCATATCAAGAAAGAATCTTTTTGAAAAACGCATTTATTAAAGTTGATGGTCAGGATTTGTCAAGCCTGGAACAAAATTGTTGGAGAGTTTATTACGGAAAAGCGTGGATAAACAAACTATCAAGTGGTGATTATCAAATTAAATTTGACTCTCAGTTACATGATCTTTCAGTTGAAGTGAGTGGTGTTAGACCTTCGTTTTTTATTTCAAAATCTTTGATTTGTGATTCGCCATATGAAAAATTCACAAAAGAGAAAATAGATGAATTAGTAATTCAGAAAAAACCTAAACAAGTTTTTATTTTTTCAGATGTTCCATCTTTAAATCATACAAAGAAATATATTAATTTTATACTTGAAGGTCTACCATATTTAGAGATTTTGGATACATAAAATAAGGAGTTTCCCCATGCGCAAACTGCAAAACACGCTCTACATCACCACTCAGGGCAGCTATCTGCATAAGGAGCGGGAGGGGAGACGCTGGTGGTGGAGCAGGAGCGTAAGAAGGTGGCGCAGTTGCCGGTGCATTCCATCGGGCATATTTTCTGTTTTGGGAATGTGCTGGTGTCACCGTTTTTATTGGGGTTTTGCGGCGAAAATAATGTGAATTTGGCGTTTTTTACCGAAAACGGGCGTTATTTGGGACGACTTCAGGGGTGGCAGAGCGGCAATGTGCTGCTGCGTCGGGCGCCGTATCGGGTGTCGGAGCAAAATCCCGTGCCGATTGCGCGCAATATCATTGCGGCGAAGATTCAGGCGAGTAAGCGGGTGCTTCAGCGGCAGATTCGCAATTATGGCGAGAATGCGGCGATTCAAAGTGCGGTTGATTCTTTGAATATTTCGCTGCAGCAATTGAAGGGCGCGGCGGAGCTGGACGTGGTGCGTGGTATTGAGGGCGATGCGGCGGCGCGTTATTTCGGCGTGTTCGGGCAGCTTTTGAGCGAAAAAAGCGGCTTTATTTTTGACGGACGCAACCGCCGTCCGCCCAGAGACGGGGTGAATGCGCTGTTGTCGTTTGTGTACAGTCTGTTGGGCAAGGACATCAGCGGCGCGCTGCAAGGCGTGGGGATAGACCCGCAGGTGGGTTTTCTGCACGCCGACCGCCCGGGGCGCGATAGTCTAGCGCAGGATATTTTGGAAGAATTCCGCGCATGGTGGGCGGATAGGTTGGTGCTGTCGCTGATTAACCGAGGGCAAATCAATCCGCAGGATTTCGTTACCGAGGCGAGCGGCGCGGTAAGCTTAAAAACCGAGGCACGTAAACTGTTGTTCCAAGCCTTTCAGGCGAAAAAGCAGGAAAAAATCGTGCATCCGTTTTTGGGCGAAGAAGTGGAAATCGGCTTGTTGCCGTATATTCAGGCAATACTGTTGGCGCGCCATTTGCGAGGAGATTTGGCGGAATATCCACCGTTTTTGATGAGATAAGCTATGTTAATGCTGATTACTTATGACATTTCTTTTGACGATCCAAACGGGCAAGCGTGATTACGTCGTATCGCAAAACATTGCTTAGATTACGGCGTGCGGGCGCAATATTCGGTATTTGAATGCGATGTCAAGCCTGACCAATGGGTTATGTTGAAAAATAAACTGTTGGAAACCTACGACTCCACATGTGACAGCCTGCGTTTTTATCATTTAGGCAGTAAGTGCTTAATAAAGTGGAGCATCATGGGGCAAAACCGGCAGTGGATGTATTTAAAGACGTGCTTGTCATTTAGTTCGCTAACCTGTTGTTCTCATCAAAACCCTGATGGGATAGCGATCCTTATTTTCTTTAACAATTTGGATGAATTAATCTATTTGTATAACGGCGGTATGGTCGTTATACTTACTAAACTCCTTATCATAAAATCAGTTAGCGAAATACAGTGTTTAATTCGCTGATTTTTCTTACTTTTTTATATAGGGAGCAGCCGCCTCCGTGCGGCTGTGTGTTGAAACTTCCCCAACTGCATTGTTAATATCAGCTTTAATGGAGGCACCCGCCTTCGGGTGGTTTTACGTTGCAATAAAACTTAATAAATTTGAATAGCATAATATTTACAGCGCTACTACTCGATCTCTCAACCCAATTCATATCCAACAACATTCCCCCTTGTTTTTCCCCCTTATTCGCTCTAGACTATGCCCCATTTTTAGCTTTCATTATTTACAATTATGCGTGTTTCTGACTTTCATTTTGACTTACCTGATGAGCTGATTGCTCGTTACCCTAAAGAAGATCGTTCTTCTTGTCGCTTGTTACAACTCAATGGTGAAAACGGGGAAATTTCTCACCGCACTTTTACCGATGTATTGGATTTAATCGACGAAGGTGATTTGTTGATTTTTAACAATACGCGCGTGATCCCTGCTCGTATGTTTGGTCGCAAAGCCAGTGGCGGGAAAATTGAGGTGTTGGTGGAACGTGTTTTAAGTGAACATCATTTCTTAGCGCATATTCGTTCATCAAAAGCCCCAAAAGAAGGTGCAGAATTATTTTTAGGCGAAGATAAGCTCGGTGAAAATAATGGCGTAAAAGCGATTATGGTCGGTCGTCAAGATGCCCTTTTTGAAGTGGAATTAGCGGATAAAAGTCGCAATGTACTTGATGTGTTGCAAGAAATCGGTCATATGCCGTTACCGCCTTATATTGATCGCCCAGATGAAGAAGCGGATCAAGAATGCTATCAAACCGTGTATAACAAAGTGCCTGGTGCAGTGGCGGCACCAACAGCAGGCTTGCATTTTGATGATGAGCTTTTACAAAAATTACACGAAAAAGGCGTCAATTTTGAATTTGTGACTTTGCACGTGGGCGCAGGTACATTCCAACCCGTACGTGTTGAAAATATTGAAGATCACATCATGCACGCAGAATATGTGGAACTTTCTCAAGAAGTCTGCAATGCCATTATTGAAACGAAAAAAGCGGGTAAACGTGTGATTGCGGTAGGTACAACATCAGTGCGTTCTGTTGAAACCGCAGCCCTATCAGCAGAAGAAAATGGCAATCCAGATTTAATTGAACCTTATTTTTCTGATACGTCTATTTTTATTTACCCGGGCAAATCATTCCGTGTGGTGGATGCGTTGATTACCAACTTTCACTTACCGGAAAGCACATTGATTATGTTGGTGTCTGCCTTCGCAGGCTTTAGCCACACCATGAACGCCTATAAAAGTGCGGTCAAAAATCGCTACCGTTTTTTCAGTTATGGCGATGCGATGTTCATCACTAAAAACCCCAATGTGAAAGGGTTAGAATAAGTGGTTTGACTTATTTTCAGCCAACTCATAAAATACTCGTCCAGAAGCCTGTACTAACAGGCTTTTTTATTGAATAACAACCTACGAACTGTTTATTCGTTGAGGAAAAAAATGAAATATGAATTAGATAAAACCAGCGGCAGTGCTCGTCGTGGTCGCTTGGTGTTTGAACGTCCACAAGGCACGTTCACCGTTGAGACCCCTGCGTTTATGCCAGTGGGTACATACGGCACGGTAAAAGGCATGACACCTGAAGAAGTGCGTGCGACGGGTGCAGAAATTTTGCTTGGTAACACGTTCCATCTATGGCTTCGTCCAGGTCAAGAAGTCATGCGTAAACACGGTGATTTACATGACTTTATGCAATGGCATCGTCCGATTTTGACTGATAGTGGCGGTTTCCAAGTATTTAGTTTAGGTAAATTACGTAAAATCACCGAAGAAGGCGTGAAATTCCAAAATCCAATTAATGGTGAGCGCATTTTCCTTTCACCTGAAAAATCCATGGAAATTCAATACGATTTAGGTTCTGACATCGTGATGATTTTCGATGAATGTACGCCTTATCCAGCGACTTTCGATTATGCGAAAAAATCCATGGAAATGTCTCTTCGTTGGGCAAAACGCAGCCGCGATCGCTTTGATGAATTAGGCAATAAAAATGCGCTATTCGGTATTATTCAAGGCGGCGTGTTTGAAGAATTACGCAAAGTATCATTAGAAGGCTTAGTGAATATTGGCTTTGACGGTTATGCGGTGGGCGGTTTAGCGGTAGGTGAACCAAAAGAAGACATGCACCGCATTTTAGAATACATCTGCCCACAAATCCCGGCTGATAAACCGCGTTATTTAATGGGCGTGGGTAAACCAGAAGATTTAGTGGAAGGTGTACGTCGTGGTATTGATATGTTCGACTGTGTAATGCCAACTCGTAATGCACGTAACGGCCATTTATTCGTGACTGATGGCATTGTCAAAATCCGTAATGCAAAATACCGTGATGATACCAGCCCGTTGGATCCTGAATGTGATTGCTACACCTGTAAAAACTACACCAAAGCGTATTTATATCATTTAGATAAATGCGGTGAAATTTTAGGTGCACGCTTAAATACAATTCACAATTTACGCTATTATCAACGTTTAATGGCAGAAATTCGTCAAGCTATCGAAGACGATCGTTTTGATGATTTTGTGGTGGAATTCTATGCTCGCATGGGCAAACCTGTTCCACCATTACAATTAGCGGATAACTCATAATTGATGAAAGTGCGGTAGAAAAATGAAATGTTTTTTGACCGCACTTTTTAACAAAGGAAACCTTATGCAAATCCTCGAACCTCAACAATTTGCCACTTGGAATGAACCGATTGATATGCTTTATGCTTGTCATAGCAAAGTGAAACGCTTTTGCAAGCAACTTACGATTCTTCCTGGCTACTTAGAAAAAAATGGCGTGAATCAAGCCGTATTAAATGATGTGAAAACCATTTTGCAGTATTTTAATCATGCGGCACCACTTCATCATGATGATGAAGAAAAAGACTTTTTCCCCGCTTTAATTGAAAAAGCACCTCAAGCGAAAGAGTCGGTGGATGAATTAGAACGCCAGCATGTTAGTTTGCATGAAAATTGGGCAAAGCTTTCGGAGCAGCTAGAAGAATTGATTGCAGAGAAACGTACCGATGTAGATGAAAGACTGGTTACGCAGTTTGTGGCGAGCTATGATAGACACATTGCCCTTGAAGAGCCGCTATTTGAGCTTGGTAAACAATATTTATCCGTAGAACAACTCACGGCTATGGGCAAAATTATGTTTGCTCGTCGCCAAGCTTAAATCATGAAATATCAATTAAATTTGACCGCACTTTCCTGCCCGATTCCGCTTTTAACTGCAAAGAAGGCTTTAGCAAATTTAGCGCCAAATGATGAATTAGTTTTGCAATTAAATCGTCAAAGTGCGGTAGAAAATTTTGTTGTTTTTTGTGAAGAAAATCAATGTGAATTAGTGGATCAGCATTGGCTTTCCGAGCAAATCTTCGAAGTTTGCTTGAAAAAAATCAATTAATTCCAAAATTCTCGTTGTTATTGCCCTCATCGGCTTTTACTGAATGCCGTTTTATGGTATTTTACGACCACTTTTAACTTTTCATTTTATAAGGAAAACACAATGGAAGCACAAAGCCCAATGTCCACGCTATTTATTTTCGTGATCTTCGGTTTAATTTTTTATTTTATGATTTACCGCCCACAAGCAAAACGTAATAAAGAACACAAAAAATTAATGTCTGAATTGGCGAAAGGCACTGAAGTATTAACCGCTGGTGGCGTCATTGGTAAAATTACCAAAGTAACCGAAGGTGCTGAAATTGTTATCGCATTAAACGATACCACTGAAATCACGATTAACCGTAACTACATTGTTTCAGTATTACCGAAAGGTTCTGTAAAATCTCTCTAATTTAAATTCCTAAAGGGAAAACTATGTTAAATCGTTACCCATTATGGAAGAATCTAATGGTGATCCTTGTGGTCGCCATTGGTGCTTTATACTCTCTTCCAAATATCTATGGTGAAGATCCTGCGGTGCAAATTTCCGGTACTCGCGGACAACAAGCAGACACCACCGCATTAACTGAAGTACAAAATGTACTGAAAGAAAATAACCTTCCAACCAAATCTATCGTTCTTGAAAATGGCTCTATTCTTGCCCGTTTCACCAACACAGATGATCAACTTCTTGCCAAAGATAAAATTGCAGAAAAATTAGGCAACAGCTATACCACGGCATTAAACCTTGCACCGGCAACACCGACTTGGTTAAGCAGCATTGGGGCTAACCCAATGAAATGGGGTTTGGACTTACGTGGTGGTGTACGCTTCTTAATGGAAGTGGACATGAATTCTGCTTTGGCTAAACGTCAAGAACAGCTACAAGACACATTACGTGGCGAGTTACGTAAAGAAAAAATTCAGTTTACCGCCATTAAAAATGGTGACAAATTTGGTACAACGGTCACGTTAGAAAACGCTGACCAGATGTCAAAAGCAGCACGTATTATTCGTCAGTTACACCCAACATTAGATGTGTCTGATATTGGTGACAACACCTTAAACCTTGCCCTTTCTGAAACGGCATTAACAGAATCACGTAACTTAGCGATCGAGCAAAACTTAACGATTTTACGTAAACGTGTCGCTGAATTAGGCGTAGCTGAAGCAGTTATTCAACGTCAAGGTGCAGAACGTATCGTAATCGAATTACCGGGTGTTCAAGATACTGCTCGTGCAAAAGAGATCTTAGGTGCAACCGCAACACTTGAATTCCGCATTGTGAATTCGTTGGTGAACCCTGAATCAGCAGCGCGTGGTATGTTACCTTCTGACACAGAAATCAAATATGACCGTCAAGGTAGACCTGTTGCACTTTACAAACGTGCGGTATTGGGTGGTGAACACATCATCAACTCAAGCTCGGGTTTAGACCAAAACACCAGTACGCCACAAGTAAGTGTAACCTTGGATAGTGAAGGCGGCGAAATCATGTCGCAAACCACCAAGAAATACTACAAAAAACCAATGGCAACCTTGTATGTAGAATACAAAGACAACGGTAAAAAAGACGAAAATGGCAAAACCATTTTAGAGAAAAATGAAGAAGTCATTAACGTCGCAACCATTCAAGGTCGCTTTAGTTCTAACTTCCAAATTACGGGTGTAAGCAGCTCTGCGGAAGCACAAAACCTTTCTATGTTATTAAAATCAGGTGCATTAATCGCGCCAGTGCAAATCGTTGAAGAACGTACAATTGGTCCTTCACTGGGTGCACAAAACGTAGAACAAGGTATCAATGCAAGTTTCTGGGGATTAATTATAGTCATCTTCTTCATGTTGATTTACTACAAAATCTTCGGCGTGATCGCAAGCTTTGCATTAGTGATTAACATCGTTTTATTAGTCGGTTTAATGTCTATCCTACCTGGAGCAACACTTTCCATGCCGGGGATTGCGGGTATCGTATTAACCTTGGGGATGTCGGTGGATGCCAACGTACTTATTTTTGAGCGTATCAAAGAAGAAATTCGTAATGGTCGTCCAATCCAGCAAGCTATTAACGAAGGTTATAACGGTGCATTCTCCTCTATCTTCGATGCGAACTTAACCACAATTTTAACGGCAATTATCCTTTATGCAGTCGGTACAGGTCCAATTCAAGGCTTTGCGGTAACCCTTGCATTAGGTGTGGCAATTTCAATGTTTACAGCGATTACCGGAACACGTGCTATCGTGAACTTCCTATACGGCGGTAAACGTCTTGAAAAATTATCAATTTAGGTAGGATAAGATGAGATTATTTGCAAAAGATAAAAACGGACATTTTATCCGTGAAGTGAATGGGATTAAATTGCCATTCCCTCTCACTGAATTTATGAAAGTGAGATTTGTAGGGTATGCATTTTCTGCTATTTTGATGACGATTTCCCTCTTCTTCATTATTACAAAAGGCTTCAACTGGGGCTTAGATTTTACGGGTGGTGTGGTATTTGATACTCACTTCTCACAACCCGCTGATTTAGAGAAAATCCGTGGCACATTAAACCAAAACGGGATTTCAAGCCCAATTGTACAAACAACGGGTTCTGTACAAGATGTCATGATCCGTTTACCGGCTGACAATAACGACTCAGGTATCGGTGAACACGTTAAAGGCATGCTTCAAACGATTGATCCAAATATTCATATTAACAGTATTGAATTCGTTGGGCCTAACGTCGGTGAAGAACTGGCTCAAGGTGCGGTTTATGCGACGCTTGCCACTCTTGCGATGATGTTGATTTATATCGGCTCACGCTTTGAATGGCGTTTAGGTGTGGGTGGTATTGCATCACTCGCTCACGACGTAGTCATTACCCTCGGTTTGTTCTCTGCATTACAAGTTGAAATGGATTTAACCTTTGTGGCGGCAATTCTTTCCGTTGTGGGTTACTCTATCAACGATAGTATCGTGGTATTCGACCGTGTACGTGAAAACTTCCGTAAAATTCGTCGTGTAGATACTATCGATATTATTGATATTTCCTTAACGCAAACCTTGTCGAGAACCATCATGACCTCTCTCACAACACTTCTTGTTGTGATTGCCTTGTTCTTCTTTGGTGGGCCATCCATTCATAACTTCTCGTTAGCGTTATTAATCGGTATCGGTTTTGGTACCTACTCATCAATCTTTATCGCGATTGCGATTGCTTATGACGTTGGTCTACGTCGCGAACATATGATTCCACCAAAAGTGGATAAAGAAATCGATGATTTACCTTAATCTATCGAACATGAGATAAAAAGAAAGCCACCATAATGGTGGCTTTTTTATTGCTAAAATTAAGTGCTTTTTGACCGCACTTTATTCGTTTACATCACCTAATAAAGCTGCATATTTCTTCGTTGATTCGGCACTTTCCAGGGTAATTTTAAACGCCATTGTCAGCGGTACTGAAAGCAACATGCCTACCGTACCAAGTAACCATCCCCAGAAAAGTAATGAAAAGAATACGACCAAGGTAGAAAGCCCTAAGGTTTTTCCCATCATTTTCGGTTCAATAATATTACCGATCACAATATTTAATACAATAATACCGACGGTTACGCCCATTCCTACACCAAATCCATTCAGTAATAACGCCTGAACCACAATCGGCACTGCGGCAATAATTGAACCGATATTCGGAATATAATTTAATAGGAAGCTTAAGGTTGCCCATAAAATCGCATATTGCACCCCCGTTACATCCAACAAAATCCAAGTCGCAACACCCGTCAACAAACTTGTCACCGTTTTCACACCAAGATAACTAATCACACCGTCTAAAATACGATCAATGTGATGCTCTTCCGCAACAACATCATGTTCATTGGCACTTAAAACTAACGCAAGTTTATGCTTCATGGTTGGTGCTTCAAGCAGCATAAAAATCACTGCTAAAATCAACACAAAAACATTCGTAACCACGCCAGAAAAGTTTAATAACAAACGGCTCACAAAGTTCATGATCACGCTCGGATCAAAATGCTCCATAATGGCTTCGCGAGAAATCACAATCGGCAATTTCAGTTTTTGAGCTAACGCCATGACGTCATTTATACGCTCTGAAAGTAGCACTTTATATTGCGGAATAGAACGTGTAAATTCCTGCACACTGCTGTTAATTAATCCCGCCAAGAAAAAGAATACAATTAAAATCAAAATAAATAACAAGGCAATTGCAATACCATGTGGTACTTTGCGTTGTGTCATTGCTTTAATCACGGGTGAACAAATAATGGCGATAAATAATGCCAATAAAAAAGGCACGACAATCTCTGCCGCCAGTTTAATTCCCGCAAACACAATCACTAAAGCCGCCATAGCGACGACAGTGCGGTTAAAATTTAAGTTTTTTTCCACTAAATGGCTTCCTCATTTTCTTCGCCTGTACGAATACGAATCACACGTTCTACATCATAAACAAAGATCTTTCCATCACCTATTTTGCCTGTTTGGCAGGTTTCAACAATGGTTTCAAGGCATTGTTCAAGCAAATCATCTGGCACGACTATTTCAATTTTCACTTTAGGCAGAAAATCCACCATATATTCTGCACCACGATAAAGCTCTGTATGTCCTTTTTGACGACCAAAACCACGTACTTCAGTCACGGTCATTCCGCTAATGCCGATATCAGATAAATTTTCACGCACATCATCTAATTTAAATGGCTTAATAATGGCTTCGATTTTTTTCATCTTATTTCTCCAAATTTTCGCGACGTGCGGCTTTCGGTCGGAAGCTTGTAATCACTTCAGGCTTGGTATCAATATAAATACCATCGATTAATTGCAAGCAGTAAGGCACAGCACTAAAAATCCCTTTCACTAAGACTTTGCCTTGATCATCTTTCACGCCTTCTAAAGTCTCTTTGATGGCTTTTGGCTGACCCGGTAAATTCAAAATCAAACTATTTTTACGAATCACACCAACTTGACGAGATAAAATCGCTGTCGGCACAAAATGTAAACTCACTTGACGCATTTGCTCGCCAAATCCAGGCATTTCACGATCAGCTACCGCTAACGTGGCATCAGGTGTCACATCACGTTTTGCAGGCCCTGTACCACCTGTTGTGAGCACTAAATGACAATGGTGCTCATCTACTAATTCTTTCAGTGTTTGTTCAATTAATGGCTGCTCGTCTGGAATTAATCGAGTTTCCACTTCAAAAGGATCCATCAACGCTTGTTCTAACCATTGTTGTAATTCAGGAATCCCTTGATCTTGATACACACCACTTGATGCGCGATCTGATACTGAAACCAAACCTATTTTTAAAAGTGCGGTCATTTTTTTCCTCATTTTTATACGCTATAAACAGCGTCATTCTACCCTATTTTATCTTTTACCAAAGCATAAAAAAGCCATTTAGCTTTCACTAAATGGCTTTTCATTTTAGAGCTTATTGTCTGGCTTGAACTTTGCCATCCACATAATCCACTGTGACCACTTTACCTGGTAATAATTGACCAGATAGAACTTGTTGTGCCAAGCTGTTTTCGATCTCTTGTTGGATTGCTCGTTTTAATGGACGAGCCCCATAAATTGGGTCATAACCCACTTCACCAATGAAATCTAATAACGCTTCGGTAAACACTAATTCGTAACCACGAGTTTCCATACGTTTTGCTAGACGTTCTAATTGGATGCTTGCAATCGCACGGATATTTTCTTTACCAAGCGGATGGAATACCACAGTTTCATCAATACGGTTGATGAATTCCGGACGGAAATGTTGGCTCACCACTGACATCACTAAGGCTTTCATTTCACCATAGCTTTCGTCTTTGCTACCTTGGATTAAATCAGAACCCAAGTTAGAGGTCATAATCACCACGGTATTACGGAAGTCTACTGTACGGCCTTGACCATCAGTTAAACGACCATCATCCAACACTTGTAATAAGATATTGAATACGTCCGCATGGGCTTTTTCCACTTCATCTAACAAAATCACCGAATATGGACGACGACGCACCGCTTCAGTTAAGTAACCACCTTCTTCATAGCCTACGTAGCCTGGAGGTGCACCCACTAAACGAGATACGCTGTGTTTTTCCATAAACTCTGACATATCGATACGCACCATCGCATCTTCGCTGTCAAAGAGGAATTTCGCCAAAGTTTTGCAAAGCTCTGTTTTACCTACACCAGTTGGTCCTAAGAATAAGAATGAACCAATTGGACGGTTAGGATCAGAAAGCCCTGCACGGCTACGACGAATCGCGTTTGCTACGGCATCGACTGCTTCTTCTTGACCGATCACGCGTTTATGCAATTCTTCTTCCATGCGTAAAAGTTTTTCTTTCTCGCCTTCCATCATTTTAGAAACAGGAATACCTGTTGCTTTAGAAAGCACTTCGGCAATTTCTTCATCAGTTACACGATAGCGCAATAAGGTCATTTCTTTGCCTTCGCTAGTTTCAGCGGCAGCAAGTTGTTTTTCCAATTCAGGAATGCGACCGTATTGAAGCTCAGACATTTTATTTAAATCACCTGCACGACGCGCTTGTTCCATTTCAGTTTTCGCCGCATCTAACTCTTGTTTGATGTGTTGTGAACCTGAAAGGGTCGCTTTTTCTGATTTCCAAACTTCTTCAAGTTCAGCGTATTCACGTTCTTTATCAGCAAGCTCTTTTTCTAACATCTCTAAACGTTTACGGCTTGCTTCGTCTTCTTCTTTTTGTAATGCTTGTTGTTCCAATTTTAATTGGATAATACGACGTTCAAGACGATCGAGCGGCTCTGGTTTAGAGTCAATTTCCATACGGATGCTCGAAGCAGCTTCATCGATTAAGTCGATGGCTTTATCCGGCAATTGACGATCGGAAATATAACGGTGTGAAAGCGTTGCTGCTGCCACGATTGCCGGGTCAGTAATATCTACATGGTGATGGATCTCATAACGCTCTTTCAAACCACGTAAGATCGCAATGGTATCTTCGACACTTGGCTCATCCACAAAGACTTTTTGGAAACGACGCTCAAGTGCGGCATCTTTCTCGATATATTGACGATATTCGTCTAATGTAGTTGCCCCCACACAGTGTAATTCACCACGTGCTAAACTTGGTTTTAATAAGTTACCTGCATCCATCGCACCATCAGTTTTACCTGCACCAACCATGGTATGGATTTCATCAATAAAGAGGATTACGCGACCTTCTTCTTTTGATAACTCATTTAAAACAGCTTTTAAGCGCTCTTCAAATTCACCGCGGTATTTCGCACCGGCAATCAGTGCGCCCATATCTAAAGAAAGTACACGTTTGTTTTTTAAGCCTTCAGGCACTTCACCATTAACAATACGTTGTGCTAAACCTTCCACGATAGCGGTTTTACCTACACCAGGCTCACCGATTAATACAGGGTTATTTTTGGTACGACGTTGCAATACTTGAATCGCTCGACGAATTTCTTCATCACGACCAATAACTGGGTCAAGTTTGCCACTTTCAGCACGAGCGGTTAAATCAATAGTATATTTTTCAAGAGCTTGTCTGCTTTCTTCTGCATTTTGATCGTTCACGCTTTGTCCTCCGCGAATATGTTGAATCGCTTGTAAAATTTGTTCTTTTTTTGCACCACATTTTTTCAAAATGTCATTTAATGTGCCTCGCTCTTCAAGCGCTGCCAATAAGAACAACTCACTGGAAATAAATTTATCTTGTTTTTGTTGTGCTAATTTGTCACATAAATTCAATAAGTTGAGTAATTGACGAGAAATTTGCACATCTCCGCCATTACCCGACACTTGTGGCAACTTATTCAATTCGGCGTTTAATTCATTACGTAATAACGCCACATTCACGCCACTTGCTGTCAAAATCGGTGCAATTGAACCGTCTTGTTGATTTAAAAGTGCGGTCAATAAATGCACTGGTTCGATAAACTGATTATCTTTACCAAGCGCTAATGACTGTGCTTCACTGAGTGCTTGTTGGAATTTTGTGGTAAATTTTTCAATATTCATATCTTCTCCTGCATAAAATTCTTGGGTCATCCCCTTTATGAGTAATTAAATAAGATCCTTTTTTGGCATTTCAAGAGAAAAAATCGACTATTTTTAATTTCTTCTATCAAATTTTATTTCTTGATAGGTTTAAGCAACTAAAATTCGGTGAAGAGGCACGTCCCAGGCTTCTATTGGGAGCTGTTCAACTTGCTGACATTGATGGGCTAATCCCACAGGAATAAAAGAAGCATTTTGCCAATTCTGTAAAGTTCGGTCATAAAAACCACCGCCCATACCAAGACGATTCCCTTGTTTATCAAAAGCGACAAGTGGTGTAAAAAGAATATCTAATTCATCCAAAGGCAATACGTTTTGCACATTGAGTTTTGGCTCCAAAATGCCAAATTTATTTTTCAGCATTGGTGTATCTGGCAAATAACGCAAGAACAAAAGATGATTAGGATTGAAAGGGTGCAATACCGGCAAATAAACGTGCTTATCTTGTGCCCAAAGGGTTTTAATAAGTTTATCTGTGGAGATTTCTCCATCAAAGGAAACATACAGGGCAATATGCTGCGCATTTCGTTCTTCAATTAATACAAGAGCTTGTTGAGTGATGGAATCTTCCGCCTGTTGTTGCTGAAGTGCGGCCAAATTTGCTCGCGTTTTACGAATTTGTTGACGGAGTTGATTGCGAAGCGTTTGCTGTGTTGATTTCATTCGATTAGAAAGAATGGATTTTAAAGGAAAGCCCCAGAGTGCCGCTACGAGTAGTAGTCCTTGAACCCGATGGTTCAAGGAAACCGGTAAGGTCATTTTTAGGTTTCTTTAGCCCAATGACAAAGTCAAAGGTCAAGCCTACACACCAATGACGGGAAACCGATTTATAAGATTTTAAGTATCGGCTCAGGGACATAACCCATCCACGAACACCCCAGGAAATCTTTTAAATTTATACTAGCTCAATTTGATCAATTTGACTAGCTTTTATTTTAAATAATTTGCTTTTTACTTCTAGATTATAAACAACATATAAACTATTTTTTAATTGGTTGAATTAAATCTGAATCGTCAGGTTTCTTTATTTCAGTAAATTTTTTATCCTTGTTCGCTTCAATTACTTTCTGCGTTTGATCCGCTAATTGCTGTAAACCCATTCGATCATATGCTTCTTTCATTAAGAATAAACCTTCATAAGTCGCTTGAGCATCAGGATATTGTTGCAACATACCCACTACACGATTTGATACTGCGACCCATGCATCACGTTTTGCATAGAATTTCGCAATCTCTAACTCATGACGCGCTAATGAGTCTTTGATATACGCCATACGTGCTACCGCATCTTGTGAATATGGACTATTCGGGAATGCACTAACTAAACTTTGAAAGTTAGAAAATGCAGTTTTCATAGATGTTGTTTCACGCGTTGCACGATCGATGCCAAAAAAATCTTGAACCACATTATCAGCAGTTGCTAAATTTGTTAACCCTGCCATATAGACGGCATAGTCACGGTTTGGACTTTGTGGAAATTGGTGTAGATAATTATCTACTGTCACTAATGTTGCCGTATAATCTTGTGCTTTATAGTTTGCATAAATTAAATCAAGCATAGCTTGTTCTTGATAAGTACTGCCTGGAAAACGTTCTGTTGTTGCATTTAAATAACGAATTGATTCTTTATAGCTACCTTCTTGCAAAGCAGATGAGCCTTTTGCATAAAGCTCATCAACTGAAGATTGTTCTACTTCTTTCTTACCACTACAAGCCATAATAGCCAATGAAGTCATAGCAATAAGTGCGAAAGATTTTATTTTATGCATTCTTTTTCCTTAATTTTTACGAAAATCAATAAATAAGTTACAATTAGCGAATATTGTATAGAACATTACACAATAAGCCAACTTTTTAAATTTTTAGATGGATTGTTTATGCCACAAATTACCTTAACGGCTGAAATTCAGCCCGAACAAATGGGACAACGTTTAGACCAAACCCTCGCAGAGTTGTTCCCTGAATATTCTCGTTCACGTTTAAAAACCTGGATTGAAGCAAAACAGGTAAAAATGAACGATGAAATTGCCGATATTCCTCGTACTAAAGTTTATGGCGGAGAGCAAATTGAAATTTCAGTAGAAGTAGAAGATGAAAACCGTTTTGAACCACAAAATATTCCGCTCAATATTGTTTATGAAGATGACGATATTATCGTGATTAATAAACCTAAAGATCTTGTGGTTCACCCAGGTGCTGGAAATCCAAATGGCACGGTACTTAACGCGCTACTCTATCACTATCCACCTATTGCCGAAGTACCGCGTGCAGGGATTGTGCATCGTTTAGATAAAGACACAACGGGTCTCATGGTTGTTGCCAAAACCATTCCTGCACAAACCAAACTCGTACGTGACTTACAAAAACGTAAGATCACTCGTGAATACGAGGCTGTTGCAAGTGGCATTATGACCAAAGGTGGAACCGTAGACCAACCCATGGCTCGCCATGCGACAAAACGTACACTGATGGCTGTTCACCCAATGGGAAAACCTGCTGTGACGCACTATCGCATCATGGAAAATTTCCGTAATTACACCCGCTTACGCTTACGTTTAGAAACGGGTCGTACTCACCAAATTCGTGTGCACATGGCGCATATCGCACATCCATTATTAGGTGATCAAACTTACGGAGGCCGTCCTCGCCCACCTAAAAATGCAAGCGAAGCCTTCACTGAGGTGCTACGCAATTTTAAACGCCAAGCCCTACATGCGGTTATGTTGCGTTTAGCTCATCCTATCACAGGTGAAATGATGGAATGGTATGCCCCATTGCCAGATGACTTTGTCAAATTACTGCATGCCTTAAAAGCGGATTACCTCGAACACAAAGACGAATTGGATTATTAAGATGAAAACCATTGTTCCAAACTGGAATGTTCCACCACATATCCAAGCTTTTACAACCACAAGAGAAGGTGGCGTAAGCCTGCCGCCTTTCGATAGTTTCAATTTGGGTGATCATGTCGAAGATGATAAAAGTGCAGTCAAAACTAACCGCACTTTACTGGTCGAAAAATTTAATCTGCCACATTTCCCGTTGTTTTTAACTCAAACGCACAGCACTCGTGTAATCACGGTGCCTTATGAAGGTAATAATTTAGAGGCTGATGCGGTTTATACCAATCAACCGAACCAAGTATGCTTGGTGATGACAGCTGATTGCTTACCGGTTTTATTCACCAATAAGCAAGGGACTGAAGTGGCTGCGGCACATGCGGGCTGGCGTGGACTCTGTGATGGTGCATTAGAAGAAACGGTGAAATGTTTCCAATCTGCCCCCGAAGAGATTATTGCGTGGTTTGGGCCTGCTATCGGCCCTAATGCATTCCAAGTGGGCAAAGAAGTGATTGAGCAATTTATGGCTTTTGACCCGATTTCAGAAACAGCTTTTCGACCCGATCCGAATGAAGTAGGAAAATACCTCGGCAATCTTTATCAAATCGCCACACAACGCCTCAATAAATTAGGTATTACCCAAATTTACGGTGGGGAGCATTGCACATTCACTGAAAAAGAGAGCTTCTTTTCCTATCGTCGAGATGGCAAAACAGGAAGAATGGCGAGTCTGATTTGGATAAAAAAATAAACTCATAAATACAACAAACCGCACATTAAAGTGCGGTTTATTTTTGACTTATTCTGAATAGTTTTCAAACCAACTTTCTAAAATCAAGCAAGCAGAAATTCCATCGACTTTACCTTTATTAAGGGCGCGATAACCGCCACGTTGGAAAATTTCATCTCGCGCAGAAACCGTCGTTAAGCGCTCATCTTGCAGTTCTACTTTGATACCGAAACGACTATTTAAGCGGTTGGCAAATTTTTTCGCACGAAGTGTTAAATCTTGCTCGGTACCATCCATATTTAAAGGCAATCCCACCACAATGACATCGGGTTTCCAGTCTTTTAAGCATTTTTCAATAGCATCCCAATTGGGTATGCCATCTTGCGCTTTAAATGCTGGTAATGCTTGCGCTGTACCCGTGATACTTTGCCCGACTGCACAACCGATGCTTTTTGTACCGAAATCAAATGCAATTGCTGTGATGCCCATTAACTGTGCCCCACTTGTGAAAAAACAAAATTATGAGGATTAATCCCTAATAATTGATTCGCGGCAGGATAACGATCTTCATAAATGGTTTCAAATAAAATAGTATCTGACGCAGGTGCCACTAACCACGCATTATCTGCAATCTCTTGTTCTAACTGTCCTGCTGTCCAACTTGCACAACCGAGCGCAACAAGATATTTTTCGGGCGCATCCTCTGAACCAAAGGTTTCCACAATATCTGCCGAAGTGGTCAGAAACATCTCATCGGTAATTTTATAACTATGCTCAAATTCTTTCGCGGTTTTCTTATGCAGAATAAAACCACGCTCAGAATGTACTGGGCCACCCGCAAGTACAAGTTCATTGCTAAAAGTGCGGTCATTTTTCATCATAAAATTCATTTTTGAATACAACTCAGCAATGCTTAAATCAGTGGGTTGATTAATTACTAACCCCATCGAACCTTGCTCATTATGCTCACACATATACACCACGGTATTTTGGAAATAATCGTCCAACTGTGGCATCGCAATTAAAAATTGCCCTTGTAAATCCATCATTATCCCAAATCTCCAAAACAAATTTGCAACGCACTAATCGCCGCTAAAGAGGCTGTTTCTGTACGTAACACACGCTTTCCTAATAAAATTTCAGTAAATCCTTGTTGTTCAGTTTGAGCGATTTCTTGAGGTGATAAACCGCCTTCTGAACCAATAAGCAAACGAACACCTTCTTTTGGAATAGAAGGCAAGGTTTTAATTGAATATTGGGCTCTTGGATGTAAATTCAATTTCAGCGCACCATCGTTTTCAGCACACCAATCTTGTAATTTCATTAACGGACGAATTTCTGGCACAACGTTACGGCCACATTGTTCACAAGCCGCAATAGCAATTTTTTGCCATTGTTGGATTTTCTTATCCATACGTTCACCATCCAACTTCACCCCACAGCGTTCTGACCATAATGGTGTAATCACATTCACGCCCAACTCTACTGATTTTTGAATGGTAAATTCCATTCGATCGCCGCGTGAAATAACCTGCCCTAAATGAATCGATAAATTCGACTCCTTATCACTTAATTCACAACCAAGAATTTCCACTTTAACGGCTTTTTTGCTCGCTTCAATAATTTTTGCTGGATAAATATGATTACTACCATCAAATAATTCTATTTGCTCACCTTCAGTCATGCGAAGTACTCGCCCTACATGATTAGCCGCATCCTCTGAAAGTTGGCAAGTAGATTGATTTTTAAGGAATTCTGGATGATAAATTCTTGGAATACGCATAATATTGAGTCTTTGATATAAGGAAAAAGTGCGGTCATTGTCAACCGCACTTTTAATATTATTCTGTTGTTAAATCTTTCGGCAAACTTTCTAAAATGGATCGCCAGTAGGCGGAAGTCACTTGCTTGTGTTTACGAATACATTCCACCACTAAATCGGATTGACCTTTTTCACAAATATCACGCAACTCGACATAAAAATCATGTGTCACTTGGCGATGTTTTTCGTCACTAAAGAATAGCAAACCAATTTTATGATAAACCCCACGTAAGCTATTGAAAATCAAACGATAGAAAGGTTTATTCGCCATTACTGTAAACTGACGAAATAAGGCATAGTCAAATTCCATGTAGCTTTCAGCAGTATTTTCTAAAACATCCATTCCTTTGAACAAAGCTGCTGAGGCTTTAGGCGAATTTTTTACTGCCTCATAAATATAAAATTCCGACATGCGACTACGCAATGACAGCATATTTTCAATGATTAACGGTGCGCTTTGGCGATCTAAGGTAATTAAGGTTTCAATGATGCTTGGACCCGCTGTATCCCAAATATCATTGACTTTCGTAGGCTTGCCGTGTTGAATGGTAAGCCAGCCATCACGAGCCAAACGCTGCAATACTTCGCGTAATGTCGTGCGTGTTACACCAATTTTATCAGCTAAATCACGCTCAGAAGGAAGATTGGTGCCTGCAGGAAATACATCATCCCAAATACTTTTTACTATGTATTCTTCAGCTAAAGCAGCAGGACTTTGAGCACGTAAAAGAGAGCTATCTGTTTGCATAAATATTAAAAAGTTTAAAAAGATCAAAAAAAATGTGATTTATTCAATAAATCTTTCACTGAACTATTATCCTTTAAAGCCGTATATATTACAATGTAAAGACTATAAAAAATGGAGTTAGCTATGACTTATACACAAGCATTTATGAAAAATTTTCTGGGTTCTAGTCCAGATTGGTATAAATTAACGATTATTTCTTTCCTAATCATTAACCCTATTTTGTTCTTTTGGATTAGTCCGTTTATCGCTGGTTGGGTTCTAGTTGCTGAATTTATTTTTACACTTGCTATGGCATTAAAATGCTACCCTCTTCAACCTGGTGGTTTGTTAGCTATTGAAGCAATTGCTATCGGTATGACAAATGTAGAACACGTTAAAGCAGAAATTATGGCTAACTTTGAAGTGATCTTACTTTTAATCTTTATGGTGGCCGGTATTTATTTTATGAAGCAGCTTTTACTTTATGTGTTCACCAAATTATTAGTTCGTATCCGTTCTAAAATTGTACTTTCTGTCGCCTTCTGCTTTAGTGCGGCATTTCTTTCAGCTTTCTTAGATGCCCTAACTGTTGTCGCTGTAATCATCAGTGTCGCCATGGGTTTCTATGGGGTTTATCACAAAGTTGCATCAGGCAAAACACTGCAAGATGCAGTTGATATTTCCGATGATAATAAAATCAAAAATCATGAAACCTTAGAAAAATTTCGTGCTTTCTTACGTAGTTTAATGATGCATGCGGGCGTGGGAACTGCGCTCGGTGGTGTCATGACCATGGTAGGTGAACCTCAAAACCTAATCATTGCAGAACAAGCAAAATGGAATTTTATTGAGTTCTTCTTCCGTATGGCGCCAGTGACTATCCCTGTATTTATCTGTGGACTACTCACATGTATTTTGATTGAAAAATTTAAAGTATTCGGCTATGGCGAAAAATTACCAGAAGAAGTATGGAAAATCTTGGCCGATTTAGATCGTGAAAATACACAAAAAATGTCTAAACAAGATAAAATTCGCCTTTCTGTTCAAGCTCTTATTGCGATTTGGTTAATTTTAGGCTTAGCCTTTCACTTAGCGGCTGTAGGTTTAATCGGTTTAAGTGTAATTATTCTTGCAACGACTTTTACTGGTGTAACCGATGAACATGCTATTGGTAAATCATTCCAAGAAAGCTTACCTTTCACTGCATTATTAGTCGTATTCTTCTCTATTGTTGCCGTGATTATCGATCAAAAACTCTTCGCTCCAATTATTCACTTTGTATTAAGTGCAGAAGAGAAGACACAGTTAGCCTTGTTTTATGGTTTCAATGGATTACTTTCTGCGATTTCTGATAACGTATTCGTTGCAACGGTTTACATCAATGAAGCGAAAAATGCGCTTACAGCTGGATCAATTGCACCACACCAATTTGAATTACTTGCGGTCGCAATCAATACAGGTACAAACTTACCTTCTGTAGCAACGCCAAACGGTCAAGCCGCATTCTTGTTCTTACTAACATCGTCTCTTGCGCCATTAATTAAACTTTCTTATGGCAGAATGGTCTATATGGCATTACCTTATACTATCATATTAACAATCGTGGGATTCCTTGCTATCGAATTTATCTTACCAGACATGACAATTTGGCTTGCGAACCTTGGCTTAATTCTTCCTATTTAGTGAAGCATAAGGAGAAAGAATGCTCGACTTTTTTAAGCAATTATCCCTTAAACGTTCAGCGTGGATCTTTTTGGCATTTACCGCATTTGCCTTAGAATCGACCGCACTTTATTTTCAATACGGCATGGGGTTACAACCCTGCGTACTTTGTGTTTATGAACGTTTAGCTGTTGTGGGTTTATTCGTCGCTGGTCTTATCGGCGCCTTAGCCCCAAGTTCGCTTATTATCCGCATTCTTGCTCTTATTGTGGGTTTATTTAGTGCAATTAAAGGATTAATGATATCTATCCGTCACCTTGATTTACAAATGAACCCTGCACCGTGGAAACAATGTGAATTTATACCTAACTTTCCGGAAACTTTACCATTCCATAAATGGCTACCCGCAGTCTTCAATCCGACAGGTAGCTGTAACGAAAGTCAATGGTCACTCTTCGGTATTACTATGGTGCAATGGCTCGTGTTTATTTTTGCTGTTTATATCCTTGTGTTGGGGTTAATCACTATTTCACAAGTGAAGAAAAGCAGAAAAAGACGCCTCATTTTTAAATAAATTATGTACTAAAAAGCCTAGAGAATATCTCTAGGCTTTTTTATTTTCATTGATAAAAGTTATTCTAAATTTAAAACTACTCAAGAAAGAAATACCAATAAGGTATTAAGATGAACCAAATAAAGCCACTAAGAATAACAACAAATTTAAAACTGAAGTGTTTGGTTTTATGGCGAAAGCGTTTCATCCCGCAATAAACACCAATAAAACCACCGAGAAGACTTAATAGGAAGAAGGTATTTTCAGAAATTCGCCAGCCGTGACGAACCGCGCGGACTTTATCTTTCCACATTAAAAAATAAGCGGCGATATTTACCGCCGCTAACATCACAAATAAAAGCTGAATCAGCATTATGCGTAAACAGGAAGACGTTTGCAGATTGCCAATACTTTTTCTTTGGTTGTTGCAATCACTTGTTCTTCGTTTTCTTTGCCTAATGCATCTAATACATCGCACATCCAACCGGCTAATTCACGCACATCATTTTCATTGAAACCACGGCGAGTCACAGATGGTGTACCTACACGGATACCTGAAGTAACAAATGGTTTTTGAGGATCGTTTGGTACAGCATTTTTATTCACAGTAATATTTGCTTTACCTAGCGCTGCATCTGCTGCTTTACCTGTTAAGCCTTGTTTGATGAAACTGACTAAGAATAAATGGTTTTCTGTGCCATTTGAAACCACATCATAACCACGTTGTTTAAACACTTCTACCATTGCTTTCGCATTTTTAATCACGTTTGCTTGGTATTCTTTATACGCTGGCTCTAATGCTTCTTTGAAACATACTGCTTTCGCCGCAATAATGTGCACTAATGGACCACCTTGGTTTGCAGGGAAAACAGAAGATTGTAAGCGTTTATAAAGCTCTTCATCACCACAAGAAGAAAGGATTAAACCACCACGTGGACCACCTAAAGTTTTATGAGTGGTGGTTGTTACAACGTGTGCGTATGGTAATGGATTTGGATATAAACCTGCTGCGATTAAGCCCGCAACGTGAGCCATATCAACGAATAAATACGCGCCCACTTCATCAGCGATTTCACGCATTTTTTTCCAATCTACCACTTGAGAATAAGCAGAGAAACCTGCCACGATCATTTTTGGTTTATGTTCTAATGCTTTTTGACGGACATCTTCATAATCGATTAAACCATCTGCAGTGATACCATACAGTACAGAATTATAGATTTTACCGGAGAAGCTCACTTTCGCCCCATGAGTTAAGTGACCGCCGTGTGCTAAATCCATCCCTAAAATAGTATCGCCTGCATTGATTAATGCACCATATACTGCCGCATTCGCTTGTGAACCTGAGTGTGGTTGTACGTTCACATAATCCGCACCAAATAACTCTTTCGCGCGATCAATCGCCAACTGCTCCACAATGTCTGCGTACTCACAACCGCCGTAGTAACGTTTACCTGGATAGCCTTCTGCATATTTGTTAGTAAACTGAGAACCTTGAGCTTCCATTACGCGTGGGCTTGCATAGTTTTCAGATGCAATAAGCTCAATATGCTCTTCTTGACGACGATTTTCGTCCTGAATGGCTTGCCATAGAACCGGATCGTAATCAGCGATGTTCATACTTTTTTTAAACATTGTGTTTTCCTCGTTGTTTGCATTATTTATGTATAGTTTACCTGTTTATGGATAAAAACTTAATTAAAATTTCATTCCTAAATTTTCATCACTTAAATGAAATTAATTCATCATAATAATATGAATTATTTTTGGAACTCTCGTTCCACAGCTCTGTAACCAATGTCTCGACGATAAAAACGTCCAGACCATTGAATTTGCTCAGCGAGTTTTAAGGCTTTTTGTTGTGCTTCAAATACGCTTTCACCTAACGCAGTAACACAAAGCACGCGACCGCCGTTCGTGACTAATTTGCCTTCTTGTTCTGCAACGCCCGCTAAGAAAACTTTCTCATTTTCGACCGCTCTTTGTGGCAAACCGGTGATTTCATCGCCCTTGCGATAATCGCCTGGATAGCCTTCAGCCGCCAAAACAATCCCTAAGGAAGATTTTGGATTCCATTGGGATTTCACTTCATCCAACTTGCCATCACAAGCCTTAAGACAAAGCTCCACCAAATCCGACTCCAAACGCAACATGATCGGTTGAGTTTCCGGATCACCGAAACGACAGTTAAATTCGATCACTTTCGGCTGACCATTTGGCATGATCATCAAACCAGCATACAAGAAACCTGTATAAACATTGCCTTCCGCTGCCATGCCATTAACTGTTGGATAAATCACTTCACGCATAATGCGATCATGAATTTCTGGTGTCACTACTGGTGCAGGTGAATACGCGCCCATACCACCAGTATTTAAACCTGTATCATTTTCGCCCATGCGTTTATGATCTTGACTAGTTGCCATAGGTTCGACATTTTTACCATCTACCATAACAATAAAACTGGCTTCTTCGCCATCTAGAAACTCTTCAATCACCACTCGGCTACCTGCTTCACCAAAGGCATTGCCAGAAAGCATATCACACACAGCCTCTTCCGCTTCCTGCAATGTCATTGCAACGATGACCCCTTTGCCCGCCGCCAAACCATCTGCTTTTACGACAATTGGTGCACCTTTTTCTCGCAAGTATGCCAATGCAGGTTCTACTTCAGTGAAGTTTTGATATTCTGCCGTTGGGATTTTGTGACGAGCGAGGAAATCTTTAGTGAATGCCTTTGAACCTTCCAATTGTGCTGCTGCTTTAGTTGGACCAAAAATCTTCAATCCAGCCTCACGAAATGCATCCACCACACCAATCACTAGCGGTGCTTCAGGACCAACAATGGTTAATCCAATTTGATTATCTTGAGCAAATTTTACTAATGCGGGAACATCAGTCGCAGAAATGTTTACGTTTTTTACTTTGTGCTCCAATGCGGTACCCGCATTGCCCGGTGCGACAAAAACGTTATCTGCTAGTGGAGATTGTGCTGCTTTCCAAGCCAAGGCGTGTTCACGACCGCCATTTCCGATGATAAGGATATTCATGTTGTAGTCCTTGCGTATGCCTAATTTAAAAAAGTGCGGCTATTTTTTTCTGTAATTCCCCATCTTTTGTAAAGAGGGGGCTAGGGGGAGATTTAAACGATATTGAATTTAGTATGAGCTTGAAATCACTTCTGCCAAATCTCCCCTTCCCCTCTTTGCTAAAGAGGGGGATAGTTAGATAAATTAATGTCTAAAATGACGCATTCCAGTTAATACCATCACCATATTATGTTCATCCGCCGCATCAATGACTTCTTGATCGCGCATTGATCCACCCGGATGGATAACACATTGAATACCTACTTTCGCCGCCGCATCAATACCGTCACGGAATGGGAAAAACGCATCAGATGCCATCACACAACCGGCTACAGTTAAACCTTCATCCTGAGCCTTAATACCCGCAATCTTGGCAGAATATACGCGGCTCATTTGGCCTGCACCAATGCCGATAGTTTGATTGTCTTTGGCATAAACAATGGCATTAGATTTCACGAACTTCGCCACTTTCCAGCAGAACAATAAGTCTTTTAATTCTTGTTCAGTTGGTTGACGTTTACTCACTACTTTTAAATCATCCACACCAACCATGCCTAAATCCGCATCTTGTACTAATAAACCGCCGTTTACACGTTTGAAATCCAAACGTTCGGAACGAGAAGTCCATTCACCACATTCAAGCAAACGAACATTTTTCTTACGTTTCACGACTTCTTGCGCTTCAGCAGAAACTTTCGGCGCAATAATTACTTCAACGAATTGGCGCTCCACAATTTCATTCGCAGTTTTTTCGTCTAATTCACGGTTGAAAGCAATAATGCCGCCAAATGCAGAAGTTGGATCGGTTTGGTAAGCGCGATTATAGGCGTCTAAAATATCTTTACCTAAAGCCACACCGCATGGATTAGCGTGTTTAACAATCACACAAGCTGGCTCATCAAATTCTTTCACACATTCAAGTGCTGCATCGGTGTCTGCAATATTATTGTAAGACAAAGCCTTACCTTGGAGTTGATTAGCCGTAGCCACGCTCGCCTCTTTCACATTTAAATCAACATAGAAAGCAGCATTTTGATGGGCGTTTTCGCCGTAACGCATGGTTTGTTTACGCACGAAGTTAAGGTTTAAAGTCCGTGGAAATTGACCGCACTTCGCATTGGCATCTTCTTCCTCTGCCACATGATATGGTTTCACCATTTGTCCAAAATAGTTGGCAATCATGGAATCATATTGAGCGGTATGTTCAAATGCTTTAATCGCAAGGTCAAAACGAGTTTCAAGTGTTAGGCTGTTTTGATGTTTATCCATCTCTGCAAGAATTGCATTGAAATCATGATTATTCACCACGATCGCCACATCTTTATGATTTTTCGCTGCAGAACGAACCATGGTTGGGCCACCGATATCGATATTTTCTACCGCATCAGCCAAGGTACAATTTGGTTTAGCCACAGTGGCTGCAAACGGATATAAATTCACGACAACCATATCAATGCCTTCAATGCCATGTTGCTGCATGATGGCATCATCTGTACCACGACGGCCAAGAATCCCACCATGTACTTTTGGATGCAAGGTTTTCACACGACCGTCCATCATTTCTGGAAACCCCGTATAATCAGACACTTCAGTCACCGGCAAACCATGTTGCTCCAACAATTTTGCGGTACCGCCTGTGGAAAGTAGCTTTACACCACGCTGTACTAAACCTTGAGCAAATTCTACGATACCGGTTTTATCAGAAACACTCAATAAAGCCTGACGAATTGGACGATCTGCCATGACATTTTCCTTTAATTAAATGGTTAAAAATAAGCGGGGGGAATTATAACGCAAACGTTTGCGTTTATATAGAAAAAATTTTCCTGGTAAGCGCACTTCAAGGTTAGACTGCTTATTTAGGAGATTTAGAAAACAAAAAAGCCCGCAAAATGCGGGCAATCTAACAGTATGAATAATGTGATTAGCGTTTACGGTTATCTAAAGAAAATGCACCAGCACCAGCAAACACAAAATAGAAAAACACGAGAGAGTAAAGTAAAGCAAGTTCACCACCGTTCGCGATTGGGAAGAATAAATTCCCTTTACCTGCAACGTGCATAAAGAAATACGCATAAGCCATTTGACCCGAAAGGATAAATGCCGCTGGGCGAACAAATAAACCTAAAATTAATAGGATTGAACCGACAATCTCAATTACTCCGCCGACAATCATCATTGGATCGCCCACTGCGCCGTTACCGCCCGTCATTGAAACTGGGAATTCCCAGAATTTCGCTGTGCCGTGTAAGATAAACATATATGCAGCGACGATACGCAATAAAGCTAAAACATACGGAGAGTATTTTTCTAAATTTTTCATAAAGTTTTCCTAATAAAAAATAAAAAGTGATTTCAGAACAGGGCGTATATTAATGATTAACTTAAAGCTAAACAATACCTCTAATCGAAAAAGACTTTTTACTATTAGGAAATAATTTTACGCTTTGCGGATTTTCTCAATCCATTGTAAAAATTCAACAGGCGGCATGAATCCGTTAACACGACTGCCTTCAATTTCTTTTCCTTCTCGATTAAAGAATAAAATCGTCGGTAAACCTAGCACTTTATACTTTGTCATTAAAGCGCGGTTTTCTTCGGAGTTTTTCGTCATATCAACTTGAAGAAGCAGCATGTCACCAAAGGCTTTTTGTACACTTGGATCACTAAATGTTTCTTTTTCAAACTCTTTACACGCCACACACCAATCCGCATAAAGATCGAGCATCACAAGTGGTTTGTTATTTTCAGCAAGTGCTTGTTGTAATTCAGCTTCGCTTTTCACTTTCTTAAATTCAACATGAGAAACCGCCTTATTTTCGACCGCACTTGGTGCTTGGCTTTCACCCCACACCCAAGATTGAAGTGGTTTAACACTAATCATTGCCGCGACTAAAAAGAGAATTCGGAATACCCAGCCTGTACCATTTTTCGGCATTTGGAATGCAAACCAAATGAAAAATGCTGTACCGAGCATCGCCCATAATCTTGGTGTCCATTCATCTGGTAAAATACGAGAAATTAAGAATACCGGTAATGCGAGCATCACAAAGCCAAAGAGCTTTTTGACGGTTTCCATCCACATACCTGATTTAGGCAGGATTTTATTCCCAAATAAAGTGATTAAAATCAGCGGTACGCCCATACCCAACGCGAGCAAATAAAGCGTGATCGCACCTGTAAACAAATCCCCACTCTGCGCCACATAAAGCAACGCGCCAGAAAGTGGTGCTGATGTGCAAGGTGAAGCTACAAGTCCCGCAATCATGCCCATTAAGAACACGCCACCCAAAGCGCCAGCTTTTTGCTGTTGGCTAAGTAAAGACAGTTTTGTTTGTAAGGAGCTTGGAAGCTGTAAGGTAAATACACCGAACATCGACAAGGCTAACAAGACAAAGATGATTGATAAACCAATCATCACATAAGGATGTTGTAAAGCCACTTGGAACGGTAAACCAATTGCGGCGACAATCAAGCCTAGCAAGGTATAAGTCAGCGCCATCCCCTGCACATACACAAAGCTTAATGCAAAAGCACGCCACATATTAGGTCGCTGATTTTGGCCAATCACAATCGCTGAAAGCAGTGGTAGCATTGGCAATACACAAGGGGTAAAGGCCAATCCTAAGCCTAATAAGAAAAAACCAAATACGGCATATTTGCTATTAAATAAGCTTTCCGCTAAACGGTCTTGTTCTGCTTTGGGTTGTGCTGAAAGTGCGGTCGAATTTTCCGATATTTTTTCAGTATTAGCGACCTGTGCAATAGGCAAATCTGCCACTTTAATTTCTTTCACTTCAGGCGGATAACAAAAGCCCTCAGTACAGCCTTGGTAAGCAATCTCAACCACATCTTCTGCTTTTAATGGCGACTGACTCGCTTTAAAAATAGCTTGCACGGGCTTTTTGAAAATTTTCATCAAGCCAAAATAAGGATCGTTATAATCCTCGGGGGAAATAGAAAATGTCGGTGCATCAAATGATGCATTTTCTTCTTGATTGAGCTTGACGGAAATTTTCTCTTGATAGAGATAATACCCTTCTGCAATCGACCAATTGACGATCACATTTTCTTGATTCTCACTTTTCGCAGCTGAAAATTGAAAAGCTTCATCAATAGGTAAAAAAGCCGTTTTCTTATCAAAAAGACTAGCTTGAGTGGAAAGTGTGGTAAAAATAAAAAATAAAAAAAGAAGAATTCGCTTCATCATAAAGTTCCATTTGTTGTTCCTATTAAAATTCTAGCATAGATAAAAAGAATGTTAATAATTTATGACTCAGATCATAAAATTAAATGTAATTTAAAAAAATCGTCACACTTTTCTGTTGTTGCAGCAATGTTACAATTATAAAATACACCCAGAACAAAGTATAACAAGGAGAGACGAATGGCTACCCCAAAAATTCTCATCGTGGAAGATGAAGCGGTAACCCGTAATACGTTAAAAGGAATTTTTGAAGCTGAAGGCTATGAAGTATTACAAGCACAAGATGGTGCGGAAATGTATCACCAGTTAAACTCAGAAATAGTCAATCTCATCGTATTAGATATTAATTTACCCGGTAAAAATGGTTTATTACTGGGTCGCGAATTACGTGAGAAAGCTGCAATTCCGTTAATTTTTCTCACAGGGCGAGATAACGAAGTCGATAAAATTTTAGGCCTAGAAATTGGAGCGGATGATTATCTCACTAAACCATTTAACCCAAGAGAGCTCACTATTCGTGCACGAAATTTATTGCATCGCTCCATGGTATTAAATGGTAAAGAACCCCATTTACAACGTGAAAATTATCGCTTTAATGGGTGGATTCTGGATTTAAATAGCCATAATTTAATTACACCTGAAGGCGTCGAGTTTAAGCTCCCCCGTAGTGAATTTCGTGCTATGTTACATTTCTGCGAAAACCCAGGTAAATTACAAACTCGTGAAGAATTATTATTAAAAATGACGGGGCGAGAATTAAAACCACAAGATCGCACAGTGGATGTAACAATTCGTCGTATTCGAAAACACTTTCAAGATCACCCTAATACGCCTGAAATTATTGCGACGGTACATGGTGAAGGCTATCGTTTCTGTGGTGAATTAGAGGAATGATCTAGCCTTAAGTAATAAAAGGCTGGATCAAATCAGCCTTTTGTTTTTTGCTATCCACGGCGAGATTCGGTAAAATCAACGCCAATTTACGATTAATAAACAACGGATAACAATGACCAAGAAAAAAGTCAAAGTCGGCTCCAACACCATTGCGTTAAATAAACGAGCTCGACACGAATATTTTATTGAAGATGAAATTGAAGCCGGCCTTGAATTACAAGGTTGGGAAGTAAAATCAATGCGCGCAGGTAAAGCCAATATCAGCGACAGCTATATCATTTTTAAAAATGGTGAAGCTTATTTATTTGGTGCGACCATTCAACCATTGAGCTTAGCCTCTACCCACGTGGTTTGCGATCCGACGCGTACACGTAAGCTTTTATTGAATAAACGTGAATTGGATAACCTTTTCGGCAAATCAAGCCGTGATGGTTTTACCATTGTTGCCCTTTCTCTTTATTGGAAAGGTGCTTGGGCAAAGATCAAAATTGGTCTTGCGAAAGGTAAAAAACAACATGATAAACGTGATGATATTAAAGAACGTGAATGGAAGGTGGCGAAAGAGCGTATTATGAAAAATGCGCATCGAGGATAACTCTCCCTCCAAACGAAAAAATGCCTTTCAACCGAAAGGTATTTTTCTTTTTCTCAATATGAAAAAAATTCTCATCGTCATGAATAAAAGTACATTGATAATCATTTGCTTTTGAATTAGTATCTTCGCCCAATTATTTCCGTCATATAAGGAGTTCTAATGAAAAAAGGCATTCACCCTGAAAATTATCGTACCGTTTTATTTTACGATTCCAATGCGAAACAAGGCTTTCTCATCCGTTCTTGCGCTAAAACCAACAACACCATGAAATGGGAAGATGGTAACGAATACCCTGTATTTATGTGTGATACCTCATCTGCATCTCACCCATTTTATACTGGTAAAACTCGTCAAATTGGTAACGAAGGTCGTGCAAGTGAATTTGCAAACCGCTATGGTAAATTTGGTGCATTTAAATCTAAATAGGAATATTCAATGAAAGTATTATCTTCACTCAAAAGTGCTAAAAACCGTCCAGGCTGCAAAATTGTTCGTCGCCACGGTGTCGTCTATGTTATTTCGAAAACCAACCCTCGCTTTAAAGCGCGTCAAGGTGGAAAAAAGAAAGGTTAACCCCAATAAAAAAAGAGCGGTCAAATTTCCGCTCTTTTTTTCATTTAGGCATTAAGGTTTATAAATAAACTCAACGCCTTCTTCATCTTCTTCGTCCCAATCATCCCAATCGTCATCTTCATCATCAAATTGATGTTCAGCAAGCTGTTCTTGATGGTAATCTTCCCATTTGAATTTCACTTCTTCCGGTTTATTTTCTTTTACTTCCGCATCACGTGGATTTGCTTCAATGAAATCCATAATATCACGACAAAGTGGCGGTACATTTTTACCGGTTGCGGCAGAAATAAGGTGATACCCTTCTTCCCAGCCAAGACGTTCGGTAATCGCTTGTGCTCGTTCATGAGCCTCTTCTTCAGTCATCGTATCAATTTTGTTGAAGACTAACCAACGCGGTTTATCTGCCAATTTTTCGCTATATTGGAATAATTCTGACTCGATGATCGCAATATTATCTGCAGGATCAGATTCATCAATTGGGTTAATATCTACCAAATGAATTAACACACGACAACGTTCTAAGTGCTTTAAGAAACGAATTCCCAAACCCGCACCATCCGATGCACCTTCAATCAATCCAGGAATATCTGCTACTACAAAGCTATGACTCTCATCCACTTTCACTACGCCTAAACTTGGCACTAAAGTGGTAAATGGATAATCAGCAACTTTTGGTTTTGCAGCTGAAACGGCGCGAATAAAGGTGGATTTACCCGCATTCGGTAAACCTAACATCCCGACGTCCGCAAGAAGCATTAATTCTAATAATAAATCGCGTTTTTCACCTGGTGTCCCCATGGTTTTTTGGCGAGGCGCACGGTTCACTGAAGATTTGAAACGTGTATTACCTAAACCATGATAACCACCTTTCGCCACTAACATTTTGGCGCCATGCTTTGTTAAATCGCCAAGTACTTCTTTAGTGTCATTATCAATTGCACGCGTTCCCACCGGCACACGTAACGTAATATCTTTACCGCGACGACCGGTACAATCTGAACTATGACCATTCTCACCGCGTTCTGCAGCAAAACGTTTAGTAAAGCGATAATCGATCAAGGTATTTAAGTTTTCGTCTGCAACCAAATAGACATCACCTCCATCACCGCCATCTCCCCCATCCGGGCCACCTTTGGGGATAAATTTTTCACGGCGGAAACTGACACAACCGTTTCCACCATCCCCTGCTTCCACACGAATCAGGGCTTCATCAATAAATTTCATAAAAACTCTCCAATATTTAACCGCACTTTACTTTGATTGCGGTAATAACTTATGTCCTATTGCCGACAAAATTGCTCCGCATACTACAACAAACGCCCCGATATAGCTAATCATATTTAATTCTGGCGCGGCAAAATTCTCAGGGTTCGCATAATGTGCAAGATGAGCAAAGAAAATGGTAAATAACGGCACTAAGGTTATCACAACGCTCACTTTAGAAACTTCCCAACGATTAAGGGCTTCGGCATAGGCACCATAACCAAATAGGGTATTTAAGCAACAATAAGCTAAACAACCAAATGCTAACGGGCTGAGCTCTCTCACTTGGGAAAATTCAGCAATAGGCGTAAATACCAAAAGACAACCGAAATAAATCATTAATAAAATCTGTGGTGAACTAAAACGACGAAGCATGAGCTTTTGCGCCATACCATAAGCAACCCAAATTAACGAGCCTGCCAGACTTAATAATACGCCCGTTAAATAGCGGCTTTCCCCTTGAAACCCATCTAGCTTATCATTGAAGAAAAGCACTAATCCTACAAGTAATAAGACTAAACCTATTTTTTGGTGTAATCCGAGCTTTTCTTTAAAGACAAAAAGACCACAAATCAACATGCCAAAAGAGGAAAAGTGAATAAAAATTTGAGCCGAAGAAGGATCGATAAACTTAAGTGAGCTATTAAATAAGAAGAAGTTACCAGACAACCCTATGACACCAATTACTACCAACCAAATAAATTGACCACCTTTCAAAAATTGTGGCAATTTTTTCTTATAGGCAAGCAAAATAAAGAGCGCTAAAAATGCCACAATAAAGCGATACCATACGATCGTTTGTGGCGTCATCACGGATAAAACCTGTTTTAACGCAATAGGTAAAGATCCCCATGCCATCGCTGTAATTAAAGCAAATAGAAATCCTAAAAGAGGTTGTTGTTTCATGATGTCTTCCTTTATTTGGCTAAAGCACAGTTAGGAATTCAGATAGATTTCATTCTCAAAAATATTGAAGAGAATGAATGACAGTGCCAAGATAACAGATTTGATTAATGATTGTAAATCACAGGTAAGAAAACAAAGAAAACGCCCCACAGACAATGCGGGGCGTTTATCAAATCAGATGTAAAATTATTCAGTTACAATACTTACGTATTTACGGCTTTTCTCGCCTTTCACTTCAAATTTTACTTTACCGTCAGCGGTAGCAAATAAGGTGTGGTCACGACCCATACCTACGTTGTTACCTGCGTGGAATTTAGTACCACGTTGACGTACAATGATGCTACCTGCTAATACAGATTCGCCACCGAAACGTTTAACACCAAGGCGTTTAGCTTCAGAATCACGACCGTTACGAGTTGAACCACCAGCTTTTTTAGTTGCCATCTACTTGATCTCCTCTGAAATTATGCTTGAATCCCAGTGATTTTCACTTCTGTGAACCACTGACGATGACCTTGTTGCTTACGGCTGTGTTTACGACGACGGAACTTAACGATTTTAACTTTATCGCCACGACCTTGTGCCATAACTTCAGCCACTACTTTTGCGCCAGCTACTACTGGTGCACCAATTTTAACATCTTCACCATTAACGACCATCAACACTGAGTCGAACTCAACTGTTGCGCCAGTTGCAAGTTCAAGTTTTTCTAAACGAACGACTTGACCTTCGCTCACACGGTGTTGTTTACCGCCACTTTGGAAAACTGCGTACATAAATACTCCGCTATAATTATGCTTATCCTTTTATTTTCGGTTAGCACTTCACAATTCATATAAATAGGTCGCAAATTCTACGGAAAAAACCGCTCGATCGCAAGCACTTATTTGCAATAAAATAAAAAAAAGCACTTTCCCTCGAGTTTAATTTCAGAAACCCTGAAAAATCAGGTAAAATTCACCAAACTTTCCTTTTTCATATACAACCATCGAACCAAATGAAGATGAACAAACAAGATTTAATGGATATGCATGCAATCCAAGCATTAACTGATGCGGATATGCAGAAAGTAGACCGAGCTATTCTAGCACAAATTAACTCCGATGTGCCGATGGTTAATCAGCTTGGTTTTTATATTGTACAAGGTGGCGGAAAACGTATTCGACCACTTATTGCGGTTTTAACGGCTCGTGCATTAGGCTACGAAAGCGATAAAGTGGCAACTTGTGCGACTTTTGTAGAATTTATTCATACCGCTTCTTTATTACATGATGATGTGGTTGATGAATCGGATATGCGTCGCGGCCGCGCAACAGCAAACTCTGCCTTTGGTAATGCGGCTAGCGTATTAGTAGGCGACTTCATTTATACCCGTGCATTCCAGTTAGTGGCACAGCTACAATCGCTAGATATTCTTCGAATTATGGCTGACGCCACCAACGTTTTGGCAGAAGGTGAAGTTCAACAATTGATGAATGTGAATGATCCCGATACCACGGAAGAAAGCTATATGCGTGTGATTTATAGTAAAACAGCACGTTTATTTGAAGTGGCGGCACAATCTGTGGCGATTGTTGCGGGAGCTGAAAAATCAATTGAAAGTGCATTTCAAGAATATGGTCGCTATCTTGGCACCGCATTCCAATTAGTAGATGATGTGTTAGATTACAGCGCAAACGCTGCCGCATTAGGCAAAAATGTGGGTGACGACCTCGCCGAAGGTAAACCGACTCTTCCTTTATTACACGCAATGCGTCATGGTAATCCACAACAAGCCGCACTTATTCGTGAAGCCATTGAACAAGGCGGAAAACGTGATGCAATCGATGACGTGCTTACGATTATGGCTGAACATAAATCCCTTGATTATGCGATGGATCGTGCGAAACAAGAAGCCAAAAAAGCCGTTGATGCCATTGCTTTATTACCTGAAAGCGAATACAAAAAAGCCTTAATTTCACTGGCTTATTTATCGGTAGACCGAACTTATTAATATGACTGAAGAACAAATTCAACCGCAAAGTGCGGCCGATTCTCAACCTAAATTTCAAAAAACACGCAAACAAAAAGTGCGTAAGGATCCTAATGCGCCTTTTATTCGCGAAAAACTTGAATTACCTGAAGGACATAATAAGTTACTTCTCCACTCTTGCTGTGCGCCTTGCTCAGGTGAAGTGATGGAAGCTATTTTGGCCTCAGGTATTGAATTTACAATTTATTTTTACAACCCGAATATTCATCCCTTAAAAGAATATCTAATTCGTAAAGAAGAAAACATCCGCTTTGCCCAAAAATTTGGGATTCCGTTTATTGATGCAGACTACGATCGCCAACAATGGTTTGATCGCGCAAAAGGTATGGAATGGGAGCCAGAACGTGGCATCCGTTGCACCATGTGCTTTGATATGCGTTTTGAAAAAGCCGCCGAATATGCTCATGAGCATGGTTTCCCTGTATTTACCAGCTGTCTTGGTATTTCTCGCTGGAAAGACATGGATCAAATCAACGGTTGCGGTCACCGTGCAGCTGAAAAATATGATGATGTAATTTATTGGGATTACAACTGGCGTAAAGCTGGCGGATCGCAGCGCATGATCGAAATCAGTAAGCGTGAACGTTTTTATCAGCAAGAATATTGTGGCTGTGTTTATTCTTTACGAGATAGCAATAAATGGCGTGAAGAAACAGGGCGACAAAAAATTGAAATTGGTAAACTCTATTACACACCTGATTAAAAACACATAAAAAAAGAACCGCACTTTCAACATGTGGTTCTTTTTTTATTTAATCTATGATGAAACGCCCACCTAATGCATTCTCTAAAGAATGATCTAACTGCTGAATTCGCGTACATAACACGTTTTCAATCTGGGCATTTTTGTTTTTTTCTTGGGTTAATTCGAAACTTAAATTTAAGGCAACAATAGAAAGCACACGGTCTAATTGCAATAAACCTGTACGCTCTTTCATTTCAGATACTTGGAGATCTAAACTACGCGCAGCCTGACGCAAAATCTCCTCTTGTTCTGCAGGGACATTCAAGCGCAACACTTGCCCTAATACAACAACTTCAACCAGTTTTAATGACATGCTATTCCCTTATGTTGAATATTTAAGTATACCTATTATGCCATAGCCAAATGCCTTCGTCATACTTTTTACATTTAATTAACCGTACTTTATATGTTCGCCCCATTTCCCAATTTAGGCTATAATGCGGCACTTTTCATTATTTTTGAACGGAATATTTATGCCAACTATCGCTCCTAATCCATTAGTCCTAGTGGACGGTTCATCTTATTTATATCGTGCTTTTCATGCTTTTCCGCCACTTACCAATTCTGCCGGTGAACCGACTGGCGCCATGTACGGTGTATTAAACATGCTTAAAAGCCTGATTTCGCAAGTGCAACCAAGCCATATTGCGGTGGTCTTTGATGCGAAAGGCAAAACTTTCCGTGATGAAATGTTTGAACAATATAAATCTCATCGTCCACCAATGCCTGACGATCTGCGCAAACAAATTCAGCCGTTACACGATATTATCCACGCCCTTGGCATTCCTCTTTTAGTTATTGAAGGCGTGGAGGCTGACGATGTCATTGGTACTTTAGCGGTAGCGGCTTCTAAAGCTAATCAAAAAGTCTTGATCAGCACTGGCGATAAAGACATGGCGCAGCTAGTGGATGACAACATTATGCTGATCAACACCATGAATAATACCTTATTAGATCGCGAGGCCGTGATTGAAAAATACGGTATTCCGCCAGAACTCATCATCGATTACTTAGCACTAATGGGCGATAGCGCCGATAATATTCCAGGCGTAGCAGGTGTGGGTGAAAAAACCGCACTTGGCCTCTTGCAGGGTATCGGCAGCATGGCAGAAATTTATGACAACTTAGACAAAGTGTCTGAATTGCCAATTCGTGGGGCAAAAAAATTAGGAGATAAATTATTGGCGGAAAAAGAAATGGCTGATTTATCCTATCGTCTTGCCACCATCAAAACCGATGTTGCCCTTGATATCACCCCAGAACAACTCACTCTTGGTGCAAGTAATAACGATCAACTCACTGAATATTTCGGCTGTTATGAATTTAAACGTTGGCTCAATGAAGTGATGAATGGGGCTGATTCAATCACCAATAATCACGAACAACCGACCAAGATTAATCACTATCAAGCTACGCCTGCACTCGCTCAAGACAATAGCGAGGAAGCATTGCCGGCAATTCAAATTGATCGCAGCCGTTATGAAACCTTACTCACTGAAGCGGATTTAAATCATTGGGTGGACAAACTCAAACAAGCCAAACTTTTTGCCTTAGATACAGAAACCGATAATTTAGATTATATGGCTGCCAACTTAGTGGGCATTTCCTTTGCGTTAGAAAACGGTGAAGCAGCTTACTTACCGCTGCAATTAGATTATTTAGGTGCACCAAAAACCCTTGAAAAAACAACCGCACTTTCGCTGTTAAAACCGATTTTAGAAAATCCAGCCATTCAAAAAGTCGGGCAAAACTTCAAGTACGATCTCACTATTTTCGCCCGTAATGGCATTGATGTGCAAGGTGTAGCTTTCGATACCATGTTGGAGTCCTATGTCCTCAACAGCACTGGTCGCCACAATATGGACGATCTGGCGAAACGTTATTTAGGACACCAAACCATCAGTTTTGAAGAAATTGCAGGCAAAGGTAAAAATCAGCTGACCTTTAACCAAATTCCATTAGAACAAGCCGCCGAGTATGCGGCGGAAGATGCTGATGTAACAATGAAGCTGCAACAAGTGCTATGGGAAAAACTTTCTAAAGAACCCACGCTTGAAAAACTCTTTAAAGAAATGGAATTGCCATTGTTAGGCGTACTTTCCCGTATGGAGCGTCGCGGTGTCTTAATTGATAGCGACGCACTATTCCTACAATCTAATGAAATCGCTAACCGTTTAAGTGAACTAGAAGAACAAGCCTATGTCTTGGCGGGGCAGCCATTTAATTTAGCCTCAACCAAACAATTACAGGAAATTTTGTTTGATAAATTAGGTTTGCCGGTTATTCAAAAAACACCAAAAGGCGCGCCATCCACCAACGAGGAAGTATTGGAGGAACTCGCATTTAGCCATGAATTACCGAAAGTGTTGGTAGAACACCGTGGTCTCAGCAAACTAAAATCCACCTACACTGACAAATTGCCGCAAATGGTGAATCCGCAAACGGGTCGAGTGCATACTTCCTACCATCAAGCGGTAACAGCCACCGGTCGTCTTTCATCAAGCGATCCGAATCTACAAAACATTCCGATTCGTAATGAAGAAGGCCGCCGTATTCGCCAGGCATTTATTGCACGCGAAGGCTTTACTGTTGTTGCTGCCGACTATTCACAAATCGAGCTGCGCATTATGGCGCACCTATCTCAGGATCAGGGCTTAATTAACGCCTTTACCCAAGGCAAAGATATTCACCGCTCTACCGCAGCAGAAATCTTTGGTATCGCACTGGATGAAGTGACATCCGAACAACGCCGCAATGCTAAAGCGATTAACTTCGGTTTAATTTATGGTATGTCAGCCTTTGGATTATCGCGTCAACTCGGTATTGGCCGTGCGGATGCCCAAAGCTATATGGATTTGTATTTCAAACGCTATCCTGGCGTACAAACCTTTATGCACGATATTCGTGAAAAAGCTAAAGCCCAAGGCTATGTGGAAACCCTATTCGGCCGTCGTTTATATCTGCCGGATATTAACTCCTCTAACGGTATGCGCCGTAAAGCTGCTGAGCGTGTCGCAATCAATGCACCAATGCAAGGCACCGCCGCAGACATTATCAAACGTGCCATGATTCAATTGGATCAAAAACTACAAAACGATCCCGATATTGCGATGATTATGCAGGTACACGATGAATTGGTGTTTGAAGTGCGGTCAGAAAAAGTCGCGTTTTATAGCGAACTCATCAAAACACAAATGGAAAGCGCAGCCGATTTAGTGGTGCCACTGATTGTAGAAGTAGGTCAAGGTACGAACTGGGATGAGGCTCACTAACAAATTTAGTCATGAATAAAGTTATTAGAAGTCACCTCTTTACGGCTGAACGCGCTTGGGGATCCCTTGATATTACCAATATGAATGGCATTTCCGTTCGTCTTCACTGGACAGACAAACCTTACAAATGGCATATCAATGACGGTGAAGAGGTCTTTGCGGTCATGGATGGGACGGTGGAAATGCGCTACAAAGAAGAGGGTCAAGAGAAAGCCGTATTGCTCCATACGGGTGATATTTTTTATGCGGGTATCGGTACCGAACATGTTGCGCATCCACAAGGTGAAGCGCGCATATTAGTCATAGAGAAAGAAGACAGCATTTAACAGACTTAAAAAGAATTTTATGAATCAAGAAAGACTCAACGAAATCGAAAAACCATTACTTCACCTTGTGGAACGCGATGTGGTTCCTGCACTTGGCTGTACTGAGCCTATCTCTTTAGCGCTTGCAGCAGCAACGGCGGCTAAATTTTTAGGCAAAACACCTGAACGTATTGAAGCTAAAGTATCACCAAACTTGATGAAAAATGGATTGGGCGTTGCTGTACCAGGAACGGGCATGGTGGGCTTACCTATTGCGGCGGCGATTGGTGCTTTAGGCGGTGATCCTAAGGGTGAATTAGAAGTATTAAAACACATCACACCAGAGCAAGTATCCCAAGCCAAGGCAATGCTTGATAAAAAACTTGTTAATGTGGATATTCATCAAACCGATCATATCTTATATTCAGAAGCCGTGTTATTTGCCGATAATGACCGAGTGAAAGTAGCCATTCAGGATCAACACACAAACATCATTTTAATTGAAAAAAATGGCGAAGTTGTTTTTGAGAAAGAACACGATGAATGTGCTGATTGCGATCCCTATGAAGTTTTTAAACAAATTAGTGCTCGCGAGATTTTTGAGTTTTCCAATGCTGTTGAATTAGAAAAAATTCGTTTTATTAGTCAAGCTGCAAAGCTTAATCGTGCGCTCTCAGATGAAGGTTTGCGAGAAAATTATGGTTTGCATATTGGTCGCACGTTGAGAAAACAAGTGGGTAGCGGTTTAATTTCTGATGATTTGCTAAGCAAAATTATGATTGAAACCACAGCCGCATCAGATGCAAGAATGGGCGGAGCAACTTTGCCTGCGATGAGCAATTCGGGCTCGGGCAATCAAGGGATCGCGGCAACGATGCCTGTTGTCGTTGTTGCAGATTATCTCAAGGTGAGTGAGAAAAAACGAATACGCGCACTTTTCTTATCTCACTTAATGGCCATTTATATTCATAGTAAATTGCCAAAACTATCCGCCCTTTGTGCGGTAACCACTGCCTCTATGGGGAGCTGTGCAGGCATTGCCTATTTGCTTACGGGTAAATTCGAAACCGTGTGCATGGGGATTTGCAGCATGATCGGTGATATTAGCGGAATCATCTGCGATGGCGCATCCAATAGCTGTGCAATGAAAGTGTCCACCAGCGTAGCATCTGGCTATAAATCAGTTCTCATGGCCATGGATGAAACCCATGTTACGGGTAATGAAGGCATTGTCGAACACAATCTTGAGCGAACCATTGATAACCTCTGCGCTATTGCATCAAAAAGTATGCAACATATAGACAGACAGGTTATCGAAATTATGGTGAGTAAGCCTTGTCCTTAACGAAAATAAAGTGCGGTAAAAAATCCATATAATTTTTTGCCGCACTCATTGTGTATAATTTTGATTAGAGTTTATTTTGAAAAGAACTAATAAAAGCAATTAGTGCTGATTTTTGCTGTTCCGATAGTCCAACAATCATCTTCAACAAAACTTCATCTAACATTGTCATTTTTTCATTATCACCCACACCGTAACGCAACCATTCTGGTTTAACTGATAACCACTTAGATAAGGTTTCAATTTTATCCATTGATGGTATAGCCAAACCATTAAGCCATTTATGGACAGCTTGTTGAGTAACTGACTCATTTGGGTGCTGTAAATTAAATTTAGTTGCTATTTCACTTGTCTTCAAATTCTGCATAGCCATTGCTGAAAGAGCTAATTTTAAACGTGCACTAAATTTTTCTTTTTCACTTAATATTTGCATAATGAAAATAATTATGACTAAATCTAAAAAGATCTTGTAAACCATTCTGGTTTTTATATAAACTATATTGGTTTATAGCTTTTCATTTTAGGTTTCATCTATGCATCATTTTGGTTTTCCTTTAGAAGTTCTTATTGTCTTCTTTTCAGCCATCTTATTTTCTGTTTATGTGGATTTAATATCTCACCGTCAAAGTAAAGAAATTACAGTAAAAAATGCCGCACTTTGGTCAATCTTTTGGATTTCATTAGCATTGGCGTTCTACGTTTATCTTTATTTCCGTTTTGAGCCAGAATGGGCAGATCTCTATCTTTCCGGTTATGTACTTGAAAAGAGTTTATCCATTGATAACTTGATGGTATTTGTTGCGATCTTTGCATCTTTTGGCATCAAAGATCATCTTCAACATCGAATTCTTTATTGGGGTATTTTAGGCGCATTAATTTTCAGAGCTATTTTCGTTTTGATTGGAACAGGATTATTTGCCGCAAGTCCTTGGGTTGGATTTATCTTTGCTGCTTTTGTACTTTGGAGTGGTTCGAAAATGTTACGAGGCGGAGATGATAGTGAAGAAGAAATCGAAGACTATACTCATCACTGGAGTGTTCGTTTAGTAGGGAAAATGATGCCTGTTTTCCCAAAACTAGTGCAAGAAAAATTCTTTGTAAAACATCACGAATTAAATGCAGATCAAATAGTTTCCGTCACTCGTCAAGGTTTGCGTTACGCAACACCTGCATTTTTATGTTTAATGGCAATTGAAACATCTGATGTAGCATTTGCCTTTGACTCAGTACCCGCCGTGATTGCCGTAACTCAAGAACCTTTATTGGTTTATGCCGCAATGATTTTCGCCATTCTTGGCTTGCGTAGTCTCTATTTTATTCTTGCTGCACTCACAAAATATCTTGTTCACCTCGAAAAAGCTGTCATTGCCTTATTGTTCTTTATTGGTATCAAAATGGGAATTCAATCTTGGAATCATGCGGTATTTGATACAGGTATTCATATTCCAGCAAACGTAAGTCTTTATATTGTATTAGGTGTTTTGCTAATAGGAGTTATTGCTTCATTTATTTTCCCTGACAAAGAACAGGAATAATCTATATGGTTACTAAAAAATTAATACTACTTTCAATCGGTTTAATTTCCATTAATACAATGGCTAATCAATATTATGTTGCCCCACCAACATCTTCTACGAGGGGGCATGTTCCGGTTATTAGTGATGAACAAATGGAGAAATGTGTTGAAATCTATAACCAATCAAAATGGTTAGGTGATTCACTTCAAAATACTTATGTTGATCAATATTCGAGTGCATCAGTAAATGCTTATAACCAAAAAATAGCTCAACATTCACAAATGATAAATTGGTTTAATCAAAATTGCGCAGGAAAACAATCACGTTCTGCTTGTGAAGCTGCAATGGAACTAAATCGTAAAAATGGGATACCAACACAAAATTGCTATTAGGAGAAATTTATGCGTCGTTTACCTGTTTATTTATTAGTCGACACTTCTGGCTCAATGATGGGCGAGGCTATTGAATCTGTGCGTAATGGTTTACAAATGCTAGTTTCTGCGTTACGTCAAGATCCTTACGCATTAGAAACGGCTTATCTATCTGTGATTACTTTTGATAGCAAAGCCAAACAAGTTACACCACTAACGGAGCTAATGAGTTTCCAGCTTCCAACTATTGAAGCATCAGGCTTAACATCAATGGGCGAAGCGTTAAGTTTACTTACAGATTGTATCAATCGCGAAGTACAAAAAGGTTCTGCTGAAATAAAAGGTGACTGGAAACCAGTTGTATTTTTACTTTCTGATGGTGTGCCAACAGACGATCTGCAAAAGGGAATTAATGCATTGAGAACCGTGAAAACTGGCACCTTTGTGGCTTGTGCGGCAGGTGCTGGAGCAGATACCAATGTATTAAAACAAATTACAGAAAGTGTAGTGTCATTAGATACCGCAGATGCTAACTCTATTAAAGCCTTCTTTAAATGGGTATCTGCCTCTATTTCTGTATCAAGTCAAAAAGTAGATCTCAACAAAAAAGATGTAGGCGGATTAGGTGAGCTTCCTCCACCACCAGCAGAATTAAATATTGTTTTATAATTTAGGTGGTTAGTAGATATGTCTAGAAGACTACTCACTTATATTTGTATTGATACATCAGGCTCGATGAAAGGCGAACCAATTGAAGCAGTGAATGTTGGTTTGCAATCACTGCTTTCCGCCTTACGACAAAATCCTTATGCGTTAGAAAGTGTGTATCTCTCCATTTCAACATTTGATACGCAAATAAAAAATGTGCTGCCATTAACCGCACTTGAAGATGTGGTATTGCCGACCATTAGTTGCCCTGATAGTGGGGCAACCTTTCTTGGCAAAATGTTAGAAGAAATCTCACAAGCGGTTAAAAAAGATCGTATTCTTGCTACATCTGAACAAAAAGGCGATTGGCGACCGATTTTAATTTTACTCACAGACGGAAAACCTTCCGATACATTAGCTTATGAACTCGCCATTCCACAAATTAAAGCCTTAAATTTTGGCAATATTGTCGCTTGTGCAGCAGGTCCAAAAGCGGATCCAAACATCTTAAAAAAATTGACGGATACCGTTGTATCACTCGATACAATGGATGCAAATAGCTTTGCACAGTTCTTCCAATGGGTTTCTGCTTCGGTTGCTCAAACCAGTGTCAGTGTGGGCTCAACAAGCAATGCTCTCCCGCCTCCACCTGATGAAATCACTGTTGTATTTTAGGAGAAATTATGCGTCGTTTACCTGTTTATCTTGTTGTTGATATCTCCGAAAGTATGGCTGGCGAAAATCTTCGTCAAATGCAAGAAGGCATTAGCCGCTTGGTTAATCAACTTCGCCGTGATCCTTACGCGTTAGAATCTGTTTATCTTTCTGTGATCGCATTTGCTGGGGCGGCTGGTACGCTTGCACCATTAACGGAATTAATGAGTTTTTACCCACCTCGTTTGCCTATTGGTTCTGGCACATCTATTGGTGCAGCACTGAATCATTTAATGGATTCTTTAGAAAAAGATATTGTGCGTAGTACTCCAAGGAAAAAAGGCGATTGGAAACCATTGATTTACATTATGTCAGACGGTTCGCCAACAGATGATCCTGCACAAGCTATTTCTCGCTGGAAACACCATTTTCAAAATAAAGCGAAGCTAATCAATATTGGCATTGGTAAATTTGCCAACCTTGACACATTAAGTGAAATTAGTGATTTAACCTATCGACTAGATGATGAAGATATAGAAAAAGTTTACCGTGCTTTATGTGAATCTGTTGCGGATTCCATTCTAAGTCAAAGTCGCTCGTTGGGTGTGGAATTGCCTATATCACTGAATAAAGAAATTTTAGAAAGCGGTGCGATTTCTTTGATTAAAGAAAAAGAGCAAGCGGTCGCTTTAGATGAAAATTATGCAATCATCGTAGGTAAATGTAGCAAGGTGAAATTGCCTTATTTAATGAAATATGAACGGCTTGAAAACAGTCCGCTTGATAATGCGATTTTTCAATATGTTGGTGTTTACCCTGCTGAAAAAGATTACGTAGATTGGTCTGATCATCGCCCAAATTACAGCAAAATTTCTACCTCACAATTATGGGGTGGTGGCGGTTGCCCCCATTGTGGAGCTGCTTTTGGTTTGTGTATGTGCAACTGTGGGCAAATTTTCTGTGCTAACGGCGAAAAAGAAGTCGTCTGCCCTGGTTGTAATGAAACCTTGTATTTTAATGATGAAACCAATGATGTTGATTTCAATATTACTCGTGCAAGGGGCTAAAAATGAATGCAATTGAGCAATTAGAGAAATTTAAAACGTGGCTAAATCAAGCGGATGAAAAATGGCTTGATGCTTTTGCAAGCCAAAATTTTACACTGATTGCCCACCTTTCAGAGGTGTGGCAACGCTTTCAAACATCTACAAATTCAACATTACTGGAAAATGATATGTTGATACATCAACCAACAGAAATTACTCCGATACACAAAAAAGATCTCATTATTACGCTTCCAAATGCGAAGCAAGACGAACCTTACTCTTATTTAAAACCAACCGAATTGTCTTTAGTTCAATCCATCAAAACAGAAGATGAGATTGGCTTAACTTGGAATATAGAAAACCAAACTTTGGAAGGTACTCCGACAAAGAGCGGTGAATTTTTAGTAACTTTTCAACTTAATGAAGGTCATTTAGCTCATGCTACGTTGTTTGTTAATCCAAATCCTAAGTATTTATGGAAAAATATTCCTTCCGATCCTAAATCACGTTTTTGGAAATCGGATAGTGCAAATAAAAGAATTACAACAGAGAGTGGTCAATTAATAGCAGCACGTATGCGCGGACGTACTCATGCAATGAAAGGAACATGCTGTGATGATGATTTTGCTATCGGGTATCACGAAAAATCAAAATTTCATTTCATTGCTGTTGCCGACGGTGCTGGAAGTGCAGAATTTTCTCGCCAAGGCTCAAAACTAGCTGTAGAGGCTGCAAAAAATAAATTTTTTGAGTTACTGAATATTGAAGGTAAGGACTACCAAAAACTTTCCCAAAAAAACGAACAAGAACTCGCTTATATTACCAAAGTGATGTTTAAAGAAGCGGTTCAAGCCGCTTATCTTGCCCAAGAAACAGCGGCAAAAGATTATGTCATTGAACAGAAATCACTTTCTTGCACATTATTGCTTGCGTTTACATTGCCTTTAATTGATGGGAAATGGTTCACTGCTTGTTATTGGGTGGGGGATGGTGCAGCAGCAATCTTTGATCCCGCTATACAAAAAATCAAATTATTGGGTGAAGTGGACTCAGGACAATATTCAGGTGAAACGCAATTTTTAACTTTAGCGGAAGCCAATGCGGAAAAAATTACCGCACGCATTGATACAGATGTTCGTGATTATCCTCCAATCCTGATATTAATGACAGATGGCGTTTCCGATCCTAAATTTCATAGTGATGTACAGCTCAACACCTTTGAAGCTTGGCAAATCTTTTGGCAAGAATTACGTGAATCATTACAAAAAGAGCAACCTGAAAAAGCTTTGGAGGAATGGCTAGATTTCTTCTCAAAAGGAGAGCACGATGATCGCACTTTAGCGATATTTATTCCGCAGTCAGAGTGGCAAGCGATGACTTATACATCAATGAATAATGAAATTTTGGAGAAAGAGTCAACAATAGTGAATGAGATAGCTCCACAAGCGGCTGAAAATAATCAAGAATTTGCTAATGAAGAAGTCAGAACTATCAACATTACTCAGAACAATGAAACAAAAACAATCACGCTCCAGAAAGCAAGTGATGTACAAGTTCAAAAAGGAGTTGAGTAATGAGTAAGGTTATTACGCTCACTGCAACAAATGGTGAAACCATTCAATTTGTTGATGAAATCAAGGCTCAAGGTGGAATGAAAGATGTGATGTTCTCACCTAATAAAGATTATGTTGTTGCTTTCTTCCGAGAACCAGCCGATCTTGCTACAAAAGAGCGGTTAGAAATGATCACTGGAACATATCGCGAGAAAATCTTTAATCAAGAAGGGGGCGAATATCTTAAAAAATTATTCTGCTGGCCCACTGCCGTGGTGGAACATCAAGGAAAACTTGGTGTGGTGAGCCCTTTTTATCGTGATTGCTTTTTCTTCCAATATGGCAGCCGTAATAACGATATGTTGGGCATTAAAGGTAAAGATAAAGATGGTAAATGGTTCGCCAGTGCATCTAATCGCAATAAGTTTCTTGACTCACGAGAGCTAGGCGATTGGATGTTGCATTTGAAAGTCTGCTTGATGCTGGCTCGTGCCGTTCGCCGCATGCATATGGCCGGATTAAGTCATAGTGACTTAGGTTACAAAAACTGCTTAATCGATCCAACAACTGGTCAAGCGAGTTTAATTGATATTGACGGCTTAGTTGTGCCAGGAAAACATCCACCAACAGTGGTGGGAACACCTGATTTTATTGCACCTGAAGTAGTGGCAACTCAACATTTAGACAAAAGTGATCCGAAACGTAAATTACCAAGTCGAACCACCGATCTACACGCATTAGCTGTTTTGATTTATATGTATTTACTTTATCGACATCCGCTTCGGGGAGATAAGGTCTTTGATACGAATGATAGCCAGCGTGATGAAGAATTAGGAATGGGAGAAAAGGCGTTATTCATTGAACACCCAACTGATCATTCTAATCGTATAAAAGTAGGAAATGTTAAACCTAGCGAACAGCCTTGGAAAGACACACAAAAAATGCCTTATACCATTACTGGCCCTTATTTAAGCGAATTATTTAAACGAGCTTTTATTGACGGATTACATAATCCTATTGCTCGCCCGACAGCAGATGAATGGGAACAGGCATTAGTAAAAACAGTAGATTTGCTTCAGCCTTGTCAAAACGCTAATTGTGATCAGAAGTGGTATGCTTTTGATAATTCTAAATCGCCTAAATGTCCGTTTTGTGGCACAGCACATCAAGGTAAATTGCCCGTGTTAAATTTATATTCTGCTGCACCAAATGGTAGTTATCGTCCTGATAATCACAGAATTATGGTCTACAGCGGGCAATCACTTTTCAAATGGCATTCAGATAACCGTATTTTCCCTAATGAGAAATTAAAATCGGAAGATGCAAAACGCATTGGCTATTTCGTGTTACATCAAGGAAATTGGTGGCTTGTGAACGAAAATCTGACTGATATGGTAGATGTTAATACGAAACAATCTATTCCTATTGGTGGAAAAGTGAAGCTCAAGGAAGGCACCAAAATTCTTTTGAAAAAAGGCGAAGGCGGACGACTTATCGTTGTTCAAATGGCTGGTGCATAAGATTTATTAACCTAATAACAACTGGAGAATTACAATATGGCAATTTCATTAACTAAAGGTCAAAACGTTTCACTTAGCAAAACTGATCCAAGTTTAAAAAATGTATTAGTGGGTTTAGGTTGGGATGCCCGTTTAACCGATGGACAAGACTTTGACTTAGACGCAAGTGTATTTATGGCAACAGAAAATGGTAAAGTGCCTTCTGATAGACATTTTATTTTCTATAATCAATTAGTTTCACCTTGTGGTGGCGTAGAGCATACTGGCGATAACCTCACTGGTGATGGAGAAGGTGATGATGAAAGCGTGATAGTTCGTTTGGACAAAGTTGAAAGTAATATCAAATCACTTTTTATTACTGTAACTATTCACGATGCAGAAGCTCGCCGTCAAAATTTTGGTCAAGTCAGCAATGCATTCGTACGTATTGTTAATAATGATACTGGTGATGAAATTGTTCGCTTCGATCTTTCTGAAGATTACAGCACTGAAACAGCAATGGTGTTTGGTGAAATTTATCGTCATAATGGTGAATGGAAATTTCGTGCAATTGGTCAAGGATATACAGGGGGATTATATTCACTTTGCCAACAATATGGTGTAAATGTAGGCTAATTGGAGTGAAAAATGGTTTCATTAAATAAAATTACTTTAGAAAAAAAAGGTGATTCACATAAAATTAATTTATCGAAATCAACTGATCAGCAAATTACTATTAACTTAAATTGGACTCAACAAAAACCCACAGGTTTCTTCAGTAGCTTATTTGGTTCAAATAAAGAGATTGACTTAGATCTTGGGTGTTACTGGGAGTTACAAGACGGAACAGCTTCACTTATTGACGGTTTGCAATTTTCCAAAGGTCAAGGCGGTCCCAAAGATCGTTTTACTCGTCAAGGATGCTATACACAAGCGCCTTGGGTATGGCATTGCGGAGATGATAGAAATGGGAGTTCATTCGAAGGCGAAAATATTCTCGTCAATCCTAAAGGTATCAAAGACTTACGACGTTTGGTAATTTATTGCTTTATTTATGAAGGAGCCGCTAAATGGGCTGAATCCGATGCAATTATCACTGTCAAAGTTCCTAATCAACCTGAAATTGTAGTTGAAATGGGAAAACAAACTGACCCTCGAACATTCTGTGCTATTGCAACGATTGATTTTGAGTATACACAAATGTCTGTCCGTAAAGATATTAACTTCTTTAATGGACATGCTGATTGTAGTCAATATTATGGTTGGGGTTTTAACTTCTCCGCAGGCTCAAAATAATCAAAAATTCTCTCCCCTGTGCGCTCAGAAAAATACACAAATTTCTGAGCGCACTTTTTTTATATCAAAAAAACATATTTTCTAGCCAAAAGTTATTGGTGCTACCTTCTTATTTTTTTAGAAAATACCGACCTACTCAGTTCTAAAAAAGAAGGAATATTTATGCTTTTAACCGGATTACTTTGCGGAATTTTACTCGGATTTGTGATGCAGCGTGGGCGCTTTTGTATTACTGGCGCATTTCGCGATATGTATGTCACCAAAAATAACAAAATGTTTGTTGCCCTTCTACTGGCGATTACCGTGCAATCTATTGGTTTCTTTCTCTTAAAAGAAATCGGTGTTTTAAATGTTGATCCCGCTGAAAATTTTGCCTTTTTAGCGGTGATTATCGGTGCCTTTGTGTTTGGCATCGGTATTGTTCTTGCTGGCGGTTGTGCGACAGGTACGTGGTACCGTGCTGCGGAAGGCTTAGTCGGTAGTTGGGTCGCGTTGTTTACTTATATGTTATTAAGTGCCATCATGCGCACCGGCCCATTAGGTGAATTTAATAAAACTTTACGCAATATCAATATTGAACAACGCAATATTTACGATACATTCGGTATTTCACCTTGGTGGTTAGTGGCACTATTAACTTTAGTGACAGCTTTCTATGTGTACAAACATCTCAGTAAACCCAGCGTAAAAGTAGCGGCATTAAAACCGAAAAAAACGGGGCCTGCTCATTTATTATTTGAAAAACGCTGGCACCCATTTTTCTCAGCAGTGCTAATCGGATTAATTGCGCTTGCCGCTTGGCCATTAAGTGTCGCTACGGGTCGTGAGTTTGGACTTGGGATCACTGGTCCATCCGCTAATATCATGCAATTCCTCGTTACTGGCGACGGTAAATTTATTAACTGGGGCGTATTCTTAGTTTTAGGGATTTTTATCGGCTCATTCATCGGCGCGAAAGCAAGCAATGAATTTCGTGTCCGTGTACCAGATGCCACTACGATTCTACGCAGTGGACTCGGCGGTATTCTTATGGGTATTGGTGCAACGCTTGCGGGTGGCTGCTCTATCGGTAATGGCTTAGTCGAAACCGCCTTTTTCTCTTGGCAAGGTTGGGTATCATTACCATTGATGATTTTCGGCACTTGGATGGCCGCCTACTTCACCATTATCCGTCCACAACGTTTAAAATTAGCAAAAGCATCATAAGGAGTTTATATGATCGTTAAATTACCAACACTCGGCCTTGTTTGCCCATTTCCTCTCGTTGAAGCTAAGGAAGCCATGGCTAAGCTAAATAAAGGCGATGGCCTAGAAATTGAATTCGACTGTACACAAGCCACTGAAGCCATTCCCGCTTGGGCTGCTGAAGAAGGCTATGAAGTGACAAACTTCGAACAAATTGATGATGCCAAATGGTCAATTACAGTGATTAAATAATCAACAAATATTGATTTAAAAAAGAACTATCTCTTTACCTTTTGGCTTGATTACGTTCATAATCAAGCCTTATAAAACAATTAGTTAAGATTTTTTTGTAAATTAAATGTAAAAAACTATAAATAGCCTTCCTTTATTATAAATTTCAGGTAGAATCTTGCGCCGAGCACAAGCAATATCTGTGCAATTTTTAGTCACTACAGACTGTAATTATCATTATTTACATTGGGAGCTACCTATGAAACTTTCTAAATTATTAACTGCAGTCTTTACTGCCTCCATATTAGCTGCTTGTACATTAAGCAATGAAAAATGGTCAAATTTTGATAATCAATCAGCGAATGTTAACCCACAAGAAAATCATGCTGGTTTAGTATTTTTCCGTACTGATGCGGGTTCAAACTCTATTGCTGTGAATATTAAAGTAAATGGAGAATACCTTTCTTCTCTTCAAGTCGGTGGTTTTACCAAGACAGAAATTTGTGCAAAACCAACCACAATTGAAGCATACTATGTTGAAATGAAGCCAGGAACAAACTTAAACGTAAATCTAGCAAAACAATCTATACGTTATTTCGCAATAGATACTTCAAATACATCTAATCCTCAAATCATAGAGGTTGATACAACATCTGCACAAAAAATATTAAAACAACTTAAACATCAAGCTCATACTATTTCTCGCATAAACAATGCAACTTGCCTTGGGAATTAAAGAATATAAAACTTATCTAAAACATATTAGCTTAAAATAAATAAACACTAAAAATAATTGAAACCAAAAAGAATCAGTAATTTTTTAGCTACGAGCCATATAAAAATCACCAGCAAGCAAGAAGATGGATGTCACCCTAAGTCACTTTAAATACTCATCATGTTTAAAGGCCTTAACTTATCCGATTGTACTATAGGTGAAAATTGTGGCTTGCCTCTCTCCTATTCATTATTGATATAAATACTAGTAAGAAATCAGCTATTTTCCTGCCACTAAAAATAAATATATTGATTGCTAAATAGTCAGAAAATTTACATATAATTTACATTTAAAGTATCCACACTGAACTAATTTGAGCTATAATCCTCAGACTGTCTTTTATACTTACCGCGAAGAGTCCATTCTATGAAACTAACACGTAATAAAATCTTCTCATTACTAATGTTTGGCGCACTGCAATCACAACTTGTATTTGCCGAAGACTTAGCTTCGATCCTACAACTCTCGCTTCAACAGGATCCTGTGTTAACTGAAGCTAATGCAAATACTGAGGGTGCTTACAATGATATGAAAGCATCAGAAGCAGGTCATTACCCAACCCTATCCTTAACGGGACAAAACGTATTAGCCCAACAACATACATCAAATAATTCTAAAATGCGTGATGATGTCGGCGTAAGATCCCGTTTAAATCTATATGCTTGGGGTGGAATTCAAGCAGCAGTTGAACGAGATAAATCGAAAATGGAATATTTTCAATATAAATATTATGAAACACGGGAAGAACTCGCAAATACAATAAGTACGCTTTATTTAACCGCACTTCGCGCAAAAGAGTCGATATCAATCGCCAAAAAAAATATCCGTCGACATGAAAAATTCATCGCAGATTTGAAAGTAATCAATCAATACGATGAAGGTCGTCGTTCTGAAATTGCACAAGCTCAATCTCGCTATTTACAAGCGCAATCCACAGAAGCAAATTTAGAAAAAATCTTATCCATCAACTTAAGTAAATTGAGTAAATATACCTCTAAGAAACTCACAGAAAAAGATATTGTTGATCCATTTAATAAACAAAACTCAACTCAATTAATCGCTTTATTCGATAATGTGGAAGCTAATAATCACCCTAGTTTTAAAGCTCAAGAAGCTGAATATAATAGTGCCTTAGCAGATTCAGAAGCAACTAAAGCATCAAAATATCCTTCTATTAATTTGGAAGGTAGCGCCACTCGCCGAGATAGAAGTATTGCGTTAACGATGTCTTGGGATTTATATAATAAACCTGTAGACTATGCTACAGAAAAAAGCCGAGCAGTTGTACTATCAGCTAAAGCTCGCTCACATGAGATGCTAAGAGATATTAAAGAACGTGCCGAAACCGCCAAAGTTGATATGAAGCAAAGTGAACGTCGAGCTAAAATTGCGAAATCATTGATTGCAACCCAAACTCAAGTTGCCCAAGACTATGAGCAACAATTTTATATTTCCAATAGAACCTTATTAGAAGTATTAGACTCTTATGCAGAGTTAGCCTCAACTGAAACGAATTATGTAGAGGCCCAAAATGATTATCGTGATGCAGCAATCGCCTACTTACTTGCTAAAGCTAGTTTAGCAAAATGGGCAAAAGTGCCAGATTTCAATACAACTAATCATTTTTAAAGTTCAATCATTATTGTAAATAAATTTTATGAATTCAATTATCAAACATTTAGCCATAGCAACAAAACTACTTAATCAACCGGTTGCTGAAGAAGCGCTAGCCTCAAATGTTGCTAGAGATCGAAATTTAAATGCCAATATTCAATCTTTAAGTGAGGTTTTACGTAGTTACGGGTTCGAAAATCATATTTCTCGTCGAAAACTCTTAGAGATACCTTCGCTTGCAATGCCTGCTATCATTATTCTCAATAATGAGGAAGCTGCAGTTATTACAGACGTAAAAGGTCACGGAGAAGAGCGCACTTACGTTATTCGCCAGGGTGATGCTCCAGCACATGAAATATCTCACAAAGATCTCGAGTCAAAATATTTAGGCTTCTGTTGGTTTATAAAGCCTAAATTAACTGCAGATCATCGTTCAGAATTACCTGAATATCATTTACCCAAAGCCTGGTTTTGGAAGGTAATTGCTCGTTTTAAAAAATATTATTATCAAGTTATTCTCGCTTCCTTTTTAATTAATATTTTAGCGTTAATTAGCTCCTTATATGTAATGAATGTGTATGACCGCGTCATTCCTAATGAAGCCTATTCAACATTATGGGTATTGAGTATCGGTGTATTTCTCGCCATTCTCTTCGAGTTTATCGCTAAAATGATACGGTCCCATTTAACCGATATTGCAGGCAAAAAAGCAGATTTGATAATCAGTTCTGCACTATTCAGACGAGTAATGGCATTACGTCTGATTGAACGCCCGATTTCATCCGGTTCTTATGCTAATAATCTTAGAGATTTCGAAGCTGTACGTGAATTTATGACAAGTGCCAGCTTACTAGTATTGGTAGACGCGCCATTTTTATTATTATTCCTTTTTGTAATGTTTATTATTGGGGGAAAATTGGCAATCGTACCTGCGGTGATTTGTACTTTAGTATTAATTGTTTCTTTTGCTGTTCAGCCTGTTTTAGCAAAACGTATCAATGAGAGTATGAGAGAAAGTTCACAGCGGCAAGGTTTAGCTGTCGAAGCAGTGGAAGGTATTGAAACATTAAAAGTAAATAATGCAACGAACTGGGCCCAGCAACGTTGGGATCGATTAAATGCGTTAACCGCAGCTAGTTCAATGAAAGTAAAGGAAATTAATGAGTTTGTGTCTAACCTTACAGTTGGATTACAGCAACTGAATACAGTGGGGTTAGTGCTCTTAGGGACCTACTTAATTCATGATGATGTCGTTGAAGCTCGAATTACAATGGGGGCCGTGATTGCCTCAGTTATTCTTTCTGGTCGAGCACTCTCATCATTGGGTCGAGTAGCTGGATTGGCTATTCGTTTCCAACAGGCAAAAAATGCGCTAAAAGGTGTCAATGCAATTATTGAAAGACCTATTGAACGTAGTCCTGAACGTTCTTACGTTACACTGACCCAAGTACAAGGTCAGCTTACATTTAAAAATGTTGTATTTCAATACAATGAAGATACGCAACCGGCTATTGCCAATTTAAATTTAACGATTCGACCAGGCGAAAAAGTAGCTATTCTTGGACGAATTGGTAGCGGAAAAAGCACCTTATTAAAATTAGCTGGCGGCCTATATGAACCAACAGGCGGAAATATTTTGTTAGACGATGTTGATACTCGCCAAATTGATCCAAATTTCTTGCGAGATAAAGTGACATTACTCAATCAATCACCTCGTTTATTCCTTGGTACATTGCGTGAAAATTTAGATTTGGCTCGAATGGATGGATATTCTACTGATCAAGAATTACTTGCTGCATTACGAAATTTCCATCTCGATCAATTAGTCAGAAATCATCCAAAAGGATTAGATATGCCATTAGGAGAGGATGGGTTAGGTCTTTCTGGGGGACAAAAACAGATCGTTTCATTAGCTCGTTTAACTTTAAGACATCCTAGAGTGGTATTACTTGATGAGCCTACAACGGGATTAGATGAACAAACAGAACGCCAAGCCCTAAATGTTTTAGCTCAATGGGCAAGAGATAAAACCGTTGTTGTTGTGACACATCGACTACAAGTATTACCTATGGTAAACAGAGTAGTTGTTGTAGACAATGGTCGCGTAGTGATGGATGGACCACGTGATGCTGTGATTGCTAGATTACAAGAAAATGAGGCTCGTCATAATCAAGCCACACCAGCTCAGACTTCACCTAATGAAAATAATACGCCGAAAAATGCAGTTAAAAAACAAGAAGAGAAGAGTAAATAATATGTCAAATCAGCCACAAGAAAAAATTAATAAAGAAGATTTAAAGCTGATTAATGATTTAAGTGCAGCTTTACAATCCGAGAAACACACCGGTTATTTTGCAATTATTAGCCTGTTTTTGTCTTTCATGGTTGTTTTTATCATTTGGGCTTATTTCAGCCCGCTTGAAGAAGTGGCGCAAGGACAAGGACGCATAATCCCAAGTAGTCGTGAACAAATCGTACAAAGTCTAGATCCTGGTACTATTCAACAGATGTTAGTAAAAGAAGGTGATACTGTAGAGAAAGGACAAATTTTACTGAAACTAGATGATACTCGAAGTTCTGCAATTTTACGTGAAAGCAAAGCCAAAGTAGAACATTTAGAAGCAATGGTCGCACGTTTACAAGCTGAAGCATATAACACAAAACTGACCTTTCCTGAGGATATTTCTGATGAACTAAAGAAACGTGAAGAAGCTGCCTATGTCTCTCGCCGCCGAGCAATGGAGGAGCAAGTTTCAGGGCTACAGAAAAGTAAAGCAGCATTAGAGCAACAAATTGCAATTACAACGCCTATGGTAAAACGTGGAGTAATGTCACAAGTTGAACTATTAAGAATGCAACGAGATTCACATGATTTAGCCGTGCAAATTACTGAACGCCAAAATCGTTATACTACTGATGCAAGTAACGAATTGGTAAAAACGGAATCCGAGCTAGCGCAAGCCAAAGAGAATATGGCTATGCGAGCAGATCCTGTCGAACGTTCACAAATTCGAGCTCCAATGAAAGGGATTGTAAAGAATATCCGAATTAATACTATTGGCGGTGTTGTAAGTGCTGGACAAGATATTCTTGAAATTGTCCCTATTGAGGATAATTTATTAGTTGAAGCTTATATTAGACCTAACGATGTGGCATTTATTCGACCTGGATTACCTGCTGTAGTCAAGTTAACGGCTTACGATTATGCTATTTACGGTGGATTAGAGGGTAAAGTCACATTGATTAGTCCAGATACACTAAGCGATGAAAAACGTAATGCAAGTGAATTAAAACTAAATATGAATAACGTATATTATCGAATTTTAGTACAAACTTCAGGTAGCAATCTCGTCGACAAAAATGGTAACGAAATGCCAATTATTCCTGGAATGGTTGCGACAGTGGATGTCAAAACAGGTGAGAAAACTGTGTTTCAATATCTAATTAAACCGATTACACGAATGAAACAGGCATTAAGAGAGCGATAAATTTAAAAGTGCGGTCAGAAAAATATATAAATTTCTGACCGCACTTTGATTTATGCCCCAAAATTGGATGATTAATTGATTAAATAGAGAGCCCTGTATGTCTAGAACTTCCGACCTTAAGATACTTAAAAGTTTTAAATCAAAGCAGTCTCCCTTCTGATAATGCCTTTGTATTATTTTATCTTCCCAAATCTCCCCCCATTCTTCAGCCCATAAAGCATAACTTGGATCATTCTAAATATGTGATAAACAGTAATAATACCTAAGCCAAATTAGGGATAATGGACAAATCTATATCTCAACTAGGTATCTAATTTGAGTAACAAATTACTTTTTATATCAAAAAAACATATTTTCTAGCTAAAAGTTATTGGCGCTACCTTCTTATTTTTTTAGAAAATACCAACCTACTTAGTTCTAAAAGAGAAGGAATATTTATGCTTTTAACCGGATTACTTTGCGGAATTTTACTCGGATTTGTGATGCAGCGTGGGCGCTTTTGCATTACTGGCGCATTTCGTGATATGTATGTCACCAAAAATAACAAAATGTTTGTTGCTCTTTTATTGGCAATTACCGTGCAATCCATTGGATTCTTCCTCTTAAAAGAAATTGGTGTATTAAATGTTAATCCGGCTGAAAATTTTGCCTTTTTAGCGGTGATTATCGGTGCCTTTGTGTTTGGTATCGGCATTGTTCTTGCTGGCGGTTGTGCGACAGGTACATGGTACCGTGCTGCAGAAGGCTTAGTCGGCAGTTGGGTCGCATTATTCACTTATATGTTGTTAAGTGCCATCATGCGTACTGGCCCATTAGGCGAATTCAATAAAACTTTACGCAGTATCAATATTGAACAACGCAACATTTACGATACATTCGGTATTTCACCTTGGTGGCTAGTCGCATTATTAACTTTAGTGACGGCTTTCTATGTGTACAAACATCTCAGCAAACCAAGTGTAAAAGTCGCAGCATTAAAACCGAAAAAAACGGGGCTTGCCCACTTATTATTTGAAAAACGCTGGCACCCATTTTTCTCTGCTGTATTAATCGGATTAATCGCACTTGCGGCTTGGCCACTCAGTGTCGCTACTGGCCGTGAGTTTGGACTTGGGATTACTGGCCCATCAGCCAATATCATGCAATTCCTCGTTACTGGCGACGGTAAATTTATTAACTGGGGAGTATTCTTAGTCTTAGGGATTTTTATCGGGTCATTCATCGGCGCGAAAGTAAGCAATGAATTCCGTGTCCGCGTACCGGATGCCACTACGATTCTACGCAGTGGACTCGGCGGTATTCTTATGGGTATTGGTGCAACGCTTGCGGGTGGCTGCTCTATCGGTAATGGCTTAGTCGAAACTGCCTTTTTCTCTTGGCAAGGCTGGGTTTCATTACCATTGATGATTCTCGGCACCTGGGTGGCCGCCTACTTAACTATTATCCGTCCACAACGTTTAAAATTAACAAAAGCATCATAAGGAGTTTATATGATCGTTAAATTACCAACACTCGGCCTTGTTTGCCCATTTCCTCTTGTTGAAGCTAAGGAAGCTATGGCTAAGTTAAATAAAGGCGATGGCCTAGAAATTGAATTCGACTGCACACAAGCCACTGAAGCCATTCCTGCTTGGGCGGCTGAAGAAGGTTATGAAGTGACAAACTTTGAACAAATTGATGATGCAAAATGGTCAATTACGGTAATTAAATAATAAAAAAGTGCGGTCAGAAAAATATATAAATTTCTGACCGCACTTTTTCTTTAATAAATCGAAATAATTAAATTAATTCTACCGGTACTTTCACCACCAGTTTTTTCACAAAACTTGATTTACCGTTTACGGTGCAACCTGGTTTATGTGGCTCATAAGGGAAAAAGACAGCGAACATTTTTGGTAAAAGTGTCACGGTGCTTTTATCTTCAATTTGTGGGGTAAGTTGGTAATCATCTTCATCACGATATTCATCGTATAAGCTGAGATTTGGATAAGTTGCGCTTACTTCAACATTTTCTTCGCCACGAATAAGTAATTGAATATCTAGATATTTATGGTGAAGTTCAGCCTGTTTGCTATCCGCTTCAACCGTATCAAATTCCATGACATTCATATAAACTTGCTCGCTTAAATCATGACGACCATTTTCTAATGCTTCAAGATCTAAAGTATTGAGATGATCGCAAATGTCCGCGATAACTTTTGGTAAACCCACTTTGAAATTTGGGTTATTTAATGCACTGATAATCATAGTGTCTCCTTACGTATGTATTTGTATGAGAATATGATAACAAGTTGCTTATATTAAATAAAGTTACCAATAAATTTAAAACTCTGTATAATAAGCTGGCTTTATTTTCTGCATTAGCGTGCGGCTATCAAAAGAGAGTTTTAAACGCCCAAAGTGCGGTCATTTTTTCAAGAGATTTCTTTTGCTAGTCGCAATCTGGAAAATAAAGCTTTGTTTTAAATATTATTTTGAAGGAAAACATTGTGAATCCAATTGTTAAACAATTTAAATACGGTCAACATACCGTTACTCTAGAAACCGGCGCAATTGCACGTCAAGCAACGGCTGCGGTTATGGCAAGCATGGACGATACCACGGTATTCGTGACTGTTGTTGCTAAAAAAGATGTGAAAGAAGGTCAAGACTTCTTCCCATTAACCGTAAACTACCAAGAGCGTACTTATGCAGCAGGTAAAATCCCTGGTGGTTTCTTCAAACGTGAAGGGCGTCCATCTGAAGGCGAAACCTTAATTGCACGTTTAATCGACCGTCCAATTCGCCCATTATTCCCAGAAGGTTTCTTCAACGAAATACAAGTTGTGGCAACTGTGGTTTCTGTAAACCCACAAATCAGCCCAGACTTAGTAGCAATGATTGGTGCTTCTGCAGCATTAACCTTATCTGGTGTACCTTTCAACGGCCCTATCGGTGCAGCGCGCGTTGGTTTTATCGACAACCAATTCGTATTAAACCCAACTATGGCTGAACAAAAACAAAGCCGTTTAGACTTAGTGGTTGCAGGTACTGACAAAGCTGTATTAATGGTTGAATCTGAAGCTGACATTTTAACTGAAGAACAAATGTTAGCGGCGGTCGTATTCGGTCATCAACAACAACAAGTTGTAGTTGAAGCAATCAAAGAGTTTGCGAAAGAAGCCGGTAAACCACGTTGGGATTGGGTTGCGCCACAACCAAACACAGATTTAATCAACAAAGTAAAAGCGATTGCTGAAGCACGTTTAGGCGATGCATACCGCATTACTGAAAAACAGGCACGTTACGAACAAATCGATGCGATTAAAGCGGATGTGATTGCACAAATCACAGCTGAAGATGAAGAAATCAGCGAAGGTAAAATCGTGGATATTTTCACCGCACTTGAAAGCCAAATCGTTCGTGGTCGTATCATTGCCGGTGAACCACGTATTGATGGCCGTACTGTTGATACCATTCGTGCATTAGACATTTGTACTGGTGTATTACCACGTACTCACGGTTCTGCAATTTTTACCCGTGGTGAAACGCAAGCATTAGCCGTTGCAACATTAGGTACTGAACGTGATGCACAAATCATTGATGAATTAACAGGTGAACGTCAAGATCACTTCTTATTCCACTACAACTTCCCTCCATACTCTGTAGGTGAAACCGGTATGATTGGCTCACCAAAACGTCGTGAAATCGGTCACGGTCGTTTAGCAAAACGCGGTGTCGCTGCGGTTATGCCAAGCCTTGCAGAATTCCCGTATGTCGTGCGTGTTGTATCTGAAATCACCGAATCTAACGGTTCTTCTTCTATGGCTTCTGTATGTGGTGCGTCTTTAGCATTAATGGATGCAGGTGTACCAATCAAAGCCGCTGTTGCAGGTATCGCAATGGGCTTAGTGAAAGAAGAAGAGAAATTCGTGGTGCTTTCAGATATCTTAGGTGATGAAGACCACTTAGGTGATATGGACTTTAAAGTGGCTGGTACACGTGAAGGTGTAACTGCACTTCAAATGGACATCAAAATTGAAGGTATCACCCCTGAAATTATGCAAATTGCATTAAACCAAGCAAAAGGTGCGCGTATGCACATTCTTGGCGTAATGGAACAAGCAATCCCTGCACCACGTGCAGATATTTCTGACTACGCACCGCGTATTCACACCATGAAAATTGATCCTAAGAAAATCAAAGATGTTATCGGTAAAGGTGGTGCAACTATCCGTGCATTAACTGAAGAAACTGGTACTTCTATCGATATCGATGATGATGGTACAGTGAAAATCGCTGCGGTAGATAGCAGTGCAGCGAAAAACGTGATGGCACGTATCGAAGAAATTGTTGCTGAAGTTGAAGCGGGCGCAATTTACAAAGGTAAAGTGACACGTCTTGCTGACTTCGGTGCATTCGTTGCTATCGTAGGAAATAAAGAAGGTTTAGTTCATATTTCTCAAATCGCAGAAGAACGCGTAGAGAAAGTGAGTGATTATCTTCAAGTAGGTCAAGAAGTGACGGTTAAAGTGGTTGAAATCGATCGCCAAGGTCGTATCCGCTTAACCATGAAAGATCTTGCACCAAAACAAGAAACTGAAGTAGAATCTGCACCAGCAGAAAACATTTCAGAAGAACAAGAATAATCTCACAGGGTGTGTGAATTTAGTTTATACACCCGCCTTGATTATCAAACTAACTTATAAAACAATGCAGTATTTTCGGTTATTCCGTTTTCTAGTTTCGTTGTCTAGCCTAAGTGTGATTTTATTTATTTCTGGTTGTGTTCAATCGGGAAATGTGTTTGTCGCACCAAATAAAGTTGTGCTAGCGGATCAAACCCCGAATACGCACTTCGAACAAGAAGTGATGATTACCCGAATCGGGCAGGTTTTATTAGTTGGAAAAATGAGTAATGAAGAACGGGCGATGCTTCACTTTGAACGTGGCGTATTATACGACTCCCTCGGTTTATGGGGCCTCGCACGTTATGACTTTACACAAGCCCTTGCATTACAGCCAAAGATGGCTTCTGTTTACAATTATTTAGGGCTTTACTTACTGCTTGAAGAAGATTACGACAGTGCATTAGAAACCTTTAATGCGGTGTTTGAATTGGATCCAAGTTATGACTATACCCACCTTAATCGTGGTTTAAATTTTTATTACGTCGAACGCTATAATCTTGCTGAAGACGATTTTATGAAGTTTTATGAAGCCGATACCAAAGATCCCTATCGCGTACTCTGGCTCTATTTGAACGAACAAAAATTAAAACCACAAGAAGCCCATGCCAACCTTGTTGAACGAGCGAAAGGGCTATCTAAGGACTTCTGGGGAACAAATATCGTTCAATACTATTTAGGTAATATTTCCGTGAGTAATTTGCAAGAGCGGGCAACCAAATTTGCAGAAAACTCGCAACAATATGCAGAAATATTAACCGAAACCTATTTTTATCTAGCAAAACAAAAACTCAATATAGGGCTAGTAGATGAGGCTGCAGCCCTATTTAAACTAGCTATGGCAAATCAAGTTTATAACTTTGTTGAGTATCGTTTTGCCGCATTTGAACTAATGAAATTAAAACCTGTTCAAATAGAAGACGAAAAAGAAAAAAGAAGTGCGATCGCAAAAACGGTTGTTTTTTAGCTCTTCCACTTTCTTTTTAACAAATGAACTTGAAAGCTAAATTGAGCTTTCCTTACTTACATTCGAGTATCTTAATGACTGACAAAATCACTTTTAATGATTTAGGCTTGCCTGAATTCATTCTAAAAGCCGTTTCTGACCTTGGTTTTGAAACACCTTCGCCAATCCAACAAGCTTGTATTCCTGCTCTTCTAGAAGGCAGAGATGTACTTGGTATGGCACAAACCGGTAGTGGTAAAACTGCCGCATTCTCGTTACCTATTTTGGCTAAAATTGATCCCGCCGCAAAACATCCACAATTATTGGTGATGGCACCAACACGTGAACTTGCCATTCAAGTTGCCGATGCTTGCGAACACTTCATGAAATATGCCAAAGGTATCAATATTGTGACTCTTTATGGTGGTCAACGCTATGACATCCAATTACGTGCATTAAAACAAGGTGCACAAGTTGTTGTAGGTACACCAGGTCGTATTTTGGATCACATCCGTCGTAACACATTAGATCTATCTGAATTAAAAGCAATCGTACTTGATGAAGCAGATGAAATGCTTCGTATGGGCTTTATTGATGATGTAGAAACCGTTATGGCTGAATTACCAGAAGAGCACCAAACTGCCCTTTTCTCTGCAACCATGCCTGAGCCAATTCGTCGTATCACAAAACGCTTCATGAATAATCCGCAAGAAGTGAAAATTAAAGTAAATAACGATAATGCGCCTGATATTGAGCAAAATTGTTGGTATGTTCAAGGTTTCCGTAAAAATGATGCATTATTACGCTTCTTAGAAGTGGAAGATTTTGATGCGGCTATCATTTTTACCCGTACTAAAACAGGCACACTTGATGTGACTGAATTATTAGAAAAACACGGTTTCCGTGCTGCAGCTTTAAACGGTGATATGACACAACAATTACGTGAACAAACCTTAGATCGCTTACGTAATGGTAGCCTTGATATTGTGGTTGCAACTGATGTTGCTGCGCGCGGTATCGATATTGAACGAATCAGTCTTGTGGTGAACTATGACATCCCACTTGATGCAGAGTCGTACGTTCACCGTATCGGCCGTACTGGTCGTGCTGGTCGTTCTGGTCGTGCATTGTTATTCGTTGAACCACGTGAACGCCGTTTACTTCGTAACATCGAACACTTGATGAAAAAACCAATCAATGAAGTTGAATTGCCAAATCATGAAGTGTTGCAAGCCTGTCGTCGTAAGAAATTCCAAGACAAGATTACCAAACAATTGGAACATCACGATCTGGAAATGTATCGTAGCCTATTGGAAGATTTATTCACGGCAGATCAGGATCAAGAAGATATTGCAGCAGCCATGTTGATGTTGCTTCAAGGTAAACAAAAACTGATTCTTCCACCTGACCCACCAATGGATAAGCGTCGTCGTGACCGTAATGATCGCGCTGATCGTCGTGAAAACCCACGTTCAGCTGAACGTCGTGGTGAGCGTAAAGGCTATGGCACCCCACAACCGATGGATTTATATCGTATCGAAGTAGGTCGTACAGATGGTGTAGAAGTGCGTCATATCGTAGGCGCTATCGCAAATGAAGGTGATATTAACAGTCGTTATATTGGTCATATCAAACTTTATGATGATTACTCTACTGTTGAATTACCACAAGGCCTGCCGAAAGAATTACTTCAACAATTCGGTAAAACTCGCGTTTTAAACAAACAAATGCAAATGAGCTTTATGGGTGCGGCACAATCAGACAGTGGACGTGGTGGTAACGATTTTGGTGGGAAAGGCCGTCGTGATGGTCGACGTCATGAGCGCGGAGAGCGTGGCCAAGATCGCTTCCGTAGTGAGCGTAATGGTGAACGTCGTCAGCGTAAATTTAACGATAAAAACGACCGCACTTTTAATGAACGAAGTCGCCGAGATCGCCAACGTTAATCCTTATTTAGCAGCCCCTTGAAGTAAAAGGGGCTTTTTTATTATCTTAATTCTGGTTACAATCGTCTCTTATCTCAATTTATAAGGTTTATCTATTGAAAGGTTTATTTCTACGTATTATTGCTGCTTTTGCATTATTACTTTGGGCCATTGATATGGTGTTCCCTTGGCAAAAAATTATGCAGTCAGAGCAAAACCCTTATGCTGCGATCAAAAACCGCGGTAGCCTTATTGTTGGCACCATTAACAATCCCATTTACTATTTTATTGGGAATGAAGGTGAATCTGGCTTGGAATACGAATTAGCAAAAAACTTTGCTGATTACTTAGGGGTTCGCTTACAAATTAAAACCTTAGAAAATAACGATCAACTTTTTAACGAATTAGAGAACAACAATATTGATATTGCAGCTGCGAATCTTTTGTTCCAGCCTCAACGTGCAGAAAAATTTCAGTTAGGACCCTCTTATACTTCTGCCTCTTGGCAGCTTGTGTATAAAAAAGGGGAAAATCGCCCGAAAGATTTGGCTCAAGTCCAGCAAGAAATTATTATTTCTGCGGGAGAAGACTTAGAAAAATTACTATCTCAAGCACAGAAAAAACACCCTGCACTCAAATGGCAGAATAACAAGCAATTGACTCAAGAGGAATTATTGATTCAAGTGGCGGAAGGGAAAATTCCTTACACCATCGCCAATAGTATTGATGTGGCTGCGGCACAACAAATTCGCCCTAACTTAGCGATTGCATTTGACCTAACAGATGAAATGACCGTGCATTGGTATCTCTCCAATAAATCCTATAATGAGCTACAAGCAGGCTTGTTAGATTTTATGAATAATGCCATTGAAACAGGATTAATTGATCGCATTGAGGAAAAATATTTCCGTCACATTACCACCTTTGATTATGTGGATACTCAGGCTTATTTAGAGGCCGTAGAAAAAATTCTACCCCAATATCAACCGCTCTTTGAAAAATACAAAGGGAATTTAGACTGGCGATTATTAGCGGCTATAGCCTACCAAGAATCGCATTGGGATCCTTATGCGACCTCGCCTACAGGTGTACGGGGCATGATGATGCTAACCAAAGATACGGCTGCACGTATGAATATTAATAACCGTACCGATGCCGAACAAAGTATAAAGGCGGGCTCGGAATATTTACATTGGCTACTCAATCAAATGCCTGATAGTATTTCAGAAGAAGATCGAATTTGGTATTCTTTAGCCGCATACAATATGGGCTTAGGACATATTCTAGATGCTCGACGCCTAACTAAAAAGTTAGGAGGAAACCCAGATAACTGGTTAGATGTAAAAAATAATCTTCAACTATTATCGGAAAAACGTCATTATTCTAACTTAAAATATGGCTATGCTCGCGGTTATGAAGCCTACCAATATGTCGAGAATATTCGCCGTTACATGAACAGTATTATGAATTATCATCGTGTTCAAGAAAACCAAGCGACCGCAACAGAATAAGTGCGGTCAGAAAAAATAGCGTTTTTATTGAATAGAAAGAAAACAAGGAGAAAAAAATGTTAAAAAGAAAAACCTTCTTAAAGAAAAAAGCATCAAGAGATATCTCTGCCTCACGCAACTTACGTTTAAGACGACTAAAACACCGCAAAGAGCAGCAATTTCAACGTCAGGCTTTACAATTTGTAATTCAAAATATTTAAAAAAAGGCGAACAATTATGTTCGCCTTGTGCTAATTATTGGTTAAAAATCATATAACATCATTCTTTAATGCCACCGAATGCTCCACGAGATTGATCTGCTTCATTAATAAATAACCCTGTCATTTCCTTGGCATTTTCACCAAAGAAACCACCTTGGGTTTTGATACCATTTACTTCACCTGAAAAGCTATTACCTGTGATTTTACCACCAAAATTCATACCTGGTACGGCATTAGCTTTTTCCGTAATATTAATGTCAATGACTTTATTAGCAAAATCAGCTGTAGCTTTCATTTCACTACGCTCACTATTACTTCCATCTTTTTGATAAGCTATACCACCTTTATACTCCACCAATCCTGTTGTTGGGATTTGTGCTATAGCTGTCGGTAAGCCTTGTGCAAAGAAATATTGATTACCACTTAAGTTGTCAAAATATGTACCAAATGCACTAGCTTGAAAATTGCTATTACTTAAAATAGTTTGTCCTTCTTTACGAAGATTATATAAATCGTTATATTCTTCATAAGTCCATGGGTCAATATCCCCGGCTCTTCTCAAGATATCAATGTCAACTAATTTACCTGATTTATCAATTATTGTCAGATCTCGTATATCTCGAGTTAACGGACGATTTACATCGCTTCCTTCTGAGGCTAAAACGCCCCCAGAAATAGCATCCTTCATCTCACCATTAATGCCACCAAAGATCTTATCACTCAATGGAATTCTTGCCTTTTCATCAGCTTTTAGATTTTCTAGTTGCTTTAATCTTTCCTCTGCAGCTTTTTTAGCTTCCTCTGCAACTTTTTTGGCTTCCTCTGCTACTTTTCTCTCTGCTTCAGCCGCTTTTATCGCGGCTTCAGTTGCTTTTTTCTCTTCTTCAGTTTGATTGCCATTGCTTTGAGCTACCTTGATGGCTATTTCTGCTTTTTTTATAGACTCCTCTGCTTTTTGCACGGACTCATCCGCTTTTTTCACAGACTCTTCTGCTTTTTTCAAAGAGTCTTCGGCTTTTTTTGTAGCAGTTTCAGCTTTCTTATTCGCCTCCGTGATTCTTTGATTTAATTCAGTCTCAGCTTGTCGAAGCTGCTCTGAATTATCTGTACCACCTTTTGAGCTAGAAGAACAAGCGCCTAATGCCATAACACATGAAAGCGCAATGATGGAAAGTTTAATTTTGTTCATAAAAAGATCCTTATTATCTTGTTTTTTAGACTAAATGATGACTTCACACAATTTAAATGAAATAAAAATAATTTTCAATACCATTGAAAGGTTTCTTTAACTTTTGTAAACTTCGCTCCGGATTCTACTAAATTAGATAAAATTTCAGGTAAAAATATGACTCATAAATTTCTCCTTTCTTTAGGTGCATTCTGTGTAGCCTTCACTTTACAAGCTTACGCAGAAGAACAAACAACATTAGATACAATTACTGTTAATGCTAATGCCTCTGAAGTCAAAGCAAATCAAATAAAAAAGACACGTAAAGCCATCCAAGAAGAACTTGTTTCTGATAACTATGACTTAGTACGTTATGCTACTGATGTCGGTATTAGCGATAATGGCCGTCGTAATAAAGGTTTTGCAATGCGTGGTGTTGAAGGGAATCGAGTGGGCATCAGTATTGATGGCGTTAATTTGCCCGAATCAGAAGAAAACTCACTTTATGCACGTTATGGTAACTTTAATAGCTCACGATTAAGTATTGACCCTGAATTAGTACAAGGTATTGATATTATGCGTGGTGCCGATTCTTTCAATGCGGGAAGTGGTTCTTTAGGTGGTTCTGTAAACTACCGCACGTTGGGTGCTGATGATATTATTCTACCAAATAAAAAATGGGGTGTATTGCTTAAAAACGGTTATGCGAGTAAAAATAGCGAATGGACACACACTTTAGGTGTGGCTTATAAAGATGACAAATTTGATGCAACTTTGCTCTATTCCTACCGCAATGGGCATGAAATGAAAAGTAGAGGAAAGGGACAAGATATTTTAGGTAATGCTCGAGGTATTCCTGATCCATCCCATCATAAAAATCATAGCTACTTAGCTAAAGTTGGCTATTTTATTACTCAGACACAACGTGTAAGTGCATCATTTAACGCTCAAAAAGCAAATAATTTTGTTGATGAAAAGTCTTATCAACTTGCAGGGCTTTGGCGGGAGTCGGATGATATTAGTAAACGATATAATGCAAATGTTGCTTACGAATATTTTCCAGAAAATAGCCGCTGGTTAAGTTACCTAAAGACCGAACTAGATTTTCAAAAAACCAATATTGGCTCAAAAAATTATAAGGGTGGACATCGCTATAATTCTGATTTTAGTGCATACATAGGAAAAGATTTAATTGAAATCCAGGACACGAGTATGAATAGCCGTTTTATGCGAGCTTCTCTACGAGCAGATTTCATGCCATGGGAAAGTCGCTTCGGTAGTCATCAATTTACGCTAAGAACGGGTATTTCACAAAAAGATTTTGATAATCGCAATGATCATGAATATCCCAATGTAGGTGCCAATGGTAGTAGTGCTAAAGATAGTGAATCTATTCAACATCCAGTCAGAACCCGTTCATTTTTCGCTCAATTACAAGATCATGTCATGTGGAATGATATTTTTTCTAGTCAATTAGGTATTCGTTATGACTGGGATGAATTAGTACCGCAAGATTTAAAAGCCTTTTGCCGAGCTTGTAGCCGTAAACCCGCATCAAATACCTTTCAAAGTTTAAGTGGCTCGTTTGGATTAGAGGCTCAGCTTAATGATATTTGGAAGATCGGCTATAACATTTCTACTGGCTTTCGCATTCCAACCGCTTCAGAAATGTACTTCTCTTTTGAACATCCTGCTGGTAACTGGAGACCAAACCCTGATTTAAAAGCTGAACAAGCATTAAATCAATCTATCTATATCCAAGCAGAGTATCAATTAGGTACATTTGGGCTGAATTTTTATCACACACATTATAAAAATTTCTTAACTGAGCAAGAGTCAACTTATAAAAAACGTAACCCGTATTACAATGCCTATAGTGCAAGTTATGGTCAACAAGCTTATTACACAACGATTGCCCAACAAGCTATAAACATTGATCAAGCGCGTATCTCTGGTATTGAATTCACGAGTAAAGTTAATTTAGATCAGATTATTTCTGTAATTCCACAAGGTTGGAAATTTACAGCAAATCTCGGTTATGCAAAAGGGAAACTAAGTGGTACTGAGGCTAGCCTACTTTCTATCCAACCAATCAAAGTAATTTTAGGAATTGGCTATGAAGATCCAAATGATCGCTGGGGAGTTAACGTCAAAGCGAGTTATCTTGGTGCTAAAAAAGCTAAAGATGCCCAAATAGTACAATATTCAACTAACTTTGTTAGAGAAGTAAAAACTTACCCTTATCTTAATAATTCGGCAGTATTATTTGATTTGTATGGTTTCTATAAAATCAATCAAAATATTACACTCCGAGCAGGACTTTATAACTTATTTAATCGCAAATATCACACTTGGGATACCCTACGTGGTATTAACAAAATAAGTACGACTGATTCTGTTGATAAAGAAGGGAAAGGTTTAGAGCGTTTTTATGCACCAGGGCGTAATTTCGCAGCATCTGTTGAAATTCGTTTTTAATTCATTATTTCCTTAATAAGAAAGGGCGAACATCATGTTCGCCCTTTTATTTACTTACTATTCTTTATTTTTCAAAAGAATCTTTCAAACGTTCTTCTGCTCGACGGGATTCACCTTTATGTTGAAGTTTATTCAATTGACGCTCCAATTTCTCTTCTACTTCATTAATGGCTTTATACATATCATCAGCGGTTGCAGTCGCAAGCAGATTACCTAATGGGGTTCCAATTGAAGCCTCTACAGAAAAGCCGTTTGGTACTTTACTTAAAACAAAGTGCGGACTAATCAGTTGAGTGTGCCATTTCTCTAATTTTGCAAGTCTTCCCTCCACATGTTCACGAATTGCAGGGGTGATATCCATTTGTTTACTTGTGATATTGAGTGTCATAGCATTTACCTCTTTTGCTTAAATGAACCCTTCGGTTCCGTTCATCTTTAATAACAACATATCGACCTTGAACCACTTTTTCAAGTGCTTTTAGGTAAATAAAAAAACAAATGTTCAAAAATATGATCGGGATCTAATTTCTGCAAAAATGTAATTTCATTTCTGTGTAAACTTGTTATGATGTAAAGCTGTAAACAACAAAGGGAGGCACTCGACTTCCCTTTTCTTTTTATGAGATAAATTAGGCTAACTCATCTTGATCATGTTGTGTTGCTTTTAAACGTTCGAAGTAATCCTTAGTTTCTGAAATAATTTCTTTACGCAAACCAATTAATGCTATCAAGTTCGGGAAGGCCATTAAACCATTCACGATATCCGCTAAAATCCAGATTAAATCTAAGGTGAGGAATGAACCCGCTCCAACCAGAACAATAAATACGAAGCGATACAATTTAATACCACGAATACCAACTAAATAAAGAAAACAACGCTCACCGTAGTAACACCAACCTAAAATTGTGGTGAAAGCAAAGAATAATAAACCAACGGTTACAATAGTTGCACCAATTGATGTACCTAATCCCTGTGCAAAAGCATAGTTAGTCACACTTGCACCTGAAAGCTCTGGGTTACTCCATGCTCCTGTAATCACAAGCACTAAGCCTGTCATCGTACATACGATGATGGTATCTAAAAACGTCCCCGTCATCGAAATTAAACCTTGGCGAACGGGCTCTTTCGTTTGCGCTGCTGCGGCTGCGATCGGCGCACTCCCTAAACCTGATTCATTTGAGAAAATACCGCGCGCCACACCTGATTGAATGGCTTTCATCACGGTAAAGCCAACTGCACCACCTAAAGCTGCCTGAGGATTAAACGCACTCTGAATAATTAATGAAATTGCAGCAGGTAATTTGTCGTAATTAACGATTAAGATGATAATTGAGGTCGCCACATAGCCGATTGCCATAAAAGGCACAATCACTGAAGAAGCTGTCGCAATACGTCTTACACCACCGAGAATAATCATAGCGACCAATACGGTCACCACTGTTGCCGTAATAATAACGGGTACATTGAATGTGTCTTGCATCGCATGCGTAATGGCATTTATTTGAGGGAAGGTACCAATACCGAAAAAGGCCACTAATACCCCAAAGAGCGCAAATAATTTGGCTAACCATTTAATACCAAGACCACGCTCAATGTAATACATTGGTCCACCGGCCATAAAACCGTATTTATCTCGAACACGATATTTCACGGCAAGTAAACATTCAGCATATTTAGTTGCCATGCCTAATAATGCAACCAACCACATCCAAAAAATCGCACCTGGTCCACCTGCTTGCACCGCAGTGGCTACACCAACGATATTCCCTGTACCAATAGTTGCTGCTAATGCCGTACAAAGTGCGGCAAAAGAAGATACATCTCCCTTGCCTTTATTCGCACCACGAGCAAATAAATAGCCCAATGCACGCGGCAAATAACGAATTTGTAAGAAACCTAAACGCAGGGTGAGATAAAGTCCGGTTCCGGACAATAGAATGAGTAGAGGCGGTCCCCATACAAAGCTGCTAATAGCAGATAAGGTTGTCTGTAATGACATTGATGATTCCTCGTCGTTTAAAATACAAATAAACTCGACAAGGAGACAAGAAGAATCCCGATAGAAATATTTTGATAATACCGATTGTCTTTTGCCCCTGTCCTTTTGCCTGAGCGTTTGGAAAACAATCGAAAAATCGACCGCTCTTTTGCGCCTTCGGCGTCCATTTACATCAATAAAATGCAATGGATCTCTCCAAGGGTTCGTCCAGTAACAGTCCCTGCAATCTTGCGATTGCGCCTGAAAGATTTTACCTCGTCGGCGTAGGGGCAATTCCCTACTCTCCAGCTACCTTCTTCCGAACTCACTTTTTACGTTTTATTCTTATTGCAAAAAGTACCGCAAATTTTAACAAACTTGGAAAACTAACTCAATGGATTGACAAAAAAAGGCTTTGATTACAAGGTGAAAGCAGATAAAAATAAAGTGCGGTCAAAATTTTTCTTATTTTTGACCGCACTTCTCTCAGCAATAAAATTAGTGCTCTTTACATGACCATTGAGTCACATTCATCTTAATAACTACAATTTTGTTTAGCTCATTCTCACTAAACTGCCAATCATTTTTCTGTGTATAGTGTTCCATTAAATATTGTAGAGCATCAATCTTCTCATCTTTATCTTCAATAATGAATAAATTCCCTTTTCCAATAATGCTCTGATATAAAAAAGAATAATCACAGGCAATTTCTGCTTTTACAATTTCATGTTTTCGGTCCATTTCAAAACCAGCTAATTTATTCTTTTTAATCAGTTCAATCTTTTTCCCTTTAACAAATCCATGGAAATAAAGAGTAAGTTCTTCATTATCTGCCTTAAAACCAAAATTTAATGGAACAATATAAACACTTTCATCATCTTGTAATCCTAAACGGCAAATATCACACTGCTTCATAATTTCTAACATACGGTGATAATCAGTGATCGCCCTATCCTTACGTCTAATCTTAGAACATTCCATATTATACTCCCCCTGCTTATTAGATAAAAAAGGCAGATAAATATCTGCCTTCAATTTTAATAATTATAAAATCTCTTTTGCTTTTGCTACCACGTTATCCACGGTGAAACCAAAGAGTTTGAATAATTGATCTGCTGGAGCTGATTCACCGAAGCTATTCATACCTACCACGCGACCTTCAAAGCCGACGTATTTATACCAGAAGTCTGCAATACCTGCTTCGATTGCAACACGTTTGGTTACGGCTGCAGGTAACACACTTTCACGATACTCTGCATCTTGTTTATCGAAACGGTTAGTACTTGGCATAGAAACTACACGTACTTTTTTACCTTCAGCACTCAATACATCTGCTGCTTTCATCGCTAATTCTACTTCAGAACCTGTTGCAATGAAGATTAACTCAGGTGTGCCATCACAGTCTTTTAACACATAGGCACCACGTTTAACCGCATCTAATTGTGCAGAAGTGCGGTCCATTTGGGCTAAGTTTTGACGGGTAAAGATCAACGCACTTGGACCATCTTGACGTTCAACCGCTTGTTGCCATGCGATAGCTGATTCCACTTGATCACATGGACGCCATGTTTCAAGATTTGGAATTAAGCGTAATGAGGTGGTTTGCTCAACTGGTTGGTGAGTTGGACCATCTTCACCTAAGCCGATAGAGTCATGAGTATAAACGAATAAAGCGCGTTGCTTCATTAATGCTGCCATACGCACCGCATTGTGTGCATATTCGTAGAACATTAAGAAGGTTGCACCGTAAGGAATGAAACCACCATGTAAAGCAATACCATTCATGATCGCTGACATACCGAACTCACGCACACCATAGTTAAGGTAGTTACCGCCTACGTTTTCATGAGCACGAATTGGTTTAGAGCCGCTCCATAACGTTAAGTTAGAGCTTGCTAAGTCTGCAGAACCACCTAAGAATTCAGGTAACACATGAGCATATGCTTCGATTGCATTTTGTGATGCTTTACGGCTTGCAATACTCGCTGGATTTGCTTGTAATTTTTCAATGAACGCTTTGGATTCAGCTGCCCAGTTTGCTGGTAATTCACCGTTTACACGACGTGTAAATTCTGCGGCAAGTTCTGGATATGCTTTTGCATAAGCAGCAAATTTTTCTTCCCAAGATTTTTCTGCTATCGCGCCTTTTTCTTTCGCAGACCATTCTGCATAGTATTCAGCCGGAATTTCAAATGGAGCATATTCCCAGCCTAGCGCTTTACGCGTTAATGCGATTTCTTCATCACCTAATGGTGCGCCGTGGGAATCATGAGAACCTGATTTATTTGGTGAACCAAATCCGATGATGGTTTTACAAATAATTAACGTTGGTTTTTCTTTCTCTGCTTGAGCAAGAATGGTTGCAGCACGAATTTGTTCTGCATCGTGACCATCTACATTACGAATTACTTGCCAGCCATAAGCTTCAAAACGAGCTGCAGTATCATCGCTGAACCAACCATCAACATGACCATCAATCGAAATGTTATTGTCATCGTAGAATGCGATTAATTTACCAAGGCCTAATGTTCCCGCTAAAGAGCAAGCTTCATGAGAAATCCCCTCCATTAAACAACCATCACCTAAGAACACATAAGTGTGGTGGTCTACGATTTCATGGCCTTCACGGTTAAATTGCCCCGCTAAGGTTTTCTCAGCAATCGCCATACCCACCGCATTAGTGATACCTTGTCCTAACGGACCAGTTGTGGTTTCAACACCTGGTGCATAGCCATATTCTGGGTGGCCGGGGGTTTTAGAATGTAATTGACGGAATTGTTTTAAATCTTCGATAGAAAGATCGTAGCCTGTTAAATGTAATAAGCTATAAATCAACATTGAACCGTGTCCGTTAGAAAGCACAAAACGGTCGCGATCAGCCCATTTAGGATTGTTTGGGTTGTGTTTTAAGAAATCGCGCCATAATACTTCAGCAATATCCGCCATTCCCATCGGTGCACCTGGGTGGCCTGATTTTGCTTTTTGTACTGCATCCATTGATAGCGCACGAATTGCGTTGGCGAGTTGTCTACGAGTTGCCATGTTTTTCTCCTATCTAAATAATTCTCAGTATTCTACCCTATTTACTGATTGGCTTAACCAATATTTGCAATTTTATTTAACTTGATCAAATTCTTCGACGACGTTGATGAAAACGCAAACTACTCGATTTACTTTTTTTAACCACATTTGTTGTCTCTATCGGCTTACGGTATGCTCGACGATAATGACTTAAAAAATAATGAATAGAGCTTGCAAATAACGCGCCCAACAAAAAGATAATGATCAATTCACCATATAAACGATGAAATACTTGATTAATTTTACCCTGTGTCGTTTGCATATATTGGGCATCAAAGGTTACACGTAAAAAACCACGAATACCGTTATTTGAGCTGGAATAAATAGGCTCTACGATCTGTTGCGTCGAAAACTCGCTTTCATTTTTATGTTCTAAGCCAAGTTGTTCACGCAAATTACCTGTATTGCTGCTCTGAGCTAGCACTTTACCGTTATAGTCATAGATCGTTGCATCCAACACAAAATTTTCTTTCGCTAAGTTATCTAAATTTTCAGTGAACTGCTCTGATTTCGCATTATTAGTCAACAATACTGAAAACAAATTTGCTTGCTGGCGCACCAAAATATGCGATAAATTTGCAACCTGATTGACACTTGAAAGCTGTGAGCCGATCTTAAATTGCTTCACACCAAATAATATTACGGCCATTGCACTTACACAAAACACAACTATAAGCCCAAGCATCAGTGATTTTTGAAGTTTTTCTCTAATTAATTGCACGTTATCTTTCCATTTTTTTACCAAGATAGCTAAAATAAACAAGTTTTCACAATTTACAGGATTTTCTATGCAAATTCAAAACCTTGCAAGTATTACCCAAAAATATCTCAAATTTCCCACCGCACTTTCGTCTGATTTACCTCATTCCGATGAAACACATGCATTTATTTTATACGGAACAACGCTGAATTTAACGAAATTACTTGAATTCCAACAAAAGTGTGGTCAATCTTTTCAGTGTTTTGATGCATGGAACGTTGAAAAAAATACCGTTGTCCTTTTAAAAGGCGAATGGCTAGGCGATTTTATAGTCTATGCCCACGACCTACAATTAGACATCGCCAAACTGGATTTTGATGCAAAATTATCAGAAAAAGGTTTATTGGTAATGGATATGGACTCGACTGCCATTCAAATTGAATGTATCGATGAAATTGCCAAACTGGCTGGCACGGGTGAATTAGTTTCTGCCATTACTGAAAGCGCCATGCGTGGCGAGCTTGATTTTGAACAAAGTTTGCGTCGTCGAGTGGGTACACTTAAAGGTGCACCAGAAAGTATTTTGCGGCAAGTACGTGAAAAATTGCCTTTAATGCCAGGCTTAATTGAAACCATTAAGACATTACAACAACATGGTTGGAAAACCGCCATCGCTTCTGGTGGTTTTACCTATTTCGCCGATTATTTAAAAAATTTATTAAACCTCGACTTTGCGGCTTCTAATCAATTTGAAATTATTGATGGCACGCTGACTGGCAATGTAAAAGGTAGCGTAGTCGATGCACAATACAAAGCGAATACCTTGCAAAAACTCGCTGAAGAATACAATATTCCACGCAAAGACACCCTTGCTATTGGTGATGGCGCCAATGATTTGGCTATGATGAATGTTGCAGGATTAGGTGTGGCATTTCATGCGAAGCCGAAGGTGCAACAACAAGCGCAAATTGTGGTAAACTTTGCTGACTTAACCGCACTTTTATGTCTTTTAAGTGCAAATGATCGAATTTAATTGATTTTGGGAGAAAATTTATGCCATCTTTTGACATCGTATCTGAAATTACTATGCACGAAGTGCGTAATGCGGTTGAAAATGCAAACCGCGTATTAAGTACACGTTATGATTTCCGTGGCGTGGAAGCCGTCATTGAATTAAATGAAAAAAGCGAAACCGTGAAAGTGACCACCGAATCTGATTTCCAATTAGAACAATTAATTGAAATCTTGATTGGTGCGTTTGTAAAACGTGGCATTGAGCATAGCTCGTTGGATATTCCAACAGAAAGTGAACATCACGGCAAACTTTACACCAAAGAAATCAAATTAAAACAAGGGATTGAAACGGAGATGGCGAAGAAAATCACTAAACTAGTGAAAGATTCAAAAATCAAAGTGCAAACTCAAATTCAAGGTGAACAAGTGCGCGTAACAGGTAAATCTCGTGATGATTTACAAGCTGTTATTCAATTGGTAAAAGGCGCTGAATTAGGCCAACCATTCCAATTTAATAACTTCAGAGATTAAGAAAACGAAAGAGCGATCAAAAACACAATATTTTTTGACCGCTCTTTGATCTGCCCCCCAAAAAATCTGAATACCTACTTTGAAGTACAGATCACTTTTTATTTACGCTAATTAAGTTAATCTCACTTTTGCTTCTGCAATCGCCTCTGCTACTCGAAGTGGTGAAACCCCACCTTTCGCACAACGTTTATCTAAACAAGATTGCAAAGAAAGAATGTCATAGACATCATCCCCGACCACATCACTGAATTGACGGAATTCTGGGATGGTTAAGTCTTCCAAGGCTTTGCCTTTTTCAATGGCATAAACTACCGTTTCACCAACAATATGATGAGAATCACGGAATGGTACACCTTTTGCCACAAGGTAATCCGCTAGCTCTGTTGCATTTGAGTAACCTTTTAAGGCAGCTTTGCGTGTACGGTCGGTATTCACTTTTAATTCGTCTAATACAAAAGTCGCCATATCTATACAATCTTGCCAGGTATCTAGCGCATCAAAGATCCCTTCTTTGTCTTCTTGCATATCTTTGTTATACGCTAATGGCAAACCTTTTAAGGTCATCAACATACCGGTTAATGCCCCCATGACACGGCCCGCTTTACCACGAATCAATTCACAAGCGTCTGGATTTTTCTTTTGCGGCATTAAAGACGAGCCTGAAGTCACACGATCTGACAACTCCACAAAATTCGCTTCACCACTATTGAAAATAATCATATCTTCTGCGAAACGAGAAAGGTGCGCCATACTTAAAGACGCCGTTGAAAGTAATTCCACAATATGATCACGATCAGAGACGCTATCCAAACTATTACGCGTCGCAAAAGCAAAACCAAGATCGGTGGCTAATTGTTCACGATCGACTGCATAGGCTGTTCCTGCAAGCGCACCACTGCCTAATGGGCAGCTATTCATGCGTTTATAAGCATCGGTAAGGCGTGAATAATCACGCTCAAACATTTCCACATAAGCCATACACCAATGGGCAAAAGTGATTGGTTGTGCACGTTGTAAATGGGTATAACCCGGCATCACCGCATCTTGCGTATTTTCAGCAGTTTGTACCAAGTGACGTTGAAGATTACGAACAGACTCTTGCAACTCAACTACACGCTGTTTACACCACATTTTAATATCAAGTGCAACTTGGTCATTACGGCTACGACCCGTGTGTAATTTTTTACCTAAATTACCCACCTTATCGATAAGTTTACTTTCCACCCAGCTATGAATATCTTCTGCATCATCTTGTAAAATTGCTTGTAGATTTGACCGCACTTCGATTAATAATTCATTTAAGGCAATCTCTAGCTGTTGTTGCTCTTCAACACTTAAAACACCAACATTCACTAAAGCTTTAGACCAACCAATGGAGCCTTTAATATCTTGCTCTGCCAAGCGATAATCAAAACGCAGGCTATCATTAAAATCTTTAAAACGTTTGTCTGCCGCTTGTGTAAAACGACCACCCCAGAGAGCCATAAGTTATCCTTATCTCGATTATAAAAATGATTAATTATTCAATTATCACGCATAATTAATCAATATGCAATGATAATCTCTATATCGTCCGCTATTTTACCCTGTTTTTTCTAACAAAAACTAGACAGTACTGCATTTTAGTGGTAATTTACGTAGCATTCTTAAGGGCATTGCCCACCATTCAAACAATTCAGTATTATCAACTCTTATTAATTCCAACATTATTAATTATGCATCTTACAGAACTTAAAAACACGCCTGTTTCTGATCTTGTGAAACTTGGCGAAGAACAAATGGGTTTAGAAAATCTTGCCCGTTTACGTAAACAAGATATTGTTTTTGCTATTTTGAAACAACACGCCAAGAGCGGTGAAGACATTTTTGGCGGCGGCGTGTTAGAGATTTTACCCGATGGTTTCGGTTTCTTACGCTCCGCAGACAGTTCCTACCTTGCTGGTCCTGATGACATCTACGTTTCCCCAAGTCAAATTCGTCGTTTCAATCTACAAACTGGTGATAAAATCGAAGGCAAAATCCGTCCACCAAAAGAAGGTGAACGCTATTTTGCACTTTTAAAAGTCGACCAAGTCAACGATGATAAACCTGAAGTCTCTCGTAGCAAAATCCTTTTCGAAAACTTAACCCCACTACACGCGAATTCTCGCTTAAGAATGGAACGTGGTAATGGCTCAACCGAAGATTTAACTGCACGTATTTTGGATTTAGCATCTCCAATTGGTAAAGGGCAACGTGGTCTTATCGTGGCTCCGCCAAAAGCCGGTAAAACCATGTTATTACAAAACATTGCACAAAGTATCACGCACAATTATCCAGAATGTGAACTTATCGTGCTTTTAATTGATGAGCGTCCAGAAGAAGTAACCGAAATGCAACGTTCGGTAAAAGGTGAAGTGATTGCCTCTACCTTTGATGAACCAGCAACCCGTCACGTTCAAGTGGCAGAAATGGTTATTGAGAAAGCAAAACGTTCTGTTGAGCATAAAAAAGATGTGGTGATTTTACTCGACTCTATTACTCGTTTAGCGCGTGCTTACAACACCGTGACACCAGCATCCGGTAAAATTCTTTCTGGTGGTGTGGATGCAAATGCTTTACATCGTCCAAAACGTTTCTTTGGTGCGGCGCGTAACGTAGAAGAAGGTGGTAGTTTAACCATTATTGCGACTGCACTTGTGGATACCGGTTCAAAAATGGATGAGGTTATCTTCGAAGAATTTAAAGGTACCGGTAACATGGAATTACATCTTTCTCGCAAAATTGCAGAAAAACGTGTATTCCCTGCAATTGACTTCAACCGTTCTGGTACGCGTAAAGAAGACTTACTTACCACTCCGGATGAATTGCAAAAAATGTGGATTCTGCGCAAAATCCTTAACCCAATGGGTGAAGTGGAAGCGATGGAATTCCTCATCGACAAACTTATGATGGCTAAAACCAACGATGAGTTTTTTGAAATTATGAAACGGTCTTAATTCTGACCGCACTTAAAAAATAAAAAAGGCTTGGAAAACCAAGCCTTTTTTATTTTGCGAATTATTCGCCCAAACGCTCTTTAATACGAGCAGATTTACCTGAACGTTCACGTAAGTAGTAAAGTTTAGCTTTACGTACTGCACCTTTACGTTTAACAGTGATTGAATCTACAACTGGTGAGTGAGTTTGGAATACACGCTCAACACCTACACCGTTAGATACTTTACGTAAAGTAAATGCTGAGTGCAAGCCACGGTTACGAATTGCAATAACCACGCCTTCGAATGCTTGCAAACGACGTTTGCTACCTTCAACTACCCATACTTTAACTTCTAAAGTATCACCTGGGCGGAAGCTAGGTACGTTTTGTTTTAATTGTTCTTGTTCAAGTTGTTTGATAATGTTAGACATTGTTTGATCCTTTATTGATCCTAGATGTAACTGAAACTAACTGTTATGCTCGGCTTGCGCCTCTTTTAACAGTTTACGTTGTTCGTCAGTCAGAGCTAGGCCTTCTAAGAGCTCAGGGCGTCGGAGCCACGTTCTTTGTAGCGATTGTTTTAATCGCCATTTCCGAATTTCTTCGTGATGTCCCGACATCAGCACGGATGGCACAGTTAATCCTTCTAACACTTCCGGTCTGGTGTAATGCGGGCAATCTAATAAACCGTCTGCAAAAGAATCTTCTTCTGCGGAGGCTTGTTTGCCTAATACACCGGGAATAAAACGCGCAACAGCATCAATTAATGTCATTGCCGGCAATTCCCCACCGGTCAGAACGTAATCACCAATTGACCATTCTTCATCAATTTCAGTTTGAATCAACCGTTCATCAATACCTTCGTAACGCCCACATACCAAAATCAATTTCTGATTTTGAGCAAGCTCGGTTACGCCACCTTGATCGAGTTTACGTCCTTGTGGCGAAAGGTAAATCACCTTTGCGCCTTCTCCTGCCGCTGCTTTCGCAGCATGAATCGCATCCCGTAAAGGTTGCACCATCATCAGCATTCCCGGGCCACCACCATAAGGACGGTCATCCACAGTTTTATGCTTGTCGAATGTAAAATCTCTTGGATTCCAACATTCCACTTGCAGAAGATTATGTTTTACAGCTCTACCTGTAACCCCAAATTCCGTAATCGCTTTAAACATTTCGGGAAATAATGAAATCACCCCTATCCACATAAAAAGCCTACTACATTACGTTTGTGCATACTTGAGATTAGAAACCAGCGTCCCAATCCACTTCAATTGTTTTCGTGGTGAGATCGACTCTTTTAACTACTTGTTCATACAAGAACGGAATTAACCGCTCTTGTTTTCCAAAAGCATCTTTGGTATTGGCTTTCACCACTAACACATCATTAGAACCGGTTTCCATCATCTCTGTTACCGTTCCCATTGTATAACCTTCTAAGTTTACGACTGAACAACCAATTAAATCGTGCCAGTAATAATCCCCTTCTTCCAGTTCTGGGAATATAGATAAATCCACACCAATTTCAACATTTGCTAAAATTTGTGCGGCTTCACGGTCATCAACGCCTTTTAATTTAACGATGATTTCGTGATTATGATGACGCCAATTTTCTAATTCTGCAGGCTGCCATTCACCTTTGATTTTTAAAAACCAAGGTTGATAATCAAAAATACTTTCAGCTTGTTCTGTTGATGAATAAATACGTAACCACCCACGAATACCGTAGGTTGAGCCTAATTTGCCCACAACTTCAATACGTTGTTGTTCCATATTTTCACCTATCTTAGTTTAAGAACTAAATCAAAAAGCGAGATTATGCTTTTTGAGCTTCTTTTACCAAAGTTGCAACACGGTCTGAAAGTGAAGCACCTTGAGCAACCCAGTGGTTTACACGCTCAAGATCAACACGAAGACGCTCTGCGTTACCTTGTGCGATTGGGTTGAAGAAACCTACACGCTCAATGAAACGACCGTCACGTGGTGAACGACTGTCAGTTACTACGATTTGATAAAATGGGCGTTTTTTAGCTCCGCCACGAGATAAACGAATGGTTACCATAACCTTCCTCTAAATGTTTAATGACTAAAAGAATATTCTCAAATTCGAAAGTGATTTAAGAATATAGCTTACTTTTTTCTCTGTATATATAGACAAAAAGCCTGAAGATTTTACACTTTTTGAGCAAAAAAGCAAGCCACAAGCCCATTTCAAACTTGAGAAATTCACCATAAAAAATGACCGCACTTCATCACAAAGTGCGGCCAAATTTTCATTCATTTATTGGATTAATAAACCCCTTGCGCCAACATTGCATCAGCCACTTTCACAAAGCCTGCGACATTTGCCCCGACAACATAGTTGATGTTTGCTTGACCAGCGACAGTGCCATATTTTTTACAGTTTGCATGAATATCTAACATGATACGATGAAGCTGTTTATCCACCTCCTCAGCAGTCCAATACAAACGTTGTGAGCTTTGTGCCATTTCTAAACCTGACGTTGCAACGCCACCCGCATTTGCCGCTTTACCCGGGCCAAATAACACGCCCGCCTCTAAAAATGCCTCTGTTGCTTCAATAGTGGTTGGCATGTTTGCACCTTCAGCCACTAATTTCACGCCATTCGCAATTAAGGTTTTAGCGTCTGCAATCTCTAATTCGTTTTGAGTTGCGCAAGGAAGCGCAATATCTGCTTTTACTTCCCACGGGCGTTTACCCGCGACATATTGCAAACCAAACTGTTCCGCAAATTCTTTCACTCGACCACGTTTTACATTTTTGAGCTCTAATAACGCCGCTAATTTTTCATGGTCAAAACCTTCTGGTAAATACACATAACCCGCCGAGTCAGAACAAGTCACTACTTTTGCTCCGAGTTCCATCGCTTTTTCAATGGCATATTGAGCCACGTTACCCGAACCAGAAACTGAAACAGTTTTACCTTGGAAGCAATCTCCTTTTTCTGCGAGCATTGCTTGTGCAAAATACACTAAACCATAACCCGTCGCTTCAGGACGAATTAAACTTCCACCGAATGAAAGACCACGCCCCGTAAACACACAAGCAGCTTGGTTTGATAATTTTTTCATATAGCCTGCAAGATAGCCTACCTCTCGACCACCTACACCGATATCACCTGCCGGCACATCGGTATCCGACCCAACATGACGATAAAGTTCCGCCATTAACGCTTGGCAAAAACGCATCACTTCAGCATCTGATTTACCTTTAGGATCAAAATCTGAACCCCCTTTCGCACCGCCCATTGGTAATGTGGTTAAGGCATTTTTAAAGATCTGTTCAAAACCTAAGAATTTTAAAATTGATAAGTTAACGGATGGATGAAAACGAATTCCACCTTTGTATGGACCAATTGCACTGTTGAATTGCACACGGAAAGCACGGTTTACTTGAACTTGGCCTTTATCATCAGTCCATGCCACACGGAATTGGATTGCTCGCTCAGGTTCTACTAAACGCTCTAATAAAGCTTCTGAACGGTATTTAGGGTTTGCCTCCAAGAAAGGCCAGATTGACGTAAAGACTTCACGAACGGCTTGTAAAAATTCAGGTTGCTGGCCGTCACGTTGAGCCACTTTTTCAAGAAATACGTCTAATGATGCTACTGCTGACATAGAATTTTCCTTCTAGTAGTGAGTGAGTATGATGTGTATAGCGTTATTTTATTTATCACCGTCTTGTTGCGGCATGTCATTAATATAACAATAGAAAAATCAACTAGGCAATAGCTTTTTTATAGGAAAAATGAAGAAAAAATAAAAAACGAGAAAACATTTAATATTTTCTCGTTTCTATTAGATAAGATCTAAAATTAGCATCCAAGCTAACACTTCAACTTAAAAAATCTCTATTTATTTTTACCTTCTAAGTAAAGCCACTCTGCAACCTGCTTCGCAAAGTACGTCAAGATACCATCTGCACCCGCACGTTTAAAACAAAGCAATGATTCCATAATGCATTCTTTTTCTTTCAACCAACCATTTTGAATGGCGGCCATATGCATCGCATATTCGCCAGAAACTTGGTAAGCAAAAGTTGGCACGCCGAAATACTCTTTCACGCGATAGACCATATCCAAATATGGCATACCTGGTTTCACCATCACCATATCAGCACCTTCTTGTAAATCAAGAGCCACTTCTTGCAGACCTTCATTACCGTTGGCAGGATCGAGTTGATAGGTTTTCTTATCGCCACCTTTCAAATTACCCGCAGAACCGACTGCATCACGAAATGGGCCATAGTAATTAGACGCATATTTCGCTGAATACGCCATAATTTGTGTATTAATATAACCACTCTCTTCCAATGCCTGACGAATACGACTAATACGTCCATCCATCATATCACTCGGCGCCACAATATCAGCACCTGCTTCAGCGTGTGAAACAGCCTGTTTAATCAGGATATCTGTTGTGATATCGTTCAATACATAGCCTTCTTCATCAATGATCCCATCTTGTCCGTGTAATGTATAAGGATCGAGTGCGACATCTGTTAACACACCTAATTCTAGATAAGCGCCTTTTAATGCTCTCACTGCTCGCTGTACCAAACCATTCGGGTTAAATGCCTCATCAGCCATTAAAGATTTTTTATCTTGCTCAACCACAGGGAATAATGCGATCACTGGTACACCATATTTCACTAAAAGGCCAGCTTCAATTAATAACTGATCAATGGTTAAACGCTCAACTCTAGGCATCGAAGGCACTGGTTCACGATGATTTTCGCCTTCAATAATAAATACTGGATAAATTAAATCATTAGCTGTTAAGGTATTTTCTGCCACTAAACGACGGCTAAAATCATGTTTACGTAAACGACGAAGACGACGGGTTGGGAAACCGCCTAAAATTTGTTGAGTCATAATAATATTCCTGTTTTTTATGATGTTAAAAGGGCGTATCACCTACGCCCATTTTCTTAATATTTGTGATTTAAATCAGCCTGATTTTCTACCGCACTTTCTTCATCCGTTGTCTCTTCTTCATCATCTTTCGGTTGATAGAAACGAGCAACTAACAAGCCTAATTCAAATAAAAGGCACATCGGTACAGCGAGTAAAGTTTGAGAGAAGACGTCTGGGGGCGTTAAGATCATACCGACAAAAAACGCACCGACAACAATATAAGGACGTTTTGAAGCCAATGCTTTCGTCGTGGTTGCACCTGTCCAACAAAGTAAAATAATGGCAACCGGTACTTCAAAACACACACCAAATGCCAAGAATAACGCTAAAGCAAAATCAAGGTAACTACTGATATCTGTAGCGATAGCCACCCCTTCCGGAGCAGTTTGGGTAAAGAAACTAAACACAAAAGGGAAAACAATATAATAAGCAAATGCTACACCGCAATAGAATAAAACTGTACTAGAAAATAATAGCGGATAAATTAAACGTTTTTCATGTTGATACAGCGCCGGTGCAACAAACGCCCAAATTTGATAAAGCAAATAAGGCACCGAAATAAACACCGATACAATTGCGGTTAATTTAATTGGTGTAAAGAAAGGCGTTTGGATATTGGTGGCAATCATCGTTGCCCCCTTTGGCATGACTGCCGTTAAAGGTGCAGCAACAAAATGATAAATATCATTAGAAAAATAAACCAACGCCACAAAAACCACTAAAATACAAATTACACAACGTAATAAGCGATTTCTGAGTTCAACAAGATGGGTAATTAACGGTTGGGAATCGTCCGTCGTATTGCTCATAATTATTCTCTAGGACTTAACTTCAGATTTAGGTGCTGGTTGCAGCTCCACATCATCCGGCGAATAGTAATCAGATAAACGCTCGGTTAATTCAGCTTGTTCATGGGCTTCAAGTGCGGTCAAATCTACTTCTGTTTTTTCAGGTTCTGAAACTTCAACAAGTTCATTCTCTACATACTCTGTCGATGTTGTTTCAGCCTGTTTTTCTGTTGTTTCTTGTGAATTCACCACGAGTTTTTCAGCAGAATCAGCCGAATTTTCAGCCGCACTTTTAATTTCTTTAATTTGCTCTTCTACCGTTGTGCCCGCAGCAGCCGCTTTTTCTTCTAGCTCTGCACGCATTTTTTGAGCTTGCTCTTTTAGCTCTTCAACGGTTTTACTTAAGTCTGGAGAAAGCTGCTTGAGATTAAGCTGCTCAGCTTTCTTAATACTATCCTGCAACTCTTGCAATTTAAGTTCTTGTTTTAATTCATTTTGAACATTAGCAGCTAGCCCTCGAATTGTTTTCACCCATCCCATTACCGTACGAATAGCGACAGGTAAACGCTGAGGACCAAGTACAACTAAGCCGATAAACATCAATAAAATAAGTTCGGAAAAACCAATATCAAACACAGCTATGCCTGTTCTTTCTCTTTCACTGTTTCAGTTTTTTCAGTTTTTTCAGTTGTTGCTGTACCATTTTTAATTTGAGTAAAGTCAGCATCTTTTTTAGGTTCATCGTCAGACATCGCCTTTTTAAAGCCTTTTACTGCTGCACCGAGATCAGATCCCGCATTACGTAATTTTTTCGTCCCAAATACTAATAAAATCACAATTAATAAAATAATCATTTGTGCTGGGGATAAACCAAACATAGAAAAACTCCATTAGAACTAAATTGAAAATTTGCTCTGAATATACTCTTTTTATGAACTTGTCTCAAGAGGTAATTTTAAAAGTGCAGCCAAAAATAAAATCATTTTTGACCACACTTTAATCTTATTATTCCGCTAACTCTGTTTGTTCGTGAGCCATCAATTCTTGACCAACATTATCTAATAAACTTAGATATCGATCATAATGTTTCAACATATCGGCAATCAATTCATCTTGATTCATATATTGCACATCGTATCCCACTCGTCCATCAAAGAAATAGGTATACGGTTCATAGGTCATACTATGCTGAATATGTGGTAAGTTATCATCATTAATTAGCTGTTTAGAGACATCTCTACCAACAGATTTCACACCATACATAAAATCACGCATGGATTCTTTTTGAATAACCAATTCCACGGCTGGCTCATCCTGTTCAAATAATGTGTGAATTTGTACGCTCAACTCATATTTACTAATCAATTCTTGGCGTAACTCACGCATAGCTGGTAAAACCGTATGTTTGAGGAAACGTAATGTATCCTTTTCTTGAGTTTGATTCATCATCTGCTCCAAACGATCTTGCCAGTTATCTCCTGTCCAGAAAATACTGGTTGGGTTGACCTTAGTATCAAAATATTTTTTATCCGCATTCAAGCCTTTCCATAAACTAAAGCACATAATCAACATCAACATCGCAAAAGGTAATGCCACTAACAACGTCATTGTCTGTAGATTTCCTAAGCCACCTGATTGCATTAAAACAATGGCGACAACTGACATTAATACACCCCACATCACCGCTTGCCAACGAGGTGATGTAAGACTTTTATCGCGAGATGCAATATTATTTAGCACATAAATACCGGAGTCTGCCGAAGTAATAAAGAATAAAGAAATTACCACTAAACTCACTAAACCAGTTAAACCAGAAAGCGGTAAATAATCCAAAAACTTAAAGAGTAACGTTTCTGGTGAGGAAATCATTTGTCCCAATGCACCAGCCGCCTCACCATCATTTAGCCAAATAGCGGTGTTTCCAAATACAGTAAACCACAATATGCCAAACATACTAGGAACGACTAATACACCGAAAATAAATTCTCGAATTGTCCGTCCTCTGGAAATTCTAGCAATAAATAGGCCTACAAATGGCGCCCAAGAACACCACCATGCCCAATAGAGAATTGTCCAACCACTAAACCAATCAGTATGTTCCTGTTCATAAACGTAAGTTTTGAAGCTTAATTGTACTAAATTGCCAAAATAAGTGCCGATATTGTCGCTAAAAGCCGATAGCAAGTATAATGTCGGACCAGCCACCAACACAAAAATTAATAAGCTGAAAGCTAATGTTAAATTTAGTTCACTTAAGATTTTTACCCCTTTTCCTACGCCAGAAATAGCAGAAAATGTAGCCAGGCTTATCACGACAGCAATAATGACAATTTGCAAACTAAAACTATTTTCACCAACCCAACCTAATTGATGTAAACCGGCTCCTAGTTGAGAAGCTCCAAAGCCGAGTGTGGTGATAATTCCGAATAAGGTTGCAATCAATGCCATAATATCGATAAGATCACCCAATCGCCCGTTAATACGTTCTTTTAATAACGGATAAAAACAAGAGCGTAATGCCAGTGGCAATTTATAGCGAAACCCAAAGTAGGCTAACGCTAAGGCTATGGTTCCATACACGGCCCAAGCATGAATCCCCCAGTGAAATAGGGTATGTAATAATGCTTCTTGTTGCTTATGCTCTGCTGCACCAGATGTAATATCAGATAAATAATGCGTCAATGGCTCTGCAACACCAAAAAACATCAATCCAACACCCATGCCTGCAGCAAATAACATCGCTAACCAAGATAGAAAACCAAATTCGGGTTCCTCTTCATCATTTCCCAGTTTAATATTGCCTAGGCTACTCACCGATAAAATGACTAAAAAACACAAAAATACTGAAAATACTAATACATAAAACCAACTAAAATTGGCAAAAATACCTGATTTAACAACATTTAATAACGTTTGTGTTTGTTCAGGTAAAATTAAAATCATTGAGACTAGTAATACAACAAAAAATAACGTTACGCCAATCACTAAAGGATTGAATGACGTCTGTTTTTCCATAAATTTAGATAAAGACAAACTTTCCCCTTAGACGTTAAGTGATCTCTAATAAAATTAAACAAAACAGGGCTTAAGCCCCAAATGGTGCAATGGAACCATCACAAATGACAGCACGGAGAAGTGCGATTTTAAAGGAAACACTCAGAAGGACTTAAGGAATTGTTCCCATATACAGGTGTTATAATATCAAAATATCATCATTTTTTCAAATTGACGAAAATTGAAATACGATAAAAGAAAAAGTGCGGTCAGAAAAACCGTTAAATTTCTGACCGTACTTTGTTAAATGTTGATTAAATTCGTTCTTCGATAATGCCTCCACCCAAGTACACTTCATCTAGGTAAAATACCGCTGATTGACCTGGTGTGACCGCGGCTTGCGGTTCATCAAAAATCACTCGAATGCAATCGTCATCAATTGGCTCAACCAAACAAGCTATGTCCGTTTGGCGATAACGAGTTTTCACTGTGCAACGAAACGCCTCACGTACAGGTTCGCGATTTATCCAATGTAACTGAGCAATTAAGCCTTTGGAGAACAAACGTGGATGATCATGGCCTTGTGCCACAATCAATTCATTGTTTTCGACATCTTTATCCACTACATACCAGGCTTCATCACCAGCATTTTTTAATCCACCGATCCCTAACCCTTTACGCTGCCCGAGAGTGTGATACATCAAACCTTCATGGCGACCAATAATCTCGCCATCTACGGTACGGATGTCACCCGGTTGAGCGGGCAAATAACGTGCTAAGAAATCCTTAAACTTACGCTCACCAATAAAACAGATACCAGTAGAGTCTTTTTTCTTCGCAGTAATTAAACCTAAATCTTCAGCAATAGCACGTACGATTGGCTTTTCAATTTCACCAACAGGGAAAAGGCTTTGGCCTACCTGATTTTTACTCAACGTGTAAAGGAAATAACTTTGGTCTTTGTTGCTATCTAAACCGCGCAATAACTCTGCTTGATTATCTTCACCACGACGACGCACGTAATGGCCGGTAGCAATATAGTTAGCGCCTAAATCTTCCGCTGCATATTCCAAGAAAGCTTTAAATTTAATTTCTTTGTTACAAAGAATGTCTGGATTTGGCGTACGGCCGGCTTTATATTCTGTTAAGAAATGTTCAAACACGTTATCCCAATATTCCGCCGCAAAATTGATTTTATGTAGCTTAATGCCTAGCTTGTCGCATACTGCCTGCGCATCAGCAAGATCCGCTGCGGCTGTACAATAATCGGTATCGTCATCTTCTTCCCAGTTTTTCATAAACAGACCTTCCACTTGGTAGCCTTGTTGTTGAAGAATAAATGCGGAAACGGAGGAATCTACCCCACCAGACATACCGCAAATGACTTTTTTAGTGGCATTTTGGGCAAGTTGTTCTGCACTCAATGGTGCGAAATGTTGATTATAAGTATTTGAAGTTAACATAAGTCTCCCGTAACTTCGGTTAAGGCGAAGCACATTGGTGATAATGATTGAAACATAGCGGAATGACTTCCGCCCCATAAATTAAGGTTATTGCACAAAGTGCGGTTGATTTTACGTGAATTATTTCACCTCATAAAATTGCGAATTATCGTCTTTCTTCGCAAATTTTTGTTTGTATTCAGCTTTGGCATTTTCATCGCCAGCATCTAATTTTTCTTGCAAAGTGTCACAAGGTTTATCGCAATCACAGGCTTTGGCAATACCGAGTGAGGAAAGACCTCCACAGCTACCTTTTAAAGCTTGCTTTTTAAAGATAAAGCCAACAGACATCAATACGATAATTGCCACAAAAGCTAATAGGGTAAAAAATAACGTTTGCATGATTATTCCTTATTTGCGAGTAATTTTTGGAAGGCTGACGACATTTTTGTTTCAAAGCCTTTTTCTGTTTTCATAATTAAATACACTGGAATATTTTCTTTCTCGGCCACTTCAAGTGCCTTATTTTCACCGAGTACAAATAAACCTGTAGATAAGCCATCAGCAGTCATCGAACTTGGTGCAAGCACGGTAATTGAGGCTAAATGATGCTGAATTGGATAACCTGTTTTCGGATCGATTTCATGAGCAAAGCGTTGACCGTTTTCCTCAAAATAAATACGGTAATCTCCTGAGGTCGCCATCGCCATATTATTTAACCCAATCACTTCTTGGACTGCTCTTTCACCCGTATTATTAGGTTTTTCAATAGCGATTTGCCAGGCTTTATTCTCAGGATTTTTACCTTTAGTGCGAATTTCTCCGCCAATTTCCACCATATAATTTTGCACGTGGCGTTGCTCTAATACATCTGCCACTTGATCCACGCCAAAGCCCTTAGCAATAGATGACAAATCAATATAAACCTGCGGTACTGCTTTACTTAATGTTGGGGTTTTACCGCTCATATCAAGGTGAATTTTATCAATTCCTACCCAACTTTGACGTTCAGCAAGTTGCTCTGGGGTTGGTTTACGTTCTGGACGTTTTTCTGGGCCAAATCCCCATAAATTCACTACAGGCCCTACAGTCACATCCAACGAACCTTCAGTAACCTGATTTAAACGGATCGCTTCTTGTAATACTTTGGCAAAATCAGCGGAAATCTCAATCGGCGTATTCACTTGTGTATTTTGATTAAAGCGACTTAGTTCGGGATCGTTAATGTAAGTAGACATTTTCTGATTCACGTCTTTTAAAACCACTTCAATCTGTTCATGTGTTTTTTGTGCGTTTTCGCTAACAGAATTATCCTCAATATAGCGGATATGGTAAGTCGTCCCCATGGTTTTACCGCTAAGTGAAATAATTTCGGGATCTTTCTTACATGCACTTAATGAACAAGCTAAGACAACCGCAATCAATCCGATTAATACCTTTTTCATCTATTCCTTCCTAAATATATGAATTACAGGCAAACCGATCCTAACATCAGCTTGCCTGTAATCCATCTTAAATATTGACCGCACTTCATCACAAAGTGCGGTCAGTTTTGATGATGTTTTGATTAACTAAAATCAACCACCGAAGTCATCTAGTAAGATGTTTTCATCTTCAACACCGAGGTCTTTCAACATTTTGATTACCGCAGCGTTCATCACCGGAGGTCCACACATGTAGTATTCACAATCTTCTGGTGCTTCATGATTTTTCAAGTAGTTTTCATAAAGTACGTTGTGAATAAAGCCGGTGTAACCTGTCCAGTTATCTTCTGGCAATGCATCGGAAAGTGCTACATGCCATACGAAGTTTGGATTTTCGGCTTGTAATTGGTCAAAGTCTTCTTGATAGAAGATTTCGCGTTTAGAACGTGCACCATACCAGAATGACATTTTACGTTTAGAGTGTAAACGTTTTAATTGGTCAAAGATATGAGAACGCATTGGTGCCATACCCGCACCACCACCGATGAAGACCATTTCATTATCGGTTTCTTTCGCAAAGAATTCACCGAATGGACCAGAAATTGTCACTTTATCACCTGGTTTTAATGACCAAATGTAAGAAGACATTTGACCTGGAGGTGCATCAGGTTGACGTGGTGGAGGCGTTGCAATACGCACGTTAAGCATAATGATGCCTTTTTCTTCTGGGTATGAAGCCATAGAATAAGCACGGATAATATGCTCATCCACTTTAGACACATAACGCCATAAATCGTATTTATCCCAGTCTTCGTGGTATTCTTCTGGAATATCGAAATCTTTATAGTAAACCGTATGTGGATTAGCTTCGATTTGGATATAACCACCCGCACGGAAAGGAACTTCTTCACCTTCAGGAATCGCTAATTTAAGCTCTTTAATAAAGGTTGCTTTGTTATCATTAGAAATAACCGTACATTCCCATTTTTTCACACCGAAGATTTCTTCTGGCAATTCAACATCCATACTGCCTTTTACATTGACTTGGCAAGCTAAACGATAACCTTCTTTCGCTTCACGTTTGCTGATATGAGAAAGTTCGGTTGGTAAAATTTCACCACCACCGCTTTTTACTTTGACGACACATTGGCCACAAGAACCGCCGCCACCACACGCAGAAGAAACGAAGATACCTTTACTTGCTAAAGCACCAAGTAATTTGCCACCAGCTGGTAAAGTGATCGCTTTTTCAGGATCGTCATTAATAGAAATGGTGATATCACCAGAATCCACTAATTTTGATTTAGCGAATAAAATAATCGCAACGAGCACTAAAAGGATAACCGTAAATGCCGCAACACCTAATAATAAAATTGAAGATTCGCTCATTTATGCCTCCTTATAACTGAATACCAGAGAATGACATAAAGCCAAGCGCCATCAAGCCTGCAGTGATAAAGGTAATCCCTAATCCTTTTAAGCCTGCCGGTACATCGGCATATTTCATTTTCTCAGTTAAACCTGCAAGCGCAACGATTGCTAACATCCAACCTAACCCTGCACCCACACCATAAACTGCAGATTCTGCAAAAGTGTATTCACGTTGTACAGCAAAAGATACACCACCGAAGATCGCACAGTTTACAGCGATAAGTGGAAGGAAAATACCTAATGCGTTATAAAGTGCTGGGAAGAATTTATCTAAAGTCATTTCAAGTAATTGAACAAGACCCGCGATAATCCCGATAAAGGTAATAAAGTTTAAAAACTCAAGGCTTACACCTTCTACCAATGCGCCATCTTTTAATACATGTTCGTATACAAATTGGTTAGCCGGTACCGCAATACCAAGTACGACAACTACTGCAACGCCAAGGCCAAAAGCCGTAGAAACTTTCTTAGAAACAGCAAGGAAAGTACACATCCCTAAGAAGAAAGAGAGCGCCATGTTTTCAATGAAGATCGCCTTCACGAATAGGCTAATATAATGTTCCATTGATTATTTCTCCTGCTGCTCAGGTTTCCACGTTCTTAAACCCCAAATAACGAAGCCGATAATAAAGAACGCACTTGGTGCAAGAAGGAATAAACCGTTTGGTTGATACCAACCACCGTCTTGAATAGTTTGGAATACAGGGAAACCAAATAAACGACCAGAACCGATTAGTTCACGTAATGTGGCAACAATTAATAAGATCGCACCATAACCTAAACCGTTACCGATACCATCAACAAAGCTTTCTAGCGGAGGTGATTTCATCGCGAACGCCTCTGCACGGCCCATTACGATACAGTTTGTAATGATAAGACCGACGAATACAGAGAGCTGTTTAGATAAACCATAAGCATAAGCTTTTAATACTTGGTCAACCAAGATTACTAAAGACGCGATAATCGCCAGTTGCACAATAATACGGATACTATTTGGAATATAGTTACGAATCAATGAAATGAACAAGCTGGAAAAACCGGTTACCAAACTTACCGCAATCGCCATAACGATCGCTGTTTGTAATTGGGTTGTTACCGCTAATGCAGAACAGATACCCAAAATTTGCAAGGCAATCGGGTTATTTTTAACAATAGGATCGAATAAAAGACCTTTTAAATTTACTTTTGCATCAGCCATTATTTGATTTCTCCTGCTTTAAATTTCGCTAAGAATGGACCAAAGCCATTTTGGCTGAACCAATAATCAAATGAACCTTGAACACCGTTACTGGTTAAAGTTGCACCTGATAAACCATCTACACCGTGCTCTTTATCTGCAGCAGAGCTACCTTTGTAGATTTTGAATTTTTGGTTACCTTGTTCATCGAATAATTTTTTATCCACGAATTGAGCTTGCCAACGAGGATTCGCAATTTCACCACCAAGACCGGCTGTTTCACCTTGATCATAGTAAGTAATACCTTTGATGGTATTCACATCTGGTGCAACAGAAACAAAACCATACATGGTTGACCATAAACCACGGCCATACATTGGTAATACAACTTGGGTTACATTGCCTTGTTCATCTTTTACAAGATAAACACGCGCTTGGTTTGCACGAACCTTAATTCCTGCTTTATCAGCCTCAGCTGGGATAGCTTGGCTTTTAGCTGGATCTTTAACGGCATCTTTAGGTTCAAATTTATTAATTTCTTCTGCTGAAGCTTGAACGTAATCACCACTTTGCAAATCCACTAAACGTGGTTCAATAAATTTGCTGTAAGTGTCTTTAATTACTGATGCATTATCTTCTTTCATTAAGCCAGCAACAGTTAAAATGTTACGTTGAACGTCGAGTGCTTTTTGTTCATCTTGTTTGGATTTTAATGCTACTGCAGCACCAGAAACCACAATAGAACACACTAAACTTAGCAACACAACAACGGTAACTGTACCGCTAACGCTATCTTTATTAAATTTAGCCATTTGTTCTTGCTCTCCGACGTTTGATATTTGCTTGAACCACGATGTAGTCGAAAATTGGTGCAAATAAGTTTGCAAATAAAATCGCTAACATCATCCCTTCTGGATAAGCTGGGTTCACTGTACGAATTAATACAGCCATCACGCCAATTAACGCACCGTACCACCATTTACCCGTGTTGGTAAATGAAGCTGATACAGGATCTGTAGCCATGAAGATCATACCAAGTGCAAAACCACCTAATACAAAGTGCCAATGCCAAGGCATTGAGAACATTTGGTTAGAATCAGAACCGATTAAGTTGAATAAGGTTGCTGTACCAATCATACCAATCATGACACCAGCCATAATGCGCCAAGAAGCAATACGGGTGAATACAATTAATGCACCACCGATTAATAACGCAAGCGTTGAAACCTCACCCATTGAACCAGGAATATTACCGATGAATGCATCCATCCAAGTAATAGGTTGACCGGTTACAGTGTGTTGTAATGCTGCTTGACCACCTTGATTCCTCGACATAACGCTTTCAGCCCCCCCAAAAAAGCCGTCGGGCTTGATGCTGGCTATTTTACCGTCCCTATCACAGAAAGCTTGGCTCGCCGAGAGGTTATTAGTGTATTTGATTATCGTCGCCCGACAAAAATAAAAAGCCGAAAGGCTGATTACCTGACACACTTATCAAGCTACGATAGAAAACGCCAATGCAGTTAAGTCATCGGAGCAAGGGAAAAACTCTACAAACGTCTAGCAAAAATGGTTGAGCATAACTTTACGGAAGCAGAACAACACCATAGACATAGTTATGCCCATTACAGAGGTTCGTCGAAAGTACACATGCAAGCACAAAATATCAAGAAAATGCCCTTGTGCTAGGGCTTTTTACGCTTTTTATAATTCAGACTTTATTAATATGAGGTAATGGTAAAAACTCTACGAAACTGACTGCTTGAATGGCAATCTAAAGTGAAATGTAATAGAAAGAGATAAAACGACAAAAAATAAACCCACCTTTACCAGATGGTCTATAAAGTGGGTTTGCCTGAGGTATAAAATCGAGTGTTAAATACGCGCTATTTTCAATATATTTTAGCTTTTATTTTTTAGGTAACGCATCACTAGAAGCATTAAATTTCACATTTGATGAAGTGTAAGCCTCAAAGTGCGGATGTTTTTTCATAAATTTAATGAAACTTTCCGCATCAGGCAAGTAAGTATCAACGCCTTCATATTTCGGATCGTTAAATAATTTACCAAAAGTTTTGTAACCATCTTTACCGCTAGCTACATAAGCATTAGTACCAACGAGATAACGTTTATTATCATCAATTGGTTCCCATTGTTGGGTTTGTTTATTCAATACTTCCACGCTGACTAAACGTTTACCTTCCGCATTTGGTATTTCATTCGCTTCGTAACGAATGCCCGCGCCATAAGGGAATGCCCCTGTAGAACCATCAACTAAAGCAAATTGCATCGCATCTTCAAGCACTTGTTTCACTAACGAACCTTCCATTTTATAGGTATATAACGTATTCCCGAAAGGTAAGAAAGTATAAGCATCATTAAAGGTTACATTGCCTGGTAAAATATCCGCACGAACACCGCCTGCATTTTGAATGGTTAAATCCACTGTTTTGAGTTCGTTATACATTGTTTCTGCAATAAAACGCGTTGCAATAGAACCTTCTGGATTTGAGCCTGCTTTATTTGGGATACGATTTGCTGAACCACCCGGCATTGCAGAACCGGTGATGACGCCAACAATTTCTTGTGCTAAACGATCTTTTTCACTTTTATATTTTGAAATAAGCATGTCTGTTTTTGCATCATGATCATCAAGTGAAATACTCTTCATTGATTTTAAAGTATCAAGCGCTTTTTTACGTTCATCGCCTGTTAATTCAGTCCATTTACCTTCCGCATTTTTCACTTGAAGTTTATGAGAACTCATTAACACATGAGGAATTTTACGAGTAATAGACGCAATACCTTCAGGGCTGAATTTAACACCTAAGTCACCCACCACAGCAGAATAAGCCCAACCTTCCATTACAAATACAGGTTCACCATTCGGATTTTTAAATTCAAGTGGATATTCATAGATTACTGGCAATTTTAAACCACGTAATTCATCATTTCCGTATAAATAATGTGAATCGCCAGTAACGATCACATCAATATCATTTACTTTTTGAGCGATTTCGATATTTTTTTCACTTCCTGCATGTGAAAGTAAGATGATTTTATTAATACCTTGTTGTTTTAGCGCATTTGCCATAATTTGCGCAGTAGCAATTTCATCATAGAACTTCACATCTTTACCTGGTGAAGAGGAATTAACCGTTTTATTCACGGTATCTAAACCGATAATAGCAATTTTTTCTCCATCCACAGTGAAAATATCGTAAGGTTTCCATTTGTTATATAAAATTGAATTTTTATCAGGAATAACATTGGCTGAAAGTACTGGGATTTTTAATGGCTCGAGTAGTTTTAATAAACCTTCATTACCCGCATCAAATTCATGGTTACCCAAAGTAAAATAATGGAAATTACCAGCATTCATGACAGCCGCATCAGCAGAACCACCAAAAAGGGTGAAATACAGCGTACCGGTAATCGCATCACCTGCATGTAGCACTAATGGATTTTTATACTTTTTACGTAACTCATAAAGTTTCCCATTCACAGCAGAAAAACCACCAATATCAACCTTTGTTTGTTGACCATTTAAATTAATTCTCGCTTCGTGCGGTTCCAAGTAAGAATGGTGGTCGTTAATATGTAAGATACTTAACTCCACAGCTTTATGTGCTTGCGGCGCTTCTTTAGCAAAGGCTGCACCTGAGCAAAGCATTGCTAACGCACTAACTGCAAAGGTAACTGATTTTTTAGATAAAAACATAATGGCTCCTTGTGAGTAAACGGATTAATTTAAGCCTTCAAGCATTGCTTGGAAAGTCTTATAACGAATAGCATAGTTATTGTGTTGAAGATTTTCACGTGCTTGATCCAAATACGAAAAATCATCAACCTCCACCCCTTTAAATTGGCGAGCAAACATCATATTGGCTAGAGCGAGGCGGGGCTTAATTTCAGAAGAAGGGGTTATCAAACTCACTCGATTCTCAGTAATAGAAAAAGTTGTTTGATTAGGAAAATCTTGACGCATCTGTTCAATAATTTTTTGAAATATGCCTTTAGCATCCAAAGACAATAATATAATTTGATCTGGTTTGGCTCCCCGTTCTATTAAAGCCTGAACAAATTGCTCCGAATTATCTGTTTGACGAATATAAATTTTTGCCTGCTCATTCGCTAAAAAAGACACCAGTAAGTTTTTCTTCATTTCCTGAATTAAATTAGCATCGCCAGTATTTATCGGTTCAAAGTATAAATAATCAAGAAATTTAGGGGTGAGATTTTTATCTGTTTTAAAAATGCGAGTGAGGATTTTTTCGCTTATTTGGATCTGATTATCAAGAAATTGGGGAGGTAAAGAAAAAAGTGCGGTGAGTTTTTTCTGTAAAATAGAAATTTGTTGCTTTTCTTGTTTAGCTAAAGCGATTGAAAATTGTTGCTTTAAAGCCTCAGCGGACTCAGTAGATATTGATTGGTGAGAAGACGAAGGAGGACTCGCTATCACAGATTGTTGAATGCCAATACATGACGCTAATCCAAGTAACACAGAATGAAAACTGATTTTCATAATAAACCTCATTTAACTGATATTTTATCAATATAAAATACCGCTTAACGCGTAAACTTGACCTAAAACTATTTGAGAGTTTCTTAGATTATACGTAAAACAAAATTGCATGTGAATGATAATGTTTACTTTTTCAAGAGAATATAACGTACTTATTAGAATGCTCATCCAAAACTTGCAATTTTGCTCAAAAAGTATAAAACTCGCAGGCTTTTTGTCTATATATACAGAGAAAAAAGTAAGCTATATTCTTAAATCGCTTTCGAGTTTAGGAATATTCTTTTAGTCATTAAACATTTAGAGGAAGGTTATGGTAACCATTCGTTTATCTCGTGGCGGAGCTAAAAAATGCCCATTTTATCAAATCGTAGTAACTGACAGCCGTTCACCACGTGACGGTCGTTTCATTGAGCGTGTAGGTTTCTTCAATCCAATCGCACAAGGTAACGCAGAGCGTCTTCGTGTTGATCTTGAGCGTGTAAACCACTGGGTTGCTCAAGGTGCTTCACTTTCAGACCGTGTTGCAACTTTGGTAAAAGAAGCTCAAAAAGCATAATCTCGCTTTTTGATTTAGTTCTTAAACTAAGATAGGTGAAAATATGGAACAACAACGTATTGAAGTTGTGGGCAAATTAGGCTCAACCTACGGTATTCGTGGGTGGTTACGTATTTATTCATCAACAGAACAAGCTGAAAGTATTTTTGATTATCAACCTTGGTTTTTAAAAATCAAAGGTGAATGGCAGCCTGCAGAATTAGAAAATTGGCGTCATCATAATCACGAAATCATCGTTAAATTAAAAGGCGTTGATGACCGTGAAGCCGCACAAATTTTAGCAAATGTTGAAATTGGTGTGGATTTATCTATATTCCCAGAACTGGAAGAAGGGGATTATTACTGGCACGATTTAATTGGTTGTTCAGTCGTAAACTTAGAAGGTTATACAATGGGAACGGTAACAGAGATGATGGAAACCGGTTCTAATGATGTGTTAGTGGTGAAAGCCAATACCAAAGATGCTTTTGGAAAACAAGAGCGGTTAATTCCGTTCTTGTATGAACAAGTAGTTAAAAGAGTCGATCTCACCACGAAAACAATTGAAGTGGATTGGGACGCTGGTTTCTAATCTCAAGTATGCACAAACGTAATGTAGTAGGCTTTTTATGTGGATAGGGGTGATTTCATTATTCCCCGAAATGTTTAAAGCGATTACGGAATTTGGGGTTACAGGTAGAGCTGTAAAACATAATCTTCTGCAAGTGGAATGTTGGAATCCAAGAGATTTTACATTCGACAAGCATAAAACTGTGGATGACCGTCCTTATGGTGGTGGCCCGGGAATGCTGATGATGGTGCAACCTTTACGGGATGCGATTCATGCTGCGAAAGCAGCGGCAGGAGAAGGCGCAAAGGTGATTTACCTTTCGCCACAAGGACGTAAACTCGATCAAGGTGGCGTAACCGAGCTTGCTCAAAATCAGAAATTGATTTTGGTATGTGGACGTTACGAAGGTATTGATGAACGGTTGATTCAAACTGAAATTGATGAAGAATGGTCAATTGGTGATTACGTTCTAACAGGTGGGGAATTGCCGGCAATGACATTAATTGATGCTGTTGCGCGTTTTATTCCCGGTGTATTAGGCAAACAAGCCTCCGCAGAAGAAGATTCTTTTGCAGACGGTTTATTAGATTGCCCGCATTACACCAGACCGGAAGTGTTAGAAGGATTAACTGTGCCATCCGTGCTGATGTCGGGACATCACGAAGAAATTCGGAAATAGCGATTAAAACAATCGCTACAAAGAACGTGGCTCCGACGCCCTGAGCTCTTAGAAGGCCTAGCTCTGACTGACGAACAACGTAAACTGTTAAAAGAGGCGCAAGCCGAGCATAACAGTTAGTTTCAGTTACATCTAGGATCAATAAAGGATCAAACAATGTCTAACATTATCAAACAACTTGAACAAGAACAATTAAAACAAAACGTACCTAGCTTCCGCCCAGGTGATACTTTAGAAGTTAAAGTATGGGTAGTTGAAGGTAGCAAACGTCGTTTGCAAGCATTCGAAGGCGTGGTTATTGCAATTCGTAACCGTGGCTTGCACTCAGCATTTACTTTACGTAAAGTATCTAACGGTGTAGGTGTTGAGCGTGTATTCCAAACTCACTCACCAGTTGTAGATTCAATCACTGTTAAACGTAAAGGTGCAGTACGTAAAGCTAAACTTTACTACTTACGTGAACGTTCAGGTAAATCTGCTCGTATTAAAGAGCGTTTGGGCGAATAATTTCGCAAAGAAAAAGGCTTGGGATCCCAAGCCTTTTTTGTTAGGTTATTTAATCCGTTCTTCGATAATCCCACCGCCCAAACAAATTTCACCAAGGTAAAATACGGCAGATTGTCCTGGTGTGACGGCTGATTGAGGTTCATCGAAAATCACTCGAATAGTTTCATCATCAATCGGTTCAATCACACAAGGAATATCTTGTTGGCGATAACGTGTTTTAACCGTGCAACGTACTAATTCACGAATTGGCTCGCGATCAACCCAATGTAATTGGCTAGCAATCAAACCTTTTGAAAATAAACGAGGATGGTCATGCCCCTGAGCGACAATAAGCTCATTATTTTCAACATCCTTATCTACCACATACCAAGCCTCATCACCCGCATTTTTTAAACCACCAATGCCTAACCCTTTACGCTGTCCCAACGTGTGATACATCAAACCATCATGGCGACCAATAATTTCACCATCAACAGTACGAATATCACCAGGTTGAGCCGGTAAGTAACGAGCTAAGAAATCCTTAAATTTACGCTCACCAATAAAACAAATACCGGTAGAGTCTTTTTTCTTCGCCGTAATTAAGCCAAGCTCTTCAGCAATAGCGCGAACAATGGGCTTCTCAATTTCACCAACGGGGAATAAACTTTGTCCCACTTGTTTATGGCTTAAGGTATAAAGAAAATAACTTTGATCTTTATTAGCATCTAAACCACGTAATAATTTTGCATTTTCATCATCACCAGCCCTACGTACATAATGCCCTGTTGCAATGTAATGAGCACCAAGATCTTCAGCTGCATATTCTAAAAATGCTTTAAATTTAATTTCTTTATTACACAAAATATCTGGGTTCGGCGTGCGCCCTGCTTTATATTCAGTTAAAAAATGCTCAAATACATTATCCCAATATTCTGCAGCAAAATTAATTTTATGTAGTTTAATCCCCAACTTATCACATACAGCCTGAGCATCTGCAAGATCAGCTGCTGCAGTGCAGTAATCCGTATCATCATCTTCTTCCCAGTTTTTCATAAACAGGCCTTCCACCTGATAGCCTTGCTGTTGAAGAATAAAAGCTGACACAGAAGAATCCACTCCGCCAGACATACCACAAATGACTTTTTTTGTCGCATTTCTCGCAAGCTGTTCTTGCGTCAATTGAGGAAAGTATTGATTATAAGTATTTGAAATTAACATAGTTCTCCCGTAACTTCGGTTAAGACGAAGCACATTGGTCATTGAATGAGAAAACGGCAAAATAATTTTGCACATAAAGTGCGGTCATTTTTGATGCAAGTTATTTCACTTCATAAAATTGCGAATCATCGTCTTTCTTCGCAAATTTTTGCTCATATTCGGCTTTTGCTTGTTTATCGCCCGCATCTAATTTTGATTGAAGCGTGTCGCAAGGTTTATCACAATCACAAGCTTTGGCAATACCAAGGGTAGATAAACCACCGCAGCTGCCTTTTAAACTTTGTTTTTTGATAATAAATCCGATAGACATCAACAATATAATTGCGACGAAAGCGATTAAAGTAAAAAATAAAGTTTGCATAACTATTCTTTTGTTTCTGTTAATTTTTTGAAAGCAGAGGATGATTTTGTCACAAAACCATTATCTGTTTTAATGATTAAATAAACGGCAAGATTATTTTTCTCAGCCACTTCTAACGCCTTGTCTTCACCAAGCACAAATAACCCTGTTGATAAGCCATCTGCAGTCATTGAAGTTGGTGCAAGTACCGTAATTGAGGCTAAATGATGCTGAATTGGATAACCTGTTTTCGGATCAATTTCATGAGCAAAGCGTTTACCATTTTCTTCAAAGTAAATTCGATAATCGCCAGAACTTGCCATTCCCATATTGTCTAATCCAATGACAGCTTCAACCGCTCTTTCACCTGTTGTAGTTGGTTTTTCAATTGCGATCTGCCAAGGTTTGCCTTCAATATTTTTTCCTTTCGCACGAATTTCTCCGCCGATTTCAACCATGTAATTCTGAGCATTTAATTGTTCTAACTTTTCAGCGACCAGATCAACGCCAAAGCCTTTAGCAATCGAGGACAAATCGACATAAACTTGAGGAAGTGCTTTGCTTAATGTCGGTTTGGCAGCACTCATATCGAGGGCAATTTTATCAATACCAACCCAAGCTTGGCGTTCAGCTAATTGTTCTGGTGTAGGTTGTTTTTCTGGACGTTTTTCCGGGCCAAATCCCCATAAATTAACGACAGGGCCAACAGTTACATCCAATGCACCTTCAGTCACTTTATTTAAACGAATCGCTTCGGCCAATACTTTGGCAAAATCTGCTGAAATCTCAATCGGTGTATTCACTTGGGTATTTTGATTGAAACGACTCAATTCCGAATCTTTTTTGTAAGTGGACATTTTAGCGTTCACATCTTTTAAGATAGCTTCAATTTCTTCATGCGTCTTTTCAGATGTTGCTTTCATTGAGCCTTCATCAAGGTATTTAACATGATAAGTTGTTCCCATTGTTTTACCACTTAATGAGATAACTTTTGTTTCTTTTTCACAGGCTGCAAGACTTAATGCCATTGCCACCGCCACGATACCGCTTATTAATTTTTTCATCTGGATTTCCTAAATCTGTGAACTACTAGCAAACTAAACAAAATTTACCTGTAATCATAGAAAATTTTCTAAAAACACCTTAAATATTGACCGCACTTCATCACAAAGTGCGGTCAGTTTTGATGATGTTTTGATTAACTAAAATCAACCACCGAAGTCATCTAGTAAGATGTTTTCATCTTCAACACCGAGGTCTTTCAACATTTTGATTACCGCAGCGTTCATCACCGGAGGTCCACACATGTAGTATTCACAATCTTCTGGTGCTTCATGATTTTTCAAGTAGTTTTCATAAAGTACGTTGTGAATAAAGCCGGTGTAACCTGTCCAGTTATCTTCTGGCAATGCATCGGAAAGTGCTACATGCCATACGAAGTTTGGATTTTCGGCTTGTAATTGGTCAAAGTCTTCTTGATAGAAGATTTCGCGTTTAGAACGTGCACCATACCAGAATGACATTTTACGTTTAGAGTGTAAACGTTTTAATTGGTCAAAGATATGAGAACGCATTGGTGCCATACCCGCACCACCACCGATGAAGACCATTTCATTATCGGTTTCTTTCGCAAAGAATTCACCGAATGGACCAGAAATTGTCACTTTATCACCTGGTTTTAATGACCAAATGTAAGAAGACATTTGACCTGGAGGTGCATCAGGTTGACGTGGTGGAGGCGTTGCAATACGCACGTTAAGCATAATGATGCCTTTTTCTTCTGGGTATGAAGCCATAGAATAAGCACGGATAATATGCTCATCCACTTTAGACACATAACGCCATAAATCGTATTTATCCCAGTCTTCGTGGTATTCTTCTGGAATATCGAAATCTTTATAGTAAACCGTATGTGGATTAGCTTCGATTTGGATATAACCACCCGCACGGAAAGGAACTTCTTCACCTTCAGGAATCGCTAATTTAAGCTCTTTAATAAAGGTTGCTTTGTTATCATTAGAAATAACCGTACATTCCCATTTTTTCACACCGAAGATTTCTTCTGGCAATTCAACATCCATACTGCCTTTTACATTGACTTGGCAAGCTAAACGATAACCTTCTTTCGCTTCACGTTTGCTGATATGAGAAAGTTCGGTTGGTAAAATTTCACCACCACCGCTTTTTACTTTGACGACACATTGGCCACAAGAACCGCCGCCACCACACGCAGAAGAAACGAAGATACCTTTACTTGCTAAAGCACCAAGTAATTTACCACCAGCTGGTAAAGTAATCGCTTTTTCAGGATCGTCATTAATAGAAATGGTGATATCACCAGAATCTACTAATTTTGATTTAGCGAATAAAATAATCGCAACGAGCACTAAAAGGATAACCGTAAATGCCGCAACACCTAATAATAAAATTGAAGATTCGCTCATTTATGCCTCCTTATAACTGAATACCAGAGAATGACATAAAGCCAAGCGCCATCAAGCCTGCAGTGATAAAGGTAATCCCTAATCCTTTTAAGCCTGCCGGTACATCGGCATATTTCATTTTCTCAGTTAAGCCTGCAAGCGCAACGATTGCTAACATCCAACCTACACCCGCACCGATACCATAAACTGCCGCTTCAGCGAAGTTGTATTCACGTTGCACGGCAAAAGATACACCACCGAAGATCGCACAGTTTACGGCGATAAGTGGAAGGAAGATACCTAATGCGTTATAAAGTGCAGGGAAGAATTTATCTAAAGTCATTTCAAGTAATTGAACAAGACCTGCGATAATCCCGATAAAGGTAATGAAGTTTAAGAACTCAAGGCTCACACCTTCTACCAATGCGCCATCTTTTAATACGTGTTCGTATACAAATTGGTTAGCCGGTACCGCAATACCAAGTACGACAACTACTGCAACGCCAAGGCCAAAAGCCGTGGAAACTTTCTTAGAAACCGCAAGGAAAGTACACATTCCTAAAAAGAAAGAGAGCGCCATGTTTTCAATGAAGATCGCCTTCACGAATAGGCTAATATAATGTTCCATTGATTATTTCTCCTGTTGCTCAGGTTTCCACGTTCTTAAACCCCAAATAACGAAGCCGATAATAAAGAACGCACTTGGTGCAAGAAGGAATAAACCGTTTGGTTGATACCAACCACCGTCTTGAATTGTTTGGAATACAGGGAAACCAAATAAACGACCAGAACCGATTAGTTCACGTAATGTGGCAACAATTAATAAGATCGCACCATAACCTAAACCGTTACCGATACCATCAACAAAGCTTTCTAGCGGAGGTGATTTCATCGCGAATGCCTCTGCACGACCCATTACGATACAGTTTGTAATGATAAGACCGACGAATACAGAGAGCTGTTTAGATAAACCATAAGCATAAGCTTTTAATACTTGGTCAACCAAGATTACTAAAGACGCGATAATCGCCAGTTGCACAATAATACGGATACTATTTGGAATATAGTTACGAATCAATGAAATGAACAAACTGGAAAAACCGGTTACCAAACTTACCGCAATCGCCATAACGATCGCTGTTTGTAATTGGGTTGTTACCGCTAATGCAGAACAGATACCCAAAATTTGCAAGGCAATCGGGTTATTTTTAACAATAGGATCGAATAAAAGACCTTTTAAATTTACTTTTGCATCAGCCATTATTTGATTTCTCCTGCTTTAAATTTCGCTAAGAATGGACCAAAGCCATTTTGGCTGAACCAATAATCAAATGAACCTTGAACACCGTTACTGGTTAAAGTTGCACCTGATAAACCATCTACACCGTGCTCTTTATCTGCAGCAGAGCTACCTTTGTAGATTTTGAATTTTTGGTTACCTTGTTCATCGAATAATTTTTTATCCACGAATTGAGCTTGCCAACGAGGATTCGCAATTTCACCACCAAGACCGGCTGTTTCACCTTGATCATAGTAAGTAATACCTTTGATGGTATTCGCATCTGGTGCAACAGAAACAAAACCATACATGGTTGACCATAAACCACGGCCATACATTGGTAATACAACTTGGGTTACATTGCCTTGTTCATCTTTTACAAGATAAACACGCGCTTGGTTTGCACGAACCTTAATTCCTGCTTTATCAGCCTCAGCTGGGATAGCTTGGCTTTTAGCTGGATCTTTAACGGCATCTTTAGGTTCAAATTTATTAATTTCTTCTGCTGAAGCTTGAACGTAATCACCACTTTGCAAATCCACTAAACGTGGTTCAATAAATTTGCTGTAAGTGTCTTTAATTACTGATGCATTATCTTCTTTCATTAAGCCAGCAACAGTTAAAATGTTACGTTGAACGTCGAGTGCTTTTTGTTCATCTTGTTTGGATTTTAATGCTACTGCAGCACCAGAAACCACAATAGAACACACTAAACTTAGCAACACAACAACGGTAACTGTACCGCTAACGCTATCTTTATTAAATTTAGCCATTTGTTCTTGCTCTCCGACGTTTGATATTTGCTTGAACCACGATGTAGTCGAAAATTGGTGCAAATAAGTTTGCAAATAAAATCGCTAACATCATCCCTTCTGGATAAGCTGGGTTCACTGTACGAATTAATACAGCCATCACGCCAATTAACGCACCGTACCACCATTTACCTGTGTTAGTAAATGAAGCTGATACAGGATCTGTAGCCATGAAGATCATACCAAGTGCAAAACCACCTAATACAAAGTGCCAATGCCAAGGCATTGAGAACATTTGGTTAGAATCAGAACCGATTAAGTTGAATAAGGTTGCTGTACCAATCATACCAATCATGACACCAGCCATAATGCGCCAAGAAGCAATACGGGTGAATACAATTAATGCACCACCGATTAATAACGCAAGCGTTGAAACCTCACCCATTGAACCAGGAATATTACCGATGAATGCATCCATCCAAGTAATTGGTTGACCGGTCACGGTGTGTTGTAATGCCGCTTGACCACCTTGAGACCATTGTGAAAGTGCGGTTGCACCAGAGAAACCATCTGCCGCAGTCCATACTAAGTCACCCGAAATTTGAGCTGGGTAAGCGAAGAATAAGAATGCACGACCAGCAAGCGCAGGGTTCATAAAGTTACGACCTACACCACCGAAGATTTCTTTCGCTACCACGATACCAAAACTGATACCAAGTGCCGCTTGCCATAATGGCAATGTTGGTGGAACGATTAACGCAAATAAAATGGTTGAAACGAACATCCCTTCATTTACTTCATGACCACGCACCACTGAGAATAATAATTCCCAAATTGTACAGACGGTGAATACTACTAAGTAAATTGGTAAGAAGAAGATAGCCCCTAACGCCATTTTTGAACCCCAAGTTGCATTATTGGTTAAATCTAAACCTAATGAACTTGCAAGTGCATAATGCCAATCGTTAGCAATTAATTGATCTAAATTGCCTAATTGATTTAAGGCAGGGATCGCTTGGTTACCCACATTGTACATCCCGTAGAAAATCGCAGGGAACAACGCAAGGAAAACCGTAATCATCATACGTTTTGAGTCTAACGCATCACGAACGTGTGTGTTTTTGTGCGTTACCGTACCCGGTGTATAAAGCAAGGTATAAATCGATTCAAAGATCGGATAAAGCTTGCTGTATTTACCGCCTGGTAAAAACGCGGGTTCCATTTTTTCAAAAAGATTTTTTAAACCCATTTTTAACCTTCCTTCTCAATCTTATCTAATACTTGACGCAAGATTGAACCGTATTCATATTTACCCGGGCAAACGAAAGAACATAACGCTAAGTCTTCTTCATCTAATTCAAGACAACCTAACGCTTGCGCACCATCGGTATCGCCCACGATTAAATCACGTAATAATAATGTCGGTAAAATATCCAACGGCATCACGCGCTCATAGCTACCGATTGGTACCATTGCACGCTCACCACCATTTTCTGCGGTAGTGAAGTTGAATAGTTTTTTACCAAAGTGACCCAATACGGTACGGGTAATCGAGTATTTGTTCGATTGTGGTGTGATCCAACCTAAGAACTCTTTCTCATTACCTTCTGCTATCACAGAAACTTGTAATGCATAACGACCTAAATAATCGTGAGCATCTTTTGCAGTTTGACCACAAAGCACAGAACCAGAAATCACACGGTTATTACCGTCTTTCAATTCACCTGTCGTTAATTGAGAAAGGTTAGCACCGATTACTGTACGAACTAAACGAGGCTCTTTCACTTGCGGACCCGCAAGAGAAACAACACGTTCTACATAAAGTTCGCCCGTAGTGAATAATTTACCTACAGCAATCACATCTTGGTAATTGATGTGCCATACGCTTTTATGAACACCAACCGGATCGATAAAGTGAATATGTGTACCCACTAAACCAGCAGGATGAACACCACCAAAATCATGTACTTTTAGATTAGCTAAATCCACGGTTGGAATATTACTATCACCCGCTTTACATAGATTTAATGGTTTATTTGGAAATAGACGACTTAATACGGTTAAACCATCAATAAAATCTTGATGATGAGCACTCAACACTACTTCTGGATTGACCGCCAAAGGATTAGTATCCATGGCATTAATAAATAAGGAGGATGGTTCTGCATCCACTGCTGGTACTTTGCTAAATGGACGAGTACGCAATGCTGTCCATAAACCAGAGTCAATAAGATTTTGTTTAACTTGCTCGGAAGAAAGCGTATTGAGTTGATCTGCGTTATATTTGGCAAAAGTAACAGACTCATTACCTTGCACATCAATAACCACAGATTGTAATACACGTTTTTCGCCACGATTAATGGCAGTGATAGTACCACTGGCTGGGGCTGTAAAAACCACACCTGGTTTTTTCTTGTCTTCAAAAAGTACTTGGCCTTTTTTCACGACATCGCCTTCACGTACCTTCATAGAAGGACGCATACCTACATACTCTTCACCAAGAATCGCAACTTGATTCACAGCGTTACCGCTGTGGATTACTTGTGCTGGCTTTCCCGCAATAGGAAGATCCAAGCCTTTTTTGATTGTAATCATACTGTTTGCACTACTTTTCTAGGTTAAAAACACGACTGCAATCAAAGCCTACGCCTTAAAAGCAATCTCACGATTGAGCGTGACAAAAATACTTTTAAAACAAAGCATTATCAACTGCCACATAAATAAAAACTCAAATCTGTTTTAATATCTCGACAAGTTAAACAACTATTAACTTGCCCAAAATTAAAATTTAAAAGCACACTATTCTAGCGGAAAATAAGGGGTTATTCCACTTTAACCCGCACTTTTTGTAAAATATTTGTGAACTGATTTTCACAATACTCTTTAATTAGGTGGTAATGTTACAGTTAACCAAAAGACCATTCTACATTACCCGATAGTAATTTCCCTATTGACCAATCCCAAGACAATTTGGTGATTTTGGAAATGCTTCACCTTGTTTTTCCCATTCACTTTTTGTATAAAGATGAAGCGCTAATGCGTGAATGCCATTTTTTAAATCATCGGCAAAAAGTTGGTACAGTTTTTGGTGACGTTGCACCTTGCGCATACCTTCAAAAGCATCGCTGACAATTACTAATTTAAAATGAGAATCAGCTCCGCGACCGGAACTGTGCATATGGCTTTCATTTTCCACGGTGGCAAAGTGCGGTTGCAATTCGGCCTGAATTCTCTCTAATAATTCTTGCTGTTTTGACATAAATAAACTCCCTAACTTTTTGCTATACATTCAGCGTTAAGTTTGTAAGAATAACACAAATTAACCTAATTCAATGAGGAAATTATGAAAGTAACAAACAAAATCAAAGCATTATCAACAATGACGTTGGCCGCTGCGACATTATTTTTAGCAGGTTGCCAAGCGCAATCTAATACCTTAACGTTTACCCCTCAATCACCGACTGCATCAATGAATATCAACCAATCAGCAGTGGTAACAGTCAATACTCGCGATTCTCGTCCACAACAAGAAATTGCAACTTATACTAAATCAGGTGAACTGATTAAATTAAACGCCTCACCAAGCGTGACTCAACTTTTCCAACAAGTGATGCAACAAAATTTAGTTAGCAAAGGTTTCCGTATCGGACAAGCAAATAATGCGAATGCGGGTGTAACCGTTGAAGTGAAAGAATTCAACACTCAAGTTGAGCAAGGCAATTTACGTTACACCTTGAACAGTAAAATTCAAGCGGTTGTTTATGTACAAGGTCCACGCGGACAATACAACAAAACCTTTAATGCGACCCGTTCACAATCTGGTGCATTTAATGCGAGCAATGATGAAATTCAAAAAGTGTTAGGCGAAACATTCAAAGATATTGTTAATAATATTTATCAAGATCAAGAGGTTACTAACGCAATTAATCAATATACCAATTAATTAAAAGTATCGTGTCCTTTTCAATAATACTTGACGAAAGCGCCTTTCAAGCGTAACATTCGCCCGATTTTTTAACGAGAAGGACACACACTTTGGACAGTCATGGTCGATACCGAATATCGCTCTAGACTCTCGCCTCTTATCAGCGAGAGTTCGCTGGTAATCAACTTACCTTTCTTCGGCATCTTTTATCGAACGAAACCTATTTTTAAAACATGAAAATTTGACCGCACTTTTCCCTAGTGTTAATTTCGTTTGATCTTTTTTTGTTCACAGTTAGATCTTCATAATCCCCAAAGGAGTATGACCAATGATTAACGCTTTTGCCATTAACGATTCCCGCTTGCTTCGTATTGATGACGAGCCGGCCGACCTCAGTTCTGCCATTTGGTTAGATTTGCTTGAGCCATCAGGGGAAGAGCGTGAAATGTTGCAAGAAGGCCTAGGCCAAAGTCTCGCCTCATTCCTTGAATTGGAAGATATCGAAGCATCGGCTCGTTTCTTTGAAGACGAAGATGGTTTACACTTGCACTCATTCTTCTATTGTGAAGACGAAGACAATTACGCCGACCTCGCAAGCGTAGCGTTTACTATTCGTGATGGGCGCTTATTTACCCTACGTGATCGTGAATTACCGGCATTCCGTTTATATCGTATGCGTTCCCGTAGCCAGCGTTTATTAGAATGTAATGCATATGAAGTTTTGCTCGACTTATTTGAAACTAAAATTGAGCAATTAGCGGATGTTATTGAAAACGTCTATGCAGATTTAGAAAAATTAAGTCGTGTGATTTTAAACGGCACACAAGATGAAGCTTTCGATGAAGCCTTAAATACGCTAACAGAACAAGAAGATACCAGTTCTAAAGTGCGTTTGTGTTTGATGGATACACAACGCGCATTGGGTTTTTTGGTGCGTAAAACTCGCTTGCCTCCAAATCAATTGGAACAAGCACGTGAAATCTTACGAGATATCGAATCCTTGCAACCGCACAATGAGTCTTTATTCCAAAAAGTAAACTTTTTAATGCAGGCGGCGATGGGTTATATTAATATCGAGCAGAATAAAATCATGAAATTCTTCTCGGTAGTGTCGGTCATGTTCCTACCGGCAACCCTTGTGGCATCCACTTACGGGATGAACTTTGACTTTATGCCGGAGCTACATTTTAAATATGGCTATCCAATGGCTATCGGCTTAATGATTGGTGCGGCAATTACGCCTTATATCTATTTTAAACGGAAAGGTTGGTTATAATGGAGATTTCCCAAACTGCGTTATTTTTAGGATCGATTATCGATCTGTACTGTTTAGTGTTAATTTTACGCACATGGCTGCCTTTAGCGAACGTGGATTATTACAATCCCATTTCTCAATTTACGCTGAAATTAACCCAGCCGGTTATTGCGCCATTGCGTAAAGTTTTTCCTGTGGTAAGAAAAGTGGAAACCGCTGCACTGGTTTTAGTCTTCTTGCTTTGCGGATTAAAATCAGTTCTATTTGGCGGATTAAATCTCAACTACTTCCTACTATTGGGCATATTAGGGCTAATTAAAAATATCGGTATAGCCATTTTCTATGTGTTAATCGCAGGTGCAATTTTAAGTTGGTTTAATCGTGGCAATAACCCTGCATTCTATGCGTTATATCAGCTGACTGAGCCAGTATTAAAACCAATTAAACGCATTTTACCCACAGTAGGCATGATTGATTTTTCACCGATGGTTATCGCCATTGTTCTGTTATTTTTGAATAATCTCTTTTACGACTACTTCCAGGGTTTATGGGTAATCGCCGCTTAAAGTGCGGTCAAAAATAACATTATTTTTCGGGCTGGATTTTCCAGCCCTCATTATAAATGTGGTGAGTAAATTTAGTTATGTCTGCAATCGAACAAACGCCTGAAGGGCTACGTCTTAAAATCATTTTGCAACCCAAAGCTAGCAAAGATCAAATCGTGGGATTACATGATGACGAACTCAAAATAACGATCACCGCGCCACCTGTTGATGGTCAAGCAAATGCTCATTTGCTGAAATTTTTGAGTAAAGCATTCAAAGTACCTAAGAGCTCAATAGTTCTTGAAAAAGGTGAATTAAACCGACATAAACAAGTTTGGATTCCTTCGCCCAAATTAATTCCATCTGAAATTCAAAATCTCTTATAAAATCAGCAAAAAAATCACCGCACTTTCTACCAATTTTCCCTGTTTTACGCTATCCTATATCACATTTTACAAAGCAAAATATGCCGCAAAGTGCGGTCAAAATTTAAGGTGATTTTCTATGCAACAACATTACCGTCCTGATTTGATTGAACCCGCAGTTCAACAATATTGGGCTGAAAATAAAGTCTTCAAAGCAATCAAAGATACGTCTAAAGAAAAATATTACTGCCTTTCAATGTTCCCTTACCCATCTGGTCGTTTACACATGGGCCACGTGCGTAACTACACGATCGGTGATGTGGTTTCTCGTTATCAACGTATGAATGGCAAAAATGTGTTACAGCCAATTGGTTGGGATGCATTTGGTTTACCGGCCGAAGGTGCCGCAATTAAAAATAAAACTGCACCCGCTAAATGGACTTACGAAAATATCGAATACATGAAAAACCAGCTCAAAATGTTGGGCTTTGGTTATGACTGGGATCGCGAAATTGCGACCTGCCGTCCAGAATACTACAAATGGGAACAATGGTTCTTCACTGAGCTTTACAAAAAAGGCTTAGTGTACAAAAAAAACTCAACCGTAAACTGGTGTCCGAACGATGTAACTGTGTTGGCGAATGAACAAGTGCACGACGGTTGTTGTTGGCGTTGTGATACTCCAGTAGAACAAAAAGAGATCCCACAATGGTTTATTAAAATCACTGATTATGCAGAACAATTATTAGGTGGATTAGACCAACTACCACAATGGCCAGATATGGTTAAAACCATGCAACGCAACTGGATCGGTCGTTCTGAAGGGGTAGAAATTACTTTTGATGTAGCAGATACCGCAGAAAAAGTTGCGGTTTATACGACCCGTCCAGATACCTTCTATGGTGTAAGTTATTTAGGTATTGCGGCAGCGCATCCATTAGCCGAATTAGCGGCAGAAAAAAATCCTCAATTAGCCGAATTCATCCGTGAAGCGAAAAATGCCAAAGTGGCCGAAGCAGACCTTGCCACTATGGAGAAAAAAGGGATGGCAACCGGCTTATTCGCTATTCATCCATTAACCGGTGAAAAATTACCGATTTGGGTCGCTAACTTCGTGTTAATGCATTATGGGACTGGCGCAGTAATGGCGGTTCCAGCTCACGACCAACGCGACTTTGAATTTGCTCAAAAATACAATTTGCCAATTAAACAGGTAATCGCACCGCTTGCAGATGAAGAAATTGATTTAACCAAACAAGCTTTCGTTGAACATGGCAAGTTAGTGAATTCTGCTGAGTTTGACGGTTTGGATTTTGATGGTGCATTTAACGGTATTGCGGACAAATTAGAAAAATTAGGCGTAGGTAAACGCCAAGTAAATTACCGTTTACGTGACTGGGGCGTTTCCCGTCAACGTTATTGGGGCGCACCAATTCCAATGCTGACCTTGCCAAACGGTGAAACCGTACCGGCGCCAATCGAAGATTTACCGATTATCCTACCAGAAGACGTGGTCATGGACGGCGTGAAAAGCCCAATTAAAGCGGATCCAAACTGGGCGAAAACCACCTTCAATGGTGAACCTGCGTTAAAAGAAACGGATACTTTTGACACCTTTATGGAATCGTCTTGGTACTACGCACGCTACACTTCACCAAGCTATGCTGAAGGCATGTTGGATAAAGATGAAGCTAATTACTGGTTACCGGTGGATCAATATATCGGCGGTATTGAGCACGCAACCATGCACTTGCTCTACTTCCGCTTCTTCCACAAGTTATTGCGTGATGCAGGTTTCGTAACGAGTGATGAGCCAGCACAAAAATTATTATGCCAAGGCATGGTATTAGCCGATGCATTCTACTACACCAGCCCGACTAACGAGCGTATTTGGGTAAGCCCTACGCAAGTGACTCTTGAGCGTGATGAAAAAGGTCGTATCATCAAAGCAACCGATCCGGAAGGCCGTGAGTTGGTGCATACCGGTATGACCAAAATGTCGAAATCGAAAAACAACGGTATCGACCCACAAGAAATGGTGGAAAAATACGGTGCAGATACCGTGCGTCTCTTCATGATGTTCGCGTCTCCTGCAGAAATGACGCTTGAATGGCAAGAATCTGGCGTAGAAGGGGCAAAACGTTTCTTAGGTCGTGTATGGAATTTAGTGTATGAATACAGCCAAAATCCAGCAAAAACTGCTTTAGATGTGAGCGCACTTTCTGCAGATCAAAAAGCACTTCGCCGTGATGTGCATAAAACGATCGCGAAAGTGAGTGATGATATTGGTCGCCGTCAAACATTCAATACCGCTATCGCAGCAGTGATGGAGTTAATGAATAAATTAACTCGTGCACCATTAGAAAGCGAACAAGATCGCGCTGTTATGGCAGAAGCATTAAGCGCAGTCGTGCGTATGCTTTACCCAATCACACCACATATCTGCTTTGAGTTATGGAAAGCTTTAGGCAACGAAAGCAACATCGACCATGCAGAATGGGTGAAAGCTGATGAAGCGGCGATGGTAGAAGATGAAAAACTTATCGTGGTGCAAGTCAACGGTAAAGTACGTGGTAAAGTGACTGTTGCAGCTGATGCGGATGAAGAAACCGTGAAAACTGTTGCATTTGCAGATGAAAATGTGAAGAAATTTACTGACAATACACAAATCGTGAAAGTGATTTATGTACCAGGTAAATTGTTAAATATGGTGGTTAAACCACAATAATCCATAAAATAACCGCATTTTATTCCAAGCGTTGCATAAACGGCTCTTAAACAAAATAAAGTGCGGTGAATTTTACAGGTAATTTTTATGATGAAATCAATCAAAGCAATCTGCTTAGTTGGGGCAACTGCCTTTTTAACTGCTTGTGGTTGGCACTTCGATAATGGTGCTGCGGTTCCTGCGGAATTAAAAACAATGGCCCTTGAAAGTAGCGACCCATACAGTGAAATGTCTATGGCAATGCGTAAGCAACTGCTTAGCAACAACGTAAACCTTGTTCCTGCAAAACAAGGTGTGCCAGTGTTGCGTTTAAATAAACAGACCTCAAGTGATAAGGTCGCCTCTGTCTTTAAACAGGGTCTTGAAGCAGAAAAAGTGCTAACCCTTGATGTCGAAGCAAGTTTACGCCTGGCTAACGGAGAAACCTATCCAATCTCTGCAAAAATCAACCGCACTTTCTTTGATAACTCACGTGCTGCATTAGCAAAATCAGCTGAGCGCGATGTAATTTGGAATGATATGCGTGAACAAGCGGCTCGCCAATTAATTAATAAAATGGCCGCCTTGCAACACCAAGTTCAAGGAAAATAATGAACCGCATTTTTCCTGAGCAACTGGCCTCTAACCTGAACAGCCATTTAGCGAAAGTCTATTTTTTGGTTGGGACAGATCCCCTGTTGCTCAGTGAAAGTGAAGATCTCATTCATCAAGCAGCCCTTCTTCAAGGTTTTGATGAAAAAAATCAAATCACCATAGACTCTAATACTGACTGGTCTGCATTAATTGAGACCAGCCAATCTATGGGGCTCTTCTTTAATAAGCAAATTTTCATTCTCAATTTACCCGAAAATTTGACCGCACTTTTGCAAAAAAACCTTCAGCACTTTATCAGTGGATTAAACGAGGATAGCTTGCTTGTTCTCGCCTTGTCTAAATTGTCTAAAGCAGCCGAAAAACAAGAGTGGTTTATTCAGGCAAATCAACTTGATCCGCAAGCTGTTATTGTTAACTGCCAAACACCAAACTCAGAACAGCTTTCTCGTTGGGTGAAGCATCGTACAAAAAACATGGGATTATCAGCTGATGAGGAAGCCATTCAACTATTTTGTTACAGCTATGAAAATAATCTACTGGCATTAAAACAAGCATTACAGCTTTTAGATTTGCTTTATCCTGATCACAAACTCACGTATAACCGCGTTAAATCCGTCGTAGAGCAATCTTCTGTCTTTACCCCTTTCCAATGGATTGATGCTTTGTTGTCAGGCAAGGCAAATCGCTCAAAGCGAATTTTGCGAGGTTTACAAGCTGAAGATGTGCAGCCAGTTATTTTATTGCGTACTTTACAGCGTGAACTGCTCACGTTGTTAGAATTAACAAAACCACAGCTACGTAATCCCTCTCTTAACACGAGTTTGCCAACACAGACACTCAAAGCGGATTTTGACCGTCTCAAAATTTGGCAGAATCGTCGTCATCTTTATATGGCAGCGATACAACGACTCACCTATCAAAAGCTCTTTGAAATATTGCAAGAATTGGCAGATATTGAGCGCACAACCAAGCAAGAATACGGTCAAGACGTGTGGGTAAAATTGGCAGACTTATCGGTTAAATTTTGCTTATAAAAAAATCTCGGCGTTAACCGAGATTTTTTATTATTGCGCAATTTTTAAATCTTGATACAGATAATTTCGATAGCTATTCACTAAATCCATATCCTCTGCATCTTCGAGCTTACCTTGGCTTAGCTGACGCATAGCGATATTCGCTCGCATAAAGTCATCTTTCGGTGATAAATCTGCCACATCAAGTAATACGCCACCAACAAAGGCTAAATCTAAGAAATCTTGCTGTTGAACAAAGTCAGTTTTACGATTAGTTCTAACCACAAATTGAGTCACATAATCTGGATTTACAAAATTACCTTTTTTCGGTGGAAGCTGATTATCAAAAGCGACTTGGTGATCACCAAAATAACCGAATACATAAGGTGTTTCACGCGATTTTAAATAATCATTTAAACCTTCAATTGCCTCATTAAGGCTATCAATACGATCAATATAATCGTTCAAGCAAGAAATCGCTTTTCCTCCTAAACGCTTACTCGCCAAATTAAAATGGTTTGGCATATTCGTGTTGTAAGGGCCGTGCTCTTTCATCGTGAGCACATAAACAAACATTGGCTGTTGTACATTTTCCAATGATGGATGCTGTTTCTGCAAAATCAGTTTGGTGTAATACATCATCTCTTCACTGCTAATATGCCAGAGATTTTTGCTGATTGATGCGGGATAGCCTAAATCTTGTGGTTGCAGCATCAAATCAAAACCAAAGTGGTCATAGGCAGGTTTTGCGTTGTAGTTACCTTTCGTAAAAGGCGATAACGCCACGCAAAAATAGCCTTGCTCACGGAGATTTTTAATAAACCCTGTCTGTAAGTGTGGGACAACGGAATAAAACACCCCACTTGCTAAAGCACCAAAATCGGTTGAAGGCACCCCTGCAAGGAAAGCAAATTCAGATTTCCACGTTGCACCGCCCACCGTATGTACACGCAATGGACTCACAAATGCGGTATCTTCCTGCTTATTAAACATTGAAAATGGTGGGATGGTTTCTGCATCAAAATCAAATTGATGAGGATTCAAGGTTGATTCTTGTAGACACACCACTATGTCTGTTTTTTCTGCGTCTGGCTTTTCTGCACTTTCAGTTTTACTCTCAGCCTTTTCACTTAAAAGTGCGGTCATTTTTTCTTTAAATTTTTGGCTATTACCTTCAAATTCTGGCACTTTAAAGAATACGCCACGACAAGACATAGGCAGGTTTAAGAAAACATCTCGACCATCATCTGGCAATGAGTCTAACCATACTTTTGTTGCATCTGGATCTTTAGAATAATGCCACATTAAACCAAAGCTCGTTGCAGCGAGTATTGCTGCAAATACGCGAAATCCAGTAGAGGCAGTTTCCACATCTGACCAACCAAAGATAGCATAACCCAATAGGCCTAATAGCCCTAATACACCGAAAATCGCCCCTTTATAATGCAATAAGGTTTCCCAATTCCGCCAGTCTGTCACGAGCCAAAAATCTGAAATGAGTAAAGGTTGTTTGTAGTAATGAATTTTCATTCGATGGAATAACATCAACACCACAAAAAGTACGGACGCAAAATTCAATCCGCGTTGCCATTGACCAGTTATCGCAAACATTGCGCTAAACAATAAGACGAATAATGCAATCGCAAAAAAATATGTCCAGCGATAGTGCGAATTGACGATAAAAATCACCGTCGCAATAAAAAATAAACTCAGAAAAATACTTGAAATCATAATAAATAAAGTTGATTAAATGTTATTTGACACTTTCAGCCACTAAACGCTGAATCAGCTTTAAATTGGCTGGTGGGAATTGCCCTGCATCAAGCTCCCCTTGTTCAAGCCAGAAGCCTTCCTGGCCTTCGCGTCCAAAAGGCTCGCCGATCCATTCTGTGACCAAGTAAAAACTAAAATCTAAAATTTTGGTTGGATATTCAAATTGAAAACGTTCGTACAGTTCAGCATTTAAAATATGAATGCCAATCTCTTCTTCCAATTCTCTTTTTAAGGCTTCTTCAGGGGTTTCACCTGCATCAACTTTACCACCTGGAAATTCTAATGCCTGTGCAAAATCTTGCCCTTCTAAACGCTGGGTCAAATATAGCTGCCCAAATTCATTACGAATAATCCCTGCCGCAACTTGAATGATAGGCTTACTCATCATTTTTCCTTATCTCAAAAGTAGAAAGAGCGGTTATTTTTAGCGGTGTTTTAAAACACGCAAAAATTTAACCGCTCTTTTCCTTAACTAAGCATATCGGGCTTTATTGCCGTGACAATGCTTGTATTTTTTACCTGACCCACAAGGACAAGGTTCATTACGTCCAATATGGCGATCTGAATAATCCTCGCTTTGAGCTTGCTCTGTGTTTTCACCTACAGGATGATGCGTTTGAGCTTCACGCTCAGCCATTGCTTGACGTGCACGTTCTGCTTCTTCCATCTCTTCCTGCGTACGTACTTTCACACGAGTGAGTGTCGTAATCACATGATGTTTTAAAGAATCTAACATTTCAGTAAACATACGGAAAGATTCTTTTTTGTACTCTTGTTTTGGATCTTTTTGCGCATAACCACGTAAATGAATACCTTGACGTAAATAATCCATTGCAGCCAAGTGCTCTTTCCAGAGTTCATCAAGGGTTTGTAACATCACGCCTTTTTCGAAATGACGAATGGTTTCTTCACCCGCAAGCGCTTCTTTCGCTTTGTATTCATCTTCCGCTTCTTGAATAATGCGTTCACGCAAGTTTTCTTCGTGAAGATTATTATTTTCTTCTAACCAATGTTCAATTGGTAACTCAAGGCCAAACTCTTGCGCTAAACGCTCTTCTAAGCCTTTAATATCCCATTGTTCTTCCAAAGATTGCGGTGGAATATACTGGTCAATCACATCGTTAAATACATCGCTGCGGATTGCTTTAATAGTCTCTGAAATATCATCATTATCGAGCAAGTAATTACGTTGTTCGTAAATCGCATGACGTTGGTCGTTCGCTACATCATCATATTCAAGCAAGTTTTTACGACCATCAAAATGGAACGCTTCTACTTTCGCTTGCGCTGATGCGATCACTTTAGCAAGAAGCTTGGACTCCATCGCTTCGCCTGGTTGAGAGAAGGCTTTACGCATCATATTTAATTTACCTTCATTTAGATAAATGCGCATTAAGCCATCTTCTAAAGAAAGGTAGAAACGTGAAGAACCAGGGTCACCTTGACGACCTGAACGACCACGCAACTGGTTATCAATACGACGGGATTCATGACGTTCTGTCCCAATAATATGTAAACCACCGGCTTGCATCACGATCTCGTGATTTTTCTCCCACTCAGCTTTAAGTGCCTCGATTTGCTCTGGGGTTGGATTATCCAATTTTGCAGCTTTTGCTTTCCAGTTACCACCCAGGATAATATCGGTACCACGACCTGCCATATTGGTTGCAATAGTTACTGCACCTGGTGCCCCGGCTTCAGCAACAATTTCCGCTTCTTGTGCGTGGAATTTTGCATTCAATACGTTGTGTTTGATGCCCGCTTTATCTAAAGCTTGAGAAAGCATTTCAGATTTTTCAACTGATACCGTACCGACAAGAACAGGTTGATTGCGAGCGACGCAGTCTTTGATATCTTCAATAATTGCATTGAATTTGTATTCTTCATTCTCAAACATAACGTCCGTACGATCATCACGAATCATTGGACGATTGGTTGGGATAACGACAGTTTCCAAACCATAAATTTGTTGGAATTCAAAGGCTTCGGTATCTGCTGTACCAGTCATACCCGCTAATTTGTCATAAAGACGGAAGTAGTTTTGGTAAGAAATAGAGGCAACAGTTTGGTTTTCGCTCTTAATCTCTACCCCTTCTTTCGCTTCGATCGCTTGGTGTAAACCATCAGACCAACGACGACCCGCCATAGTTCGACCAGTGTGTTCATCGACGATCACGATCTCACCATCTTTCACGATATAGTCTACATCGCGCTCAAATAAGGTGTTTGCACGTAATGCCGCCATAACGTGGTGTAACAACACAATACGCGCTGGTGAATAAAGGGAATCACCTTCTGGCATTAAACCTTGTGCGATTAACCACTCTTCTACTTTTTCTTGACCGCGTTCAGTTAAATACGCTTGTTTAGTTTTAAGATCTAAGGTGTAATCGCCTTCACCGGTATATTCTTCCGTATCTTCTTTTTCTTGCTTAATTAAATTCGGAATTAATTTATTTACCGCAATATAAAGCTCAGAACTGTCTTCCGCTTGACCTGAAATAATCAACGGCGTACGTGCTTCGTCGATTAAGATCGAGTCCACCTCATCCACTAAGGCATAGCCTAAATGACGTTGGAAACGCTCTTCTTTAGAATGCGCTAAGTTATCACGAAGGTAATCGAAACCTAATTCGCTGTTTGTCGCGTATGTAATATCAGCCGCATAAGCTTCACGTTTTGCTTCAGGCGGTAAACCAGGGATATTCACCCCAACAGTCATACCTAAGAATTCAAATAACGGACGGTTGGTATCCGCGTCACGACGTGCCAAGTAATCATTCACTGTCACAACATGTACGCCTTTACCTTCCAATGCCATTAAATAACAAGGCAAGGTTGCGGTTAAGGTTTTACCTTCACCGGTACGCATCTCTGCGATACAACGATTTGTTAGCACCATACCACCAATTAATTGCACATCGAAATGGCGCATGCCGAGTACACGTTTACCCGCTTCACGCACGGTAGCAAACGCTTCTGGTAAAAGTTGTTGTAAAGTTTCACCGTTAGCTAAACGGCTACGGAACTCGTCAGTTTTCGCTCTTAATTCATCATCACTTAATGCTTCAAAAGCCGGTTCCATTTTGTTGATTTTCGCAACTTGTTTTCTTAATCTGCGTAAAATACGTTCGTTACGGCTGCCAAAAATTTTTGTTAAAAAACTCATAATTTCTCTTTCAAATAAAAAATAAAAAGGATCATCCGATAAAAAAATCGGTTCGTTCAAAGATAAAAGAAAATTAAATGATGGCTGGGCCGGCACGAATAGGGGCAAAAACAGGGAATTCTGCCGCAATAAAGTGCGGTTGAATTTTTTCGTGTTTTTGATTGGAATGGGTTTTGTGATTTGTTGGCTGAGGTTGAACCTGCAATGCTTGACGAATTTCACGCACCGCAATCAACATATGTTGTTCAGATGATGTTTGATAATTTTCGCCACTCATATTTGATGAAGGTGGCACCTCCAATCCCTGAGCAGCAGGTAAAGCAAAAATCGCAATCATGCTTAACAGCAACTGCGACCAGAAATTTGTTTTACCTTTGTTTGATTTCATCATCTTATTGTCTCTGACAAAATTTGTGTGTATTGTATCGGAAATTCAACGTAAAGTCATTATTGGGGTATTTTTGTGGAAAACAAGCATGAGCGTTATCAAAAGGCCATGAATATTATTGATGTGCTAGAGGGATCACAATTTGTCAAAATCATGCAGAAAGGCTTAATGTTGAATGAACTGAACCAAAATATCAGTCGCCTTTTCCCACAAGAATTCAAAGGACTTTTTCGGTTAGGCTCCATCACAGATGGGAAACTCTTTATCGAAGTCAAAAGTGCGGTCGTTCGACAAGGAATTTTATTTCGCCAACGAGAATTACTCACTGCAATTCAACCAACTTATCCCGAAGTAAAAGGATTTGAGATTAAAATCAACCCAGAATTAACCTGCTAAACTAACCTTTAAAAATAGCGATTAATTCTTTTACCTTAACTCGTTTCTCTGAAGATTGGCTAATTGAGCGCTGTACTTTAACGCGTTTAAATTTTGCCTCTTTGTAAATCTCACGTGTGAATTTTGTATCGTGGTTAGAAATCACGACGGAAATTTGCTTTTCTTTTTGCGCTTTTTTTGCACATTCTGCTAAATTCTTTTGATGCTCAAGACCAAAAGCATTCCCCGCATATCCAGTAAAATTAGTATCTTGCGGAAGCGGTGCATAAGGCGGATCACAGTAGATCACGCTATGCTTATCCGCTAATTCAAACGTTTGTTGAAAATCGGCACATAAAAAGACCGCACTTTGTGCCTTATGAGCAAAATAGCGTAATTCATCTTCTGGGAAATAATGGGTTTTATAAGCCCCAAAGGGTACATTGAACTCATTTTTACTGTTATAACGGCACAATCCATTAAACCCAAAGCGGTTCAAATAAAGGAACAACACCGAACGTACAAAAGGATCGGTGGATTGATTAAAAGCTTCACGCTGAGCGTAATAATAGTCGGCGGTATTGGCATTTTCTGCAAAGAAAACTGGCTTACAAGCCTCAATATAGGCATCCACATTGTCTTTGACGATATTAAACAAGTTAATCAAATCAGGATTAATATCTGCCAAAATATAACGTTCAAAATGGGAATTCAAAAAAACAGAACCCGCGCCAACAAAGGGCTCAATCAAACACTGTTTTCTTTTTGGAAAGACTCGGTTGAGATCGTCCGTTAAACGAAATTTACCGCCCGCCCATTTCAAAAACGGACGGTGTTTAATTCGAGGTTTCGTTTTGTTATTTTTCGGACGCAACATGAGAGCAATGACAGTTAGTCATGTTGTGTGCAACGCTCAATCGCGTTTAGCACAAGAGATTTGTCAGTATCAGTTGCCACGTAGGCTTGACCAAGAGCTTTTAGCAACACAAGACGTAATTTACCTGCCAGCACTTTTTTATCTCGCATCATGTGCGGTAAATAATCGTCTGGTTGCATAGTATCAGGCGAAACGGTCGGCAAATTAGCGCGTGCTAAAAGCTTTTCTAAACGAGCAACATCTTCAAAAGAAAGATCGCCTAATTGTTCAGATAATACCGCAGCCATCATAGCTCCTACTGCAACAGCTTCACCATGTAACCAGTTTCCGTAGCCTAAATGTGTTTCGATCGCATGCCCAAAAGTATGCCCGAGATTTAGTAATGCACGATCACCTTTTTCGGTTTCATCACGCGCAACAACATCCGCTTTAATTTGGCAACAACGTGCAATGCAATATTGAAGTGACTGTTGATTTAACGCGACTAATTCATCAATATGTGCTTCAAGCCATTCAAAAAAGGCATAATCTAAAATCGCCCCATATTTAATGACTTCCGCAAGTCCCGCATTCACTTCACGTTTTGGCAAGGTATTGAGTGTAAGGGTGTCAATGATCACCGTAGAAGGTTGATAAAACGCCCCAATCATATTTTTACCCAACTCATGATTAACGGCTGTTTTGCCACCAACAGAAGAATCCACTTGGGCTAATAATGTGGTAGGAATTTGAATAAAACGCACGCCACGTTGATAACTTGCTGCAGCAAAACCAGCTACATCACCAATCACACCACCACCTAATGCAATGATGGTGGTATCTCGCCCATGATTATGCTTTAAAAGTGCGGTAAAAATGAGATTTAAAGAATCGAGCGTTTTATATTTTTCACCATCAGGCAATAATACCGATTCAACCTGACAGCCGATTTTTTCTAAGGTTTGTGTAACGGTTTCAAGATAATATTGTGCGACGGTTGGATTAGTCGCGATCATCACTTTATCCCCTTTCTTCAGCGGATAACAGGTTTCATCTTTTAATAAACCTTCGCCAATATAAATGGGATAACGACGTTCTTTTAATTCAACATTTACGCACAACATTTTTAATCCTTAGAGTGAACCGTTTAATCCGTTTAGATTATCAATTAAATCAACAATTTGATTAACCATTACTTTGGCATTTTGCTCATCTGTTGGCAAAGTAATATCCGCAATTTCTTCGTATAACGGATTACGCACTTTCGCTAAATCTTCAAGCACTTGGCGTGGGTCATTAGCCCCTTGTAATAATGGGCGCTTTTTATCACGTTGCGTACGTTGATATTGCTTATCTACCGTGGTTTCTAAATAAATGACAATACCACGAGCAGAAAGATAATTTCGACTCTCTTTTGACATCACTGCACCACCACCAGTAGAAAGCACAATACCCTGCAATTGAGTTAATTCATTAATTATACGCTCTTCACGCTTACGAAAGCCTTCTTCGCCCTCTAAATCAAAAATCCAGCTAATATCTGCCCCTGCACGGTCTTCAATTACAGAATCTGAATCAATAAAATCCATATTTAATTGTTGCGCAAGTTGACGTCCAATCGTACTTTTACCCGCACCCATGGGACCTATTAAAAAAATATTACGTTTTTCAGCCATTGTTATTCTTCTAACTTAAATAATGTTCAAATTAATCTTTCCTAATAAAAACTGACTACCACTCAAAAAGCAATTACAGTCCGAAAGATCACCCAAAAAATAATAAAGATTATCGCAATAAACTCCCCCATGTTTCAACCTTTAGCAGGAATTTATTTTAAGGAGAGTAATAGTGCGGTTAATTTTTGAGACATTTTTAACTTTTACTTAGTTTAAGTATTTTTATTATTAACGCCAATTGTTCAATATCTGATGCTCATCAATAATACGTCGATGCAATGCAAAGAGAAAACATTATAAAAGCGCACTTCTATTCACAAACAAAAAAGGCTATTCAAAGAATAGCCTTTCATTTTATCAGCAGTTAATTAGAGATAACCAAACAAGCTTGTGAAAATGTAACCAAAGATACATGAAGTGATTACACCGATTAAGCCCGGTAAAATAAAGCTATGGTTAATTACAAATTTACCAATGTGGGTTGTACCTGAACGGTCAAATTGGATTGCCGCAAGATCGCTTGGGTAAGTTGGTAAAATGTAGTAACCGTAACAAGCTGAAGCAAAGGCTAAAATAACAGCTGGATCAACACCGATACCTAAAGCGAGTGGAACGAATGCAACCAATGCTGCCGCTTGTGAATTGACGAATTTAGAAATTAATAACAACATCACGGCGTAAGTCCAAGGATGCGCTTTTACCACATCACCAAGTGCTGCTTTCATCATTGGTGTATGAACGGTAAACATGGTTTCCGCCATCCAAGAAATCCCGAATACAGCGACTAACGCAATCATACCTGAACGGAAAATTTCATTTTTACTGATTTTGCCTGCATCAGTTTTTGTAAAGATAACAATTAATGCACCCGCTAATAACATGAAGATTTGAATAACGTGAACCATACTTAAATTCACTTTTTTCTTCGCGGTATCTTTTAATACAATTGCAGCATTATCGATAGTTTCAGTTTTATCTCCCGCTGTAATCACAACACTGTTATCTTGAGCAGTAATTGTTTGAGCGACTTCACCTTTATCATTATAAATCGCTACGTTGTTATAGGCTGTTTTGGCTTTTGCTTTGCTGTCTTTAACATCAAGTACTAATGTACCGTCTTTTGCTAACGCAACGATTTTACCGTCTTTAACATTAAAGGTTTTCACAGCTTTATCAGCAGAAACAATTTCAACCACTTGAGCTGGTGCTGATTTTTCAAAGGCTGGGCGTAAATCTTTAAAGTAACCTAATAGTGCTACCACTAAAATCGCACCAAAGAAGATCCACATCGCATTCCAACTAGATTGTGGCAATTTTTTGTCTAACAATGATGTGCTATCACCATAAACATATTTTTTGAATTCGGGATCTTTTAATTTCTCTTGGAATTCTGGATCTTTATCTAAATCTTTACCACGGAACCAGCTGAAAATACCGATAGCTAATACACCACAAAGCGTTGAAGGCACAGTAATTTTTAATAAATCTAAATAACCATCAAAACCTGCTAATGGGGTTTTAGCATTTACTAAGAATGTGGTTAAAGTCACGACTGCTACAGAAACTGGTGATGCGATGATACCCATTTGAGAGGCAATTGAACTTGCCGCCATTGGACGTTCAGGACGAATATCATTTTTGATCGCAATATCATAGATGATTGGTAACATAGTATAAACCACGTGGCCTGTACCACATAAAATGGTCAAAAAACAGGTGACAAACGGAGCCAAAATACTGACATATTTCGGGTTACGACGAAGCATTTTCTCCGCAATTTGCAACATGACATCCAAACCACCACTGGCTTGTAATGTTGCCGATGTCACCACCACCGCAAGGATAGTTAACATAACATCGATAGCTGGCTTACCTGGTTCAATACCAAAGCCGAAAACAAGAACTATTAAGCCTACCCCACCGAGCATGCCCAGTGCGATACCTCCTTTTTTTGCCCCGTAAAATAAACAAATAAGAACAATCACCAGCTGGATAGCAAATTGGCTACCCTCACCTAAGTTCATTAAAAAATCCATAAGATACTCCGAATCATTTTATGATTAATTAGAAAAATTTAGGTTGAATACTAGCATTAAAGTTAACTCATAATAAGTATTTTTAAGATAAATCTTGTTTTAAATCAAAAAACAAAGACGCTAAAAAATAGAAGTGAATTGACATCAGATTAAATAAAGAAAAATATGGTCAGAAATTTAAAAGATTTAAATATATGTTGTTTATTTGAGAATGATTAGAAAAGAAATTTAAAGAAAAAAATTAGGCGACCTAAAAGATCGCCCAACTTAAAAATTACTGATTGTTTTGCACGTAATCAATCGCAGATTGAACAGTTGTGATTTTTTCAGCTTCTTCATCAGGAATTTCGATATCGAATTCTTCTTCTAAAGCCATAACTAGTTCAACTGTATCTAAAGAGTCCGCACCTAAATCTTCAACAAAAGAAGCTTCTGGTTTTACGTCTTCTTCTTTAACACCTAATTGTTCAACGATGATTTTCTTCACGCGTTCTTCAATACTCATTTGTTTTTCCTATTGTTGTTTTAACTCATTTAAGAGTGGTTAGTGTATGCATTTTTGATAAAGTTGCAACTATTTCTTAAACGGTCACCCCGCAAAAAACAGGCAATGTAAAAACACATACAGAGAAAAAGTTACATTGCAGTTGGGATTTTATCATTAACCAAACGGCTTTGCTATATTTTATAGGCAAAATCCCTAATATATCTCCCCTAAAGGGTTAGCTCATATATAAGCCGCCATTCACATGCAATGTAGTACCCGTAATATAAGCTGCATCGTCAGAAGCTAAAAATGCCACTGCTTTTGCGATATCTTTTGGCTCACCTAAACGGCCAGCAGGAACATTACCAAGAATACCGGCTTTTTGTTCTTCTGTAAGCACTTCGGTCATATCCGTTGCAATAAAGCCGGGAGCGACAACGTTTACAGTAATGCCACGTGATGCTACTTCTTTCGCTAAGCCTTTAGAGAAACCAATCAAACCTGCTTTTGCGGCACAATAGTTAGATTGACCTGGATTACCCATTGAGCCTACAACTGAGCCAATAGTAATGATACGACCGAAACGTTTTTTCATCATGGAGCGTAACATTGCTTTAGAAAGATGAAACACAGAGGTTAAGTTGGTTTGCATAATATCGAACCATTCTTCATCTTTCATACGCATTAATAAGTTATCACGTGTGATACCTGCGTTATTCACGAGAATATCAATATCACCGAATTGTTCTTTAATTTGTTCTAATACGGCATCAATACTTTCTTTGTCTGCCACATTTAATACTAAACCTTTACCTTTATCACCAAGATAAGCTGAAATTGTATCTGCACCTTTTTCAGAGGTTGCGGTACCAATTACAAAAGCACCTTTTGATGCTAATTCTTCTGCAATTGCGCGACCAATACCACGTGTTGCACCTGTCACTAATGCGATTTTATTTTGCATTCTTAATCCCCTTTTATGCTAATAATGCTTCAACAGCATCCAATGATGTCACATCGTTTACTGATGTTGCTTGTAATTCTGCCACGATACGTTTTGTTAAACCGTTTAATACTTTACCAGGACCAATTTCAACTAAAACCTCTACGCCATCTTGCGCCATTTTCTCAACAGTTTCAGTCCAACGAACAGGACTATATAATTGACGAATAAGTGCGGTACGAATTTCTGCACTTTCTGTTTCCGCTTTGACATCCACGTTGTTTAATACTGGTGTTGCTGGCGCATTAAGCGTAATGCTTTCAAGTGTTACGGCTAATTGTTCTGCTGCTGGTTTCATTAATGCGCAATGTGAAGGAACACTTACCGCTAATGGTAAAGCTCGTTTTGCGCCCGCTTCTTTACATAATGCAGCCGCACGTTCTACCGCTTCTTTCGCTCCCGCAATGACTACTTGGCCTGGTGAGTTAAAGTTTACTGCAGAAACCACTTCGCCTTGCTCGGCTTGTTTACATGCATTGATAATCGCATCATTGTCTAAACCAATAATCGCATACATTACACCTGTACCTTCTGGTACGGCCTGTTGCATTAATTTACCCCGTAATTCCACTAATTTAATGGCATCTTTAAAATCAATTACACCTGCACAAACTAATGCTGAATATTCACCTAAACTGTGACCAGCCATCACACTTGGTTGTAATTGTGGGTATTTTTCTTGCCATACACGGAAGATCGCAACGGATGCCGCTAATAATGCCGGCTGAGTTTGCCAAGTTTTATTTAATTCTTCTGCTGGACCTTGTTGAACCAAGTTCCATAAATCATAGCCAAGCGCTTCAGATGCTTGTTTAAAAGTCTCAGTGACTACCGGATATTCATTAGCAAGATCAGCTAACATGCCAACAGCTTGAGAACCTTGTCCTGGAAAAACCATTGCGAATTTTTTCATGTTTTCTTCCTATTTCTTCATTGTTTAAATGTTGAAAGTGCGGTCAAATTTAACCGCACTTTTAAAATTCTGTTGGGATTCTAACAAATTAATTAGAATCGCACCAATGCTGAACCCCAAGTCCAACCACCGCCAAAAGCTTCGAGTAAAAGCAATTGACCACGTTGAATTCGGCCATCTCGGACTGCTTCATCTAAAGCCGTTGGCACAGTTGCCGCACTGGTATTGGCTGTACGATCAAGCGTTACCACGACTTGCGACATATCCATCTCTAATTTTTTCGCTGTCGCCGTGATAATACGTAAATTCGCTTGATGTGGCACAAGCCAGTCGATATCTGTTTTTTGGAGATTATTGGCAGAAAGGGTTTCTTCCACGACATTGGAAAGCTCGCGCACCGCTAATTTAAAGGTTTCATTACCTTGCATTTCAATATAACCAGATTTCTCCACGCCACGCTCAGCTTGTGGAAGTAGTAATGCCGCATTGTTATCTGGCGATGCATGTAAATGCGTTGAAATAATGCCTTCTTGCTCTGATGCTTCTAAAATCACCGCACCTGCACCATCACCAAATAGCACGACAGTGCTACGATCGGTTTCATCTAATTTACGCGAGTTAAGATCTGCACCAATCACAAGGGCTTTTTTCACGCTACCTGAACGAATAAATTTATCCGCTACGCCTAAAGCATAAACAAAACCGGTACAAGCCGCCGCTAAATCAAAAGAAATCGCATCTTCGATGCCTAATAAGCCTTGAACTTGGCAAGCTGAACTTGGATAAGCGTGAGAACCACTGGTTGTCGCAACGATGATCAACTCGATTTCTTGAGGAGCAAGATTAGCCATTTCAAGTGCTTTTTTGGCTGCTTCACATCCCATTGTTGCAACAGTTTCATCTGCTGCAGCAATACGACGTTCACGAATACCTGAACGTGTCACGATCCATTCATCTGAAGTATCAACCATTTTTTCCAAATCCGCATTGGTACGAATATGGCTCGGCAAATAACTACCGGTGGATAAAATTCTACTATTCATAATATCAAAACTTATTAATTAATAACGTTGTAAACCCGCCAAGATTTTTTGTGGAATTTGCAAACGAGCTTGTAAAGCTGCATCCGCAATTGCACGAGCAAATGCATCCACATTTGCGCTGCCATGGCTTTTCACCACAACAGCCGTTAATCCGAGTAAAGACGCCCCATTATATTCATCTGGGTTAATGCGTTTCAAGCGGTGATAAGCATCCTTAAAGAAAAAACGCAGAATAAATTTGGCAAATGATTTAAAAATAGGCTGTTTTTCTTTTCCTTTCAGAAGAGACAACAGATTCTTAGCTGCCCCTTCAAGGGTTTTTAATGCAATATTTCCCGAAAACCCATCACTCACGATCACATCAGCCACACCATTTAATAAAAGGTTACCTTCAATAAAGCCGGTATAATTAAGTGCGGTCGATTTTTCTAATAAATTCGCGGCTTCACGAATGGATTGATGTCCTTTAATTTCTTCCACACCAATATTGAGTAAGGCAATACGTGGATAAACTAAGTTCAATCGGTTTTCGGCAAAGATCGAGCCCATGACGGCAAATTCATAAAGATTTTGAGCAGAACATTCTACGTTTGCGCCTAAATCTAACATCACGGTTTTATCACCCGTCATTGACGGTAATAAGGATACCAACGCAGGCCGTTGAATCCCCTCTAAAGGCTGTAAGAGAATCTTTGACAATCCCATCAATGCCCCCGTATTTCCTGCACTCACGCAACCTTGCGCCTCACCTTTCTGAACCATTTCAATCGCTAAACGCATCGACGTGCCTTTGCTATGACGCAATGCATGAGAAATACCTTGATCGTTATCAATAGTCTTAGTGCAATGATGAATTTGAATACGTTCTAAAAGAGAAGAAGGTGCATTTTCCAGCAAGGGGGAAATTTGTTGGCTATCGCCAAACAATACTAAAGAGAGCATTGGATCTGCTTCCAACGCTGAAAGAGATGCGGGGATAGTAATACGGGGACCAATGTCCCCGCCCATCACATCTAACGCTAAGGTTAGACGGTTCAAGTGAATACCTTATAAGTAAAATTACTTATTGATCACTTTGCGACCACGATAGTAACCATCAGCAGTTACGTGGTGGCGTAAGTGAGTTTCACCGCTTGCTTTATCCACTGATACTGCAGCAGTAGTTAATGCATCGTGTGAACGACGCATATCACGACGTGAACGAGATTTTTTGTTTTGTTGAACAGCCATTGGCTATACTCCTAAATTTAATTTACTTTTGCTTTAAATTAGCTAATACAGCGAACGGGTTCGGTTTTTTTGCCAACTCTTCAGGCAATTCGCCAAAAACCTGTTCGTGCGCGGACACTTCACAGTGTTCAGATAAATGCATTGGGACAAGCGGTAGAGCTAAAATAAGTTCGTCTTCCACTGCACCAAGTAAATCTATTTCACCAAACTCATTAAATTCGATTGGCTCATAAATTTCCGGCAAGTCATCAGCCTGATCCCAATTAGCCACTGGACTATACATAAAATGACATTCCAATGTTTGTTTGAATGGTTCACCACAACGTTGGCAGTCTAATTCGACATCAACTTGTACTTGCCCTTTCATTACCACTAATTTTTGTGGATCAATATAAAACGATAATGTTACCTGTGCATCGCTGAGCACTTTCCCCGTAGATTCAGCTAAACGCACTAACTGACTAGCGGTATAATAACCATCATAATCAATTCTTTGTTGAGCGTCTTTAACCGGATCAACGGTTAGGGGTAGTTTTACCTTTTGCATAGGGTGCGAATATTACCTGTTGTCAATAAAATAGTCAAAGGAAATTCGCACTAATTATGAGAAAAGTTCAATCTCTATCTAAACTCTCTCAAGATTTACACCTTTACAAAGTGCGGTCATTTTTTCCTGTGTTTTACTCGGCATGCTCACTCAAGAAGCCGCCACTTTGATGTTTCCAAAGGCGAGCATAAAGACCATTTTGTTCGAGCAACTCTGCATGCGTACCTTGCTCGACAATTTGTCCTTTATCTAACACGATCAAACGATCCATTGCAGCAATGGTCGATAAACGGTGAGCAATGGCAATAACTGTTTTATTTTCCATCATCTTGTCTAAACTTTCTTGGATCGCCACTTCTACTTCAGAGTCTAGCGCACTGGTCGCTTCATCCAACAGTAAAATTGGCGCATCTTTTAACATGACACGCGCAATAGCTATACGTTGACGTTGACCTCCAGATAGTTTCACCCCACGTTCACCAACATGAGCATCATAGCCTTTTCTACCTTGTGCATCGCTGAGATAAGGGATGAAGTCTACCGCTTCCGCACGTTTAGCTGCATTTATCATTTCTTCGTCCGTCGCAGTTGGACGACCATAAATAATATTATCGCGAACAGAGCGGTGTAAAAGCGAGGTATCTTGTGTTACAAGACCAATCTGACTACGAAGGCTTTCTTGGCTTACATCTAAAACATTTTGACCATCAATGGTAATTGAACCTTCTTGCGCTTCGTAGAAACGTAGAAGCAAATTCACAATGGTTGATTTGCCCGCACCGGAACGACCAATTAAGCCTACTTTTTCACCCGGTTTGATGGTGAGATTAAAATGGTTAAGTAACGATTTATTTGAATCATAGGCAAACGAAACATTGTTAAATTTGATTTCACCTTGTTTTACTTCTAATGCAACACAATTTGGCTTATCAACAATGGTATGCGGTTTGGTTAGCGTTGCCATACCATCATTCACTGTCCCGATATTTTCAAATAAACGTGCTGATTCCCACATAATCCAACGAGAAAGGCCATTTACACGTAACGCCATCGCAGTTGCAGTCGCCACCGCCCCGACACCAACTTGACCGTTTTGCCACAACACCACACCTAAAATTGCGGTGCTTAACGTTAAGAAAATATTGGTTGCGTAAGTTAAGGTATCTAATGAACTCGCCAAACGCATCTGTGCATGCACGGTGACCATAAATTCTTCCATGGAACGTTTTGCATAATTCGCTTCTCTCGCATCATGTGAAAATAGTTTCACTGTTGCAATATTTGAATAAGCATCCGTAATACGTCCTGTCATTAAAGATCGCGCATCAGCTTGTCGTTGTGCGGTTTTCGCTAAACGAGGAATAAGCAAACGTAAAATAGTCACAAATGCCACAATCCATAAGAAAAACGGCACTAAAAACCAGGTATCTAAAGCCGCAAGCACCAAACCTGAAGTAATAAAATATACGGCAACATACACCAACATATCCGCAATGGTCATCACCGTATCACGCACTGCAAGGGCGGTTTGCATCACTTTTGCCGATACACGACCTGCAAATTCATCTTGGTAGAAACTTAAGCTTTGGCCTAACATCAAACGGTGGAAATTCCAACGCAAACGCATTGGAAACACCCCTTGTAACGTTTGTAAGCGTACATTCACACCAACAAATGACCATACAATACTGAAAATAAGTAAAGCTGTCATACCTGCGAGCAAATGCCCTTTTTCTTGCCAAAGCGTGGTTGGCGTATAAGCCCCCAGCCAATCCACCAACAACCCCATAAATTGGAAAAGCAAGGCTTCCATTACCCCAGTACCGACCGTCAATACCGCGAGCAAAAAGATCCAGCCCTTCATACCATCAATGCTTGACCAAATAAAACGGAACAAGCCTTTTTCAGGCGTTGTTGGATTGCTTTCCGGATAAGGATTTAAACGGTTTTCAAACCATGAAAATATTTTATTAAACATAACAATACCTTAAAAAATTAAAGGCGACAGCGCCGCCTAAAGTGCGGTCATTATAACGCAAGTTTTAAACGATGGGCTAGATTTTGCGAAATTGGCTCGGTGAAAGCCCATAAATTGCTTTAAACGCCTTACTAAAATGCGCTTCTGATTGATACCCTATTTCAAGAGCAATCGCTAAAATGGTCTTTTGCGTATTTTTCAACAAAACGGCCGCCATTTCTAACCGCACTTGTGTGAGAAATTTTCCTGGGGGCATCCCTAATTGCTGTTGAAAGATCCGCATAAAGGTCGCACGAGACATGGATGCCAGCTCTGCTAATTGCTCAATATGCCAATCTAATTGAGGTGAAAACAGGATTTTTTCAAGGACTTGATTCAGTCTTTTATCCTGCAATGCGGCTAATAAGCCTTGATTGAGCAAACCTATTTGCTGAGCATGACGCAAAATATAAATAAACAACACATTTGATAGCGCATCTATCACGGATTTTGTGCCTTGCTCCGGTTTCTCGGCTTCTTGTAAAAAAAGCGAAACCAAAGGCTGCACTGGTGTATTTTGTAGCGAAAGATGCAAATAATCTGGTAACGAATCAATTAATAATGACGGTTTTTGGTAATAAAATGCCCCACAAAACATCTTCAGATCGGGCGTACCTGCTCCTATTTGATGAACATTAAAAAGGGCATTTGATTGCGCTCTCTGTAGGCTATTCTCTCTTTTTTGTTGAGAGCTACCCAAAAAGTGCGGTCGATTTTGAGGGAGAAAAAAGAGATCACCTTTTTTTAAATGAAACTGTTTTCCCGCAAAGGTTACCCAGCACTCACCTTGCTCGATTAAATGAAATAAACCTTGATATTCCGCCGTATCTGGCTGATGTTCAACTTGCCAATCCCCTTGAAACAAGCAGCGAATATTGATTTCCCCGCGCACTTGCGCCAGCTGTGTTAATTTATCTAAATAATCCATTGTGAGATTTTCCGTCTAAAAGTTAAGACAATTTGACAAGTATCATACGCTAATCTGCTTATAATTCCTCTCGAAATTTGTACTAAATTTAAGGAGAAAAACTATGTTTGCAGATTGGAAAAATGATGTAGCACACGTTAAAAAATCATTCGGTGCATTAGGTAAAAAATACCCTAAAATGTTACAAGCTTACGGCGCATTAGGTGCAGCTGCAGCAGAAGGTAACGTATTAGATGCCAAAACCCGTGAATTAATTGCATTAGCCGTTGCCGTAACAACACGTTGTGAAAGCTGCATTGGTGTGCACGCTGATGAAGCGGTGAAAGCAGGTGCAACTGAAGAAGAAGTGGCAGCAGCATTAGCGATGTCTATCGCATTAAATGCAGGTGCAGCTTACACTTACTCTCTTCGTGCATTAGAAGCTTACAACGTACAAAAAGGCGAATAATTCGCAAGGAACTTTATGATTCTTTTAGCCCTCATTTGAGGGCTTTTTTTTATCTCTAAAATTGACCGCACTTTAAAATAAATTCAAAGCTCTCATCTGAGCCACCACTTGCTCTACCTGAATTTCAGCCATTAAATTTTTACCTTTTAATTTGGTCACCCAAGGCAATTCGCTTGAAGGTTTTCCTTGTTCTTTTTGCACATTTTCTTCATATACCGACACCACATTATCCAGATTATGATAAGGCGCAGTGCGCAATGGATTGTGGTAAGCATACAATCCAATCACTGGCGTACCTTGAGTAGTGGCGATATGAGCAGGACCAGAATCAGGCGAGATCACTAAATTTGCTTGATGAATTAATGCGGCAAGTTGTTTTAAACTGGTTTTTCCTGAAGCATCAACTGGTTGAAAATCACAAAGTGCGGTAATTTTTTTCACCATTTCTAATTCGCGTTTTGCCGGTGAGCTGCAAAAAATTACATTCACATTATGTTGATGAGCAATATTTGCCACTTCCGCATAACGCTCCACCAACCAATCTTTCTCGGCTTTACTAGAGCAAGGAGAAATAATCAGATTTTTACGCGTTGGATCAATGAACTGTTTAGCATATTCTCGATCTGAATCAGAAATTGCCAATTGCCAAGAAAGCATTTCCGCCGGTGGTACACCAAGATAATCCGCAAAAGCCATAAAACCATCTAATACGTGAGGCGTTTCAGGATCTTGAACTCGACGATTCACAAATAACCACTGCCCTTCTCGAGAACGTTTTTTGCCAAACCCAATTTTATATTTCGCTTGAATACCAAGAGATATGATAGATGCACGAAATGCTGTCTGCATATTCAAAAGCGCATCAAATTGATTATTTTTCAAAAACATCCATAAATTCCACACGCCTTTCCAACCGCTCTTTTTATCATAAGAAACAAGTTCCACGCCTTCAATACCAGAAAGCAGACCCATTTCTGTTTTACCCACAATCCACGTTAATTTCGTTTGCGGCCAATGACGTTGAATATGCTGCACCACAGCAAGTGCATGGCAAACATCACCCACCGCAGACAAACGTAAAATACAAAGTGATTTAGGGGAAGAGGTAAAAAGGGGAGAATGGGACATTTGAATTCCTCGCGCATTTAATTTCCGTCTATTTTAAAGTAGAATGAGGGTATTTTCTATTATTCGGTTCAACTAAAATGCTTGAATTCCAACAAGATAATCAATTCTTTCTTTTTAATCTCACGGAAAAACCAACTGAGCCCGCTTCATTTTTTGAATCGGCTTTTTGGGAAAAACAACAACGTATTACCGGTTCAGCCAAAGGACGCGGCACAACCTACTTTCTGAATACAAAAGTTCTGTTTGGTATAAACACTGCTCTTCGTCATTATTATCGCGGTGGTTTATGGGGAAAATTCAACAAAGATCGCTATCGTTTTCAATCATTGACTGAAACTCGCAGCGTGGCGGAATTTCAGCTTTTAAATCAACTTTATCAAGCAGGTATTGCTGTACCCAAACCGATCGCTGCACGAGTTAAAAAAGGCAAATTAGGGATTTGCTACCAAGCAGATATCTTGATTGAAAAAATCGAAAATGCCCAAGATCTGACCGCACTTTTACAAACACAGCAACTGCCGAATGACATCTGGCAAGCCATTGGTAAATTAATTCGTCAGTTACATGATTTACAAATTTGTCATACCGATCTCAACGCCCATAATATTCTCGTTCAACAACTCGAAAATGAACAAAAGTGTTGGCTTATTGATTTCGATAAGTGCGGTCAAAAATCAGGCGATTTTTGGAAACAAGGCAACCTAGAAAGATTACACCGCTCTTTTGTCAAAGAAGTCGGCAGAATGAATATTCAATTCAATAAAGAAAATTGGGCTGAATTATTGAAAGGATATAACGCCTAAAAACGCAGTAGAAAAAGGCAATAAAAAAGACCGCCTAATGCGATCTCTGAGAATGGTCCCCCCTACCGGACTTGAACCAGTGACCAAGCGATTATGAGTCGCCTGCTCTAACCGACTGAGCTAAGGGGGGAAAGTGCGGTGATTATAGAGAAATAATCACTTGAAGTCTATAAAAGAAGGGATGATTGATGAAAAATCGACCATCCCTTTTTATCATTATTGAAGCACTGAAATATCAGCTACTTGTAAGAATAACCCTTGCAACGTATTTAAAATCGCTAAGCGGTTTTGGCGTAATACTGGATCTTCAGCATTTACCATCACGTTATCAAAGAAACTGTCTACCGGTGCGCGTAAGTTCGCTAATTTATCTAACACAGAGGTGTAATCACCTTGTGCGATAAGCGGTTGAACTTCAGTGCGTAATGCAAGTACGGCTTCAGCAAGGGCTTTTTCTGCTGGCTCTACGCAAGCGGTCAAATTGATCTCGCCAATTGCAGCATCTGCTTTGGCTAAGATGTTGCTTACACGTTTATTTGCTGCTGCTAACGCTTCCGCTGAATCTAAAGTACGGAAGTGTGAAACCGCACGCACGCGCGCATCAAAATCAGCAGGGCGAGTTGGACGACGTGCCAATACTGCTTGAATCACATCCACTGCAATGCCGTCATCTTGATACCATGCACGGAAACGACCGAGCATGAAGTCCACCACATCAGCAACCACGTTTTGGTTCGTGAGTTTATCACCGAAAAGTGCGGCTGATTTTTTCACTAAATCTTCTAAATCTAGTGGTAAATTTTTCTCTACGATAATACGTAATGCACCTAATGCCGCACGACGTAATGCAAATGGGTCTGCGCTCCCTTTTGGTGCTTGGCCGATGCCGAAGATCCCCGTTAAAGTGTCAAATTTATCGGCTAAAGCGACCGCACTTGCCACGAGTGATTTTGGTAATTCATCACCGGCAAAGCGAGGCATATATTGTTCATTTAATGCCACTGCGACTTCTTCATCTTCACCATCATGACGAGCATAGTGCATGCCCATTACACCTTGCGTATCGGTGAATTCGAATACCATGTTAGTCATTAAGTCACATTTCGACAATAAGCCTGCACGTTTTGCCTTTGCTTCGTCTGCACCGATTTGTTTTGCAATTTCGCCTGCCAGTTGCTCAATGCGGTCAGTTTTGTCTTTCAATGTACCCAGTTGCTGTTGGAACAACACGGTTTCTAAACGCGGTAAACGATCAACCAGTTTTTGTTTTAAGTCGGTTTTGAAGAAGAATTCTGCGTCGGTTAAACGAGGACGCACGACTTTTTCGTTCCCTTCGATAATCGCGGTTGGATCTTCTGGGTTGATGTTCGATACGAAAATAAAGTGCGGTAATAATTTGCCGTCTTTATCATAAATCGGGAAATATTTTTGGTCGCCTTTCATGGTGTAAACCAAAGCTTCCGCGGGCACGGCTAAGAAACGTTCTTCAAATTTTGCCGCTAAAACATTTGGATATTCCACCAACGAAGTCACTTCTTCAAGCAGGCTTTCTTCAATATCAGCCACGCCGCCAAGTGCGGTCGCTTTTGCTTGCGATTTTGCAAGGATTTCTGCTTTACGCTCGTTGAAATCTGCTACTACAGAACCTTTTTCACGCAATAATTGCGGATATTGGTCTGCATGTTGAATTTCAAATTCTTTTTCACCTAAGAAACGGTGACCGCGAATAGTGCGAGCACTTGCCACACCTAAAATTTCGCCTTCAATTAACTCATCACCTAACAACATAGTCACGGTGTGAACCGGACGGATAAATTGCACGGTTTTATCTGCCCAACGCATTGGTTTTGGAATTGGCAATTTCGCCAACGCATTTGCCACAATGTCATTAAGCAAGTTTTTGGTCGGTTGACCTTCAATTTTTGCACGATGAACGAGCCATTCACCTTTATCAGTTGCAATGCGTTCTGCTTGTTCAACAGTAATACCACAACCACGCGCCCAGCCTTCTGCCGCTTTAGTTGGCTTACCTTCCGCATCAAAAGCTGCAGACACTGCCGGTCCGCGCTTTTCGATTTCTTTGCTTGGTTGTTGTGTCGCTAAGTTCAACACTTTCACCGCCAAACGACGCGGCGCCGCAAACCATTCGATTTTATCGAAGGCTAAACCTGCTTGGTTTAATTCCGCCTCAACGTTATCCGCAAAAGAGGTCGCTAATGTTTTGAGAGCTTTTGGTGGCAGCTCTTCTGTGCCGATTTCTACTAGGAAGTTTTGGGTTGTCATTTTGTTTTCTCTGGTAAGGTGCACCTTGGCACCATTTTATTTTAATTTAATCTTTTTCAATAATAGCTTCACATTTCACTGGAAAATTAAGTGAATTTGCAATAAAACACGCGTGATGCGCATTTTCATGTAATGCCAATGCCTTAACAGCATCCGACTCACTTGAAATTCTTACACGAGGTTTTAATGTTGCTGAAATAAAACGTCCTGCATGCTCTGAACTGCCTTCATCCATAATTGCTATTGCTTCATCACGGTATTCTTGCACAATAATGTTATTAACGGCACAAAAATGTAAATACCATAATTTATGACAGGCAGAAATGGAGGCTAATAACATATCTTCTGGGTTCCAACGTGTTTTATCACCACGAAAAGCAGGATCAGCAGAACCTAAAATATTAGGTTTATTCAATGCCGAAGCAATAAAATCTCGCTCATACGCAGTATAAGAGGATGTGCCTCGCCCTAAATTCCCCACCCACTCTACGGTAGTTTGATAAGTATGTTGCTTCATTATATTTTCTTCGTTGTCACTTCTGCCAAATCTCCCCTACCCCCTCTTTGCTAAAGAGGGGATTGGATCTTTGCAGAGTTAAATATCTATGTTTTACTTTAACATTTTTTTGAAAGCAGATAATTTAATCTCTATTGAAATTAAAATGTAAATGAGCCAGTTACTATCAATTTACTCAAGAATCCCCCTCTTTAGCAAAGAGGGGTAGGGGAGATTTGGCGAAGCTACTTAACGCTCATACTCAATCAGTCCTTACATTCTCTAAAAACAAATAAATCTGCTCTACTACACTTTCAATTTCACGCATGACTTCATCATTGCTAAATCGCATCACCGTGAAACCAAGTGAATTTAATTCTGCATCTCGCAATGCGTCTTTTTCCTGATAATCAGGTTCATAGTGCTGACTACCATCTAATTCGATAATCAGCTTTGCTTTCGCACAATAAAAATCAACGATATAACTTAAAAGTGGCTTTTGTCGATTAAATCGAAAACTTAATAATTGATCTCGATTGATGCGTTGCCATAGCTTTCTTTCCGCATCCGTTTGATCCACTCGCAATTTTTGCGAATTCTCTTTTAAGTATTTTTCATAGGGTTGCATGAACGCTATTTCTTACCGTTCTCAATCCCTTCACTCAACACCTTTTGAAACTGCTCATAATCACAAAAACCATGTTCATCTTTTTCACAGCCCTTGAGGGTTAATGCCGTTTGGTTTGGTGGTGTCGCTAAACTTAGTGGCGTGACGTTAATCAGCTGATCGGTGGTTTGATACACATAATCCAACTTAAATTTGAGCTTACCACTGGGTTTGTGTTTCCACACTTCAAATAGTAACTTGCCACCGATTGGGATATTTTCCAATGAATCATCTAATTCATAAGGTTCAACACCTAGTGCTGCAAGCAGAGCAACAATATTAGAATCATGTCCAACCAATAAGTTAATTTTGTTTTCACTATTTAGCTGTTGCTGAATAAATGCCAATAGCGGGTATGATGCATTTTGTGCTAACGCTTCATTATTTTTAAATAACGTGCGGTAATATTCGTTTTTAATTTCGTTAATTGCACGCCATTTTTCTTGGCTATCCACACGGCCGTTTGCGATTTCTGAATCAGGCTTGCCCACATAATGCGCGAGTAATAATGCACTGACAATTTTCTTTCCGGTGCTGATAGAACCAGTAATCTTGACTGACTTGCCGTCTTTAATACTGTATTCACCGACTTTTCCACCTAAATCACACTCGCCTTTTTGTAAGCAATTTGGTGAGTTTTTGTAATCAATGATTTCACTCAATAGTGCATAATTTGGCGCTAATTTTTGCTGTAAAGCGGTTAAATCAACGTTATTTTTTGCAGATTCAATCAAGGCTTTGCTTGGATTATGCGCTTGCGTTTTAAAAATCGGATCTTTTTCTAAACCAATTTTACCGTGATGTTGCAGTTGAACATTACAGCCCGCAAATGCACCAGAAACAATCGCTTGCCCTGTTGCAATGGTGCGTTGTACACCATTTGCATAAGCGAAAATACCTTCACCCGATGCACAACGTTCCGTTGTTAATAACCCTTTATCTGCAAGCCATTGACCTAAATACTGTCCGAAATAGGTTTCTAGCACCGTCCCTTTTGCAGTGAGATAGCCAGATGGTACATTCCATTTTGCCCATTCATAAGGGGAATATTTCGCCATTTCTTGCGGATCTTTTTCCACTGGTGAACGCAATCCGTGTCGGCTGAAAATCAATACTTTCTCTAATTCATAATCAGAACTTGAGGAAGTTTGACCATTTTCTGTTGCAAACGCACTACTTGCTAAAGCTGAGCCAAGCAAAAGTGCGGTGAATTTTAGGGTTATTTTTTTCATATTCGAGACTTAATCATTTAATGTTGAAATTGAGCTATAAAAATTCAAGGCATATTTGGTGCCGTAAACTAACACCATAAATACTGCAACAATATTGACTACCGCAAAAAAGATTAGTTGTTTACTGTTGCTCTCCACCCAGAGCATTTTAAATAATGCGAGCGTACCAATATTTTCATCAAGTTCACTCTCTCCGCTTAATGCTCTTAAGGTTTTCAGAATCTTGTGTACAAAAGCGACAGTATTGATTGCTATTACACTGAGTGCAATGAATCCTGAAGCCAAACTTAAAAACAGCACTAGCACATTACTCCACGCCCAATGTGTCCAATTCAGCTCAGAATACATAAATAACGCGAGTGATAAAAACAACACAGCGGGTGTTAAATTTCGCAAAAACATTAAATAGTCATCACCAATTCTAAATAAAAATTGCAAAAAACTGACTTTCTTCATTACTTTAAAAAATCTCTTTTAATTTGGCTTCATCTAAAATAACACGATCATCATCTAACAATAATGCCGGAAAGCCTGCATAGCCTTGTGCTTTTGCATCATCAAATGCGGCGTGACGATCACGCAAACGCAACCATTGTTTCAAGTTTGGAATGGAAGATAATACTTCCACCGCCTCATAATTCACGCCTAAGCGTTTTAACTCTGCGACAAATGGCGCTGTATCTGGGCAATCTGCCGCATAATAAAGAATGGGTTTCATTATTCACCTTCTTGTTCTGCTGCCGCAGTTGGGTTCAATTTCGGTTCGCCAATTTTAGTTAAGCGGTTACGATCGCGATGTTCAAATGGCGCATCATAATTCGGGATAATCAGGATGGTGGTTTGATCGTATGACCAAGTGCCATCATCATGGAATTTCACCGTCATTTCAAAACTTTCCGTGGTAAATGAACGCTCCAAGAACGGATTCGAAATAATACCGTTTGTTAGTGAACCGCGTACTGCTTTTACCGTAAACTCTTTCGCATCAGCCGGTGCATTACCGACAGCAATAAACGTTTGGCCGCGTGGAATGCTACCAGTTAATAAAATATTGCCTGTTTCAGGTTCCCATAACCAATAGCCCACTTGATCGTGGAAGGTTTCCACTTCGTCTGGCTCAACAATATGAGTGTGATAACGTAATCCATAATAGAGTTGCGGACCATTGGGTTGACCATCAGTTGGATGAGCTTCGTAACGTTCGATATAAGGATCTTTTTCTGGTCCTTCTGCTTTCGGGTTGATATCCACACCACGCTTACCTTCCCAAACACCCGCTAATCTAGCCAATGGGCCTAAATTCGCAAGCGTATTAGGATCAATTTCTGGTTCCGTGTAGATATCGTCTGGGTATTGAAAATCTTTCATCATTTTCTCCTTATATCGTTGGGTTAATGCTTAAAGTGCGGTCGTTTTTTGCCTTATTTTTTACAACCAGGGAAACCTAGGGCTTCACGGCTCGCATAGTACGCTTCCGCCACGCCTTTAGTTAATGCACGAATGCGTAAAATATAGCGTTGACGTTCTGTTACCGAAATTGCTTTACGTGCATCTAATAAGTTAAAGCTGTGTGCTGCTTTCAAAATGCGCTCATAAGCCGGTAATGGTAACGGACGTTCTAATTCTAATAAACTTTTCGCTTCTTTTTCGTATTGATCAAAGCAGTAGAATAAGAAATCGGTATCCGCATATTCAAAGTTGTACGTGGATTGTTCAACTTCGTTTTGATGGAACACATCACCGTAAGTGGTTTTGCCAAGCGGGCCGTCAGACCAAACTAAGTCATACACAGAATCTACGCCTTGAATGTACATGGCTAAACGCTCTAAACCGTAGGTCACTTCACCTGTTACGGGTTTACATTCTAAGCCACCCACTTGTTGGAAATAGGTAAATTGAGTGACTTCCATACCGTTTAACCACACTTCCCAGCCTAAACCCCAAGCACCTAAGGTTGGGTTTTCCCAGTTATCTTCTACGAAACGAATGTCGTTTTGTGTTGGATCAAAACCGAGCATTTCAAGGGAACCTAAATAGAGTTCTTGAATATTATCTGGAGACGGTTTAATCACCACTTGGAATTGGTAGTAATGTTGTAAGCGGTTTGGGTTTTCGCCATAACGACCATCTGTCGGACGACGTGAAGGTTGCACATAAGCAAATGCCATCGGCTCAGGGCCTAATGCGCGTAATGCAGTCATTGGGTGAGAGGTTCCTGCGCCCACTTCCATATCAAAAGGTTGCACAACGGTACAACCTTGATTTGCCCAATATTCTTGCAAGGCTAAAATCATGCCTTGGAATGTTTTTACGTTGAATTTTGTACTCATAATTTTTTTAATAACAATGTGATGAAAAATACAGGCATTATACTTGAAACTATAAGGCGGATAAAGGCGAAAAAGTGCGGTCAGAAAAATCCTTAAATTTTTTATTTCTCTTAAATTTCATTCATTTTCATGATGAGTTATTTTCATCATGATAGGTTTGCTTGCCAAGCCTCAAATGTGTAAACTGCTGGCGCTTTTATACAGACTTTTATCCTAAGGATTCTACAATGAAAAAAAATATGATTACTTCAGCGATTTTATTAGCAATTCCAGCATTAGCGGCGGCTGAAGACGTGACAAAATTAGATGTGATTAACGTCTATTCTGCATCAGCCACGCCAACTAGCCTTCATCAAACCGCCTCATCTGTTACTGTTTTAACTGAAAAAGATTTTGCACAACGTGGTGCGACTTATGTCAGTGACGTATTGAAAACGGTACCGAGTTTAGCCGTAAGTACTTCAGGCGGTCGTGGCACATTAACTAATGTATTCTTACGTGGTGCGGATGCAAACCACACTGCAGTGATTATTGATGGCGTGAAAGTGAACCCAGTTTCTGGTTATGGCTTTGATTTCGGTGGCTTAGCATTAAGCAATATTGACCGCATCGAAGTATTGCGCGGGGAGCAATCAGCTCTTTGGGGAAGTGATGCGATGGGTGGTGTGATTTATATCACCACGAAAAAAGGCTTAGAAAAAGGCAAAACCTTCAACGTTGATTACGATTTTGGCACAGGCTCGAATCGAACAGTGGATGGTTCATTAACCCTTTCAGGCACAAACAACAATTTCTATTATGCTTTACATGGCGACAGTCACCACACCAAAGGCATTTCAGCACTCAGCAAAAACCGCTTTAACTACACTGCGCAAGATGGCACAGCGGTAAGTACTGGTGGTTCAAGCGAACGCGATAAATTCCACCGTGATAACGCCTCTCTTCGTTTTGGCTATGACGATAACCAAAAAGGTTTTGATTTCTTAACCTCTCACAGCAGCCAAACTGCAAACTTTGATAACAGCGCAACGGATGAAAAAGGCCACTACACTCGCACACGTGAAACCTTATTCAAATTAAGTGGCTTCTTAGGTAATGATGATGAATTACTTAAACACAAGGTTGGTGTAAGCCATATCAAAACTGACAGCGATACCGTTGGCTACACATCGGCTTATGATGCGAAAAAACTCAACGCAAACTATCAATTAGACGTCAATTTCGATCGTGAAGGCACTCTCACGCAAGGTTTAAGCTTCTTAACTGACTATCAAAAAACAGATTTCAACTCATCTTATTTCAACAATGCTGGCAATAAAAAACTTGTTGAGAAAAGCTTAGCGGCAGAATATCGCTTATTGCACGATGCAGATCATAGTTTAAATATTAGTGGTCGTTACACTGATAGCTCTGAATACGAAAATTCATGGACTGGCCGTATCGCAGGCGCTTACCGTTTACACAATAACGTGAAAGCACACGCAAGTTTCGGTTCAGCGATTCAAAACCCGACGATCACTGAATACTACGGTTACAACGCGCGCTATATCGGCAACCCGAATTTACAACCAGAGAAAAGTTTAGGTGGCGATGTTGGTTTCTTATTTGAAACCAATGATGGTCGTCACAGCTTTGATGTGACTTATTTCGCTCGCAACGTGAAAAACGCGATTAGCAGCGAAGTAATCAACTTTACCACTTATGCAAGCCGTGCAGTAAACCTTGAAGGTAAAAGCAAAGTGAAAGGTGTTGAAGTGGCTTACAACGGTAAAATCACCGATGCATTAACCGCTTATGCAAACTACACCTATACTCAAACCCGAGACAGCAAAGGCGCTGAATTAGCACGTCGTCCAAAACATTTAGCGAACGCAGGCTTAGCATACCAAATCACTGAAAAATTGGGTACAGATGTAAATGTATCTTACACAGGCAAACGCATGGACACCTACTATTCACCAACTTACAGCACGCATAAAGTGAAATTGCCATCTTACACCTTGGCAAACTTAGGCGTGAACTATAAAGTGGCCGATAGCTTGACGATTTACGCAAACCTTAACAACGTATTCAATAAAAAATACGAAAACGTACTGGGCTATGGCCAAGAAGGACGTAATGTTTACGTTGGGTTGAAAGGATCGTTCTAATTATTACCCACTAACAAGGGCGTGCTTAGCACGCCTTTTTTACATTATTGATGGCGTAGCGTATCATTATCTATATGCAAAAAACTCGCTTAATTTTAACCGCACTTTTCCTTCCGTTTACCGCTCAGGCTTCGGAACAATTTGTCTCGCTTACGCTTTGCAGTGACCGACTGCTTATCGAACTGGCTGAGCCTTCGCAAATTGCTGCTCAATCGCCTTATTCGAAAAAACCGTTGATGATGTTAGACAAAATCAATACCGATAAACCTGTGCTAGAACCGCAATTAACGGAATTATTGCCCTATTTGGATAAAACGATTCTGATTAACGAAACCTTTTATCCACAATTAGTCGCAGAGCTGAAAAAACTCAATGTGAAGATTATTCCCATTAACGACAGCCCACAAACGCCAGATGAATTATTTACGTTGATTCTAGACTTAGGCAAACAACTGGGTAATGAGCAAAAAGCGGCTGATTTAGTAACAAAACTCAAATCGCAAAACTTTCACTTAAATCGACCGCTTACTGATACACTGATTTTGTCAGAAACTGGTGTGGTAGAAAGTTATTATCCGCAATATCCCGTGCTGTTAAGTTTACTCGGATTAACCCCGTTAAAAACGCCACTTACCGCACAAAATTTCTCGTTAGAAAAAGTGATTTTAAGCCAACCGAATGTGCTCATTTCACTGACTGACAAACGAGGTTACAATGCACAAGCCGAATTGCTACAACACCCTATGTTGCAAGATTTTTTCAAAAACCAACCGCTTGTCAGCATCCCTATGAAATATACTTATTGCTTCGATCATGGCGTGTGGCAAGGGGCAGAGAAGATTTATCAACAATTAAAATAATGTAGCTGACAAATCTCCCCTAATCCCTCTTTGCTAAATGGGGGGAATTCCATTATTAAATTAACTCTAGATGACATATTTATATATCTTTATGTATAAATGATTAGAATAAACCATCAGAATTATAAGTCCCTACACTATAATCACCCTCTTTAGCAAAGAGGGGTTAGGGGAGATTTGACAAAATCAAATTAACAAATGATATTTGGATTACATAGGAAATTGATCATTGACCAAAACACTAAAATTAAATACCGCACTTTTCTTCACGTTGCTGTTGATTAGCGGCTTTGCGATTTATCATCAACTAGGCGACTTTGCCCATCTCAAAAATGCGGATGGCATTCTCACTGACATGCGCTCGATGGTACTGTGGGATATTCGTTTTCCACGCATTGGTTTAGCTTTATTGACAGGCGCTAGCCTAGCAATAGCGGGCAATGCGATGCAAGGCATTTTCCAAAATCCATTGGCGAGCCCGGGCTTACTCGGCAGTAGCGCTGGCGCAACAGCAGCTAGTGTATTTATCCTTTATTATTTTGCCGTACCATTTTCATTACTCTTAGCTGGAGGTGTAATTGGTGCGCTTTTAAGCTTTTTCATCGTGTATTTGATCGCTAAAAACTACGGCACCACGATGATGATTCTAAGCGGTTTAGCAGTCAATATGTTGCTTGGGTCAGCAATCGCATTATTGCTCTCCAACGCGGAAAGCCCATGGGCATTAGCTGAACTTTATCGTTGGTTACAAGGCTCGTTGATGTGGGCAAAATTAGATACCCTGCTTATTTCACTCCCGATTGTTCTGGCAGGGGTTTTCTGCTTATACCACACTCGTCGATACTTAGATTTACTCACCTTTGGTGAAGAAACTGCGAGCACCATGGGGGTTGATCCAAAACGTAGCTTTTTCATCAGCACCTTTGGTGTGGCTTTATTAGTGGGGGCAACCATTCCACAAACCGGCACCATCGGTTTTATCGGCTTAATCGCGCCACACTTTGCCCGTATCTTACTGAAAGCTCGCCCATCACAGCTTTACCTCACCAGTGCATTAATCGGGGCATTATTGCTGTTACTGGCCGATTTAGCCATTTTATATATCCCGTTGTTCTCACATATTTACATCGGGACATTGACCGCACTTATCGGTGCCCCTTGCTTGATTTGGATGTTATTAACGCAACAGAGAAAAATCTATGATTAGAATTGAAAAACTCACCCAATCCTATTGCTTAAATGACATCAACTGCACGCTTCCATCAGGTAAATTGATTGGCATTATGGGCGCCAATGGTGCGGGAAAATCTACCTTATTGAAAACCATTGCGGGTATCTTACCCCTCAAACAAGGGGAGGTTTGGTTCGATAATCAACCATTAAGCAAAATGAATGCTCCCGAAAAAAGCCAATACATTGCTTATCTTGCACAAAATACGCAAATTCATTGGGATTTATCCGTTTATGATGTGATTGCATTAGGTTTAGCTGCGACCTTACCAAAAGAAAAAGAGCGGTCAAAAATTCAAGCGTTTTCAGAAAAATTTGCGGTAACGCATTTACTCGATAAGCCATTTCAACAACTTTCAGGTGGCGAGAAAGCACGTGTACAACTCGCTCGTTGCTGTATTAAAGAATCCCCTGTTTTATTGGTTGATGAGCCGATTGCGCCACTCGACCCTTATTATCAAATTGATATGATGGAACAGCTTCAATCACTCACACCGCAACATACGTGTGTTGTTGCCATTCATCACCTTTCATTGGCTTATCAATTTTGTGATGAAATTGTTCTATTAGATAAAGGAAAACTGTTAGCTGTAGGTGAAACGCAAGCCGTGTTAAATGCGGAGAATTTAGCGAAAGCCTTTCACATTCGAGCTGAAATTAATCCAATAAAAAAGACTATCTCAAAAATTGAAAAGCAATAAAAATAAAAGCACTTAGCGATTCACTAAGTGCTTTTTATAGAAATGAATTATGGCTGGATTTCTGAATCTACGAAGAAATAAGCAATTTCTCGTTTTGCGCTTTCAACGCTATCAGAACCATGAACAGAGTTTTCTCGCTGGCTTAACGCGAAGTCTTTGCGGATAGTGCCTTCTGCCGCCTCAGCCGGATTCGTTGCCCCGATTAAAGTGCGGTAATCTTTTACGGCATTTTCTTTTTCCAATACAGAAACCACTATCGGGCCAGAGAGCATATACTCCACCAACGGTTCAAAAAATGGTTTACCTTGGTGTTCCGCATAGAAACCTTCCGCTTGTTCTTTGGTTAACTGCACCATTTTAAGCGCAACGACACGGAATCCCTGTGCTTCAAAACGCCCTAAAATAGCACCAATTAAATGACGCTTTACTGCATCAGGTTTAATAATTGAAAAAGTACGTTCTACCATAAAATCCTACTTAACTTGCTTTAGTTACTAATAAATTTGCTAAAGTTTTCACACCAATTCCGGTTGCGCCAACCGCCCATAAATCACTACCTGATTTACGATAAGTGGCCGAACAATCAATATGTAACCAACGTTGTTGATAATTTTTCACAAAATACGATAAAAATGCCGTTGCAGTACTTGCGCCCGCGACAACCGGCGCTGTACCTGTATTTGCAATATCCGCAAAAGAAGAGGTAATTTGGCTACGATGAAATTCTTCGAAAGGTAAACGCCAGAACGGTTCATTTTCTTCTTTGGCAGCTTGAAATAGGCTATTTACCAACGCATCATCCATAGAAAGCACGCTGTGGTAATCATTACCGACTGCCACTTTCGCTGCACCGGTTAAGGTTGCACAATCGACAATAAATTGTGGATTTTGACTATCGGCTTCAATTAAGCCATCCGCCAATACTAAACGGCCTTCCGCATCAGTATTTAGAATTTCAGCGGTTACACCATTTTTATACGTGATGATATCACCCAATTTAAACGCATTACCGCTCACCAAGTTTTCCGCACAGCATAGATAGAGTTTTACTCGTTGATTTAAACCGTGCGCAATCGCAAATCCTAATGCCCCCGTTAATAACCCAGCGCCACCCATATCGGTACGCATGGTGCTCATGCCATCACTTGGCTTGATGCTATAACCACCACTATCAAAAGTAATACCTTTACCAACCAAGCACGCTAATACAGGCGCATTTGGGTCATTAGTCGGATTAAAATCTAATTGCAACATAGCGGGCGGATTAATAGAACCACGGCCCACAGTAAAGATCCCGTGGTAACCTTGCTCTTTTAACGCTTCCCCAGAAATGATCTGAAAACTGACCGCACTTTTATCGGCATAATTTTCGGCTTGTTTAGAAATAAACTCAGCCGCGCGTTCGGCTAATTTAACTGGCGTGAGTGTTTCGGCTGGTTCATTAATAATTCCACGCACAAAATCGCCGCATTCAATACGCGCTAATAATTCATCTTGTGGCTCATCATCTAAATGAGGAAATTCAATCGAATAATCCTGCTTCGCCGAGTAAAAACCTTGATAAAATGCCCAGCAATTTTCTAACTCCCATGCATCCCCCACAAGTTCAACATCTTTAATGCCTTGTCCACGTAACTTACGTGCAGCTTTTTGAACTAAAACAAGGTTAGATTTTTCATCATCTTTAAGATGAATAACGGCTTGATCTTGATTAAAACTTAAAATGGCATTTTTGCCCCAACTCTCCGAAGCGGGAGCCGTTGATAATGTAATTTGCATGTGGTTTTTCTCCTTTATTTATCTATTATTCTCTAGGTGCCATTTTACCGTCTGACGAAGTCCTTGTTCAAAGGTTATTTGTGGTTGCCAACCTAATTCTGCATGAATTTTAGAACAATCCAATGAATATCGCACATCGTGACCAGGTCGGTCTTTTACAAAAGTAATTAAATCTTCGTAATACTTAATATGATTAGGCTTATTTGGCGCAAGTTCTTCGAGTAATTGGCAAATTGTTTTAACCACTTCAAGGTTTGTTTTTTCACAATTTCCACCGATATTATAGTTTTCTCCGACTCGACCTTTTGTTAAAACTAAATATAAAGCTTGAACATGATCTTCCACAAATAACCAATCACGAATTTGCTGCCCATCACCATAAATTGGCAAAGACTTTCCCTCTATCGCATTTGAAATCATTAAAGGAATGAGTTTTTCAGCATGTTGATAAGCTCCATAGTTATTGGAACTGTTTGTGATAATCACCGGCAAACCATAAGTACGATGCCAAGCCTGTACCAAATGATCACTTGCTGCTTTTGAGGCAGAATAAGGACTACTCGGATGATAAGGAGAATATTCAGTAAAGGCGGGAGCAGAAAGGGATAAATCCCCATACACTTCATCTGTAGAAATATGGTGGAAACGGAATGCCGCTTTTTTCTCATCACTTAAACCATTCCAATAGGCACGAGCTGTTTCTAATAAGGTGTAAGTACCAACTATATTAGTCTCAATAAACGCTGCAGATCCATCAATAGAACGGTCAACGTGGCTTTCTGCCGCTAAGTGCATGACTGCATCGGGCTGGTGTTGTTCAAAGACACGAGCAAGTGCTTTTGCATCACAAATATCCACTTGTTCAAAGGCATAGCGTGGGTTATTTTCCACGGATTCGAGAGATTCTAAATTCCCTGCATAGGTTAATTTATCTACGTTAACTACGCTGTCTTGAGTGTTTTCAATAATATGGCGAACTACCGCAGAACCAATAAAGCCTGCACCGCCTGTGATTACGATTTTTTGCATATTAATAGAGGATCAGTTTGAAACAGAGGTAAGTATAAATGATATTGATAGAATAAAAACAATCAACTAAAACATTATAATAAAAAGAAAAAATAGTATTTAATCTAATAATGAGAGGGGATTATCCCCTCCACAGATTCTAGACTTAATTAAGAACACAATAGAAAAACATGCAAAATATGTAAGAAAAGCACCAAAGAATGTCCAATAAACATTATCTGCCTCTATACCTAAAATAGGTAATTCTACCTTATACATCATAAACACATGTATTAGATATATACCAAAGCTACAAGAAGAAAGTGCTTTTACTATACGTATAATTTCTCCATTTTCTACATAAACAGAAATTTCTTTAATAAGAATAAAAATAGAAACTGCTAAGAACACAGAATGAAATTGCGTATAACTAAATAATATTCTATCTAAATTATTATTTATAGTCGAATAATAAACTGTACCACAATATCTTATAATGGCACCTAAGATGCCTAATATATAAAAAGTAATTCTAACTCGTTTAGATAAATGTATTTCAGATAGCAAGAAGCCAATTAAGAGAAACATCACATATCCATTCATAGGAAAGGATATATCCCAATTATATTGAATCCCTATAATTTGAAATAACATAGGAAGACAAGAGTGCGTGATAAAAATAGCAATGATTATATAGAGTAAAATACTCTTATTATCTTTCAAGTGCGAAAGAACCGGAATCAACGTATATAAAGCAAAGAGAGGTATAAAGAACTAATATGCCCAACCTTCTGGAATCCTTGTTATAAAAACAGGACTAATCCAGTCTTTCATGCCAGTTATATTAAATTGTCCTAAAAGATAAAAATAAATAGACAACAATAAGCTAAAAAATATGAAAGGAAAGAATGTTTTAGCGACTCTCTTTTTGAAGAATTCAACTGTACTATATTTTTCTCTATAGTGCCGCACCTGTAAGCATAAAGAAAACAGGAACTGCCCAATAAAAGAGAACCTCAAACGCTAAAGCTTGTTTCCATGTAGATGTATGAATATCATAATTATGCACAATACCATTATGATCTAACATTATTACTGCAAAACAAACTAGTATATTAAGAATATCTAGATATAATATTCTTATTTTTTGTTTTGCATTATATTCTCTTAATCTTAAAAATTACACTAATAATAAAAATAATTAATCAGGAATAAGTTTTTTTATATATGGAATATGCTTAATAAGCCAAGTTAACAATAAACATACAGAAAAGACACAAACAGCACCTACAGTAATAAAATAAACATTATCTGTAGGAATAAATTTGGTATCATAAATTGCTTTGATAACAAACCAATGCGTTAGATAAATACCAAATGTATATTTAGATATAATGCCACATATTTTAAATAGAGAAGTAAATTTATCAAATTTATCTGCTTCTTTAAGAAATAATAGAATAGCAGCACTTATTGCAACATTAGGTATATTAAGGTATCCCATGAAATCTTGAACTAAATGACCAGCTCTTATGGATAATAAATAAGTTCCTAAAACTAACATAAACCATCCTATAACACCTAATGTGTAAATGATTAAACGATATACTTTAGGTATTTCATTATGTGAAATATAATATCCTAGTAATGGGTATATAATCCATCCAGTAATAGGAAAAGTTAGATTTCCAATTTGGTCAGTACTGGATATGTTAAATAAAAAGGGAAGTAGAACAACAAAAATAAAGATGAACAAGATTGTGTATAAAAGAATGGCCTTTTCAGTAATATAACTAAAAATAGGAATTGATAGGTAAATCATAAATAATGGAATGAAAAACCAATAATATTCAACGACACGCGTTGAAAAAATATTGTAGATAAATTGAGAAATAGTGCCAAATTCATGATTATATATTACCATCCCATAAACTACACCTAGTGTAGACCATATTAAGAATGGTAAAAATGTTTTTCTAATTCGTTTAATAAAGTATTCTTTTGTTGTATATCTTGAACGATAATCTAGTAAATTTACCCCAGAAATCATAAAAAAGATAGGAACAGCAAAATTTAACATATGTCCTGTTAAGTTAGCAACAAACCAGGCAGGACTATCTGAAAAAGTCCAAAATAATGTATTTGAGTGCATTAAAATAACACCAAAACAAGATATAACACTTAAAACTGATAAATATCTTTTCATTCTTACTTACTCGGGTAAAACATCTAATTTTTTAACAGTTCTTTATTACTCGGGTAAAACATCTAATTTTTTTAATAGTTCTTTAGAGATAGAAAGATCAATTTTTCTCATAAATTGAGCATCTCCATTTTTAATTTTATCTAAATCTGATTCATCTAGAATTGCAGGGTATGCATTATATTTTACATTCCAGTTTATATAACGGTGAAAGTTATTATTAATTCTATTTTTAAATGAGGAATTTTCTAACAATGTTTGCATCCATGTTTCATCTGGGCAAAAACTTGTTGAGAATATTTTCTTATATATTAGATTATTATCGAAAGTATGGATTAAATATTCTGCAGCATCTCTAGGTAAATCACACCATACTGCCCCATGATAAATTTCATCTTTTATATTTGACTTTTCTAATTTATTAATTTTTAATAAAAACTGACTCCAATATAGACATCTATGCAATATTTTTCCTAAGATTGTTCTTCTTTTGATTATTGATTTATCATAATTAAAATAAAATTTTGTCCAGTTCTCTACTTTTTCACCAGATTTTATAATGCCTTTAGCTGGTTCAGACTGCAAATAAACTTCATTATTTTCGTCATAAAAGTCATAAATATCTTTTGGTGATCTTATAATCCAGTCTTCACCTGAAATGATATGCATATATTTAATATTATTATTTTTTAATGCTTCTTTTATTAAGAAATAGGTAGTTTCGCCAATACTCCAGCCCCCCCATTGAACATCTATTTTTGAATAAAATTTCACCGATAGTTTTTCAAAAGCTTCTTTATGTAAATTACTAATATGACATTTTTTATCTATATGTATATACACTTCAAAGCAAGTTCTTAATATTTTTACTAATGAAATAACTTGATCAAGATTTTTATGAGCTAAAATCAATACTGCTTGCATAATAATTCCTTAAGAGAGCTTAGCATGCCCCATCTCTCTTAATAACCGTTTGGAAAGTCTTAACTAAAATAATAATATCATTCCATAAAGACCAATTTTTCATATACCAAACATCCATTTCAACACGCTCATTAAAATGTACATCACTACGACCACTAACTTGCCACAGTCCAGTAATGCCTGGCTTAACTGCCAATACTAAAGGAGCCCTTTTTCCAATATCATTTTTTTCAATGACCATATAGGGTCGAGGTCCAATCAGGCTCATCTCTCCACGCAAAACATTTATTAATTGAGGAAGCTCATCAAGTGATGTTTTTCTTAAAAAAGCCCCGACTCTAGTAATTCTAGGATCATTCATATACTTGTGATAAAGATCATAATATGCTTTTTCCTCAGGGTGCTTTTCCAACCATGCAGGCATAAAAGATTGATCTGAATACATTGACCTAAATTTATAGCAAAAGAATTCTTTACCATTTAGTCCTAAACGTCTTTGCTTAAATAAAATATCACCTTTAGGGTCTTCAAGCTTCAACCAAAAAGCAATTATCAGAAGCACTGGCCCCCATAAAAAGAATGAAAACACCACCAGTAGATAATCAAGCATTAACTTGATAAACTTGTTTATCTTGCTTAATAGTTTATTTTCCAAAATAAATACATTTGTACGCGAACTAAACACATTATAAATATGAGATTGCGAGAAGTCATACCCATTAAGCACTGGTGTAAATATAATTTCTCTGCTATTTTTTATATTTTCCTCAATAATCCTATCAAGTTTATCTTTCGTCAAATTCATACTATCGATGAAAAGTGTCGAGTGTTTAGAATCCGATGACTTTACATAACCTAAGTAATAATTATCAAACAATACAGACTCAAAATCATGATTATTTGAGATCACTTTTGCCGTTTTCTTCCAAAAGCCTAATAGAAATAAAACCTTCTTAGCAAATATCTTCAGTAATGGTATAGTAATCACACTTAACGAGAATATTAGAATCAGCGTACTTCTAGAGTAATATTCTGCATTCTGCCCTAAAACCAACCCTGCTAATACAATAACAAAAGATAAGAAGCTAGAACGCACAACTATTCTAGCCTCGTGCCAAAAGTCAAAACGTTTCGTATAAACGCCAAAATAAAATAAAATAAAAATAAGGGTAATATAAACACTTCCAAATGAGAGATAACTATATCCAATAACTGGCAAATCAAAGAAGATATTTAATATCTGTCTTAGTGTCACAGCTAGCGCGATTGCTAAAAATATAGCCACCACATCAAATAGCATTAAAGTGATCGTTGATATGAACTTATTCAAAGCTAACCCTCTATACTTATTCTATTTGAAATGACTATTTATACATTCTAAGGCTTCAGCAATAATATTATGCATATCAAAATATTTATACTGGGCCAATCTACCACCAAAAATCACATTTGGTGTGTTATCGGCTAATGTTTTATATTGAGCATATAACTCATTATTACGTTGGTCATTAATTGGGTAATAAGGCTCATCACCCTCTTCATACTCTTTTGAATGTTCACGAGTAATTACTGTTTTAGGCTGAGTGCCATATTCAAAATGTTTATGTTCAATAATACGAGTATAAGGTACTTCCGCTTCAGTATAATTAACTACTGCGTTACCTTGATAATTAGGCATATCTAATACCTCATTATCAAAACGTAAACTACGATATTCTAATTTCCCAAATTGATAACCAAAATATTCATCAATCATACCAGTAAAGACTATTTTTTCTGCAAGATTTTCATAATACTCACGTTCAGCAAAGAAATCAACATTAAGCTTCACTTCAATGCCATCAAGCATTCTTTCAAAAATACCTGTATAACCACCGATTGGAATGCCTTGGTAAGTATCATAGAAATAGTTATTATCATAAGTATAGCGAACAGGTAAACGTTTAATAATAAAAGCAGGAAGTTCGGTACATTTTCGACCCCATTGTTTTTCTGTATAGCCTTTAATTAACTTTTCATAAATATCACGCCCAACTAAAGAAATTGCTTGTTCTTCAAGGTTTTGAGGTTCTGTAATATTTTCTTTTGCAATCTGTTCTTTAATTTTCGCTTCAGCTTCTTGTGGTGTAATCACACCCCACATTTTATTGAATGTTAGCATATTAAATGGCAAGCTATATAATTCATCTTTATAGCGAGCGACAGGAGAATTAGTAAAACGGTTAAATTCAGCAAATTGTTGGATATAGTTCCATACCGTTTTATTACTTGTATGGAAAATATGTGCACCATATTTATGAACGTTAATCCCTTCCACATTTTGGGTATAACAGTTTCCACCAATATGATCACGTTTTTCAATCACTAAACATTTTTTTCCACGCTTAGTCGCTTCATGAGCAAAAATTGAGCCGAATAATCCAGCACCAACAATCAGATAGTCATATGACATTTTTGTTCTCCAATGTAGTTATCTTTTATAAGCAATAAATTTTGTGTATATCGTATGATAGACATACATAGTAAATTTTTCTTTTAATAGAAGTAGAATAATGAAATAAGCTAGGAAGAAGACCGAGCTTGAGCATAAAAAGATAATTAAAGTAGAGGTATTTACAATAACATCTTTCACAAATAAAGCACAAGCTATCGCAATGAGTAAGGCGATAATAATCTTATGCAACTGTAACCCAGAAAATAGGACTTTTATATATTGACGTAAAATTATTATCTGTACAATGAGTACTGAAAGCTCCGCAGCAATTACAGATAATGCTGTACCAACTGCTGCTAATTTAGGAACCAAAAGAAAATTTGCAATAACATCTACCGTCGCAGCACATAAAACAGAAAAAAGCAATTGTTTATCTTTTTTTAATGGTAAAAGTATCTGAATACCTAAAATATTTGTAATCGCACTCAGTATTAACGCCCAAACAACAATTTGTAACGGAATAATAGATGCCACATAATTTTCACCAGCAAGAATTAAAATGGTTTCTTTAGCGAATAAAGTAAAAAAGATAACAACAGATGCTGCAATAACAATGATAAAATTAGTTGACTTTGCTAAAGCCTCATGAAATTCTGTTTCCATATGGTTTTCAACGTAATAGGATAAGCGAGGCAATAACACAACACCTAATGAAGTTATTAAAGTAAACAAAATACCTTTTACTCTTACTGCTGCATTATAATACCCTACCTGTTCTGGCGCACTAAGCAAGCCTAGCAATCCTTCATCTAAACTGGTATAGATCGCAATAGCCATTGAAGTTAAAAATAATACAAACATCGGCTTTAAATGTTTCTTAAACTCATACTCAGGATACAATGTATAATTTATTAGTTTTCTTGAGTTGATTAAATTAAGAACACCTGAACCAACAATAGCAAAAATAGAGATAAAAGCAAAAATAATATAGTCACTTTTTTCTTTGACAAAGAGAAAAACTAAAAATAATGATGCAATCTTGAAAATAATTGTTCTTATCGTAATATATTGATACTTTTCTAACCCTTTATAAAGCCATTCTATTCCAATAATCGTAAAGAGAATAAATAATGAAGTTACCCAGAATAACTCTTTCTCCATAGCAAATTTGGGTACAACTAATATTGCAATAGCCAATGCAATATAAACAATAATCATTGAGATAATATTAATAAATAATAACTCATGCATTGTTTTAGATAAACGCTCTTTATCATCTCTCACTTGTGCTATAGCTCTTATTCCATAAGTCGCTACACCAAAAGATGCAAAAAGAGTAAAATAGCTTACAATAGAGAGAGCAAAAGCTACTTTTCCTGTGCCTTCGGGTAATAAAACTCTTGATACATAAGGGAATGTAATTAGAGGAAAAAGAAAGTTAGACACCGTGAGTATAAAATTCATTATAAAATTAAATTTTATACTTTTGATATTATCCGTCATAATAATATTTAACTCACTCTTATCACTAATTCAGCTTTTTCTAAAGCCAAGCGAGTATAATGACCTTTTTGTAGTAATTGAGATATTTCTTGAACATTTAATAGCATATTTTTATACTCATCTTCAGAAATAGTAGATAATTTATCTTTCAACTCATTTAGAGAGGAAACACAAATACCCACATTATGTTCTCTTACAAAGTCTGCTTCAGCAGCTTTATCCCAAATAACCACGGGAATTCCAGAGGCTAGATAAAGAGAAAGTTTATGTGGGTTGTTATATTGCAAATATTCTCCAAAGTCACCACTACAAGTATCTATACTATTTCCATCCCAAACTAAACCAAACCCTGAGTTGAGCTGATTTGGAATCTCTGAAGCGGGGAATGAGCCATGATATTGAATATCTTCATATTGTTCTAATGAATGAGAAAAATTAGGTCCATATAAATGAACGATAATACCTAACTTACCAAGTTGGGCAATATAGGCCGATTTATTAATATCTAGATTTCCTGCAATTGAAATTGCTCGTTCAAATATAACATTCTGGTTTGTCGCTTCTTTATCCATTAAATAATCAAAAATTTTAAGGATAACTAGTTTATTTTCTGAAGTTCCTTTTTTTGTAAAGAAAGCTTTCATCTTATCATTATGTATAATAATTGAATCAGCAATAGATAGCATAAAATTAAATTCTTTTTTATAATAGTTATTATACAGACTCTTTCTTAGCTCCTCTACATCATGAACTAAAGATATAAATATTACTTGTTTATCTTTCTTAAGTTTATTAAGGACCCAATTACGAATCAGTTGCTTGTGGTGATAAGGGTTTTGAATAAGTACTAATGAATTAGGAGTAATAGAAAAATAGATCTTGAGCCAATCAATAAAAAAAAGTGTTTGTCTTCTAATTTTTCCCCATAATGAGTCTATGCTTGTTGCTGTTCTAATTACTTTAGCTTCATAATCTAAATTTTTCGCTATATCACATACGTCTTGTACAGCTTTACTACCTGCGTGGTTATGTTCATTACTTAACTCAACAATTTGATATTTTTTCATTTGATTATTAACCTTATATTATCTAGCCTTTTAACTTTGTAAATAAAATAGGCAATCTAGATTTTACTAATTTTACAAAATTACCTAATAACACAAGTAGATAACTCATTCTATATTTTAATAAAAAATATATTGGTTTCTGTTTTCTACTTACAAGCCGAGCATTATTCTCCATCAATCTAAATTGTTCTTGACTATACACAGAATTGATGATCCAATCTCTTTGTGCTTTAAATGTTAAATTTGCATTAGGTGAGGAATTTCTCTCAATGGCAGAAAGTGTATAGCGAATAAATCGATTTACTAATAATTTTAGTGCGTCTTCATTAAGCTGCCCCTTTGTTTTTAAAAGAGAACTGAATGAAGAAAGCGTTTTCATATGAATTGGAAAATAATCTGGTACAAACTTAGCCGTTAAGCTACCATTATTTCTTTTCATATAGAAATATAAAGGCTTATTAAGAATATAGAAATTAGATATAACTTTAAAAACCTCAACATTAAATTCAAAATCTTCTTTTAATGCTTGATGATGATTTCTAAAATTATATTTATCTAAAATTTCCTTTCTATAAAATTTATTATTCATATAACCAAACAGGAAAGTCTTTTCTAAATCTACTAACACAGGGTTAAAATCTGTTTTTATTAATCCTTCAAATTTGCTAATAATGTTTTTTTTGTATGATAATTTACCATCAATTTCATATCTTTCTTGCATTCCTATTGTAATTATATCAGGATTATGCCTTGATATAATTTGAGTTACTTTCGATAATAATTCAATATCAAATAAATCATCTGGATCAGGAAACCAAATATAATCTCCAGTTGCATATTCAATACCTTTATTCCTATTATTAGCCAATCCAATGTTTTCGTTATTTAATAAAACACGGATTCTTGGGTCATTAAATTTAAGTAATTTTTCTTTTGTATTATCTGTTGAACAATCTTCTATAAAGATATACTCTATATTTTCATTAGTTTGAGTGGTCAATAAACTATATAATTCATCTAAATAATGAGAAACATTATAACAAGCAAAAATAAGACTAATTTTCATTGTGCTAACCTAATAAAATTTTTTGAACAAAATGAGAAACATTAATAATATTATATCCATTTTTATTTAAAGCATTAGTATCACTTATCCGTTGATTATCTTTATTATTTATAATTGATATAATTCTATTACTCCAATGAGTCACATTATCAATAGGCAAGAATTCTGTTGAAGAAACTAATTTTGCCTCTTTTGATACATTATCTGATAATAATGTTGGTAAACCTGCTGCTTGTGCTTCAACAGAAACAATCGGCAATCCTTCAAATAAAGAAGGCAGTATAAGTATATCTGAAGCAATCATAAGTTGATTGACATCATCACGAATGCCCATAAAAGAGATATTTTTGATATTTCTCTCTGAAATATATTTCTCAATATCTTTTTTTAATTCTCCATCGCCGATATAAGCCATCATCACATTCGGTATTTTTTTATTTAATGCATGCATAATTTCTAAAGCAAAAAAAGGATTTTTCTGATGATTCATTCTCGCAACATATAGAATAACCGGATTTTCATCCCATCTTAGCTTCTGTCTAATACTCGTATATTTTTCTTTGGAGTACGTATATTTATCAAGATCAATTCCATTTTTAATAACTTGATATTTTTCATTCTCGCCATACATAAATATACCAGCTTTTTCAGAGCAAGCTAATTTTATATTACTTAGTTTGTTGAGAAGCCATCTTAATGAATAATGCAATCTCTTTTTCGTTGTATCAGCATTATGAGAATGAGTAGCAATTTTTTTTCTCAATAAGAATGCAGGAAGCATATTTAATACATATCCTGCATTCATTATATTAAAATAAATTGTATCGTAATTCCCTTTCTTAATTACTTTATACATTTCCCATAGACTACGAAAAAGACCTTTATTTTTAGGAGGAATGTAATGAATTTTACAACCATTTTTCAGATAAAAATCACTCAAAGCCATATTGGGAAAATCACAAACAAAATCAAATTGGATTTGATCTTTATCTAGGTGTTGATAAATATTATAGATATAGACTTCCAAACCACCTAAATTGTCTGTCATACCATATACAAGAATACGTTTCATTATTTTTCCAGTAATTAAAAGCTTGCTTCGTATTTTTTACCAAGAAATTTTGCTTGTAAGAAAGCTAAAATCTTTTTACCCCAATTAATTTTCTCTCCATATACAAAAGGGAGTTCTTTTATCTTAATTGGCGTATTCTTATTATATTGCACAAGCCAAACATTAAAGAGTAATTCACTTACGCGTCCATAGAAGCGAGCATGGAATGCTGAATATTTAGCTGCTGGTAAACGTTTCTCTAATTCAAATAAGATCGGGAATAACCAGCTACAATAGCTATCTGTTAATTCTTTAGACATAATGAACATATTAAACATATATCCACTACGTTGCTTCATTACTTTATCAAAACTTTCTAAATATTCACCGCACTTTTCTCTAATAATCTCACGTGTTATATCTAAATGCTCTGCATGTAAGGTGTTAGCATAGTGAGAATAAAGCGTTTCAATATAATAATTACGTTTGCTTGGCACAATAACATCATAATCAGCTAACAAATCAGAAGCTTCCTTATGAGTTAGATATAGATCTTCAAGCGGTTGATTTTTTCTCTCAAAACGCCCTTTTGTAGTAAAAAACCTTCTATAGTGAATAAGCCCAAGATAATCATTAGGTAAGTTTTTCCATGCCCAATAAAGTCCTGTCAGCTCACAAAAGTAAGGATTTTTGATAGAGATATTTTCTCCTTCGTTATCACCTTGATAACCAATATCTGCCTTTCCTTCTTTACCAACATGAACAGGTAAATACACATCATCTAAAGGCATAAAATACTCTTTATGAGTAGCTATGATTATTTTTATATTTTTCAAAATGACACCTATTGTATTATGAATAACTATCTTTCTTTATATATGCAGTATGATAAAAAGATAAAATTAACAACCAATAAACATTTATAGAAACATCTAATAAGCGGTCTTCAATCATACTATTAATTGTTAAAATAGCTATAATTGAAATAAATTTATAATCGTTTAATTTAAGTCTTTTATATGTAAGGATTATATAACTAGCAATAGAAAGAATAGTGAATAAGACTCCGTACCTTAACATAAACTGTAAATAAGAAGAATCTACATAATTGTATAATTCTTCTGAGATTTCTTTTGTACTTCCGCCAAAACCAATAAATTCTATGGTTTGTCCTAGTAATGGAATATGGTATTCCTGGAAAGCATTATAGCCTAGTTGTAATCTACCGCTTAGTACATTATTGATCTCTAAAGAAAGTGTATTTTCTGTATTAAAATTATATGAAAGATAAAAAATCACTAAGAATCCAACTAAGTAAGATAAGGATATTACTTTCGACATAAACTTATTACGATAGATTCTTCTAAAAAAGATAATACTTATATAATAAAATACTAGAAATAGCATTATACTATAACCAGACATCCTAGCATCGGCTAGTTCTAATGCAAGAAAAATTGAAATACACGATAATAATATTAAAATTAGATGATTAAATGCCTTTCTTTCATTCATTAAATATGCATAAGCAATTACTATACTCTGTAAATATGCTGCAAAAACTGTTGGATAAATTGTTCCAAATGAATTTCTTATTTTTATTTCTCCATCTCTAATTCTAGAATATTGGAGATTAGGAATAATATCTAGTAATGTAGATAAATAGGTGAATATAAGTAACAATATAATAGTTATGAAAAATGTAACTATGATATATCTAAAGTTAACATTTTTAGCACCTAATATGAGCGCAATTAATGTAATAAGCTGTCTATCTCCTGTATTTAGGCTAATTAGACACATAAGAGAGAAGACAAATAAATAAGATAGCAATTCTTTAAGAGAAAATAAATCAACTAAAATTAGCTTTATAGCGAGAAATAGAACAACACCTGAAAATAGAACTATTTTTATTAATGGATAAATTTCTAGGCTAGAAAACATCGAGTGATTTAGAAATGTATTAATAAGGTATAATATAAAACTTACCAAATAGAAAAAATTAGCATAATAGCTATTATTTTTTATACTTCCTAAATCACCCATATATTAAATAACTCTTAATTTATTTTTTCAAAAAACTTTTTACTAATACCACTAAACAACCTAGCACACTTCCTAAAAATGCACCTGCAATAAGTAAAATTAAGCGTTTCGGCCAATCACGTTTAACAGGATAATCCGGTGAACTCAAATAATAATATCCGCTGACAGCACCTTCTCGCTCTACTTTTTTCTCCAATAGGTTCAATAGGTTAGACTGTTTTTCTATATTGTAATAATTCTGCGAATAGACTAAAGGTGCATTTTTCAAAGTATCAACTTGAGCTTGCAAGTACTTTTCTCCCAACATAAATAAATATGAGCCATCACTGAGTTTTGAATCACTAAACGGTACCTTTGCATCACCTAACAATACTTCTGGTACACTTACATTACCACTTAAAGATTTTGAATAATCTTTAATCCCAGCTGATTTTGCGATATCTAATGCCGTTGTAAGGTTTTCTAACTGAATTTGACGCACAGTTTCTGTATCTCGTTCAATCTTGTTTTTCTGAACATCTAATCCACTAAGCACCAAATTAATATTCGCTAGAAAGTCTTTTTTATTTTCAGCAAGCACCCATTGGTTTACAAATTGGATATAGTCCAATAATACATTCTGCGCATCTTTTGGAGTCTCAGCAGCAAAACTAACATTCACACCAATTGAATTTGGATCTTTTTTAGGATCTGGTATGGTAACGATCAGATTTTTATCGACCAAATTAGATAACAGTCTTTGTTTAGCTTCTTCGGAATTAGCATTTTTGGCTGCATAAGTGTTAAACCAGGCAGATTGAGAAAAGAATGCCTCTTTCAAGCTACGTGAAAATAAAGCCGTTTTAAAGTCATTAAATACCTGTTCTGAAACTTTATCTTGAGAAAAATCTTTGATATCTAGAATAGATGCATATTCACTACGAAATGATAAATAATCGCCTAAATTGGCCACCTTGGGAGCAATTACTACTGATTTAGATGTCCATTGCTCTTTAGCCGTAAAAGCATAGCCTGCCGCAATGGCGGTACAAACGAAAGCAGATAAAATAATCCATAGCTTTTTCTTCCACAGATTTTTAACTAATTCAACCAAATCAATCTGATCCGACTCGTTTAGTTTTTGATAACGACTATCACTCATTATTAATCCTTTCAGGTCAATTGAACATACTATAAGTTTATCGCATTCTACCTGACTTCCCCTACTCTAACAAGGGAATTAAAATAATCTTAATGAAAAATAACTAATCGTAATAAAAAAATAAGTTATTGATATAAATAAAAAAGGCATCACTTGGCAGGTGATACCTTTTATGCATTAAAATCAATTGATTACATTTTAACTAAGCATAATACATCTCAAACTCAACCGGATGTGGTGTCATATTTAGACGCTCTACGTCTTTACGTTTAACACTAATAAATGCTTCGATAAAGTCTTTAGCAAAAACACCACCTTGCGTTAAGAATTCATAGTCTTTTTCTAATGAATTCAATGCTTCTTCTAGTGAGCTTGCTACCGCTGGAATATCTTTTAATTCTTCTGGAGGAAGATCATAAAGATTTTTATCCATTGCATCGCCTGGGTGGATTTTGTTTACTACACCGTCAAGGCCTGCCATCAATAGCGCAGCGAATGCAAGATATGGGTTTGCCAAAGGATCTGGGAAACGTGCTTCAATACGAATTGCTTTCGGGTTGGTTACTGCTGGGATACGGATTGAAGCAGAACGGTTGCTTGCAGAGTAAGCTAATAATACTGGTGCTTCAAAGCCTGGTACTAAACGTTTGTATGAGTTAGTACTTGGGTTAGTAAAAGCATTTAATGCTTTAGCATGCTTAATGATACCGCCAATGTAATAAAGTGCAGTTTCAGAAAGGCCTGCATATTTATCACCTTGGAAAATATTTTTACCGTCTTTGCTTAATGACATATTACAGTGCATGCCTGAACCATTGTCACCCGTGATTGGTTTTGGCATAAAGCAAGCGGTTTTACCATGTTCTAATGCAACGTTTTGCACCACATATTTATAGATTTGCGTTTCATCCGCTTTCAAGGTTAAGCTATTGAATTTCGTTGCAATTTCATTTTGACCTGCAGTCGCCACTTCATGGTGGTGAGCTTCTACTACTAAGCCCATTTCTTCTAAAATCAAACACATTTCAGAGCGAATATCATGTGCCGTATCAATTGGAGCAACCGCACAGTAACCGCCTTTTTTCAATGGACGATAGGCGTTGTTACCACCTTCGTATTTTTTGTTGGTGTTCCAAGCAGCTTCAATGTCATCAACGGCAAAGGAGGCGCGGTTCATTGATACATCAAAACGGACATCATCAAATAAGAAGAACTCGGGTTCAGGACCAAAGAATGCTTGATCCGCAATACCGATTGAACGCATATAGTTTTCGGCACGAATGGCAATTGAACGCGGGTCACGATCATAGCTTTGCATGGTCGTTGGTTCATAAATACTACAACGAATAGAGAGGGTTGGGATCTGTGCAAATGGATCGACTACCGCAGTTTCAGCGATTGGCATTAAAAGCATATCGGCTTTGTTAATGGTTTTCCAACCTTCAACCGAAGAGCCATCGAACATTTTGCCATCTTCAAACATATCTTCATCGACAAGGCTAACCGGGATAGAAACGCCGTGTTCTTTACCTTTGATGTCGGTGAAACGAAGTAGCACGAACTTAATATCGTTCTCTTCGATCAGTTTGAATACGTTGGCAATTGCATTTGCATTTGGCATAAGGAGTCCTCTATTTTGCTATGTATATAATCTTTATAAAAATTAAAAGAGCATTATAACGCAACCGCTTGCTTTTTTCATAAGATTTATTTTATGCCCTAGCATAGCAGAGTAACGAAATATCGTGTATAATTTTTGCCCTTTCGAGATTCTCGTAGGGTGAGTTTTACTCGCCAATTTAAACTACTTGGACTATTCGGTGGCATAAAAATTCCACCCTACAAAACTTAAACATTAAGAACGTAATAAATGAAAAACGACATTGATATTAATAAATTGCGCAATATCGCAATTATCGCTCACGTTGACCATGGTAAAACCACCCTCGTTGACAAACTCCTTCAACAATCCGGTACATTTGAATCCACTCGTGGTGATGTTGATGAACGCGTAATGGACTCAAACGATCTTGAAAAAGAACGTGGCATTACCATTCTTGCAAAAAATACGGCAATTAACTGGAATGATTATCGTATTAACATCGTAGATACCCCAGGACACGCTGACTTCGGTGGTGAAGTTGAACGTGTACTTTCTATGGTAGATTCTGTACTTTTAGTCGTGGATGCCTTTGATGGCCCAATGCCGCAAACACGTTTCGTAACTCAAAAAGCCTTTGCTCACGGTTTAAAACCAATTGTTGTTATCAACAAAGTTGACCGTCCAGGCGCTCGTCCTGATTGGGTTGTGGATCAAGTATTCGATTTATTCGTTAACCTTGGTGCAACCGATGAACAATTAGACTTCCCGATTATCTATGCATCTGCATTAAATGGTGTCGCAGGTCTTGAACATGAAGATTTAGCGGAAGATATGACCCCATTATTTGAAGCGATCGTTCAACACGTTGAACCGCCAAAAGTGGAACTTGATGCGCCATTCCAAATGCAAATCTCACAATTAGACTATAACAGCTATGTGGGTGTTATCGGTATCGGTCGTATCAAACGTGGTGCTATCAAACCAAATCAACCTGTGACTATCATTGATGGTGAAGGTAAAACTCGCCAAGGTCGTGTGGGTCAAGTATTAGGTCACCTTGGTTTACAACGTTATGAAGAAGATATCGCTTATGCGGGTGACATCATTGCAATTACCGGTTTAGGTGAATTAAATATTTCTGACACCCTTTGTGATATCAATGCGGTTGAAGCCTTACCTTCATTAACCGTTGATGAACCAACTGTAACCATGTTCTTCTGTGTAAACACCTCTCCGTTTGCGGGTCAAGAAGGTAAATATGTGACTTCTCGTCAAATTCTTGAACGTTTAAATAAAGAGTTAGTTCACAACGTGGCATTACGCGTAGAAGAAACACCAAACCCAGATGAATTCCGTGTTTCTGGTCGTGGTGAATTACACCTTTCTGTATTAATTGAAAATATGCGTCGTGAAGGTTATGAACTTGCGGTTTCTCGTCCTAAAGTAATTTATCGTGAAATCAACGGTAAAAAACAAGAGCCTTATGAGCAAGTGACTATCGACGTAGAAGAGCAACACCAAGGTTCTGTCATGGAAGCATTAGGTATCCGTAAAGGTGAAGTTCGCGATATGATGCCAGATGGCAAAGGTCGTGTACGTTTAGAATACATCATCCCAAGCCGTGGTTTAATCGGTTTCCGTGGTGAATTCATGACGATGACGTCAGGTACAGGTTTACTTTACTCCAGTTTCGATCACTACGATGACATCAAACCAGGTGAAATCGGTCAACGTAAAAACGGTGTACTAATTTCTAACGCAACCGGTAAAGCATTAGCTTATGCGCTATTTGGTTTACAAGAGCGTGGTAAATTAATGATTGAAGCTAACGTAGAAGTTTACGAAGGTCAAATCATCGGTATTCACAGCCGTACAAATGACTTAACCGTAAACTGTTTACAAGGTAAAAAACTCACCAATATGCGTGCTTCAGGTAAAGATGATGCCATCGTATTAACTACACCGGTAAAATTTACACTTGAACAAGCCATCGAGTTTATCGATGATGACGAGTTAGTGGAAGTGACACCAGAATCGATCCGTATCCGTAAAAAACTCTTAACGGAAAACGATCGTAAACGTGCAAATCGTACGACAACCAGTACGAGTACTCACTAATTAAAAACGTGCGGAAATTTGACCGCACTTTTCAACAAACAAAAGGCGAACATCATGTTCGCCTTTTGTTTTATGATTAAATTAAACTAACCTAATCTGATTTTCTCACCACCGAATTCATCGAGTAAATTTTCTGTCAGCTTAGATAAAATACCCGTCATTAATACAAAATCAGCATCAAAGCGTTGCGCATAATCTTCTTTTAAAATATCCGCATTTTTCTCACGCACGGCATCAGCAAATTTTAAGCGTTTGAGCGTGCAATCTTCATTAAATACAAAAGTCAGTGTGTCTTCCCATTCCAATGCGAGCTTACTCACCACTTTTTTGCCATCTTGTAAAAGCGCGAGAATCTCTTCATTTTCTAAAGGCTGTTTTTTGCAACGGATCACGCTGTCTTCTTGGCTTCCACGAAGTTCAGCCTCTTCTAATGCCACCAACCAATGCGGGATTTTTTCCTGCACAATCCAATCCGTTAAAATGATTGAAGGTTCATTGGCAAAAGCCAAGGGTACAACGGGTAATGAACCAAGGGATTTACGCAATAATGCTAAGGCATCTTCTGCACGTTTACTGGATGCCGCATCAACATGAACAAGATTATTTTCGGTATCAATCCACACGGCAGTTTGCTGATTTTTAGTGAATGCACGTGGTAATAAATTCATCACCACATCATCTTTTAACGTTTGTTTTTCCGTTTTTTTCAATTTACGGTTTTCTTTTTGCTCAAGGTTTTCAATGCGTTCATCTAATTCACGTTTCACCACATTCGCCGGCAACATTTTTTCTTCTTTTTTCGCAACCAATAAAATGTGTTTACCGACTGAAAAATGTAATAATTCGCTGTCTTTCAAGGGACTCGCCCAACCGAATTTACTTTGATCTTGTGAGCCACAAGGATGAAATTCACAATCTGACAACTGACGTTGCAATTCATTAAGATCCCAATCTAAGGGCTTAGTCAGTCTATATGACATTAAATTTTTAAACCACATCGTAACACTTCCTTCATAATAGGGTAGAATACGCGACATTGTAGCCCATAAACTCACGGGAAAAAATGATGCAACAGAAATTAATTGCCTTCATCGGCGGTGGCAATATGGCACAAGCCATTGTGTTAGGCCTATTAAAACAAGGTTATCCAGCCGATAAAATTATCGTTAATGATCCTAATGAAGAGAAACGTGCTTTTTTTGCTCAATATGGCATTTCCGTTTCGACAGACAACGAGCAATCCATCACACAATCTCAAGTAGTCTTATTTGCCGTTAAACCGCAAGTCCTCGCTGATGTTTGCAAGCCATTAAGTGCGGTTGATTTTTCTAACAAATTAATCATTTCTATTGCTGCGGGGATTTCGACCATCCGATTAGCCGAATTCATCCCAACAGCAAAATCCATTGTTCGTGTCATGCCAAACACGCCTGCATTAGTAGGTGAAGGCATGGCAGGCTTATTTGCCGATAAAAACACGCCTGAAACTGACCGCACTTTTGCGGAAGATTTACTTTCTGCGGTCGGACAAACCACTTGGGTGACGGATGAAGATCAAATGCATGCGGTCACCGCGGCATCTGGCAGCAGCCCTGCTTACTTCTTCCAATTTTTAGAGGCTATGCAACAAGGCTTAATAGAAATGGGTTTAGATGAAAAGCAATCTCGTGAGTTGGTACAACAAGCCATGTTAGGCTCGGCGAAGCTGGTGATTGAAAATCCACAAACGGCCCTTTCGACTTTACGAGAAAATGTCACCTCAAAAGGCGGTACTACGGCAGCTGCGTTAAATGTATTTAATCAACATCAATTTAACGACATCATTAAACAAGCGATGCAAGCCTGCATGGCACGCTCACAAGAAATGGAAAAATTATTCTAATGCAAGTTCGTCCTTTTACCTGGCTCACCCTGAGCTTTTTTGGTTACTATTGTGCCTACGGTGTATTTCTTCCCCTTTTCCCAGCGTGGTTGAAAACGCAATCTTATAGTGAAGAAAGCATCGGTTTATTGCTGGCCTGTGGTTATATTTTCCGTTTTAGTGGCAGTATTTTATTTTCTGGCTTGATAAAACGCGTTTCTCTTTTAGTGAATGGCTTACGTTACTTAGCTGTTGCCAGCGCTATCACCATGGCGTTAATCGGGCTCATGTCGCATAATTTCTGGTTATTATTTATTGGACTTGCCTTGTATTCCATGGTGAATGCGGCTGGCATGCCGATTGGTGATAGCCTCGCCAGCACGTGGCAACAACAAATTCATTTAGATTACGGCAAAGTACGCTTAATTGGCTCCTTTGCATTTGTTGTTGGTGTGATGGTGTTTGGGTATTTAGCCGGGATGATTGGTGAGCAATACATCACATGGATGATTACGGGCATACTTATTTTCTATAGCATTGTGCAATTACTTCATCCCAATCCAATGCCACAAGATGAGCCACAAAGTGCGGTCGAAAATTCTGTTGGATTTTTAGGCTTACTCAAAAATAAAACCACCCTTCGTTTATTTATTGCTATTGCACTGATTCAAGGATCGCATGCTGCTTATTACTCATATAGCACTATCTTCTGGACAAGCCACGGTCATTCTGTTTCCGATGCGGGCTTATTTTGGGGAATCAGCGTATTAGTAGAAATTGTCGTCTTTTTCTTCTCCACCCGATTATTCAAAAATTGGAGCATTACTGCCCTTTTCTATCTCACAGGCATCGCTGCTATCGTACGTTGGCTTGCTTTCGGTTATGCCGACACCTTTGTTGAAATCGTTTTATTGCAATGTTTTCACAGCCTCACTTATGTGGCTGGGCATTACGCGACTGTGCGTTATATCACGACTCAACCACAAAACCATATTGCGAAATTACAAGGTTTATACAATGCCTTAGCAGGATGTGCCGCCATTGCCATTTTCACTGCACTTTCTGGCGTACTTTATCCAATTTCGCCAGTTTATGCTTTCAGCTTAATGGCTGCTTTTGCATTCATGGGTTTATTTATCACTCCGCGTGGCGTGAAAGCCTTTTTGGTACATAGAGTGTAAACATGAATAATCTCACGCTAGTCGATTTGTTCTTGAATGAATATTGGATTGAAAAAGGATTGTCTGAAAACACCGTGCAGTCTTATCGTCTCGATTTGACCGCACTGTGTGATTGGTTGGATAAACAAAATTTATCTCTCGAAACCCTCGAACCATTAGATCTGCAACAATTTCTAGGCAGTCGTTTAGAGCAAGGTTACAAAGCCACCAGCACTGCGCGAATGCTGAGCGCGATGCGGAAATTATTCCAATATTTATATCGTGAAAAGTATCGTACGGATGACCCGAGTGCTGTACTGAGCTCGCCTAAACTACCAAGCCGTTTGCCTAAGTATTTAACCGAGCAACAAGTCACGGATTTATTAAATACGCCTGATGTAGAAATTCCGCTTGAGTTACGCGATAAAGCCATGTTGGAATTACTTTACGCCACAGGATTACGTGTTACGGAATTGGTCACGCTCACTATTGAGAATATGAACCTGCAACAAGGTGTCGTGCGTGTGATTGGCAAAGGTAACAAGGAACGCATTGTACCAATGGGAGAAGAAGCCGCATTTTGGGTGCGACAATTCGTGCTTTACGGTCGTCCTATTTTGCTTAATCGACAAAGTTCTGATGTGGTCTTTCCAAGTCAACGGGCTCAGCAAATGACTCGCCAAACCTTTTGGCATCGTATAAAACATTATGCGGTGTTAGCGGGAATCGATACAGATGCCCTTTCACCACATGTTCTCCGTCATGCCTTTGCGACACATTTAGTGAATCACGGTGCAGATCTCCGTGTTGTGCAAATGCTCCTCGGACACAGCGATCTCTCCACCACGCAAATCTATACTCACGTAGCTAAAGAACGCTTGAAACATCTCCATGAACGATTTCATCCGAGGGGATAAGATCAAAAAGTGCGGTCATAATTCATTACGTTTTATGACCGCACTTTGTATGAAAACATTATTTTAATGACAACAATCTTGCCACATTTTGAGCCGTCGAAATCAAATTCTGCTCGCCTTGCTTGAGAATTGTCGGTAAATCACCCAGATTACGGATAATTGGGAATACCGCATCAATGCCATGTTCATACACCACTTCATAATCCTCACGTAAACAACCTACGATTGCGATGACTGGCTTATTAAATTGTTTCACCGTGCGCGCCACACCGATTGGGGTCTTGCCTAAAATACTTTGTGCATCCATACGGCCTTCACCAGTAATGACTAAATCGGCCTCTTTAACTTGCTCAGCGAGTTTCAAATTATCTAAGACAATCTGCACACCAGCTTTGAGCTGCACATTGGGTAAAAGTAATAAACCTCCGCCCATACCACCTGCCGCCCCTGCGCCTGGTTTTTCTTGAATTTGTTTACCACAATCCCGCTCGGCAATTTTAGCAAAATGGGCTAATGCAGCATCGAGTTCTTTCACCATCTCAGGCGTCGCACCTTTTTGTGGACCAAAAATTGCAGAAGCGCCTCGTTCACCACAAAGTGGATTATTTACATCACAAGCCACTTCGATTTTCACGTATTGCAATCGAGGATCTAAATCAGTCATTTGAATTTCAGCAATTTTAGATAATTCTGCGCCACCAAAGCCAATGGATTGACCATTTTTATCCAATAAACGTAAGCCTAATGCTTGCAGCATACCCGCGCCACTGTCATTTGTGGCACTCCCACCAATGCCTAAAATGATATGTTTTACGCCAAGATCAAGGGCTTGCTTAATTAGCTCACCCGTACCAAAACTGGTGGTTTGACAAGGATTGCGTTTATCCATTGGAACAAGATGTAGCCCTGATGCAGCCGCCATTTCAATAATCGCCGTTTTACCATCGCCCGATAAACCGAAAAAGCTTTTTACTTGATTGCCTAACGGTGCAGTGACTTCTGTTTCAATCAGGCGACCTTGAGTAGCATCCACTAAGGATTGCACGGTTCCCTCACCACCATCTGCCATCGGTAATTTCACATATTCGGCATTCGGGAAAATTCGTTTAAAGCCTGTTTCAATTGCATTTGCCACTTCGAGCGCTGTTAAACTTTCTTTAAATGAATCCGGCGCAATCACAATTTTCATATGCTCTCCTGACATCAATAAAACACACCGAAAATGAGCGTAGAAACGGCGGTCATAAGCAAACCGATCGCACTTTCATAAGGAATCAGTTTTAAGCGTTCTTTCATATTCATATTCACACTGCCGCCAGTCGCATGGAAGAAAGAACCGTGTGGCATATTGTCGAATACGATAGCCCCTGCGTGGATCATGGCGGCCGCTGCAAGGCTGCTTACACCCAGTTCTAATAATGTTGAGCTAAATACATTGGATGCGACCGCTGTGCCTGCCGTCGTTGATGCTGTCGCAAGAGACATCAATACACCAGAAATCGGTGCGAGAATATAAGCAGGTAAGCCAGAATCCTTTAAGCCTTCGATTAAGACATCTTTCATACCCGAGTTACCAATAATGCCGGCTAAAGCACCGGTACCGAGCAACATAATCGCCACCGGTGCCATTTTGCCTAAACCACTAATTGCATAGCTATTCGCATAGCGAAGTTTTCCCATACATAACGCACCAATTAAACCACCTAGAGGTAATGCAATGAGAGGATCGACTTTAATGTCCGCCAATGGACGCAGCGCCAGTAATAAGATGGCCACTAATGGTGCAGCAAGTGCGGTCAAAAATGAGGGTAAATGTTGAGAATCAACGGCAACGCTCTCTTGTTCGGATACAAAAGAGCCTTTATTTTTTAAACGTTTCGCTAAGAAATAGGTTAAGGCTAGCCCAAAGATCCCAGGAATAATCCCCGCTACCATTACCGACGTTAAAGGCAGATGAAAGGTATCTGCGGCAGCAATCGCATTGGGATTCGGCGACATCAAGTTTCCTGCTTTACCCCCACCAATCATCGCCAATAAAACGGCTGATTTTGATAAATTGGTGCGACGAGCTAACGCCAGTGCAATCGGGGAAACCGTAATAACGGCCACATCAATAAACACGCCAACAGCGGTTAAAATTAATGTGGCTAAGGCTAAAGCCAATAACGCTCTTGCTTCACCGAGTTTGTGTGTAATAGTTTCAGCAATCGTGCTGGCCGCCCCCGATTCAATGAGCACACCTGCCAGTACCCCCGCCGCTAAAATTCGCATAACAGCTGTCGTAATACCCTGGGCTCCACCGATCATTAAGTTCACCGTTTCGGATAAATCAGCGCCTCCAACTAGCCCCCCTATCAAGGCTCCCGTCAACATGCCATAGACTGGCGAGACTTTTTTCAAAATGAGAAAAATAGCCACAATAAGCGCAACTAATGCACCAAAAGACGAAACTGTTGTCATAAATACCTACTTATATCCAATACCGCTGAAGTATATAAATGTTTGTGTATATTATACAAAAACGGCTTATGTAAAACACATAAGCCAACATTTTTACTTAAAATTGACCGCACTTTAGAAAAATAAAATACTTCCCCAAACAACGGCAACGATGCAAAGTGCAATAAATACCGCTGCTGAGCCCTGGTCTTTAGCTCTCCCTGAAAGCTCATGGCGTTCTTCACCGATACGATCCACCACCGCTTCAACTGCACTATTTAACAGCTCTACTGCCATCACGAGTAAAACCGATGAAATCATTAGTGCGATTTCAATTTTAGTGTCACCGAGCCCAAATGCGAGCGGAATCAGAATGCACGCAAGAAAACATTCGTGGCGAAATGCGGTTTCATTTTTGAATGCACTTTTTAAGCCTTGTAAGGAATATCTTGTGGAGTTAATTAAATGGGTTAATCCCGTGGTTTTATACATAAAAGTTCCTATGTTGCAATCTATAAACGTTTTGCTTCGATAACGTCATCTAACTTCTCTAATCTAGCCAGTATTTTACTTAAACTTTCGACATTTTTCAGTTCAATTTCCATATCCATCGTTGCTACTTGTTTTTTTGTATCGGCACGACTTGAAACACCTAGCACACTGACTTTTTCATTCGCCAATACAGTGGTAATATCACGTAATAAACCATTGCGATCACTCGCTATAATACGAATATTAATATGAAAACCTGCTGCATAATTATCCCCCCAAATAGCATCCACTACACGTTCAGGATGAACGACTTGTAATTCAAGGAATTGTTCACAATCGCTACGATGAATAGAGATACCTCGCCCCACAGTAATGTAGCCTGCAATTGCATCGCCTGGAATAGGTTGACAACAACGCGCCATGTGATGCATCAAATTGCCTACACCTTCAACAATTACATAACTTTTATTCTGTTGTTGTTCTGCTTTCTGTTGTGCCTTTTGTTGTGCGGTATTCGCGCTTTTGCTCGCAACATGACGAAGAATCTCTTGATCAGCCTCTTCTGCCGTCACTTTAATCAGCCGACTTTGTAAGAAGTTCATCAACTGATTTAAACGAATATCTCCACTACCTATACCCGCATATAAATCTTCTAGATTTTTTAAGTTATAACGTGGTAAAGCAAGCTGTTCTACTTGTTTTAAGCTGATATTCAAACGAGCAAGTTCATTATCTAACAGCTCTTTACCCGCTGGAACATTTTTATCGCGATCTTGTTTTTTGAACCAGGCTTGAATTTTCGCACGTGCTTTTGACGTATGGGTAAAACCTAAGTTTGGATTCACCCAATCTCGGCTTGGATTTGGATTTTTCTGTGTGATGATATCCACTTGCTCACCCATCTGTAGGTGATAAGTGAATGGTACGATACGTCCCCCAACTTTTGCGCCAATACAACGGTGTCCAATTTCACTGTGGATCGCATAAGCAAAATCAAGCGGTGTTGAACCCGTTGGTAAATCCACGACTTCACCTTTCGGTGTAAACACATAGACTCGGTCATCAAACACTTGGCTACGCAATTCGGCCATCACTTCGCCAGAATCTGTAATATCATCTTGCCATGCAAGTAATTTACGCAACCAAGTGATTTTTTCTTCATAAGCAGAAAGACTACCTGTCGTTCCCTCTTTGTATTTCCAGTGTGCTGCAACCCCAAGTTCCGCATCATCATGCATTTGTTGAGTACGAATTTGCACTTCAATCGGCTTGCCGCCTTTACCTAATACGACGGTATGAATAGATTGATAGCCATTCGGTTTTGGATTGGCGACATAGTCATCAAATTCTTTTGGTAAATGTTTAAAATGAGTGTGCACGATACCAAGCGCGGTATAACAATCCTGCAATTTTTGCACGATAATTCTGACCGCTCTTACATCATATAAACCACTGAATTCCAAATGTTTCTTTTGCATTTTTCGCCAAATACTATAAATATGTTTTGGACGACCGTAAACCTCAACCTGCTCGATATTTTCTTTTAAATAACCGGTTAATTCTGTTACAAAATCAGCAATATATTGCTCACGGTCTAAACGACGCTCGTGCAATAATTGAGCAATATTTCGATATTGTTCTGGATGTAAATAACGGAAGCAGTAATCTTCAAGCTCCCATTTTAATTGACCGATACCTAAACGATTTGCCAACGGGGCATAAATATTGGAACATTCTTTCGCTGCTAGCACTTTTTCTTCTTCGTAAACATGATTTTCTGCATTACGAAGAAAGGTAATACGTTCAGCAAGTTTGATTATCACGCAACGGAAATCATCTACCATCGCAAGGAGCATTCGGCGCATATTATCTACTTGAGAGGCATTAGCAGAATGACTGGCGTTGAGCTGACGAATATTATCCATCTCTTCTACGCCTTTGAGTAGTTTAGTGATTTTTGGACCGAAATCTTCTTGAATTTGTTCCCAATCGACGAGTTGGTTGGCCACTAATGGAAATAGCATCGCAGTGAGCAAACTTTCACTGTCCATATTCATTTCATGCAGGATTTCCACCATTTCCACGCCGGATTGCAACGTAAGAATTGCATTTTTCATTTGAGCTGCGTGTTCAGCCATCTTAGCTTGAGCATAATACCAGGCATTAATTAGGGATTTTTCAGTTGAAGTTAGAAGTTTAAGGCTCGAACACCATTGTTCGATCACAAAATCTTGCGGATTTGATAAGTGAGAACCACGAACTGCAACCATAATACCCCCTTGTTGATGAATATGGCTCGGCGACATCCTGTCAACCGAGTTGTCTTTTTTAAGACAACAAAAAAGCCTGATTATTCTATCAGAATTTATAGCTTATTTAAGAAATAATGTCACCGACTCCAAATGGCTGGTATATGGGAACATATCAATCATGGACGTTTTGATGATACGATACCCGAAAGAGCGAAGTATTTCTGCATCTCGTACTAAAGTTGCGGGGTTGCAAGACACATAGAGAATTTTTTCTGCACCAAGCTCACATAACGCATTTAGTGCAAAAGCCGCACCGCTACGAGGCGGGTCGAGAAGAATTTTATTGAAATGTTGTTTTGCCCAAGGCTGTTCTGAAAAAGCTTGGTCTAAATCGGCTTGATAAAATTCAACATTCTCAATGTGGTTAAACTGTGCATTCGTTTGGGCTTTTTGCACCATATCAAAAACACCTTCAATTCCAACCGCACTTTTCACGCGTTTAGCTAAAGGCAACGTGAAATTGCCCATACCACAGAACAAATCTAAAACATGCTCATCCTGATTCAAATCAAGCCAATCTAAAGCAGTCTCAACCATTTGCTGATTTAAGTGAGTATTTACTTGAATAAAATCGCGGATATCAAAAGATAATCGAATATCGTCTAACGCATAATAAGGCATTTCACCATACACAAGTTGGATACCTTGATCATCTTGTAAAAACAAATTCACAGCATTGACGCGTGCAAACTCGAGCAACAAAGTGCGGTCAGTTTCGGCTAAATTTCCTTTATAGCGTAACAACATAGCTACGCCATTCTCAGCAGAAACCAATTCAATATGTCCTAATTGTTTCGGGGCTGAATATTGCACCCAAAGTGCGGTCAATTTTGGGATAAGATCATTAATTGCTTGCTCTGCGACTAAGCATTGCTGAATACTGACTAACTGATTGGAATTTTTCTGACGAAACCCCATTTCAATAGTTTTGTTTTTCACATTCCACAGTAAACTTAATCGTACTCGACGACGATAAGCCCATTGTTCGCCACAAATCATGGGCATTAATTGAATAGGCTCTGCTTGCAATTTACTTAAACGAGAAAAAAGGGCTTTCTCTTTGGCTTTACGCTGCATTTCTACCGGAATATGCTGGCCTTGGCATCCACCACAACCCCCATAATAACGACATTGTGGCTCAACACGCTGATTACTCTCTTGTAGCCATTTCTGTACAGTCGCTAATCCATATTGACGTTTTTCATCGGTCACTACCGCTTCCACTTTTTCCATTGGCAAGGCATTTTCAATAAACCAGGTTTTACCTTGAATTTTGGCGACACCTAGCCCTTGATAATCTAAATCCTGAATTTCAGCGACGATTTTTTGTGTGGTTTTCTGTTTTTTTTGTGGAGCGTAAAGTAAAGCCATGATGGTGTTTTAATCTATTTGTATCAAAGAAAGGGATTATTTTAAATAAAGTACATTTTGCGTAAATAATTCTCGGCTTTTCAGCGGTTTGTCACCTAAATAAGGTTTAAGTGCGATGCGAGTAAAACGTTTTGCCGCTTGTAAAACTGCCTCATCGGTGAATTCTAAACGGTCAAAGGCGAGTAGATCTCGACCATAAAAAGTCAAGTTATCTTTCACCAATGAAGCGATAAAACCCTTTTCCGCACGGTATTGGTAAGTCATCGATTCATCCACTGGCAAACCTGAGCCAGCACAATGCAAAAAATCAATACCATAACCTAAGATTTTAAGTAAATGAAATTCAAATAAGCGTAATGTAGGTTCGATCTGTGATTCAATCGCTAAACCTGTTAAGCATTGTAAGTAATGCCGAAAAAGCTGTGGATTGGCTGTTTCTGGCTCGATCACTCGCGTAATCAGCTCATTTACATAAAACCCACTGTATAGAGCCGTCTGTTGTAAAGGTAATGTAATCGCAGCCGGCTCAGCTTTGGTGAGTGTTTTTAATGCGCCTTTCCCCGACCAACGTAGAAGCAATGGCGTAAAAGGCTGTAAAACAGATTTCCATGCAGAACGTTTCGCTCGTGCACCTTTTGCAATAACCGTCAAACGTCCTGTTTCCTCCGTAAATAAATCCACCAAAAGACTGGTTTCACTATAAGGACGACGATGTAGCACAAAGCCACGTTGGAAATCCATAAAGAATGACTTACCTGATTTTAATTCATTTGCTATTTAACACAGCGTTCCGCAAGTACTTCGCCTACGCTAGTTTGTAATTGGCTGAAGTCATCACGTTCCTGCCAGTACCAACGAATATTCGCATAATTTCTACCTCGTTCCGAAATCACGCGCATTAGCTTTTCAGTTACACCATTAAAGGTTACTGTTACTTGACTTAATATTTTTTTACTCTTTTTTTTCTGTCTAATATGCATCACGCTCACTTCTTTATTTCCTTCACACAGATAAACTGTTACTAATCCCTTTTGAGATTTCTTATCAAGCGTTTGGACTTTCATTTTTTGTAAAGTTGGTTGATTTAAGACCATGTTTTGGGTACAAGCTGATAACCCAACTACGGTCAAAATTAAAATTAATTTTCTTAACATAAATATTATTTCCATAAAAATTTTTATCATTGCTCACTTCATAAAATGAACAGAGATAAATAATCTTATCTAGAAAAATGGGCGATTGCTCGCCCATTAAAAATTATTTTTTATATTGATATGAACCATCAGATTGACGAATAAACTTACTTCCATTCGATAAACGAAGTTGATTCACACGTCCTTGACTGTTCAATAAAACCTGTACTCTATCACCAGGTTTGAAACTGCTTAAGACATTACCTGCCCCTGGTGCTTTAGTCATCGCATTCACATCAGCAATATTCAATTTATTATCACGGAATACTTGCATCAGTGAAACCCCTTGCGGCACAGTTAATGTTTTTGTTGCACCTGTTGAAGCAGTTTGAGCTACTGGTTCTGCAGCTTTCACTGCCTTGTTGGTTGCGGATTTCGCTTCCACAATTTGAACTTTAGTTTCTTTAGTCGCAACAGGTTTAGCTTCTTGAATTTTAACTTGCTCTTTTCTTACCGTTTGAGTCGGTTGAGCGCTCGCTTTGTCAGCTGATTTAAACTGTTTTTTCTCTTGAACAACTTGTGTCTGTTCACGACGTGGTTCTGCTTTATGCTCAACCGTTGCCGTATGTTTTTCTACAGCTGGTTGTGCAGTTTTCACTAGATCTTTAGCTGCTGTTGGAGCAACAGTTGGTTGGGCTGGAGCTTGTATTGCAGGTTGTTGAGCAACAGTTTGTTGTGCAGGCTCTGCAGTTTGTGATTTAGCGGCATCTGCTTTATCAGCTACATATTCCATTGCTGGAGGTGTATCTGATTTAGCATCATTTGCGGCTTGTTCCGTTGTTGCAGGAGCCGTAGTATTATTGTTATCTAATACTGTAGTTTCAACTGGTTGAGACTGATCCAATGATTGGAATTGAACTGGTATTTCATTACCATTTTGTTGTTCGAAAGACTCCACCGTATCTGAATTTGGTTTTAGAGTGAAGAAAATGATCAGTAATACCACTAAACCCAAAATCGCAATAAATAAACGACGATGTTTTTCTGGTAACATTTGTAGAACCTTCCATTTTTCAGGTGATTTCAAGCTTGCTGCAGCAGCGGCTGCTGGTGCAACTGTTTCAGCTTGAGTTGTCACTTCTTCCACAATCTCTTCTACAGGAGCATTTTCAAAAATCACTTTTTCTTCCGCTACGTTTTCTACTTGAATATTTTCAATAGACTCTTGAGTTCCGAAAGCACTTGATGGCGCTGACTGTTCAGCATTTTCACTTTGAAATGCTTGAGCTGGTGAAAAAGGTTGGCTTGCTGCCGCACCAAAAGTTGGTTCGCGACGAACATGAAATTGCGTATCTGGTTGTTCTTTTTTACCAAAAAGGCCTTTGGCTTTATCAAAAATTGAGTCACTTGATTGAACCCGTTTTCTTGGTGTAATAGCGTCAGAATGATTAAGTCCTAAATCTAATTCATTTTGAGATGAATTGTCATTAGATTGATTTTGCTTATCCACGATGTTACCTCGATTTGCTAAACTAAAGATCACACAAAAGTGCGGTGAAAAACTAAGCCCATTTTATCGGATATTAAGATGTGTATAAAGTTTTATTTGGTTCCCCTCCGATTTCTCTTGCTAATTTGGGCACTAAATAACCTGAGGTGAGTGTCTGTAATTCTTTGTAGATTTGTAACGCTTTCTCATCTGAAATATAGAAATGGCTCGCACCCTGCACTTTATCCAACAAATGCAAGTAATAAGGCAGAATTCCCGCTTGAAACAACTTATCGCTCAATGCTTTTAATGTATGTGGGTTGTCATTCACCTCCTTTAAAAGGACTGATTGATTGAGTAATGTGGCCTTGGCGTCTACCAGTTTTTGCATAGCCAAAGCGAGTTCTTCATCAATTTCATTTGGGTGATTGATATGAGTTACAAATACTGTTTGTAATGGACTTTTTAGCAATAAATCACAAAATTCATCCGTAATGCGCTCCGGAATTACGACAGGTAAACGAGAGTGAATACGCAAACGTTGTAAGTGCGGTATCTTTTCAAGGTGTTCTAATAGCCATGCCCATTCACTATCCTTTGCCATCATCGGATCACCGCCTGAGAAAATGACTTCTTCAATTTCAGGATGTGCAGCAATATAGTCTATTGCTTGCTGCCAACTCGTTTTATTGCCTGGATTTTGGTCATAAGGAAAATGACGACGGAAGCAATAACGGCAATTGACTGCACAACCTCCTTTTGCCATGAACAGCAAGCGATTTTGGTATTTATGCAGAATATTAGGCACCGCATTTTTTTGCTGCTCATCTAAAGGATCTTGGCTAAACCCCTCCGCTTCAATAAATTCTTGTTGATCTGTCATCACTTGTAAAAAAAGTGGATCTTTAGGATTCCTTTTTTCCATTTTTTCAACAAAAGGTAAAGGCACTCGCATAGCAAAAAGTTTACGAGCGGCGATGTCCTCGGCAAAATCTTCAATAGGCAAATTTAAGGTTTTTAGCAAGATTTTCGGATCAGAAATCGCATTTTTTAGGGTTTCTAACCAATTTTGTTCTTCTCTAATCGCAATATTTCGGGTTAAAATACGCACTTTCAAACAATCTCTATTTTTTAGGATATTTTTAATATGGCTACATATACTACCAGTGATTTCAAACCAGGTCTAAAATTTATGCAAGACGGTGAGCCTTGTGTGATCGTTGAGAACGAATTCGTTAAACCGGGTAAAGGCCAAGCTTTTACTCGTACTCGTATTCGTAAATTAATTTCAGGCAAAGTATTAGATGTAAACTTCAAATCTGGTACTTCGGTTGAAGCTGCTGATGTTATGGATCTTAACCTCACTTATTCATACAAAGATGATGCATTCTGGTATTTCATGCACCCAGAAACATTCGAACAATACTCTGCTGATGCAAAAGCAGTAGGTGATTCAGAAAAATGGTTGTTAGATCAAGCAGATTGTATCGTGACTTTATGGAATGGTGCACCAATCAGCATCACACCACCAAACTTCGTAGAATTAGAAATCATCGATACTGATCCGGGCCTTAAAGGTGATACAGCCGGTACAGGCGGTAAACCAGCAACATTAAGCACTGGCGCTGTAGTGAAAGTACCTCTTTTCGTTCAAATCGGCGAAGTGATTAAAGTCGATACTCGTTCAGGCGAATACGTTTCTCGTGTGAAATAATCTTTTATAATGAGATAAAAAGAGCGGTCAATATTTGATGAATATTGGCCGTTTTTTATTGCTTGCTCATTAGTTTTATAGATATAAAAAATGCGGTTATTTCTAACCGCACTTTGATTGATTATTTTGCTTTTGAGCCTTCTAACTCTAAAGAAGGTTTTCTATCTGAGTTCACACAAATGATTTGTGCGGCAGCATAGAGCGTTGTATTCGGCTTTAAACTAATGGTGTATTTCTCTTGTTTTTTCGGTGCTGCACGTAAACCTTCGCCCCAGAAATCATCATAAAAATCGGTACGAACTTGGGTTAAATGGTAGTTCTTACAGTTTAAGATTTTATATTGGCGAACAGAACGTGCATAACGTCTAGTTTCGTTTGGATACACATATAAACCTTTATCCAAATTTACGACTGCATCAAAATGCACTTGGTTTAAATCTTGGTTATCGACCCAAATAGAATCAGCATCAATATAGTAATTTTTATCTTTTACCAATCGAACATAACCCACTCTATCTTTTGAAGGAGGGCTTAGTTTCACCTCTTCTTGAGAAAGTGGCGGTTGGACAGCTGAACAGCCTGCTAAAAGGGCTACACCTAAAAACGTTAATGCTAATTTTTTCATTTTTCTCTCCTTAAAGCTTACTGAAGCTTGCTGTTTACCATTTCATACTATCGCTTAATATTTTACGGTGTGTCCGTATCCCTCTAAGATATTTTTAATATGCTCAAGCGACTCTTTTGTCGGTGGCAATACATCTTCGAGTTCATAGTCAAACCCAAGGGTTTTCCATTTGTGGGCACCTAATCGATGATAAGGTAGAAGTTCGACTTTTTCAATATTGGTCATACCTTCAATAAACTGTCCGAGCAGATGAACATCATGATCGTTATCTGTATAGCCTGGAACTACTACATAACGAATCCAGGTACGCTGATTACGTTTTTGCAAATATTTCGCAAATTCCAGCGTCCGTTTATTCGGTACGCCGATCAAATTCTGGTGTACTTTGTCGTTCAGTTCTTTTAAATCAAGCAAAACGAGATCGGTTACATCGAGTAGTTCATCAATAATATGGTCATAATGACGTACAAACCCATTAGTATCTAAACAAGTATTAATTCCTTCTGCTTTACAAGCTCGGAACCAGTCACGCACAAACTCTGCTTGAAGAATTGCCTCACCACCTGATGCTGTCACACCACCACCAGTTGCATTCATAAAAGGGCGATAGCTCACGACTTCTTTCATGAGTTCTTCCACACTGATTTCGCGCCCACCATCAAGATCCCAAGTATCACGGTTATGGCAATATTTGCAACGCATTAAACAGCCTTGCATAAATAAAATAAAACGAATACCGGGACCATCCACGGTTCCACAGGATTCAAAGGAGTGAATTCTTCCTAGCATAGACATACATAAATTTCCAAAAAATTAATCTAGCTAAATTTTACCAAAAATATCATCTATAAAAAATGAGCCTGACTTAAAATCAGGCTCATAATTAAAATATATTTATCAAAGTGCGGTCATTATTCGCTAACTTTTTGAAAGGTTTGCACCACTGGCGCTTGTTCACAATACTCAACCAATACAGGTACAATTGAAGTAAAGTGTGGTGTTGCAAAATGTTGTTCTAAATCAGCCTTGCTTTTCCATTGCTCAATAAAAACATAATGATTAGCTTGTTCGCTATTTTGTTGTAATTCATAAGATACGCATCCTGTTTCTTGACGAGTATGCTTAATTAATTCTTGGCATTGAGTTAGAAAATCATTAATTTTGTCCGCTTTTACTGAAAATTGGGCAATAACTGTTAGCATAATTTGCTCTCCTATATATAAAAATAAACCACTCACAAAACTAGTCTATGAGTGGTTTGTATTAAAACATAATTCTATTTATTTAGAAAGACTCAGTAAATGTACGAGTGACGACGTCTTGTTGTTGCTCTTTAGTTAAAGAGTTGAAACGTACTGCGTAACCAGATACACGGATAGTTAATTGTGGATATTTATCCGGATTTTCCATTGCGTCTAACAACATTTCACGGTTTAACACATTCACATTTAAGTGTTGCCCACCTTCAACTGTTGCTTCGTGGTGGAAGTAACCATCCATTAAGCCGGCAAGATTGCGGCGTTGTGCTTCGGCATCTTTACCTAACGCATTTGGTACGATTGAGAAGGTATAAGAAATACCATCTTTCGCGTAAGCAAATGGAAGTTTAGCCACAGAAGTTAATGATGCTACCGCACCTTTTTGGTCACGACCGTGCATTGGGTTAGCACCTGGTCCGAATGGTGCACCAGCACGACGACCATCTGGGGTGTTACCCGTTTTCTTACCATAAACCACGTTAGAAGTAATGGTTAATACAGATTGTGTAGGCACTGCATTGCGGTAAGTTTTAAGTTTTTGAATTTTCTTCATGAAACGTTCAACTAAGTCACAAGCGATGTCATCAACACGGTTGTCGTTGTTACCATATTGTGGATATTCACCTTCGATTTCAAAGTCGATTGCTACGTTGCTTGCTACAACATTGCCATCTTTATCTTTGATATCACCACGAACCGGTTTAACTTTCGCATATTTGATTGCTGAAAGTGAGTCAGCCGCAACAGAAAGACCAGCAATACCACAAGCCATGGTACGGTATACATCACGATCATGTAATGCCATTAATACTGCTTCGTATGAATATTTATCGTGCATATAGTGGATTACGTTTAATGCAGTCACATATTGTTTTGCCAACCAATCCATAAAGCTGTCCATACGGGTCATTACTGTGTCAAAATCTAACACTTCATCAGTAATTGGTGCAGTTTTCGGACCGACTTGCATACCTAATTTTTCATCGATACCGCCGTTGATTGCGTATAACAATGTTTTCGCTAAGTTTGCACGTGCACCGAAGAATTGCATTTGTTTACCCACAACCATTGGTGATACACAACATGCGATTGCGTAGTCATCGTTGTTGAAGTCTGGACGCATTAAATCATCATTTTCGTATTGAACTGATGAGGTATCAATCGATACTTTCGCACAGAAACGTTTGAAGTTTTCAGGTAATTGTTCAGACCAAAGGATAGTCAAGTTTGGCTCTGGAGAAGTACCCATGTTGTAAAGAGTATGTAAAATACGGAATGTATTTTTGGTTACTAATGTACGGCCATCTAACCCCATACCCGCGATGGTTTCAGTTGCCCACATTGGGTCACCAGAGAATAATTGATCGTATTCAGGCGTACGTAAGAAACGAACCATACGAAGTTTCATGACTAAGTGGTCAACTAGTTCTTGCGCTTCAGTCTCAGTAATTTTACCCGCTTTTAAATCACGTTCGATATAGATATCGATAAAGGTTGCAGTACGACCGAATGACATCGCTGCACCGTTTTGTGATTTGATTGCAGCAAGATAAGCAAAGTACATCCATTGAATGGCTTCTTTAGCATTAGTTGCAGGGTTAGAAATATCATAACCGTAGCTTGCCGCCATTTGTTTCATTTGGCCTAATGCACGGTGTTGTTCTGCGATTTCCTCACGTAAACGAATAGTTGCTTCAAGATTTACGCCATCTTCTAAGTCTTTTTGTAAAGAAGAGAACTGTGCGTATTTATCTTTCATTAAGAAGTCAACACCATAAAGTGCTACACGACGGTAGTCACCGATAATACGGCCACGACCGTAAGCATCAGGAAGACCGGTTAGTACACCTGATTTACGGCAGCGTAAAATGTCTGGCGTATAAACATCAAATACGCCTTGGTTGTGAGTTTTACGATATTCAGTAAAGATTTTTTTCACTTCAGGATCTAATTCACGACCGTAAATTTTGCATGATCCTTCCACCATTTTAATGCCACCAAATGGCATAATGGCACGTTTTAATGGCGCATCTGTTTGAAGACCAACTATTTTTTCTAAATCTTTATTGATATAGCCTGGCGCGTGAGAAATAATTGTTGAAGGCGTATGTTCGTCAAAGTCTAATGGCGCGTGAGTGCGGTTTTCAACTTTGATCCCTTCCATTACGGTTTCCCAAAGTTTTGTTGTCGCTTCGGTTGGACCAGCTAAGAAAGAATCATCACCTTCATACGGGGTGTAGTTTTTCTGAATAAAATCACGCACGTTGACGTTTTCTTGCCAGTCACCGGCAACGAACCCTGTCCACGCCACTTTTTGTGCTTCATTAAGTTCTGACATAGTCATTTCCTTTTTTAATTGATAAAAAATAAGTCTGTTAGTTCGTTAGTACATTAGTGAGCTTTAGTTAAATAACGTTGGAATAAGCCGATACAAACTGCGCCGCCCACAATGTTGCCCAACGTTACGGGAATTAAATTCTTCACAATGAAATGATAAAGATCTAAGTCTGCATATTTCATTGGATCCACACCAATTTGTTGCCAAAATTCTGGTGTACTAAAATGAGCTGTGATAATGCCTAGTGGAATCATAAACATATTTGCCACACAGTGTTCAAAACCTGATGCGACAAATAAACCAATCGGCATGATCATAATAAATGCTTTGTCTGTAACAGTTTTACCGGAATAAGACATCCATACCGCTACACACACCATAATGTTACATAAAATACCAAGGTTAAATGCTTCAAACCAAGTATGATGAATCTTATGTTGAGCGGTTGCCAAAATGGTTAAACCCCATTGACCATTTGCTGCCATGGTTTGTCCTCCAAACCAAATCACCGCAGCAATAAATAAACCGCCTATGAAGTTGCCCAAATATACTACAATCCAATTTCGAATCATTTGGGTTGTGGTTATTTTTCCGCCTACACGGGCAACTAAGGTTAAAGTAGAAGAGGTGAATAATTCTGAACCTAAAATCACCACCATAATTACGCCCAAGGAGAAGACTAATCCACCAACTAACTTGGTTAATCCCCAAGGCGCTCCTGCGCTTGCTGTTTGTGTCGTCGTATAGAATACAAAGGCTAAAGCAATACAAGCCCCAGCACTAATACCAGACAGAAATGATAAAAATGGGCGTTTTTGCGCTTTATACGCAGCAACGCTTTCAGCATAATCCGTTGCTTCAACTGGTGTGAGAGCAACAGAAGATTGATTTAAATTTTCTGATGCCATATCTAACTCCAAATAGTTGGTTTATTATTTCTTATACTACAACATAGGTATTCCTATACCCATTTGGTATTCTACTCTCTTATAAAACCATTGCAAGAAATCCCCAACTTATTCTAAAAAAATTTGATATTTTGCAAGTTTTGGTAAATTTTATCTTCAAATACAAAAAAAGCGAGATATCACTATCCCGCTTTTTATGTATAAATAACGCAAATTAAAACGCGATACGATCGCGGTTTTTCTCTAAGGTTGCTTTACCAATGCCTTGTACTTCAAGCAATTGTTCTGCCATAGTGAAATTACCGTGCTTTTCACGATACTGTACAATGGCTTCCGCCTTTTTCGCACCAATACCAATTAGCGCTTTTTGAATTTCTGATGCGCTGGCGGTATTGATATTTAATTTATCACTCACTGCTTGTTGTGTCGTTTGTGATGCAGTTTGTTGCTGAACTTGCGCTTGAGGTTGAGCCTGTTCAGCCACTTGTTCTTCTGCAAACACTTGCGAGCTCAACATTGTGGTTGCAACAAATAATGAACTAAATAAATGTTTTATCAATTTCATAAAAATGCCCTTTATTAATAAAAAGTACCGTTGATTTATATCAACAGCGACATTTTTAAGAAACACCAAAAACACGCAAGAAATTGACCGCACTTTTGCGATCCTGATCGCAAAAATTACATTTAAGTAAATGAAAAAACGACCTTAGCGCACCACCACTGCCGTGCCACTTGCAATCACCATAAACATGCTTTTCGTGCCTACCGTTGTGTAGTTAACTTCCACGCCAACAATGGCATTAGCACCTAAGGCGTATGCTTTTTCTTCCAGTTCTTTCAACGCATCTTGACGCGCGCGACTAATACGACGCTCATAAACACTAGAACGCCCACCAATCACATCTGTGATGCCAGCAAAAAAATCACGCATGAAGTTTGCACCCGCAATCACCTCACCGAAGACGACTTGTTTGTATTCTACGATTTGTTTCCCTTCAACACTAGGGGTTGTTGTCACAATCATTTTGTATCCTTAAATTCTCGTTAAAAATTAACCGCACTTTAGACGCTTAATTTTGATTTTAAAATGGCTAACGCCTTAGCACGATGAGAAATTTTCTTTTTCTCTACGGTTTCTAATTCTGCAAAAGTACAACCTTTTTCAGGGCTAAAAAAGAGCGAATCGTAACCAAAGCCGTTTTCACCTCGTTCTTCATAAATGATATTCCCTTCACATTCACCTTGAGCAATGATCGGAGAAGGATCACTTGGGTATTGTAATAACACAATCGTACTCACAAATTTTGCTTGGCGACGTTCAGTTGGTACATCAGCTAATTCTGCCAGTAATTTTTCACGATTTTTCGCATCGGCTTCCTCACCATCTACACCCGCATAGCGTGCAGAATACAATCCTGGCGCACCATTTAACACATCCACCACAAGACCGGAATCATCTGCAATAGCCGGTAAACCTGATTTTTCAGATGCATAACGCGCTTTCAGGATCGCATTTTCGACAAACGTTAAGCCAGTTTCCTCTGGGCTTTCGATGCCTAAATCCGTTTGAGCAATCACTTCAAAACCGAAATCGGCTAATACGTCTGCCATTTCTTTTACTTTGCCTTTATTGCCCGTGGCAAGCACAATTTTTTGCTTCATGATTCTGTTCCTCATATCAAATATTGTCTTATTCTAGCACCTCACCAAAAATTTTCGGAATAAATATTGACTTTAACCTTAGGTCAAGGTTTATGATTCGTGCTCATTCAGTTATCACATAGGAGAAAAACATGAAAAAACTTATGACTTTTATCACACTTAGCGCTGCTGCAGTTTCAATTTATGCCCAAGCTAATGAACAACCGCATCAAGCACACATGAATATGCCAATGTCGACAGATTCTGCAATGCAACAAGAATTAATGCAAGGTATGAGTCAAATGCATCAAGACATGATGGCAGCTGCGCAATATAAAGATCCTGATGTTGCTTTTGCAGCAGGTATGTTGCCACACCATATTGGCGCAGTAAAAATGGCGGAAGTTGAATTAAAATACGGAAAAGATCCTGAGATGCGTAAGCTTGCTGAGAATATTATTAACGCTCAACAGGCAGAAATTGAACAAATGCAAAAATGGCTTAAAGTGCACAATAAAAAATAAAATAACACAAAAAAAGTGCGGTAAATTAACCGCACTTTTTTAATAGAATTAGTTTACTTCTTTTATTCGTAGCTCTTTTGGCACTTCAAAGAACATATTCTCTTCTAAGCCTTGAAGCTCTTCGATACTATCCGCACCAAATTCTTTTAATCGAGCAATCACGGATTGCACCAACTCTTCTGGTGCTGAGGCGCCCGCTGTTACGCCAATTGTTTCAACGCCTTCAAACCAATCTGCTGCCACATCATTTGGATCATCAATCAATTTTGATTTCACACCCATACGCGATGCCAACTCAGCTAAACGATTAGAATTCGATGAGTTTTTAGAGCCTACAACGACCACTAAATCACATTGTTTCGCTAATTCACGCACTGCTTCTTGGCGATTGGTTGTAGCATAGCAAATATCGTTTTTATGTGGGCCTTGAATAGCTGGATATTTGTCTTTCAATGCACTGATAGTTTCCGCCGTATCATCAAGAGAAAGCGTAGTTTGTGTCATAAAGGTTAAATCATCATTTTCTTGAACCGGCAAACGAGCAATATCTTCCACGCTTTCAATTAAGAAAATACCACCTTCCTCGTTGTTGTACTGTCCCATTGTGCCTTCCACTTCGGGATGGCCTTTGTGTCCGATCAAAATCGCTTTCGTCCCTTTACGGCTCGCACGAGCCACTTGCATATGTACTTTGGTTACCAATGGACAAGTTGCATCAAATACTTTTAACTGACGATCTTTCGCTTCCTGACGAACAGCTTGTGATACGCCGTGGGCGGAAAAAATCACAATGGCACCATCTGGCACTTCGCTCAGTTCTTCTACAAAAATAGCCCCACGCTCACGCAAACCATTCACCACAAAACGGTTATGCACCACTTCATGACGTACATAAATTGGTGCACCATGAATTTCAAGTGCTAATTCAACAATGCTAATGGCTCGATCGACACCCGCGCAAAATCCGCGAGGGTTAGCTAAAATTATCTTCATTTTTGACTGCTCTTTTTATCACCTTTAAAGGCATCTAATGCTAATAAACCCGCACCAATACAAATCGCAATATCTGCCACATTGAATACCGGATAATGATAAATATCCCAATAAAAATCTAAGAAATCCACCACAAAACCGTTATACGCACGGTCCACCATATTGGCTAATGCGCCACCGATAATCAGTGCATAAGCTGAATTTTGTAATCTTTGCTCTGCCGAATTATTTTTCATAAAGTAAGCCAGCATTAAAGAAATCCCAATCGCAAGCACGATAAAGAAATATTTCTGCCAGCCATCATGCTCAGCTAAAAAGCTAAATGCCGCACCGTAATTACGTACGTAGGTTAAATTAAAAATGGGTAATAGGTTCACGCTTTCATATAAATCAAAGCGTTGCACTACAATATATTTGGTCAGTAAATCAAGGATAAAAGCGACCGCACTTATCCAAAGGAATGAAAGTCCTGTTTTATTTTTTGTCATAGGAAATTATCTGTCTTTATAAATGGACGATGATTTTAGCAACTCGAACAACCTTTATAAAGTAAAAGGCATCAAATCATAAAAGGCGAACACATTGGTTCGCCTTGCAATGTTAATTACTTTTTCTTCACCGGTCTTTGCCAACCTTGAATATGACGTTGTGGCACACGAGTAATCACCAGCTCATCTTTCTCAATATTTTGAGTGATCGTTGAACCAGCCCCAATGGTTGCGCCATCTGCGACGGTAACAGGCGCGACTAATTGTGTATCCGATCCAACAAATACATTGTTACCAATGATTGTTTTAAATTTATTTGCACCGTCATAGTTACAAGTAATGACACCTGCACCAATGTTACAGTTCTCTCCGATTTCGGTATCACCTACATAAGTGAGATGATTTACTTTAGAACCTTTACCTACTGTAGATTTTTTAATTTCCACGAAGTTGCCCACATGGGTTTCAGCCGCTAATTCAGCACCTGGACGTAAACGAGAGAATGGACCAATCGCCGCTTTTGCACCAATTGTGGCATCTTCTAAAACAGAATAAGGCTTGATCTCAACATCGTCACCAATAGTCACATTTTTCAATACACAGCCAGCGCCAATTTTTACTCGATCACCTAAACGTACATTGCCTTCCACAATCACGTTCACATCAATTTCAACATCTTTACCGTGTTCTAATGTACCACGTAAATCAAAACGCTCTGGGTCAATTAACATCACGCCTGCAAGTAAAAGTTTTTCTGCTTGTTTACGTTGATAAAAACGCTCTAATGCAGCAAGTTGTAAACGGTTATTGGCACCTTCTACTTCCATAAATTCAGAGGCTTGAACGGCAGTAACCTGACAACCATCCTGGTTGGCTAAACCAATCACATCCGTTAAATAAAACTCGCCTTGTGCATTGTTATTTTTCACACGAGAAAGCCAGTTTTTGAAATGCGCACCATCAGCCACTAACACGCCAGTATTTACTTCTTGGATTTTTAATTGCTCTGCGTTGGCATCTTTTTGTTCTACGATCGCCACCACATTGCCATTTTCACGAATAATACGACCATAACCCGTTGGGTTATCTAAATTCACCGTGAGCAATGCAATCCCATTTTCCGGTTTCGCTGCAATGAGTTTTTCCAATGTTTCTTTGGTCACCAATGGTGCATCACCATATAAAATCACAATATTTTCATCATCTTTGAAGAATGGTGCAGCTTGTTGAACCGCATGGGCAGTACCTAATTGTTCTGCTTGAACGACCCAGTTCACACTTTCATTTGCCAAACGCTCACGCATTAATTCGCCACCGTGACCGTAAATCAAATGCACGTTTTCCGCACCTAATTGATTTGCCGTATCAATCACATGTTTTACCATTGGTTTTCCTGCCACTTTATGTAAGACTTTTGGTAAATCAGAATACATACGAGTGCCTTTACCGGCCGCTAAAATCACAACACTTAATGCTTTATTTGTCATAAATTCTTCTCTTCTTGATAAAAAATTTTTGGGCGTATTCTATCGTAGAAAGGGTTGAATGATAAGTTGTTTATCTTTTTAAGAAAATCCTATAATAGAAAAAACTTTTCAACCCATAGAGGTACGCATGCGTAATCGAGACGAAATCATCTTACAACTACTAAATCACCAAGGGAAAGTTAGTGTGCAAGAACTTGCCCAGCAATGCGAAATGTCAGTAGAGACCATTCGTAGAGATCTTAATCGATTAGAAAAAAAAGGTTTACTCTATCGCATTCATGGTGGCGCTGTTAGCGGAAAAACGAATGATATAGGATCTTTTTTTCAAATACGACAACATATCAATGCTGCAGCCAAAAGACATATTGCCCAAAATGCCCTTGAATTACTTTATGAAAATGCTGTGATTGGCCTTGATGCAAGCTCCACCAGTTGGTACTTTGCATATCTCATGCCTGATATCCCCTGCACGGTTGTGACAAACTCAATTTTTAACATCAATGCTCTCGTAAATAAGCCCAATATCAAAACAATAGTGACTGGTGGAGTTTACTCTCCAAAATATGAAGCTTTCTATGGGCCTTTATCCGAATATTTATTACAGCGCTTACATATCAATTTTTCTATTCTTTCCTGCTCAGGCATTGATAACGAAGGTAATATTTGGGAATCAAACGAACTCAATGCCTCACTAAAACGAAAAATGATGGAAGCATCAGAAAAATGCTATTTACTTGCAGATCAGTCAAAATTTGAGAAAAAAAGCCTCATACAATTAAGCGAGCTAAATAAAATGGATACCATTTTTACGGATTCCCCCCTTTCGCCACTCTTACAACAATATTGTGATAAAACAGATACAATGACTGTTTTATAGATAAATATGCCCGAATTGACTGTTTTTAGGATAAAAATAAGAAAATCGGGCATCTACTTTATAAAAAAATAATTCTTTTGTGTGATCTCTTTCACAAATCTGAAATCTACTTTGCATTTCGTCTATCTTATTACATTCTTTTTATCAAAAATAATACTAAGTTAAGTTGATATCAGCTTATTCACCTTTCATCATAAATGTTAAACGTAAGGAGGATTTTTATAATGACATCTTTCGCTCAATCAAATCGTGTAAAAATTGGTATTCGTCCAACTATTGATGGGCGTCGTATGGGAGTTCGAGAATCATTAGAAGAACAAACCATGCAAATGGCCAAATCTGTTGCTGAGTTATTGCAAACTCACATTCGTCACACCGATGGTTCCTTCGTGGAATGTGTGATTGCTGACACCTGTATCGGTGGTGTTGCTGAAGCAGCCGCTTGCGCAGAAAAATTTAAACTCAATAATGTTGGTTTAACAATTACGGTTACCCCTTGTTGGTGCTACGGTTCCGAAACTATCGACATGGATCCGCACATGCCGAAAGCTATTTGGGGTTTTAACGGCACTGAACGTCCAGGAGCAGTTTATCTTGCTGCCGCTCTTGCTGGCCATTCTCAACTAGGGTTACCGGCTTTCTCTATTTATGGCACCGAAGTACAAGAAGCAGATGACACTAGTATTCCTGCCGATGTTAAAGAAAAACTATTACGCTTCGCACGTGCTGGTCTTGCCGTTGCAACTATTCGCGGCAAATCCTACTTATCTATCGGTTCCGTTTCCATGGGTATCGCCGGTTCTATCGTCAACCAACAATTCTTCCAAGAATACCTCGGCATGCGTAACGAATATGTGGACATGACCGAAATCAAACGCCGCTTGGATCGCAAAATTTACGATCAGGAAGAAGTGGATTTAGCGCTTTCTTGGGTGAAACAATATTGCAAAGATGGGATTGACGTAAACAGCCCCGAAAATCAACGCTCACCGGAAGAACGCGCTGAACTTTGGGAAAATGTGGTGAAAATGACCATCATTGCCCGTGATTTAATGGTGGGTAATCCGAAATTAGCTAAATTAAACTTTGGTGAAGAAGCACTTGGTCATAACGCCATTGCTGCCGGTTTCCAAGGTCAACGCCATTGGACCGATCATTTACCGAACGGCGACTTTATGGAAGCCATCCTAAACTCCACCTACGATTGGAATGGCGTACGTCCTCCATACATTCTTGCAACAGAAAACGATAGTTTAAACGCAGTCTGTATGTTACTTGGTAATCAACTCACCGGTCAGGCTCAAATCTTTGCCGACGTACGGACTTACTGGAGCCCAGATTCCGTAGAACGCGTTACCGGTTTCCGTCCGGAACAAGGCTTCTTGCATTTAATTAACTCAGGATCTGCTGCCCTTGACGGTACAGGTCAACATCAAGACGCCAATGGCAATCCGATCATCAAACCTGCATGGGAAGTCACGGAAGAAGACGGCAAACGTTGTTTGGAACATACCCGTTGGTGTCCTGCGGTACACGAATACTTCCGTGGGGGCGGTTTATCTTCTCAATTCTTAACCAAAGGTGGCATGCCGTTCACCATGCACCGCATTAACCTCATCAAAGGCTTAGGCCCTGTGCTACAAATTGCCGAAGGTTGGTCTATTGATTTACCGAAAGAAGTCAATGATGCCCTTGACCATCGTACAAACGAAACCTGGCCGACGACTTGGTTTACGCCTCGTTTAACTGGTAAAGGGGCATTTACTGATGTTTATTCTGTAATGGCGAACTGGGGAGCTAACCACTGTGTAGCCACTTACGGACACATCGGTGCTGATCTCATCACGCTAGCTTCAATGTTGCGTATTCCTGTTTGCATGCACAACGTTGAAGATGCCAATGTGTTCCGCCCAAGCTCTTGGAACGGTTTTGGTCAAGACAAAGAAGGTCAAGACTACCGCGCCTGCCAAAACTTTGGACCACTTTATAAATAACCTATGACTGGCGCAAGCTTCCCTAACTTGCGCCATCATCCCATAAAAATTCAAATACAAGTGCGGCTGAAAAACAAATGAATTTTAAACCGCACTTAGGAGAGCTTTTATGTCTATCGTACTGATTTTTGATTGCGGTGCGACTAATTTACGCACCATTGCCATGAATGATAAAGGCAAAATCATGGCATCCCATCACCTTGCTAATAATACCCAACAGGGTAGCGAATCACCCGATTATCATATTTGGGATTTTGAAGAAATTTGGCAAAAACTCACCATGTGTGCGGATAATACGATCGCTCAATTAAAGCAACAACAGGTTGATTTAAAAGAAATCGTAGGCATTTCCGTCACGACTTTTGGTGTGGATGGCGCACCATTTGATAAAAACGGACAACAACTTTACCCGATTATTTCGTGGAAATGCCCGCGCACAGTGCCAGTGATGGAAAACCTCCCTCAGTTGCTAGACATAAAAGCCCTTTATCAACGCAACGGCATTGGTCAATACAGTTTCAACACTTTATTTAAACTACTTTGGTTGAAAGAAAATAAACCGGATATTTTCCAAAAAATGGATAAATTCGTGTTCATTTCCTCCATGCTAACCCAGCGATTAACTGGCAAATTTACCACCGACCGCACTATGGCAGGCACATCCATGATAACCAATCTCGCAACAGGCAATTGGGACGAGGATATCTTAAAACTGCTTGGTTTAAGCCAAAAACACTTTCCACCATTGCATAACGCAGGTGAAAAAGTGGGGGAGTTAACTAGTGCGCTTGCCGACCATTGGGGTTTAAATCGTATTCCAGTTATATCCTGTGGTCACGACACCCAATTTGCCGTATTTGGCTCCGGTGCGGGATTGAATCAACCGGTACTCAGTTCAGGCACGTGGGAAATCTTAATGGCCCGTACAGAACACGCCAAACCGCAATTCGATTTTGTGCCGCAAGGCTTAACCACCGAATTTGACGCACAACCGAATTGTTTTAACCCCGCCGTACAATGGGTCGGCTCAGGCATTATGGAATGGCTCGGTAAATTGTTGTTCGCCGATGTATATGGCACCGACCAATATTACCCGACCATGATCGCCGAAGGTATCGCTGCCGGTGAAAAAGGCTCGCAAAGTGCGGTCAATTTTCAGGGTGTATTTAGCCAACTCGGACAAGGCAATATCAGTGGACTTTCCATGTTCTCCACTCGTGGTGAAATCTACCGTGCCGCACTTTATTACATGGCAAACCAACTCAAGCAGGGCTTGGACGTATTACAACAAGTCAGCCACTTCAAAGCGGAAAGCTTGCTTTGCGTCGGTGGCGGCTCGAAAAATCCACTTTGGAACCAAATCCGTGCTGATGTTTTAGGTTTACCGATTGATGTCGTGGATGTCGCAGAAAGCACTGTGCTCGGCGCTGCAATGTTTACCTTTGCAGGCGTTGGGATATACGAAACTCCGGAACAAGCACAGAAAGCAATGCAACTAAATAGAACGCGTGTTAATCCAGCTAGAAAGAATTAATCCCTCCTCTTTCTAAGAGGCAATAAAACTTGAAAAGAATAAATAGGAGAAATCAATATGTTAAAAGGTATCCACCCGGCAATCTCCCCTGAGTTACTCAAAATTCTTGCCGAAATGGGACATGGCGATGAAATTGTACTGTCCGATGCCCATTTTCCCGCACACTCATTACATTCAAACGTAATTCGTGCAGATGGCATCACCGTATCTACATTACTCAAAGGCATTGCACCATTATTTGAGTTTGATGCTTATGTCGATGCGCCGTTAATTATGATGCAAGTGGTGCCTGGTGATACTCTCGATCCACAAGTAGAAGAAAATTATCTAGCGGCGATTAAAAATGCGATTGGTTTTACACCTAATTTAGAGCGTATTGAACGCTTTGCCTTTTACGAACGTGCCAAACAAGCTTATGCCGTCGTAATCAGTGGCGAAACAGCTAAATACGGCAACATTATCATCAAAAAAGGGGTTACCCCCGTTCTATAACAGCTTAGAGGTACTAAAAAATGAACAGACAAGAACTTTCACAAAAAATTATTGATACTTGCCTTGAAATGACTCGACTAGGGTTAAACCAAGGTACAGCGGGAAATGTCAGTGTACGTTACAAAGACGGCATGCTGATCACCCCGACAGGAATGCCATATCATTTAATGAAACCGGAAAACATTGTGTATGTAGACGGCAAAGGTAAACACGAAGAAAACAAACTGCCGTCTAGTGAATGGCAATTCCATTTAGCCGTCTATCAAGCACGTCCTGAAGCCAATGCGGTGGTGCATAACCATTCTATAAACTGCGCAGGGCTTTCTATTTTGGAAAAACCGATTCCGGCCATTCATTACATGGTCGCGGTTGGTGGCACCGATCATATCCCTTGTGTGCCTTATGCAACGTTCGGTACTCACGAATTAGCGTCCTATGTAGGCGAAGGCATTAAAGAAAGCAAAGCGATTTTACTTTCTCATCACGGTTTGATCGCTTGTGGTGAAAACCTAGACAAAGCCTTATGGTTAGCACAAGAAGTCGAAGTATTAGCATCTTGGTATTTGAAATTGTTATCAACGGGCTTAGAAATTCCATTATTAAGCAAAGAACAAATGAACGTGGTTTTAGGAAAATTCCACACTTATGGGCTGCGCATTGAAGAATAGTCCGCAAATAGATTCATCACTTATTTAAACAAGGAAAAGATTATGAGCGCTAAAGTTTTAGAAAAAAAATATCTTGTGCCCTTCATTCTTATTACAAGCTTATTTGCATTGTGGGGCTTTGCGAATGATATTACAAATCCTATGGTTGCCGTATTCCAAACAGTCATGGAAATTCCGGCATCTGAAGCAGCTTTAGTACAATTTGCTTTTTATGGTGGTTATGGAACCATGGCAATTCCGGCTGCATTATTTGCCAGTCGCTATAGTTATAAAGCAGGTATCCTTCTAGGTTTAGCGCTCTATGCGGTCGGTGCATTCTTATTCTGGCCAGCTGCTAAATATGAAGTGTTCAATTTCTTCTTAATTTCTCTTTATATTTTGACTTTTGGCTTGGCATTTCTTGAAACAACAGCAAATCCTTACATTTTAGCCATGGGTGATCCGCAAACGGCTACCCGTCGCTTAAACTTTGCCCAATCCTTTAACCCGCTCGGCTCTATTACCGGGATGTTCGTCGCATCTCAATTAGTCTTAACCAATTTGGAATCCGATAAACGGGATGCTACTGGAAACTTGATTTACCATACTTTATCCGAAACAGAAAAAATGGGCATTCGCACCCACGACTTAGCCGAAATCCGTGACCCTTACGTTGCACTTGGTTTTGTCGTTGTTGCAGTGTTAGTCATCATCGCCTTATATAAAATGCCTTCAGTGAAGGTAGAGGAGAGTGATACCCGCCTTTCTTTTAAAGAGGCCGTAGCTCGCTTAATTAAGAAGCCGAAATATCGCGAAGGTGTGATTGCTCAAGTATTCTACGTTGGCGTACAAATTATGTGCTGGACTTTCATCGTACAATATGCCGAACGTTTAGGCTTCACCAAAGCGGAAGGGCAAAACTTCAACATCATCGCTATGGGGATTTTTATTACCAGCCGTTTCATCAGCACAAGCTTAATGAAATATCTTAAAGCTGAATTCATGCTCATGTTGTTCGCTATCGGCGGTTTCTTCAGCATCCTCGGTGTGATTTTCATTGATGGTGTGTGGGGCTTGTACTGTTTAATTTTAACTTCAGGCTTTATGTCACTCATGTTCCCAACCATTTACGGCATTGCACTCTACGGCTTAAAAGAAGAATCTACCTTAGGTGCCGCCGGTTTAGTGATGGCTATTGTGGGCGGTGCATTAATGCCTCCATTGCAAGGTATGATCATCGACCAAGGTCAAGTAATGGGATTACCGGCTGTCAACTTCTCATTTATCCTACCGTTAATCTGCTTCGTCATTATCGCAATTTACGGCTTCAGAAGTTGGAAAGTTCTAAAATAATGTAAAACATGACCGCACTTACTTAAAAGTGCGGTCGTTTTTTTAAGTATTTTTATCATTTTAAGTAAAGGAGTATATTTTATGGCTAATCGAATGATTCTTAATGAAACCAGCTATCACGGTGCTGGCGCCATTCAACATATTGTAGATGAGGTCATAAGTCGTAGCTTTAAAAAAGCTTTAGTGATCACAGACAAAGATTTGATTAAATTTAATGTAGTAGAAAAAGTCACCGCACTTTTGGATAAGGCGGGGCTTGCTTACGAGATTTTTGACGAAGTGAAAGCCAACCCAAGCGTCGATGTCATCAAAAAAGGTGTGGCAAAATTCAAACAAAGTGATGCCGATTACCTAATTGCCATCGGAGGAGGTTCTCCTACAGACACGTCAAAAGCTATCGGCATTATTATCAATAACCCTGAATTTGAAGATGTTCTATCTCTTGAAGGTGTTGCGCCGACCAAGAACAAATGTGTACCCATTATTGCTGTTCCGACTACAGCAGGCACTGCCGCTGAAGTCACTATCAACTATGTGATTACCGATGAAGCGAATAAACGCAAATTTGTTTGCGTAGATGTACACGACATACCAGTAGTCGCTGTAGTCGATCCTGACATGATGTCCAGCATGCCTAAAGGTTTGACCGCTGCCACTGGCATGGATGCACTAACCCATGCTATTGAAGGTTACACCACCAAAGCAGCTTGGGCACTTACCGATGCTTTGCATTTGGAAGCGATTCGTTTAATTGCCAAACATTTACGTGGTGCGGTAGAAAACACCAAAGAAGGACGTGAAGGTATGGCGCTTGGTCAATATGTTGCCGGCATGGGATTTTCGAACGTAGGCTTAGGTATCGTACACAGCATGGCGCACCCGCTTTCTGCCTATTATGACACCCCGCATGGTATCGCCAATGCTGTTTTATTGCCTTATGTTATGGAATTCAATGCGCCTGAAACGGGTGAAAAATTCCGTGAAATCGCCCGAGCAATGGGTGTAAAAGGCGTAGATGACATGAGCCAAGATGAATATCGCAAAGCGGCAATTAATGCTGTAAGACAGCTGTCTAAAGATGTCGGAATTCCAGAGAAATTACACACGATAGGTGTTCAAGAGAAAGATCTCGTTTCTCTTTCTCAAGATGCACTTAAAGATGTTTGTACTGGAGGCAATCCACGTAATTGTACAGCAGAGGATATTTTAGAAATCTATAGATTGGCATTTAAATAATTCATCTATGAAAATTAACCCTGATCGATTATTCAATCGTTGAGTTAATTCAACAAATAAGGTAGACTATCCTCCCGTCTTGATAGCTAATCATCTTTTATTTTTGACCGCACTTTTCAGCATTCTGCACAAATTTGCATAAAAGATGATTGGCTATAATCATTTTTATCCCAACATATTTAGGTCTCTCACTATGGCTACAAATTATATTTTCGTCACAGGCGGTGTGGTTTCATCGTTAGGTAAAGGTATTGCTGCAGCATCATTGGCAGCAATTTTAGAAGCACGTGGCTTAAACGTGACTATTATGAAATTAGACCCTTACATCAACGTGGACCCGGGTACAATGAGCCCAACCCAACACGGTGAAGTGTTCGTGACACAAGACGGGGCGGAAACCGATTTAGACTTAGGTCACTACGAGCGTTTTATTCGTACCAAAATGACAAAACGTAATAACTTCACCACAGGTAAAATTTATTCTGAAGTATTACGCAAAGAGCGTCGTGGTGATTATTTAGGTGCGACAATTCAAGTGATTCCACACATCACCAATGAAATTAAAGATCGCGTGATTGCTGGCGCACAAGGCCATGATGTGGTAATTGTGGAAGTAGGCGGAACAGTGGGTGATATTGAATCGCTTCCATTCTTAGAAGCACTTCGTCAACTTGCCGTACAAGTAGGTCGTGAGAATACTCTCTTTATGCACTTAACATTAGTGCCATACATCCCGACTGCGGGCGAAGTGAAAACTAAACCAACTCAACATTCTGTAAAAGAATTACTTTCAATTGGTATTCAACCGGACGTGTTGATTTGCCGTTCAGATCGCATGATCCCACCAAATGAGCGTGCCAAAATCGCCTTATTCTGTAACGTACCAGAACGTGCGGTAATTTCGTTAAAAGATGTGAACTCCATCTATCAAATCCCTGCTTTATTAAAATCGCAAGGGTTAGATGATTTTGTTTGTAAACGTTTTCACTTAGACTGTCCTGAAGCTGATCTTTCAGAGTGGGAACAAGTGCTTTATAAACAAGCTAATCCAGTGGGGGAAGTGACCATTGGAATGGTGGGTAAATATACTGAGTTACCAGATGCCTATAAATCTGTAAATGAAGCGTTGAAGCATGCTGGTTTAACGAATCGTTTAAGCGTTAACATTAAATATATTGATTCCCAAGATGTTGAAACCAAAGGCACTGATGTATTAAAAGGTGTCGATGGTATTTTAGTACCGGGCGGCTTTGGCTATCGTGGTGTAGAAGGTAAAATTCGTACTGCCCAATATGCACGTGAAAACAATATTCCTTACTTAGGTATTTGTTTAGGTATGCAGATTGCGTTGATTGAATATGCACGTAATGTAGCGGGTTTAACGAAAGCAAATTCGTCTGAATTTGATAAAGATTGTGAACAACCTGTGATTGCATTAATCACGGAATGGCAAGATGCGGATGGTAATACTGAAGTACGTACTGATGAATCTGATCTTGGCGGAACAATGCGTTTAGGCGCACAACAATGTCATTTGGTGTCAGGCAGCTGCGCTCGTGAGCTTTATGGCAAAGAAACCATTGAAGAGCGTCATCGTCATCGCTATGAAGTGAACAATACCTTGCTTCCACAAATTGAAAAAGCAGGGTTGAAAGTAACGGGCTTATCTGCAGATAAAAAATTGGTAGAAATTATCGAAGTGCCAAATCATCCTTGGTTTGTCGCTTGCCAATTCCATCCAGAATTTACTTCTACGCCTCGTGATGGTCATCCGTTGTTTGCAGGCTTTGTAAAAGCAGCCTATGAAAATCACAAACAATCTGTGAAGTAATGGATTAAATTAGAGTAAAAAGAGCGGTGAGAATGATCTGCACCCCAAAAGTTGGACTCAACAAACCAACAATTGAGGTGCAGATTTTTTTATGGGTAAACACTACACAATCGAATTTAAATTACAGGTTCTTCAACCTATTTTGAATGGGAAAATGAGTATTAGAGAAACTGCGCGTTTTTACAATATTCCTTCCAACTCCCTAGTCGGGACATGGTTGAAACGATTTGAAAAAAGTGGCATAAAAGGACTTATTCCCCGTAAACCATCAGGACGACCGCCGATGAAACCCAAATATGCAAAAATGCCACCGCCACCCAAAACTGAAGAAGACCGTTTACGCCTGAGAATTTTACAGCTTGAAGCGGAGGTAGCCTACCTAAAGGAGTTGAGAAGGCTCAGACTTCAGGACGAAGCCGAGCAACGGAAATTATCCAAAGGTTAAGAACACGCTATCCGTTAAAATGGCTTTTAGGCTTTGCACAATTAGCGCGTAGTACGTTTTTTGCTAAACTTCAGATTAAACTGGATAAGGATGAGTTGTTGAAAAAGACCATTAAACGCATCAAAGCCAACCATCCTGATTATGGCTACCGACGTGTTCATGCCTGCTTGCCAGGCGTGAATCATAAAAAAGTTCAACGTTTAATGCAGACACTTGGGCTTCAAGTGCGGTCAAGAAAAAGCAAGAAATTTACGACCTATCGAGGCACGATAGGGGTGATTGCACCGAATCATCTTGAACGCGATTTTAGTGCAACGGCCCCGAACCAAAAATGGGTGACCGATATCACCGAGTTTAAGGCGAAAGATGGGAGCAAAGTCTATTTATCCCCAATTTTAGACTTATTTAACAATGAGATAGTTTCATATAATCTCAGCTATTCCCCAAACTGGGCGCAAGTAGAGGACATGTTAATGCAAGCCGTCAAAGGATTAAATAAAGCTTGTGGTGTCATTTTACATTCAGACCAGGGATGGCAATATCAAATGGTGGCTTATCGTCGAATCTTGGCTGAACATGGCATCATTCAAAGTATGTCGAGAAAAGGGAATTGCTTGGACAACGCCGCAATGGAAAGTTTCTTTGGACGATTAAAAACAGAATGTTTTTATGGTCGGGAATTTAACAGTAGAGAGGAGATAGTTGATGCCGTCAGGGATTATTTGGATTACTATAATCACCGACGGATTCAACTAAAATTAAAAGGACTGAGTCCGGTACAATATCGAAAACAATCCTTTAAATAACAGTCTAACTTTTTGGGGTCAGATCAGAAACGACGAATTTTTTCACCGCTCTTTTATTTTGTAAAAATAGATAAAGATCAAAGCATACGCATTTTTTACAAGACAAAATATCAAAATAGCTTTATCATATCGCCTGTTTTAGGCTCGCCTAACCCGTTTTAATTAACTTAATTGAGGAAAATAAAAATGGCAAAAATCGTTAAAGTGATTGGTCGCGAAATCATTGACTCACGCGGTAATCCAACTGTTGAAGCTGAAGTTCATCTTGAAGGTGGTTTTGTTGGTTTAGCTGCAGCTCCATCTGGTGCATCAACTGGTTCTCGCGAAGCATTAGAATTACGTGATGGTGACAAATCTCGTTTCTTAGGTAAAGGCGTATTAAAAGCTGTAGCAGCAGTAAATGGCCCAATTGCTGAAGCAATTCTTGGTAAAGATGCGTCTAACCAAGCTGAAATCGACCAAATCATGATCGATTTAGACGGAACCGAAAACAAATCTAACTTTGGTGCAAACGCAATCTTAGCAGTATCTTTAGCAAACGCAAAAGCCGCTGCAGCGTCTAAAGGTTTACCACTTTACGCTTACATTGCAGAACTTAACGGCACGCCAGGCGTTTACTCTATGCCATTACCAATGATGAATATCATCAACGGTGGTGAACATGCAGACAACAACGTGGATATCCAAGAATTCATGATTCAACCAGTGGGTGCGAAAACCTTACGTGAAGCACTTCGTATCGGTGCTGAAGTATTCCACAACCTTGCGAAAGTATTAAAATCTAAAGGCATGAGCACTGCTGTAGGTGACGAAGGTGGTTTCGCACCAAACTTAGCATCTAACGCAGACGCTTTAGCATGTATCAAAGAAGCTGTAGAAAAAGCAGGTTACGTATTAGGTAAAGACGTCACTTTAGCAATGGACTGTGCATCTTCTGAGTTCTACAACAAAGAAACGGGCAAATACGAAATGAAAGGCGAAGGCCGTTCATTCACTTCTCAAGAGTTCACACATTATCTTGAAGAATTAACCAAACAATACCCAATTGTGTCTATTGAAGACGGTCAAGACGAATCTGACTGGGAAGGTTTTGCATACCAAACTAAAGTGTTAGGCGACCGCGTTCAATTAGTGGGCGACGACTTATTCGTCACTAACACCAAAATCTTAAAAGAAGGTATCGAAAAAGGTATCGCAAACTCTATCTTAATCAAATTCAACCAAATCGGTTCTTTAACTGAAACTTTAGCAGCAATCAAAATGGCTAAAGATGCAGGTTACACAGCGGTTATCTCTCACCGCTCAGGTGAAACTGAAGATGCGACTATCGCTGATTTAGCAGTTGGTACAGCAGCAGGTCAAATCAAAACTGGTTCTATGAGCCGTTCTGACCGTATTGCTAAATACAACCAATTAATCCGTATCGAAGAAGCATTAGGTGACAAAGCACCATTCTTAGGTTTAAAAGCGGTTAAAGGTCAAGCATAATTTTTGCTTAATTTAATGTAAAATAGCACCGCACTTTATATAAAAGTGCGGTGTTTTTCTATCTAATATTTAAAGGAAAGAAAATGTTACACTTAACCCTCGAAGATCAACTTTTTCTCGGTCAACCAAAACAAGTCGGCACACACTCGACTGTACATGATCACCTGGCGGTTATGTTTGAAGATGACGGTGAAACCGGCTATTTTTATGCGTTAGATATGCGTCAAAATGCGCATCCTGTTGTCGATTGCTTACATGTTTATAACGTCGATAACACACGCAATCACCACGAAGCACGTAAATTAGAAATCTGCTGGGATGAAAGCGGTTATTTAGCCTTATTGCTCATTAACGGCTATCCACATGCCGTATTTGATTTTGCTCATTTGATCGGCTATAACACTAACAAACATCCTCAACCTGACTTAATGAGCATGTGGACACACGAAGAAATCACCAATGAACGTGCGACCGCATGGCTTGGTGTCAATACCATTAAATAGGATTAACTATGCGATTTTACCGCGGTCTTCAGTCTTTCAAGATCATGAGTTTTGATCTTGATGACACCCTTTACGATAATAGTGATGTCATTCGTTTAGCCGAAGAACGCTTTCTTCAATGTGTGCAAGAATACGCGCAACTGAGTGAACTTACCTCAGAATATTGGCGAGAATGGAAATGGCAACTGGCGAAGAAAGATCCCTTGATTGCTGAAGATGTGATTGCCTGGCGTGTCGAAACGTTACGCAACTTACTGACGCATCATGGTAAAAGTGCGGTTGAAATTGACCGCACTTTGGCCATCGCTATGGAAGAATTTATTGAATGGCGACACAAAATTGATGTACCCACAGAAAGTATTGAAGTGCTGAATCAACTGAAAGATCGCTATCCGCTTAGCGTGATTACTAACGGTAATGTGATTGCAACACGTATTGGGCTTGAGCACTTTCAGCTGAGTTTACGTGGTGGAGAGCAAGGCAGGGCGAAACCTCATCAAGATTTGTTCCACCAAACCGCCGATTATTTTGGCGTAAAACCGAGTGAAATTTTACATATTGGTGATAATTTAACCACAGATGTTCAAGGCGCTATTCAAGCTGGCTGCCAAGCTGTATGGATTAATTTATCGGGCAAAAATCTCAATTCATTTACTGAAGCAAGTGTTTTGCCTACATTAGAAATCAATCATTTAACTGAATTATTAACACTTTAACCCTATGATGAAAAAGAAAAATCAAGTTCTCGTCAGTCTTTCTATTGTGGCTTTATTGGGTGGCTGCTCAGAAGAGCAAGTTCAACGTGATGTTTATAACAGCCTTGGGGATTGTTTAGCCGATTGGCAAAAAATTGAATTATGCGAAGCTGACCAATCTAGTGAAAATAATAGCAGCACAACTGCACATGCTGGATCTGGCTCCTCTCTCTCGGGCAATTTAAATACACGTCCAAGCAATAATAGCGAATGGTCAGAAGACAATCAAACCGTCAAACAAACCTTAAATCCAGATGGCGCAACTCATGCTGGTAACTCAAGCGCTTCTGAGGGAACAAGCCACACGAGTTCTGCAACAGGAGAAGGACACGGTAGTATGGGCAGTGCGATTGCAGGCGCCGCAATGGGTTATATGATCGCGCGTACGATGGGCTCATTTTTAGGTCCAAGCTACAATCCAAGTAACCGTGCCGTTTCAACACCAACAGGTCAAGTTATCCAACCGCAAACTAATCGTTCTGTCGGTAAGCCTGTATTAGTTAAAGGCAATGCAGGTAGCACTTACAGCAAACCGGTTTCACGCGGTGGCTTTAAAAGCTCAAATTCAAGTAGTAGCCGTAGCTCAGGCGGTTAAATATGAAACGAATCACAGGTTTTCCTACTCGCCCCAATATGGTGCAACAATTATTAGATGTGGGCTTTGATTACTACAATCTGCCTTCTTCTGATGGCTCCCATTATTGGTCGGATAATGTGGCGTATGAATTTACCTTAGCTGAAATCGATCGCATTGAAGATGCCACCAACGAATTACATGCAATGTGTATGGACTTTGTTGCCGATGAAGTGAAACAAGGTGATTATACCCATTATCGCTTCACCGATTTACAGAAAAATCTCATCGAACAAACATGGGCTAAAAACGTACCGCACTTATATGGTCGTTTTGATTTTGGTTATGACGGTGAAAACCTCAAAATGTTTGAATACAATGCCGACACCCCGACTTCCCTGCTTGAAGCTGCCGTGGTGCAATGGCAATGGTTAGAGCAAATTGAAGGCTTAGCGCATCGTGACCAATTTAATTGGATTCACGAAGAATTGCTCAATCGCTTTCAGTTTATTCAACAGCAAACAGGGCTAAACGATTTCCATTTTAGTGCTATGCAAGAAGCGGGTCGTGAAGATTGGGGCAATATCGATTACCTAGCTGATGTGGCTTACAACGCAGGTTGGCATATTCATCAGCTTGCTATTGAAGATGTGGGTTACGATAAAGACAGTCAGCAATTCCTCGATCTGAATAATCAACCTATTGATTGTTTATTTAAGCTCTATCCGCTTGAATGGATGACTACGACAGAATATGCACCACACATGCTTAATTCATCCACCACCTTTATTGAACCAGCGTGGAAATTACTATTAAGTAATAAAGTGCTATTAGCGAAATTGTGGCAAAAACATCCAAACCACCCTTTATTACTACCCGCTTACTTTAGTAAACATGATATTACCGATCGTCAATCAATATGGGTGAAAAAACCGACGTTAGGTCGTGAGGGTGCCAATGTTTCTTACTATGAAAAACGTAATGGTCTAGAATTTGCCGCCAAAGGCAGCGAACATTCATCCTTTTATGATCAGGCAGGCTACATCTATCAACAAAAATTTGAACTACCGAATTTTGATGGTATGTACCCTATGATTGGTTCTTGGGTAGTGGGTGATGTGGCTTGTGGCATCGGATTGAGAGAAGATTTTACCCCAGTTACCGGCAATGATAGCCACTTCATTCCACATTACTTTTTGGAATAAAAACAACGCAAAAACTGACCGCACTTAACAGATAATAAGGAGATAAATATGTATCCATTTAGTTTTCAAAACCCTACTCGTATTGAATTTGGCCTCGATAAAGAAAAAGAGATGGGTAAATATATGCACGAATACGGTGCAAAAAAGGCTTTAATTATCTATGGTAGTGAGCGTGTCAAACAATCCGGTTTATTTGAAGATGTGGCGAAAAGTTTGCGTGAGCATGGCATTGAATACATTGAATGTGGCGGGGTAAAAAGTAACCCGACAATCAACAAAGTCCGTGGAGCCGTTGCAATGGCAAAAGCCTTTGGTGCAGATAGCGTGTTGAGTATCGGTGGTGGCTCTTGCCTTGATAGTGCGAAAGCGATCGCGGCTGGTGCGTGCTATGAGGGTGATACTTGGGACTTTTTTAAAGGTACACCGGTGCAAAAAGCGTTGATGATTTTTGATGTAATCACCCTTGCGGCAACAGGCAGTGAAATGAACTGGGGAGCCGTCATTACCAATGAAGAAACACAGCAAAAATATTCAATTCACAGCAATCATTTATTCCCAAAAGTATCTGTCATTAACCCGAAATTGCAAGCGACCGTCAGTCGTGATTATTTAGTGTATTCTGCCGCAGATATTATTGCTCATTCTATTGAAGCCTATTTCACAGCTGAATATCGTCCTGAAATTATTGATTTCTTAGTAGAAAGCAATATTAAAACTGTTATTCGTACGACTGAAATCTTGCTCAATGATCCACAAGATCTCAATGCTCGTGGTGAATTTGCCTGGGCTGCTACACTTGCGTTGAATGGTTTAACGCATTTAGGTATCTCACCTTACGGTTTCCCAAATCATATGATTGAACATTCCATGAGTGCGATTTCAGATGTGCCACATGGCGCTGGCCTTTCCGTGATTATGCCTGCGTGGATGCAATGGTATCAACCTCAAAGGCCTGCTCAATTCAAACGCTTTGCTAAAGAAATATTTGGCTTAGATAAGGCTGAAGATGGTATTCAAGCCTTAAAAGCTTGGTTTGATAAAATCGGCACACCAACTCGTCTTGAACAACTCAGCATTGATGATAAAACCTTATCTGAAATTGTTGGAAATGCGGTTCAAACTGCGATTAAGGCGAAAATGGATAAGATTTACACCAAAGAAGCTATTGAAGCAATTTTCGCTTTAGCGAAGTAATCTCTCCTCAAAGAGCGGTCAAATTCCATTGTTTTGTAAATTTGACCGCTCTTTTTATATTCTTAATATTTCACTTTATTGAAAAGAACACAAAAAAATAACCGCACTTCAGTTACCCAAAGTGCGGTTAATTTGAATTAAGTTTTAACGCTTAATTATAGTGAAGCTTGATCAACAGCCACACCAGCACCCATAGTTGTAGAGATGCTTACTTTCTTGATAAAGATACCTTTTGCAGTAGTTGGTTTTGCTTTGTTTAAAGCAGCCAATAATGCTTGAAGGTTTTCTTTTAATTGAACTTCAGAGAAGTTTGCTTTACCAATTGTTGTGTGGATGATACCGTTTTTATCATTACGATAACGGATCTGACCAGATTTAGCATTTTTAACTGCTTCAGCAACGTTTGGTGTTACGGTACCAACTTTAGGGTTTGGCATTAAACCACGTGGGCCTAATACTTGACCTAATTGACCAACAACACGCATTGCATCAGGAGAAGCGATAACAACGTCAAAGTTCATTTCGCCTTTTTTGATTTGCTCTGCTAAATCTTCCATACCGACTAAATCAGCACCAGCTTCTTTAGCTGCATCTGCGTTAGCACCTTGGGTGAACACAGCTACGCGTACTTCACGACCAGTACCGTGTGGTAATACTGTTGCACCACGAACGTTTTGGTCTGATTTACGAGGATCGATACCTAAGTTTACTGCAACGTCAACACTTTCAACGAATTTAGCCGTTGCGAATTGTTTTAATAACGCGATTGCTTCGTTGATTTCGTATGCTTTAGTAGAATCTACGCCAGCTTTGATTGCTTTCATTTTTTTAGTCAATTTAGCCATCGTATTATTCCTCCACCACTAAGCCCATTGAGCGAGCAGTACCAGCAATTGATTTCATTTTAGTTTCAATAGTCGCGCCAGTCATATCTGCTGCTTTAGTTTCAGCGATTTGACGAACTTGATCTAAAGTTACTTTACCCACTTTATCTTTGTTCGGTTTACCTGAACCAGATTTGATACCTGCAGCTTTTTTCAATAATACTGCTGCTGGTGGAGTTTTAGTAATGAAAGTGAATGAACGGTCTGCATATACAGTGATAACAACTGGAATTGGTAAACCTTTTTCTAAGCTCTCAGTACGAGCGTTGAATGCTTTACAGAATTCCATGATGTTCACACCTTGTTGACCTAATGCTGGACCAACTGGTGGTGATGGGTTTGCCATACCAGCTGCAACTTGCAACTTAACGTATGCTTGGACTTTTTTTGCCATTTTTTAGTTTCCTCTAAATGGGTGATAACGCCGAAATCGGCTCCCCTGTTAATGAAAGGCTGTATTTTAATTAATCAGCCTCGAAATTTCAAGCAGAAAAACTACTCGAAAAACAACCGCACTTTATTTTTTAAGTGCGGCCATTAAATTTCTTATTTTGGAAAAGGGAAATTAACGTGTTTTTTCCACTTGACCAAATTCAAGCTCAACTGGTGTTGCACGACCGAAGATAGATACAGACACTTTTAAGCGACCTTTTTCGTAATCCACTTCTTCAACCGTACCATTAAAGTCAGCAAATGGACCTTCTGTCACACGTACTTCTTCACCTGGTTGATATTCTTTACGATGACGTGGTTTTTCAGCACTTTGCTCTAAACGATTTAAAATTAAATCTGCTTCACGTTTAGAAATTGGCGCTGGCTTATCTGGTGTACCTCCGATAAAGCCCATCACACGTGGTACGCTTTTCACTAAGTGCCATGTATCATCATTCATTGCCATTTCAACTAATACATAGCCAGGGAAGAATTTACGTTCGCTTTTACGACGTTTACCTGCTACGTTTTCAACGACTTCTTCAGTCGGCACTAATACTTCACCAAACTGATCTTCCATTTGTTGTTGTTTGATATATTCACGCAATGTGATTGCAACACGACTCTCAAAGCCTGAGAATGCTTGCAATACATACCAACGTTTTTTGGATATGTTTTCAGTTTCGCTCATTTTAGAATCTCAAATCAGTTAAGAAGTTAATCAATGCAATGATAATTGAATCAATTGCCCAGAAGAATAAAGAGGTAAGCACGGTTACCCCAATTACGATTAAAGTTGTTTGACGTGTTTCTGCACGAGTTGGCCATACCACTTTACGACCTTCAACTTTTGCTTCGCTAAAGAATGTACGAGCTTTTGTACCTTGATTAGTAATTGCAGCTAAACCAAAGGCAATTAATAAAGCGACAACTACGCCAACTACACGTACAGGTAAAGAGAAGGCGTCTTTAAAATAAACGTTACCAATCGCTGCAGCAGTAAAAAATGCCACAGAAAGAATCCAAAGAAGCGTATTTAAGCCTTTTGATTTTCCTTCTACGACTTGTTCTTGGTCGTGTTTCTTTTTCTCAACAATTTCAGTTGCCATAAGTGAATCCGTATAAAATAAGGGATAAATAATTTTTAGATTAATTTCAGAACGTGCGATTGTAGCATTTTCTTTCGAGATTGCCTATGAAAAATGTCAGAAAAAACAACCGCACTTTCTATTAGTTTTTATATTCGAGCTTTGGTGGTTTGTTATCAACGATGGTTTCTTCATCCACAATCACTTTTTGCAAGTTTTCGATTGAAGGTAAATCATACATCGTATCTAACAATACAGCCTCAACGATTGATCGTAAACCACGCGCACCAGTTTTACGTTCAAGGGCTTTTTTCGCCATCGCTTTTAATGCTTCTGGCGTGAATTCAAGTTCCACATCTTCTAAGCCAAATAATGCTTGATATTGTTTGGTCAGTGCATTTTTCGGTTGAGTAAGGATCTGGATTAACGCTTCTTCATCTAATTCGCTTAATGGCGCAATCATTGGAAGACGACCAATAAATTCTGGAATCAAGCCGAATTTCATTAAATCATCGGGCTCAACTTGACGGAATAATTCAGAAAGATTTTCTTTCTCTTCTTCCTTCTCTACTTTCGCATCAAAACCAATTCCGGTATCAGTTTGTGTACGCTTACCGATAATTTTATCTAAGCCAGCAAATGCCCCACCACAAATAAAGAGGATTTTTGAGGTATCCACTTTCAACATTTCTTGTTGAGGGTGTTTACGTCCACCTTGTGGCGGTACAGATGCGATAGTGCCTTCAATTAATTTCAATAAGGCTTGTTGCACACCTTCACCAGACACATCGCGAGTAATAGACGCACCTTCTGATTTACGGCTGATTTTATCAATTTCATCAATATAGATAATGCCCTGCTCTGCTTTTTCCGTATCGTAATCGCAGTTTTGCAATAATTTTTGCAGAACATTTTCCACGTCTTCGCCAACATAACCGGCTTCAGTTAACGTCGTCGCATCGGCCATAGCAAAAGGCACATTCAAACGACGCGCCAAGGTTTGTGCTAATAAGGTTTTACCGCTACCTGTTGGACCGATTAACAAGATGTTACTTTTACCTAATTCCACATCATTGCTTTGGTGGTTCGTGCGTAAGCGTTTATAGTGATTGTAAACCGCCACTGACAAGACTTTTTTCGCATAATCTTGCCCAATCACATAATCATCTAAGTGCGCACGAATTTCGTGCGGTGTCGGTAATTTTTCTTCAACGGCCAGTTCGCTAGGTGTGTCAATTTCTCCACTGTCTTCCAACATACTGTGGCAAAGCTCGATACATTCGTTACAGATATAACCCTCTGTACCTGCAATTAATTTACCTACTTCACTTTTTTCTCTTCCACAGAAAGAACAGTGAAGATCGTTATCATTTGTTGTCATGTTAAATCCTTAACGTTTACTCAACACATCGTCCACTAAGCCATATGCTTTTGCTTCTTCTGCTGACATAAAGTTGTCACGATCAGTGTCTTTTTCGATACGCTCGATGTTTTGACCGGTATGGAAAGCAAGACGCTCGTTTAAAGTATGCTTAATTTTAAGAATCTCTTGTGCGTGAATCTGAATATCAGATGCTTGCCCACGGAATCCTCCTAATGGTTGGTGAATCATTACTCGCGCATTGGGTAATGCAGCGCGTTTTCCAGCTGTCCCACCTGCAAGTAAAAAAGCCCCCATTGAACAAGCTTGGCCAATACAAAGAGTTCGTACATCCGGTTTAATAAATTGCATGGTATCGTAGATTGCCATGCCAGCAGTCACTGAACCACCCGGTGAGTTAATATAAATACTGACATCTTTTTTTGGATCTTCTGATTCTAAGAAAAGTAGCTGTGCCACAATTAAATTCGCCATGCGATCTTCTACTTCACCACTTAAGAAGATTACGCGCTCTTTTAATAGGCGGGAATAAATATCATACGAACGTTCACCACGAGAGGTTTGTTCGACAACCATAGGAATTACACTCATTTTTGCCCCTAAATATGTGCTAAAAAATTGGGCAATATTCTACCCGAAAATCAGTAAAAACAAAATGCGGTCGCTTTTCATTTAAAAAAACGACCGCACTTTTCGATGATATACCTGTGAATTTAATTCACGTTCTATCAATTATTATGCTTGTGGATTCATGATCTCATCAAATGAAGACGCTTTTTCAGTCACTTGAGCTTTAGCAAGAACGGCATCAACGGCTTGTTCTTCTAATACTACATTGCGAATGTTGTTCATTAACTCTTCATTTTTGCTGTAATATTCAACTACTTCAGCGGGTTGTTCGTAAGCAGAAGCGATATCCGCGATCATTGCTTTCGCACGTTCTTCATCCGCTTTCAATTCGTTTGATTTGATCACTTCAGAGAATAATAAACCGACTTGAACACGACGTTTTGCATCAGCTTCAAATAATTCACGTGGTAATTGTGCAGCTTGTTGTGCATTGCCACCGAAACGTTGTGCTGCTTGGTTACGTAATACATTGATTTCTTCTTCTACTGCAGAAGCTGGAACATCAATTGGGTTTTGTTCGATTAAACCGTTGATAACTTGTTGTTTAACACGAGAAACTAATGCGTTTTTCAATTCACGTTCCATATTTTTACGGATTTCTGCACGTAAATCTGCCACAGTTTTGGTGTTTGGACCAAATTTGGAGACGAACTCATCTGTTAATTCAGGTAATTCCATTTCTTCTACTTTTTTCAAGGTGATCGCAAATTTTGCATCTTTACCTTTTAAGTTTTCAGAATGGTATTCCGCTGGGAAAGTCACATTGATATCGAATTGTTCGCCTGCTTTGTGACCTACGATGCCCTCTTCAAAACCAGGAATCATGCGGCCTTGACCCATGAATAGAACGAAATCAGTTGCTTTACCGCCTTCGAATTCTTCGCCATCTACTGAACCAACGAAGTCAATGGTTACACGTGAATCTGCTTTAGCTGCCGCTTTGCTTTCAACCCAAGTCGCTTGTTGTTTACGTAATACATCGATCATTTTATCGATATCAGCTTCAGTGATTTCAACAGTTGGTTTCTCAACTTTGATGTTTTCTAAGCCTTTTAATTCAACTTCTGGGTACACTTCGAAAGTTGCAGTGAATGATAAATCTTTACCAGGTTCGAACGTCTCGATAGCGAAAGTTGGACGACCTGCGATGTTGATTTTCTCAGCGATTACTGCATCAAAGAAATGACGTGGTAATAAATCGTTTAATACATCTTGACGGATTGATGCGCCAAAACGTTGTTCAATGATGTGAGCTGGCACATGACCTTTACGGAAACCATCAACACGTACATTTTTTGCTGCACGTTTGAATTCTTCACGAGTTGCTTTTTCTACAGCTTCAGCTGGAACGGTGATCGCCACACGACGCTCTAAACCTTGAGTTGTTTCAATATTTAATGACATTTGTAACCTCAATTAATGTTGCACTCGGTAAAAACCACACCGAACACGTTATTGTTTGTAAAAATAAAAAACCGTCAAATTATAGCGAAAGAAAATCAAACAGTCGATAGAAACCGGAAAAATCACGAAAAAACCAACCAAGCCTGTATAATTTATCAACAAACTTTATTCAAAAAAAGTACGACCAAAAATAATCGCACTTTTATTAAATTATAAACCTTTCGGTAAACGAATTTTTTGACCAGGGAAAATCTTATCCGCGTCTTTAATCACTTCTTTGTTCGCTTCAACGATAGCGGTATATTTCGCGCCATTTCCGTAAGCTTTCTCAGCGATTTTCCACAAGGTATCACCTTTTTGGATTACATAGAATGTTTCATCACTGCCTAAGGCTTCACCGTTATTGATGCTTGCATCACTTGTTACTGAGTGGATACCTTGAATGTTACCCGCCATTAATACTGCTTTTTCTAATGCTGCTGCGGTTGATGCCACACCTTGGATATTTGCGACACCATTTTCAACAGTAACAGACAAATTGTCCACACCAGGATTGTCTTCTGCAATGTGTTCAGTCACTGCTTGCGATGCTTCTTCTTCCTTAGCGAAAATTTTCTTACCAATATCACTGACGAAATCAAATAAACCCATTTTAATGTTCCTTTTGTATGTTTGTTTAAGGGATTATTACGATACTGAAATTCCCTTAAGAAGTCTATAAATCAGAGTGTAAAGCTATGTAAATATTTCAAGAAAACAGATCTAAAATTAGCCGCACTTTGATAAAATACACCGATTTTGAATTTACTCACTCAGCAAGGACAAATTATGCGTTGGCAAGGTCGTAAAGAAAGCTCAAATATTGAAGATAGACGTGGCTCTGGTGGCGGTAACTTCGGTGGCGGAAGAGGGACTGGTGTTTTCGGTATTATTATCTTATTAGTTGGTGCTTATTATGGCGTCGATCTTTCAAGCTTAGTTGGCACTCCTGATTTCTCAGGTCAGAGCTCTCAACGATTAGAAACCCAAGAAGAACAGCAGCTTGCGAGTCTTTCTAAAGTTGTATTAGCGGATACCGAAACCGTTTGGGGACAATATTTTAGACAAATGGGCAAAACCTATAGCGAGCCAACCATGGTGCTTTACAATGGTGTAACGCCAACGGCTTGTGGTACTGGTCAATCTGCAATGGGCCCATTCTACTGCCCAAGCGATCGCAAAGTTTATCTTGATTTATCCTTCTATAATGAAATGAAAAATAAACTGGGTGCAGCAGGTGATTCTGCCTTTGCTTATGTAATTGCACACGAAGTCGGTCACCACGTACAAAATATGCTTGGCATTCTGCCGCAAGTGAATCGCGCACAACAAAGCAGCGATCGTAAAACAGCAAATCAACTTTCTGTTCAATTAGAACTTCAAGCTGACTGTTTCGCCGGTGTTTGGGCAAGCCAAGCGGTGAAGAGTGGTTTATTTGAACGTGGCGATGAAGAGAAAGCGTTTAATGCAGCAGAAGCTGTGGGCGATGATCGTTTACAAAAACGCAGCCAAGGTTATGTGGTACCGGATAGCTTCACTCATGGTACATCGGCACAACGTCTAGAATGGTTCAGAAAAGGCTTGCTAAGCGCTAACCCTTCTACGTGTAATACCTTTAACCAATAAGATCTTTAAGGCTGGTTCACATCAACCTTTTTATTTCTGTTTATTTCAGCATAAAAAAAGTGCAGATCATTTTGAGCCACACTTTTATTATTGCCTTGATTATGCAAATGCCTGTAATTCAGGGTTGATTGGGGTTTCAGCGATGTTGTTCACATAGTTACATAATGTGGCGAGGCTGACACCTAAAATCACATCAATGGCATTTTCTTGAGTATAACCTGCATCAAAGAACGCTTTAAGCTGCGCTTCCGTTAATTTTGCTTTTTGCAAAATAACAGCAAGGGTGAAACGCGCTAAAGTGTCCAGTTTTTTATCACTTTCAATACGAGCTGTCGCACGAATTTGGTTTACAAGATCTTCTTCAAGTTTTAACACTTTTAAAGCGATCTTCGTGTGGCCTGCTACACAGAAACCACAGCCATTGACTACGGCAGCGGTAATTTGCACCACTTCGCGTTCTGTTGCGGTTAAGCTGTTACGACCATTAATACCGCCTACTGTGCGATAAGTTTCAAGTGCAGTAGGGGCATTCGCAAGAACACCAATTAAATTTGGAATAAACCCATTGGCATTTTGTACGGCTTTTAAGGCTTCTTGTGCCGCTTCCGGCGCTGATTCAATGGTGTGAATTTTAAATTGAGACATAAACTACTCCTGAGGGATAAATCATAAATTTCCACTTGATAATACCTTTCTAACTTAAATAAGAAAAAGAAGAAAAGCTTATTTCATATAGCCAAAAGTTATGATTATTTTGGCGTCGCTATGCTAAATGTGTTTTGACGACAGACAGTAATCTCTCCAACTCTTTTTTGCCTTTTTCAGAAAGGACTTTGTTGTCGCGCAACATTTGGGTGGCGCGTGCTTCAATAAAGCGGAGGTAATCGCTGTTTTGGATTTCTTGGAATTGCTTCTCGGCTAACTCCATTTCGGTGAAGTCTTTATTGGTTTGAGCAATCAGCACTTTTTGTCCGATTAATACAATTAATGCGGCAATTAAAGCGATGACGGCGCCATAGCCATTAGTGGGGTAATAAAGAATGCCCGCGAGAACAAAAAGTGCGGTCACTAAATTGGATGAATTTTGAATATAGCCTTTAGCCAGTGGTGGCTTAATGAGATCTTTCAGATTCATAGAATTTATATGTCATGCTAAAAATTTGCCTTCCCTCCAGCGAAAGAGGGAAGGCAATATCATAATATATTACGCTAACACACCAAAATGATAGCCTAAAATACCCACGCCGGCTAATGGTCCCATTAAACCGACTTTCACCCCGCTGATTGCGGAGTCATCAATATCGTTGCCATTCGCGTGCTCTTGTTCCATTGCGGCGGTAACACCGATGATAGATGATGCCACCTAAGGCTGAGTATTAAAGAATTCTAAGTGGCGTTTTAATGCCGCTGCTTGATCTTCTTTTTTGCTGTAAAGACGTTTAATGGCTGGGATCATCGATACGCAGAACCCCATGGCTTGCATACGTTCAAAGTTGAAGGAACCTAGCAAGAAAGTTGAACGCCAGTAAGTGCTACGAATATCGCCTTTTGTTACCACCAAATAAATCGACCAGAAAGAGCACCGGTTCATTTTCAGGCAACGTGGCAATAATCGCATTGTATTTCTCGATTAAATGCTCACCGCCTTCACCCGGTAAGAAAGTCACGACATGGCAGTTTTTATCTTCGCCATACACCATCGCGGCGGAATTGACGATTTCTTCAGAAAACTTACCGTGCGTTGCAACGATAATGTGGGTCATGGATATTCCTCCCATTGAGTTGATAAAATCAGTCTATTTTGCTTTCAATACGCATTAAGCAAACGATTACTCTAAATGGAGCATAGTGTATGGATTTGCAAATTAGCGTCAAATGGTGATCAAGATCAAATAAATAGGGAAGATAACTTACAACTTTTGAGGTGTTTATAAATTAAGCGCAAAGTGCGGTTGATTTTGAAATAATTTTTGCTGAATGGAAAGCATTTCGCTCCACATAAGAAACGGTTAAAATAAGCTAAATTTTATCTTTGGAGTTTTAATGTTTTTTGTTTATCTCATTATCGCTTTAGCAGCAGGTGTCGCACTCGCCACGCAATCAGCCATTAATACGCAATTGGCGAAAGCCATGAGTGGCGAAGCGGTGATTGCTACCTTTATTTCTTTTGCGGTGGGAACGATCGTTCTCTTTTTTATTGCTTGGGTGAAAACCGATTTATGGGGCAACTTATCCACGATTCCATCACAACCTTGGTGGAAATTAATTGGTGGGATACTCGGCGCTATCGTCGTCTTCACAACAGTTCTACTTGCACCGAAATTAGGCATCACCGCGATGTTATTTTTTATCATCGTCGGACAATTAATTACGGCAACAACTATCGATCATTTCGGTCTTATCGGTATGCCGATCCGAGAAGTAAGTATCACAAAATTCATCGGATTAATTATTGTCGCCTTTGGATTGATGTTTTATTTCTTTGGGGATAAGTTGGTTGAGCTATTTGGGGCGAGATAGGGTAAAATACGCCTCTATTTATTGATTCATCACGTAATTGGGGAATCTATGCGAAAGCGTTGTCTGTGGGCGTTGATTATTTTGTTGCTGTTGATCGTAGTAAGCGTTGGCTTAGTATGCGTTTTTGCGACCCCGAAACGAATAGAACAACTTGCAAATCATTTTTTAGCACCGCATTATCACATTGAATTAGCCGATGACTGGCAATGGAAAACGACAGGTTTAACACTGCCAGAGTTAAAAGTGAAAACAGATCAATGTACCCTCGTAAACCTCAATGATGCGCAACTTACTTGGTGGAATACGCATAGTCTTGATGTTGAAAAGGCAAGCTTGAATTATGATTGCTTAACGCATTTACCCAGTGATAATGCCGAAAAAACACCGCCAAATTTGACCGCACTTTGGGCGGCATTGCCGATTGCGCACGTTCACGTTAAACACTTTCAATTAACGAATACCGACGCATTGACACAAGAGGCTTTAAAACCTTTCTTATCGGCTGATTGGGCGTTAGATGCAAACTATAACGGCAACCAATTAGCACTTGAAGCTCAAGCCAATAATGACGGGCTTGAACTGCATCATCAATCGACTGTCACGCCACAAGATGGCATTTTCCAATGGGCGGTCAATACCGACATCAAACAAGCAGACGATAAAACCTACGATCTTCATTTCTCTGCGAATTTTGATCCTGATCTTTCTCAACTGCCTCAACAAGGCAATGTCTTACTTAACTGGAATAACCCAGAGCTAGCCATCACAAAAGGCGAGGCAAAAGTGTCGTGGCAAGGGGCGGATGGTCAGTTAAATGCCCAAGATTTAACAACGAATTCACCCTTGTTGGATGTGCCTTTTGTGTTCACCAAAGATAGCTTGGATATTTCATGGGGGAAATTTTATTGGACCTTTGATAGCTATCAACCAGTCAAAGGCTTCCTTGGGTTATCTATTCACCGTGCTGCTGAAGGCTTATTACCATTAAGCATTGATATGAACGTGATCGTGCAAACTTTTGGCGAGTTTGGCAAAGGGGAGATTGTGATTTCAGGCAAAAATGGTGAAATCGGCGGTGGCGATGACAATAACGAATTGGATTTTGAGCTGAAAACACGCGGGGATTTACGTTATAACGCTACTGTGGCACAAACCAATTTAACCTATCATCTCGGTGGGCTCTTCACACATCCAGTGGTATATTTTTACCCGGGTTCCGTCTTTAAAATGGATACCGTTCAGCCAGATACCAATTTGCACGTTCGTTTACCGTTAGATGACATGATTATCGGTCGTTATGGTTTGGAAGGTCGTTTGCTCGCAACATTAAAGGGCACGACACCACAGTTTGAAAATCTCGATTTAAAATTAGACGGAAACGCCCATGAGTTTATTGCCGGTATTAAAACCGTGTTTGATTTGCGAGATAAAGAACATAAGTTGCAGTCTGTGGAAAAACAAGCGACAAACCGTTGGGATTGGACAATCAATGGCAGTGCAAACTGGAAATCCTTAAATACGCCAGTCAAAATGGAAGGAAAAGGCTTTTGGGAAGCGGATCATATTGAATTAAATCAACTTTCTGCTCACTCCAAAGAAGTCAAAATGAAAGAGGTAAAAATGGCACCACTTTCATTGGAGCTTAAAGATCGACTCCGCTGGGATTATGAAGAAGAGCATATTCGAGGTTTGTTGCAAGCGAAAACAGATTGGATTGAACTTGCTTATGGCGGTCGTTTTGTTTCGCCTGTTTTCGGTTTAGGTATTGATGGTAAGAGTATCAGTAACTTCAATTTCGCAGGTGATTTAAAGGCGGGCTCGCTTGGGCCTTTAGATGTCTTGGGTGTATATCAAAATACTGCACTTTCAGGCAAAATCAGCTGGAAAGAACAATCGGCAAAAGTATTCCAATCACTTTTCCCTCAACAATGGAATTGGATAATTCATGAGGGCAGCATTAAAGGGCAGAGTGAATTCGCAATCAATGGCAATGGCGTGAAGATGAAGGGGGAGCTGAATCTTAAAAATGGCAAAATCACGATGCCAGATGGCGAGATTTATGGCTTGAACATTCGCTTCCCGATGAATTATGAAAACTCGGCATTGCAAGTGGCTTCGGGTAAACCGATCCATATTTCGACTCAAAATATTCGCTATGGTGCGCTTTCCGTCGCAAATGGAGAATTGGATTTGTTTGGGCGTTATCCGAACACCATGAAAAATCCGCTTACTTTGAGAAATGTGAAACTTTCCTTATTTGATGGCGTATTGACGGTGCCTCAGCTCAGTTTTCCACAAAGTAAAATGGCGACACTTTCTTTTACTAATATTGATTTAGCCCAAGTATTAGCTTTAGCACAATATAATCAAGTAAGCTTAACCGGACGCGCCAATGCGACCATGCCATTTTGGCTTGGTCACAAGGAATGTTTGATTTGTAATGGCACATTGGAACAAGTGGGGAATGTGTCCATCAAATTAACTGATGAAATGGTAAAAGGGCTGAAAAAAGGCGGTTGGACAGAAAATATTTTGGTGGATTTATTAAAAGAAATGGAACTGCAAAATTCCCATGCAGCGGTGACGCTCGATCCGAAAGGGCAAATGACATTGCGTGCGAGTATTAGTGGATTTAATCCAACCAAGCGAACCAATAATCCAATAACGTTAAATTATACGCACCAAGAAAATATGTTTGAATTGTGGAATATGATTGACTATGGCTCGCAATTTGAACAAAATCTGCAATATAAACTTTATAAGCAATTAGACAAAGACAAATGATAAAACACCTTAAATTTCAACCGCACTTTTTTATTTTAGCAGCCATGTTTACGCTCATGGCCTGTACGCCGACCATTCAATTGGACACACCAAAGGAAGGCATCACCATTAATATGAATGTGGTGGTGGACCACAATATTAAAGTGGAAATGGATGAAAAATCTCAGAAAGCGGTGGGTGAAGTAGAGCCTACGAAGAAATAATTTAATCAATTAAAAAGGCCATCTGAATGTTAGATTTCAGATGGCTTTTTTCTTTTAAAGTGCGGTTAAATTTCACGAAAATTTTACTTAAAATTTACTTCATTCACAGTTTATTATCTTTATATTTAGGCGTATGATGACTATTAGTTTTACATAACCCCTAAATTTATTTAGGTAAATATATTATTTCTATTTAATAGGAGATTGAATAATGAAAAAATTATTCACAGCAGTACTTTCTGCGGCAGCGATTGCCGTACCTTTTTTTGCTTCTGCGAATACTGCACCACAAACAGAACAAAGCGCAGTACAACCAGAAAAAGCAAAAGGCGTTTGGATTGATGTACGTTCAGCCGAGGAGTTTAACGCAGGTCATTTACAAGATGCGGTGAATATTCCTCACGATAAAATCATTGAAGGTGTTAAAGCGATTGGTTCAGATAAAGATGCACCGATCAACCTTTACTGTCGTAGTGGTCGCCGTGCTGAAGCCGCACTCACTGAGTTGAAAAATGCAGGCTATACCAATGTAACCAACCATGGCGGTTATGAAGATTTGGTTAAAAAAGGTTTGAAATAAACATCCCATTATTTAAAGCAAAATCCCCTAGAGTAGAACAGTAGGGGATTTTTACTATAAAGAGCGGTCAAATTTTTAAGTGTTTTGCAAATCATCTTAAAAACTTGACCACTTGCATCATTATCAAGACCGCATCCGTCTGAAACATTGATAGACCGGTTACTGATGTTCGCTTTCTGCTACTTTTGTCCATTTTGCCAATGTCTGCTTCATCTGTGCCTGAGGGATGAAGCGGGCCATCCGTTCTACTTCCTTGCCTTGATAAAACAGCAGCCATGCAGGTGCGGTCAGCACGTGGAAACGTCCGGCCATTTCGGGTATTTCAGCAATATCGGCTTTTACGGCATACACATTTCCTTCCTCCGCCAAAGCTGAGTCAAGCTGGGCGGCCACGACCGTACAAACACCGCAGATTGGGGCTTTGATGTACAGTGATACTAAAGGGTGTGTGGCGATGGCCTGTTCGATGTCTTTCAGAGTGTGTAGTTGTTGCATGTCATGTACTCCTTTGAGCGATTAAGCACGTTTCTAGTTGTCCAGAAAAGGGGCTTTCAACGAAATGAAAACAAGAAAGCAGTTTGAGCCGTTTAGATTTTCTCTGCTACTCTCGCTACACTTACACGCCCATTTTCCACGCGGAGATGCGCTTCAAATTATCCACCGTGTCGTGATTGACGATGGCGGCAAACGTGCCGTCCAGTTTGGCAATTTCGGCTTTGTCTTCATCGCTGAGGGCAAAGCCCACCGCTTCAAGTTGATGTTTTATCATTAACCGAACACTTTTTTCAAGTGTACTTGATAGTCTGCTAAGTATTGTTCTACTTGTGGATTTTTAATTACATCGTTACTTTTGCCATGCAGCAAACCACCTGTGCCAAATCCTTCGGTCGGGCTGACACGATGGCGGCCGTCATTTTGATAAAGTTTTCCGTGTCCGGCGATAAATACTTCATCTTATGTATTTTTTCACTGTCCAAGGTTCATGCATCCACCAACTGGGCATTTGCCAAATCACAGCATCCATCCACAAGAATTTTTCGATTTCTGCCTCAACATCATAGCCAGCATCAATCACAGTTTCTTTTATATTGTGTCCAAGTGCGGTCAAAACTTCTTTTGCTTTTTTGTGAAGCGTGTTGTTTAACTCACCATGCGAATGGCCGAATTCTTTACCACCGTTTAATAATAAAATGTTCATTTTTACTCCTAGAATAAATAATTTATAAAAAAGGATGTGATGTTTACGGATATTGTCTTCTGTTTACTCTCATGAAAGTGCAGTCATTTTAGCCTGCGTTTTTATTGATATAAATTAGGGATAGATTGATTATGTAATGAATTAAATTCAGCAATCTATCACTAGGCAATTTTGCCAAGTTCACGACTATCACTAATCATGAAGTTGGCAATGCGGCGTTGAATCAACCATTTGCCCTCTTCTTTAACATAAGTGTCGTTGTAGCGTACATAATGGTTATGCACTATTTCCTTGCCATCTTTTTCTTCGGTCAACACCACATGGCAATAGTTGATGCCTTCGGCGCGGTTATCACTTAGCAAGTGAATGGTCAGTTGTCCGTTTAAATGGTAAACACGTTTAAAATTGGCAAGGAAGTCGGTGAATACGTCCACGATTTCCGCACGGTTTTTCAAATCGGCAAATAGTTCGCCGCCAATGTAGGTGGTGACATGCCCGTCTTCAGTAAATAAGGGGCCTTGTGCTGCCACGTCTTTTATATCTGCTAAATTGGAGAACGTATCGACCAATTCTTTAATAGCTTGTTTTTCAATTAAAGTTTCGATTGGAGTCATTTTTTAGTTTCCTTGTGTTTATTGGTTAGATTCTGCCTATACCTAAACTTTCCCAGATGGAAAATTCGGGGCGTTCAATCAGTTTGGCGATTAAATGGGCAATTACATTTATTTAAAAGACTTGATATAATTCGTTTACAACAGTAAACTTATTTTGAACATATTTGTTCACATCTGTAGATAACTAGGGGAAAAGGAGAATGAGCACAATAGAATTTAATACTTATATCACAGATGCAGAATGGGAAGTCATGCGTGTAGTTTGGGCAAATGATCGAGTAACTAGTAAAAAAGTCATTTCCGTATTGCAAGAAAAAATGGACTGGACACAATCCACTATCAAAACGATCTTAGGTCGATTAGTTGGAAAAGGCGTACTAAATACAGAGCATGAAGGTAGAAAGTTTATTTACACTGCCAATATTGAAGAGACAGAAGCCGTAAGGGATTATTCAGAAAATATTTTTAACCGTATTTGCAATAAGAAAGTCGGAAATGTAATAGGAAGCATCATTGAAGATCATGTTTTAAGCTTCGATGATATAGATCGACTAGAAAAAATATTAGAGATGAAAAAATCTTTCGCAGTAGAAAAAGTGGATTGCAATTGTCCAGAAGGACAATGCGAATGTCATTTACATCATCATTAAGTATAAGGAGTAATTTAAAATGAATAATGACAACAGATATTCGTCCCATAATCACCATGATTATGACGACATGGATAAGTTAAATCACGAGCATGGAATCACAGATGAACATGGATGCCATAAGGATCAACATCACGACCATCATGCTGGGCATGATCACAGCGGGCACAGTGGACATGATCACAGCGGGCACAGTGGGCATGACCACCATCATCACGGAAGCTTTAAGGAACTTTTCTTAAAGTCATTGCCACTAGGAATCATTATTATGTTCTTTTCCCCTTTGCATGGATTTAAACTACCATTCCAGTTTACTTTTCCATATTCTGATATTGTAGTAGCTATTTTATCTACTATATTAATTATTTATGGTGGACGTCCATTCTATCAAGGTGCAGTTGACGAATTTAAACAAAAAAAACCTGGAATGATGGCACTCATTTCTTTAGGTTTAAGTGTTTCATATTTATACAGTATTTATGCTGTGATCATTACCTACGTAACGGGTGAACACTTGATGGACTTTTTCTTTGAATTTGCTTCATTACTATTAATCATGCTATTAGGTCACTGGATTGAGATGAAAGCTATTGGAGAAGCAGGAGACGCACAAGCAGAATTGGCTAAGTTAGTGCCGAAAGATGCTCACGTTGTATTAGAAGACGATTCAATTGAAACACGACCAGTTGCTGACTTAAAGGTAGGTGATTTAATTCGTGTTCAAGCCGGAGAAAATGTGCCAGCAGACGGGATTATCGAGCGTGGCGAATCACGTTTAAATGAAGCTCTTCTAACTGGGGAGTCAAAAGCAGTAAAAAAAGGCCCTGGCGATGAAGTAATCGGGGGCTCAACAAATGGAGAAGGGGTTCTTTATATTAAAGTGCTTGAGACAGGTGATCAATCCTTTATCTCTCAAGTACAGACTTTAATTAGCCAAGCTCAAAGTCAGCCTTCCAGGGCAGAAAGTATTGCGCAAAAGGTTGCAGGCTGGCTCTTCTATATTGCTGTTATTGTCGCGCTAATTGCTTTTGTAGTGTGGATGGTTATAGAAGATGTACCAACGGCAGTTATATTTACTGTTACTACATTAGTTATTGCTTGTCCGCACGCATTGGGTCTGGCTATTCCATTGGTAACCGCCCGTAGCACAAGCTTAGGAGCTAGCCGTGGCTTACTAGTAAAAGACCGCCAAGCCTTAGAAATAGCTCAAGATGCAGATGTGATGATTTTAGATAAAACAGGTACTTTAACAACTGGTGAATTTAAAGTATTAGATGTAAAACTTCTTAATGACAAATATACAAAAGAGGAAACCATTGCCTTATTGGCAGGTATTGAAGGAGGATCTAGCCACCCAATTGCTCAATCAATTATAAGATTCGCCGAGCAGCAAGGTATACGTCCAGCATCTTTTGATTCGATTGATGTGATTTCCGGTGCTGGAGTAGAGGGTAAAGCAGGTGGGCACCGTTACCAATTAATCAGTCAAAAAGCCTATGGACGTAATCTTGATATGGATATTCCAAAAGGAGCAACTCTTAGTGTCTTAGTAGAAAACGATGATGCCATTGGTGCTGTAGCTTTAGGGGACGAATTAAAACCAACGAGTAAAGAGTTAATTAAAGCTCTTAAAAAGAACAATATTCAACCAATTATGGCAACAGGTGATAATGAAAAAGCGGCTCAAGGCGCGGCAGAAGATTTAGGGATTGAATATAGATCAAATCAATCTCCACAAGACAAATATGAGTTAGTTAAAACACTTAAAGATGAAGGAAAGAAAGTTATCATGGTAGGTGATGGTGTAAATGATGCTCCTTCTCTTGCCTTAGCAGATGTTGGTATAGCTGTAGGTGCTGGAACTCAAGTTGCATTGGATTCAGCTGATGTCATCTTGACTCAATCTGATCCAGGAGATATTGAATCATTTATTGAATTAGCACACAAAACAACTCGTAAAATGAAACAAAATCTCTTTTGGGGAGCCGGTTATAACTTTATAGCTATCCCTCTAGCTGCAGGAATTTTGGCTCCTATTGGTATCACATTAAGCCCTGCATTAGGAGCAGTCCTAATGTCTGTGTCAACAGTCATCGTCGCCATTAATGCTATGTTATTAAGGTTAGATCCAAAAAATAACGGTTAACAGATCGAATGATTGAAACTCCTTAAAGTATCAAGATACAATAGTTTTACAGGAGAAAAAGAGATGTAAGTACTGGCTCTTTGTAAAATCGTGTTGGTAGAAGTAGACGATTTTTCTACCAACACTATTTTTAATTTATTATAGAACTGATTTCTTTTAAAATCCTAAAAGCCACCTATTTCGACAGTTTTATAGCTTGTTATTCTATTTTCTTGACAATAATACCACCGTCTCCACATGTGTCGTATCCTGAAATAGCTTTAAAATATTTTTCTGTATCACTAAAGCAAGAACAAATTAAATGTACCGCATATTTATCTTTCAATTCTTCCACTAACTTTACAACTACTTGAGGCGACACTTCCTTTCCAATTCCTTGTATTTTTTTAATATTTCTAATTCAACTTCTTTTCTTTTTAGTTCTAATTTTAATTGATCGATTTCTGAAAGTTCAGCCATTCCTTTTTCGTAAGAATATTGTTTTCCTATCTGTTGGTGGAAACGATGAGTTTCTCCATTTTTATACCATCTAAACCATGTTTCTACTTGAGTTTCATTTTTTATGTTTAACTCCTGCATTATTTGTTTTGTACTATATCCCTGTAATTTCATTTCTACGGCTTTATTCTTTATATCGACAGAATAGGCCACAATCATCTGCGCCTGCAAGCCGTTTCAGACGGCCTCGGCATCACTTGGCTACCACATATTATCGCCGCAGATGCACTCCATTCTGGGCACCTGGTCGAGCTGTTGCCTGAGTATGCTATAACTTACGAACCGCTTTACCTCTATTACCCCAGCCGCCGCGGGCATTCCAATGTGTTTAAGTTGATTGTGGATGCGTTAAAAGTAAAAGCCGTCTAAAATTTCAGGTGGCCTTTTTCATAACAAAGAGCGGTCAGTTTTTTAGGTATTTTTGTAAATCATCTTCAAAATCTGACCGCTTGTATTTTTAAGATTATTTTCCTTTCTTCTGATTCATCAACCAATCACGGGCAGGTTCGAGTAAATAGGCGTAATCAAATGAGTACATATGCTCTGCACCTTTGTGGGTTGAGTTTTCCGGAATTACGGTATTTGGTGTGAAACGGATGAAGTTAATACGTTTGCCTTGGGCAAGCATTTGTTGGACTTTTGCGTCTTGTTCGGTCTGCGGTAATTTGGCAGAGAACTCAGTTTCGGCGTAGCTGACTTTATCTTGTTTCAGCATTTTTCCAACTTGAGCCATGCCTGCGGAGGCTTTTGGATCGGCAGCCGAAACGGTATAAATAAACTTCGCTTTCTCCAATGGTTTTAAAACATTGATATCCCATTGACTGCCGACAAACATAGACGCCGCAAAGAAGTTAGGCTCGATACTATTTAGGTAGAATGAAATCATACCGCCCATGGATTGACCCGTGGTATAAACACGATTGGCATCAATCGCTTTTTCGGCGATCAGATTTTTGACAAGGCGTAAGGTCATGGGGACTTCTTCAGTTGTTTCCCATTTATCGTTGACTGCCGTTTCGGTGTAAGACGGTACAAGGACAAAGGCTGGGTGTTTTGCCTGTGCTTCATCGGTTGCCCAGATAATGCCGCCGTAGCCTTGCATTAGTGGGGCTTTCACGCCTTTTCCTGCTGTGCTGGCATCTGCGATAAACATGACTAACGGATATTTGCGACCCGGCTCAAGATTTTTCGGGGTGTACAGGTTGTACTGCATTTCTTTGCCTGTTTTGGGATCTTTAAACGTTAATACTTCAAAACGTGGTGCAATTTGTTCACGCAAGGCAAGCAAGCGACTATCGTAGGATTTATCCGCGCCGCCGTATTGTTTGTCCCAAGCGGAATTTTGCGTGTTTTGAGCCGTCATTGCTGTTTCAGTCGCGTTTTGGGTGGCATTGCAAGCGGCAAGCAACAAACTTGCGGCGATAATTGTTGCGGTTTTCTTCATCATGGAAACTCCTTAAATTTTGTGAGAAATCGTCAATGTGTTTTGATGCCTAAACGGTTTAAAGCATCAATGGCAGGTTGGGAAATATGATCACCACGTTTAGCGGACTCTTGATACCAATGCACGGCTTTGGTCATGTCTTTTGTCGTGCCGATGCCGTTTTCGTAGCAATGGCCGAGCCAGTATTGCCCGGTGATGTCGCCCGCTTCGGCCGCTTGCATGAAGTAGGCAAAAGCGGTTTTCGCATTCTTGGCGATACCTTCGCCGTTCAGATACATCAAGCCCAGATAACGCGGCGCTTTCATATGCCCCGCCTGTTGTGCCTGCTCAAAGTAAGGCTTGGCATGTTGATAATCCTGTTTTTGATACAAGGCGATGCCTTCGTCCAACAGGGCTTTCGCCTGCTCATTATGTTGCGGAACGGTAGAACAGGCGGCGAGAAGGGCTGTAGCGACGAGCGCGGATAGTTTGGATTTCATAAATCACTCTCTAACATGTATAGCAAATTGAAATAATAGTACAAAGTTTCGTTTTAGACATCAAAGTGCGGTCAAATTTCAAGGCTTTTTATTTATCCCTTCACCAAAACAACGCATTAAGCAATCCAATACAATGCGTACTTTTGCTGATTGGGTGCGATGCGCGGTGGTGGCGTAAAGGGTGCGGGTGGGAAGTTTGTGCAAATAGTCTGGGGAAGCACAAATCAAGGTTTGCCATTGTGCCAATGGGCGCGAGATGCTGTCAGCGTGAGGCTGCGTGTGGTGCGGTTAAGCAATTTGACACCGTAATAATTTTCCAGCTTGCGAATGGCTTGACTGATTGCGCTGGCAGTCATGCCCAAATTCCCCTCATCCAGTATTTGTCGTGAATTTCCCGGCTGTTTGGAGTATAGTAGAACCATATTTGAATAACAAATAATGAAAGGAGAACAAAATGCTTAAATTATTTACTTTACCCGGTGAAGGTAAAATTCGCAGTTCATCACCTTTCGCTTGGAAAACTGAAGCGATGCTGCGTTTATCCGGCTTAGATTTCGAAAAAGAATATGTTGCCGATCTCAGCAAAATGCCTAAAGGCAAAGTTCCGGTATTGCAAGATGGCGAGAAGTTGATCCCTGATAGCTCTCTCATTCAGCGTTATCTAACCGAAACCTACGGCATTGATTTAGATAAACATTTAACGCCTGAACAAAAAGCGATTGCTGAAGCCTTTCGCCGTATGACAGAAGAACATTTATATTGGATGGTCGTATATAACCGTTTCGTCGATCCTCTCAGCAAACCATTTATGATGAAGGCAATGTTTGATGGCATGCCGACCGAACAAGCCGAAGCGATTTTTGCTGTGTTACAGGAAAACGCGAAAAAAGAAATGTACGGACATGGTATCGGAAGACACACGCAATCCGATATTTACGCCTTCGGAAAAGGAGATTTAGACGCCATTAGCAACTACTTAGGCACAAAATCCTACTTTTTCGGCGAAGAATTAACCTCCGTTGATGTGTCCATCGTGCCTGTTGTTGCAAACCTGATTCTTACCCCCATCGACACTGAAATTGCGCTATATGCAAGAACCAAAGCAAATTTGGCTGCCTATATTGAACGATTTGATCAGGCAGTATTTGGAGAATAAAGCAAGAAATCAAAGGCCGTCTGAAAATTCAGACGGCTTTTTTATGTGAAAGTGCGGGCAGATTTTCGTTTACTAAATACAATAATCTTCTTTTAATAAGTGACGATAGGCATAAAGATAAGATGCCCCGACAAATGCCGCACCACCCGTGACATTGCCTAAAAAGACAGGAATCATATTGAAGAAGAATTGGCTCCAAGTCACATTAGCACCAGCAAAAATCCCGGCAGGAATAATAAACATATTGGCGACAAAGTGTTGTAATCCGATAAGCACAAAAATCATCACTGGGAACCACATGGCGAGAATACGACCGGAGGTTTGTTTGGCGCCAAAATAGAACCAAATACCCATGCAGACCATCCAGTTACAAGCTATGGCAGAAACAAAGGCGCGACCAAAATCCATTTGCACTTTAGCCTCGGCAATCGCGATGGTTTTAGCGGCTGCAGCACCTTCTGATAAACCGACATAATGCCCTAAGAAATAGGCCATAAACAGTGCACCGAGCAGGTTGCCCAAACTCACGACAATCCAGTTACGAAATAATTTTTTAAGGCTTACTCTTTTTGTTAAACGGCCTAATGCCATCATCATCATGTTTCCCGTGGCCAATTCACCACCACCGATTAATATACAAATCAAACAAATAGGAAACACAGCCGCACCAAGTAATGTCGCCAGCCCTCCCCACTCAGGAGGAATACCGCTCACGACTTTTAAATAGGCCATATAACCAAAACTCACATAGCCGCCACCTAAAAAACTTAAAATAGACAGTGTTTTTAGATGTCCTTGCGACTTAGCATAACTTTTATCAATGACATCTTGTAAGATTTCGTGGGGATAAAGATCGCGATGCTGCATAGTTGTACCTCTAGTAAAAATAAGACGGTAAAAATGTAGCAAACCACATAGCAAAACCGAAAGAATTGTTAAATATATGTACTGATTTTTAGTTATAACGAAATTGAATAATAATCCGAACCTAAAATTAGGTGTCTAGGTTCTTTTTTGAGGGGCAAAGAGCGGTCGGTGGTGGAACAATGTCGCCCAAGTTAGAAACGGTATAAGGAAACATCGTCTATTACATTTTTCTATAAATCAAAATCCGTGTAAATTCAGTCGGGTAGTCCAATCTGAATGTCGTACCGGGTGAATGGTAGAGACGAAACTCAACGGTAACGTTAGGGTATTTATCGATAGAAAATTCATAGGAAGTGAAAAAATATGTGGTTTCATCAAAAACTCTTCTCAATGTTTCTGATTTCTCCTCACTTTTTTTAAGATTCAGATGAAAGTATTTTGTCAATTCATCTTTGTCAAATAGGATATTTATTGAACCTTTGCTTTCACCCCAATAGAGATTAAGTTTCGTATTCTGTTTTAACTCTTTAGGTACAACCAAATGAACCTTTGATTTTTCCAAAGTGTAGCTTGTATAACCGTTTTTCATGTTTGTATGAGTAAGAACCTTGATATTCCTACGTTTATATTGCAATGAATCAGGATCAACAGATTGTTTTTTCTCCATAATTTCAGATGCAATATCAATCATTTCTGCTAAATAGGCTTTTTCCAATTGGATTTCTGTTTGTGTCATGGAAAATATATTTTGCGAATAGAACAATAAAAAAATAACAGATAATTTCGAAAGAATTTGTTTAAAATTTTCCATATATTCTTACTCCTGAAAATGTTCAAAGGAAATAAAGCAAAGATACATCGTGTTCTTTTTTCTGGTTCTAGTTATGTTGCTTATCTAAGATATGTTCTCCTTGATATTTATACTATTTTCCAGTATTCAAATAAAGATATATTAGATTCGGATGCTGTGCAATAAATTGAGTATTTATTGTGTTTTAGTGCTTGAGCGAGATAAGGCGCACGAATAATTGATGTCAAAATGAGAGATAAAAAAGAGACCTTTCAATGAAAGGTCTCTCTTCATAAAACAATGTTATATGAATAATTTGTAAAAAATCTCCAAAATTATGCAGGATTTGGGTGTTTGCAAATTAAAATAACTTATTTTGCCTTCAATTTTTAACCAGTCAAATTTACCATTTTTGCGCCGTAAAGCCCCGTTTTTCAGGTTGGGGATATAGCTTTTTTGACTTTTTCTCTTGCCCACTCTTCGTATTGGGAAGTTTGATTTTTAACTGGTTTTAAATTCATTTTGCTATGATATTCTGTTTAAGGTTTTTATTATTATACCTAATGAATGTTTAAATTGGGGTGTTCACGCAAAAACACATTGACTGCTTTAAATCCGTATGTGGTACTGTGGTGATGGTTATTTTATTTTCTGATATTTCAAAAGCTTGCGGCTCTCTTGTCCAGACAAGTGATTTGGGATGGAATGTGTGCATTATTACTCCTGAGTAATGAGACTGTATTATAGTAAAGATTTCATACATATTGAAAAACAAGCGGTAGGATTTTGAGAAAAATTTGCAAATTATTTTTTCAAATCCCTTGAGCTTAACCCTAGGTTAAGCTTTAACATGATGTCCATTCAATCTCAATAAAAAATAAGGACATCTTATGAAATTACATAAATTCACCCGCTCATTGTTGCTTTTAAGTTTAGGCATAACCGCTTTTGCTCAAGCACAAACACTTTCTATGGAAGTGTGGAAAAGCCCGACTTGTGGCTGTTGTAATGAATGGATCAGCTATATGCAGAAAAACGGTTTTGAGGTTAAAGTCAACGAAACAGGCAATTATGATGCTCATAAGCGCTTTAACATTAAATATGAACATGCTTCTTGCCACACAGCCGTGATTGATGGCTATGTGATTGAAGGACATGTACCTGCTGAGGATATCAAACGTTTACTCGCAGAAAAACCCGATGCAATAGGCTTGTCTGCACCGGGAATGCCAATTGGTTCACCAGGTATGGACGGTGAAGCATACGGCGGACGCAAAGATCCTTATGATGTTGTTTTGATTAAGAAAAACGGTGAAAGTGAAGTGTTTAAATCCTATAACCAATAGGGGGGGGAAAGAATGAAACGTCGAGATTTTTTACGTTATGGAATTGGAATTAGCTTAGCCAGTAGCTCGCTTTATAGCCTTGCGAATATGATGAACCACGCACAACATGGCAATATGGCGATGATGCATTCAGTACCTACTGGCCTAATGCCAACTGAGGCAATGCCTTCAGGTTTATCACTTAATGGGATATTACCAAAACTTGCTAATCAATCGACTCAAGCTGGACTGTTCAAAGCCACTTTAAAAGCAGAGCCAATTAAAATTCGCCTCGCAGACAATAAAGAAACGGAATTTTGGGCTTATAACGGACAACTACCAGGGCCACAAATTGAAGTATTTGAAGGCGATGCCGTAGAAATTGAATTTATCAATCACCTACCACAACCCTCAACAGTACATTGGCACGGCTTAGATGTACCAAATGAAGCGGATGGTAACCCGATGGATATGGTTGAACCGCAAGGGAAAAAAGTCTATCGCTTTACGCTACCTCAAGGCAGTGCTGGGACATATTGGTACCACCCTCATCCACATGACCATGTTTCCGAACAAGTCTATAAAGGCTTAGCAGGCACTTTCGTTGTTAAAGCGAAAAATGATCCGCTTGCACACCTTCCTGAACAACATTGGGTGATTTCCGATCTGCGTTTAAATGCCGATGGCACCATTCCAGCAAACACGATGTTAGATTGGATGAACGGTCGTGAGGGTGAATTTGTGTTAATCAACGGTCAATATCAGCCCCAGATTCAAGTGAAAACGAATGAACGAATCCGTCTTTGGAATGCCACTAGCGCTCGTTATTTTCGTTTAAACATTCCAGGGGTGAAATGGATTGTGGTGGGTACCGAAGGTGGTTTACTTGAAAAACCTCGCTCGCCTGTTGATGAACTGCTACTTACACCAGCCGAACGCGTTGAAGTGATTATGGTGGGTGAAACGCAAGGAACAGTCAATTTACAAAGCGGTTATTATGATCGCCGTAAGATGATGGTGCAAGAACAGCCTAAAGATCTCACTTTAGCCACAATTCAGGTGAAATCAGAACCTGTTCAGTTACCTGAAAGCTTAAGGTCCTTCCCTAACTGGGATGAGCCAAAGCAGGTTCGCCAAATTCGCTTTAGTGAAAAAATGATGAACCATACGAATATGCCAATGATGAATCACGGTACACATCACGCTACTACAACACCAACGGACAACCCTATTCCACCAATGATGAATGGTATGTTCTTAATCAACGGTCAAACCTTTGATATGAACCGTATTGATTTTGTTGCCAAATTGAATGAAGTGGAACAGTGGGAAATTTTCAATGAAAGCCATATGGATCATCCGTTCCATTTGCACGGCACTCAATTTGAAGTGATTCAACATACATTAAACGGCAAAACCTTCAAGCCAGAAGGCAGGGCGTTAAAAGATGTAGTCAATTTGCGCCCTTATGAAAAAGTGATTATTCGCTTTAAGCAAGGACACACTGGGTTGAAAATGTACCATTGCCATATTTTGGAACATGAAAATCTCGGTATGATGGGGATGTTTAAAGTGGAATAGTGGTATCTAACCATAAAAAACAGAGGGATTTTCGTGAAAATTTGTAAATCGCGAAAATCCCACTGCGTATTGATAATCTTGTACCAATACAATTCAGAATGGAATGTTATCATCAAATGCGTCCATTGGTGGCTCAGCTTGTGGCGCTGGCGCAGATTGTGCTGGACGAGATTGATAGCTTGGTTGTGGTGCTGATTGTGCAGGAGTATAACCGCCCATCTCTTGATTACGACCACCTAACATTTGTAAGTTATCACCCTGGATTTCAGTGGTGTAACGATCTTGGCCGTTGTTATCTTGCCATTTACGGGTTTTTAAACGACCTTCAACATAAACTTGTGAACCTTTGCGTAAGTATTGACCCGCAATTTCCGCTAAACGACGATATAACACGATGCGGTGCCATTCGGTCACTTCACGACGTTCACCTGTGTTTTTATCTGTCCAGCTTTCACTTGTTGCCACGCTGATATTTGCTACCGCTTCGCCATTTGGCATCGTGCGGATTTCAGGATCATTACCTAAATTACCCACGATGATTACTTTATTAATACCTGCCATAGAATCCTCTATTTTTGAAATTAAGGTGAAAAATTCTTACTATTTTGCCTTAAAAGCCAAAAAAGATCCATAAAAATTAACTGGATATTTGCACAGATGTTGAAATGTGCGATAATAATCGCAAATTTTGAATTTATTTTTTTAAGGCAATTGCTTTTTTATGGATACTATCGACATTCGTGGGGCAAGAACCCACAACCTCAAAAACATCAATTTAACTATTCCGCGCGATAAATTAATTGTGATTACAGGCTTGTCCGGTTCGGGCAAATCTTCTTTAGCATTTGATACGCTTTATGCGGAAGGGCAGCGCCGTTATGTGGAATCGCTCTCTGCTTACGCGCGTCAATTCCTTTCTTTGATGGAAAAACCTGATGTGGATTCGATTGAGGGCTTGTCGCTGGCGATTTCTATTGAGCAAAAATCTACTTCTCATAACCCGCGTTCAACCGTGGGTACGATCACCGAAATTTACGATTATCTGCGTTTGCTGTTTGCTCGCGTAGGGGAGCCGCGTTGTCCTAATCATGATGTGCCATTAACGGCACAAACCATCAGTCAAATGGTGGATAAAGTTTTAAGTCTGCCAGAAGAAAGCAAAATGATGTTGCTTGCGCCCGTGGTGAAAAACCGTAAAGGTGAGCATGTTAAGTTGTTAGATAGTTTAGCGGCACAAGGTTATATTCGTGCAAGAATTGATGGTGAAATCTGTGATTTATCTGATCCGCCAACGCTCGCTTTACAAAAAAAACATACTATTGAAGTGGTGATAGATCGTTTTAAAGTGCGGTCAGATTTAGCTACACGTTTGGCGGAATCCTTTGAAACGGCTTTGGAGCTTTCAGGTGGTACAGCAGTTGTGGCAGATATGGATAATCCTAAGGCTGAAGAATTGGTTTTCTCGGCGAATTTTGCTTGTCCGCATTGTGGTTATTCTGTACCGGAATTAGAGCCTCGCTTATTCTCATTTAATAACCCGGCAGGGGCGTGTCCAACTTGTGATGGTTTAGGGGTTCAGCAATTCTTTGATGAAAGTCGAGTCGTACAAAACAAAAGCATTTCTCTCGCAAGCGGTGCGGTGAAAGGTTGGGATCGTCGTAATTTCTATTACTATCAAATGCTTACCTCGCTGGCAAAACACTACAAATTTGATATTGAAACACCATACGAAGATTTGCCACAAAAAATTAAAGATATTGTGATGCACGGTTCAGGCAAGGAAGAAATTGAATTCCAATATATGAACGACCGTGGTGATGTGGTGATTCGCAAACATCCTTTTGAAGGGATTTTGAATAATATGGCGCGCCGTTATAAAGAAACGGAATCCATGTCTGTGCGCGAAGAGTTGGCGAAAAACATCAGCAACCGCCCTTGTGCAGATTGTGGTGGCTCGCGTCTTCGTCCTGAAGCTCGTAACGTGTATATCGGTAGCATTAACTTGCCTCAAATTTCAGAGAAAAGCATTGGTGAAAGCCTTGACTTTTTCCAAGGGCTTACTTTAACCGGTCAAAAAGCACAAATTGCGGAAAAAATCCTGAAAGAGATCAGAGAGCGATTAGAATTCTTAGTGAATGTGGGCTTGAATTATCTTTCCCTCTCTCGTTCTGCAGAAACCCTTTCGGGTGGTGAAGCGCAACGTATCCGTCTTGCGAGCCAGATTGGTGCGGGCTTAGTGGGTGTCATGTATGTGTTGGATGAACCTTCTATCGGTTTGCATCAACGCGATAATGAACGTTTGTTAAATACGCTCATTCACTTGCGTAATTTGGGTAACACCGTAATTGTGGTGGAACATGATGAAGATGCCATTCGAGAAGCCGATCATATTATTGATATTGGCCCTGGAGCAGGTGTGCATGGTGGCCAAGTAATCGCACAAGGCACAGCCAAAGAAATTATGGCAAACCCAAATTCGATTACGGGTAAGTTCTTATCGGGCAAAGAAAAAATTGAAATTCCGAAAAAACGAACCGCACTTGATAAAAGCAAACTTTTAAAATTAAAAGGTGCAACAGGGAATAATCTGAAAGGTGTGAATTTAGAGATCCCCGTGGGCTTATTTACTTGTATTACGGGGGTATCAGGTTCAGGTAAATCAACGCTAATTAATGATACGTTATTCCCATTGGCTCAAAACGCCTTAAATCGTGCGGAAAAAACGGATTTTGCGCCTTATAAATCCATTGAAGGCTTGGAATATTTTGACAAAGTGATCGATATTAACCAAAGCCCGATCGGTCGTACACCACGTTCTAACCCAGCGACGTACACGGGATTATTTACCCCAATTCGTGAATTATTTGCGGGCGTGCCAGAAGCTCGTGCGCGTGGTTATAACCCAGGACGTTTTAGCTTTAACGTACGCGGTGGTCGTTGTGAAGCATGCCAAGGTGATGGCGTGCTAAAAGTAGAAATGCACTTCTTGCCGGATGTGTATGTACCTTGTGATCAATGTAAAGGTAAACGCTATAATCGTGAAACCTTGGAGATCCGTTATAAAGGCAAAACTATTCACCAAGTATTAGATATGACGGTAGAAGAAGCCCGTGAATTTTTTGATGCCATCCCAATGATTGCGCGTAAACTGCAAACCCTAATGGATGTAGGCTTATCTTACATTCGTTTAGGTCAGTCTTCTACCACGCTTTCAGGTGGTGAGGCACAACGCGTTAAATTAGCGACAGAGCTTTCAAAACGCGATACCGGTAAAACCCTTTATATTTTAGATGAGCCGACAACTGGTCTGCATTTTGCTGATATTAAACAACTTCTCGACGTGTTACATCGCTTGCGCGATCAAGGCAATACTATCGTGGTGATCGAACACAACTTAGATGTGATCAAAACTGCAGACTGGATTGTGGATCTTGGTCCAGAAGGCGGTAGCGGCGGTGGTCAAATCATTGCAACAGGCACACCAGAAGAAGTCGCCAAAGTCAAAGGTTCACATACCGCGAGATTCTTAAAAGATATCTTGGCAAAAAGCTAGAAAAATCAACCGCACTTTTGAACATTATCAAAGTGCGGTTATTTTTTGGGATATTTTTAATGTTTGCTGCTAAAAGGTGGTTTGGCAAACCAAATTACAACAACCAAGGAAATAAATGTTATCGCAGAAACTAAGAAGATCTCGTTAGCACCAATAATAAAGCCTTGAGCGGTAATTTGTCTGGCAAGATATGATGCCGTTTGTTCTTCGCTTAAACCAAAGCTCCCCATCGTTTGGAAGAATTGTTGGGAAATCGGGTTGTATGGATTAATGACTTCCGTGAGTTGCGTGTGATGCACGGCTTCGCGGTTATACCACATAAATGTCGTGAGAGATGTGCCTATTGAGCCGGCAAGGGTTCGGAGAAAATTAAATAAGCTCGACGCTGAAGCCATTTTTTCGGGCGGTAAACCTGAAAGCGTAATGGTTGTCAGTGGCATAAAGAAACAGGCGACCGCTAACCCTTGCACAAATTGCGGTAATGCCACATCCATAAAGGTCATTTCTGGCTCAAAGGTCACGGCTCGCCAATAAAAGGTGAGCGCATAAACCATAAAACTGACGGTAATTAAAATCCGCATATCAATTTTATTGCCGAATTTCCCGATAATCGGTGCAAGTAGAATCGGCAATAATCCCACTGGTGCAGCCGCAAGTCCCGCCCATGTTGCTGTATAGTTGTAAACCTGTTGGAGCAGAAGTGGAATGAGCACGACCGTCCCTGAATACACCAGAAAGGCAAGGCTGGTCGAAACACAACCTACGGTGAAATTTCGGGATTTGAATAAGGAGACATCGACAACGGGATTATCGTCCGTGAGTTCCCAAATGATGAGGGCGATTAAACCTACTGCAGCGATAATGGTGAGTACCACAATTTCAGTGGAGTTGAACCAATCTAGCTCGCGGCCTTGATCCAGCATCAATTGCAACGCACCTACACCGAGTGCTAACAAAATCAGCCCAATAGTATTAACTGGTTGATGAGAAATTCGGCTTTCTCGGCCTTCTAAAAGTTTCCAACTGATTAAGACAACAGCAAGCCCAATTGGGACGTTGATAAAGAAAATCCAACCCCAGTGAATATTATCACTGATCCAACCTCCTAAAATCGGACCACAAATCGGGGCAACAACGATCGTCATCGACCAAAAAGCCAATGCCATTCCGCGTTTTTCAGGGGGATAATTATTGAGTAATAAGCTTTGAGAAAGGGGAATGATGGGACCCGCTACTGCACCTTGAAGAACACGAAAAACGATCAACATCTCCAAGCTATTTGCAATACCACAAAGCCAAGAGGCTAGCACGAATAATAGCGTTGCGATTAAAAATAACCGCACTTCACCAAAACGTTTTGCCAGCCAGCCTGTAATCGGGATCGAAATCGCATTTGCCACACCGAACGAGGTGATTACCCAAGTTCCTTGGCTCGACGAGGCACCTAAATCACCCGCAATGGTTGGAATAGCGACATTGGCGATGGTTGAATCCAGCACAAGCATAAAAGTAGCAAGGGAGAGTACCAATGTCAGGATTGCCAACGCTCCGCCTTGTAGTGGCTTAAAATGAGATTGCGGCATAACGGAACCTAATAGCTATTGTCACGAATAATAGATTCGATCAAATTATTGACCGCACTTTCATCATATTGCAGCACATTCGTAGAATAAAGCGTTGTCGCTGGCGCTTGGTCACGCAAGGTTTCACCTTGGCTATCACTCACATTTACTTTTACAGTCGCAGAAAGCCCAATGCGTAGTGGGTTTTCAGCAAGCTGTTGCGGATCTAATTGAATTCGTACAGGAACACGTTGCACCACTTTGATCCAGTTGCCGGTCGCATTTTGAGTGGGCAATAATGAGAATGCGCTGCCCGTACCCATTTCAATTCCCACGACCTTTCCATTAAAGGTTTTATCTTTACCATAAAGGTCGAAATGAATTTCAACGGGTTGACCAATTCGCATATGAGTTAATTGTGTTTCTTTGAAGTTGGCGTCTAACCACATTTGATCGGTAGTGATCACTGCCATTAATGTGCTGCCAACAGAAACTGCTTGCCCTACTTGCGCATTGCGACGAGCTACATAACCTTTAATTGGGCTGCGGATTTTTGTGCGTTCTAAATTCAACCAAGCTTGCTTCAAATTACTGACCGCACTTTGAATTTGCGGTTGTTCACTTAAAGAGCCATCTAACAATAAGGCTTGATTTGCGCCAAGCTGATTTTGTGAGATAGTTAAGTTCGCTTTTGCCAGTTCAACTGCTTCTTTCGCATGTTGGAACGATTCTTTATCGATCGCCCCATCTTTGACTAATTGCACACGACGATTCAAGTTTCCTTGTGCTTGAGCAAGGGTAATTTCATTCGCTCGAACGGCCGATTTTAATTGTTTTACGGTGTAATTCAGTTGAGAAACTTGGCGAGCCGCATTGGCTAAATTGCTTTTAGCTTGCTCAAAACTTAATTTAGCGTTGGTATCATCCAGTTCTAATAACACGTCACCGGCTTGTACGGGATCCATATTATCGACATTAATTTTCGCAATATTCCCTGCCACCTGTGATGAGACCATCACCTGATTGCCGCTCACATAGGCATCTTCCGTTTCTTCAAAGCCTTTAATAAAGAAAAACCAATAAGCCGCGGAACCAATTGCAATTAGAAGAAGCAAAAGAATAAAAATGGAAAGCCCTTTTTTACGTTGTTGAGATTTATTATTTGAAGAGTTTTGTGTATCTGTTTGTTGATCGGACATAATGCGAGCCTTATCGGAAAAATGCTGAAGTAAAAAGGCTTCAGTCTATAAAATATGAATGTTTGTTCATTATGAACGTGAATTAGAATTATTTCAAGAATGACCTTACTTTAGCACACAAAGTGCGGTCAAATTTAGTGATGTTTTTTCATTAAGCCATTTATTCCAAGCAAAATCAAACTTATCCAAATAGGTACATAAGTGACGTAATCAGATGGGAAAACTTGCGTATTAAGCCAGAATATTGCAATTAAAAAAAGCAAGGTGGGTTCCAGATAACTGAGTACAGCAAATATACTGATGGGAATTTGTTGGCTCGATTTTAAATTGGCAGATAAGCCAATTGCACTGACTAAACCTAATGCAGGTAATAAATACCAATATCGACTTTCATTCATCACAAAAGAAAATTGCTGTTCTTGTATGATCAAATAAATAAGGCAGGGAACGGCAATAATACATGTATCTAGCGTAATGCCTTGTAAGGGAGGTATTCTTATTGCTTTACGGCTTAAATAATAATAGGGATAAATTAAACATACCCAAAGGCTAGTCCATGAAAAGGTTTGGTTGTGCCATAACTCATGTATCACACCCAACGCTGCAATACATAATGCAATAATTTGAATAATCGAAAGTGTTTCTTTCAGCCAGAGTCGACCAAGTAATGCCATGACTAATGGGTATAGAAAATATCCCATCGCAATATTCACTCCCTCGCCATTAACGGGAGCCCACATAAATAACCAAAATTGGCTACCTGCATCGAGTGTACCAAGCAAAAACAGCATCCAACGTTTTTTGTCTTTGCCTAAGGTTTCATTGACTAATTTTGATAATGAACGACAACCCACTGTAGGGAAGATAATTAAAAATAACCCGAAGACCATCATCACCATTCGCCAAGCAAACACATCTGTGCCGCTAAGTGGCTGTAGCCATAAACTGAATAAATACAGCAGGCCAAATAAAAATTGTGAGATAATTCCTAGAAAGATACCTTGAGCCATTTTTATCATTTTCTTACGTTGAATAACATCATTATAAAAGTCTGACATGGTAAATTTTCTCAATATAGAATAATTTACGATTATTTTTCTCAAGTTTTAGTGTTCTTTAGTATTTATTTTCAAGGATAAAAAATGGAACTAGATAAATTAGATCGAGATATTTTGAATATTCTCCAACAAGACGTAACCTTACCATTAAAAGAGCTCGCTGAAGAGGTTCACAGCTCGGTAGCAACTTGCCAGCGTCGAATTCAATTACTGACAGAGAAAGGTGTAATTACTAAACAAGTTGCGATCGTATCGCCAAAGGCAGTAGGTAGAGGTATTAGTGTTTTTGTGATGGTGGAAATGGATAACCAACATTCCTGCTTTCAAGAATTATTTGAGCGAAAAATGCGCCAAGAAACCGATGTGGTGAGCTGTTATGAGATTTCTGGTGATTATGATTTTATGTTGCTTATTCATGCTGAAAGCATGGAAAGTTACCATTCATTTACCCGCCGTGTCCTAACCGGTGAATATCATGTTCGAACTTATAAAAGCTTATTTGTGATGAACTTTACTAAAGCAGAGAGTGGGATCTTATTGTAAGTGTAAGAATTAAAGAAAATCCTTTGCTAAGCTTAGCAAAGGATTTTTAAGAAGCGCGATTATCTTGGTAATGCTGTTGTTTTTTTCAATGTGATATATCCCAAAATCGCAGAAACAGTAGAACCTAATAAGATGCCTAAGCGAGAAAGGGAATTAATGCTTTCTCCCGCATCCGCATTAAATGCAAGACTTGCTAAGAACATAGACATAGTAAAACCAATACCGCATAAAATAGCTACAGCAAAAATTTGTTTGAAGTTAATGCCTTGTGGAAGTTTTGCAATACCAAGTTTAACGGAAAGGTAACTGAAACCAAATACGCCAAGAGGCTTTCCTAGAAGTAATCCAAGAGAAATCGCAAGCAATAATGGTGATGTCAGCATGCTGAAATCAATACCATCAAAGCTTACCCCTGCATTGGCAAACGCAAATAATGGTAAGATAACAAAGGATGACCAAGGGGCAAGAATATGCTCAAAATCATGTAATGGCGTTTCACCATTTTTACCTTTCAATGGAATGCAAAATCCGATAATAACACCCGCAAGAGTCGCGTGTACGCCTGATTTTAATACGGAAGCCCATAAGATGGTTCCTACTACCATATAGGCGCAAAGAGCGGTCACTTTTAAGCGATTTAATGCGATAAGTACAACAATAGCAATCGCAGCAAAGATCAGTGCCTGTACACTCAATCCGTGTGAGAAAAATAGTGCAATGACGACAATCGCACCTAAGTCATCAATAATGGCTAAAGCAAGTAAAAAGATTTTTAATGGGAGCGGTACTTGTTTACTTAATAGTGCCATGATACCAAGTGCAAAGGCAATGTCTGTTGCCATTGGAATTGCCCAACCATCGGCTAAAGTGGGATCTTGTTGAGTAATCAAAACGTAAACTAATGCTGGAATAACCATGCCTCCCACGGCTGCAATAGCTGGGAAAATGGCTTGTTGATAGCTTGAAAGGGAACCCTCAAATAACTCTTTTTTGACTTCCATTCCGACTGAAACAAAGAATACAGCCATAAAACCATCATTAATCCAGTGGATTAAAGTTTTATCAATTGAAAAAGATCCGACTTTAATGCTAACAGGTAAATTTAAAAAGTCATTATAGGTTTGATTGAGTGGTGAATTGGCCAAAAGCATTGCGACCACTGCTGATAAAAGTAATAAAATTCCGCCAGCTGATTCCAATTTGAAAAAACGCTGAATTTGTTGAGTCAAACTCAGTTTATGCATTTATTCTCTCCTAAAAAATAATAAAAAACGAATAAAGTTTGGATACTATCATAAATTTACTGATTTTTGGGAAATGCTATCCGTAAATATTCGTTAATCGAGCTCTTTATTTAGCTAAAACGATGATTTTTTGCATATTTTTGCTTCCACATTTGGAGTTAATCGTCATTTAGAGTAGAATTCAAAATCCATTTATTCGTCAAGACTGCTTATGTTTTCAAAAAAAGATATTATCGTATTAGGTATGATGATTTTTGCCTTATTTTTAGGCGCAGGAAATATTATTTTTCCTCCGATGGAAGGTTACACCGCAGGTAACCATTGGGCAACAGCCTCCATGGGGTTTATAATAACTGGTGTGTTAATGCCATTTATCACCTTAGTTGTGGTATCGGTATTAGGACGTGGTGAAGAGCTAACAAAGGATTTACCCAAGTGGGCAGGCGTATCCTTTTTAACCATTCTTTATTTAGTGATAGGCTCCACCTTTGCCATGCCTCGAATTACCAATGTGGCTTATGAAATGGCATGGTTACCATTAGGGCTTGCGGAAGATAGCACGAATGCCCGCCTCATTTTCTCTGTCATTTTTAATATTATTGCGATGGGATTCATGATTCGTCCAAGCACAATTATTTCAACTGTGGGTGAAGTGATGACACCGGCATTGTTGGTCTTATTACTTGTTGTTGGGATCACCGTTTTTGTTTCACCGCTTTCTGATATTGTTGCACCATCTCAGGCGTATGCTGAGAATTCAGCATTAACCACAGGGTTAATTAGTGGTTATCAAACGATGGATGTACTGGCAGCGATTGCTTTTGGTGGCATTGTTGCACGGGGGTTATCTGCAAAAAATGTAACGAATCCGCAAAAGATTGTTCAATATACCATTTCAGCGGGTTTCGTATCTGTTATTTTATTAGGTTGCTTGTATTTTGCCTTATTTTACTTAGGAGCGACTTCTGATGCCGTGGCACAAGGCGCAACAAATGGCGGACAAATCTTCTCTCGTTATGTGAACAGTTTATTCGGCACAGCGGGAACCTGGATCATGGCGGGTATTATTACTTTAGCAAGTCTAACCACATTAGTGGGCGTAACCAGTGCGTGTGGTGATTACTTCTCCAAGTTTTCGACGCGTTTTTCTTATCCATTTTGGATTATTTTCTTCACAACGATGACAATAATTATTTCACAATATGGCTTAACAAAATTACTCCGAGTGACGATTCCTGCCTTATTGTTGATTTACCCAATGGCGATCATGTTAATGATTTTACAGCTTGTGCGTAATAAATTGCCTTCTATTAGATTGAGCTATTACACCACTATTTTTGTGACGGTTTGTTTTAGTTTAATTGATAGTTTGAAAAACTTGGATATGTTGCCAGAAGGCTTACATCAAATCATGACTCATTTCCCGCTCTATTCACAAGAGCTTGCCTGGCTTGTACCCGCATTATGTACTTTAGTGCTTTCCATGATATTCGGGAAAACGATTTCAAAATAATAAAAATGCCGACAATGATTTGTCGGCATTTTTTATATCAAGTGCGGTCGTTTTTTCACGCATTTTTAGGCGGCAAGACGTTGTCTCACAATTTCAAATAAACATACGCCAGTCGCAACGGAAACATTCAGGGATGAAACTGAGCCCGCCATTGGAATACTAATGAATTGATCACAATGCTCACGAGTAAGACGGCGCATGCCTTCACCTTCCGCCCCCATCACTAAGGCTAGAGAACCAGTGAGTTTACTTTGGTAAATGGTTTCTGTTGCTTCGCCGGCCGTCCCTACTACCCAAATATTATGAGTTTGTTGTAGATCTCGCAAAGTACGAGCTAAATTGGTTACGCGAATTAATGGCACAGTCTCCGCAGCACCGCAAGCCACTTTACGTGCGATAGAAGTGAGTTGAGCCGATTTATCTTTTGGCACGATGACTGCACTCACACCAGCTGCATCCGCAGTACGTAAACAGGCCCCTAGGTTATGGGGATCCGTCACGCCATCAAGCACCAATAAAAGTGGATTTTGTTTACGAGTAAGAAGTTCATCCAGATCATGTTCATTCAGCTCTTTCGCTTCTTGCACACGCGCAATCACACCTTGATGTACTTCACCATTGGATTTTTTATCTAATGTTTGACGATTTACAAATTGCACCGCAATGCCTAAAGCATATAGCTCATTGAGTAAGGGGTGTAGGCGTTTATCTTCACGGCCTTTCAGCACAAATACTTCAATTAAACGCTCAGGGCTATTTGCTAAAATGCTGTTTACAGCATGGATACCATAGATATTTTCTGACATAGGGTTCTCTTATTTATTATTTCTTCCGTTTTCTCGTCGGCTTCTTAGAAACGTCTTTATTTTTAACCGCTCTTTTACGTTTTTTTGACGCTTTAGGTGGCAGTTCCTTAAAGACTTTTTTTGACTTTTGTTTCGCCGTTTTTCCCACACGACGTGGTTTTCTGGCACTTTCGACTAAACTGAAATCTACCATTTTTTGTTCTAAATGAACGGCGACCACGCGAATTTTTACTTTATCGCCAAGGCGGTAGATCATACCACTATTTTCACCGATTAAACGTTGTTTTGCCGCATCAAATTGATAGTAGTCGTTATCTAAAGTGGAAATATGGACTAAGCCGTCAATGAATAAATCATCTAAACGTACGAATAAGCCAAAGCCCGTTACAGATGAGATCACTCCGCTAAATTCAGCACCTACGTGATCTTGCATATATTCACATTTCAGCCAATCTGCTACTTCACGAGTGGCATCATCGGCACGGCGTTCTGTCATCGAGCAGTGATCACCTAATAAATCCATTTCATCAAAAGAATAATGATAGCCACCAGTATCTGTGGTTTTACGTTTAGCACCTTTTTCTTTCGCTAATAAATACTTAATTCCACGGTGAAGAGTTAAATCTGGATAACGACGAATTGGGGAAGTGAAGTGTGCATATTCTTCTAACGCCAAACCAAAGTGACCGATATTATCCGCATGATAAACCGCTTGACTTAATGAACGAAGCAACATGGTTTGGATAAGCTCGTGATCCGGGCGATCTTTCACTTGCTCTAACAATTTTGCATAATCTTTTGTGGTCGGTTTCATGCCGCCTTCAAGACTTAAACCGCATTCACTTAAGAATGCACGGAAAGACGTCAGTTTTTCTTCGCTTGGTGTGGCATGAATACGATAGAGTGCTGGCTCTTTATGTTTTTCCATAAAGTTTGCTGCTGCAATATTTGCAAGAATCATGCATTCTTCAATGATTTTGTGCGCATCATTTCGAACAACAGGTTCAATGCGATCAATTCGTCCCATGGCATTGAAAATAAATTTGGTTTCGATGGTTTCAAAATCGATGGCACCACGTTGTTTGCGTGCATTGAGTAATGCTTGATAGAGATGATGCAATTCTTCTAAATGTGGTACTAGCCCTTGATAACGGATGCGAAGTTCATCATCACCGTCTAAAATTGCCGCGACTTTCGTATAGGTTAAACGTGCATGAGAGTTCATTACCGCTTCATAAAAACGATAGTCCGTGAGTTTACCTTTTGCAGAAATGTGCATTTCACACACCATACATAAGCGATCAACTTGTGGATTCAGTGAACATAATCCGTTCGATAAAATCTCCGGCAACATTGGCACAACACGATTAGGGAAGTAAACGGAGTTACCTCGGTTATAAGCTTCAGTATCTAATGCAGAACGTAAACGCACATAATAGCTGACATCGGCAATCGCCACCCAAAGTTTCCAGCCTTTACCGCTTTTTTCGCAATATACGGCATCATCAAAATCGCGTGCATCTTCGCCATCAATGGTCACCAGTGGCAGATTGCGTAAATCCACACGACCTTTTTTGGCTTCTTCAGGCACTTCTTCCGTGAATTTTTTAACGTATTTTTCGACCGCACTTGGGAATTGGTGAGGAATGTCATGATTACGAAGGGCGATCTCCACTTCCATTCCTTTTGCCATATTGTCACCCAGAATTTCGGTGATGATGCCAACAGGTTGAGTAAAGGAGGCAGAACGTTCCTGCAATTCAACTACGACAACTTGCCCCATTCGTGCACCATTGCGGTGTTCATTAGGGACTAAAATATCTCGTCCGATACGACTGTCATCAGGCACCACATAGCTAAAGCCATTTTCTAAGAAGAAACGGCCGACAATTTGTTTTTTACGACTTTCAAGTACGCGAACAATACGGACTTCGCGACGACCACGGCGATCTAAGCCTGCAGGTTGCGCTAACACAAAATCACCGTGCATTACACGTTGCATTTGGTGATTAGGAATAAAGAGATCCTCTTTTTTGCCTTCGACTTGTAAAAAGCCATAGCCTTCGCGATGGCCAATAACTATGCCTTTGAATAAATCTAATTTTTCAGGCAAGGCATAGCGTTTACGTTTAGTGAAAACTAACTGTCCATCATTCTCCATGGCACGCAAGCGACGACGCATGGCTTCTTGTTGTTCGTCACTTTTAATTGAAAGTGCGGTCAAAATTTCTTCCCGACTCATCGGGGCATTATTTTCACGAATAATTTGCAGAATGTAGTCTCTGCTTGGGATCGGATTACCATATTTGGCTAATTCTTTTTGATAATTCGGATCCGCTTTTTTAAAAGATTTTTTGGTCATTTATTATAGTTTATTTTATGATTAATTTTTTAAGTTGTGGGGTAGTTTACAGGTTAAAGGGGGGAATGCAAGCTCGTTATAGGGCGTTTGTGGCAGGACGGTTTACGGCAAACAAAAACCGCACTAAAGTGCGGTTTATTTTTAAGCTGTTTTAATGCTTTAATTACGCTAATTTTTTGATTTGAGCAGCTAATTTAGCTTTGTGGTTTGCTGCTTTGTTAGCGTGGATTAAGCCTTTAGAAGCCATACGGTCAACAACTTTTTGCATTTCAACGAATGCTGCTTCAGCTGCTGCTTTTTCACCTGCTGCTACTTGAGCATATACTTTTTTGATGTAAGTACGCATCATAGAGCGTTGGCTTGCGTTGTGTTGGCGGCGTTTTTCAGATTGAACCGCGCGTTTTTTTGCTGACTTGATATTAGCCAAGGTCAAACTCCTAAAATTTCTGATAGATGATTATGACAAAATAAGGGCGTAGAATATGCCGATTTTTTATACTTTTGTCAATGAATAATTTGTGTTGATTTCGGTGAGACACAACCGAAAGTAAGCATCGTTATTTAAAAAAAGCGCTTTCTATTGGCTCACACAAACGATGTGGGCAGGATTTTATCAGTTTTTTTCGTTGGAATATAGCGTAAAAACAAAAATTCTATACAATTAAGGCAAATTTTTTTGAAGAGCCCCCTATTTTGAGTAAACGACTTTTAAAATCCGGTATTATCGTGAGTGGGATGACATTAGTCTCCCGTGTGTTAGGTCTAGTCCGCGATGTGGTAATAGCACATTTGATCGGTGCAGGCGCGGCGGCAGACGTGTTTTTATTCGCTAACCGTATCCCAAACTTTTTACGTCGTTTATTTGCGGAAGGGGCATTTTCTCAGGCTTTTGTCCCTGTGTTAGCCGAATATCAAAAATCGGGCGATCTTTCTAAAACCCGTGAATTTATTGGGAAAGTGTCGGGTACGCTAGGCGGTTTAGTCAGTATTGTCACCTTGCTTGCTATGGTGGGATCACCTGTTGTGGCGGCGATCTTTGGGATGGGCTGGTTTACCGATTGGCTAAATAACGGACCCGATGCACACAAATTTGAACAAGCGTCTTTACTCTTAAAAATTACTTTTCCTTATTTATGGTTTGTCACCTTTGTGGCACTTTCCGGCGCGATTTTAAATACTATAGGCAAGTTTGGTGTGATGTCGTTTTCGCCTGTTTTACTCAATATCGCGATGATTGCGACCGCACTTTTCCTCGCACCAAGATTAGACAATCCCGATCTTGCCCTTGCTATCGGGATCTTCTTAGGTGGTTTATTACAATTTTTATTCCAAATTCCTTTTTTGAAGAAAGCAGGCTTGCTCGTCAAGCCAAAATGGGCATGGCATGATGAAGGGGTAGCCAAAATCCGTCGATTGATGATTCCTGCCTTGTTCGGGGTTTCTGTGAGTCAAATCAACTTATTGCTTGATACGGTCATTGCTAGTTTCTTAATGACGGGATCTATTAGTTGGCTTTATTATTCTGATCGTCTATTAGAGTTTCCACTTGGGCTATTTGGTATCGCAATTTCCACGGTGATTTTACCGACACTTGCTCGCCATCATGTGAATCGAGAAGATAATTCTTCCCAAAGTGCGGTTGATTTTCGCAACACAATGGACTGGGGCGTACGAATGATTTTATTACTTGGTGTGCCTGCCGCGATTGGTATTGCCGTGTTAGCCCAACCGATGTTACTCGTATTGTTTATGCGTGGCAGTTTTACCTTAACAGATGTGTATGCAGCCTCTTATTCTTTATGGGCATTCAATGCGGGTTTACTTAGCTTTATGCTGATTAAGATCTTGGCTAATGGCTATTACGCACGGCAAGACACTAAAACGCCCGTGAAAATCGGGATTATCGCCATGGTGAGCAATATGGGCTTTAATGTGTTGGCGATTCCATTTAGTTATGTGGGTTTAGCGATTGCTTCTGCCATGTCAGCAACCTTAAATGCTTATTTGCTTTATCGTGGTTTAGCTAAAGAGGATGTATACCATTTTTCACGTAAAAGTGCGGTCTTTTTTCTGAAAGTTTTAGGTGCAGCCTTAGCCATGGGCGGTTTGGTTTGGTATAACAGCCCGTCGATTCAAGAATGGGCAGCCATGACATTTTTAATGCGTATCTATTGGTTGGTTTGGTTAATTGGACTGGCTGCGGTCGTTTATTTAGGCGTATTGGCGCTCTTGGGTGTTCGTAAACACCATTTACTGACAAAACATTAAGTTACCGCTATAATGCACCGATTATTTTTCGTTTTTTGGAATAAGATGTAATGCAATTAATTCGTGGGCTTCATAATTCACCGCCATATTTGTCAGGGTGCGCATTAACCATTGGCAATTTTGATGGGGTGCATTTGGGGCATCAGGCGATTTTGCGTCATCTTCGTCAGAAAGCGAATGCGCTGAATTTACCCATGGCGGTGATGCTTTTCGAACCACAACCGCGAGAATATTTTATGGGTGACAAAGCCCCTGCGCGCTTAATGCGTTTAAGAGATAAATTGCATTATTTGGCTCAGGCGGGTGTGGATGTGGTGATCGTCGCGAAATTTGACCGCTCTTTTGCTGATCTACCCGCAGAACAATTTATTGAAGATTGGCTTGTACGCAAATTAAATGTGAAGTTTCTCAGTATCGGTGATGATTTCAAATTTGGTGCGAAACGTTTAGGCAATTTTGCGATGTTGCAACAAGCCGGAAAGCAGTTTGGTTTTGAAGTAGAAGACAGGCGCACCTTCTGTTTAGATGAGTTACGTATCAGTAGCACCGCTATTCGTGAAGCGTTGGCTAAAGATGATTTACAGCATGCGGAAAATTTACTCGGTAAGCCTTATCGTATTTTTGGACGAGTGATACATGGCAATAAATTAGGGCGAACCATTGGTTTTCCTACCGCGAATGTTCGCTTACATCGCCAAGTGAATCCAGTAAAAGGGGTTTATGCGGTGAAAGTGCGGTTAAAATCGGGCGAGATTTTTAACAGCGTTGCAAACATGGGAAAACGCCCAACTATTAACGGTACGATACAATTATTAGAAGTCCATTTATTTGATTTTTCTCAGAATATTTATGGGCAAATGGTCGAAGTGGAATTCTGCCAGAAGATTCGAGATGAGATAAAGTTTCCGTCTTTTGAAGCGTTGAAAGTTCAAATTGAACAAGACGTAAAAACAGCAAAAGCATTTTTTGCAAAATAGAATTATATTGAAATATAAAATTGGAAAATAACATGACAGTTGATTACAAAAACACGTTAAATTTACCTGAAACAGGTTTCCCTATGCGTGGCGATTTAGCCAAACGCGAACCTGTAATGTTAAAAAATTGGTATGACAAACAGTTGTATCAAAAAATCCGCCAAGCGACGAAAGGTAAAAAATCCTTTATTTTGCACGATGGCCCTCCGTATGCGAACGGCAATATTCATATCGGTCACGCCGTTAATAAAATTCTGAAAGATATTATTGTTAAATCTAAAACTGCATTAGGTTTTGACTCGCCTTATATCCCAGGTTGGGACTGTCATGGCTTACCAATTGAATTAAAAGTAGAAGGCTTAGTGGGCAAACCAAATGAGAAAATTTCTGCGGCTGAATTCCGGGCGAAATGCCGTGAATATGCAGCGGAACAAGTGGAAGGACAGAAAAAAGACTTTATCCGTTTAGGCGTGTTGGGCGATTGGGATAACCCTTATTTGACCATGAACTTTGATACCGAAGCACACATCATCCGTACACTCGGCAAAGTGATTGCTAACGGCCATTTATACAAAGGATCTAAACCGGTGCACTGGTGTTTGGATTGCGGTTCTTCTTTGGCTGAAGCGGAAGTGGAATACGAAGACAAAGTTTCTCCGTCCATTTATGTGCGTTTCCCGGCGGTAAGTGCGGTAGAAATTGAAGAGAAATTTAACGCTGTAGGCAAAGGTCATGGCAAATTATCTGCAGTTATTTGGACAACAACGCCTTGGACGATGCCATCTAACCGTGCGATTGCAGTAAATGCAGAATTAGAATACAACCTAGTCCAACTTGGTGATGAGCGTGTGATCTTAGCCGCTGAATTAGTGGAATCCGTGGCGAAAGCCGTGGGTGTAGAGCAAGTTGAAATTTTAGGGGCAGTAAAAGGTCAAGCGCTTGAGTTAGTACGCTTTAACCATCCGTTCTATGATTTCACTGTGCCGGTGATTTTAGGCGATCACGTGACTACCGATGGCGGTACAGGTTTAGTACATACCGCACCTGATCACGGTTTAGACGACTTTGTCGTGGGTAAACAATATGACTTACCGATGGCTGGCCTTGTGTCTAATGACGGTAAATTTATTTCAACCACTGAATTCTTCGCCGGTAAAGGCGTATTTGAAGCGAATCCATTGGTTGTTGAAAAATTGCAAGAAGTGGGCAACTTATTAAAAGTGGAGAAAATCAAACACAGCTACCCACACTGCTGGCGCCATAAAACCCCGATTATTTTCCGTGCGACTCCGCAATGGTTTATCGGCATGGAAACACGGGGTTTACGCCAACAAGCATTAGGCGAAATCAAACAAGTTCGCTGGATTCCAGATTGGGGTCAAGCACGTATCGAGAAAATGGTTGAAAACCGCCCTGACTGGTGTATTTCCCGTCAACGTACTTGGGGCGTGCCGATGACCTTATTCGTGCACAAAGAAACCGAAGAACTTCATCCGCGTACTTTAGAGTTACTTGAAGAAGTGGCGAAACGTGTAGAGAAAGCCGGTATTCAAGCATGGTGGGATTTAGACGAAAAAGAATTATTAGGTGCGGACGCAGAAACCTATCGCAAAGTGCCTGATACGCTTGACGTATGGTTTGACTCAGGATCAACCTATTCTTCTGTTGTCGCAAATCGTCCGGAATTTAACGGTCACGATATCGACATGTATTTAGAAGGTTCTGACCAACACCGCGGTTGGTTTATGTCTTCTCTAATGCTTTCTACGGCAACAGACAGCAAAGCACCATACAAACAAGTATTAACTCACGGCTTCACCGTGGATGGTCAAGGCCGTAAGATGTCAAAATCCATCGGTAACATCGTGACGCCACAAGAAGTGATGGATAAATTCGGTGGTGACATTTTACGTTTATGGGTGGCTTCTACTGACTATACCGGTGAAATGACCGTTTCCGATGAAATTTTAAAACGTGCTGCGGATAGCTATCGTCGTATTCGTAACACCGCTCGTTTCTTATTAGCAAACTTAAATGGTTTTGATCCGCAACGTGATGCCGTTAAACCGGAAGACATGATTAGCTTGGATCGTTGGGCGGTAGCTTGTGCGTTAGATGCACAAAAAGAAATTAAAGACGCGTACGATAACTATCAATTTCACACAGTAGTACAACGTTTAATGCGTTTCTGTTCTGTGGAAATGGGCTCGTTCTACCTTGATATTATCAAAGACCGCCAATATACCACCAAAGCAGACAGCCTTGCGCGTCGTAGCTGCCAAACAGCGTTATGGCACATTGCAGAAGCATTGGTTCGTTGGATGGCACCAATCCTGTCATTCACGGCAGATGAAATTTGGGGCTACTTGCCACAAACGGCAACTGCACGTGCAGAATTCGTCTTTACTGAAGAATTCTACGAAGGCTTATTTGGCTTAGGCAAGAATGAAAAGCTAGACGATGCTTACTGGCAACAACTTATTAAAGTTCGTTCTGAAGTAAATCGTGTATTAGAAATCGCCCGTAACGACAAAGTGATCGGTGGTGGTTTAGAAGCAGAAGTAACGGTTTATGCTAACGATGAATATCGTGCATTGTTAGAACAATTAGGCAATGAATTACGTTTCGTGTTAATTACCTCAAAAGCAGAAGTGAAAGCATTAACAGACAAACCTGCGGATGTGGCTGCGAGTGAGTTAGAGGGAATTGCGGTAAGCGTAGCACGTTCTAACGGTGAAAAATGCCCACGTTGTTGGCATTATTCTGACAAAATCGGCGTGAATCCTGAATATCCTACAATTTGTCCACGTTGTGTGGAAAACGTAGCGGGTAACGGCGAAGTACGTCAGTTCGCATAAGCTTAATCTCATAAAGAAAAAGTGCGGTGAAATTGATCTGCACCCCAAAAGTTGGACTAAACAACCAACAATTGAGGTGCAGATTTTTTATGGGTATTATAAAACGCTCTTTTATTTCTTAAAGTTTTTCTACTAACTCAATGGCTGCACCGATGTAGGTGGCAGGGGTGAGTTGTTGTAAACGTGCTTTTTCATCAGCTGGAATATCCAGTTTTTCGATGAATTCACGCATCGCTTTTTCATCAACGCGCTTACCACGAGTGAGCTCTTTTAATTTTTCGTATGGTTTTTCAATACCATAGCGGCGCATCACCGTTTGAATTGGCTCAGCTAAAACTTCCCAGTTTTGGTTGAGTTCATCACGGAGATGTTGTTCGTTCACTTCTAATTTGCTGATACCTTTACGTGTTGCAGCATACGCAATTAAACAATAACCTAAACCCACACCTAAGTTACGTAATACAGTAGAGTCGGTTAAGTCACGCTGCCAGCGAGAAATGGGTAATTTTTGACCAAGGTGAGTCATCACAGCATTGGCTAAACCTAAGTTACCTTCTGAGTTTTCGAAGTCGATAGGATTCACTTTATGCGGCATGGTGGATGAACCAATTTCACCCGCGATAGTGCGTTGTTTAAAGTGATTTAATGCAATATAGCCCCATAAATCACGGTCGAAGTCGATGATGATGGTATTAAAACGTACCACGGCATCAAAGTATTCAGCAATGTAATCGTGAGGTTCAATTTGCGTGGTGTATGGGTTCCAATCTAAACCTAATGAGGTGACAAACTCTTCGCTAAATTTGTGCCAGTTGATATTTGGATAGGCAGATAAATGTGCATTGTAGTTACCCACAGCACCATTAATTTTCCCCAAGATTTCATTTTGTTGGAGTTGTTTGAATTGGCGTTTTAAGCGGTAAACTACGTTTGCCATTTCTTTACCCACAGTACTTGGTGAGGCAGGTTGGCCGTGTGTACGAGAAAGTAATGGAATGGTTTTGTATTCGTTCGCTAAACGGGTGATTTCATCAATCAGTTTTTGCCATTCAGGTAAGAGCACTTCTTCACGTGCTGTTTTTAACATTAAAGCGTGAGAAAGGTTGTTAATGTCTTCAGAGGTACAAGCAAAGTGAATAAATTCAGAGACTTTCGCTAATTCTGGTAAAGCTTCACTTTTTTCTTTTAAGAAATATTCAACCGCTTTGACGTCATGATTCGTGGTGCGCTCAATTTCTTTGATACGTTCAGCATCTTGAAGACTGAATTCTTCCACAATTTTATTAAGGTAATCGTTTGCTTCTTTAGACAAAGAAGAAACTTCTTGGATTTCAGCGGTCGCCGCCAATTTTTGTAACCAACGTACTTCCACGGTGACACGGAATTTGAGCAAGCCAAATTCACTGAAAATACCACGTAATGCGGTGGCTTTATCTTGATAACGACCGTCAATCGGGGAAAGAGCGGTTAATGCGGAAAGTTGCATAAGAGTTCTCCAAGGATTAATTTAAAGTTGAGTAGAGTTGTCGTGCCGCTTGCACTAATTTTTTACGATGAAATAACAGTTGCCATTTGCTGCCGCCGACTTGACGCCACAAAACGGCAGAACGAATGCCGGCAAGCAAACACGCACGAATTTTGTCTTGTACATTTTGTTGCTGTAAATGATATGCCGAACCAATAATATGAATGCGTTTGCCTAAAGGACTAATTGTATCGACATAAATGTTTGCCATGATTGAAAACATCTCATCATCAAATTGATTGTCGTGATAAGAAAGTTGTTCTGGTAAACGGGCAATTCGGCGGCCAAGTTCTTGTTTGATTTCAGGTTGCTTGTTTAATTTACTCTCTAACGCTAACAGGCTGCCCCAATAATTCAACAAATTTTTGTCGTTTAATTGAGTGAGTTGCTCGATAAGTGTGTTTAATCCCACTTTAAGATGTTGAACATCACCGCCAAATACGGCTAATGTATCTTCAGGTTGAGTAATGAGAAGAGAATGAATGGTGGTTTGAAATGCATCTTGGTTATCAACTTCGCCTTTTTGTGCTAATTGACTGATTAATAAGACAGATTGACAAACACCGGCAAGTGCCAGAGCCATATCATTATAATTTTTCATTGGGATTATAGATTGTAAGCTGCAGAAATTTTGGGCGTAATATAGCATTTTTACACATTGTTTTGAACTGAATCATTAAAAAACGCCTTATCTTTTGTTATCATAGCGCCAATTCAATTTACAGAATGAAAGGATAACCAATGACAAAACCAATTGTATTCAGTGGCGTGCAGCCTTCCGGCGAATTAACTATCGGGAATTATTTAGGCGCACTTCGCAACTGGGTGAAAATGCAAGAAGATTATGAGTGTATTTTCTGCGTGGTGGATTTACACGCCATCACTGTACGTCAAGATTCTGCAGCACTTCGCAAAGCCACGCTTGATGTACTTGCCCTTTACTTGGCTTGTGGCATTGATCCGAATAAAAGCACGATCTTCGTACAATCTCATGTACCAGAGCATACTCAACTAAGCTGGGTGTTGAACTGTTATACCTATTTCGGCGAGATGAGCCGTATGACTCAATTCAAAGATAAATCAGCACGTTATGCCGAAAATATTAACGTGGGTTTATTTGATTATCCAGTTTTAATGGCGGCAGATATCTTACTTTACCAAGCGAAAAGCGTACCGGTAGGGGATGACCAAAAACAACATTTAGAAATCACCCGTGATATTGCGGCTCGTTTTAATGCCCTTTACGGTGATATTTTCACGATCCCTGAAATCTTCTTAGGCAAAGCAGGCGCGCGTATTATGTCTTTGCAAGATCCTGATAAAAAAATGTCAAAATCAGATGATAACCGTAATAACGTGGTGACCTTGCTTGAAGATCCAAAATCGGTAGCGAAAAAAATCAAACGTGCGGTAACAGATTCTGATGAGCCACCTGTTGTACGTTATGATGTGCAAAATAAAGCGGGTGTGTCTAACTTATTAGATATTCTTTCTGCAGTAACCGATAAATCCGTGGCAGAGCTTGAAAAAGAATTTGAAGGCAAAATGTACGGCCACTTAAAAACAGCGGTGGCTGACGAAGTGTCAAACTTACTTGCCGGTTTACAAGAACGTTTCTATCAATATCGTAACGATGAAGCACTTTTAGACGAAATTTTACGTCAAGGTGCGGAAAAAGCCCGTGCAAGAGCAAAAGCAACCCTTGACAAAGTGTACGAAGCCGTAGGCTTTGTTGCAGCAAAATAATTTTAAACTTAATAAGCCGTGTTATGTCACGGCTTTTTTAGATAAGGAGAAAAATATGGCCATTCAAACTGAAAAACCAATTGAATGTGTAGGTTGTAATACTTTTGATATGAAATCATTGTTTGATAATAGCGATTGTAGTTTACCTATCGAACAGTTTTACGCCACTCGTCAAGATGCAGAAGGTGCATTGGAATATTTCACGTTAAAAGCACGTGATATCGAAAGTGAACCTTGTCAAATTCAGTCTGAAATTCAACAGGTTGAAGAAGGATATGTGCTTAAAGCGGTGTTCACATTCTGCTGTCAAGCAGAATTAGTGATTTTCCAAATGAAACTTGTGTAAGTGATAACTTACTCTATAAAACCGCGCTATTTGTGACCGCACTTTCGAATATTTATGTTCCCCTGCATCGTATTATTCCTTTCTCTAATGTGGAAGGGCAGGGGAATCGTACCAGTATTTTCTTACAAGGCTGTAAGCTAAACTGCCTTTATTGCCATAATCCAGAAACGATTCCTCGTTATGCGGAAGGGGCTAATCAAGTCAGTTTGCAATATTTGTATGAACAAGTTATGGAGGCTGTGCCTTTTATTCGTGGTGTGACGGTTTCTGGTGGCGAGCCTACCATTCATCATAAAAAGCTCATTCCATTGTTTCAAAAACTACGTAAGGAAGGGCTAACTTGCTATTTAGATAGCAGTGGTTTCTTTGAATTTGAGGCAATTCGTCCTTTAATTGATGTGACTGATAAATTTCTTTTTGATCTGAAGGGAGAAGGGCTTGGTTTACAAAGTTTATGCTTTGATAGACAAAATCGTCAAGGCATTGTCCCTCAAACTATCATCCCCATTCATCAACATATCAAGCAAGAAAATTTAGATCGCAATTTAAAGAACTTAGCACAACTTTTGCCATTAAATAAAGTGGAAGAAGTGCGGTTAGTTTATGTGGCGAATTTTTTTGATTCAGAACAGTTGGTGGAAAAAGTCGCTTCCTTATTGAAAAATTATCAGGATGTTTTGTTCAAAATTATTCGAATGCACACAAAAGGTGCACGAGACGCTGAAGGGCTCACTCCTTATGTCCCAACTGTTGAGCAGACCCAAGAACTTGAAAACTATGCGAAATCTTGTGGTCTGACCAAAATTGTGACCATTTTATAAGCAAACATATCGAAAAGTAGCAAAAATATTCCGACTTTTTACTGAAAAACAAGTAGAATAGGACAATTTTATTCACTTACTTATAGAACCAATCTAGAGGGAAAAATGGGCATTTTAAGTAGCATTTTAGGCATTGTCGTATTACTGATCATTGCCGTCTTATTTTCAAATAATCGTAAGGCGATTAATTTACGTACTGTATTAGGGGCTTTGGCGATCCAAATCGGATTTGCGGCCCTTATTTTGTATGTGCCGTTTGGTCGAGATGTATTACAAGCGACGGCAAATGGTGTATCAAATGTTATCGCCTATGGTAATGAAGGGATTAACTTCGTCTTTGGTGGCTTAGCGGATCCTTCAAATGCCGGCTTTATCTTTGCAGTGAAAGTGTTACCAATCATCGTCTTTTTCTCTGGTTTAATTTCTGTGCTTTATTACTTAGGCATTATGCAAGTTGTCATCAAAGTGATTGGTGGTGCATTACAAGCCGCATTAGGTACATCAAAAGCAGAATCTATGTCTGCTGCAGCGAACATCTTCGTAGGTCAAACAGAGGCACCGCTAGTGGTTCGTCCCTACATTAAAAACATGACCCAATCTGAATTATTCGCCATTATGGCGGGTGGTACAGCTTCTATCGCGGGTTCAGTGATGGCGGGTTATGCAGAAATGGGCGTACCCTTGACTTACTTAATTGCCGCCTCTTTCATGGCTGCTCCAGCAGGTTTATTATTTGCGAAAATTTTATTCCCACAAACTGAACAATTTATCGATAAACAACCTGATACAGACGATAGCGAAAAACCGACTAACGTGCTTGAAGCAATGGCGGGCGGTGCCAGTGCAGGTATGCAATTAGCATTAAACGTGGGGGCAATGTTAATCGCATTCGTTGGTTTAATTGCTTTAATTAACGGCATTCTAGGTGGTGTTGGCGGCTGGTTTGGTTATGGCGACTTAACCTTACAATCAATCTTAGGTTGGATATTCAAACCATTAGCATACCTAATTGGGGTATCTTGGGATGAATCCGCAATCGCAGGCCAAATGATTGGGATGAAATTAGCGGTAAATGAATTTGTAGGTTACCTAGAATTTGCCAAATACTTACAACCCGATACAACTGTTGTGCTAAGTGAAAAAACCAAAGCAATCATTACATTTGCTCTATGTGGTTTTGCTAACTTCAGCTCTATCGCAATCTTAATCGGCGGTATCGGTGGTATGGCGCCAAACCGTCGTGGTGATGTTGCACGCTTAGGTTTAAAAGCAGTTATTGCAGGTACATTAGCTAACTTAATGAGTGCTACTATCGCTGGTTTATTCATCGAATTAAGCGGCGTAGCATTATAATTAAAATGTGGTGAATTTAACCACGCTTTATCTCTCAACACCACGAATCATTCGTGGTGTTGTACTTTAAAACAAGCGAAAACGTTTGCTTGAATGACTTTTTATTTATCTACAAGAGGAAAAAACAATGACTCCACATATTAACGCTCCTGAAGGCGCATTTGCTGATGTTGTATTAATGCCTGGCGATCCGCTTCGTGCAAAATATATTGCTGAAACATTCTTAGAAGATGCGAAAGAAGTGACTAACGTTCGCAATATGTTGGGTTATACCGGTACTTATAAAGGTCGTCGTATCTCTATTATGGGTCACGGTATGGGTATCCCATCTTGCTCAATTTATGCGAAAGAATTAATTACTGAATATGGCGTGAAAAAAATCATCCGTGTTGGTTCTTGTGGTGCCGTACGTATGGACGTTAAATTACGTGATGTCGTGATCGGTCTTGGTGCATGTACAGATTCAAAAGTAAACCGCATTCGTTTCAAAGATCATGATTTTGCGGCAATCGCTGATTTTGATATGGCACAAGCAGCGGTTCAAGCAGCGAAAGAAAAAGGTAAGCAAGTTCGCGTAGGGAATCTCTTCTCTGCAGACTTATTCTACACCCCAGATTTCGAAATGTTTGATGTGATGGAAAAATACGGTATCTTAGGCGTAGAAATGGAAGCAGCAGGTATCTATGGCGTAGCCGCAGAATATGGTGCAAAAGCACTTTGTATCTGTACCGTTTCAGACCATATTCGTACACACGAACAAACTACAGCAGAAGAACGTCAATTAACCTTCAATGATATGATTGAAATTGCGTTAGAGTCAGTATTAATTGGTGATAACGCATAATCTTTCCGATTAATAGAATAAAAAAGTGCGGTCAAGTTTGATCTGACCGCTCTTTTGTTTTCTATACTTGCTATTTTTCATACCAAATTCGGTTTACATAGAGCATCACTTTACCAGAGGGTGTTTCCACATGAATTTCATCATCAACGCCTTTTCCGATTAAAGCGCGTGCGACAGGAGAATCAATGGAGATCCAGTTTTTAGCGGGATCGAATTCATCGCAGCCGACAAGGCGATATTGCTTCACTTCACCTTCTTCATCTTCTAGCTCAACCCATGCACCGAAAAATACTTTGCCTTCTTGTTTCGGGTGGTAATCCACGATTTGTAGCACTTCTAAGCGTTTGGAAAGGAAACGCACACGGCGATCAATTTCACGTAAACGACGTTTACCGTAAATATATTCTGCATTCTCGCTACGGTCACCAAGCGCGGCAGCATCTGAAACGGCTTGGGTAACTTTCGGGCGTTCTTCTTTCCACAAAAACTTAAGTTCTTGGTCAAGCGCAAGCCAGCCTTGACGGGTAATGTAATTTGATTTTGCCATAATGAAAATAAAAGAAATTTTTTGAATTATATTTGAGCCTGTTGTCTAAAACCAGTATTCTATTCTCGTTTTTATCGAATCCTTTCATAACAAAGAAGTATGACAATGTTAAATCAACAAATTAGCCAAATTATTGCGGCAGAATTAACCGTTCAACCCCAACAAATCCTCGCAGCCATTCAATTATTAGATGATGGTAACACCATTCCATTTATTGCCCGTTACCGTAAAGAAGCCACAGGTGGCTTGGATGACACCCAACTTCGTCATTTTGAAACCCGTTTAATTTATTTACGTGAATTAGAAGATCGTCGTCAAACCATTTTGAAATCTATTGAAGAGCAAGGGAAATTGACTGATGAATTGCGTGACAAAATCCATGCGACACAAAGCAAAACCGAATTAGAAGATTTGTATTTGCCGTACAAACCAAAACGTCGCACCAAAGGTCAAATTGCGATTGAAGCCGGTCTTGAGCCATTGGCTGATTTACTTTGGAATGAGCCGAAAAATGATCCTGAAACGGCAGCCGCGGAATTTGTGAACGCAGATAAAGGTGTAACAGATACTAAGGTAGCCCTTGATGGCGCACGCTATATTTTAATGGAGCGTTTTGCTGAAGATGCGGGTTTATTAGCGAAAGTCCGTGATTATTTAGCAAAAAATGCGGTTATTGTATCTAAAGTGATCGAAGGCAAAGAAACGGAAGGCGCAAAATTCCAAGATTATTTCGACCACCAAGAATTATTGAAAAATGTGCCTTCTCACCGTGCATTAGCGATGTTCCGTGGCCGTAATGAGGGCATTTTACAATTAAGCTTAAATGCTGATCCTGATGCGGAAGAGGGAAGCCGCCAAAGCTATTGTGAAGAGATTATTCGTGATTATTTAGATGTACGTTTCACTGGCCAGCCAGCGGATAAATGGCGTGAGCAAGTGATTGCGTGGACATGGAAAATCAAAGTGTCGTTACATTTAGAAACCGAATTAATGGCAAGTTTACGTGAAAAAGCGGAAGAAGAGGCTATTGATGTTTTCGCTCGAAATCTGACCGCACTTTTAATGGCGGCACCGGCTGGCGCAAAATGCACCATGGGCTTGGACCCAGGCTTACGTACGGGGGTTAAAGTCGCAGTGGTGGATAACACGGGTAAATTATTAGATACCACCACCATTTATCCACATACGGGGCGTGAAGCTGAAGCGCAAGTGGCGATTTTCAGCTTAATCCGCAAACATAACGTGGAATTAATTGCCATTGGTAACGGTACGGCTTCTCGTGAAACAGAACGTTTTGCGAAAGAAGTGATTAAAGAAATCAAAGAAAATAAACCACAAACCGTTGTAGTAAGCGAAGCGGGCGCATCGGTTTATTCTGCTTCTGAATTTGCCGCAAATGAATTCCCGAATTTAGATGTATCTTTACGGGGTGCGGTCTCTATTGCACGTCGTTTACAAGATCCATTGGCAGAATTAGTGAAAATCGAACCGAAAGCCATTGGTGTAGGCCAATATCAGCACGATGTAAACCAAACCCAACTTGCGCGTAAACTCGATGCAGTGGTGGAAGACTGTGTAAACGCGGTAGGGGTAGATTTGAATACAGCATCCGCACCATTGCTTGCTCGCGTGGCAGGGATGACAAAAACCTTAGCACAAAACATTGTGGAATATCGTGATGAAAATGGCCGTTTTGAAAGCCGTAGCGAATTAAAAAAAGTGCCACGTTTAGGGCCAAAAGCCTTTGAGCAATGTGCGGGCTTTATGCGTATTGCTGAAGGGAAAAATCCACTTGATGCTTCAGGTGTTCACCCGGAAGCTTATCCTGTGGTCGAAAAAATCTTGCAAGCGACAGCACAATCTATTCAAGATTTAATGGGTAATGCGGGTGTGGTACGCCAACTTGATGCGAAACAATTTATTGATGAGCAATTTGGTTTACCGACCGTCCAAGATATTTTCAAAGAGTTGGAAAAACCAGGACGCGATCCGCGTGGTGAATTCAAGACCGCTGTATTCGCAGAAGGCGTGGAAGAAATCACCGATTTAAAACCGGGTATGATTTTAGAAGGTACCGTCACCAATGTGACTAATTTCGGCGCATTTGTGGATATCGGCGTTCACCAAGACGGTTTAGTACACATTTCATCATTAAGCGATAAATTCATAGAAGATCCACACCAAGTGGTGAAAACCGGCGATATCGTGAAAGTGAAAGTATTGGAAGTGGATGTGCCGCGTAAACGTATTGCGTTGACGATGCGACTAGATGAAAGTGCGGTCAAAAATGACGGCAAATCTGACCGCACTTTAAGTGCCAAACCAAAAAGTAATTCACCTCGCCAAGATCGCAATCCAAGAGGAAATAGTACGATGGGTAATGCCTTTGCCGATGCGTTGAAAAATTGGAAAAAATAATTTCGTCATTTAGATGAACATTGTGGCCAAATAAGCGTACAATAAAGGGGATCTGGTCAATCATCCAATCCCCTTTTTTATTTCAACGAAAGGAATATGCTTATGGAAAAAGGTATTCTTGGGCCGCATGAAGGCAAGGAACTGGAATTAATGTTAAGGGGCGAAAAGCAAGTGGCATTATTCAATGAGCTTGGTATTCCTGACGCCTTTCTCCCTTATCTTGAGCAAGGAATGCTTCATTCAAAAACAGTGCAACGTCATGTAAATGATGTTTGCTTAACTGATTTTATTGTCTATTTACCTCAATCTCTTGCACTCGCTGAACAAATGGAAGTGTTACTTCCTGCAAGCACTGTGAATGGTTTTGATCCAAAAGTGGAACGTGAAATCGGCCGAATTCTTGGCTACCGAGAAAAAGACATCGAATATTATATTCAGCATTTTCAAGATAATTTAGAGAAGTATCGACAGCAATATAGTTAATTGATCAAAATGAAACTAAAACATGTTCAATACTTAGAATATTAAAATAATATTTTGCGATAATTGCCGTTAGCGCCAACAAAAGTGCGGTTCTAAATAGAAAATAGTTTGACCGCATTTTTGTTCTTTGAGAGAGATTAATCTTGTAATAATCCGCTATTAAACATCGACAATCCCATTGTTTTTAAGCTATCGCGATAAATACCCAGCAAATCTTTCTCCGTAATTTTTTGTAACTCATCTAACGGTTTATCTAACGCGGCGACTGTTTCAATCACAAGACCTTGCGGACCGGATTCTTGCGTCGCAATTTCAAATAATGCTTGTCCACGACGAACATGACTACCCGAGCTAATCAATACGGCATGTTTGATTTTATGTTTCGCTAAAGAGTAACGAGAGAAAAGTGCATTTTCGACGGTTGAACGCGCATAGTTATCCGAATAAATACGACTTGCATCAACGCCTTTCTCAATTAACCATTGTTTCATCAAATCCCCTTCGGTTTTATTGTTTTGTGGCACCCCGCCTGTCACAATAATTAACGCATCTGGATTTTGATTCGCAATTTCTAAGGTTTTCTCTAAACGTTGCACTAAAATGTCATGCATGCTGCCGTCTGGATTTAAGGCGTATCCCAATGTAATAATCGCCGATTGTGCCGGTAATTTAGTTTCAAGTTTGTCAGTAATTGGCTGATTAACCGCTTTATCAATCACTGCAAAGACTTTTTCTAATTTGCTCGCACTTTCTGGGGAAAGTTGTTTTAAGCGTTCTAAATGTTTTGTCGCTTCCGCTTGGTTGCCTTTAAAACGATTCCATGCAGCCAAGTAAGTATGTGCTTTCACATCATCTGGCGCCACATCAAGCACTTTTTGGTAAAGCTCAATGGCTTTATCGGTATTGCCGTTATAAATATTGGCATTCGCTGCACCAAACAAAAAATCCACACGATAAGGCTCAAGCTTATACGCTTCTAATAAAAGATCCGCAATACGCTCCATATTGGAAGGAAGTTTCGCGGTAAAACCCGCATTTGAAACACGAGCCGGTGAGTTTTGGATTTTCACTGCTTGTTCAAGCAATTCATCCACAACCTGTCTTTGAGTAAGAAGTTGTTGATAATTTAATTGAGGCTCAAGCACTTTCACTTCTGCCATGCTAGCAAAGCTGTTTACTGCTAGAGATGAAAGCACCGCAAGTAAGGAAACTTTGAAGATTTTTTGCATAATTAATTCCCCATATTGGATTGAATAACCAAAAGAGCGGTCACTTTTTTATCAGTTTCCGCTCTTTTCACTAAGCTTGATTCATCGACATACACAATAAGGTCAATGGATGGATACAAGTCACATTAGATGACATATCGATCTGCCATTTACAAGTTTGGCATTCAGAGATCACGTAATCAAATCCGCCTGCATTGATGTTATCGAATAAGTTTTTACCGATAGATTGGGAAACCTCGTAGTTTTCTTCTTTAAAACCGTATGTTCCCGCGATACCACAACATTGTGATGGCAACATCACCACTTCTAAGCCTGGAATTTGTTTTAACACTTCCAAGGTGTATGGTGCCCAACCTGCTTTATCCACGTGACATGCGGTATGATAAGCCACACGCAATTTCAATGGTTTAAGCGGTAAGGTTTTGCCTTCTTTAAAGAGTTGATATAAGAATGGTGTCACCATGTGAATATGCGGACGAACTTTCGCATTATCGATACCTAAAATATGATGATATTCATCACGTAAATTTAAGGTACAACTTGATGCTTCGCTGATCACATCCAAGCCATTTTCATCCACCATTTTGCTAATGTAATCAGTGTTAAATTGCGCTATTTTCTTCGCACGTTCTGGGAATTGGTTCACGCTTAATGGCAAGCCACAGCATTTTTCTTTTTCCAATAACACCACGCCAATATTCATAGCATTGAACACTTGAATAAATTCTTTACCCAATTGTGGATTATTGTAGTTCACATAACAACCGTGATAATAGGCCACTTTGCGTTCAAATTTTTGTTGGCTTTCCACCATTTTTTTCATATACCAGCTGCGGAACGTACCAAAGGAATATTTTGGTAACGTACGATGGCGGCTAATTTTCAATGCTTTTTCCAACACAAATTTTGTCGCTTTCAAACCAGTGATGGTATTAACAATCGGTGCTAGCGGTGTATTAAGTGAACCCATAATATCGGTGTTACTTAAAATCGCATCACGTAATTTTTGCACGGTTGGCTTGTGTTGTTGAGCAAGGTATTTGTTTCTTGCACGAACGATAATGTCACCAATTTTTACATCAGATGGACAGGCAATTTCACAACGTTTACAGTTAGTGCAGTATTTCAATGCTTCATCATAAAGCTCAGCTGATTTTAGGCGTAAACGCTCACCATCCGGGCCTGATTGTTTTGGACCTGGATAGTTTGGATTTTGACGCGAAACCGGACATACTGCTGTACACGCCGTACATTTAATGCAGCTCTCGAAGCTTTCATCAAAGGCATCATGATGTTGTGGTGCATTAAGGGATTGTTTTGCATTTTCAATTAATTGTTGAATGTTCATAACGCCTCCTTAATGTATGTTGTGAAGAATTTCATCCGCAACAGCAAGCGCTGTTACCACTGCCACGCCTGAACCACAACCGAGTTCTAGCGCATTGAAACCACCAATCACATTACCCACCGCATATAAATTCGTTAAAAATTGACCGCTCTTTTTCACTTGGCATTGCGCGTTAATCGCCACACCTGCAGATTGGTACGGTTGTGGATTTGAGAAACGGTGATCTGTCCAAGTAAAACGATCGGTATCGTTAAAGCCTTCCACACCGATAATGTCAGAATGGAATACGGGCTCGTAGATTTTATCGAATTCAGAAACTAAACCTTTACTGAAGAAACTGCCAGAAGCTAAGACGAAATGCTCTGCCGTGATTTCTTCATCTTCGTGCAAACGCGTTTGAATAGCGCGAACTTTGTTACCATCAAAATGCGCTTTTAATGCACTATCACCATTCATCATGAGTCCGCCTAATTTCTCAAAACGATGGCGTAATTGAATACGTTGGCGCATACCTAATAAAGACGGCGGTAAGGTTGGTAATTCAAATAATGGCAAGCCAGTTGCTTTGCGAAGTGACTCCATAAACTCTTGATTTTCTAAACCGAAACAAGCTGGTAGGAAAATTGCTTCAGTGCCTTTGGCTGCTTCTTTCATTTCAGCCACCAGATCATCAAATTTCAGTTTATATTCTAAAACTTGTGCAATATTTACACTGCGGAATTCGCGCGAATTTGCACGTAACTGATCCAATTCAGGAATATTTAAAAAGCCTGTTTTCACTTCACAATGAGCAAATTGTGGATTGAGTGTAAGGTTATCCGCCAATAATTCTGGTTGGAAATCGTGATAGCCTTCAATGCCTAAAACCGCAATTTTTTTATACGGGAATGGTGTTTCGCCTTGTACAGTTGGCACACTATTTGGTGAAAGCCATGCACCACGTAAGCTACCTAAACCCGTTACGCGAAGATGATTTTCTGCACTTGAGCCAATTAAATCTAAATTTAACGATTCCGCTAATTTTTCGAAATCTTGTGCTTTCGCTAATACACGTTCAGCCCCCATGATGCTATAGGGGTGTTGTGGTAATTGAGCGGAAAGTGCGGTCAAATTTTCAGAAATATTTTCAACAAACGCACCATTTGGTAAACGGCTTAATAAATCTAATGAGCCGGATGCAAAATCAATCGCCGCTTGGCCGTTATTAATAATGACACAACGTTTGCCTTGTTCTTGTAGGGCGATGCCGCAAGTTAAACCTGCAAGGCCACCACCAATAATCACTACATCAAAATTCATTGTTATCCGTCCCTTGCTGTTTGTCAGTTTCAAGCGGTTGAACATCATTTAAGCCCAACACACTGCCATACATCCATGAAGTAAATTCGGCTTCACGAATCGCTTCACCCCATGCAATAGGCTCAATACCACGCCAACGTTCCTCCATGAAAGAGGTTAATTGTGTGGTAGATTGGCGAGGCGTTGCCACTTCAAAACGATTCATTAAGCCAGCAGCACGGCATGCGCAAAGCTCAGCTTGGCAAGTCCCCATCCCCACACGAGTACGGCGACGTAGATCCACTAAGTTATTCACATTTAATTCATCAACGGCATAACGTACTTCACCCGCAGTAACGGCTTCACATTCACACACCATTGAACGATCAAGACGTTCTTTATCTAATAAGCGAGTGGCACGAGAACCATGACGATACACCGCTGAATAACGAATCGTACTTGGAAGTGAAATGACTTTCTGATTAGTTTCTGCACGGCTTTCGGTTGAACCTGGTAATGGGCGCTCAGCGGTTGTACAACGTGCTGTTTTATTGAGTTTTTTACAAACAAGATCCGTTGCCCATTCTGCCATTAAGCGATAAGTCATTAATTTACCACCCGTGATGGTGATAAAGCCGTCTAAGCCGTCACGTTCTGCGTGGTCAAGTAACACAATACCACGACTTACGTTACGACCAGATGGGTCATCATCTGTCGCCACCAACGGACGCACGCCTGCATAAGCACGTAATACGCGAGTATGACGCAAGCTCGGCGCAAGTTTTTCCCCTTCACGGAAAAGAATATCCACTTCTTCTGGAGTCACTTCCATGTTATCAATTTGATCGTAAGGAATACGGCTAGAGGTTGTACCGATAACACAAATGGTATCACCTGGAACGAGAATGTCCGCATCCGCTGGTTTACGACAACGGTTAATCACCATTTTGTTGATACGGTGTCCCATGACAAGTAATGCGCCTTTGGCTGGAAACATTTTGATTTTAAGATCCGCATATTCTGCGATGCCTTGTCCCCAAATACCACCTGCATTGACGACTAATGGCGCAAAGAATTTGCGATTTACACGATTTTTGTGATCGTAAACATCTACCCCGATCACTTTGCCCCCCTCGCGAATTAAATTTTTCACTTCGCAATAGGTAAACATTTTTGCACCATTCTCAATGGCATCCATCACGTTAGAAGCTGTTAAACGGAAAGGATCAATTGAACCATCTGGCACAACAACAGCACCCACTAAATCGGGGTTCACTGATGGTTCCATAATCTGGGCAAGTTTAGGATCAATGGCGACAGCCTCAATACCAGATTTGGTACAACTTTCGATGAAAGTTTTTTGATAATCGAGAGAATCCTCAGGTAAGGTGATAAATAAACCTTCCGTTTCATCCACACAGTGACGAGCGATATTGCGCAGAATTTTATTTTCTTTAATACATTCTTCTGCTGATTCCTGATCGTTTACCGCATAACGCGCCCCACTATGTAACAAACCGTGGTTACGACCTGTTGCGCCTGTCGCAATATCACGACGCTCTAATAAAATACAGTTAATTCCACGCAATGCGCAGTCACGAGCAATACCTGCCCCCGTCGCACCACCACCAATGATAATCACATCCGTCGAGATAGGTGAAAAATCGCCCACATCGCGATACATATTAGGTGATAATCCCATTGTTTCCCTCCAGCCCAAAATGAATAAAAAAGGAAAATAAACAAACAGACATTAAGTCTAAGGTTATTGTATGAAAGTGTAGTAAAATTAACAATGCTTTGAGCGAAAAAGAAAACTATTTTGTGAACAAGATCACATTATTTTCGAATTCGCTCATTTTTTTTGAAAATAAAATTTGTGAAATACATCACATTTTTAAATTATTTTTCTTTTCAATTTTTATTTTTCTTTTATCATTCACCCTTCCCTGATATAAAGATCGGGAACTTATAATTAAGACAAACTGGAGAAAAAATAATGTTTGGACCATTTAAACCCGCACCGCATATTGCGGAACTTCCAGCGGAGAAAATTGATTCCACGTATAAACGCTTACGTTGGCAAGTGTTTGCAGGGATCTTCTTTGGTTATGCCGCTTACTATTTTGTGCGTGCAAACTTTGACTTAGCACAACCTGGTTTAATTCAAGCCGGCTTGTACTCAAAAGCGGAACTCGGTGTTATCGGCTCAGCAGCTGGTCTTGCCTACGGCTTATCAAAATTCGTCATGGCAGGTATGTCTGACCGTTCTAACCCTCGCGTATTCTTACCATTTGGTTTATTGCTTTCTGGTCTTTGTATGACCATGATGGGTTTATTCCCATGGGCAACCTCAGGCATTGCCATCATGTGGGTAATGATCTTCTTAAATGGTTGGTTCCAAGGTATGGGTTGGCCTCCATGTGGTCGTACCATGGTACACTGGTGGTCTAAATCAGAACGCGGTACTATCGTATCTATCTGGAATACAGCGCATAACATCGGTGGCATGATGCCAGGTGCAATGGTGCTATTAGCGAGTGCTATCTTCTTCAGTACTCATGGCATCGAGGCTCAGGCAAAAGACATTTGGCAACAATCGCTCTACTATCCGGGTATTGCTGCAATGATCTGTGCTATTCCCGTTTATTTTGTCATGCGTGATACACCACAATCTTGTGGTTTACCATCAATCGAGAAATGGCGTAATGACTATCCTGATGACTATAACGAAAAAACTTACGAAAACGATTTAAGTACAAAAGAAATCTTTGTCACTTATGTATTAAAAAACAAATTGTTATGGTACATCGCACTGGCTAACGTATTTGTATATTTAATTCGCTATGGCGTATTAAAATGGTCTCCGGTTTACTTAAGTGAAATAAAACATTTCAACATCAAAGGTACTGCATGGGCATATACCATTTATGAATTAGCCGCTGTACCAGGTACATTACTTTGTGGTTGGGTATCTGATAAAGTCTTCAAAGGTAAACGTGGTTTAACCGGTTTTATCTTCATGATCTTAACGACTTTAGCAGTAGTAGCATACTGGATGAACCCAGCTACACCAGAAGCAGAACTTGCAAACTATGCAGCTTGGTATGAAAACCCATATCAATTAACTGACTTCATCTTAATGACCTTAATCGGTTTCTTAATCTACGGCCCTGTAATGTTAATCGGCTTACACGCGCTTGAGCTTGCACCGAAAAAAGCAGCAGGTACAGCAGCAGGTTTCACCGGTTTATTCGGTTACTTAGGTGGTACTGTCTCAGCATCAGCTGTTATCGGTTGGGCAGCACAACACTATGGCTGGGACGGCGGTTTCTACGTCATGATCGGTGGTGGTGTCTTAGCGGTGTTATTACTCTTCATCGTAATGGTTGAAGAAGGCAAACACAAAGCGAAATTAGGCGATACCTACGGTAAATAATCTATAAATTAAAGGCGACAGGCGAAGGCTTGTCGCCTTTTTTATTACAAAAAAACAACTGAATTTTTAACCGCACTTTCAAGGAGAAATGCTTATGAAACTCAAAACTTTAGCGCTTTCTTTATTAGCTGCAGGCGTACTTGCAGGATGTAGCGCACACTCTTCTGTGGACACGATGAAATCAGACAAAATTATCATTGCTCACCGTGGTGCAAGTGGTTACTTACCAGAGCATACGCTTGAATCTAAAGCGCTTGCATTTGCACAGCATGCAGACTACTTAGAACAAGACTTAGCGATGACAAAAGATGGTCGTTTAGTGGTTATCCATGATCACTTCTTAGACGGCTTAACCGACGTGGCGAAAAAATTCCCAAATCGTCATCGTAAAGATGGTCGTTACTACGTAATCGACTTCACCTTAAAAGAAATTCAAAGTTTAAATATGACTGAAAACTTTGAAACTAAAGATGGTAAACAAGTTGCAGTATATCCAGGTCGTTTCCCACTTTGGAAATCACACTTCAAAATCCATACTTTTGAAGATGAGTTAGAATTCATCCAAGGTTTAGAAAAATCTACCGGTAAAAAAGTGGGTATTTACCCTGAAATCAAAGCACCTTGGTTCCACCACCAAAATGGCAAAGACATTGCAGTTGAAACCCTTAAAGTGTTGAAAAAATACGGTTACGACAAGAAATCTGACATGGTTTACTTACAAACCTTCGACTTCAATGAGTTAAAACGTATTAAAAACGAATTGCTACCAAAAATGGGCATGGATTTAAAACTTGTTCAATTAGTGGCATACACCGACTGGCATGAAACTGAAGAAAAAGATGTGAAAGGCAAATGGGTGAACTACGATTACGATTGGATGTTCAAACCAGGCGCAATGGCAGAAGTGGTGAAATATGCTGACGGCGTTGGCCCGGGCTGGTACATGCTAGTAGATAAAGAAAAATCTAAACCAGGCAATATCGTGTATACCCCATTAGTGAAAGAACTCGCACAATACAAAGTCGAATTACACCCATACACTGTACGTAAAGATGCGTTACCTGAATTCTTCACTGATGTAAATCAAATGTACGATGCATTATTGAATAAATCTGGTGCAACTGGTGTATTCACCGACTTCCCAGATACTGGCGTTGAATTTTTGAAAAAACAAAAATAATACGTAAGTAAAAGTAATAAAAGAGCGGTCAAAATGATCTGCACCCCAAAAGTTGGACTCAACAAACCAACAATTGAGGTGCAGATTTTTTTATGGGTAAACACTACACAATCGAATTTAAATTACAGGTTCTTCAACCTATTTTGAATGGGAAAATGAGTATTAGAGAAACTGCGCGTTTTTACAATATTCCTTCCAACGCCTTAGTCGGAACATGGTTGAAACGGTTTGAAAAAAGTGGCATAAAAGGACTTATTCCCCGTAAACCATCAGGACGACCGCCGATGAAACCCAAATATGCAAAAATGCCACCGCCACCCAAAACTGAAGAAGACCGTTTACGCCTGAGAATTTTACAGCTTGAAGCGGAGGTAGCCTACCTAAAGGAGTTGAGAAGGCTCAGACTTCAGGACGAAGCCGAGCAACGGAAATTATCCAAAGGTTAAGAACACGCTATCCGTTAAAATGGCTTTTAGGCTTTGCACAATTAGCGCGTAGTACGTTTTTTGCTAAACTTCAGATTAAACCGGATAAGGATGAGTTATTGAAAAAGACCATTAAACGCATCAAAGCCAATCATCCTGATTATGGCTACCGACGTGTTCATGCCTGCTTGCCAGGCGTGAATCATAAAAAAGTTCAACGTTTAATGCAGACACTTGGGCTTCAAGTGCGGTCAAGAAAAAGCAAGAAATTTACGACCTATCGAGGCACGATAGGGGTGATTGCTCCTAATCATCTTGAACGCGATTTTAGTGCAACGGCCCCGAACCAAAAATGGGTGACCGATATCACCGAGTTTAAGGCGAAAGATGGGAGCAAAGTCTATTTATCCCCAATTTTAGACTTATTTAACAATGAGATAGTTTCATATAATCTCAGCTATTCCCCAAACTGGGCGCAAGTAGAGGACATGTTAATCCAAGCCGTCAAAGGATTAAATAAAGCTTGTGGTGTCATTTTACATTCAGACCAGGGATGGCAATATCAAATGGTGGCTTATCGTCGAATCTTGGCTGAACATGGCATCATTCAAAGTATGTCGAGAAAAGGGAATTGCTTAGATAACGCCGCAATGGAAAGTTTATTTGGACGATTAAAAACAGAATGTTTTTACAAGAGGGAATTTAAAACAAAAGAAGAGATAGTTGAAGCCGTCAGGGATTATTTGGATTACTATAACCACCGACGGATTCAACTAAAATTAAAAGGACTGAGTCCGGTACAATATCGAAAACAATCCTTTAAATAACAGTCTAACTTTTTGGGGTCAGATCAAAATTCATTGTGATTTTTGGCCGCTCTTTTTATTAATTGATAAACTTAACTTCCTAACTCTAATAATCTAGTCATTAAATTATCATATTTTAAATTACTTAATCTTTCTTCTAAAACATCAATTAAATCATTCAATGATATTTCTTTAACCAAGATATTATCACTATCTTTGATTATTCTAGTTTTATTTTTAGTAATGATCCACACTTGCTTATTGTTAGTTGTGTTGAGACTAATCTCTTTAGTATCTATAGTTATTTGAGTCTTATTTAACCTAGCAATATAATTTTCTATCTGATCTTTTTTGTAATCCTGATAATACTCGGACAATGTACAATCATAAAGAACTTCAAGAGCCTTAATTTTAAAGAACCCATCTGCATTTCCTGCTTGCTTAGCTCTTGGATATTGATATGTATCAGTCAACCCTAGTAGTTTTAATATTGTAAAACAATAATCTTCAAAGACATATGGATCTGAAATCAGATTAGCATTATCCCTTACTGTCTTTATGATGTTATGTATTGTTTCCATTAAAGTAATATTCGTTTTTCCTCCAACTAGTGAATTATCTTTTCTTATATTTATTGCAGATAGAAAGCCATCCTTACCAACTCTAATCTCAAAAAAAACAATATCGTCCTTATTTAGAGATGAAAAAGATAATCCATCAATAAGATTAGCTCTTTGGAAATATATATCTCTCTTTCCATCTACACTAAGAATAAATCCACTTTCTTTTTCTACATTAATTATTTTTATTCGGCTCTGCTGAATACCAATAGGAATCGTACTTTCTATGCTATTAGCATAACATTGTTCATCAGATATGTTGGGAATAAAACTAACGTCCATTCCTTCTGATAGTTGTTCAAAGCTGATACTACTTAAATTAGACTCTATAAAATAAAAATCTTTTTCAGAAACCCCCTCTACTTTATGAATAAATCCAGAACGTTTATTCGCCAATAATTTCTTAATTTTCCCTTGAATTCTTTTTGACATAAATAGTCCTTATTAATATAAAGATGGATAAAAATTATTCTCCAATAATATAATCCAAAATCATCCTAATACAATACCCAACATACCTAAAACCCACATTTAAGCAACTATCCTTGATGCTCACATTTTGGATAGCATGAATTATTCTCTACACTGGAATATACGATACATGATTCATCAATTTTTAATAACAAAAAAGGCTTGCCATTTATCCCAGCAAGCCTTTTAAATAAACTAATTAAGCAAATCGCTTTTTATTCTCTAAATAGCGTTTCGCACATTCAGCTGCAGCAACTAAGCCGCCTGCCATCATAATAATATCTTTAATCACGAGTCGGCCTGCACCTGAGAGATATGGGAAGCCATAATTAGGTGTTGGGAAGTCCCCGCCTAAATTAGGCACCCAGGTTTCTGGCGTAAATATCAGGAACGACAGCGTGACTATCGACATACCAAAGGTGAGCAAGCCTCCAAATAAACCGAGTGTTGGAGACCAAATTCCCGCTAATACTAAAATACCAATGGTCACGATCATCGCACCAATAATATAAGATGCAGTATAGGTGCCATTAGCTTTATGCCATTCAATATTTTTTGCGACCATTTTGCCTTCAGGGTTTTTGTATAAGGTATATTCTTTTACTAAAACACCCTTATCATTTTCTACCATGTTCGCTCCATTTTTGTAAAGGAAGCTTAAGAAAGGACTATTTGACACAAAGTGTGCAATACCATCGGCCTCATATTGGCAAACTTTTAAACCTCCAATCCAAACCATCACCACACAAATCGCAATGCGGATAAAGTTAATAAATTGACGTTGCAATGGCGCAACAATATTAGCTAGCAATGTAACTAAACTACTCATTAAGAACTCCTCATATAGTTCAATAGATATAACGGGCATAATGCCCAAGAATTTTTATATAAACATTAACAATATTACTCTCTAATATTGTTGGCATTTTTTATTACTAAAATTTATGCAATAAAAAAGAGATACCAATTGCTTAGTATCTCTTATTTTTAATTAATTTTCCGTGATCAATTTCACATTATTTGAAATTCACTCTCGCATTTCTAAAAATTCGCATCCAAGCACCATCTTCAGACCAATCTTCTGGGTACCATGAATTGCTCACCGCACGGAATACACGTTCTGGGTGTGGCATCATCACGGCGATACGACCATCGACGTTAGAAATGGCAGTAATACCTAATGCTGAGCCATTCGGGTTAGCCGGATAGGTTTCAGTCACGTTTAAATGACTGTCGATATATTGTGCCACAATCAAGTTTTGCGCTTGAAGTGCGGTCAAATTCTCAGGTGTTTTAAATTCTACGCGTCCTTCACCATGAGAAACCGCAATCGGCATATGGGAACCTGCCATGCCTTTAAACCACAATGAGTTGGTGTCGTTGATTTTCACCATCGCAGCACGCGCTTCAAAACGTTCTGATTTATTACGCACGAAACGTGGCCAGTTTTCCGCACCTGGGATGATTTCTGCCAGGGTGGAGATAAATTGACAGCCGTTACATACGCCTAATGAAAGGGTGTTTTCATTGGCGAAGAATTGGCTGAATTGATCGCGTAATTGTGGGTTAAATAAAATGGATTTCGCCCAGCCGCCACCTGCGCCTAATACGTCACCGTAAGAGAAGCCACCACAGGCCACCATCGCGTTGAAATCGTTTAAGTTATAACGGCCTGTCATTAAATCGCTCATGTGAACATCAATCGCCGCAAAGCCAGCGCGGTCAAACGCTGCCGCCATTTCAACATGGCTGTTTACGCCTTGTTCACGCAATACGGCTACTTTCGGTTTCACGCCTTTGCTGATGTAAGGTGCAGCAATATCTTCATTTACATCATAAGTTAAGTGAGCAGATAAACCTTTATTGTCTGTGGCTTTTTTCGTTTCAAATTCTTGATCAGCACATTCTGGATTATCGCGTAAGCGTTGCATTTGGTTAGTGAGCTCTGCCCAAATACCGCGTAATTCAGAACGTTTTTCGCTTAATAGTTTTTTACTGCCTCGTGTGATTTCAAAACGATCTTCTGTACTAACAGAACCGAGTTCATGAGTTAAACCAAGCAAGTCATGGGCTTTTAATACCTCACGCACCGCGCTTAATTCACTTTCTGACACTTGGATTACCGCACCTAATTCTTCATTGAATAACACGGCTAAATCATTGTCGCCTAATGCAGAAATATCCACATCCACGCCACAGTTACCCGCAAATGCCATTTCTGCAATCGTGGTAATTAAACCACCGTCTGAACGATCGTGGTAAGCCAATAATTTACGCTCTGCCACCAATGCTTGCATTGCATCGAAGAAGTTTTTCAGTTTGGCTACGTTCACCACATCGGCTGGTTTGTCACCTAATTGTTTATACACTTGCGCAAGTGCGGTCGCGCCTAAGCGATTTTTTCTTTCGCCTAAATCAATTAACAATAGACGGCTTGCGCCTTTGTCTGTGCGTAATTGAGGTGTCACGGTTTTACGCACATCTTCCACGCGCGCAAAAGAGGAAATCACTAAAGAAAGCGGTGCGGTAACTGATTTTTTCTCGCCATTTTCTTCCCAAGTGGTTTTCATCGACATAGAGTCTTTACCCACTGGAATGGTAATGCCTAATGCTGGGCAAAGTTCTTCGCCGACTGCTTTCACCGCTTCATATAACCCGGCATCTTCACCACCATGACCCGCTGCAGACATCCAGTTCGCAGACAGTTTGATACGTTTAATATCGCCAATGTTGGTACCCGCAATGTTGGTAATGGATTCAGCCACCGCTAAACGTGCAGAAGCCCCGAAGTCTAATAATGCCACCGGTGCACGTTCGCCCATTGCCATGGCTTCACCGTGATAGCTGTCTAATGACGCGGTTGTGACGGCTACATCAGACACCGGAATTTGCCACGGGCCGACCATTTGATCACGCGCCACCATACCGGTTACCGTACGGTCGCCAATGGTGATTAAGAAAGTTTTTTCTGCCACCACCGGTAAGCGTAATACGCGATGGAAAGCTTCTTTTAATTGAATATTTTCCGTTGCAAGCGGTCGATTTTCGACAGTTTTTGATGAAACCTCACGCGTCATTTTTGGGGTTTTGCCTAATAACACATTCATTGGCAAATCAATTGGATTATTGTCGAAATGGCCGTCATGCAAGGTTAAATGTTTCTCTTCCGTTGCCTCACCAATGACCGCAAACGGTGCACGTTCACGTTCACAAAGTGCGGTAAATAATTCGAGTTTTTCTGGCGCAACCGCTAAGACATAACGTTCTTGCGATTCGTTACACCAAATTTCCAATGGTGACATGCCTTTTTCATCGCAAAGAATGGAGCGTAAATCAAATTTACCGCCACGTTCGCCATCGTGCACTAATTCAGGCATGGCGTTAGACAAACCGCCTGCGCCCACATCGTGAATAAAGAGAATTGGGTTTTCATCACCTAATTGCCAGCAGCGGTCAATCACCTCTTGGCAACGGCGTTCCATTTCTGGGTTTTCACGTTGAACAGAAGCAAAATCTAAATCTTCTTTTGATTTCCCGCTGTCCATGGAAGAAGCAGCACCACCGCCTAAGCCGATGTTCATGGCTGGGCCACCTAATACGATCAATTTCGCACCAACGGGGATTTCGCCTTTTTGAACGTGTTCACCACGAATATTACCAATACCGCCCGCTAACATAATCGGCTTGTGATAACCACGCACTTCTTCACCGTTAAAGCTGTTGACTTTCTCTTCATAGGTACGGAAATAACCCAATAACGCAGGACGACCAAATTCATTGTTAAATGCAGCGCCACCTAATGGGCCTTCAATCATAATATCTAAGGCAGAAGCAATACGGTTTGGTTTAGAAAGCGGATTTTCCCAAGGTTGCTCAAAGTTTGGAATAACAAGGTTTGATACGGAGAAACCGGTTAAACCTGCTTTTGGTTTTGCACCACGACCGGTTGCACCTTCATCACGAATCTCACCGCCTGAACCTGTTGCGGCACCTGGAAATGGCGAAATCGCCGTTGGATGGTTGTGAGTTTCCACTTTCATTAAGATATGTGCATCTTCGTTGTGGTAACGATATTGTCCATCTTGGTCTGCAAAGAAACGACCAACTTTTGAGCCTTCCATTACTGCAGCATTATCTTTATAGGCTGAAAGCACAAAATCAGGGGTTTTCTCAAAGGTATTTTTAATCATTTTAAACAGGGATTTATCCTGTTTTTTGCCGTCAATAATCCAATCCGCATTAAAGATTTTATGGCGGCAGTGTTCAGAGTTGGCTTGTGCGAACATATAAAGTTCAATATCGTGTGGATTGCGCCCTAATTGGGTGAAGTTTTCCACCAAATAATCAATTTCATCTTCTGCCAGTGCCAAACCTAATTCTACGTTGGCTGTCACCAAAGCTTCGCGTCCACCTTTTAAAATATCCACAGTTTTGAACGGTTTCGGATCTTGATGACGGAATAAGATCTCTGCATCTTCAGGACGACGCACCACGGTTTCCATCATTCGATCGTGTAAAAGTGCGGTCAATTTTTCAGTTATTTTTTCATCAAGCGGTTGGCTTAACTCAAAATAATACGCCAAACCACGCTCAATACGCTCCACTTCACTTAAACCACAGTTATGCGCAATGTCCGTTGCTTTAGAAGACCAAGAAGAAATCGTGCCGACACGAGGAATCACGATAAAGGTTTCTCCTTTGGCGTCGTGTTCAGCCAAGGTTGGGCCGTAATGTAACAATGCTTTTAACTTAGCTTCCTGCTCGCTAACAAGCGGTCGATTTAATTCCACAAAATGCAAATATTCCGCATAAACCGATATTACCGGTAATTGATTTTGTTGGAATTTTTGCATTAAGCCTTGGATACGAAATTCAGAAAGGGCGGGTGAGCCACGAAAAGTTTGAAACATACGGGTACCTTTGAGTTGTGTTAGAGGTAAAAATCGCGGGCTATTATAAAGGAAAATACACCAAAACGAAAACGTTTGCGTCAATCATTTTCAAATGATTTTCCGTGGGAGAAAGCATATAATCATCAAGCAATTTAAAAACAATCCAAAAACTAACCGCACTTTGGGGCGCCACTATGATCATCAATGACATTAATTTCAACGATCTCTATCAACAACATCTGAAAGCCTGTAATCACTATAATCTTCCACCGACAAAATGGGATAAAAAAGCCTCTAAAATGGCTGAGAACTTAGTGGGCAAACCAAGCCGTTATAACGAGATCTTACTTAAAGCCATGAATGTACAACCCAATGAAACGGTATTAGATATCGGCTGTGGCCCCGGCACTTTTGTAATTCCTTTAGCCCAACAATGCCAAGCTGTGTATGCCCTCGATTACAGCCAAGGCATGTTAGAGATGGTGCAACAATATAAAGAAAAGCATCAACTGAATAATATTACGCTTCTACATAAATCATGGTCAGATAACTGGGATGATGTGCCTCAAGCGGATGTAATTCTCGCCTCTCGCTCGACGCTTGTCGATGATTTGGATGACATGATTGAAAAGCTGCAAAGTAAGGCAAAAAAGCGGGTCTTTTTAACTTCGGTAACACAACGCCATTTTCTCGATGAAGGCGTATTTGAAGCAATTGGTCATGATGATGTGGGCTTTCCAACTTATATCTATTTAGTTAATTGTCTTCACCAAAAAGGCATTTACGCGAATGTGAGTTTTATTGAAACTGAATCAGGCCATTTCCAAGGTGACACCTTTGAAGATTTATTAAATTCTGTGGAGTTTTCTCTCGGCAATCTCACTGAAAAAGAAAAACAAGATTTGGCTCAATTCTATCAACAAAAACAAATAAACAATGAACCAATAAAACACGGACAACGCAAATGGGCGTTGATTTGGTGGGAGGTTTAAGAAAAAAATGCGGTCATTTTTGACCGCACTTTACACTTTAAGATGAATTAAAGAATCTCTAATAACTTCACAAAGTCATCAAACACCCAATCTGGATTTGATTCCGCAATTGGGATGTTGTAGTTGTATCCGTAAGTTAATCCCACAACCGGGCAACCTGCTGAATGTGCCGCGAGAATGTCATTTCGAGAGTCACCTACAAACAACACTTGGCGAGGTTCTACGCCAAATTTACCACATAAATAATACAATGGGCCTGGATGTGGTTTAATCGCGGGTAATGATTGCCCACCAAGCATTTCACTGAATAAATGATCGATACCAAATGCGGCTAATACCGGCTGAACATGGCGAGTTGGTTTGTTCGTTACCACGGCTAAGGTATAACCGCGAGCCTTTAAGGTTTCCAATGTTTCTTTTACATTTGGATATAAACGACTCACATTGCAAAGATTTTCAGCATAATGCACATTAAAGCGCTCTTTCACTTGCTCGATTTCAGCCTCAGAGAATGTTTTACCCGTTTGCTCTTCAGTCCATTTTAAAGCACGTGCAATTAATACAGGTGCGCCATTACCGATCCAAGTTAAAACCTGTGCTTCTGATGCAGGGGCAAAACCAAAATCCGCTAATGCTGAATTCACGGATAATGCTAAATCCGGCAAGCTATTCACAAGCGTACCATCTAAATCAAAACCGATAACTTTAAATTGAGTCTTCATTACTACTACCTTTTATTTTACTGACGCTAATTGCGTACGCATTTGATCAATGATTTGTTTATAATCTGGTTTACCAAAAATCGCTGAGCCTGCCACGAACATATCTGCACCCGCTGCGGCGATTTCTGCAATATTATCCACTTTTACCCCTCCATCAACTTCTAAACGGATATCTAAACCGCTTTCATCAATCAGACGACGAGCTTGTTGTAATTTTTTCAATGTTGAAGGTAAAAAGGATTGTCCACCAAATCCTGGGTTCACGGACATTAACAAGATCACATCCACTTTATCTAATACATAATCCAAATAACTTAATGGCGTCGCTGGATTAAACACTAAACCCGCTTTACAGCCGTGATCACGAATGAGCTGTAAAGAGCGGTCAATATGTTCACTGGCTTCAGGATGAAACGTAATGTAATCCGCACCTGCTTTGGCAAAATCAGGAATAATACGATCGACCGGTTTCACCATTAAATGCACGTCAATCGGTGCTTTAATGCCATAATCACGTAAAGCTTTACATACTGCAGGGCCAAAGGTTAAATTCGGCACATAGTGATTATCCATTACATCAAAATGAATCACATCCGCACCGGCATTCAACACGTTTTGCACATCATCACCAAGACGAGCAAGATCTGCAGAAAGGATAGAAGGGGCGATTAAATAAGGTTTCATTTGTCATCTCCTAAAGGATAAAAGTGCTTGTAGTTTACTACGTTGAGCTCAATTTTACCTTGATTATTTACAAGTTTTAGCTGAAAACAAAGAAAAAAATAACCGCACTTGATTCAATTGCCTCAAAGTGCGGTTGGTTTTTATCGAATTTTAAAAGGATAGATTAGTTTAATCCAATAATTTCCCAACGGTTGTGAGATTGACCATCGATTTTGCCTTTCTTCACGTTGGTGATGTAATCGATCATCATATTTTGGATCGTGCCTTTTTCACGACCCATAGCTACTTTAGATTCCCAAAGTACAGGAATTTGTTGTCCTTCCCAAATCCCACCTTTACCGTTTAATTGAGCGAAACGATATGAGTTCATGCCCACTTTTAATTTCATATCATCAGTTACCGGTTTACCGTCAGCAAGGGTTAAATCAACTATTTTGCTACCTTGTGGATTATGTAAGTCAATTTTGTAATTTACGCCACCGAAAATGTCGTAAGTCACATATTTTGATTTTTTACGTTCCGCATTATAACGATATTCGGTGTCACCTGGTTGGATGGTATCGAAGTAGTTAGCCGACCATTCCATATATTCTTTCAATTGTTTACCGGTCATTTCATAAACAGTGACATCACCACCCGCATAACGATAGTTAAAGATGATGTCTTTTTTCTTGATATCGCCTTTATTCATGCGTGCTTTTTGGTGGTCAAAAGAGAAAGTCACCACATCTGCACCACTGTAATGTTGTTCAACATCATTAATGAATGAAGACAATCCAGTATCTTTTGAGAATGCAGCAGATACACCGTGTTTGGTCTCTTGTGGCACCATTTCGTTTTCGGTTTGACCGATCACCACATTGTTTAATTCACGTAATTTCTCGTGATAAGGTTTATAGATTTCGGCAATTTTCTTATCTGCTTCAAGTTCTTTAACTGGAACAGTTTTAGATTCTTTCTTCACCAATTTCACTTCTTTTTTATCGTTAATATCAAAAGTAAGATCCACTTCAGATACCACAGTACCGTAACGGTGTGGTTCGGTGATTAGTGTATTTTTAATGGTTTCACTTGGCACATCTTTGTGCATGTGACCTGCAATCACCACATCAATGCCGTCTACCGCATTGATCACATCACGCATACCAGTGTCTGGAATCTTGTTTTCATTGTCGATACCCATGTGAGCGATCACGATGATTGCATCAACACCTTTCGCTTTTAACTTATCAACTTGTGTACGAGCTTCTTCAGTTGGTGAAGTAAATTTCATGTCTTTTAAGTTGCCCGTGTCTTCTTCAAATTTTGCTGACATTGGGGTACTTAAACCGATAATCCCTAGTTTTACGCCATCTTTTTCAATGATAGTTGTCGCATCAATATAACGTTTATCGTTTTTCTTATAATAGAAATTTGCCGTTAATTTTTTCGCTTTGATGTCTTTTAAGATTTCATCTAATGCTTTCATCCCAAAGTTAAACTCGTGGTTACCAAGTACGAAAACATCGTATTTCATTTCGTTTAATACTTTTGGAATTGGGTGATCTTTGTAATATTTTTTATCTTTTGCGAACACATCAACTTGGTTATCTTGGATCGCATCGCCCACATCCACTAATACCACATTTTTGTTGTTTTTACGCACATCTTTCACATAAGTTGCGATTTGCGCATAAGAACCAGATTTGTCTTCTACGTCTGCGCCATAGCTCCAAGGTACAACGCGACCATGAATATCAGAGGTACCCAATATTTTAATATTTACTTCTTGTGCCATTGCCGTGCTAATTGCTGAAAATGCAAATAATGAGCAAAGTAATTTTTTCATAGAATTTCCTTTAAAGTTGCACAAAGTGCGGTTAAAAATGCCGGAGAATTATAGCGATGAATTGATTGCCAACATAATTTTATTTTGAAAAAAATTAAATTTGTGAGCGCGATCACATTTCATTTGGAGGATTAATGTCCCGTTTGAGAAAACAAGTTAATCACTAAAACACCACTGATAATCAATGCCATACCAATCAGCCCAGCGGTATCAATTTTCTGACCAAAAGCGAAATACGCCACAATCGCCGTCAAAACAATGCCAACTCCCGACCAAATGGCGTAAACCAAGCCCACGGAAAGCGTACGAAACACAAGAGAGACAAAATAAAACGAAATGGCATATAAGGTTAATGAACCTATTGTAGGTAAAAGTTTGGTAAAGCCATCGCTGACTTTTAATAAATTCGTTGCCACAATTTCAAGGCAAATCGAAATAGCGAGTAATGTCCAAGGATTCATATCAATCAAAACGTAAAGTAGAAAGCGCTATTCTACCTTAAGCGGCTGATGGATGTAACCGAATTTGGCGAGCCATGGCTTGCATATAAGGCGCCGTTTGTTCAAAGAAATAACGGTAAGAGGCACATAAATAATTATGTGGATTAGGTTCATTTTCGAGAGAAACAAAACGATGTTTCGGGCAACCGCCATAACAGAGTTTACGAAACTCACAATGACGGCAAAGTGCAGTCAATTTTTGTGATTTTTCTAAACCGAATTGCTGTTGTTTACTGGAAAACACAATCTCTGTTAAAGGTTGCTGAGTTAAATTGCCGACCTTGTATTCGGGATACACAAAATGATCGCAAGTATACACATCGCCATTGGCTTCCGTGATAAGCGATTGCCCGCAAGTAAGTTGATGAACACAGGTTGTAGAAGGATAACCAAGCCATTGTCCAAGTAGATTATCAAACTGAGACACATAAATTTTTCCTACATCATGCTCATACCATTCATGAAAGACATCCACAAGAAATTGCCCATAACCTTCTGATGGCACTGAAAAATCAGTGACAAATTGTGTTTGTGCATGACGTTCGACAATAGGAATAAACTGTATATAAGTCGAACCAAGCTGTTTGAGTGCTAAATAAGTTTCTCTTCCTTTTTGCCAATTTTGATCATTAATGACTGTAAGGGTGTTAAATTCCACGCCATATTCTTGAAGCAGATTTAATGCCTTTACGACTTTTTCAAAAGTAGGATTGCCATTACCCGAAATACGATAACGATTATGCACGGCACTTAAACCGTCAATAGAAAGCCCAATGAGAAAATGATGCTGTTTGAAAAATGCAGCCCATTGCTGATTAAGTGCGATACCATTGGTTTGAAAGGCGTTTGTGATCTGTTTACCTTGAGCAAATTCCTGCTGATATTCAACGGCTTGTCGATAAAAATCTAAGCCTAAAAGAGTGGGTTCACCACCTTGCCAAGCAAATTCAACCACATTGCCTGCATGCGATTGAATATAGTTTTTGATGTAATGTTTTAAGGTGTCTTTCGACATAAAAGGCGCATGTTGCCCAAACTGTTCTGATTTTTCCAAATAGAAGCAATATTCACACTGAATGTTACAGTGAAAACTGCTTGGTTTCGCCATTAAGTGAAAATGAGCTTGTGGTGGAAAAACAGACATCAACCATCCTTTGTTATAACATTATTTATGACCTGATATTCGATCAAATGCCCCGTTTTGTTTGAGTTCTTTCGCAATACGAATAGCTGTTTCGGTTTCACAGCCAGCATATTCCGCAATTTCGCGATACGTCCAATTATAATCAGGAAAGTTTTGTTTGAGAAAATATAAACTATCCATCACACGATCTAAGGTGCGCAAATAGGCACTTTTTGCTAAACGCTCTTCGGCTTCGCGTAGTTCATCTGCCAAGATCTGCAGTAAACATTGACTCATCACCATATTATGCGTAAAAAATTCGCTCACTACATTGGGTTTGATGCGAGTAATCTCTGCATCAATTAAAACTTTCGCATTGCAATGATAGTGTTTATCCATCATGGAGAATAAGGTTCGGAAACCAAAATAATCCCCTTTGGAATATAACCGCACCAAGCTTTCCTTGCCATTTTCAAGGGTATGAAATAAGCCAATCAAACCTGCTTGCACATAATAAAACTCATGTGCCGCCTCACCTTGTTGATACAAGAAGGAACCTTTCGGCAAGTGATGTAACTCGGTGAGCTGACAATGTGATAACTCAGTAGGCTTGATTGAGCAATTTTCCATAAACGTCCTTCAAAGTGCGGTCAGTTTTTCTTTGTTTTTTATACTTCGTGAATAATTCGATATACCCAGTTTTCTAGCGGATCATTTAAGCGTTTCATTTCTTGACGCATTTCTTCTAGCATCTCTTTTTTAACTGCTTCATATTCTGGCTTATAGAACAAATTATGCATTTCAGCCGGATCATTTTTTACGTCATAAAGCTCACAAATATCCGAAGCATTAAACACCAATTTATAGTCTTTACGGTGCCACATGCGTTGTTCAAAGTAAACAAAATGTCCCGCTAACTGTGCCAATATCCCTTTTCGTTGATTATCTTGATGTTGACGAACGATCGGTAAAATACTTTCCCCTTCAAAGGCAGAAGGAATCGGCTGATTAGCCAAATCATAAACGGTAGAGGTTAAATCATGGAGATAGACAAGATTATCATCTTGTTGATTAACACGATTTGAATTCGGGTCTTTGATAATCATCGGAATGTTGTAGGTGGTATCAAACATGAACTCCCCTTTCTCAATCATTCGATGAGCGCCCATCGCATCCCCATGATCAGCGGTTGCCACAATAAAAGTGCGGTCATAAATGCCTTTGTTTTCTAAGAAAGCAAACAACTCGCCAATTGCATCATCAATCAAGGTGATATAACCCCAGAATTTTGTGATGACTTCTTTCCAATGATCTTCACTCGCTTCCCACATTCCCCACATTTTAGAGATAGTACGATAGTGTCCTGGTTTGCCTTCTAGTGGTTTGAAGAAACTTTCATCTAGTACCACATCTTCTTTTCGATACATGGAATAATAAGGTTCCGGCACGATACAAGGCGTATGCGGTCCCCAGAAATTAATCCATGTAAAGAACGGTTTATTTTCAGTGAGCGATTGGCTGATATAGTTTTTTGCCTCATCAATAATGAAATATGGGATGGTTTGTTCTTTTGTGCCTGAAAGTAACCCACAAAGCTCTTGCACCCGTAAATGTGGGTTATCACCAAAATAAGCACGACTCACTTCAGGGATCTCATAACCTTTTTCATCTAACCATTCTTTATAACGATTAGAATGTGTTGGCGGTTGGTTGAACACTAAATTTTTATACACACCGCTGCCTGGATAACCATAACCATCAAAGTTATGCCCTTTAATGCCGTAATCTTCTGGTACGGATTTTGTCCCAACGTGCCATTTTCCTACGACATAGGTGTTATAGCCATCTAGTTTACCGATATTTGGTGCCGCTTCACTCACTTCACCTGTACCGCCTTTTTCACCATTACGAATGATGCCATGTGTGGATGGCATTAAACCAGTAAAGAGTGATGTCCGTGCAGGTCCACAAACGGAAGCTGGTGTAAAAGCATTATTAAAACGCACCCCATCTTTAGCTAGACGATCGATATTCGGGGTTTTAACGATCTGGTGACCATAAGCACCCAGCATATCTTTACGCACTTGGTCGAGTAAAATATAGATAATGTTCATACATAATCCTTATCTATTTTAAGGGCGTACGTGATGTACGCCCTGCTTGTTAATTGGTTAGAAAGATGTAATTAATGTTCTGATTTTTCATTTTTTGGTCTAAAGACAATCAACACAATGAGTTGTAATACCGCATACACTTCCAACACTAACATTGGATTGCCATCTGATGAAGCAATACCCACTGGTGATAAGAAAGCATAAAGCGCAATTAAACCAAGAATCAATGAAACAGACGTCACTTTAATATATTTCCAATTGGTTAAGTCCACGTCGCCTTTATTGACGGTATTTTCCACATAAGGCTCACGTTTTAAGAATTGACCTAGAATCAACATGAAGACAACATCAAATACGAATAATCCGCCCATGACATACACGAAATTAATTTTCACATTGAACACCCAAACAATACTGAAATAAAGTACTACGTGTACAAGTAAAGCAATACGTGCCGCTAAACCTGAAACAGTTTTATTGAACAAACCCACAGCAAATAACGCCACGATTGGAATATTCACAAAACCAGCAAAGCGTTTAGTGATTAAGAAAATACCATCTGTACCGAACATCAAAAGTGGGCCAATAATCATGGTCACAATCGCCATAATAGTAGAGACTTTTTTCGCATAGACGATCAATTCTTGATCGGTACGTTGTTTTTTACTGATAGATGGTAGTAAGTCTTTACAATAAATGGTCGCTGCAGAGTTTAAGAATGAGTTAAAGGTACTTAAAATTGCGCCGAAAAGTGCCGCAATAAAGAAGCCTTGTAATGCAGTCGGCATCACTTTATTAACCAATAATGGATAAGATGTATCAATTGGATTTAAGCCTTCACCTAGAATATGGAAACTCAATAAACCCGGTAAATTAAGAATAATAGGTAATGTGAGCAGGAAAAGTGCTGCAATTAAAATCCCTTTTTGACCGGATGCTAAATCCTTCGCCCCCAAACAACGTTGTACGATAGCTTGGTTAGTTGTCCAATAGAAGAAGTGAACAACCATAATACCGGTAAAGATTGTTGGCCAAGGGGTAGAGTCTGTTGCACTACCGATTGCGTTCCATTTTTCAACGTGAGTGGTGGTAATTATATGAAACCCTTCTGAAATGCTGCCATTACCTAAATAAAGCAATGCAAATACAGGCACGAGCAATGCACCAATCACTAAGATTACGGCATTGATGGTGTCGGAAACGGCTACCGCTTTTAACCCACCAAAAATCGCATAAATCGCACCAACTACACCGATAGCAATCACAGTATAGACAATCGCTTGCGCATAATTTAATCCGAAGATAGTTTCTAGATTGAAAATTTTATTAAATGCAATCGCCCCAGTATAAAGTGCGGTCGGAATAACGATTAAAAGATAGAAGACTAAGAATAATCCAGACATAATCAAACGTGTTTGTCGATCAAAACGATTTTCAAAGAATTCAGGAATGGTGGTATAACCGTTACGCAAATATTTCGGCAACATATAAAGTGCCAAGAAACAAAGCGGAATCACCGTTGGCACTGTCCACGCAATAACAGAAAAGTTGTTTTGATAAGAAACAGCATTCACGCCAATCAATTGCTCTGTTGAAAGAGAGGTCAACACCATTGAGCAACCAATCACAATACCGCTTAATCCTCGTCCCGCTAAGAAATAACCTTTCGAGGTGGTTAAATCATCGTTTTTAGTACGTAGCCATGAAACATAAGCCACTAAAGCCGTTACGATGAGAAAACTCGAAACCGTTAATAGCATACGCTCCTCCTTGTAGAAGCCAATATTAAATTTCATTTATAGACTACTGCTCAGGTTGTAAAGAGCATATGATAATTGTCATAGTGATTGTGTGAGAGGGATCACAAAATCGAAATAAAGTCTGTTTTTATCGACAATTATGAGCAAGATCATAAATTATTTATCTTTCCATAAGAATAATAACGCCGTACTCCCACACAAAAGGAGTTTGAAATGAGCTTACAGTTAATTCTTATTTTGATTTTATGTGGTGTCATGACGAATATCATGTCAGCCATCTTTGGTATTGGTGGCGGTGTATTGATGGTGCCTATTCTCTATACCTTATTCCCACAATTTCCTTTGCAAATGATTGCTGCAACATCGTTGACGATTGTAATGGGATCATCCTTTATTAACTTGATTTATTTCTATAAACAAAAAGTATCAATTAATTACAAAGCGATGCTCATTTGGTCTGTTGGCATGATTATTGGTGTGCAGCTAGGATTCGAATTAAGTTTTTACGTGCCTGATATTGCCATCATCAGTGTATTTGTTATCACCCTTTCGCTATTAGCGATTCGTACTATTTTTAGTAAAGAAAATGCAATGAATCAGCAAACAACAGCTGATGAAACCATAAAAGGAATGGGCCTTTCGACTTTTGGGGGATTTATTGCCGGTATGACGGGTATTGGAGGAGGATCAATCATGGCACCTTTAATTGGTCAGCTAAAATCCGTTAAAGCCCATCAAATTGCCCCTTATACCAATGCAATGATGTTTATTGGTGGATTAGGCAGCCTTTATGGCTATCTTTCAAAAAGCTCACCTTATCACTTTGGTTGGCAAATCGGTTACGTTAATCTTTCGATCGTGATTATTGTTGTACTAAGTGCTTTTGTAACTGGATTTTTCTCAATCAAAATTCGAGGTAAATTATCACCGCACTTAGTCAAAAAACTATTAGGCATTATTTTATTGATGATCAGTGCTTATATGTTACTTACTTATTTTATTACATAAAAAAACACCCCTCATAGAGGGGTGTCTGATTATAACGATCTTAGATAAGTTAGATTACTTGAATACCTTGTTCAATATAAACTAATTCAGTCGTAATCGTACCTGTATTACCGCTAGTGTAAGAATACACATCATAGGTAACACCATCTACAGTCTCTGTGGCTCCTTTCGCCCATGTACCCACATTTGAACCTAGGATACCGTTAGAGGTATCTTTCAAGTTTTGTGCTGTATCGCCATAGTTATTGTTATTACCTAAATCGACAGTATCTAATGATGTACCGCGGATGTAGACCTTCGAAAGCGTATCGCCATCTTGTTGTAAGTCTGATAATCTAATGTTAATGTCTTGACGACCATCTGTTGTTAAATCAAAGATTTCAACATTTTTGAAGTTAGACATTTCATAGCTATGACCTACTTCTTTTAATACAGCGATATCATTACCTTCGCCACCATCAACTGTACCACCAGTTACACGACCACTGAAGTTAACAATATCATCACCTGTACCAAGATTAATTTTGCCGTCGCCAGAAAGGGTGGTGATATTTAATACGTCATCGCCTGCACCCATTTCAACTTTACCACCATTAATGCTGGTAAATGTTGCAGTATCATCACCCTCACCCATATCAACAGTGACTGTTTGAGCGTCAAGACCGTTATTAATACCGCCGGCTACGAGTACATCGTCGCCTTCACCCATATTAACGGTTGCACCATAACGTAAGTTACTGCCCACTTTAAACAAGTCGTTACCTTGGCCCATGGTTACTGTCGCATAGTCAAAGTGCCCTGCAACTACGAATGAGTCTGAGCCATTACCGAAGAGGAATGTTTGTGATTTTGTAACATAACCACCCACTTCTAGGCTATTGTCGCCGTTGCCAAAGTCGTACAGTCCGCTGCCTGAGCCATCAAGGTTGCTCTTCACATACATACTGTCATTACCTTCACCAAAGGAGACTTTCATCGTTGATTGGGTATTAACCGCACCATTAATCACTAAGCGGTCGTTACCATTACCAAAGTCAATATTATATTGGCCTCCAGTTGTAACTTCTGCTGTATCGAAGGTCAGTTTATCGTTACCTTCACCCATTTTTAACGAGCCACCTCGCCATGACTGTAAATTGCCACGTAATTGAATATGGTCATCACCTGCACCGGTATCCACATTCAATTCTCCGCCGCCAACCATGGACGCCATGTTACCATTTACACCCGCTTTACGAGCATATTCATCTAAACCAACCACGAGGTGATCATTATCATCCGTGAATTTCAAGCCATTTTCATTCGTTGCTTGACGGTTAATAATATCTGTGATTAATCCAACGTTAAATTTACGTCCTTGTGATGGATCTGGCCCCATTTCAGTATTCATATTACTAAATAGGTTACGAATATACATGGTTTTCGTTGAAGCAATATTACCTGCAGAATCAATCACTGTTACTTGCATACCGTCAGTTGAATAACGATTAAAGTTATCAGCAAGATTAACGGTGTAAGTGCCATCATTATTAATCTCTGCTGTTGTGGTTGATGTTGTACCCGCAGTATTCGGGTAACTAATCTTAACAACCGCACCCACTTCTGAACGATCTGTAATGCTGAACGTAATAGACGTTAAGTTACCGTCTTTATTGTTTGCCATCGCAGTTACTTCCATCGACTCAACTTGAGTATCTAAATAAATATCTTGACGAGTCGTGAGTTCTACTGCATTCGTTGCTTTATTTTGTACTTCTGCAGTATAGCGATATTGAGTACCAAAGGTTTCTGGCAATGCATCAGTGAAAGAGTATGTTTTACCATCCGCACTTACCGTAAATTTATTAGTGAGTACTTCTTTATTGAAGACGTCACCATCTTTTGTTACGGTTTCGCGGTAAATCACCATATTTTGTGCAGAAGTAATTTTATTATCCAACGTGAAAGTGACAGTTGGGGTCGCATCATTTGTTAAACCATCTGCAAGTGTTTTGATTGCTTGTAATTTGGTCGCATCACTTGCATCAATGGTTTTACCATTAGCACCGACTACACCTTCATATTTACCTAAGCCACCATTTCCTGATAATAGATTAGTTGCTTCAGTTCCTTCGGAACGAGTTTTTGCACCTTTATATTCATCAGTGAAATCATCCTTCACTTCCACCGTAATTCTCGTTGGTGGAACTTCAGCTTCCTCGGTCTTAGCTGTATCGATTCCTTCTTTCGAGCTATTACCTTGTGGATCTTTAACGATAGCTTTTACTTCATTGCTTTCACCCGCTGCAAGCGGAGTGAATGTCACTTTTACGCCATCCTTGATTTGAGCTTCAGTTAATACGATATCTTCAGTTTGTCCATCTGGATAAGTGACAGTTAACGTATCACCTGCGCTGTAGCCTGCATTTTCAGGGAGTGTAATAGTCGCTGTTGCTTTACCGTCGCTGTTTAAATCAGAAGCATTAATGATTTCATCATCATTATCCTCAATATGTACAACTGGTTTACCTGCATCATCAGTTTCACCATCGCCATCTGTATCGCCAGGTACGCGAGCATCAACAGTAAAGGTTTCTTTATTACCTTCTGTTGCATTACCATCACGTGATTGACTTACTGAGACGCTATAAGAACCATCTGTTGTTACATTTTCTTTAGGAATAGTAACTGCTACTTTACCTGCAGTTGCTTCTTCAGCAGTAACAGTATGCTCAATGGTTTTCGTTGTGTTATCTGGATTTGTGATGGTTAATGTAACTACATCCCCGGCTTTAGAATTGGTCTGTAATTTCACTTCCGTTTGGATACCATCATTTAATTCAGTCGCCGTCACTTTACCATCGTCCGCTTCAGCAATAGTAAGCTCAGGTTTACCACTTAGTTCATCACTATTTGGTTTTGCTTGTGCTGAAGCATCATCACCTGTATTGCCTGCATTATCTTTTGCTTTTGCTGTTACATCTGAACCATCTTGAACTTTATTTTTATCAATAGTTGCAACACCTGTGTCTTCATTGACAACAACATCTGGATTATCTGATTTCCATTTACCATCATCACCCTTCGTTAACGTTGCAGGATGTTCTTTACCATCTTCGTCTGTATAAGTAATTTCAACCGTTTTGGTATCTTTATCTGCTGGCGGTGTAATGGTCATTGAGCCATCATCATTCGCTGTCACTGTTGGTGCTGCTGGTGCAGTTTTGTCCACAGTAAATCCTGCTGGGGTACTTTCCGCACTGCTGTTACCCGCTGGATCGGTCACTTTCGCTGTTACTGTATAATCACCTTCACTCGGTACCTTATCTTTAGGAATAGTCACTTCCGCCGAGCCATGATCAATATCATCTTTAGTTACTGTATGCGTAACTTCCGACTTATTACCGTTTGGATCGGTTACTGTTAATGTAATTTTATCGCCCACTTCGGTATTTGCAGGGATAGTGACTTTTGTGGTAACACCATCTTCAAGCTCTTTCGCATTGATGTACTCGTCACCGTTACCATCTGTGATAGTGACGATTGGCGCGCCATCTTTGGTTTTTGGATCGGTGTTGTTGTCATTGTCGCCATTATTTGCTTCACCATTGTTATCAACATCACCTGGGATGCCTGTATCGACTGTGACTTTTTTCGGCTCGCTGGTTGCACTTGTATTACCTGCAGGATCAGTCACTTTAGCTGTAATGGTGTAATCACCATCTGTTGGCACGTTGTCTTTCGGAATCGTAATATCTACTGAACCATTTTTGATATCATCTTCTGTCACAGTATGTGGAATTTCAACTGTCTTACCGTTTGGATCGGTTACCGATACAGTGATGGTATCACCTGCTTTTGTTCCTGTTGGGATAGTTACATTCGTTTGAATACCATCTTCAAGCTCTTTCGCATTGATATAGTCGTCACCGTTACCATCTGTGATGGTTACGATTGGTGCGCCATCTTTGGTGTTGCTGTCAGTGTCGCCATTACTTGCTTCACCGTTGTTATCAACATCGCCTGGGATGCCTGTGTCCACTGTGACTTTTTTCGGTTCGCTGGTTGCACTTGTATTACCTGCAGGATCAGTCACTTTAGCTGTAATGGTGTAATCACCATCTGTTGGCACGTTGTCTTTCGGAATCGTAATATCTACTGAACCATTTTTGATATCATCTTCTGTCACGGTGTGTGGAACTTCAACTGTCTTACCGTTTGGATCGGTTACCGATACAGTGATGGTATCACCTGCTTTTGTTCCTGTTGGGATAGTTACATTCGTTTGAATACCATCTTCAAGTTCTTTCGCATTAATATAGTCGTCACCGTTACCATCTGTGATAGTTACGATTGGTGCGCCATCTTTGGTGTTGTTGTCAGTGTCACCATTACTTGCTTCACCGTTGTTATCAACATCGCCTGGGATGCCAGTATCTAATTCAAAAGATTCGGTATCACCTGAAACGGCTGGATTATTGCCTTGTTGAATGGATACACCGACTTTATAATTACCATCAGCCGGTAAGCTTTCTTTAGGGATAGTAAGGTCAATTTTACCATTAGTTACTTCGTCACCTGTCACAGTGTGGCTGATTTGTTCTGTAGTACCATCTGGTTTTGTGATAGTCACAGTTACAGTAGCGCCTTCAATTGTACCTTTTGGTAAAATAATCTGAGTTTGAACACCATCTTCCAATTCTTTACCATTGATATAACCATCTTGAGCTTCTGGAATAATAATACCTGGTTTGCCTTCTACTTGGTCAATACCTGAGATTGCGTTGCCTTCAGAACCTTTATTGCCTGAATTATCCGTTGCATTCGCAGTTACTTTAGTATTATCTTTTACTTTATCAGCAGGAATCGTGGTTTTACCTGTATTTTCATCAACAATTAAATTTGTATCTGTTGAGGTCCATTTACCATTATTACCTTTTTCCACTGTAGAGGTATGCTCAACACCATTTTCATCAGTATAGCGAATAGTTACCGTTTTGGTGTCTGCTTCACTCGGTGGCACAACATCTACGGAACCGCCTACGTTCGCAGTTACAGTTGGCGCTCCTGGAGGGGTTGTATCTTTACTACCACTACTGCTATCATGACCCGCAGCAATCGCAATACCCGCAATAGGAACAAGAGCTAATAACCACCAAGGATTAAACGCCCACATTGCAGACTTCAGCGCTTCTCCACCTAACGCTTGACCAACTGACACTTCCTGAGCTAATAAAGTTACAGCATCAGTTTGTACACCAGTTTCTGGTACATATGGATAAAGATTTCCATTTTCATGTGTACCGACAAGCAAATTTGAATTATCTTGATCATAGTAATCTTCGATAATTAAATCTGGTTGTTCAATATCAGAACCTTCAAACGCAATTTGTAAATCATTACCAACACGCTTTGTGGTAATATTTTCAGGCGCATAGCCCGTGTTTTGATCAATTAATTGATAATTAACATCATTTTGTGCTTGTACACGAACTGCTTGCTTAAGATTTGTATTTAAATTAATGCTTTGAACTGTTTCAGATGCATTATTAATTTTTAGAATGATATTCATTATTCTAATTTTCCCTATCTATTAGTTATTTACTGTATGTAATTTAATTTCTACACGACGGTTTGGTTGATTACAGACTTGTAATTCAGATGTGTTACCAGCATGTTGTGCTTCGCAATTCGTGACTTTTAAATTTTGAGCACCGTAACCGGCTGCATGGACAAGATTAGATTTTACACCGCCATGAACCAATAACTCTTTTACGGTTTTTGCACGTTGTTGAGAAAGTGTTTGGTTGTATTCAGCGCTACCTTGGGGATCAGTATAACCAGATACTTCAACCGAACGAATGTTTGCTGGATATTCCTGAATATCTTTTGCAATAGCGCGAATTTCATCACGACCATTAGGAAGAATACTGTTAGCACTATATTGATCGAATGGGAATAATGCTGAAGCATTTAATACATAGCTTTTCGGCCCACAAGTATTTGCATATTCAACACGAGAGAGCGTATTGGCTTGGAATCTAGCATTAGCCATCTCTTCTTTTGCTGTATTTTGATCAACCTCTGTCATGGCAACATTGCCCATCTCATCTACACTCACTCGGAAATAAATTAATTTACCGCCTTCCAAGGTATAGTATTTACCGCCAGTGTGTTTAAAAACATAAGCAGGATCTTGCATCTTTGTAAATGCGCCAATACGTTGAGGCTGTGCACATACCACTACCTCTGAAAAGCCATTACGTTGTAATGATGTTTGATATTCACCATTTACAGCAATATTGACTGCTGGAGTAGACTCGCCACTGTTATCACGATAAACAACAATACCGGCATCAGTACTACTAATGTTTTCATTTAGAGATTTATTATCAAAATTTTGCCATTTTTCATTTGTTGCTGTACTACAAGCAGCTAATACCGTCGTCAAACTTACAACAAGTAAAGTTTTCTTTAAGAGCATATTTACACCTATTCGAATACGAGTTATTCATTTTATAAATCACCACTCAACACTTCGATAAAAAGTATTTAGACAAGTGGCTTGGCAAATATATGTTTAAATAATAACCTTGTCAATAACCAAAATGAGAATAAAACAAAAATGATGAAAATATAATCAGTCATCGAAAAGCTGATTACATTGAGTGGATAAATAACCGAATTTAATTATGGTAATTAGCATAAAAGGAATAGTTATCCATTTTATAGAATAAAAAATGGCAGAGGAAAGCACCCTCTGCCATTGCAATTATTTTTCTTCTTTTTTTACTTCATCCCACAAAATATCCATTTCGATTAAAGAAAGATCTTTAATTGATGAACCTCGTTCTAATGCCTTTTCTTCAACTTTTCGAAAACGTTGTTCAAATTTATTATTCGCCTTACGCAAAGTTTCTTCCGCATTGCATTTGAGATGGCGAGACAAATTAACCGTTGCGAAAAATAAATCCCCGATCTCCTCTTCTATTTTTTCTTGATTACGAGAAGTTTGATTGATTTCATCCCTTACTTCTTGCAATTCTTCTTCAACTTTAGCTAATACAGGTTCAACATCATCCCAATCAAAACCAATCTTTGAACATTGTTTTTGCATTTTTTGTGCTCTTAACAATGCAGGAAAAGCATTCGGAATATCATCTAGAATAGAGTATTTTTCTTGAACTGATTTCTCTTGTGCTTTGATACTATTCCAACGAGCTAATGCCTCTTCTTCATTTCCAGCTGTGGCATCTCCAAACACATGAGGATGACGACGTACAATCTTTTTAGAAATATCATTAAGAACATCATCAAATGTGAAATAACCATCTTCAGAAGCAAGCTGGCTAAAAAATACAACCTGTAATAAAAGATCGCCAAGTTCTTCCCTTAAATTAACAATGTCTTTCTTTTGGATGGCATCAATGACTTCATAAGTTTCTTCGGTTAAACAAGGAATCATTGATTCATAATTTTGTTTAAGATCCCAAGGACAACCGCCATTAGGATTACGTAATTGGGCAATTAATTGAATAAAATCTTGAATGGAATAATGCATAAGAATATCTCTGAAATACTAAAAATGCGATTAGTATAAAACGAATAGCAAAATAGACAATATTCTTAAAAAAATTAAATATTATTTGATATGAAATGATGGCAGGGGCGGAGAGGCTCGAACTCCCAACACCCGGTTTTGGAGACCGGTGCTCTACCAATTGAACTACGCCCCTATTGGTATTAAGAATTGGCGGAATGGACGGGACTCGAACCCGCGACCCCCTGCGTGACAGGCAGGTATTCTAACCAGCTGAACTACCACTCCGCTAAATGAGGTATAATTGGCAGTGACCTACTCTCACATGGGGAAGCCCCACACTACCATCGGCGTAACAATGTTTCACTTCTGAGTTCGATATGGATTCAGGTGGGTCCATTGCACTGTTGCTGCCAAAATTTTTTATTTTGTTAATTTACTCTAAAAATAAACTAAGAAAATAAAAAGTACCTGGCGGTGTCCTACTCTCACATGGGGAAGCCCCACACTACCATCGGCGCATCGGCGTTTCACTTCTGAGTTCGGTATGGGGTCAGGTGGGACCACCGCTCTATCGCCGCCAGGATTATTCCTCTAATAACTTTTCTCTCTGTTCCGCTATCTCTAGCGCTCACAACCAAACAAGCTGATTTACCTAAAAACTTTCTTCTTCTCTTTCTTCTCTGAGTTTGTTTCGTCTTCTCAACACCCAAAACCCTTGAGCGTTGTATAGTTAAGCCTCTCGGGCAATTAGTATCTGTTAGCTCAACGGCTCGCACCGATTACACACCAGACCTATCTACGTCTTAGTCTTAAACAACCCTTACAGATTTATAATCTGGGAGAACTCATCTCTTGGCAAGTTTCGTGCTTAGATGCTTTCAGCACTTATCTCTTCCGCACTTAGCTACCCGGCAATGCGTCTGGCGACACAACCGGAACACCAGTGGTGCGTCCACTCCGGTCCTCTCGTACTAGGAGCAGCCCCAACCAATTCTCCAACGCCCACGGCAGATAGGGACCGAACTGTCTCACGACGTTCTAAACCCAGCTCGCGTACCACTTTAAATGGCGAACAGCCATACCCTTGGGACCTACTTCAGCCCCAGGATGTGATGAGCCGACATCGAGGTGCCAAACACCGCCGTCGATATGAACTCTTGGGCGGTATCAGCCTGTTATCCCCGGAGTACCTTTTATCCGTTGAGCGATGGCCCTTCCATTCAGAACCACCGGATCACTATGACCTACTTTCGTACCTGCTCGACTTGTCCGTCTCGCAGTTAAGCTTGCTTATACCATTGCACTAACCTGACGATGTCCGACCGTCATTAGCAAACCTTCGTGCTCCTCCGTTACTCTTTGGGAGGAGACCGCCCCAGTCAAACTACCCACCAGACACTGTCCGAGACCACGTTTCGTAATCTTCGTTAGAACATCAAACGTTAAAGGGTGGTATTTCAAGGACGACTCCATAATCACTGGCGTGACTACTTCTAAGTCTCCCACCTATCCTACACATCAAAATTCAATGTTCAGTGTCAAGCTATAGTAAAGGTTCACGGGGTCTTTCCGTCTAGCCGCGGGTACACCGCATCTTCACGGCGATTTCAATTTCACTGAGTCTCGGGTGGAGACAGCCTGGCCATCATTATGCCATTCGTGCAGGTCGGAACTTACCCGACAAGGAATTTCGCTACCTTAGGACCGTTATAGTTACGGCCGCCGTTTACTGGGGCTTCGATCAGGAGCTTCTCTTTCGATTACACCATCAATTAACCTTCCAGCACCGGGCAGGCATCACACCCTATACGTCCACTTTCGTGTTTGCAGAGTGCTGTGTTTTTAATAAACAGTTGCAGCCAGCTGGTATCTTCGACCGGTTCAACCTTCAGGGGCAAGCCCTTACAATCTACGCCGGCGCACCTTCTCCCGAAGTTACGGTGCTATTTTGCCTAGTTCCTTCACCCGAGTTCTCTCAAGCGCCTGAGTATTCTCTACCTGACCACCTGTGTCGGTTTTCAGTACGGTTTAGATAAACCTGAAGCTTAGTGGCTTTTCCTGGAAGTGTGGTATCGGTTACTTCAGCTCCGTAGAGCCTCGTCATCATCTCTCAGTGTTAAAGAAGTCCGGATTTGCCTAAACTTCACACCTACTAACTTAAACGCACATATCCAACAGTGCGATAACCTAACCTGCTCCGTCCCCACATCGCAGTTTATCCAAGTACGGGAATATTAACCCGTTTCCCATCGACTACGCTTTTCAGCCTCGCCTTAGGGGCCGACTCACCCTGCCCCGATTAACGTTGGACAGGAACCCTTGGTCTTCCGGCGAACGGGTTTTTCACCCGTTTTATCGTTACTTATGTCAGCATTCGCACTTCTGATACGTCCAGCAAACCTCTCGATTCACCTTCTTCCGCTTACAGAACGCTCCCCTACCCAACAGACTTTCGTCTGATGCCGCAGCTTCGGTGCTATATTTGAGCCCCGTTACATCTTCCGCGCAGGCCGACTCGACTAGTGAGCTATTACGCTTTCTTTAAATGATGGCTGCTTCTAAGCCAACATCCTAGCTGTCTAAGCCTTCCCACTTCGTTTCCCACTTAATATAGACTTTGGGACCTTAGCTGGCGGTCTGGGTTGTTTCCCTCTCCACGACGGACGTTAGCACCCGCCGTGTGTCTCCTGAGTATCACTCTTCGGTATTCGTAGTTTGCATCGGGTTGGTAATCCGGGATGGACCCCTAGCCGAAACAGTGCTCTACCCCCGAAGGTGTCCGCTCAAGGCTCTACCTAAATAGATTTCGGGGAGAACCAGCTATCTCCCGGTTTGATTGGCCTTTCACCCCCAGCCACAAGTCATCCGCTAATTTTTCAACATTAGTCGGTTCGGTCCTCCAGTTAGTGTTACCCAACCTTCAACCTGCCCATGGCTAGATCACCGGGTTTCGGGTCTATACCTTGCAACTATTCGCCCAGTTAAGACTCGGTTTCCCTTCGGCTCCCCTATTCGGTTAACCTCGCTACAAAATATAAGTCGCTGACCCATTATACAAAAGGTACGCAGTCACCCTTTCAGGCTCCCACTGCTTGTACGTACAAGGTTTCAGGTTCTATTTCACTCCCCTCACCGGGGTTCTTTTCGCCTTTCCTTCACAGTACTGGTTCACTATCGGTCAATCAGGAGTATTTAGCCTTGGAGGATGGTCCCCCCATCTTCAAACAGGATATCACGTGTCCCGCCCTACTTATCGTTAGCTTAGTACCATGACCTGGACTTCGAGTACGGGGCTATCACCCTGTATCGCCAAACTTCCCAGCTTGTTCCTCTGTCTCTGTCATTATCACTAACAGGCTCCTTCGCGTTCGCTCGCCGCTACTAACGAAATCTCGGTTGATTTCTTTTCCTCGGGGTACTTAGATGTTTCAGTTCTCCCGGTTTGCCTCACTTACCTATGTATTCAGTAAGTGATAGTAGATTCTTCATCTACTGGGTTTCCCCATTCGGACATCTTGGATTAAACGCCTCTTATCGACTCATCCAAGCTTTTCGCAGATTAGCACGTCCTTCATCGCCTCTGATTGCCAAGGCATCCACCTTGTACGCTTAGTCACTTAACTATACAACCTCAAAAATTCTTGATGTTGTGTTTTCAACTAAACACTTGATTGCTTTTGTTCAATCAAGATTTTATTCTTACTCAGACTTTTTCTTATCCTTTAAGGACTTGAAAGTCTCTTCAGTTTTTCAGCTTGTTTCCTGGTTGTTAAAGAACAGAAGATAATAAAGTTATCTTTATTTGGCGTCCCCACGGGGATTCGAACCCCGGTTACCGCCGTGAAAGGGCGATGTCCTAGGCCTCTAGACGATGGGGACAACAAATAAAGATACTCTATCTTACACTTTGCTTACGCACTTTTCTCTCTTCATTCATTTTCTACAATATATCAATCAATCTGTGTGGACACTTATTGTCTCTCGTTTTTGGTAAGGAGGTGATCCAACCGCAGGTTCCCCTACGGTTACCTTGTTACGACTTCACCCCAGTCATGAATCATACCGTGGTAAACGCCCTCCAAAAGGTTAAGCTATCTACTTCTGGTACAACCCACTCCCATGGTGTGACGGGCGGTGTGTACAAGGCCCGGGAACGTATTCACCGCAACATTCTGATTTGCGATTACTAGCGATTCCGACTTCATGGAGTCGAGTTGCAGACTCCAATCCGGACTTAGACGTACTTTGTGAGATTCGCTCCAGCTCGCACTCTCGCTTCCCTCTGTATACGCCATTGTAGCACGTGTGTAGCCCTACTCGTAAGGGCCATGATGACTTGACGTCATCCCCACCTTCCTCCGGTTTATCACCGGCAGTCTCCTTTGAGTTCCCGACCGAATCGCTGGCAACAAAGGATAAGGGTTGCGCTCGTTGCGGGACTTAACCCAACATTTCACAACACGAGCTGACGACAGCCATGCAGCACCTGTCTCAGAGTTCCCGAAGGCACCAATCCATCTCTGGAATGTTCTCTGGATGTCAAGAGTAGGTAAGGTTCTTCGCGTTGCATCGAATTAAACCACATGCTCCACCGCTTGTGCGGGCCCCCGTCAATTCATTTGAGTTTTAACCTTGCGGCCGTACTCCCCAGGCGGTCGATTTATCACGTTAGCTACGGGCGCCAAACTCAAAGTTCAACCCCCAAATCGACATCGTTTACAGCGTGGACTACCAGGGTATCTAATCCTGTTTGCTCCCCACGCTTTCGCACATGAGCGTCAGTACATTCCCAAGGGGCTGCCTTCGCCTTCGGTATTCCTCCACATCTCTACGCATTTCACCGCTACACGTGGAATTCTACCCCTCCCTAAAGTACTCTAGACTCCCAGTCTGAAATGCAATTCCCAGGTTAAGCCCGGGGCTTTCACACCTCACTTAAAAGTCCGCCTGCGTGCCCTTTACGCCCAGTTATTCCGATTAACGCTCGCACCCTCCGTATTACCGCGGCTGCTGGCACGGAGTTAGCCGGTGCTTCTTCTGTAGTTAACGTCAATTGGCTAGCCTATTAAACTAACCACCTTCCTCACTACCGAAAGAACTTTACAACCCGAAGGCCTTCTTCATTCACGCGGCATGGCTGCGTCAGGGTTGCCCCCATTGCGCAATATTCCCCACTGCTGCCTCCCGTAGGAGTCTGGGCCGTGTCTCAGTCCCAGTGTGGCTGGTCATCCTCTCAGACCAGCTAGAGATCGTCGGCTTGGTGAGCCTTTACCTCACCAACTACCTAATCCCACTTGGGCTCATCTTATGGCATGTGGCCCGAAGGTCCCACACTTTAATCTTTCGATATTACGCGGTATTAGCTACAGTTTCCCGTAGTTATCCCCCTCCATAAGCCAGATTCCCAAGCATTACTCACCCGTCCGCCACTCGTCATCAAAGAAGCAAGCTTCTTTATGTTACCGTTCGACTTGCATGTGTTAAGCCTGCCGCCAGCGTTCAATCTGAGCCATGATCAAACTCTTCAATTCAAGTTCAATCGCTCAATACTGCTGACATAAAATGTCACTACTTAATAAAGTATTATGAATTTCTAGTTAGCACCTATTAAGACTTCAAAATTAAAAAATATTTTTAAAACATGTCAATCAACAAGTGCCCACACAGATTGTCTGATATATTGTTAAAGAGCAAAAAATAACGACGCACCAGTTTTACTACGTTTCACAACAGTGCGTCGTTGTGTGCGGCGTATTATAGGCATTTCAGAATTCTTTGCAAGTGCTTTTTTGTAAAAAAATGTGATTTTTTCTTGATTGAAGATCTTTTATTCAAATCGTCTAAAAAACGCCACTATTATGGTGTTTTATTCTACGAATTCAGGCTTTCTGCAAATGCCTTTACTTTTCCCCAGTCAGTATATTCAATCTCTTTTGTCGTATCAGTTTCGCCGTCTGTAATTTTCATAATCAATTGGATCATGACACGATCAATCCATTTATAACGTGGATAGAGCAGTGCACCTGCAAATACAGCTACTTTTGCTGGTGTCCATTTTATACGCTGAAGGAACTTACGAACATAGACATTTCCCTCTGGCGTATCTTTCCCTTCTTTTCTCGCAGTCAAACCTACACCAAAAAAGACCGCACTTTTTGCATTCAATAATTCGTGATGACGCTCCACAAAACGATATACCTGTTTATTAAAGTGGCCATAACGAACGGATGCTCCAATAATCACACGATCAAAAAATTGAAAATCGAGTTCTTCCATCAATGGTGATATAGATACTTCCCCTTCAAGATGCTGAGCCATAAATTCAGCAATCTTTTTAGTTTGTCCATCATAGCTTGAATATAAAATTAATGTCTTCATTATGCCTTCCAAAATGCTGGCGTGAAAAGCGCCAATAATGTGAAAATCTCTAATCGCCCACAAACCATCGCAATAGTCAGTACCCATTTGGCACTATCGGGCATTGCTGTCATATTACTGTTTACTGAACCTAAAGCTGGTCCAAGGTTGTTAATACTTGCCAATACTGCATTAAATGCATCAAAAGGCTCAACGCCACATGCAATCACACTTAATAAACAAATGATGAATACTAATAAATAGGCAGAGAAAAAAGCCCAAATACTCCCAATCACTCGTTCATCGAGAACACTTTTGCCCCATTTAATAGGATACACTAAATTTGGGTGAACAAATCGTTTTAGCTCTCTTGCACCTTGAAGATATAGCACTAAAATCCGCGCAACACGCAAACCGCCACCCACTGAGCCTGCACAGCCCCCAATAAAAGAGGCAATAATTAATAACATCGGCACAAAAGAGGGCCACTCAGCGAAACTCGATGTGGTGTAGCCAGTTGTCGTCGAAATCGATACGGCTTGAAATACCACTTGCTCAAAATCTTGCCATGAGGAATCAAAATATTGATAGCTTATCATCACCAATGTACAAGTCACGATAAGCAAAATTTGAATACTCATAAAGAAGCGGAATTCTGGATCTTTTGTATAAATCTTCAAGAGATTTTCGCGTCCTAAAGTCGAAAATGCTCTGAAGTGCAATGCGAAGTTACAAGCAGAAATCCATAAGAAAATAACTGTGATAAAATTAATCATCGAGCTATTAAAATACCCTATACTCTCATCATGTGTAGAAAATCCGCCAATGGATACCGTCGAAAAACTATGTGTAATCGCATCAAATGGTGTCATACCCGCTAGCCAATAAGCCAAGGCGCAGGATATGGTTAAAAAGAAATAAATAAACCATAGCGCCTTTGCTGTTTCTGTTATCCTTGGTCGTATCTTCTGATCTTTCATTGGACCAGACATTTCTGCACGATACAACTGCATTCCGCCAATCCCCAATAGAGGAATGATTGCAATCGCCAGCACAATGATCCCCATACCACCTAACCATTGCAAAAATTGGCGGTAAAATAAAATAGCTTTTGGTAAATTATCTAACCCAGTCATGACTGTGGCACCCGTGGTTGTTAACCCAGAAAACGCCTCAAATACGGCAGAAGCCACCGTTAAATGAGGTGAATCAAATAACAACAATGGCAAGGTTGCTAGCCCACCTAAGACAAACCAAAACGCCACTACAATTAAAAAACCTTCTCGAGAGCGCAATTCTTGCTTATGATGATGACAAGGCCACCAAAACAACGTTCCCACAGTGAAGCTTAATACAAAAGCTTGCATAAATGCTTTACCGCCACCATCACCATAAATAAGCGCCACAAAGGCTGGAATCAGCATCGTGCCGGAAAAGCACATGATCAAAATGCCGATAATCCGAATAATGGATAAAATATGCACAATATCTCGCTTAATTCATTTCTTCTAATTTCAACGTTCCTGCCGAACGCTCAATTAATGCTTGTTCAAAAGGTTTAATTTGACCTTCACTAATGCCTAACTGTAATGCAATCTGCACTTGAAAATCTTGTTGATAAATTTCAATTTGATGTTGTTCACATAAAATTTGAATCCAATTTAATTGTGCATAATCACAATGCACTTGGAATAACTGGCGTTCTACTTTTCGTTCAGTTTCTAATAATTTTAAAGCTTGTTGCACACCATTTCCATAAGCACGAACTAAACCACCCGTGCCTAATAAAATGCCCCCATAATAACGAACAACAACGGCACTAATTTCACCAACTTGACTACCTTGCAAAGTGGATAGCATTGGCTTTCCTGCCGTTCCAGCTGGTTCTCCGTCATCGGAAAAACCTAATTGTTGTGAGTCAGTTGGTTTACCGGCCACCGCCGCCCAACAATGATGGCGAGCATTAGGATGCTGTGTTTTAATTGCAGCCCAAAAAGCTTTAGCTTGCTCAAGCCCTTCCGTATGTTGTAAATACGTAATAAAGCGACTTTTCTTAATTTCTTCTTCAAAAATGACCGCACTTTTGGGGATAAAATATTCAGCCATGAAATAATTACTTAAATGAATTTGTTGCTTAGTTTAGCATTAATAGCAGATTTATCGAAATTTCCCCATAATTATTGTATGATGTCGCTCAATTTCAATAAAACCGATGAATAATAATGACTGAAATGACTGTTGATAAAACCCTTGATACCGTTGGTTTACGTTGTCCTGAACCCGTGATGCTCGTGAGAAAAAATATTCGTCATATGAACGAAGGTGAAGTGCTGCTTATTTTGGCAGACGACCCAGCCACGACTCGCGATATTCCCAGTTTCTGCCAATTTATGGAACATACTCTTTTAGCGAGTGAAACCCAAAACACACCTTTCAAATACTGGGTGAAAAAAGGTCAATAAAAATGCGGCCATTATTAACCGCACTTTGTTATTCTGCCGTATTACTCGAAACGGGGTAATATTTTTTCTGAATAAATTCAGGCTTCAATAAAGCAGGAGCATTCCACCACTCAATCACAAGCTCCTGCGGTCCTTCTGCATAAGACGCAATTTCATACACGTTATACACAAAGTGAATCCCATCATGATCTAAATAGAAATTATCGGTCACTTCAAAAGTGTCTTTTGATGTAAATGCTTCCTCATCTTTTACCTCACCATATCGAGTATAACGTTCCCAAAGTATCTCTTTTAATTTAGCTTGCTGATTTGGTTTAAACACATCATCAAATGAAAGTCGTTTTTTTGTTTCTAAATCAATATTAAGATAATGATAACCACCAATGCCATGAGCGCCACCACCATAGCTGTAATAGTTTATTAAAAATACAGCAAGCTTACCTCTTTGGTGATTAAAAGCTAAATCTAAGGTTTCATCAACCCCAATTATAGGAGATTCCAACATCTCTTTTTTAGCTTCATCATATTCTTTCTGGTAATCCGCAATAAGCTGCTCACGACTTCTTGGTTTGCCATCTGCATTTTTTGAAATTTGTTCTAAAAGCAGTTTATCTAGCCACTCAATATTCGTTTTTAGTGTAGAAATACTATAATGAAGTTTACCTTCCTCTGGCACATATTCATCTTCTTTGGCCGATTTAGGGTATTTGATGGTTTCCTCTTTATCAAAAAGCACATCATCTTGAGCAATAATTGCCGGAATAACCTTTTCAGCCTTTTCTTTTTCAGCTTTTAATTGCGTATTTTCTGCCGTTAGTTGTGCAATTGTCCGTGTTTGTTGCTCAATCGTTGCTTTCGCTTCTTTATCTTCGCAACCTGTTACAGTAAAAAGTGAGGTTAAAATTAAGGCTGAAATCAGTGTCTTTTTCATGTATTACCTATAAATCAAATGTATCTTTATCACGTAGAATATGATCATTGCCTTTGCGGCGTAAAAAGCCGGTACGGTCAAAATATTCCATTAATTGCACTGTCAGTTTTCGGCCAAAGTTTAGCTTATCACGTAATTCATTTACGGCAACCTTACCTTCTTCGCCTGCCATTTGCTTAATTAAGCGAGCATAAGCATAAATGCTTTCAGTCAGGAAAAAACGATCTTTTACGATTGGCGTAAGATAGCCCAATTTACCCGCTTTATACATAAAATTACGCATCACACTTTCATCTTGCGCCAAGGCTGTTGCCATATCACGTACCCAAATGGCTTGACCATGTGCTTTCTCAAATTCAGCTAACACCGCTTGCCATAAGCTTTGCTCTTCAGCTGAAAATTGGATTTTGTGTGAAGGCAAATGTAACCAGCCACGAGTCTGCTGCAATTGGCCTTCATCAAGCATTTCTTCAATAAAATGGTAAATTAGATTTTCCGGTTGGTTTAAAGTCGCAATACGATATAAACGGGCTTTACTCAAACCTAGCTGATCATTATGTTGCTCATGATAGGTAGCAAGTGCGGTCAAAATTTGCTGCGTTTTTTCACGTTGATAATCGCGATTAAAACACCAATTTTGGAAACGGATATCACCATTCTCGGCTAATGCTTCAGCCAGCTGATTTTCGGTTAGTTGCTCACTCCACATTAAAGCTTGAGCTGAAATTGCCTCTTTTTGCAAGGTCAATCCAATGCGTTGAGTGGCGGTTTGAGCCTGATTAAGTTTAGCCAAGAACGCTAGACGAGCTTCTGTGCGCTTATAACGTTTTGGTGAATGAATTTCGAGTACCTTGGCACCACCAATTAATGCTTTCGCATCACCACTACGTAAAATTAATTTATCCCCGAAAGCTAAAAATAATGGTTGTTCTAAAATGACCTCAGCCAAAGTGCGGTCATTTTTCATTGCATTTTTGCTTTCAAGCAAGGTGAGCTTACCCGTCGTACGGCTTGCCGCATGATAAATGTGTACAGGCTGACTGTCTTTCAAATTCACTTCAGGTGTAATTTCAATGGTAATACGATCGGTTGGCTCAAGTGGTTCTGAGGCTAACAACCAATCGCCGCGCTGCATTGGAATACGATCTAAATCAACGTTTAAATTGAGCGCTAAGCGTTGACCAGCCAAACCTTTTTCGCTCGGTGTATTCTGAGCATGAATATTTTTTACGCGAACCTTTTGTCCCGTAGAAAGGAAGAGTTCATCATCGATGGTCACCGTTCCCGCAAATGCTGTCCCTGTTACCACTGTCCCCGCCCCTTTCACGCTAAAAACACGGTCGATGGCGTAACGGAACGGTTTATTTATTTCAGCTAATTCAGGTAAATTGGCTAAATAATCACGTAACGCATCAATACCTAAGCCTGTTTGTGCTGATGTAATAAAATAATGAGATTCAGCTAAGAATGGATAATCCGTCTGAATTTGTGTTTTTAGTGCCTCAATTTGCTCATCTGTTGCTCGATCAGCCTTGGTAATCACTACCATGATTTCAGTAAATTGAAGCTGACGTAAAATCGCTAAATGTTCTTTAGTTTGTGCGGCAATCCCTTCATCTGCTGCGACAATGAGCATCGCATAATGCACACCACCAAGGCCCGCCAACATATTGGCGAGAAACTTTTCATGGCCAGGCACATCAATAAACCCGAGTACTTTCTCTTTTAAAGGCAAATAGGCATACCCCAAATCAATAGTCATGCCACGTTTTTTTTCTTCCGGCAAATGGGCGGTATTCGTGCCTGTCAGCGCTTGCAAAAGGGCTGTTTTACCATGATCGACGTGTCCTGATGTTACTATGATCATAATTTTTCCACCGTATCTAATAGTGCCTTAAAGTCGGCCACACTACGTAAATCTAACCAAATTTTTCCTTTCTCAACACGACCGATTATCGGCTGTTCTAAAGCTTTGAATACTTTTAAAAGTGCGGTCAATTTTGTCTCTGTTTTTTCGGCAATCGTTACCGCGAGAGAAGGAATCGTCGCCATCGGTTGAGAACCACTCCCAATCTGAGCAAAGCTTTCTTCAATCTCAACCAGGTAATCTTTTAAGCGGTTTGCTAAACAGGCTTTAAGTTGTTCGGCTTTTTCTTTTAATACATCCATTGATTGGGTGAGCAAATGCAAAGTTGGCAATGTCTCAGTGAGTTTTTCAGGTTGGAGATAAAGGCGCAATGTTGCCTCAAGCCCGGCTAAAATCACTTTATCGCAACGTAATACGCGCTTTAGTGGATGAGCTTGTAACTGAGCAATCCACTCTTTTTTACCGACGATAATACCGGCTTGTGTGCCACCCAATAATTTATCACCCGAGAATGACACCAAGTTTACGCCCTGTGCGACTTTTTCTTGCACCGTTGGCTCATTCGGTAAATCATATTGGCTTAGATCAATCAATGCCCCACTACCAAGATCCGTCATCACTGGAATATCAAATTCTTGTCCTAGCTCAACCAACTCTTGTTCTGAAACCGAAGCAGTAAATCCACTAATATGATAGTTACTGCAATGTACTTTCATTAAGAACGCAGTGTTTTCATTGATTGCTTGACGATAATCTTTCAAATGTGTGCGGTTTGTTGTTCCCACTTCAACAAGTTTACAGCCTGCTTGAGCCATAATGTCCGGAATGCGAAATGCTCCGCCAATTTCAATTAATTCCCCGCGAGAAATAATGACTTCTTTATCTTTTGCAAAGGTTGCCAACATCAAGAGTACGGCTGCAGCATTATTGTTAACGATACAAGCTGCCTCTGCGCCTGTGAGTTGTGCCAATAACTCACTAATATAATTATCCCGATGACTGCGTTTGCCTTCTTCCAAATCATATTCCAGCGCAACGTTACCTTTCATCGCATGAAGTGCTGCTTGCTGTGCACTTTTAGCCCATAAGGCTCGCCCTAAATTTGTGTGTAATACCGTGCCCGTTAAATTATGGACTGATTTAATTTGCACATGATTTTGTTGAGACAAACGATGCTGTAAATGATGTAATGTACTTAGGTGATCAGCAAAAAAGTGCGGTAAATGTTGATGTTGTTTGATAAACTCACGCCCTTCAGACAATAATTGGCGCAATTCACGCACGACAGCTGAATGACCAAATTCAGTTAAAAGTATTTCACCCTCTGGTGTTTTTAAAAATTTATCTACCGAGGGAAGTTGTTGAAAAAGTGCGGTCATTTTTAATTCCTATTTCAAAATAGCGTTGAATTGCGAACTAATTTACGCTAAAGTAACCGTAATTTCAATAACGGAAGGTCGTCATCTCCGGTGAGGTGGCAGGACTTCAAATCCTGTTGGGGACGCCAGCGTTCCCGGGTGGGTTCAACTCCCATGACCTTCCGCCACTTTTTTCCTCCAACAAATATTTCTCTCTTCCTAACATTCATATTTTTAATTTGTGTTTCATTATAATTTTGCGGAATTCTAGGCAAACAAAAAGGCGTATCTTTCGATACACCTTCTTAATCTAACTTGTTACAGTTAATACATCAATTATTTGATGATTTTCGCAACAACACCAGCACCTACTGTACGGCCACCTTCACGGATTGCGAAACGTAAACCTTGGTCCATCGCGATTGGGTGGATTAAGCTTACTGTCATTTTGATGTTATCACCAGGCATTACCATTTCCACGCCTTCTGGTAATTCGATTGTACCAGTTACGTCAGTTGTACGGAAATAGAACTGTGGACGGTAACCTTTGAAGAATGGAGTGTGACGACCACCTTCATCTTTTGATAATACGTAAACTTCTGATTCGAAATCAGTGTGTGGAGTGATTGAACCTGGTTTCGCTAACACTTGACCACGTTCGATTTCTTCACGTTTAGTACCACGTAATAATGCACCGATGTTTTCACCTGCACGACCTTCGTCAAGTAATTTACGGAACATTTCAACACCAGTTACAGTTGTTTTCGCTGTTGGTTTGATACCTACGATTTCAACTTCATCACCAGTACGGATGATTCCACGCTCAACACGACCTGTTACTACTGTACCACGACCTGAAATTGAGAACACGTCTTCGATTGGAAGAAGGAACGGTTGGTCAATTGCACGCTCTGGTTCAGGAATGTAAGTATCTAAGTGGTTTGCTAACTCAAGGATTTTTTCTTCCCATTCTGCAACGCCGTTTAATGCTTGTAATGCAGAACCACGTACGATTGGCGTATCATCACCTGGGAAGTCATATTGAGAAAGAAGTTCACGAACTTCCATTTCTACTAATTCTAATAACTCTTCGTCATCTACCATGTCGCATTTGTTTAAGAATACGATGATGTAAGGTACACCTACTTGGCGACCTAATAAGATGTGCTCACGAGTTTGTGGCATTGGACCATCTGTCGCCGCTACTACTAAAATAGCACCGTCCATTTGCGCCGCACCGGTAATCATGTTTTTAACATAGTCCGCGTGTCCTGGGCAGTCAACGTGTGCGTAGTGACGAGTTGGAGTATCGTATTCAACGTGTGATGTGTTGATGGTGATACCACGCGCTTTTTCTTCTGGCGCGTTATCGATTTGATCGAATGCACGAGCTGCACCACCGTAGTGTTTTGCTAATACGGTTGTGATTGCTGCTGTTAAAGTTGTTTTACCGTGGTCAACGTGGCCGATTGTACCCACGTTTACGTGCGGTTTTGTACGTTCAAATTTTTCTTTAGACATTTGTTTAGTTTCCTAGAAAATGCTCTATAAGCCATTCGACTTATAGAGCGGATTGTTACAAAAAATTATTTTTTACGCGCTTCAATTACTGCAGCAGCAACACTTGTTGGCGCTTCAGCATATTTTAATGGTTCCATTGAGTATGACGCACGACCTTGAGTTTGTGAACGTAAGTCTGTTGCATAACCGAACATTTCAGAAAGTGGAACTTCTGCATCGATTTTAACAACGAATTCGTTCGCTTCTTGACCATTAACCATAGCACGACGACGGCTTAAGTCACCGATTACATCACCAACATACTCAGGTGGAGTTTCTACTTCAACTTTCATGATTGGCTCAAGTAGAACCGGGTTTGCTTTAGCGAATGCTGCTTTAAATGCTAAAGAAGCGGCTAATTTAAACGCTAATTCAGATGAGTCAACATCATGGTATGAACCGAAGTGTAAACGTACACCAAGATCGACTACTGGATAACCCGCTAACGGACCAGATTTAAGCTGTTCTTGGATACCTTTATCAACCGCAGGAATGTATTCACCAGGGATTACACCACCTTTGATTTCGTTTACAAATTCATAACCAGGACCTTCTGGATCTAATGGATATAAGTCAATAACAACGTGACCATATTGACCGCGACCACCAGATTGTTTTGCGTGTTTACCTTCCACATCGTTAACACGAGTGCGGATCGTTTCACGGTAAGATACTTGTGGTTTACCGATGTTAGCTTCCACTTTGAACTCACGTTTCATACGGTCAACGATGATATCTAAGTGTAACTCACCCATACCAGAAATAATGGTTTCACCAGATTCTTCATCAGTGTGTACACGGAATGAAGGGTCTTCTTGAGCAAGACGACCTAATGCTAGACCCATTTTTTCTTGGTCTGCTTTAGTTTTAGGTTCTACTGCTACAGAGATTACTGGCTCTGGGAATTCCATACGCTCAAGGATGATTGGTGCGTCGATAGCACATAATGTATCACCCGTTGTTACATCTTTTAAGCCGATTGCTGCAGCGATATCACCCGCACGAACTTCTTTGATTTCTTCACGTTTGTTAGCGTGCATCTGTACGATACGACCAAAACGTTCACGTTTTTGACGAACTGAGTTTAATACTGTATCACCAGAATTAATTACACCTGAGTACACACGGAAGAAGGTTAAGTTACCTACGAATGGGTCAGTTGCAATTTTGAATGCTAATGAAGAGAACGGCTCATCATCGCTTGCTTTACGCTCACCTTGAGTTTCATCTGGGTTGATACCTTTAATTGCAGGAATATCAGTTGGTGCTGGTAAGTATTCAACAACTGCATCAAGCATTGCTTGAACGCCTTTGTTTTTGAACGCAGAACCACAGGTTACTAAGATGATCTCATTTGCTAATACACGTTGACGAAGACCAGCTTTGATTTCTTCTTCAGTTAACTCTTCACCGCCAAGGTATTTTTCCATTAATTCTTCAGTTGCTTCAGCTGCCGCATCTACAAGGTTTTGACGCCATTCTTCACAGTCTGCTTGCATATTCGCAGGAATCTCTTCATAAGTGAACGTCATACCTTGGTCAGCTTCGTTCCAGTTGATTGCTTTCATTTTGATCAAATCAACAACACCAGTGAAGTTATCTTCTGCACCGATTGGTAGTTGAAGAGGAACGGCATTAGCACCTAAGCGAGTTTTAAGTTGTTCAACAACACGTAAGAAGTTAGCACCTGTACGGTCCATTTTGTTTACGAACGCGATACGTGGAACTTCATATTTGTTAGCTTGACGCCATACAGTTTCAGACTGAGGTTGAACACCACCAACCGCACAGTAAACCATTACCGCACCATCAAGAACACGCATAGAACGTTCTACTTCAACAGTAAAGTCTACGTGTCCCGGGGTATCGATAACGTTAATACGATGTTGTGGGAACTGTTGTGACATACCAGACCAGAATGCGGTAGTTGCCGCAGAGGTAATGGTAATACCACGCTCTTGTTCCTGTTCCATCCAGTCCATTGTTGCTGCACCATCGTGTACTTCACCAATTTTGTGACTTACACCGGTGTAGAATAAGATACGTTCAGTGGTAGTAGTTTTACCAGCATCAATGTGCGCACTAATACCGATATTACGATATCTTTCAATAGGGGTTGTACGAGCCATTATTATAACCTTGTTAAGTTTAATATCAGTTTATATAAGGGTAAGGCTTCATCTAGGATGAAGCCCTTAAATTTTAAAAGCGTATTACCAACGGAAGTGAGCAAATGCTTTGTTAGCTTCAGCCATACGGTGAACATCTTCACGTTTTTTCACTGCTGCGCCTTTGTTATCTGATGCATCAGATAATTCATTTGCAAGACGTAAAGCCATTGATTTATCACCGCGTTTACGTGCAGCTTCAACGATCCAACGCATACCTAATGCGTTACGACGAACTGGACGTACTTCAACTGGCACTTGGTAAGTAGAACCACCAACACGACGAGATTTAACCTCAACAGTTGGACGAACGTTTTCAAGTGCAATTTCAAATGCTTCTAAAGGTTCTTTACCTGTGCGTTCTGCAAGTTTGTCTAACGCACCGTAAACGATGGTTTCAGCAACGGATTTTTTACCGTCTACCATTAATACATTAATAAATTTTGCAAGTAACTCTGAACCGAACTTCGGATCTGGAAGAATCTTGCGTGGTTCAACACTACGACGACGTGGCATTGCGAATTTCTCCGTATATTTAATCTTCAGGATATCCAAAACTCTATAAAAATTAACCGCACTTTAAAGTGAGCTAATGTGATACTGGAGTTTCTGATTTAAATTTTTACTAATTTAGACGTTTGGCCTTACTTAACGGAGTTCCATTAAGCTTTAGGACGTTTAACGCCGTATTTAGAACGACCTTGTTTACGATCTTTAACGCCTGCACAGTCTAATGCGCCGCGTACAGTGTGGTAACGCACACCTGGTAAGTCTTTAACACGACCACCACGGATAAGCACAACACTGTGCTCTTGAAGGTTGTGACCTTCGCCGCCGATGTAAGAAGTTACTTCAAAGCCATTAGTTAAACGAATACGACATACTTTACGTAATGCTGAGTTCGGTTTTTTAGGTGTAGTTGTGTATACACGAGTGCACACACCACGTTTCTGCGGGCAAGCCTCTAATGCAGGAACGTTACTTTTTACAACCTTTTTCACACGCGGTTTGCGTACTAGCTGGTTGATAGTTGCCATTAAAAAAGCTCCAGTTTAAATGTTATTCATAATAGAATGTTTGTTACAAAATCTATCTCTCCATCCAATAGACGGAAGAAATAGACGCTGAATTTTAATGGTTTCACCTAGTATTGTCAATATTTAAACAAAAATGGATCGCAGAGGATCGCTTGTCAAAAAAGCTACGCCAAATGAGCGGTCCTTTTAAATTAATTGCCTGTCTTTAGTTGGGGTTTTATAATTTTAACTAAAATAATTTTTGGGCAAAATTTATGTTACGTTCATTCCTCTACCATTTACGTTATTTTTATCATAAAAAGCTTCGACAAACGCATCGTATCTCTCATAAAACCCTAGAATTTATATGTCTACTAATTGGCGCAACATTCGTTGCACTCTTTTCCTTTGGATTCGCAAAACTCGCCGATATGGGACTTGAATTTAACGCTTATTGGTCTGCCAAATATCCTCTCGCCGTTTGGATCGTCTTGCCACTTGGTCTTGCATGCCTTACCTGGTTTACTGCTAAATACACGCCTTATGTTGGAGGCAGCGGTATTCCGCAAGTGATTGCATCTATCAATCTTCCTTATAGTGGCTATAAAACAAAGCTGGTCGAATTTCGTCAAACCATTTGGAAAATTCCACTTACTTTCTTTGCAATGGTTATCGGTGCGTCTGTTGGACGTGAAGGCCCTTCTGTTCAAGTGGGTGCTGCAGTCATGCTCGCTTGGGGAAATTTCTGTCGTAAATATAACTTTGCTTTCCGCGGATTAAGTACGAATGAACTCATTGCCACCGGTGCAGCAGGCGGTCTTGCTGCTGCATTCAATGCGCCTTTGGCTGGTGTCATTTTTGCCATTGAAGAGCTTGGACGAGGCGTGATGTTGCGCTGGGAAAGACGCGTATTGCTCGGCGTATTAGCAGCTGGTTTTATTTTGGTGGCGATTCAAGGCAATAGCCCTTACTTTCCTGCCTATAAAGGTGCAACTGCTATTCATTATTTATATCTTTGGCTTGGTATTTGTGGCGTGGTTTGCGGTGTGCTGGGTGGTATATTTGGGCGACTCCTTGCCAAAGGGCTTGTGGCTCTTTCGCCGATCAAATGGCGAGATTGGATCCGTAAACATCCTATTTATATTGCCTTATTACTTGGTTTAGTGTTGGCTACTATGGGCACCTACAGCGAAGGACAAACTTATGGAACAGGTTATGATGTTGTTGCAAGGGCATTAGAAGGACAACTCGTTTCACCTAAAGTTGGGATACTAAAACTCTTCGCAACGGTTACGACGTATTGGAATGGCATCGCGGGCGGAATTTTTACCCCCTCTCTCACCACTGGTGCGGGTATTGGTACCATGTTATGGGAAATAAGCAACGGCATGGTCGATCAACGTTTCTTGGTCATTTTATGTATGGCAGCTTTTTTAGCCGGCGGCACACAATCCCCAGTGACAGCCAGCGTAGTGGTGATGGAAATGACGGGGGCTCAACCTGTGCTGATTTGGCTCTTGATTTCCAGTATCATTGCCTCCATAATTTCGCGCCAATTTAGTCCAAAACCTTTTTACCACTTTGCGGCTGGACGTTTCCGCCAACGAATGCAGGAACAACAAGCAGAAGATCTTCGCCGTAACAAGATTCAAGAGAAATAAAATATGTCAGAAAATCAACCGCACTTTTATCGTGGACGCTTTTCCGTTGCGCCAATGTTAGATTGGACGACACGTCATTGTCGCTATTTTCATCGCCAATTTAGTAAACATGCGTTGCTTTATACTGAAATGGTTACGGCTCCCGCCATTATTCATGCGAAATACGATCATTTAGATTTTGATTTGCAAGAAAACCCAGTTGCCTTACAACTTGGTGGAAGTGATCCCGCACAGCTTAAACATTGTGCCAAATTAGCTCAAGAAAGAGACTATCATGAAATTAATCTGAATGTCGGCTGCCCTTCTGATCGCGTACAAAATGGTATGTTTGGTGCTTGCTTAATGGCAAAAGCAGATTTAGTGGCAGAATGTATTGCAGAAATGCAAAATGCCGTGAATATTCCTGTTACCGTAAAAACGCGTATTGGCATTGATGATTTGGATAGCTATGAATTTCTCTGCGATTTTATCGAAAAAGTTCATCATGCGGGCTGCCAAGAATTTATTGTTCACGCACGAAAAGCCTGGCTTTCAGGATTAAGCCCAAAAGAGAATCGAGAAATACCCCCTTTAGATTATGAGCGTGTTTATCAATTAAAGAAATATTTCCCACAGTTAACCATTGCAATTAATGGCGGCATTAAAACCATCGAAGAAATGAAACATCATTTGCAATTTGTTGATGGCGTAATGGTTGGGCGTGAGGCTTATCAAAATCCGTCGTTGCTGGGCTATGTTGATCAAATGCTTTTTGATGCTAATGCGGATATCGTCACACCAAGACAAGCGGTGAAAGCCATGTTCCCTTATATTGAAAAACAACTAAGTCAAGGTGTCTATTTAAATCATATCGTTCGACATATGCTTGGTGCATTCCAAAACTGTAAAGGGGCAAGACAATGGCGACGCTATTTAAGTGAAAATGCCTTTAAACAAGGCGCGGGAATCGAAGTGGTCGAAACGGCATTAAGCTTTGTGGAAACCAATTAAGCCTAAAACGCAAAGTGCGTTCAGAATTTAACAAATATTCTGACCGCACTTTTGTTTTCTGAGTATTTAATTAGCACTGATGTTTTTGACGATATGCCACTAAATCTTCAATTGTTAATACCGCATAACCAAATTTTTTCGCAAATTCGATAATTTCTGGTGCGCGAGCCATAGAGCCATCATCATTCGTGATTTCACAAATTACACCTGCCGGTTTAAAACCGCTTAAACGTGCTAAATCAACAGACGCTTCAGTATGACCACGACGGGCTAAAACACCACCTTCTGCCGCACGTAATGGGAAAACATGCCCAGGACGGTGAAGATCTGCCGGTTTTGCATGATCTGCAATTGCCGCTCTGATTGTAGTGACGCGATCTTGCGCCGATACACCTGTCGACACACCTTCTGCCGCTTCAATCGTCACGGTAAACGCAGTTTTATTAACGCTATTGTTATGCTCAACCATCGGTGGCAAATCAAGCTGTTTGCATTGTTCATCGGTGATACATAAACACACGATACCACTGCCATAACGAATAAGTTTTGCCATTTGTTCTGGGGTAATCGTTTCTGCTGGGAAAATTAAATCACCTTCATTTTCGCGATCTTCATCATCCAATACTAATACGCCATTACCTTGTTTGAATACGTTTAATGCGTTAATCACCCGCTCTTCGCTGGTCACACCAAATACAGATAAAATTGACTGATTCATCGTAATTTCCTTTGTTGTTACGTTAAAATTAACCAGAATCAGGGCTGAGAAATGCAAATAAATAGAACGGAAGTGGGAACCCAATCCGTTTTATTCTCTTTCATCCAGACTATACTGTCGGCTTTGGAATTTCACCAAATCTGCTAACCTTAAAACGATCCGAAACAATTTCGTCAAAAACATGATCAAAACTGCCCGCTCTTTTAAGCGCTCGTGGGCTATCACCACCGGTAGGGAATTTCACCCTGCCCTGAGAATGCAGGTCGTAGTATAACGCAAAATTTAGCTGTAAAAAATCATTCAATGAAAAATGTTTTTATTTGCACAAAGATTGCATAAAATAGGACTATTCAGCCACCTCCAGTGGTCATTTAGCGAAGGATACATTATGTCGAACCAACACGATAAAAAAGTGGGTGTGATTTTTGGGAAATTCTACCCTGTTCACACCGGCCATATTAATATGATTTATGAAGCATTCAGTAAAGTAGATGAGCTTCACGTGATTGTGTGTAGCGATATGGAGCGTGACTTAAAACTCTTTTACGATAGCAAAATGAAACGTATGCCAACAGTACAGGATCGTCTTCGTTGGATGCAACAAATCTTTAAATATCAACAAAATCAAATTCTTATCCATCACTTAGTAGAAGATGGCATCCCAAGCTATCCGAATGGCTGGCGAGCTTGGAGTGAGGCGGTAAAAAATCTATTTGAAGAAAAACAATTTAGCCCTACGATTGTTTTTAGCAGTGAACCGCAAGACAAAGCGCCATACGAACAATACTTAGGGCTTGAAGTTTCTTTAGTCGATCCTGACCGCTCTTTCTTTAATGTATCCGCCACGAAAATTCGTACTACTCCTTTCCAGTATTGGAAGTTTATTCCGAAAGAAGTCCGTCCGTTCTTTGCAAAGACTATTGCTATTTTAGGCGGCGAAAGCAGTGGAAAAAGTGTGCTAGTCAGCAAACTGGCGGCTGTATTTAATACCACCTCCGCCTGGGAATATGGTCGGGAATATGTCTTTGAGAAATTAGGTGGCGATGAGCAAGCCATGCAATATTCTGACTATCCACAAATGGCACTCGGCCATCAGCGTTATATTGATTATGCCGTCCGACACGCACACAAAATTGCTTTTATTGATACAGATTTCATCACAACACAAGCATTTTGTATTCAATATGAAGGAAAAGCTCATCCATTCTTAGACTCCATGATTAAAGAATATCCGTTTGATGTAACAATTCTCTTAAAAAATAATACCAAATGGGTGGATGACGGTTTGCGCAGTTTAGGTAGTCAGCAACAACGCCAACAATTCCAGCAATTATTGAAAAAATTACTCGATAAATATAAAGTACCCTATATTGAAATTGAGTCTCCAAGTTACTTAGATCGCTATAACCAAGTAAAATCAGTGATTGAAAAAGTGCTCAATGACGAAGTACTAGATGATCTGCAACATAGCAAACAAATTTTAGCAGAGAAATAAGGTGATTTTATTCGCAGGCGATCCGCACGGAAGTTACGAACATCTTTATCCTTTCGTGCAAGAGAATGACAATGTTGCCCTGATTATTTTAGGCGACTTGCAGCTTTCTTCGCCTGATGAATTAGATAGACTCGCACAACATTGTGATATTTGGTTTATTCATGGCAACCATGATAGCAAAACCGTTGCCGCATTTGAGGCGATTTGGGGGACACATTGGAAATCGCGTAATTTGCATAATCGTGTTGTTGAAATTCAAGGACAACGCATTGCAGGCTTAGGTGGCGTATTCCGTGGACAAATCTGGATGCCACCCAATAAACCGATGTATTTTGACCCCATCCACTATTGCCAATATAGCCCGCAAGAAAAAATTTGGCGTGGCGGTGTACCATTGCGTCATCGCACGTCTATTTTCCCTTCTGATATCGAAGCCATTGAAAACGAACAAGCCGATATTCTAATTTGTCATGAGGCACCGAAGCCCCATCCAATGGGATTTCGTGTGATTAATCAACTTGCTGAAAAATTAGGAGTAAGACACGTTTTCCATGGTCATCACCACGATAACGTCGAGTACAAGACAAATTTTCCTTATAAAATCACGAATGTCGGTTTTAGAAGTGTCGCAGACATACACGGAAATTATTTGTTAAAAACCATTGATGATCGAGAAAAATAACTAAATGAAGCGTTAATTCTTTTTGATAAAAAGAAAAGTTTGAAGAGAGAAGATGGCGCACCCGAAAGGATTCGAACCTTTGACCGCTCGGTTCGTAGCCGAGTACTCTATCCAGCTGAGCTACGGGTGCGTAGTGATGTTTTATTCTTCGTGACCATTTTAACTGATAGAGTCGATTTAAAATGGCGCACCCGAGAGGATTCGAACCTCTGACCGCTCGGTTCGTAGCCGAGTACTCTATCCAGCTGAGCTACGGGTGCAGAATAATAAAACTAAAAACAAATGGCGGTGAGAGAGGGATTCGAACCCTCGATGGAGTTTTTGACCCCATACTCCCTTAGCAGGGGAGCGCCTTCAGCCTACTCGGCCATCTCACCACAATCGGTTTGTGGGCGGTATAATACGTTTTTTTGAAAATAAGTCAAATCATTTTTTGTAAAAGCCGTTTTGGTTGCTTGATTTATCTACATTTTGCATAAATAAAGTGCGGTTGAAAAAACAAATAAATTTCTCACCGCACTTTAATCATATCTAACCTTTTAAAATTGCTCGTAAACGATCGAGCTGACTCGATGTTTGTTGTTGCTTCTGCTCTACCGTCAATTTTGGCTTATCTTTTTCCCATTGCACATCATCTTGCGGTAACTCTGCCAAGAAACGACTCGGCTCTGGGCGAATTAACTCACCAAACTGACGTCGTTCACGACAAAGAGAAAAAGTGAGCGTTTGTTGTGCTCGCGTAATGCCCACATAGGCTAGACGGCGTTCTTCTTCCACATTATCTTCATCGATACTGGTTTGATGAGGCAAAATCCCCTCTTCCATACCGATTAAATACACATGGGGAAACTCTAAGCCTTTGGAGGCGTGCAATGTCATTAATTGCACTTGATCACTCTCATCATCATCTTCACCTCGCTCCATCATATCGCGCAAGGTTAAACGGGTAACCACTTGATTTAAATTCATTGACTCATTCACTTCATCGCCTTTAAGCATATCCTCTACCCAGCTAAACAACGTCGCCACGTTTTTACTCTGCATTTCAGCGGCTTTCGGACTATTGGCATATTCATACAAATATTCTTCGTAATGCAATGAAGAAAGTAAAGAACGCACCGCTGTTTCAGGATCGGAACGTAAACTTTGATCATTCAACTCCACCATCCAACGACTAAATTTTTGCAAGGCATTATAGGCTTTTGGCGTGACTCGTTGCATGAGTTCAAACTCAAAAATCGCCTCAAATAAGCTGATATGTTTTTCCTGTGCCAACTCGCCTAATTTTTGCAGTGTTGCGGTACCAATTTCCCGTTTCGGTGTATTCACGATACGCAAAAAGGCTGCATCATCATCTTGATTGACCAACAAACGCAAGTAGGCCATCATGTCCTTAATTTCAGCTCGAGAGAAAAAAGACGTCCCACCAGAAATTTTGTATGGAATACGGTTTTGCATCAGTACTTTTTCCAATAGACGGGATTGGTGATTCCCCCGATACAAAATCGCATAATCCTTGAATTTAGTTTTACGGCTAAAACGATGAGCAATTAATTCCGCCACAATTCGTTCGGCTTCATGTTCTTCATTTTTCGCTTCAATGACTTGCAGTTTTTCACCTTCACCCAAGTTGGAAAAAAGCTTTTTGTCAAATACGTGCTCGTTGTTATCAATCAAAATATTGGCACAATGCAAAATACGATGAGTGGAACGATAATTTTGTTCCAATTTGATAACTCGCAAATGCGGAAAATCATCACGCAAGCGCACCATATTTTGCGGTCGAGCACCTCGCCAAGAATAAATGGATTGGTCATCATCGCCTACGACAGTAAAACATGCTCGCTCGCCAACCAGTAATTTGATGAGCTCATATTGGCTAGTATTGGTATCTTGATATTCATCCACCAACAGATAGCGGATTTTCTCCTGCCATTTTGACCGCACTTCTTCGTTCTGCCTGAAAAGTAAGGTTGGCAACATAATCAAATCATCAAAATCCAACGCATTATAAGCACGGATTTGCGCCGCATAACGCTCATAACATTTTGCAAAGGTTTGATATTTTGCCTCTTTCGCTAAGGCATAAGCCTGTTTTGGCGAAACCAAATCATTCTTCCAGTTGGAAATAACCGAGATTAATTCTCGCAATAAATCCTTATCTTCCTGCAACACATCTGCCGTCAGTTCTTTGAGTAAGGCAACTTGATCGTGCTCATCAAACAAGGTCATATTCGATTTAAAGCCTAAAGCTTTATATTCCCGTTTGATAATGTCGAAACCTAAGGTATGGAAAGTGGAAACAATCAATCCTTTGGATTTTTCTTTACCAATGGAATGGGCTACACGCTCTTTCATTTCACGAGCGGCTTTGTTGGTAAAGGTTACGGCGGCGATCTGTTTAGGTAAATAACCGCAGTGTTCAATCAAATGAGCAATCTTATTGATGATCACGCGAGTTTTGCCCGAGCCTGCGCCTGCCAGCACCAAGCAAGGCCCACTGACATATTCGACAGCCTGTTGTTGTTGAGGATTGAGTTTCATATCTTAATGCAAATTAATTTGACCACGCATAAGGCAATAATGCGGTATCTAATAAAAATGACAATGGCAAATCTAAAATAGGTAAGCCCCATTTTTGTGCCATCTCTAAATCATAAGCCGCCCCCGCATAAGGTGTGTATTTTTCCGATGGATCGATTAATTTCACCACCGTACCACAACCGGTTAACGCTAAAAGTGCGGTTAAAATCAGAAGTGTTTTTTTCATTCACGACGTGCTTTTAAAGCTAAATAGACGGCTTCCGGCACCAGTTCTTTCACATCACCATGATGTAAATAAATTTCTCGTACAATCGTGGAAGACACAAACGCCCATTTTTCTGTTGGTGGGAAAAACAAACTATCCACACCCTCGGTTAATAAACGGTTTAACGCGGCCAGTTGTAATTCATATTCGAAGTCCGTCGTTGTACGCACGCCACGAATAATGGCGGTAATCTTTTTCGCTTTGATTTCATTCGCGAGTAAATCATAGAATCCAAATACTTCCACATTGGGCAAATGAGCGACCGATTGACGCACCAGCTCAACGCGTTCTTCCAATGAGAACAATGGCTTTTTGCTCGGACTATTCGCCACCGCGACAAAAACTTTCGGGAAAATGACCGCACTTCGCGCAATAATATCTAAATGCCCGTTTGTAATCGGGTCAAACGTGCCAGGGTAAATTACGCTTGTCATTTATTGTTCTCCGAAATATGGGTTAAATAAGGATGAAGCAAATCTAAAAGACGCTGTAATGCGCCACGATTTTCGATTAATACCTCGTAACCTGCATTGCCTAAACGTTGACGCGCTCCTTTCGAATTCAATAACTTATCAATAATCTCTGACAATGCTTTTTCTGTTGAGTTGATTTGCAACACACCTTGCACTTCTAAGAGCGAAGTAAAAACTTCAGGAAAATTGAAGGTATACTTTCCACTCACAACGGGTAATTTAAATGCCAAAGGCTCTAAAGGATTATGTCCCCCATGTTTGACCAAACTTCCGCCGACAAACGCAATATCTGAAATACCATACATCAACATCAACTCACCCATGGTATCACCCAGAATCACTTGGGTATTTTCTGAAGGAATCCCCCCCGTTGAACGACGAATAAAGTGAAAGTTGGCTTTTTCAATTAAATCTGCCACAGGATTAAAACGTTCAGGATGACGAGGCACTAGCAATAACAGCAAATTCGGATGTTTTTTTAATAACAAATGATGCGCATGTAAAATAAGTTCTTCTTCCCCTTCGTGCGTACTCGCCGCAATCCAAACAGGACGATTTTTCACCCAATCTGCACTAAGCAGCGCAATTTTTTTTAATAAGTCATCACTAACGACAAGATCATATTTAATATTGCCTGTTAATCGTAGACGTTCTTTCTCGTAGCCTAACGCTAAATAGCGCTTTCCGCTGATATTGTCTTGTGGTGCAATCAAACTGATTTGAGAAAACATACGTTGCAAACATTGTTTCACTTTCCCATAACGTTTCGCTGAGCGTGCAGAAAGACGTGCATTCGCCACAATGAAAGGAATATTTCGATGAGCCAAACAATCAATCAAATTTGGCCAAAGTTCCGTTTCAATCACAATGAATACTTTAGGTTGAATAAAATCAATAAAACGATGAATGGCATCGGGCAAATCATAAGGCAGGTAACAATGCGTCACACTTTCCCCGAACGCGGCTTTTACTCGTTCAGAACCTGTAGGCGTAACGGTTGTAAACGTTATCGGTAAATGTGGATAATCTTGCTGAATACGCTTTACTAAAGGCGTTACAGCTATCACTTCTCCAACCGAAGCTGCATGAATAACTACGCCATTTTGCGCAGGCTTACTTAATCTTTCATAAAACCCGTAACGCTCACCTAAACGCTTTCGATAATTAGGCGACTTAATACTACGTAGTAGCATAAAAAACAATACTAAAGGCTGAATCAAGTACATCAGACTGGTATAAAAAAAACGCCACATAAAATAAATTCGGTTATACTGAAAAAAATTTCGGCTAGTATAACAAAAAAAGGATCAAAATATGCCAACAATTAGCGTTGCCATGATTGTCAAAAATGAAGCAACAAATCTTGCTCAATGTCTTGATACAGTAAAAGATTGGGTAGATGAAATCATTATTGTCGATTCAGGCAGTACGGATAACACCCAAGAAATTGCGGAACAATATGGTGCAAAATTTTATTCGCATTCTGATTGGCCAGGTTTTGGCAAACAACGCCAACGCGCACAACAATATGCCACCAGTGATTATGTTTTGTGGCTAGATGCCGATGAACGCGTCACACCAAGACTGCGTGAATCCATTCAACAAGCGGTTCAACAAGATGCGCCAAATAGGGTTTATGATATTCCGCGCGTCAGTGAAGTGTTTGGACGTGAAATTCGTCATTCCGGTTGGTATCCTGATTATGTGGTGCGTTTATATCGCACAAATTATGCAGGATATAATGATTCTCTGGTACATGAAAAAGTGGTTTATTCTGAAAACACAAAAGTACAGAAATTAACTGGGGATTTGGAGCATTTCACGTATAAAAGCATTCATCACTATTTGGTAAAATCCGCAGACTACGCCAAAGCTTGGGCAGATCAACGCCAAGCTAAAGGTAAAAAAGCAACATTGTGGCAAGGTGTCAGTCATGCCATCGGATGCTTTGTGAAAATGTACATTTTAAAAGCAGGCTTCTTAGATGGAAAACAAGGATTCCTGCTCGCAGTACTTTCCGCTCATTCAACTTTTGTGAAATATGCTGATTTATGGGAGCGTAACCAGCATTAATCAAAAACAAAAAGTGCGGTCAGATCAAAATCACCGCACTTTTTCTTTATCTAAACTTTTATTACAGAATGAATCGACTTAAATCTTCATTCTCAATCACTTCGCCTAAAGCATCAATTACATAAGCAGCATCAATATTAACAGTTTGACCGTCCATTTCACTCGCATCAAATGAGATTTTATCCATTAAACGCTCCATAACGGTATGCAAACGTCTTGCACCAATATTCTCCGTTTTCTCATTCACACGGAAAGCTGCTTCGGCAATTTTCTTAATAGCATCTTGTGTAAATTCAATGCTCACGCCTTCTGTTGCCATGAGCGCTTTATATTGCTCCGTTAAAGACGCATTTGGCTCAGTTAGAATGCGCTCAAAATCCTCTGCTGTTAATGCTGATAATTCAACACGAATTGGCAAACGACCTTGCAACTCAGGGATTAAATCCGATGGACGCGCCACTTGAAATGCACCCGATGCAATAAAGAGAATATGATCAGTTTTCACCATCCCGTGTTTGGTATTAACCGTTGAACCTTCCACTAATGGCAATAAGTCACGTTGCACACCTTCACGAGAAACATCCGCACCACTGTATTCGCCTTTTTTACAGATCTTGTCGATCTCATCAATAAACACGATACCGTTTTGCTCAACTGCATCAATGGCTTTTTGTTTCAATTCTTCTGGATTAATCAATTTTGCCGCTTCATCATCAATTAAGGTTTTTAATGCATCCTTAATTTTCATTTTGCGTTTTTTAGTTTTATCCGATCCCAGGCTTTGGAACATGGATTGCAACTGATTCGTCATTTCTTCCATGCCTGGAGGTGCCATAATTTCCACGCCCATTGACACACCCGCCGACACATCAATTTCAATTTCTTTATCGTCTAATTGTCCTTCACGTAATTTTTTACGGAAAGCTTGGCGAGTGCTGCTGTTAGTATCGTGGTTTTCGACTTCACCCCATTGATTTTTTGGTGGTGGCAGTAATGCATCTAAAATACGATCTTCCGCCGCATCTTCTGCTTTCGCACGATTTTTCGCAATTTCTTGTTGGCGAACCAATTTCATCGCGCTGTCCGTTAAATCACGGATAATGGAGTCCACTTCTTTCCCCACATAGCCCACTTCGGTGAACTTCGTCGCTTCCACTTTAATGAAAGGCGCATTGGCTAATTTTGCAAGACGACGCGCAATCTCGGTTTTACCCACACCTGTTGGCCCAATCATTAAAATATTTTTAGGGGTCACTTCATGACGAAGTGGCTCTTGTAACTGCATTCTTCTCCAACGGTTACGCAACGCGATCGCAACCGCTCTTTTTGCCTCTTTTTGGCCGATAATATGTTGATCTAATTCGGAAACAATTTCACGAGGGGTCATTTCAGACATAATTTTTCCTTACTTATTCGGTAATTCTTCAATAGTAAAATTCGTATTAGTGAACACGCAAATATCACCGGCAATTTTTAAAGATTTTTCCACAATTTCACGAGCTGATAAATCGGTATTTTCCACCAACGCACGGGCTGCCGATAATGCATAATTACCGCCAGAACCAATCGCTAAAATCTGATCAGCTTCCGGTTGCACCACATCACCAATACCGGTAATGATTAAACTTTCTTTTTCATCCGCTACAATCAGCATTGCTTCTAATTTGCGTAACGCACGATCGGTTCGCCAATCTTTGGCTAATTCCACCGCGGCTTTTAACAAATGCCCTTGATGCATTTCTAATTTACGCTCAAATAATTCAAATAAGGTGAACGCATCGGCTGTACCACCTGCAAAACCGGCTAAAACTTTGCCATTATATAAACGGCGTACTTTACGGGCATTCCCTTTCATCACAGTGTTGCCTAATGAAACCTGTCCATCGCCCCCAACAACCACTTGGCCATTACGACGTACGCTTACAATTGTTGTCATTCTTTTTATCCTTCTTTTAAGAAAAGTTATTCGTTATATGGCGTTCAATTCACCCAAATTCAAGGGGTAATTTTTCTTTGATGCTTTATTAAACAACTATCTCAAAAAAATATGACAAAGATCACTTTTTTAAATAGCAAACGATTGCTATTATTTCACACCCATATTTTAAAGTAATATGATTTGTTACAAGTAAAACAAACTACTTAATGAGGAAAACATGAAAAATTTACTTAAACTTTCTGCCATTGCAATTTTAGCAGCAAGCGCAGTCTCTACTTTTGCATCAAACAAAGAACCTTACACTGAACAAGGTACGAATGCTCGTGAAATGACTGAGCAAAAACCGATTCACTGGATCTCTGTTGAACAATTAAAAAAAGAATTGGAAGGCAAAGCACCAATTAATGTGAGCTTCGACATTGACGATACTGTACTTTTCAGTAGCCCTTGCTTCTATCACGGCCAACAAAAATACTCCCCAGGTAAACATGATTACTTAAAAAATCAAGATTTCTGGAATGAAGTAAATGCGGGTTGTGACCAATATTCTATTCCAAAACAAATTGCGATAGATTTAATTAATATGCACCAAGCACGTGGCGACCAAATTTATTTCATCACGGGTCGTACAGCTGGCGATAAAGATGGTGTGACCCCAGTGCTACAAAAAGCCTTTAATATTAAAGACATGCACCCTGTAGAATTCATGGGCGGTCGCAAGCTTCCAACTAAATATAACAAAACGCCAGGTATTATTGAGCATAAAGTGAGCATTCACTATGGTGACAGCGATGATGATATCCTCGCAGCAAAAGAGGCTGGCATTCGTGGTATTCGTTTAATGCGTGCGGCCAACTCCACTTACCAACCAATGCCAACGCTTGGTGGCTATGGTGAAGAAGTATTAATAAACTCAAACTACTAATCTTTATAAAAAAAGTGCAGATCACAGTGTAATCTGCACTTTTTTATTTCGCCACTAATAAAATTAGTTTTTTGCTGCTGCCGCAGCTTTCACGATGACGGCGAATGCAGGCGCTTTAAGTGAAGCTCCTCCTACTAATGCACCATCAATATCCGGTTGAGTAAATAATTCTGCTGCATTAGCATCATTAACCGAACCACCGTATTGAATGATGACTTGATCTGCTACAGCTTGTGATTTTGCTCCGATATGAGCACGGATAAATGCGTGAACAGCTTGAGCTTGTGCTGGAGTTGCGGATTTACCGGTACCGATTGCCCAAATTGGTTCGTAAGCAATCACTGCACCATTAAATGCTTCTACACCTAATGCGTTAATGACAGCATCAATTTGACGCGCACATACTTCTTCTGTTTTACCCGCTTCGTTTTCAGCTTCAGTTTCACCAATACATAATACTGGTACTAAACCTGCTTCTTTTAATGCACCAAATTTTTTTGCCACAAACTCATCGCTTTCCTTATGGTAAGTACGACGCTCGGAGTGGCCTATGATAATATATTTTGCACCGAAATCTTTCAGCATTTCAGTAGAAATATCGCCTGTGAATGCACCTTTCACATTTACATCTACATTTTGTGCACCTAAAGCAATTTGACTATTCGCAAGAGCTGTTTCTGCAATATCTAAATACATGACTGGCGGGGCAATAGCCACATCACAACCCGTAACCCCCTGTAATTCTACTTTTAAACCGTCAATTAACTCTTTGGTAAACGCTTTGCTACCATTTAATTTCCAGTTACCCATAACTAAAGGACGACGTGCCATTTTTATTTCTCCATATTAATAACATAAGATATGTTTAATATACCAAATTTTGCTGGCATTTCTTTGTGCAAAATCACATTTTAAAAAAATTTTCGCAGAAATGATGATTATTTTGCACTAAAAAGCTACAATCCACATACGGAATCGATAAAAAATAACCAATTTTTATACATAAAGCCCAAATAGGTCTGGTACCATGAAAATTTTCAAAGCAGAACAATGGAATATAAATGTACTTTTACCACTCTTTGAGGCATACCGGCTTGCTAATGGTATGACCAACAATCCCGACCGTACTTTAACTTTTCTCACTAACCGTATACGTTTTAATGAAAGTATCTTTTTTATTGCAGTAAAAGAAAATTCACAACCAGTCGGTTTTATTCAACTTTATCCTCGTTTGTCTTCTTTACGATTGCAACGTTATTGGCAACTCACTGATATTTTCGTACGAGAAGATATGTGCCAGCCTGATATTTATACGGCATTGATTTCAAAAGCAAAAGAATTTGTGCGTTATACGCAATCTAACCGTCTGGTTACGGAATTAGATCCAATACAACAAAGCATGTTAGAAAACGAAGGATTTAAATTAAACACGAAAAAGAATCTATTTGAATTAACTCTCTAATGCACACACTCCTCAATCAATATTGGGATTACTTGCGAATTGAACGACAAGTCAGTCCACATACGCTCATTAACTATCAGCATCAACTAAATGCCATTTTAGCCATTTTGGCAGAAAAAGGTATTGACCAATGGCAGCAAGTGAATCCTAGTGTGGTTCGTCTTATTTTGGCGGAAAGCCGTAAGCAAGGTTTAAAAGAAAAGAGCTTAGCATTACGTTTGTCTGCTCTTCGTCAGTTCTTCAGCTATCTTGTGCAGCAAGGTCAAATGAAAGTGAATCCGGCAACGGGGATTTCAGCGCCAAAACAAGGTACACATTTACCAAAAAATATTGATGCGGAACAGGTTCAAAAATTGCTTTCAAATGACAGCAAAGATCCTATTGATTTGCGTGATCGTGCCATGATGGAATTGATGTATAGCTCAGGGCTTCGATTATCTGAATTACAAGGCTTAAACCTCAATAGCATTAACATCCGTGTACGTGAAGTGAGAGTGATTGGTAAAGGAAACAAAGAGCGTATTGTACCTTTTGGGCGTTATGCTTCTCATGCAATTCAACAATGGTTGAAAGTTCGCCCTTTATTTAATCCCAAAAATGAGGCCCTTTTTGTGAGCCAACAGGGAAATCGTCTCACGCACCGTTCAATTCAAAAACGAATGGAAGCCTGGGGTATTCGCCAAGGATTAAACAGCCATCTTAATCCACACAAACTACGCCACTCTTTTGCCACTCACATGCTGGAAGCAAGTTCGGATTTGCGAGCTGTTCAGGAGCTTTTAGGGCACAGCAATTTGTCCACCACGCAAATTTATACGCATTTGGATTTCCAACATCTTGCTGAAGTGTATGATCAAGCCCATCCTCGAGCAAAACGAAAAAAATAAACAAAGCGCGGTCAAAAATCGTCATCTTTTTTAACCGCACTTCTAAATAAAAAAGCTACCTTTCGGTAGCCTTTATTCATTTTACTATAAGCTAAACGCTTGAATATAAGGAAGTTTACCTTTCTTCAGCATGTCTTCGATACCGCTTTGGTGATCATTTTCACCTAAACCACGTAATTCAAAGGTAACGCCAACACTGTTGTCATAAACCACATGATCGTTACGTTGATTCTGGCGACTGGTGACATAACGTCTCGCCCCTACGCCAACAGACCAACAGCACGAGTTATATTGTACACCCACATATTGCTCAACCGGTTTTTTCAACGCAATGTCTTGATAGTATTTTCCGACAAGCGCCCAGTTATCCGAGACTTCCCATGCGGCTACAACACCGACCTGTTTAATATCTTGTTGGTAACGGTTTGCGGAAGCGCCTAAATTTTGGTTGATATACTCTTTACTTGCGTAACGATAATTTAACTGAATCAGATTGTTCTTCATCGGGTTAAATTCCAAACTGCTATTTGCCAATGATGCTTTATCTAGCAAGGTATCATATTGGTAGCTACCGCGCCAATTCCATTTATCGCTCATTTTCCAGTTAGACTCTAACGCCCAAGAAGAAGAGGATCGTGGTGTACGATTTATGGAATTATCATCAATTTTTGATGCCGTTAAATAATAAACCTGCCCGGCTGAAAGATTGAAACGTTCATTTGTGTTTTGATCATAAAAACGGGTAGTTCCTCCTACCGTCACCTGGTTAGCCGATGAAATACGGTCTAAACCACTATAGCGACGATCACGAAATAAGGAATAATAATCTTGCTGAATTAACGCGGAATCATAACCAAAACCAAGATAATCATTGACCTGTTTTGAACCGATATTACTTTGATCTTTATACGGTCGATACAAATATTGAACTTGAGGTTCAAGCGTTTGTGTATAACCATCGAATAAAGTTTTGTTGTTCGCTAGAACCGTTTGCAACCCTACTTTTAATTGTGGCAATACACGATTGACTGATTTCTGAACATCTTCTGCTACTACAGAAGACCCTTTCTTCTGATTGTAATGCGTTGCATAAAGTTTGGTTTCAATATTCAAACTGCCATATTTATTTGACATGGCACTGGCTAAGCTGGGTTCTGCGTGAAAACGCCACGCCGTCGGCATTAAGGCGCTATCATTATCAAATCGAGCAGCTTGTGAAAACAATTTGAAATCAACCCGTCCATTTACCAAATCATTTTTATAATAATTGAAGTCCATTTGTGGCATCGTACGATACGGCCCAACGGAAACTTCATCAAAAATCTGAAACTGACGAGCTGAAATCGCAAAATTATAGTTTGGCTGATAATACGCAATACGAGCATGTTGGTTGGCATAACCGTCTGTGCTGCTGCCATAATCCGAATCAAAATCAGTGAAGTAGCGGTTATCACTGACTTTAGTATAATCAATATTCAAACGCCAATTTTCAAGAAAAGAAGAGTTGTGATTCCAATAAAATAAATGACGTTTACGACTCTCGCTGATATATTCATCGTAACGATCTCGTCCTAAATATTCGCCCGCAAGCTTACCCTCACCAACCGGTGTTAAATAACGGAACTCACCATTTAATTGCCAGCCACGCTGTGACATATATTTTGGTGCAAATGTAGCATCGTAATTTGGTGCAATGTTCCAATAAATTGGTTGTTTATACCAAAAGCCATCACGACTAGAATGACCGACTGTTGGCATTAATAAACCTGAACGACGACGATCACCAATCGGTAATTGTAGATAAGGAGTATAGAATACTGGCACACCTAATACTTTAAAACGTGCATGCCAAAATTCAGCATATTCTTCTTTAATGTGCTGACGAATCTCAGAGGCATCTACCGCCCAAGCATTATCATCTGGTAAACAAGAGGTAAATGTCGCATTTTTCATTAAGCGATAATCGTTACTTAATTCGATTTCTTGTGCTGTACCGCGACCTTGACGTCCTACAAGTTGGTAATCCGCATTAGTTACATTACCGTTTTTACTATCTAAATTAAAACTCGCATCATTACCTAATAGATTGATTTGATTGTCTTTATAATCAAATCCACCTCGCAAATAAGCCCAACGTTGGGCTTGTTCACCTTCACCAGTTTGTTTAACTTCAACTGAATTACCAACTAAATGTCGGTTTCCTTGTTTCAAATCCACATTGCCTTGATAAATCGCCAGGGTAGGCTGATTAATCTCTGCTTTATCTGCTTCAATATAAACCGGCAAATTATTGGCATCACCTTTCACGACCTCACCAGTAAAATGAGGCACACCAAGTAAACATTGAGCATGCAGATTTGCCAGACTTTGTTGACTATAAAGTGCGGTCAGAATTGAGATTGAAATTAAGGTATATTTTTTATTCATAATTCAGTTTTTATTCAGATGAAATTAAAGAGGATTATACTGGAATATCACTTACAACAACAGCCATTTATATGGTCGTTGACTAACCCCATAGATTGCATAAAAGCATAGCACGTGGTTTCGCCAACAAAGACGAAACCACGTTTTTTTAAGGCTTTAGAAAGTGCTTTCGATGCTTCTGTTTTAGCTGGCACAGATCGCAAATCAGGCACATCATTGACGATCGGTTTATGATTTACAAATGACCAAATAAAATCACTGAAATTTTCACCGCACTTTTCCATCGCCAAATAAGCTTTAGCATTTTTGACAATAGCCTCTAACTTGGCTCGATGGCGAATTAATCCTGTATTTTGCATACAAGCATCAATATCAAGTGCGGTCATTTTTGCGATTTTTTTCGGTTCAAATTGATGAAAGGCTACACGGTAAGATTCACGTTTTTTCAAAACCGTAATCCACGAAAGCCCCGCTTGCTGCCCTTCCAAACAAATTTTTTCAAATAGCTTTTGGCTGTCGAATTCAGGCTTTCCCCATTCATTGTCATGATAATCAATATAAATAGGTTGTTCGCCAACCCAAGGGCATCGAGTCATCATAACATCTCCTTTTTAAGCTGCTCATAAACTGCCACAAAATCTGGCATTACGCCTCGCCATAAATAGAAAGAATGTGCTGCTTGCGCGACCAACATTCCAAAGCCATCGTTAACATTGGTTAAACCTAAACTTTTGCATAATGCGATAAATGGCGTGTCTGTGCCTTTCGCATATTGCATATCATAAAAAGCCAAGCCCAATTTTAAAATTTCAGTATCAACTGTAGCTGTTCCACCACTTAATCCAGCTGAAGTCGCATTAATCACCAAATCATAAGTTTGTAGCGGAATAGCATCCATTGAGGCAGCTTGAATATTGCCGTAAGGCTGAAATCTTTCAGCTAATTCTTTGGCTTTCGAAAAAGTGCGGTTGGCAAGGACAATATTTTGTTGAGCTTGCAAAAGTGGCAATAATACGCCTTTTGTTGCTCCGCCCGCCCCCAAGATTAATACGAGCTGATTTGGACGAAGCCAATTTAAACGCTCCAAATCCGTCACTAAGCCAATCCCATCAGTGTTATCCGCATAAAGTTTTCCATCATCGAGTTTTTTGAGAGTATTGCAGGCTTCCGCCAGTTTTGCTCGTTGACTATATTCGTCTACCAGCTGATAAGCTCGTTCTTTAAAAGGCGAAGTAATATTGCAACCTTTTGCACCATCCTCAAAAAATGCCAAAAGCTGTTTTTCAAAAGTATCAAGATCACCTAATTTTGCAATGTATTCCATTGTTTGATGCGTTTGCGCGGCTAACTGACTTTGAATTAACGGAGATTTACTTTGCGCAATCGGATTCCCCCACACCGCATAAAGATCCATAAATTATCCCTGTCTAAAAAGTTGATTTGTGCGCAAATCTCGAATTTCGGATGGATTGAGTGCACCGCCCACAGTTTCATCTAATACTGGAAAATCTGCACCGAATTGTAACCGCACTTCATCGGCGGTGCGGCAAGGTGGCTCACCAGTCAGATTAGCGCTAGTCGAAGTTAATGCGAAACCCGTCAGTTCGCATAAGGCTTTCACAGACGGGTGATCACACAAACGTACTGCGATGCTATCAAATTTGCCTGTGAGAAAATACGAGGTTGTCGATTTAGCTGACACAATCCAAGTCGTTGGACGTTCATATTTACCTTGCAAGCGAGAAAACTGTTCATCGTTAATCTGTTCAAAATCAACAAAAGGACGGAAAAAATCCAAGCTAGGCGCCACTAAAATCAACCCTTTTTCCACTGGACGTTGCTTTAAATCAAGTAATTTTTTTACCGCACTTTCACTTTGCGGATTACAGCCCAAGCCAAATACAGCTTCAGTGGGATAAGCGACCACTTGATTTTGTCGAAGGGCGTTGGCGATTTGTTCTCTATTCATTTCACTCTTTTACTTTTATTGCTCAAAAATATGACGGCAAGTTTTATTTGCACACTGGAAAACTTGTTTCTCTCCATTTCTCTCTACATTGTCGCTTTTTAACAAGGAAAGTGGGAAATGGCACGTTGGGCAAGGCACGGTATAAGGCTTGGCAGGCAAAGAAAATTTACATTTAGGGAAATTATCACAGCCGTAAAAAATTTTTCCTTGGCGACCCCGACGAGAAATCAAATACCCCGTTTTACATTCAGGACAAGCAATTTTTTCCTCAGACTCAGATTCTTCCCGCACCACAAAATCACATTCAGGATAATGACTACAACCAATAAACATCCCAAAACTGCCTTGTTTCAACTGCAATAAATTACCGCACTTTGGGCAAATTTCATCAAGTGTTTTTAATACTTTATGCTCCGATCGTTGCAAAGGACGCAAATAATCACATTCAGGATAAGCAGAGCAACCTAAAAACAGTCCTTTTTTACCCTGTTTTATTTGTAAAGGCGCGCCGCATTGTGGGCAGTATTCTTCGTGTTTTGTATGTTGGAAAAGACTTTGACTCATACGCTATCCCTATGCTTGTAGCATTGCTTCCAATTCTTCCTGGGCTGCTAACCAATCCATTTCGACTTCTTCCAACGCTTTCTTCACCTCTACTTGCTGTGCCAAAAGTGCGGTCAATTTTTCTTTATTTTCTGCGCTGTAGAGTTCGGAATCAGCCAATTGGTTTTCAATCTCCGCAAGTTTGGAGGCATGCTTATTCATTTTTTCCTCCAATTGAGAGATTTGTTTACGAAGAGGCGCAGTTTGTTGGCGAAGTTCAGCTTCACGGCGTTTTTGTTCCTTACGATTTTGAACCGAATTTTCATTATCACCAACTTTTTCTGAGGCTTTATTTTCAGGCGTGCTGTTTTGTTCACTCAGCCATTTTTGATAGTCTTCTAAATCGCCTTTAAATTCTTCCACCTTTTTATCGTGAACTAAATAAAATTCTTCCACGGTATTGCGTAATAAATGCCGATCGTGAGATACCACTACCAAAGAACCTTCGTAATCCACCAGCGCTTCCGTTAATGCCTGACGCATATCCAAATCCAAATGGTTAGTTGGTTCATCAAGTAACAGCAAATTCGGTCGTTGCCAAACAATCAACGCCAACACCAAACGAGCTTTTTCACCACCTGAAAAGGATTTCACCGCTTGATTTACTTTATCGCCGTGGAAAGCAAAACTGCCCAAATAATCTCGAACCTGCTGCTCCGTTTGCTCGGGAGCAAGTTTCTGCATATGCCAGAGAGCGGATTCATCTGCGCGCAAAGTATCTAATTGATGCTGGGCAAAATAGCCAAGCTGAACACCTTTTGCCAACTGCACTGTGCCTGAAAGTGCGGTCAGTTCTCCCGCTAAAAGTTTAATCAAGGTTGATTTTCCCGCACCATTTTTTCCGAGCAAACCAATGCGCGAACCTGGCACTAAATTCAACTTAATTTTACTTAAAATTTCTACCGCACTTTCTCCACTACCATAACCCGCACTCGCCTGCTCAATCATCACTAAAGGATTCGGTAAGGATAATGGTGGACGGAATTCAAAAGTAAAAGGATTATCCACATAAGCCGGTGCAATCAGTTCCATACGCTCTAATGCTTTCATACGGCTTTGTGCTTGTTTGGCTTTGGTCGCTTTGGCTTTAAAGCGGTCGATATATTTTTGTAAATGAGAGATCTTTTGTTGTTGTTGACGATACATCGCTGTTTGTTGAGCCAATTTAGTTGCCCGTTGCACTTCAAAGGAAGAATAATCGCCCGTGTATTCGTTGAGCTTCTGATTTTCGATATGGAGGATTTTTGTCACAATCGGATCGAGAAAATCACGATCGTGGGAAATTAATACCAAGGTGCCTTGATATTGTACTAACCAACGTTCTAACCAAATAACCGCATCCAAATCCAAATGGTTGGTCGGCTCATCCAGCAATAATAAATCCGATGGACAAAGCAATGCTTGCGCCAAATTCAAGCGCATTCGCCAACCACCGGAGAAGGATTTCACTGGTTGAGCGATTTCTTCTTGGTTAAAGCCTAAACCATGCAATAGAGATGCTGCGCGAGATTGGATCGTCCAAGCATCCAAGGTTTCTAACTGCCCGTGAATACGTGCGATCGCATGGCCATCATTACGTTCATTGGCTTCGTTAAGTTCCTGCTGCAAACGGCAATATTCGCGATCCCCTTGAATCACATAATCAATGGCGGGAATATCCAATGCGGGCGTTTCTTGATTCACCCAAGAGACCCGCCAGTTGGATGGATAAGTGACCTCGCCACCCTCTGGCGTTAATTCTTTTTTTAATAGAGCAAAAAGAGAAGACTTACCGCAACCATTTTTACCTACCAAACCGACTTTTTGTTTCGGATTGATGGTTGCCGTGGCATTCTCGAGCAATTCGGTTTGCCCGCGCTTTAGGGAAATATTATTAAATACAATCATTTTTTCGAATACATCTGAATTTGTGCCTATTTTGCAATATTTTTCCTTTTCTCGGAACAGTCTATTCCAATTTTATCGATATTTCAGCCTGAAAAAACACGTATAATGACGCTCAACAAATCAATCACGAGGAAATAAAATGAAGCTCTCTATTCTTAATCTCGCCCCTGTTAGAGAAGGGCAAACTTATTTGCAAGCGGTTGAGTCTATGGTAAGCCTTGCAAAACATGCTGAGAACATTGGCATTGAACGCTATTGGATTGCTGAGCATCATAATATGAAAAATTTGGTGAGTTCAGCGACCGCACTTTTAATTCAGCATACGCTAGCCAATACGAGGACCTTGCGCGTGGGGTCAGGTGGTGTGATGTTACCGAATCATTCTCCTTATGTGGTGGCTGAGCAATATGGCACACTGGAGACGCTTTATCCAAACCGTGTTGAACTCGGTTTAGGACGTGCGCCAGGAACGGATATGCAAACAGCTGCGGCACTTCGTCGTGGGCGAAACAGTCTGGATTTCCCTGCGGAAATTGCGGAACTTCGTGGTTATTTTAAAGATAGCAACCCTGTTTCAGCTTACCCTTCCGCTGGCTTGAATATACCATTTTATATTTTGGGATCCAGCACCGAAAGTGCCTATCTTGCGGCAGAACTTGGCTTGCCTTATGCCTTTGCTTCACACTTTGCGCCACGCATGATGGAAATGGCGGTAGAGATTTACCGCAAAAACTTCAAACCATCAACTTATCTTGCTGAGCCTTATGTCATTTTAGGTGTGAACGCGATTGTTGCCAAAACCGATAAAGAAGCAAAACAACTGGTGACAACACAAACACTATTTTTCTTAAATGTGGTCACTAACGCACAACAAAATTTACAACCGCCTTTGGCATCAGAGGAAGATGTTTGGAAAGCTCAAATGCACGCCCAAAAGAAACCGCACTTTGGTCCAGTCGATTTCGAGGAGATCCCGATTTACAACCAAGAGCGTGCCGTAGTGGAACAAATGACTGCTTGTTCGCTTATCGGTAGTCCTGAAAGCGTGGATTTTCAACTCAAGCAATTACGTGAACGGTTGCATTTTGATGAAATTATGGCGGTGAGCTATATTTTTGATGAACAAAAACAAGCCCAATCTTATACGATGTTGAAAGCGATTGTGGATAAGCTATCGTGAAAAAAACCTGGCGAGATAATCTCGCCAGGTTTTTATGCCTTAACCATTTTCGTTAACAAGATCTCTTTTAGTTTGTTATATACCCATATCACCCGCTCGGCAACAATCGTTTGATATGGTCGATATAAATAAAGTTGCCATTTTTGCTTTTCAATTTCAGGGAAGAGCTCCACCAATTGACCGTTTTCTAAATAGGGATCACAAATACTGTTGATGAGATAAGAGCACGTGCGTCCAGCCAATGCTGATTGCAGTTCGCTTTGCACATCTGAGGCGAAAAAAATCGCGCGGTTTGGCATAAAGCGTTGTTCAGCATTGATTTGCCACTGCCAAATACGTTTAAGCTTAGGGTCAATCAAACCACTCAGCGGATAATTTTGAGCTAAATCTTGCAGATCTTTAGGAAAATCTAATCGCTTGAGCAAAGTTGGCGAAGCGACAATTTTTTCCGAAAAAGTGCAAATATGCTGCGCCACCCAATCCAACTCGGGTTCTTGACAAATTCGCAAGCCAATATCGATCTGGTCATCCACACTTTTGAGCTTATCAATGCCCACCCACCAGTCAATCGCAATATCCGGGTAAAGCTCAAGTGCAGTTAATAATTCAAACAAAATTTCATCGTTATAAGGCATCGGAGGCAAAGTAATTCTCACGACGCCTTGCATTGCTTTATCTTTCACATTGTTTATGGAAAATAGCCGTTCACCTTCCGCCAAATATTGTGTGGCTTTCGGCAAAAATTGTTCGCCAAACTCTGTTAGCTTGATATTTCGTGTGTTACGTTTAAACACACTTTCACCTAATAAAGCCTCAAGATCGGCGATCATTCTTGTTACCACTTGAGGTGAAACGGCAAGCCGCTGAGCCGTTTCGCGAAAATTTAAGGTTTCAGCTGCGGAGCAAAAATAGCGAAGAGCCTCTAATTTATTCATCATTATTCCTTTTTTAAGAATAGTTTATTCTCATTTTATTGATTTTCAGTTCAAAAAACTAGGCTATACTTCACATCATTACGACAAATAACCTGTTTTAAATTTTCTTTTAACATTAGGAGAACAAAATGGCAGATCTCAAAAGTCCTGTGGCAGACCGTGCAGAACATAATGCGTTTTTCCCTTCAACGTACTCATTAAGCCAATATGTGGCGAAAAAAACGGATTTCGACGGTTTTAAATTCAACAAACCTTACACAGGCGGCAAACACAAAATTTTAATGGTCGCATCAGACGAGCGTTATCTTGAAATGAAAAATGGCAAATTATTCTCAACAGGTAATCACCCTGTAGAAACAATGTTGCCAATGTTACACATTCACCACGCCGGTTTTGAAATTGAAGTAGCAACCCTTTCAGGTAACTCGGTAAAATTTGAAATGTGGGCTATGCCAACAGAAGATGAAGCGGTGATGGGCTTATACGAAACCTACTTGCCTAAATTCAAAAGTCCACGTAAATTAGCGGATATGTTGGCGGAAGTAACTGCGGAAGATTCGCCATACCTAGGCGTGTTCATCCCTGGTGGCCACGCAGCATTGCACGGCTTACCGTTCAGCACCGATATGAAAGCTGTGTTAAACTGGGCGCTTAAAAATGATAAATATATCATCAGCTTATGTCATGGCCCTGCGGCATTCTTAGCGGCAAGCGTGGGCGAAAAACCAGAAGATTTCCCATTCAAAGGCTATGAAATCTGCGTGTTCCCAGACGCATTAGATGAAGGCGCAAACGTGGATATCGGCTACATTCCGGGCAAATTACAATGGTTATTGGCTGAGCGTCTAGAAGCTTTAGGAATGAAAATATTGAATGAAGGCATTACTGGTCAAGTAAACAACGATCGTAATGTACTAACTGGTGACAGTCCACTCGCGTCGAATAATCTTGGTATTTTAGCGGCGAATGAGTTGTTAAAGAAAGTGGGACAATAAGCCTAAATCAAGAAAAAGTGCGGTGAAATCAGATTTCATCGCACTTTTTATTTATTAAGCCGATTTTATGTCTACTGAATTCCCCCTATTAGAAAATAGGCATCAGATTAACAACATTTTAAATCAACGAAAAATATTAATAAGCCGTTTCTATTGGTAAACCTGCCTTCTCCCAACCATCAAATCCCCCAATGACGCTAAACACATTTTCATAGCCTTGCTCAACGAGGAAAGTCGCCACATTTCGGCTGCTTATACCATGATAACAACTCACAATAATCGGGGAATCGAAATCCACCAACCCTTCAAATTGTAAAAAACTTTGGTTGGTTAAATGAAACGCCCCTTTCGCATGGGAATAGGTAAAACGTTGTGGATCCCGAATGTCTACAAGCATGGCGCCATTTTGCATCATTTCCCACGCTTGTTCTGGGCTAATTTCTTTAAACGACATGATTTTTTCCCTTTGCGCGCTGTTTATACACGCCATCAAAAATAATCAGGCTCATCGCCAATACTAAACAAATGAATAACGGATAGCTGTCCGCATCCATTTCCTCTCCAATCAAAAATGAAATAATCACCATCAAAATGGTTTCAACATAACCTAAAAGGCCAAGCAAATTCATCGGCAGCATATTGCTGGCAATAACGTAAGCGATTAATGCCGCACCACTAATAAGCCCGAGTAATACCAATAATCCCCAAATATTAGGATTCGATTCCTGTACGGTGGCAAAATCGGTTTGGAGTGCAAAGTAAACGCTTACTGGTAGTAATGCGATCATTTCTAAACAAAATGCGCCAAGATCGGTATTTTTTAAGGCTTTTCTTAGAGAGAAATAAGTCGTGTAGCCAACACAAATGACAATAGCTTCCCAAGATAAGCCACCTTTTAAAATGATGTTAGAAATCACTCCGATTGCCGCAATTAACACGGCAATGAATTTCAATGTTGAAATTCGTTCTTTAAAAATGATCCGCCCTGCGGCCACCATCACAATTGGCAACAATAAATAACCGAAAGAAACACTTAAGGAGCTACCATTATTGGGGGCCCACAAAAAGAGCCACATTTGATAACCCATTAATGCGCCACAAATAATATAGGAAAGGGCAAAGAGCGGTTGTTGTTTAATGCGTTTTAAATGCTCAACCAAAGCCTGTTTTTGTTTAAACATGATGACGGAAAGGGCAACAAAAGGGAATGTAAACAGCATTCGGTAACCGAAAATATCCGTGCCGCTGAGCGGTTTCAGCAGCGTGGAAAAATAATACATATAGCCAAATAAAAATGAGGCTAAAAGTGAAATGAGTACGCCTCTTAACATAATAAATCCTTAGGTTAATTTTGCTTATTATTTTAGTCTAACATCTCCCAAAATGCACGAATTAGGGGATTTGCTAAATTTCTTTTTTGCACACAAACACCTAAATCAAATGCCTCAATGGGATTGTCTAAATTTAAACGAGACACGTCTTTTGACATAGGGTTATTATCAATCACCACATCCGGCAACATGGCTAATCCAAAACCGAGCGCCACCATTGGCACGATACCTTCATGCCCTGCCACAGTGGCATAAATTTTTGGATGTTTAATGTGTTTGCTACGTAGCCATTGTTCAATACGCTGGCGTGCCATTCCATCTAACGGCAAAATGAAAGGCATTTGCTGCCAATTGATAGGTTCTTCTTGTAATAATTGTGTGGCTAAACAAGCGACTCGTGGTGCAATTAATGAAAGGGAAATATCATCAATCTTATAAAATTCCAATCCCGTCGGTAGATTGTTGGGTTTCCCTGCCAAAGCGAGATCCACTTGTTCTGATTGAATAAATTGCACTGCAGAGGCTGGGTCACCAGTCGTCAGTTGGATTTCAACTTTCGGATAACGAGAACGAAATTTGGCTAACACCTGTGGTAAGTGGCTATATGAAGCGGTTACTGAACAAAATAAGCGTAATTCTCCGCTTAATTCCGATGAATTATCCCGCAGTTGGCGCTTAAACTGTTGCCAGTTTTGCCATTCCGTTTTCGCAAATTGCAGAAATTTCTCACCTTGTTCGGTTAAACGCACTTGTCGATTATCACGAATAAATAAAGGCTGTTCTAATTCTTCTTCCATTCGTTGAATCTGACGTGAAAGCGTAGAGGGAGACATGTGGTTTTGGGTCGCAGTTTTGGCGAAGTTTTTTGTATCACTGAGGTGAATGAATATTTGTAGGTCGTTAAATTCCATAACTTTTTTATCTATAGTAAAAATTAATTTCTTCGTTTTTTTGTAGTGCCAAATCTCCCCCTACCCCTCTTTGCTAAAGAGGGGAATTCTTTAGTCAATTACTGGAAACTGGCTCATTTATATTTTTATATCATAATTACTTATTTGCATATTTCATTTGGATTACCGTAAAAATCAAGCAAAGAATCAAATGTTTTTTCAACATAAAAGAAACTTTAGTTAATCAGTTATAACTAATTCAGTTAGATTATTCATCACACCCATTAGCATATTTGATGTTAATTACTCGCACATCTTTGTATTTTGTAAAGAAATCCCCTCTTTAGCAAAGAGGGGTAGGGGGAGATTTGGTACTACAAAAACAAGAAATTCATTAATAAAAGCTCACCCAATTATTGCCAAAATTGCAACATTACATTCCCATAATATCACTTTACGCAATCATAAAAAATCCTATAATCAAACCACAACAAAAAATATGCAAACACAACATCATACAAAAATTAATCAACATCATACAAAGGATGAAAAATGGCTAACTATTTCAACACATTAAATTTACGCGAAAAATTAGACCAATTAGGTCGTTGTCGTTTTATGGATCGCGAAGAATTTGCAGATGAAGCAAACTTCTTAAAAGGCAAAAAAATCGTTATCGTGGGCTGTGGTGCGCAAGGTTTAAACCAAGGTTTGAATATGCGTGATTCTGGCCTAGATATTAGCTACGCCTTACGCCCTGAAGCAATTGCGGAAAAACGTGCTTCATTCCAACGCGCAACTGAAAATGGTTTTAAAGTAGGTACTTATGAAGAATTAATTCCAACTGCAGATTTAGTCGTAAACTTAACACCCGACAAACAACACTCTAAAGTGGTGGCTGATGTGATGCCTTTAATGAAAAAAGATTCTGCATTCGGGTACTCTCACGGTTTCAACATCGTTGAAGTGGGTGAGCAAATCCGTAAAGACATTACAGTTGTGATGGTTGCACCAAAATGTCCGGGCACTGAAGTACGTGAAGAATACAAACGTGGTTTCGGCGTACCAACATTAATCGCGGTTCACCCTGAAAATGACCCGAAAGGCGAAGGTATGGCGATCGCAAAAGCATGGGCTGCCGCAACTGGTGGTCATAAAGCAGGTGTTTTAGAGTCTTCATTTGTCGCAGAAGTAAAATCTGACTTAATGGGTGAACAAACCATTCTTTGCGGTATGTTACAAGCAGGTTCAATCGTATGTTACGACAAACTTGTTGCTGACGGTAAAGATCCAGCATACGCAGGCAAATTGATCCAATACGGTTGGGAAACCATTACTGAAGCATTAAAACAAGGCGGTATCACATTAATGATGGATCGCTTATCAAACAGCGCAAAATTACGTGCATTTGAACTAGCTGAGCAAATCAAAGAAAGCCTGGGCTTCTTATATTACAAACACATGGATGACATCATCAGCGGTCACTTCTCAGCAACCATGATGGCTGACTGGGCAAACGGAGACAAAGATTTATTCGCATGGCGTGAAGCAACCGGCAAAACCGCCTTTGAAAATGCACCAAAAGCAGACGGTATCAAAATTTCTGAACAAGAATACTTTGATAACGGCGTGTTAATGGTAGCAATGGTGAAAGCAGGTGTTGAATTAGCCTTTGATGCAATGGTGGCAAGCGGTATCTATGAAGAATCAGCTTACTATGAATCACTTCACGAATTACCGTTAATCGCAAACACCATCGCGCGTAAACGCTTATATGAAATGAACGTGGTCATTTCTGATACAGCAGAATACGGTAACTACTTATTCTCTAACGTAGCAACGCCAACTCTTGCTAAAGAAATCATCCCAACCTTACAAAAAGGTGACTTAGGTGAACCAACACCGGCAGTCGCTATCGACAACATCACTTTACGCGATGTAAATGATGCAATCCGTAACCACCCAGTTGAATTAATCGGTCAAGAGTTACGTGGTTACATGACAGATATGAAACGTATCGCTGTTGCAGGTTAATCATTAAATCGATAAAATTTAAGTCAGCTTATTCAATAAGTTGGCTTTTTTTATAATCCCAAGGAATTCATATGAAAAACAACAAAATTTTTAACCGCACTTTTAAAGTGAGCTTGGTGGCTGTGGCGTTAGGATTAGTAAATTCAGCGTGGGCTATTGATTATAAACTATATGAAGGTACCGTATATAAGAATCCGGAAAGAACTGACTCTGAAGTAAAAAATATGAATTTTAATTCAGATTATGGCTATGATTTAACAAATAAAAATAATCTTGCAGATGTATCTTTTCGGCTAAAAAATGGTTTAAAGAATGAGGATTATCCAACAGAATCATTAATTTTCCTCGATCCTCGATTTTCTAATGGATCTACCTCATTAGAAATCAAACCTAATAGCACTTTCACATTATCGAAAGCTTTTCCTGAAAGTTCGGTTTTTCATTTAAGAGATTCAAACCTTAAATTTCATTTCGGTAATATCAATTTATTTGAAGGGCTTTCTACAGTTGATGCAGATGGAGAGCCTGTTTTAGGAAATTCAGCATTTAATCTTCAAGGTAATAGCACCATCGATATTGATTCAGTTAGTATTGTTAGTTCAGCTAAAGAGAGCATAGGCTACCAACTATTTGATAAATCTACAGCAAATATTACCCACTCCTCTATTTTTCTGGGAGAAGATAGCAGCACTGCTATAGGTGCCGAAAACTCAACATTACATATCAAAAATTTAGATATCACGCTACAACCAGTTGGTATCGATAAATCAACGACTATTGCATACGCAGCTGAGAATACTACATTAAATATTGAAGACAGCTTGCTCACAATTGAAACGAAAGGTCAAAGTAAAGGTTTAGGTTTTGTACTTGATGGTGGCGTAACCAACATTACAAATTCTAACATTAAAAATAACACTGGAGATGTGGTTATTTTTACCAATAGACAAGATTCTCGAGATGAAACAAATAATTACGACTCAACTATCGTTAATCTAAAAAATACTAAAGTACCTGATGCAAAAGTGCTTGTAGGGTTAAACATGCCTGAACTAGCCTATACGGACTTAGCTGAAGGTGAAAAGACAAGTTCACCGAGATTTATTTTGAATGCAGATAACTCTCAGTTGAATGGTGTGGTAAAACAATACGACAACAAAAATAAAACGCCTGTTACATTAAACCTCACTAACAATTCTACATGGGGTTTAGTTAATAACTCAGAAGTAACTGACTTGCATTTAAATAATTCAGCCGTTTCCTTAACTAACACCAAAGCGCCTTACGCTGTATTAACTATCACGGGAAATCTTACTGGCTCTGGCACATTTAATCTTTACACCAATATTGAAAATAACAATTCAAATAAAATCATTGTTCAAGGCACTGCTGAAGGTAATCATAAAATTGGGGTAACGAACCAAGGCGCAAATGTTGCTAACGGTAAAGTGACACTTGTCGAAACCCATGGTGGTAACGCTGCATTTAGCTTAACGAACCCGAATAATCGTGTAGATTTAGGGGCTTACCAATACTTCCTCACAAAAGAAGGAAATAATTGGGTGTTAGCGAACTCTAAAAATGAAGTCACCCCAACTCCACCTGTTGCACCAGTTACACCAAGCAAACAAGTGGTGACTCCAAGCAAACCTGCAGTAACGCCTAGCACCCCAGTAGTAACCCCAAGTAATCCAGTAGTACCACCAGCAGTTCTACCAAGCGAACCGTTACTTTCAAACTTAGCAAATGCACAAGTTTCTCTTCGCCAAGCACAATTGCGTTTAGTGGAAGATGATTTAAGTGGCATCCATCAACGTCTAGGCGAAGTGAAAAACGGTGAAAAAGGTAATGTATGGGTTCGTAATGTGAATTCTCGCCAAAAATTAGCCGCACTTTCGACTGGTGAGAGTGAAACTGCTGGCTTTAAACAAAACGTACATAGCTTACAAGTGGGCGCTGATGCTGCTGTAACAGATAATCTCCGTGTTGGTGGATTTGTAGGTCGTAGCCAAGCTAACGTTGATTTCAATGGTCATTATGGTGATGGCAAAGTAAGAAGCAACAGCATGGGTTTATATGCAGCTTACCTTGCAGATAACGGTATTTATGTAGATAACATCGTGAAATACAGCCGTTTACATGCTAACTCAGATCACACTGAAAAACGCCATTACAACGCTTATACTATTTCGAGTGAATTAGGCAAACGCTTTAACCTTGCGAACGATTGGACAATTACTCCGCAAGCACAATTAGCGTGGACGCATATTTCATCACAAGAGAATGAAGATAGCTTATCTTCTGTGTATTCTCGAATTGGTTTACGTGCAGCCAAAGGCTTTGCATTAAGTAATGGTTGGAATTTACAACCTTACGCAGCAGTCAATGCAATTACCAGCAAAAACCGTAATAGCAAAATTCATTACGCAAACAGCGCACTTGATGTTGCAAGTAGCCGTGGACGTTTTGAAAGTGCGGTCGGTTTAAATGCGGGATTTGCCAACCACCGTATTGGTTTAGAAGTGAGCAGTGCAGATGGTAAAAACTTCGATAAACCTTATGCAATTCAAGCAGTTTATCGTTATCAATGGTAATATAAGAGGGCGGAGTAAAATCCGCCTTTTTTCTCTTTTTACTGAATAAATATATGTCAAAATCTTTCTCTTCTCACTCATTTACAACCAAACGAACGGCAAAACCTACTCGTTCATTTAAGCCAAAAGCAAAGCCACTTACATTAGAACAAACAATCGTTGTTTTATTTAATAAACCGTTTGATGTACTGACACAATTCACCGATGAAAGTGGCCGAGCTACATTAAAAGATTTTATTACCATTCCTAATGTGTATGCGGCAGGACGATTGGATCGTGATAGTGAAGGGCTGCTGATTTTAACGAATAATGGTGAAGTGCAACATCGTTTGGCGGATCCTAAGTTTAAAACAGAAAAAACGTATTTTGTGCAAGTGGAAGGCATTCCTGAAGAAACTGACTTAGACAAACTCCGCAAAGGCGTTGAATTGAAAGATGGAATGACGAAACCGGCAAAAGTGCGGTTGATTTCAGAACCAGATTTTCTCTGGCCTCGCAACCCACCTATTCGTGAACGTCAAAGTATTCCAACGAGCTGGTTGGAAATTAAAATTAGCGAAGGGCGTAATCGACAAGTACGTCGAATGACGGCACATATCGGCTTTCCGACATTGCGTCTCATCCGTTATCAAATGAGCCGTTTAACACTTGATGGACTAAGTAATGGTGAATATCGCTGTTTGAATGAAGAAGAAATGCGTGCGCTATTCAAACAACTTCATTTAAATAACGCACGTTAAGATTAGAAACGTTGAGCGGGTTGTGCGTTTTCAACTTGCACAAAAAAGCCTTTATCATTCAAGATAATGCTGTAATTCGTAACATATTTAACGCCATTAGTTCTAACTATAGCGTTACAACTCCGAATGCCTTGTTGTGGGTAAGATTGTGTTTCATGTGCTTGGATAATCTGTTTTACAGTCATTGGTGTATTAGTTGCAATACCTTGCTTGTGGAACGCATCAGATAATACGGCAAAAACTTTTGAATCATTACATCTTGGCACAACAACGGATTTTGTCACGGTATTCGTTGTTTTCTGACTAACAGCTTCCACGCTATTTTCAGTCACTTTTTCAACCGCTTTTGGTTCTGCTTTCTTCACTTCGGTTTTAGCCGCGGGTGTTTTTTTAGCAATCACTTTTTCAGGTTTAGCTGATTCTTTAACTGCACTTTGCTTACTTTTCGCTACCGTCTTTTTGTCTTTTACTGCAGTTTGCTTAGTTTCTTCTACTGGCTGTTTGCCTTTCGTTTTTGTCGACTCTGCTTTAGCGGCTTTATTTGTCGTTTTATTTTTCATTTTTTCTTTTTTCGTTACCGCTTTTTTCGCTTCGGCAATTTTAGTTGGCTTTTTCGCTTCTGCTTTTTTGGCATCGGCTTTCTTTTTCGCTGTTTTGACTACGGCTTTAGGCGTAGTGGCTTTCTTGACTTCCACTTTTTTAACTGCCGTTTTAACTGTCTTCGATTGAGTTGATTTTGCCGTATGATTTGGCGATGCAGCAAAGACCAAAACAGGTAACAAGGCAAAAATCACCGCAAGTAATTTTTTCATCCGTTATTCTCCTTAAACAAAAAGTGCGGTCAAAATTAACCGCACTTTGAAATCATTTATAAATTAAAGATAGTAGTGTTCTACGTAGTTTAATTTATCATCAAGTTTTAACACTAACGGTTGACCGGTTGGGATTTCAAAATCCATGATTTCCGCATCAGAAATACCGATAATGTGTTTTGCTAATGCACGAAGTGAGTTACCGTGCGCCACCACTAAAACACGTTTACCAGAAAGCATTGCTGGTGCAATTTGATCTTCCCAGAATGGTAACGCGCGTTCTAAGGTTAATTTTAAGTTTTCTGCGTTTGGTACCACGTCAGATGGGATGTTTGCATAACGACGGTCGTTATGGGCTGAGTTTGGATCTTTTGGATCTAAATCTGGAGGAGAAATGTCATAAGAACGACGCCAGATATGAACTTGTTCGTCACCGTATTGTTCTGCGGTTGCTTTTTTATCTAAGCCTTGTAATGCACCGTAGTGACGCTCATTTAAACGCCAGTTTTTCACTTGAGGAATCCATAATTGGTGAGATTCTTCTAACACGATGTTACAGGTTTTGATTGCACGAGTTAAAACAGAAGTGAAGGCAATATCAAATTCATAGCCTTTCTCGAACAATTTTTTACCTGCTGCTTTTGCTTCTTCTACGCCGCGCTCGGTTAAATTCACATCACGCCAACCGGTGAATAAATTTTTTGCGTTCCACTCACTGAAACCGTGACGAATGAATACTAATTCCATAAGGATCTCCTAAGTATTAATAAAAAAATGAATGGCTCTGTTATAGCAAAAAATCATTATGTTTAAAAGTAAAAAGGCGGCATTTACTGATCTTTCGCAAAAATTTGCCTGTAAACTTTTAGCCACTCAAAAATAATGCTAGTATCTGAGTTTTATTCCTCCTTTAGTTCTCTCAAGTTTAGATGTATGCAGCAAAGCAATCGTAGAAAAAAAATCTTATCAGCACTGGCCGCACTTTTTGCTTGCGGCCTGCTTGGCTTTTCATCTTTCGCGCAAGGCAACGATCTCAATCAAATTCAAAAACAAATTAAACAACAAGAATCAAAGATTGCTGAACAGAAGCGAGAACAAGCCAAATTACAAGCCAGTCTTAAAAATCAAGAAAGCAAAATTAACAGTGTTGTCGGTGAATTACGCGAAACAGAATTAAGCTTAAAAGAAATTCGCAAGCAAATGGCGGAAACCGAAAAGCAAATCAAGCAATTAGAAAAGCAAGAGCGTGTGCAAAAAGCGAAGCTCGCGAAGCAAATAGATGCCATTTATCGCTCAGGCGTAAATCCTTCTACCTTAGAAAGAATGCTTTCAGAAGATGCGAAAAAAGCCGAACGCATGAAACTATATTATCAGCACTTAAATCAAGTTCGCATTGATATGATTAACAATCTGAAAGCGACACAAGAAAGTTTAGCAAAACAGCGCGAAGCGATTTCAGGGCAACAAAAAAATCATCGCGATCAACTTTCTACACAAAAGAAACAGCAGCAAGAATTACAAAAAGCGCAACAAGAACGCCAATCTACATTAAATGCACTCAACAAAAACTTAACGAAAGATCAGAATAAGCTGGAAACGTTGAAAGCGAATGAAAATGCTCTTCGCCAAGAAATTCAACGTGCAGAACAAGCCGCTCGCCAACAAGAACAACGTGAGCGTGAAGCCCTTGCACAGAAAAAACAAGCGGAAGAAAAACGGACATCAAAACCTTACCAACCAACCGTTCAAGAACGTAAGTTGATTAATAGTACCAGTGGTTTAGGTACCGCAGCTCGTCAATACAGTCGCCCGGTTTCCGGTCCGACGTTACATTCTTTTGGCTCAATCCAAGCTGGCGAAGTGCGCTGGAAAGGTATGGTTATCGGTGCGCCAACGGGTACAGCGGTAAAAGCCATCGCAAGTGGTCGTGTCATTCTAGCAGGTCATCTTAACGGCTATGGTTATATGGTGATTGTGAAACACGGCGATAGCGACTTGAGTTTGTATGGTTTCAACCAAGCGGTATTTGTGAAGCAAGGTCAGCTGGTGTCTGCGGGACAAACCATCGCACAGGTGGGGAATACAGGTGAACTCTCTAAACCAGCGCTTTACTTTGGTATCAGCCGTAAAGGGGTACCTGTGAATCCGGCTGGGTGGATTAAATAATGGCAACATTCTTTCAAAGTGCGGTCAAAAATACGATTATTTTTTCAAGCGCACTTTTCTCTACATTTACTTTCGCACAAGGCAAGTTAGCCATTGTGATTGATGATATTGGCTATCATCCTAAAGAAGATGCAGAAATTTTAGCGATGCCAAAGGAAATCTCCGTTGCGATTATTCCTGCCGCACCCTATGCCAAAATTCGCAATCAGCAAGCGAAAGCGCAAAATCACGATATTCTCATTCATATGCCGATGCAGCCGGTCAGCAATATTAAAATTGAGGAAGGTGGTTTGACTTTAGGCTTGTCCGAAGCGCAAGTGAATGAGCGAGTAAAAAAAGCGAAATCTATTGTGCCAAACGCTATCGGAATGAATAATCATATGGGCAGTGCAGCCACGGCCGATGCCACATTAATGACTTATTTAATGACCGCACTTCGCGAGCAGCATTTATTCTTTTTAGATAGTCGTACTATCGGAAAATCAGTTGCAGGAAAAATAGCAAAAGAACAAGGCATACGTGTATTAGATCGCCATATCTTTTTAGATGACAGTGATAATTTAGTAGATGTGCAACGGCAATTTCAGAACGCAATTCAATATGCACGTAAACATGGCACTGCCATTGCTATTGGACACCCTCGTCCAAATACCGTAGCCGTATTAAAATCAGGAATCAAAAATTTACCCGATGATATTCAATTAGTCGGCATGGGAAGCTTGTGGCGAAATGAAAAAATCTTGCCACCTAAACCATTTATCTTAATTTTTAATGATATTCCTGCGCCAACTTCAGTCGCACCGTTTGAGCCAATCCCTTTATTACGGGGCGTGCCAAAATAACAAAAAAGAGCGGTTAAAATGATCTGACCCCAAAAAGTTAGACTGTTATTTAAAGGATTGTTTTCGATATTGTACCGGACTCAGTCCTTTTAATTTTAGTTGAATCCGTCGGTGATTATAGTAATCCAAATAATCCCTGACGGCATCAACTATCTCCTCTCTACTGTTAAATTCCCGACCATAAAAACATTCTGTTTTTAATCGTCCAAAGAAACTTTCCATTGCGGCGTTGTCCAAGCAATTCCCTTTTCTCGACATACTTTGAATGATGCCATGTTCAGCCAAGATTCGACGATAAGCCACCATTTGATATTGCCATCCCTGGTCTGAATGTAAAATGACACCACAAGCTTTATTTAATCCTTTGACGGCTTGCATTAACATGTCCTCTACTTGCGCCCAGTTTGGGGAATAGCTGAGATTATATGAAACTATCTCATTGTTAAATAAGTCTAAAATTGGGGATAAATAGACTTTGCTCCCATCTTTCGCCTTAAACTCGGTGATATCGGTCACCCATTTTTGGTTCGGGGCCGTTGCACTAAAATCGCGTTCAAGATGATTCGGTGCAATCACCCCTATCGTGCCTCGATAGGTCGTAAATTTCTTGCTTTTTCTTGACCGCACTTGAAGCCCAAGTGTCTGCATTAAACGTTGAACTTTTTTATGATTCACGCCTGGCAAGCAGGCATGAACACGTCGGTAGCCATAATCAGGATGGTTGGCTTTGATGCGTTTAATGGTCTTTTTCAACAACTCATCCTTATCCAGTTTAATCTGAAGTTTAGCAAAAAACGTACTACGCGCTAATTGTGCAAAGCCTAAAAGCCATTTTAACGGATAGCGTGTTCTTAACCTTTGGATAATTTCCGTTGCTCGGCTTCGTCCTGAAGTCTGAGCCTTCTCAACTCCTTTAGGTAGGCTACCTCCGCTTCAAGCTGTAAAATTCTCAGGCGTAAACGGTCTTCTTCAGTTTTGGGTGGCGGTGGCATTTTTGCATATTTGGGTTTCATCGGCGGTCGTCCTGATGGTTTACGGGGAATAAGTCCTTTTATGCCACTTTTTTCAAATCGTTTCAACCATGTCCCGACTAGGGAGTTGGAAGGAATATTGTAAAAACGCGCAGTTTCTCTAATACTCATTTTCCCATTCAAAATAGGTTGAAGAACCTGTAATTTAAATTCGATTGTGTAGTGTTTACCCATAAAAAAATCTGCACCTCAATTGTTGGTTTGTTGAGTCCAACTTTTGGGGTGCAGATCAAAAACTGCTCTTTTTTATCATTTTAAACTTGCCTATCGACTATTTCGTTCAAAGAACAAGACGGTTGCTGCAACACGTGAGTGAACGTTAAGTTTACGAAGTAAATTACGAATATGTACTTTAACTGTTTCTTCAGAAATGAAAAGCTGACCCGCAATTTGTTTGTTCGATAAACCTGTCGCAATTAAACGTAATACATCCATTTCTCGATCGGTGAGTGAATCAATGGGATCAACCGTATGTTTACGCTCTAAAAGTAAATTTTTGATCGAATCGCTTAAAATTACTTCGCCTTGTGCAATGCGTTTAATTTGCTCAAGTAACACATCCGGCTCAGTATCTTTCAATAAATAGCCATCAGCTCCCGCATCGATGAGCGTGAAAATATCATTTTTCGCATCAGACACGGTTAAGATCAAAATTCGTGCGTCAACACCCTCCGCACGCAACCCTTTAAGGGTATCTAAACCAGAGAGGCCTTTCATATTAAGATCTAAAATAATTAAATCCGGTGACTCTTGAATCGCAATGGAAATACCTTCTGTACCGCTTCCTACATCAGCGACAACTTCAAAATTCTCTTCTAATTCAACTAATTGTTTGATACCGCGACGCATCAATGGATGGTCGTCGATAATTAATACTTTTAACTTTTCTTGCATAATTTTCTCCAAGAGATGAGAGGGCGCACATTCTATCGCCTGAAGGCGAAAACGTCCACAGCCTTAGATTATTTCTCAATAGATTTTCAAACGAGGGATTCTATCGGGATTTTACCTATCTTCCAATGCATAGTTGCAGATATATTTGATTTATCTCAAATCATGCTTGTTTTGATTTAGCTAGTCGCAAGTCCTTTTGCTTTTAAATTTGAATGGCATAATACGCATGCCGTTTTCTATCGGATGCAATTGATAAAATTGCGGGTAATTAAAATTCCGTTGCACCATTTTATACGGATTTTTACAACCTTTCGAGCCGAGTGATTGATAAATCTGGTTCACTTCACGAACTTTATCATCTTTTAAGCCTTCGCATTGACGATAAATCTCGAGGCGATTCTTTTCATCTAACAAATAAACATTAAAGCTATTATCGGCATTATCTTCAAAGAAGAACTGTAAAAATCCTTCACTGGCAAATAAATCAATTTCAGGTGGATATCGGCGTGTTTCAGGAATAGTTTCTTTCTCTTCTAACTGAGTTGGTAAAACGTCTTCAAAATTGACCGCACTTTCTTTTCCACCGTCAATCGGTTGCAAGCTAATCCCTTTTTCTTCAAAGAAGAATTGCCAGTTTTTCCCAGCCACTCGTAAACGGGAATGCGTTGTTGGGCGACTATCACCTAATTGAATACTAATGCAACGATTAACCAAGGCGCTTACTAAATTTCGTAATGTACGATTATAATGTTTACTGTAACAAAAAATCTGTACAGAACGAGGTTTATTTACGCCTTGATAAATTTTATTAGAAAGCACCTTTAAAGCTAGCAAAATCGCATTTTGGCCTTCAAAATGTAAGGTTCGAATTTCATTCCACATATTACGGTAAGTGAAATCAATGCTACCGACTAAGCTCTGCTCTAATTGACCAAAACTGAATAAATCACTTGGCGAGATATTGGATTTAAGTTCTTCCACTTGCGCCGTTGGATCATTCACCAAGTTCACCGCAATGAAAAGATCTCGGATTTCACATTGCGAAGAAAGTGCCTCATTTGTCGGTACTTGACCATTTGTATGGGGGAAAAACAATCGTAAATCAGCGACAAAATTACGTAAAGTGAGTTGGTCGATATTTTGACTAATTAAATGTAAATGAGTTTCTGCCGTCAACAAGCGATTAAAATAAGCCCATGCAACAACCTTATTTAAACTTTCCCCATATTCCATTACACGTTCTTTCGAAAACATAATATGATGTGGCGGTTGATTGACCACATACCAACCATCTTTAAAGTGCTTATTGCCATGAATTTCAATGAATGTAAGATGATCTTCCGCTAAATTATGTGAAATTTGAGGATTCAGTAGTGTAATTTTACCGGGTAACTCTTCAAATGCCGTATAAAGTTTACGAGAAAGTACCGTGATATCTTGTGGGATCACGCTAGAATTAATTTTATGTTTGCGTGCAAAATCAACCAGGTTTCGATAACTCATCATCAAGAAACTCACCAAATTATTGTGACTTTCTTTTACCCGTTTGATTTTCCAAGTTGGGCGTTGATCCAATTCTTCAATGCGTTCTTTCGACCACCCCCATTCTTGCGCCATCATTTTCATATAAGAAATACGCCAATTTGATGCGTGGTATAATGCAAAATCTTCCGTTGCTTTCACATAAAAGCAAGAACGAACAAAATCAAGCCGCTTAAATTCTGAATGTGCAATCAAATATTGACTAATTCGCTCTAAAATCGCAATATAAGGATCAAAATGATGAGTAACTGTACGATAACCAGAAAGTAAATCTTCTTTAAATTGACGAGCAATCAGATGCGCATTTGGGTATTCTTGTGCATAGGTTTCTAACAATAAGATTTTCATCACCGATTTATAAGGCGAATCAATACCTTTATAAAGTTGCCACAAGCTTGCGCCAAAATACTCACTCGCAGAGAATTGCCCCAATCCACCAAAATCGACCCAATCATTTAAATTAAGCTCACCAGTCGCGACTAAACGAGCAACCTCTGCCTCATATCGTTTTTCATGCTCCACCCATAAATGGAGCCACAATAATGGCTTACCTGCAAGACGTACCGCAGAACGATAAAATTCTTCCAACAGCAACATATATTGCGCAGAACCGCTATTTTCTTTAGTTAATGGATCGGAATAACGTTCATTACGGAAGCGTTGTTGCGTCATCAAATAGAAGTGCATTTCTACATGAAATGTCGATGCCCATTGGCTAATTTTCTTTGTTTTTTCCGCTAAGCGCTGCTGATCTTGTTTAGACAAATCATCTTGATGGCAGATCCAAATATCTAGATCCGAAGCTGAGGTTTGGCTAATGGAGCCAAAACTTCCCATCACATAAATACCTAAAATCGGTGCAAAAACATCATCAGAATTGACCGCACTTTGCACACTTTCTGCAAGTTCAGAATGTTCTTTTGAAAGAAAATCTTGCTGATAATTGGACAGAATAAAATCGGCGATGCCTGCGGGGGCATCTTCCACATAACCCGGTAGAGTGGGATGATTAAGATGCAACAATAATGGCATCAAAGAGACGATGTGTCGGAAGGCATCTCCAGAGCCCAATAGTGCTCGCTCCAAACGACGTTTGTCTAGTGCGTCAATACTTTTTCGAGCTTCATTGAGATCGTATTTCAAGGCTTCCTACCTATGGCCAAATAACTGGTGTTAATGTATCACTTACCTAATCGGAAATCAAAAATTTAAATGATCTGACTTTTTGCCCTAAAAATGGTAGCATAGGGCATATTTCTATTTAAAATCAGCGGTATTTATGGCAGTACTTAAAACCTTAAAAATTGCAACCCGTCAAAGCCCTTTAGCACTTTGGCAGGCTAATTTTGTAAAAGATCAATTAGAAAAATTTCACCCAACGCTTTCTGTTGAATTAGTTCCAATGGTAACGAAAGGCGATGTAATCTTAGATTCTCCTTTAGCTAAAATTGGTGGAAAAGGCTTATTTGTTAAAGAGTTAGAAAACGCTTTACTTGAAAAACGTGCTGATATTGCTGTTCATTCAATGAAAGACGTTCCGATGGAATTTCCAGAGGGTTTAGGTCTAAGTGTAATCTGTAAACGAGAGGATCCGCGCGATGCTTTTGTGTCTAATACATACCATTCATTAGATGAATTACCCCAAGGTGCTATTGTTGGTACATCAAGCTTACGTCGTCAATGCCAATTAAAACAATTACGTCCTGATCTTGATATTCGCTCCTTACGTGGCAATGTGGGAACCCGATTAAGTAAATTAGACAATGGCGAATATGATGCCATTATTTTAGCCTCCGCTGGCTTAATTCGTTTAGGACTAGCAGAACGCATTGCCTCGTTTATTGAAGTTGAACAATCTTTACCGGCTGCCGGACAAGGAGCAGTGGGTATTGAGTGCCGTAATGATGATGAAGAAGTGAACGCATTACTCGCACCTCTTTCTGATACGACCACAACGACTTGTGTTTTGGCTGAGCGTGCAATGAATACCCGCTTACAAGGTGGCTGCCAAGTGCCAATCGGTGGCTATGCCATTGCGCAAAATGGCGAAATTTTCTTACGAGCACTCGTCGGAGAAATTGATGGTTCAGCGATTATTCGTGCGGAAGGTAAAAGTGCGGTTGAAAATGCCGAAGCATTAGGCGTGACCATTGCTGAACAACTTCTAGCACAGGGCGCAGATAAGATTCTGGCGAAGATTTACTCAGCATAGGAAATCACCATGGCCGTACTAGTTACTCGCCCAGATGAACGAGGAAAAGCTCTAGTTGACCAGCTGAATCAAGCCGGTATGGTTGCCTTGCATTTGCCTTTGCTTTCTATTGAAGCTGGTGCTGAGTTGGCACAATTACCGACGAAACTTAATCAACTAAAAAGTGGTGATTATGTGTTTTTGGTTTCAAAAAGTGCGGTCGATTTTGCGGATAAAACCCTGAAAGATATTGGCTTTAGCTGGCGTCAAGATTTACAATACTTTACAGTTGGACATAGAACGGCACAGTATTTTTCCTGTCAAACTGAATGTACTGTTCGTTATCCAATCACGTCGGAAAATACCGAAGGTGTATTAAATTTACCGCAAATGGCAGAATTAACCGATAAGAACTTGTTAATTTTACGTGGTAACGGTGGACGAGAATTATTACTCGAACAAGCGACACTACGCGGAGCAACTGTTGAGACAGTCGAATGTTACCAACGAGTACCGATTAGTTATAATAAGGAAGAGCAGACCAGTATTTGTATTCGTTCCGGTGTACAAACCTTGGTGGTCACAAGCCTTGAAATTTTACAGGCGTTAATCGAATTTGTGCCTGAAAATGAACAAAGTTGGCTAAAAAATTGCTATTTAGTCACAGTAAGTCAACGCATTGCGGATGTTGCAATACAACAAGGTTGGCATCATGTAGTGGTTTCCGCCGGTGCGGATAATCAAAGTTTACTTAATACCTTACTTAATGAAGTAACTCCCCTTTCTCACTAAGGAAAAGATATGACGAAAGAGAAATTAACCCCAGAAACAACAGATGAAATCCAAGCAGACGAAGTGCAAATTCAAGCTAAAGATCATGAACCTGTTGCACCTCGTACACAAACCGTTGTCAAGAAAACTGGTACGGGATTAAGTTTATTAGCTATTCTCATTGCACTTGGCGTGGGTGGTACAGGTTATTATTTGGGTCAAAAGCAAGTGGATGAATTCCAACAAAAATTGACCGCTCTTGAAGCTCAAATTAATCATAAATCGGCGACTTCGACGTCTGCTGAGGAAATAAAATTTGATACGACACAACTTACTCAATTAGAATCAGCGAATAAAGCAACGCAAGAAAAAATTGCCAAAGTAGAAGAGCTGATAAGTACTAAATCACACGAACTCGTTAGCTTACAATCACAAATTAATAAAGTGAGCGAGCAAGCTAATGCTCAGCAACCGACTGATTGGTTATTCTCAGAAGCGGATTTCTTGCTCAACAATGCACTGCGTAAATTAGTGTTAGATAATGACGTTGACACCGCAGTTTCACTCTTAAAACTCGCTGATGAGACTCTTGCTAAAGTGAATAACTCACAATCCGCAGCAATCCGTAGCGCAATCAATCAAGATCTGAAACAGCTTCACTCCGTTGCTGGCATTGATCAAAATTCGGTTATGCAAAAATTATCACAATTAGCTAATACAGTTGATGAATTATCTGTATTAGATGTCAATTTTGATGATGATCAAAATGCAACAAAGTTATCGAATTCTCTGTCTGATTGGGTTGAAAATGCAGAAAAGAGTGCAAACTCATTCTTAAATCATTTTATTCGCATCTCACCAAAACATGGCACTGATCGTAAAGAATTATTAGCACCGAACCAAGATATTTATTTGCGTGAAAACATTCGTTTACGCTTACAATTAGCGATTATGGCTGTGCCTCGTCAACAAAATGAGCTTTATAAACAATCTTTAGAAGCCGTCGCATCTTGGATTCGTAGCTATTTTGATACTAATGCTGAAGTGACTCAAAATTTCTTAAAATCAGTGGATGAATTATCTGAAGTATCCATCTATGTAGATGTACCAAGCCAATTACAAAGCTTAAGTATGCTTGATAAGTACTTAAATCGTACACCTTTAGATGTACAAACAGTCGAAATTAAAGCAGAAAAAGCGATTGATAATTCACCAACAAAAGAAGCAGTAAAACCGGCACCTGAAGCGAAAGCAGAAGAGCCAAAAGCTGAAGAAAAACCCGCTGAAGCACCAGCTGCACAACCGGCAACTGAACCCCAACAATAAGGATAGATAATGTTTAGAGTTCTCTTTTTAATGATCGCCTTACTTGCCGGATTGATTGCAGGGCCTTACCTCTCCGGTCAGCAAGGTTATGTCAGAATTGAAACGGCAAACACCGTGTATGAAATGTCACTCACCACATTAGTGATTCTCTTCATAGTCGCACTTGCGGTAATTTATGCTTTAGAATGGGCTATTACTCGGTTTTTCCGTCTAAGTAGCAGCACCTACAACTGGTTCTCTCGTCGTAAACGCGTGAAAGCACAACGTCAAACCCTTGAGGGACTGATGAAAATGAATGAGGGTGATTATGCTAAAGCAGAAAAACTGATTGGTAAAAATGCGAAACATTCTTCAGAGCCGGTATTAAATCTGATTAAAGCGGCTGAAGCTGCACAGCAACGTGGCGATGAATTCAGCGCAAACCGTTATTTAATTGAGGCGACGGAACTTACCGGTTCCGATAACCTAGTCGTCGAAATTGCTCGCACTCGAATTTTATTACAACAAAATAAATTACCGGCTGCGCGTAGTTCCGTCGATAGCTTGCTTGAAATGTCAGATCGCAACAAAGAAGTATTAAAACTTGCTGCTGAAATTTATAGCCGCTCTAAAGCTTATCAAGCACTTGATGGCATCTTAGATTTAATCGAAAGTTCTGGATTATTCTCAGCTGAAGAATTTAAAGCCCTTCAACAAGAAACAGAAAATGGCTTGTTAGATGAGAAAATGAATGAAGAAGGCGTTGAAGGTCTGCTTGCATGGTGGGAAGCTCAACCACGCCGTCGTCGCAATGACTTAGAGTTAAAAACAGCTTTAATTCAACGTTTGATTGATTGCAACGACCATGAGTCAGCTTATGAATTCACGCTTGAAATCATGAAGAAATTGGGTGATAACACCCCAATTAGTCATGAGCTTTGCACGCAAATCACTCGTTTACAAGCAGAAGATAACAGCAAACTGCTCAAACTAGTGGAAAAACGTGCAAAACGTGCCGATGAAAGCCAACGTTGTTGTCTCAATCGTGCATTAGGCTATCTTTATGTGCGTAATAACGATTTTGCTAAAGCAGCAGAAGCATTTAAAGAAGTCACTGCTTGCCCAACCGAGCTTCAACCAAATGATGTCATGATGGCGTCTTATGTATTCGAACAAGCGGGCGACAAAGCGGCAGCGGAAAAAATTCGTCAGGACAGTTTAAAATCAGCCATGTCTATTCAGGACAAACCGGCTGAAACACAAACTGAACCAAAAACAGACGAACAACCAACCGCACTTATTGCAAAACGTGATTAAAATAAACAACGACGGGGCTGAATAAAGCCCCGTTTTTTTCATTCCTAATCACCACTTATTTTATTTAAAACCCACTTCTTATTACATTTCATTATAAGTAATAAATTTCCATTCTTTTCTCACCGATTCAAAATTTTTTACTATATCGCCACGCAAACGATTAAATCATAAAAAATGAATTGGGATTATATTTTAACTGTCACACCACGTTTTGTTCATGCCACACTGATGACGCTTCATCTTGCCTTTTGGGGCATTTTATTGTCGCTGGTGATTGGTGTGATTTGTGCAGTGATTACCACCTATAAAGTCAAATCATTAACTTGGCTAGTAAAAGGCTATATTGAGCTTTCTCGCAATACGCCTTTATTGATCCAAGTCTTTTTTCTCTATTTTGGGCTGTCTAAAATTGGCCTGAAATTAGATGGGTTTACTTGCGGCATTATCGGCCTGGCATTTTTAGGTGGAAGTTATATGGCAGAAGCCTTTCGTAGTGGTCTGGAAGCGGTATCAAAAGGACAAATTGAATCAGCCTTAAGTATTGGTCTAACCCCTTTTCAAGCTTTTCGCTATGTGATTTTCCCACAAGCCTTTGCGATTGCGACACCTGCAATCGGCGCAAATTGCTTGTTCTTAATGAAAGAAACCTCAGTGATCAGTGCCGTTGCCGTAGCCGAACTGATGTTTGTAGCGAAAGAAGTCATCGGGCTCGATTACAAAACCAATGAAGCCTTATTTTTATTAGTGGTGTTTTATTTGATCATTCTATTACCGATGTCTCTGTTCATCAGTTATTTAGAACGCCGTACTCGGAGAGCAAAATATGGGGCTTGAGTTATTATTCCAAGGCAGCAACATTGAACGCTTGCTCAACGGTTTATGGGTGACGGCTGAAATTGCATTCGTTTCCGTCTTCTTCGCCTGTATTTTAGGTGTGATTTTTGGCGTAATCATGACAAACAGAAATCCCATTATCAAAGCCATTTGCCGCTTTTATTTAGAATTTATACGTATCATTCCATTATTAGCGTTACTTTTTCTCGCGTATTTTGGTTTGGCAAAATGGTTTGATATTCACTTAGATGGCATTTCTGTATGTATTTTGGTGTTTATTTTCTGGGGAACAGCAGAAATGGGGGATTTAGTGCGTGGTGCATTAACTTCCATTGAAAAACATCAAGTGGAATCAGCCTACGCTTTAGGTTTAACGCCGTTTCAAACCTTTGTGTACATTTTACTTCCGCAAAGTTTAAAACGTGTGACACCAAGTGCGATTAACCTCTTTACCCGCATGGTAAAAACCAGTTCCTTGGCAATGTTAATCGGTGTAGTAGAAGTGATAAAAGTCGGTCAACAAATTATCGAGCATTCATTATTTAGTAATCAATCGGCGGCGCTTTGGATTTACGGTGTCATCTTCGGCTTATATTTTGTGATTTGTTACCCACTATCCTTATTTTCCCGTTATTTAGAAACCCGTTGGGAAAGTTAATTTTAATTAGGAAAACACATGGCGTTATTAGAAATTAAAAACCTCGTCAAAAATTACGGTGATGTAGAAGCCCTCAAAGGCATCAATCTTTCTATAGAGAAAGGCGAAGTGGTCGTTATTTTAGGCCCATCGGGTTGTGGTAAAAGTACTTTTTTACGCTGCCTAAATGGACTAGAGGAAATAAAGCGCGGTCAGATTTTGCTGCAAAATGCAGGCGAGTTAGGTAAAGACATTCCTTGGGTTAAAGCGCGTCAACGCATTGGGATGGTATTCCAAAGTTATGAACTATTCGCTCATTTATCAGTGATTGACAATATTTTGCTCGGTCCTTTAAAAGTACAAAAACGCGATCGTGCAGAAGCTGAAAAACAAGCCGATGAGTTACTTAAACGCGTAGGCCTATATGATCGAAAAAATGCCTATCCACGTGAATTATCCGGTGGGCAAAAACAGCGAATTGCTATTGTACGTTCACTATGCATGAATCCTGAAATTATTCTGTTTGATGAAGTGACTGCCGCTCTTGACCCTGAAATGGTACGTGAAGTGCTTGATGTGATTTTAGGTCTTGCCAAAGACGGTATGACGATGCTCATTGTTACCCATGAAATGAACTTCGCCCGTCAAGTAGCTAACCGCATTGTGTTTATGGATAAAGGGCAAATCATTGAACAGGCAAAACCGGAAGATTTCTTCACGAATCCAACCACGGATCGTGCGAAAACATTCTTAAATATCTTAAATTATGAACCTAGAGGGACAAACTATGAAGAAAACATTTAAAACATTGACCGCACTTTTAGCCACTGCCACCTTAGCATTTAGCTTAACCGCGTGTAATGATAAAGAACCAGCTAAAGACGGAGCAAAAACAATCTCAAGCCTTGAGCAAATACAAAAAGATGGCAAAGTGCGTATCGGTGTATTTAGCGATAAACCACCATTTGGTTATGTTGATGCACAAGGCAAAAGCCAAGGCTTTGATGTCGAAATTGGTAAAGCGATCGGTAAAGACTTATTAGGTGACGAAAACAAAGTAGAGTTTGTTTTAGTAGATGCCGCAAACCGTGCAGAATACTTACTTTCTAAGAAAGTTGATATCATTCTTGCCAACTTCACTGTAACTCCAGCACGTAAAGAAGTGGTGGATTTTGCTAATCCATATATGAAAGTGGCACTCGGTGTCGTTTCAAAAGATGGTTCAGTCATTACTGATCTTGAACAATTAAAAGGCAAAACCTTAATCGTAGATAAAGGCACCACGGCTGATATTTTCTTCACCAAAAACTATCCAGATGTGAAGTTATTGAAATTCGAACAAAATACAGAAACCTTTGAAGCCTTACGTGATGGTCGTGGTGATGCATTATCTAATGACAATACCTTCTTATTCGCTTGGGCAAAACAAAATCCAGGTTATACCGTGGGCGTAAAAAACTTTGGTGATCAAGATGTTATTGCACCAGCTGTTCGCAAAGATGCACCTGAATTGTTAAATTGGTTAAATAACGAAATCCAAATCTTAGGCAAAGATGGTCGTTTAAAACAAGCTTACGAAAAAACCTTATTGCCAGTTTATGGTGATACCGTAAACGAAAGCGATATCGTGGTTGAATATAAATAATTTAACCCAATTCACTTCCCCTGTAATTTCCCCACAGGGGAAGTGAAAACCGCTTTATTTTTGACCGCTCTTTGGAAGATGCGGTGTAAATCTCGCCTTTAATGGCATTCTTTCCTGAATACGTTCCCGATTAATCTGTAACGCCGCCTCTGTGGCTTCATAGTCCAACCATAAACTTGGATCATCGGGTAACGTTTCATTCCAAATATACTGCACATTAAAGCCTCGCGCTTTACATTCCGCATGCAATACATCATACCGTTTCTTTAAAAACGCCAATTTATTAAAGAAAAAGCGCACATGCCCTTCACCTAATTTATATTCCGCAGGCTGTCCTTTCAAATGAAATTTACCTTTCGCCACGGCGTTAGGAATGCGGGTTAATTCACGATGTTCCGCTAAAAGATGCTGATCACAAAGCTCCTCAGGTGGAACAAGATTAATTCGAGTCATAAGCGATACCAAATAAAAAGGAACATAGTACGGGGCGTAAAGGTATTTGTCTATCTCATAATGAGGGCTTCGCAAAAGATTCATTCTTTTTCTTTGATTTTTACATGAGTCAAATCCTTGTTAAACTCACTAAAAATATCGCTATTGAAGGAATCCCTCATGTCTGTCAAAACATTTGAAAAATTGACTGCACTTTTAGCTTTCATCCTGATTTGTTATTAATTGCCGATCCTAGCTTGCTTTCTCGTTATGATGAATTAGCATTTAATGCAGGTACGTTAGAACGCTCTATTATTCTCAATACACAAGATTATGCCTCAATCGTTCAGCCCACATTAGTGGATGTCATAAAAACCGAATAGAGAAAAGATTGGTTGTCTTTCATTTGATTGATACAATGCTTCCGTTTTTCTATTAATTGGACATCTCATGAAAAAATATCTTAAAGCATTTATTCTTTTTCCGTTGATTATTCAAATTATCGGCACTATTGGTCTAATGTTTGCAAACAATGATGCTGATGGATTTCAGTCTTCAGCGATTACCGTCTTTATCGTGGCTGCGGCACCGACTTTTCTCATTGCACTTTGGGCTGCATTTCACCGTTATGCAAGTTATCACGTAAAAGCCATCGCATTGATTTCGGTATTAATTGGATTTTGTTATACCGTAATAGCAGGGCTTTTTTATGCAACGCTAGTGAATGACATGGGATTTGGCGAATGGTTACGTGCAGGAGGATTAGAAATTACCTGCTTAATGGCCGCAGGTTTGGCGCTTTATTCTGTTATGGTATTACCGCTCTTGTTACCGAAAGAACGCCCACTATAAGGCGATTTGAGGCGAATATTGAGCAGTTAAATCCACCAAATCTGCTAATGATATTGACCGCACTTTATTGTTTGACAAAAGTGCGGTTAAATTTCGGGCCAAAACATCTTGCTCCAACACAAAACATTGCCCTTTGCATTGAGTAAACATTTCCCCGTACTTTACCGCTAGCAATACGCCATCTTGCCATAAAACCATCGCATCATTTTCTGTGATTTCAGTCAAATAACGTTGAAGTTCTGTCTCAGAATAATGAGCTTGAGAAAAGGTATAAAGCATAATATTCCTTAAAACGTAAACACTTTTTCTGCTTGACTAAGTTTATTGATCAGCAAAGTGCGGTCAATTTTTTCAGCAGAAATCATGAGCTGTTCAGCTTGCAAATTGTATTGGTCGAGTGAATCGGCACAGACAAAGCGCTGTTCAATATCGTATAAATCTAATAATTTAAAGGTACGAATAAAATCTTTTTGTAGCAATAATTCAGGCTTTTGCCCATCGAGTAAATTTAATACGCCATCATCAATAAAAAAGACACCGATTTCCTCTTCATCACAAAATGCTGTCGCAGCAAGCAAAGCATCTAAACCTTCACGAGAAATCGCGTTTCCATGCGGTGCGGTACGAAATAAGAATGCTAGCTTCATAATGTCACCACCCGATCCGCTTTTAATGCCATCGCCATAAATTCACCTAAGCCTGTAATCTCAAAACCTTCTGCAAGATTCGTATAATCCGTATCTTTTGCTGTAAGCGCATCCACTACGCCACGACGTTGTGAAGCGGCTACACATAAATGCAAAGGAATATGATGTTGCGCTGAAAAGGCTTGCCAAGCTTGCGTGAGATTAAATTCATCATTGGCAGGATAAACCAAGCCATTGCCATTACTCACACCGTCTTGGAAAAAGAAAATTTGGCTAATGGCATGCCCTTTTTCGAGTAAAGCTTGGGCAAATTGATAGGTAAGAAAAGCCCCTTGTTTTCCATAAACGGGACTTTTCACGGCGAGAACATAGTTCATTACTCTTGCTCTTGTTTGATTTGACGAATATACAAATACACGGTGTGGCGAGAAATCGTGAGGCGATCAGCCACTAAATTGATCGCATCTTTAATATCAAAAATGCCTTTTTCGTAAAGTGAAATCACAATCTGGCGGTTCTTATTATTATTCGAAACCGAGCGATCTGCATTCACTTCTTCAATGGTTTTTTCTACCGTTTGTGCCACCAATTCTTCCACTGAACTTGCAAAATTGACGGAAGAGGTTTCATTTTGTTCCTGCGTTGGCATAAAGGACTGCATAAATTGAGAAACCGGCACATCCAAATTAATATTGATACAAAGTAAACCAATAATGCGTTGTTTGCTATTTCGAATAGCGATGGTCACAGACTTCATCAACACATTGCCTTTCGCACGCGTGAAATAAGGCTTAGACACACTCTCACTTTGCATATTACGCAAGGATTTCAGGGCTAAATCCGTAATTGGTGAACCCACTTGGCGATTGGTATTATGCCCATTGGCAATACAAATGGCGGAATGTTCAATGTCTTCCAAAGAGTGTAAGACGATTTCACAATGCTCGCCAATCAATGCGCTCACGCCATCAACTACCGCTTTATAGGAAATCAGAATAGCACGATCTTCATCGGTGAAAGGTTGTCTATCGGTTAGTATCATTTTTCAAATCTGGTAGGGAAAATGACCGCACTTTGGACAAAGTGCGGTTGAATTAAGGATTATTTTTTAGGATTAACGTCTAATACTTCAACTTCGAAGTAAAGTGTTGCATCAGGTGGAATTGAATCGCCTGCGCCTTGTTTGCCATAAGCTAATTCAGGTGGAATCACTAATTCGATTTTACCGCCTTTCTTCACTAACTGAAGACCTTCAGTCCAACCTTTGATCACTTGGTTTAATTTAAACTCAACCGGTTGACCACGTTCAACAGAGCTATCAAATACTTTACCATCTGGTAATTTACCGGTGTAATGTACTTTCACAGTATCTGTTGCTTTAATCGCATCACCTTTACCTGCTTCAGTAATTTTGTAAAGTAAGCCATCTTTAGTGCTTTTTACGCCATCTTTTTTCGCAAATTCAGCGCGGTATTTATCGCCTTCTTCTTTTGCGGCTTTCGCTTGTTGTTCTACTTTTGCTTTCGCTGCAGACACTAATTGCTCTTGAATACCATCTAAGGTTTGTTGAATTTTTTCGTCTTTACGAATATCAACTTTACCTTCTAATGCATCTTTTAAGCCATCTAAAATACGCGCATTGTCGTATTGAATGACTTCTTTTTGAGCCTCCACTAAATCTTTTACTTGGTTACCCATTAATGCACCTACAGCATAAGACGCATCACTTGCGCTTGGCGCTGCTTTATCTTCTGCAAAAACAGAACCTGAAACAACCGCACTTACCATAAGTGCAGCAAGAGAAAGCTTTTGAATTTTCAACATTTTGCTTGATCCTTTATAATAGAAACGGAATAGCGAATAGGTTAAATCGGATTGACCAAATTCACAACATTTTTTTAAAAATTAGAGAAATTTTATGCAAAATCAACAAATTTTAGAAGATCGCATCGCCGAACTTGAAATGAAAATTGCTTTTCAAGAACAACTTTTAGACGAACTCAACCAAGCATTAGTTCAACAACAATTTGATATGGATAAAATTCAACTTCAACTCCGCTATCTCGCCGGCAAATTAAAAGACATGCAACCTTCTAATATTGCCAGCCAAGCAGAAGAAACACCACCTCCGCATTATTAAACAACAAACCGCACTTTAACGTGCGGTTTACTTTTATAGGCTAATAAAGTGCGGTCAGTTTTAACCACATTTACAACCAAACAAAATAAGTCATACTGCCGATGATGGCGATACAGAATAGATTGAGAATCAAACCGACTTTCGCCATATCGAGTTGTTTCACATTTCCTGTTGCAAACACGATAGCATTAGGCGGTGTAGCGATTGGCAACATAAATGCACAACTTGCCCCACAAGCGATAATTGCGGCTAAAGCGATAGGCGGTAAATTCATAGATTGTGCCACTGAAATCACAATTGGCATAATCAACGCTGCACTGGCGGTATTCGACGTAAATTCCGTTAAGAAAATAATAAATGCCGTCATCACAAAGCAAAGTACCCAAAGTGGTTTGGTTTGCACAAACTGAACGATACTATCCGCCATAATCTTACTGGCACCAGAATCTTTCATCACAATACTGAGTGTTAAACCACCACCGAATAAAACGAGCACGCCCCATTCAACACGCTCTTGAATTTCTTTCCAACTCGCGACACCTGAAACACAGATAAAGATCACAACGCATAATGCAATCACCGTATCAAAGTTTTCGATTTTTTTCGGTAACTCAAGGAATGCACTAATCCACGGATTCAAGAGGGAACTGAAAAGTAACATAATCGCCATACCGATAAAGATCAGTAAGGTAATGATATTTTTTCGGTTAAAACTGACTTTCTCAAGTGATGGATTAAAATCCACAGAAAAGTCTGGACGTAAAATCATCCATAAAGAAAAAATCATTGAAGGCACAAGCAATACCATCACCGGGAAACCGTAGCCTAGCCATTCCGTGAAAGTCACTTGAATTTGAGATGCCAAAATCGCATTCGGCGCACTTCCTACTAATGTACCAATACCACCGATACTGGCACTAAATGCCATGCCTAACAATACAAAGGCATACAACCGATGGTTTTTCTCTGCATTGATACCTTTTAACATCCCCATCGTGAGCGGTAACATCATCGCCGCCACAGCAGTGTTGTTAATCCACATGGAAAGGAATGTGGTTATAGTGAATAGATAGGTGATAGAAAGTTTTAAGTTTCCTTTGGCCAAACGGATAATGTAATTCGCAATAATCTTGTCTAGGTTCTGAATTTGTAACACAGCAGCCACCACAAATCCCCCAAAGAACATATAAATAATTGGGGTAGAGAATGGTGCGAGCGCTTTTTGTGTATTAATCAAGCCCAATCCTATGGCCACGACAGGCACCATAAGGGATGTCACGGTAATATTAAAGGCTTCCGTTAACCATAAAATACCAATAAAAATCAGCAAGGCTAGCCCGCGATTCTCTTGAGCAGAAAACGGCAGTATTTTGATTAACACCAACATGAAGACAAAGTCTAAGGCAAGAATAATGAGACTTTTATATTTAGAGAGAAAGGTTTGTTGAGTTTGCATATACAATCTCCTATAAAACGATAGGGGAGATTATTAATTAGCATTTAACCGAAAAAATTGAAACATATATTTAACAAATTTGTGACACGCTTCAAACTATTTTTGTATATACAACAAACCGCACCTAAAAGTGCGGTCTGTTTTGCTTTCGTTTTCTATTGTTGCATACGAGCTTGAATACGTTCTGGCAATCTTAATCCAACGAGAGCAACAAGGGCAATTGTCCAGAATAAGGTCACATATACAAGAGCTGAACCAAGTCCGACTCTTTCACTAAGTGCGGCGGCAATCACAGGAGACACCCCACCACCGATCGCGGCAAAGTTATAGATGAAACCAATACCTGTGCTTCGCATTTCAGCCGGGAAGAAAGTCGCCATATATTTTGGTACTAAACCGGCAATCCCTAAGTTAGTTGCAAGTAAGAAGAAGAGTAACGCACCAAGCGCTAATACATTATTTTCTGGCAAATAGAATACTGGGAAGAGGAAGAAAAGTGATAACAATAAGCTATATACAAAGGTTTTCTTCTCACCCAATTTATCACCGATAAAGCCTGCGATTAAAGTACCGATGAGGATACCAAAGCCTGCCCAGAACATCAGTGATTTCACATTTTCAGCATAGCCGTTTTCTTTGAGGTAAAGTGGAAGCAAGCCCACTACCGGCCAGTTTACGGAGAAAATTGAATAGCAAACTAAGAAAATAATTAAGGTGATTGGTAATTGTTTTTTAGTGAACAGGTCAGTAAGTGGAACTTTATTCACTTTACCCGCTGCTTTCGCTTGTGCCCATTCTTCACTTTCAGGGGCATGACGACGAACATAGAGAACTAAGGCTACCGGTGCTAAACCGATGAAGAAAGCCATACGCCAACCATAAGTTTGAGATACCCAAGGAATCACTTGAGAGGCAAGAATATTACCAATGGAAAAGCCACTCACTAAAAACGCACTGGCTTTTGTACGTAAATGTTGTGGCCAGCTTTCAATGGCATAAGAGGAAGAACACGCATATTCACCTGCCATCCCCATACCGATAATCATACGGAAGATGAAAAGCCAAATATAACTGGTGGATAAGCCGCACAAGAATGTGCCGACGGAATACGTAATAATGGAAACGATCATCGCCAAACGACGACCATATTTATCGGCAAAACTACCAAAAATCGCCCCACCTAATGGACGAGCGACGAACGCTGCAAGTAATAATGTGGATGTTTCCGTTGTGCTCATGGCGAATTCCTTTTGAATATCCAAAAGCACATAAGTGATAAGCATATAATCGAAGCCATCAAAAACATAACCTAACCAAGCCGCAAATAACGCTTTTTTTTGCGTAGGACTGACTTCTTTATACCATGGTAATGATGTTGCCATAACAACCTCCCTTCCTTGTATTTGAGAATTTTGTGGTATAGATCACAGAATTTAAAATTACCGCTAATTTCTGCTTGCATAAATAAAGATAGGACGTATGATGTCTTATGTCAATCGAAGAGAATGAGAGCTGGATCACAAATTCAGAAAATAGATTAGAAAATGAGAACAGAAATGAAAAAAACAAGTAAAAAAGAAGCAAGTCTCGTTTTGCAGGATAAAATCAAATCGCTCATCATTAAACAAAATCTTAAATCTGGCGATTTGATGCCAACAGAAAATGAGTTGATTGAACAGCTTGGTGTGAGTCGTTCCAGTTTGCGTGAAGCCATTAAATCTTTAGAGGCGCTACACATTTTAGACATTCGCCATGGTGTTGGTACCTTTGTGAGTGAATCCTCTCTTGTGCCAATGATTCGCGGATTAAGTTTTCACACCCAACTGAATTTGCATAATGATCATAATCAGCTGATTAATATTTTGGATATTCGGGAAATTTTGGAATACGGTTTTGCCCCGATGGTGTTGGGAAAAATTAGCCAAGAACAGACCGCACTTTTGCAAAAATCAGTGGCCAATATGGAAAAAAATGCCCGTGAGCAAAAATTTTCACCTAAAGATGAATACCACATTCATTTAAAACTTTATGAACCATTAAATAACCCATTACTGATTCAATATTTAGATGCGTTTTGGCAAATTTATCAGCAAGTAGAAAAAGGCTTACCACCACCAATACTTTCTCCTGAAAAATTAGCCATGCAACACCGTGAATTAATTGATGCCGTAGAAGCGCATGATTTGGTGCGCATGCAACGCGCGATCTTGCAATATTTCCAAAGTATTCGCCAACGCTTACAACAAGGAGGGCATGATGCAAACTAATGGATTAAACATCGCCTTAATCGGCTGCGGCTTTTTTGGCGTTCAATTGGCTTCAGCATTTGATAAAGCCCAAGCAAACTTAATTGCAGTGACCGATATCAACCCTTCTCTTGCACAAAAACTCGCAGAGCAATACGGTAGCCAAGCCTTTTTTAGTGTAGAAGAAATGTTGGCAGAAACTAAAGCGGATTTAGTGGTTATCGCCACCCCAAACTATGCTCATTATTCCCCAGCTATCTTAGCGTTAAATGCCGGTTGTCATGTCTTTATTGAAACACCTTTTACCTTAAGCGCTTCTCAAGGGCAACATTTACGCCGTCTTGCTAAAGAAAAAGGCAAATTCATTTTTGTGGGCCATTTAGAACGTACGTTACCTGGCATGTTAAAAGTCAAAGCGGCTTTAGAACAAGGAAAATTAGGCAGAATTACGGTCGCACGAGCCATGCGTCAGCGTTGGATTGAAAACCTACCAAATAAAGAGTGGTGGAAATTAGATGCCAATCTTACGGGTGGTGAGCTTTTCCACCTCATTCATGAACTGGATTTACTCTGTTGGTTATTAGGCGATATTGAGGCGGTCTTTGCTCAAGCCGCTAATCAAGCGCATCTCGATACACCAGATAGCCGCGATGTGTTGCAACTGTTACTACGTTTTGAAAATGGCGTGTTAGGTTCGCTCGAAATGGGTACCGCTTATCGATTACACCAATGGGGCATTCAAATTCATGGTGAAAACGGTGTGATTGAAGTCAATTTCTTTACCTCAAGTGTCACATTTAATTATCTAGATGGAAAAATAGAACACGTTGATTTATTTGATGAATTTGAGGCTGATTTATCTTTACGCGAAAGTGCAAAAGGCACTCAGCAATATAATGTCACCCACGCACCTTGCCAACTTTGGTTAAGCCGAGCGGCTGAAATCGAAGTACAAAGCGTGGTAGAGCACTTAACGCAAGGAAAAACCAGCCCATTAAGTCTATGTTTAACTGAAGCCATCGAAGTTGCAGAAGCAGCGAAGCAATCCATGGTAACGGAAAAACAAATCTCAGTGAAAAAATAAGGAGTTTATTATGATGCGATATGGTGTTGTTGGCGTTGGCTATTTTGGTGCAGATTTAGCCCGTTTCATGAATGAATTTGATGATGCACAAATTACCGTAGTATATGACCCTGAAAATGGTGAAACCATTGCTCAAGAATTACAATGCTTAGCGGCAAAATCTCTTGAAGAATTGGTCACTTCCCCTGATGTGGATTGCGTGATTGTCGCCACCCCTAACTACTTACACAAAGAACCGGTCATTCTTGCAGCGAAAAACAAAAAACATGTTTTCTGTGAAAAACCAATCGCCTTAAGTTATCAAGACTGTGACGACATGGTACGTGCTTGCGAAGAAAATGGCGTTACCTTTATGGCTGGTCACGTGATGAACTTCTTTAACGGTGTTCACCATGCCAAAGAATTAATCAACCAAGGCGTGATCGGTAAAGTGCTTTATTGCCACACCGCACGTAATGGCTGGGAAGAACAACAACCAACCATTTCATGGAAAAAAATCCGTGAAAAATCTGGCGGCCACTTATACCACCATATTCACGAATTAGACTGTGTACAATTCATTATGGGTGGTATGCCAAAAACCGTTACCATGGCAGCCGCCAATGTTGCACACAAAGGCGAAAACTTTGGTGATGAAGACGATATGATTTTTGTCACCATGGAATATGATGATAATCGCTTCGCAGTTCTAGAATGGGGTTCCGCTTTCCGTTGGGGTGAGCATTATGTATTAATTCAAGGGGAAAAAGGTGCGATCAAACTTGATATGTACAATACCAAAGGTACCCTTCGTGTGGATGGAAAAGACACCTATTTCCTTATTCACGAAACCCAAGAAGAAGATGATGACCGTACCCGTATTTACAACAGCACAGAAATGGACGGTGCAATTCAATACGGTAAACCGGGCAAACGCACACCGCTCTGGTTGAGCTCTATCATGAAAAAAGAAATGCGTTATTTAAACGACATTCTTCATGGTATGGAACCAACTGAGGAATTTGTAAAATTACTCACCGGTGAGGCTGCCCGCGCTGCTATCGCTACTGCCGATGCATGTACCCGTTCTCGTTACGAAAACCGCAAAGTTGATTTAGCAGAAATCATCGGTAAATAAAAATAACGTAAAAATAAACCGCACTTTGGTTAAAAAATCAAAGTGCGGTTGTTTTTTTGGAATGTTTTTAAGAAACTTACGGCGATAACCGCTCTCTTTCCCATTTCCCCTCATTGTATAAATAACAAATTCGGTCATGTAAACGACTTGGGCGACCTTGCCAGAATTCAATGCGATCAGGAATCACAAGATAACCGCCCCAATGTGGTGGGCGTGGGACATTTAATGGGTGTTTTGCTGCAATCAATGCGGCTTTCGCTAATAAAGATTTGTGACTAGAAATGACCGCACTTTGCTCGCTGGCCCAAGCGCCAATTCGGCTGGTGTAAGGGCGCGTTGCAAAATATTCATCTGATTGTTCAGGCGAGATTTTTTCAGCTTTGCCCTCAATACGAACAGAACGTTCTAATTCAGGCCAAAAGAATGTTAGGGCAACGAAAGGATTATGCTCTATGGAGCGACCTTTTCGGCTGTGATAATTCGTAAAAAATACAAAGCCTTGTTCGTTCACTTCTTTCAACAGCACCATTCGACTTGTTGGTCGACCGTCTTCGTTGACTGTCGCAACATTAACACCTGTTGGCTCATTTACTTTGGCGGTAATGGCCTCGTTGAGCCATTTTTCAAATTGTTTTATTGGATTGGGATCGCAATCATGCTGAGAAAGCGCCTGTTTGCAATAATCTTCACGAATATCATGTAAGTCCATTTTCTTTCTCCTTTTGCTTGAAAACAAAAAGCCCTTGCAACTGCAAGGGCTAGTATAGTCCGTTAATTATTTACCATCAACACTCACGCCATAAAACGCATCGTAGCCGAATGGACTTTGTACGTAGCCTTTTACGCGAGGACTAAGTGGTGCGAAACCAACAGAATGCGCCACTGGAATCCATGGTGCTTGATCATGGAAAATCACTTGTGCTTGTTTATAAAGCGCTGCGCGCTCATCTTTATTGGTTAAGCCAATCGCTTTATCTAATAAGGCATCAAATTCTGCATTTTTGAAACGAGCAAAGTTTGAATTGCCGGCGTTAGCACTTGCAAGTAATGGAGAAAGGAAGTTATCCGGATCACCGTTATCACCTGACCAACCGAAGATACCTGCCGTTAATTCACCTGCTTTAGCACGTTTTTGATAGTCTGCCCATTCAAATGTGACTGGATTTGCTTTTACACCCACTTTCGCCCAGTCTGCCATCACAAGTTCAGCCATACGTTTTGGATTTGGGTTAGACGCACGTACCACTGGTTGAATCCAAAAGTCCGTTTCAAAACCGTTTGGATAACCTGCTTCCGCTAAAAGCTGTTTCGCTTTCTCTGGATTATACGGATACTCTTGAATTTCGTCGTTATAACTCCAAATTGTTGGCGGTAATGGGTTTTTCGCTGTAATACCTGCTCCTTGATAAACCGCTTCAATAATTGCTTTTTTATCTACAGCATAGTTCAATGCTTGGCGTACTTTCACGTTATCAAACGGTGCTTTTTCCGTATTGAATGCGATATATGCCACGTTCAGCCCTTTTTGCTCCAAAAGCTGTACTTTAGGATCAGTTTTCATTTTGGCTAAATCTGCCACGTTCGGGAAGAGAATTAAATCACAAGAACCTGCTTGTAACTTCGCATAACGCGTAGTGGCATCTGGCACGATGCTGATGACTAAGCGATCAAGTGGTGTACGACCTTTCCAATAGGTTTCATTTGCTACATATTGTGCCGCTTGGTCAGTTTTGTAATCCACAAAAATAAACGGACCTGTACCTACCGGTTTGTTATCGATCGTTTCTGGTTTACCTGCTTTCAGCATCGCATCTGCATATTCAGCGGAATAAATAGAGATAAAATCCATACCCAAGCTTGCTAAGAAAGTCGCATCTTTTTTATTCAAGGTGATACGAATGGTGTTATCATCCACTTTCTCTACTGATTTTAATAAATCTGGGAATTTCATCGCTTTGAAATACGGATAAGTCCCTTTTGATACATTGTGGTAGGGGTGGTTAGGATCTAACTGACGTTGGAAAGAAAAGACCACATCATCCGCATTAAAATCACGTGTTGGCGTAAATTCTTTTGTCGTATGGAATTTCACCCCTTTACGTAAATGGAACGTATAAGTCAAACCATCGTCACTGATCTCCCAGCTTTCAGCCAAGGCTGGCTCAAGGTCAGTTGAACCTTTTTTGAATTCAACCAAACGGTTATACACTTGTTGTGAACTCGCATTGTAGGATGTGCCTTCCATTACCAATGCCGGGCTAAAGCCAAGTGGTGCTTTTGCCGTACAGTACACAAACGTGTTATTGCCCGAAGGTTTTGCTGTTTCTGCTTTCGTACTTTCTTTTGCAGCAGAACCAGATTGATCACAAGCCGCTAAAAACAAACTCGCTGCAATAAGAGTTAAGGTCGCTTTTAATTTCATTAGTTGTCCTTCTTTAATTGGGTCAGATACCCAAACATGAATATAAAATCTTACTTAAGATATAAGCAAATCAAACTTTTACGAAATAAGAAAAAGATCTTTCTTATAACCAATTAGACTAAGGTATTCAAGATCAGCTTTTTTTTCGCAAATGATCCCCGTCTGTTTTGTGCAAATAGCTCAATATCCAAACTAATGCGATCGCAAAAACAGAAGTAGTCAGAAACGTGTAACTGAAAGCATGTTGTAGTGCTTCACCTTCGTTACCAATAAATTGACGATATAACGTTAAAATAATGGATGCCACCGCGATACCAAAGCCGATACCGACTTGTTGTACAATACTCAGTACTGTTGAACCTACACCGCCTTGCTCCTGTGATAGATCGCCAACAGTAAGTGTATTAATTGAGGTAAAAATCATCGACATACAGGCACCGTACCACATCAAATTACATATAATCCACATTGTTGATGATGAGGAATCAAGCCATGACATAGAAACCGTTGAGCCTGCCATTAGAAATGATGATAAAATTAATGTGGTTTTATAGCCTAGCCTATTTAAAATACGCCCAATAAAGCGTTTAAATACAACGGACATTAACGCAATAGGTGCAAGCAACCAGCCCGACACTTCAGCTGAATAGCCAAAGGAAAGTTGGAACATTAATGGCAATAAGAACGGCACAGCCGATCCAGAAAGACGAATAAAAATATTGGCCGCAATGCCTAATCGGAATGTTCTTGTATTGAAAAGAGATAACGGCAAAATGGCATGCTCATTACCCTTCGCATAAAAATAATAAGCTACCAATAATGCCATGCCAATCGCTAATGCACTGTATGTAGTTATTCGATCACTATGACTTTCACCCAGTAAATCAAGTCCGAGCGTTAAACCCACTAAACCAAACGCAAAGAGTAAAAAGCCCGTCCAGTCTAATTTACTTGCATTTCCTTTATAATTTCCCATCACTTTAGCCGCCGCCCAGAAGCCTAACATGCCAATAGGAATATTGATTAAGAAAATCCAATGCCATGACGTATGCTCCACAAGCCAACCACCTAAAATTGGGCCAAGAATCGGGCCGATGAGTCCTGCTGTTGCCATTAAATTCCAGGCATTAATTAATTGATTTTTCGGTACCGTTTGAATAATCGCAAGACGGGCAACAGGCATCATAAATGCCCCACCAATACCTTGGATAATTCGTGCGAGCACAAGAGTCTCGAGAGAGTTTGACATCGCACAAGCTACCGAGCCGAATACAAAGGTAAAAACAGCAGAACGGAAAACAGTGAGCGTACCGAATTTAGCCGCAGCCCAAGCCGTTAAAGGAATAAATAAGGCAACGGCAAGAGAATAGGCGATAATCGCCATTTGCATTTCAAAGACAGGGGTTTGAAGATCTGTTGCAATAGTTGGTAAGGCAGTATTTAAAATAGTCGCATCCAAGCTTTGCATAAACAAAGCCATGGAGGCCACCCAAGCCAGCCCTTTATAATGCTGACGCTCTATTACTGTGTCTTTTTCCACCATTGATAAATAAACTCGGCGATCTGTTCAATGTGATTAATATCTAATAAAGTGCGGTCAGTTTCAAGCGAATAATCCGTTGCTAAAGCCAACACGTTTTCATCTAATTCTGGCAAAGGTTTTGTCATCTCTTGTCGATGCAACAGAATCTTTTGAATAGGTTCTTCTTTAAATCCTTCCACCAAAACTAAATCTGTTAAATGACGATCAAATTGTTGGCTTAAATAAGCTAATGAAACCGGTTCTTGAGGCGTTTCTGTCATTAATGCCCAACGAGTATCACAAGCCATAATAACTTGTGCAGAACCCGCCTCTTTCATTCGCCAACTGTCTTTTCCTTCTTTATCCACATGGGCGTTGTGATGACTGTGTTTAATCACTGAAACACGTAAGCCTTTTTTAATTAATTGAGGAAGCAATTTTTCCAGCAATGTGGTTTTGCCACTACCGCTATAACCTGTGATGCCAAGAAGAGGAAGGGGATTATTCATTGTAAAAACCTTAAGAAAAATGACCGCACTTGATAAAACAAAACCCCGCAGGACGGGGTTTAGCTATTAAAATCCATTAGGTGAAGAAAGTATAGCAAGGGAAAACAAAATAGCAACTTTCTCACGTCTACTGAATTATTTTAGGAATGTCACGCCTTGTACAATTTGCTTAGCCGTAGCGATTGGAAGCTGACCAATAAACGTAATTTCTTTATCGCCTATTACTTTACTATAAATCGTGTAAGCGCCCTGTCTCCACGTATTTTCTTTTGCGGCAATACGATCTGCTTTATTAACATATAATGTAAAAGTGAAAAGCCCATCACTAAATAACGCATTTTCAATCACTTCTTCATTTATAGAATCTTGATTCTGACTCACCAACTCAAATCCTTGTGGTAACCAATCAGGTTTCCAATTGATTCTAAAGGATGATTCCTGCTTACTTTCATATAAAAACGGAGGAATGGAAACTTTATTAAGATAATCGGTTAAACCACGTAAACGGTTATCAATATACAAGGTGACAACACGAAATTGATCTAGTAAATTTCCTTCTCTATCCAACATATCTGCACGTAATAATAACCCATTATCTTCATCTAAAAAAACAAGATATTGATAGCGAAAATCATCTTTAGGCACAATACGAATTGTATCGACAATGCGTCCAGCCACTCGCCCTTTACCCATTTTAATAAAATCATAATACTGATTGAGCTTATTAAAATCAGTACGAATAACGGCAGGAAGAGCATCAACAATATATCCACTATTAATCGTAAACGCTTGAGAGCCTGGTTGAAAATAGCTAACTAAATTATCCCGTTGGATAATTTCTTGCTGTTCTCCATCGAGAGTGACTAGCTGAGCATAAACTTTCTGCTCTTGTTTAATATGACGATAACGAAACGAATCCATATTGGTTGGCGATGTTTGTACAAAAGCAACTTCATAATTTAAATCGCTCATCGCTTGTGACATCTTATTTAATGCCTGAAGAGAATCTTCAGCTAATACCGCAAAAGGCAATAAGCATAAGCCCAAAAGAGTCGTCAATTGAGAAGACATTTTCTTCATAAATAAACCTATCTATAAAAAAATTCACCACGCCTAAGGTGGTGAATTCAATTCATTGCAACAACTATTTAGCTTGATTACTACCTACATTTAAGCTATCTGCATGCATACGACGCTGTAATTCATAGTTTTGCAACATCGTACCAATACGGCGATTTTTTTGCTCAACCTGTTCCGAAGTCGCTACATCTTTGGTCGGAGCGTTGTAACTTACTTCTTGAACAGAATTGTTAAATGGTAAGGTTTGTAAAACTGGGTTTTCAGGTGTAACCGAGGTGCTTTTTGCATTGAATGATTGCACACCTACTACTGCCACTAAACACACACCTGCAGCCACGGCAATTTGTGTCATTGGTGCAAAGAATGCTTTTAATTTTTGCACGAATGGTAAACTGTCAGCTTCTTCTGGTGTTGGTTGAGAAACAGTAATCTCAACGTGTTTTACTTCTTCTAATTCAATTAAGTCAGCCATTTTCGCGGTAAAATCAGCACCTAATAATACTGGTGACTCTTTACGCATAACTGATCTTACTGCGTGATATGCCGCCCAAGATTCTTGTGAATCTTTATCCTGACAGAGTTGTTCCGTCAACTCGGCACTGACTTCTTCTCCATCCATATAGGCTGAAAGTAACTCTTTTTGCATTTTATAAACTCCGACTTTATTTTAACGTTGCATAAGCGGTTGTATTTTGTTCTCAATCACTTCCCGAGCACGGAAAATGCGAGAACGTACAGTGCCTACTGGACAATCCATTATTTCTGCGATTTCTTCGTAACTTAACCCTTCAAGCTCACGCAAGGTAATCGCAGTTCTTAAATCTTCTGGCAAACTGTGAATAGTATCAAACACCACTTTTTCTAATTCGCTAGATAACATTTCATTTTCAGGGGTATCTACATCACGTAGATGGGTTCCCACATCGTAGCTTTCGGCATCTTCAGCCAAAATATCTTCGCTCGGTGGACGGCGCCCCTGTGCCGTTAAGTAATTCTTTGCCGTATTAACGGCAATTCGATATAGCCAAGTGTAGAATGCACTATCGCCCCGAAAGGATTCAATGGAACGATAGGCCTTAATAAAGGATTCTTGTACAACATCTGGAATGTCGTTATGAGAAATGTAGCGGGTTAAAAGTCCGGCCACTTTATTTTGATAACGAGAAACCAATAAATTAAAGGCTTTTTTATCGCCTTGCTGCACTCTTTCTACCAAAGCCTGATCTGTTAGCTGTTCAGCCATATATCTCCTATGCTACGTCTAACACGCCTTCATATATTCAAGACAGCAAGCTATTGTTGCTTTATCAGACAGAGTTAAAATTGAAAAGTTCCTTATGTATAAAAAATTTCAAAAAAATTAACGGACATTCGTTTTCTGCATATCTTGGATATATTCAACCATCGCTTGCACTTCGGCATCGTCTGATTGACTGCCATTAAAAAACCACGAAAAAAGTTGTAAATCCGTGGCGGCAAGTAAACGAATAAAAATATCTTTTTTGTCGTCAGTCAGTTGGTCAAAATGCGCTTTATAAAAAGGCATGATGATTTTATCCAGCTCAAGCATACCTCGACGACAATCCCATTCAATGCGGAGTTTATTGTATTTATCCATAATTTCTCCCTAAATCATTGTAATTATACCTGATAAATGAAAAGTGCGGTTAAAAATTACCGCACTTTTTTAATCTAAGAATTGGCTATTCTGTCGCCTTTGGTTTAATCACCGCGTAAACCACACCGGTTAATAATGCTCCCGTTGCGATTGCACCTAAGTAGAGTAATGGCTCAGAAACAAACGGAATCACAAATAAACCACCATGTGGTGCTTGCAGAGAAATATTTAATGCCATTGAAATCGCACCAGCAGTTGCTCCACCGATAACCGAGCTAATAATCACACGCAATGGATCGGCAGCCACAAACGGCAATGCCCCTTCAGAGATAAAGCATAAGCCTAAGACAAAAGAAGCCTTACCTGCATCACGTTGATTACTGGTAAATTTACTGCGAGCAATCCAAGTTGCAATCGCCATACCAATTGGCGGCACCATACCGGCAGCCATAGCGGCAGCCATTGGAGTATGAACTTGAGAGGCTAACATTCCCACGGAGAACGTATAAGCTGCTTTGTTTACTGGACCGCCCATATCAATACACATCATGACACCGATAATCGCACCCAATACCATCGCATTAACCTCGCCCATGGATTTTAACCAATCGCTTAAGGTCATCATAATTTGTGAAACCGGTGGGTTAATCACATAAATCATGGCAAGGCCAACAATCAAGGTACCAAAGAGCGGGAGAATTAGAATCGGTTTTAAGGAAGTTAAACTTGCCGGCAATTTAATGGTTGCATTTAATCCTTTCACCACATAACCCGCTAAGAAACCGGCAATAATCCCACCTAAAATCCCGGCGCCCGCCGTGGTGGCTAACATACCGCCAATAAGACCTACTGCAAGCCCCGGACGGTCTGCGATAGAAAAGGCCACATAGCCGGCAAATACCGCAATCATCAAGTGGAATGCTGCGCCACCGCCAATATCCATTAAGGCTTTTGGAATACCATGAAAAATTGTTTCATCTTTGAAGGCTTCGATACCAAACATGAAGGAAATCGCAATTAATAGGCCACCGGCAACCACCAATGGCAACATGTGCGATACACCTGTCATCAAATGTTTATAGACACCTTTTTTCTCACCACTTTCTTCAGATTTTGCAGAAGATTTTGCTGTGCCACCTTCGTAAATTTTCGCTTCTTTAAATGCCTTATCGAATTCCTGTGCCGTTTTCTTTAAAGCCAAACCCGTTGATGTACGATACATCGGTTTACCTTGGAATTTATCTAACGGCACATCAATATCGGCCGCAACAAAGACTAAATCTGCTGCAGCAACTTCTTCAGGGGTAATTTCATTACCTGCGCCCACTTGGCCACGGGTTTCCACTTTGACCTGCCAACCTTGTTTTTTTGCATAGGTTTCAATGGCTTCAGCAGACATAAAGGTGTGTGCCACACCCGTTGGGCAAGCTGTAACCGCAACAATATTTTTGACGCCAGAAACGCCGCCAAATCCAACCGCACTTTGAGCCGGTTGAACATAGTCCACTGCTTGATTGAGTGCATTCGTCAGCGTTCCTTCAGGTGAAGCAATCAGCGCGTTTTCATTAGCTAAAAAGACTTTTTTGCCCACAAGATCAGCAGAGTTTGGCAAGCTAGATCCGAAAACAATCGCTAAATCCGCCTCTTTGGCTTGTTCAACCAGAGTATGATCGGCTTTTTTCGCTGCAACGCTCAATGCTTGGCGAAGTAAATAGGCTTTTGCCGCACCCATTTGCGGAGATTGAGTTAAAAACAAATTCATTACATTATCCTTCAATCACAGAAATTTTGACATTCGCCAGAATTGGCTCAAGCAAGGCGATATCGCTCACGCCCACATTGCTTTGTGAAACGGCAAAGGCGGAAACAGCACTTGCAAACGCTAAGGTTTCCGCTTGAGACAGGCCTTTTTCAATACCGTAAATTAAGCCTGCCACCATAGAATCGCCTGCGCCTACGGTGCTCACCACATTTTCACATTTAGGTGGTTGAGCTTGAATCACAGCCTGATCACTCAGCCATAAAGAACCGTTTACCCCCATCGAAATAATCACATTAGCAATGCCTTCTGCTTTAAGTTTTTTTGCTGCCACAATAATTTCATCAAGAGAATTTAACGGATGCCCAATCCACGCTTCCAATTCGCGATGATTCGGTTTCACCAACCAAGGATACGCTTTCAAACCAGCTGTGAGCGCGGCATTACTGCTATCTAATACGACTTTCACACCAGCTTGATGCAACTGATTAAGCCAATCTGCGAACAATTCAGGAGTGACACCACGCGGTAAACTGCCACATACCGCAACAATATCAACGTTTTGGCAATACGCTAATGAATCTGCTGTAAATTGCTGCCAAGCTTCTGGGGTGATTTGATAACCTAAAAAATTTAGATCTGTTACATCCGCTTCGGTTTCCGTAATTTTTACATTAATACGGGTTTTGCCTGCTACACGATGAAATTTGTCTTCCAATCCCTGTTTTTTAAATAAGGTTTCAAAATCACCGACGTTATCTTCCCCTAAGAAGCCACCAACGGCCACCTCTACGCCCAAATCTTTTAATACCTTAGCGACATTGATGCCTTTGCCTGCTGGGAAAATACCGAGAGTTTCAACGGTGTTCACTTCGCCGATTTCAATTCGAGGCAAACGCCCAACTAAATCATAAGCGGCGTTTAAGGTAATTGTTGCTACTTTTGCCATCACTTACCCCCGACCTTCACCTAAACCGTTTTCAATGACTGCACCAATACCGTCAATCGCTTGCTGAGCTTCTTCACCGCTGGCTACGAAACGTAGGCGATGACCTTTCACGACGCCTAATGCCACAATTTTCATCAAACTTTTTGCGCTGACTAATTGGGTGTCACGATCTAAGTTTTGTACCGCAACAGACGCATTATATTTTTTCACTTCATTAACCAGCACGGCACTTGGACGAGCGTGTAAACCGTGTTCATTACGAATCATAAATACCGCTTCAATGGCATCGGCTGGTAAGCCCGTGTTTTCTTCGTGGATTTGTGGTACATGCTCGCTGCTTACTTCAATGGTATCCGGTTCAGCCGGCGGTACGGCAGATACGCTTTCGCCAAGTCCACTCGCAATGATCTTACCTAGGGCTTCAATAGCTTGTTTCGCATCATCACCTTCCGCAATAAAACGTAAGCGATGACCTTGAGTCACACCCAATGCCACGATTTTCATTAAACTTTTTGCACTAACTGGTGCAGTTTCTCGAGTAAGGTTTTGTACCGTAATCTTGGAGATGAATTTTTTCACTTCATTGACGAGCACCGCACTTGGGCGGGCGTGCAAGCCATGTTCATTACGAACAGTAAAGGTGCCAATCACTGCACCTATAGCGATTTGACCTTCAGATTGAGCAGCTGCTACAACTGGCACTTTACCACCATTAAGTGCGGTCAAAATTTGCTGCGTATTACCACTTAATAAAATATTTTGGACTTCATCATCCAATAAACGCGCTAATGTCTCATTGATTTGATCGTTAACCGCCGAAATCGTCAACACACCTTTCACCGCTTTACCATTATGATTAAAAATGGTTTTCGCACGACTGAATGCCAAGGCATTTTTCACATTACCTGATACAGCATCTGTAACCCATAAACCTTTACCTAGTGGCAGAGCAGAATTGGAGACCACTTCAGAAACAAAGCTATTTTCAACCGCACTTTGCTGTTGTAATTTACCTGCATTGATGGCGGTAAGGGTGAGCAAACTTTTAGTTTCAATATCTAGACTGAATGTTTCTTCAGTCATGCTAAAAGAATCGCTTTCACCTAATAAAATGGCACGAAATTTTTCAACATCTGTTAATGTCGCTAACTGTGCTGCAGTGTCCTCATCGCCTAAAACATGTGTTAATTGACGAAGTAGAGCAAGATGCTCATCAGAACGGGCTGCAATACCAATCACAACATAAGCAATATTACCTTCTCCCCACTCAATACCTTGTGGAAATTGAAAAACTTGCACACCGGTTTTTGTCACCATCGAACGGGTTTCTAAAGTACCATGTGGAATCGCAATCCCATTACCTAAAAAAGTAGACGTTTGTTGTTCTCGTCCAAGCATACCTTGCAAATAGCCTTGTTCAACATTGCCAGCTTGCTCTAATGCACTTGCAGCCATTTCAATAGCTTGCTGCTTATTTGTTGCCGTAGCATTTAAATGAATGTTGCTTTCCGAAAGTTCTAACATTCTTGCTCCTTCACATTGATAATTTTCAAAAAAGAAAAACTGCTGATGAGATCACTCATCAGCAGCTCAAATAAATTATTGACTGGTACAGGCTTTAAGTAACATTTCGCTACCTTGAGAAATGTAGGCGTCATTCTCGCCTCGCACTTTGCCATTTTGCAAATCTCGCATTGCATCGTAAATTCCTTGTGTCACACTCAGTGAATCCACTTTTTGCCAACAATTTGCACTTAAACGACTGAAATTAGCTTGCAATGCCTCTGCATGTAGCACACCGCTATAGTAAGCATACACATCAGAATCATGCCCACCCGTATAAAGTTTCTCTTGAATTTGTTTAATTGGCACAACGATACGACCGAGATACCAATCATTTGCACCACTAGCAAAATTATCGACAAAGAAATGTTTTGTTACACGACCTTTATACGTTGCTACAGTCGCTTCATAAGAAGCTGCATAAGATTTTTGGTCAATTTTATCTTTATCTAAATCAATAACCTTCTTGTCTTTGCCCATAAATGGAATATAAGAGGCCATATCTGAAATCGAAGAACAACCTGCTAGCATTACTATCACAAAGAATACCGAGATTTTTTTAAACATTAAATTTTCCTTATTTATAGGCGGTTAAAACTGCCGTTAATTATACTTAGAATGAGGGGTTACGCAAGGTAGCACCTAGCACTACACAGATTCTTTAGTCATGCCATTATCTTTGATAATAGAAACTAAAATTTGATCAATTTTAAAATTCTCAGTATCGATGACTTCAAATTTATATTTATCGTATACGACAAAATCGGTTTTTTTCGGGATTTTACGTAACATATACATCATAAATCCACTGATAGTTTCATAATTTTCTTCATCAGGGAAAGATTCAATATCCAATACTCTCATCACATCTTCAAGCGGTGTTGCGCCATCAATTAACCAAGAGTTTTCATCTCTGCTCACAATTTGTTCTTCTTCGTTAGAAACCAATTCGCCCATTACAATGCTCATCACATCGTTTAAGGTAATTAAACCTACGACAAGCGCATACTCATTGACGATAATCGCAAAGTCTTCACCTGTAGATTTAAATAACTCCAATACCTCATATAATGACAGCGTATCCGGAATGAATAACGCTTTTCGTAATAAACGATTATCAGTTAAATCCACGACTTCCTGTTGAAGATAGAGCGTCAACAAAGTATGTGATTCTACATAACCTAAAATTTTGTCCAAACCATTATCACAGATCACTAATTTAGAATGAGAATCTGCTGATAAAGTGTTCAAGACTTCTTGACGAGTAAAAGTGCGGTCTAAAAACACAATATTTTCACGGGTCGTCATGGTTGAAGATACGGTTCGCTCTTGCATCTCAAAGATATTTTCAATTAAATAATGCTCTTGTGTTTTTAACACGCCTGCTTCTGCACCGGCTTCCACTATCGCGACAATATCTTCGGATGTCATATTATCTTCACGCGTAGTGGAAACTCTCATAAAACGAAATAAGACATTAGAAATACCGTCAAAAAACCATACGATAGGTTTTAAGAAAAAAATAAAGGCTTGCATAATGCCCACAGTCCGAAGCGCCACAGTTTCAGGGTTAATTAGCGCAAGGCGCTTCGGAATTAAATCAGCTAATAAAATAAATGTCGTGGTGACAATAAAAAAGGCAATCCACGATGAAGCCGGCTCAACCCACTCTGCCTTGGTATATTCATACAAAAAGTTTTGTAAATGAAGACTGATCGTCGCCTCACCAATTACACCACCAAGTACAGCGACCATATTTAACCCAATTTGCACTACCGTAATAAAACGGCCTGGATGCTCTTGTAGCTGTAAAACCTTTGCAGCATTAATATTGCCTTCATTTGCTAAAGTTTGTAATTTAATGCGTCTTGCCCCTGCAAGAGAAATCTCTGCCGATGACATAATTGCACTAATAATAATTAACACGATTAAAATAAAAATCGCGGCGGATAAACTCATAATATTCTCTTTATTGATTTAAAAAAAGTGGTCAATATACCACCTGTTTTTGATTCGAAATGTATTTAGGGCGCAACCTGCGCCCTGATAATTGATAGGGCTAGTTTTCGCTGTCAAACCAGCCACGCACAAATTGTACGGAAAGGAAAAGGGTAACTAATAAGAAAGCATAGAATACCCAAGATAAAATTGGATAGCTTGGTGTGATATCTCCACTAATTTCTTTCACCGAAACCGCATTGCGATATTCATCAAACATCGTCATACGCCAACCGTAATACTTGATTTGTACCAATTTGTTTTCATTACCCAAAGCTTGTACTTGAGCCTGCAAGTTGGCAGAACCAAATTTAAAATAGAATGGGAAACCCCAACGAGTATCTTCATTACGATACACCATGATTTTGCCATCATCATTTTGTGTATTAATAAAATACACATCACGAGTTGGGCCATCCGCTGGATTTACCTTAGTAATCGGACCATCTTTATCGACACGTTTGACCTCAACCCCCGTGACTCGAGTGACATCATAGTGGGGAAAAACATAGTTTACTACCGCAAACATCACACCATGAAAACTAAACACGACTAAAAATAAAAAATACTTTAAAAATTTCCGCATAAGACTCCCTGATTTATAATGAAGATTTATTGTACATTAATTTTAAACAAACGCTCGAAGTTTTGTGTACTAATTTGCGCAAATTCTTCTGCTGATAGCCCTTTTAACGCTGCCACATACTCACACACTTCACGTGTATAGGCAGGTTGGTTCTCTTTACCACGATAAGGCACGGGTGCTAAGTAAGGCGAATCGGTTTCAACTAACAAGCGATCTGCCGGTACATAACGAATGGCTTCACGGATACTTTCCGCATTTTTAAAAGTAATAATGCCAGAACAGGAGATGTAAAAACCTAAATCAAGTGCCTTTTTCGCAAAATCCAAGGTTTCTGTAAAACAATGAATTAATCCACCGCACTTTTCTGCATTGTACTCACGCAACATGGCAATGGTATCTTCTGGCGCTGAACGAGTATGAATAATCACAGGTTTATCCACTTCATTGGCAATTCTGATTTGATCCGCAAAAACCGTTTGCTGCAATGCCTTATTATCTGCACTGTAATAATAATCCAAACCAATTTCACCAATTGCAATCACTTTTTTATCTTGGGATAAACGTAATAAACGCTCGGCATCGTAAGGTTCTTCTTCAAGATCTAGTGGATGCACACCACAAGCCAAAGACACATTCGGAAATTTGGCTAATTCAGGATACGCTTTTTCAAAACGGCTTAATGTCACGCCAATGGCGAGTAAATGCTTCACATCTCGTGCATTGGCTTTAGCCACCACATCAGCAATATCTTTGTGTAAATTTTCATAATCCAATGCATCTAAATGGCAATGGGAATCTACGATAAACATAATTTATTTAGTCCTTAAATACGTCAGTAATTAACTTTGTCAAACCATCCAATAACATTAATTCAATATTAACGCCATTAATAGTGAGTAAATCCGATCTTACTTTGTGCATAATTTTATTTGCAGTTAATAATTCAAGGATCGTTTGCTCATCTGCAAATTGCGTTACACCTGTTTTAAGATCAAGTGTTTGCCAGCCGCTTTGAATTTCGAGTTTGTATTTAATGGCATCACTTAAAAACGCTAAAATCCAATCCACTTGCTGTAAAGTGCGTTCTTTTTCAAAGAAAGGTAAAATTTCCAAAGGCGAACGACGACGATAAAACAGCCAAAATTGACGTAGGAAATTCTTTCGTTGTTCAATTAATCCTTGCTGGAGTGTTTCCAATGCTAACAGCGGACGACCCAAATTCATCGCAAGTGCGGTTAATAATTCAGATGTTTCTGCCTGAAATTGAGAAGAAAGCCAAGTTAAGGCTTCCGCCTCCGTTGGCAAACTCACATTCCACACTTGGCAACGGCTGTAAATAGTTGCTAATAATGAAGAGGAAGGTTCTGTTTGCAATAAGAAATACGTATTCGGACGTGGCTCTTCCAAGGTTTTGAGCAATGCGTTAGCCGCTGCTTCCGTAAGACGTTCTGCCTCTTGAATATATACTAATTTATTGCCGTTTTGTTGCGCATGTTGGCTGACAACTTCATTAATCGCCCGCACCTGATCAACACCAATGTCTTTGCCTTCTTGAGAGGCTAAAACATGAAAATCAGGGTGGCTGTGCGCTGCCATTAAATGGCAAGCATGACAATGACCACAAGGTGCATTATCTGGTGTTTGACACATAATGCGTTTTGTTAAAGCATCAAACAAACCTTCAGCACCGAGACCTTGATCAGCTTTAATCAATAATGCGTGATGCCCCAAACCTTCGCTAAAAGTTTGGCTAATTTTGTGATAAGTAGGCACTAACCAAGGATAAAGTTCGCTCATTTTGCTTGTGAAACCCACCAATTTTTGACCGCACTTTGAATATCTGCTTGTACTTGTGCCAAAGGCTGACCTGCATTAATAATGGCGGCTTTTGGATTATTCTGTACCAACTCCAAATAACGTTGGCGAGTACGATGGAAGAAATCCAGTCCTTGTTGTTCAATTCGGTCTAATTCGCCACGACCTCTAGCACGAGCAAGCCCTTCTGCAGGATCAATGTCTAAATACAGTACAAAATCAGGCTCAAAATCGCCTAATACCATATTTTTTAAATTCGCCATCAGCGTTTGATCAAACTGACGGCCACCGCCTTGATAAGCCTGTGAAGACATATCGTGACGATCACCTAACACAATTTTGCCTTCTGCCAATGCCGGCTTAATCACATTTTCTACCAATTGAATTCGTGCCGCATAAAGCATTAATAATTCCGCTTTATCCGTAACAAGTTCTTCTGTTTCATGCTTAATTAAATGGCGCAATTTCTCCGCTAACGGGGTACCACCTGGTTCCCGAGTAAACACAATATCGCTTACACCAAGGGATTTTAATGTATCCATTATCGTTTGCATGGCGGTACTTTTACCTGCGCCTTCCAACCCTTCAATCACGATAAATTTGCCTTGCATTAGTGGGCTCCTTTTTGTTGGTTACGATACCAACGTAAATATTCTTGCACTGCTTTATTATGCTCATTCAGATTACGAGTAAATTTATGGCCACCACTTCCATCGGCAACAAAATAATAAAAGTCCGTTTTAGCGGGATGCGCCACTGCCTGCAAAGCACTTTCACTCACCATCGCAATTGGTGTCGGTGGTAAACCATCAATCATATAAGTATTATACGGTGTCATCGTTTCTAAATCTTTTTTACGAATATTGCCAGTATAGCTCTCACCCATTCCATAAATCACCGTTGGGTCAGTTTGTAATTTCATATTGGCTTTTAAACGATTAATAAATACGGAAGCCACTTGCGGTCGCTCCTCTGCAATCCCCGTTTCTTTCTCCACAATAGAAGCCAAAATCAACATCTGAGACGGATCCGTTAATGGGAGATTTTCATCGCGTTCACTCCATGCTTTATCCAAGGCTTTTTGTAAACGAGTAGTTGAACGTTTTAATAATTCAAGATCAGTCGAATTTGGGGTATAATTATAGGTATCTGGATACAACCACCCATCCATGTTATTCCATTCGTAAACGGCTTTTGTAACGGCTGGAATATCTAATAGAGTCATAATTTCTTTATCACTTTTACCTTGCAAGGTTTGTTTTAAGTGCGGTGCGTTTTCAAGGTTTTTACGCCATTCTTTGAACGTTTTCCCTTCAATAAACTGCACACTAAATTGCGCTTCCTTGCCAGAATTAATCATATCCAATAAATCCTGCAACGTTTTCACGCCTGTTAAAGAATAAGTCCCGGCTTTTACTTTGTTGAGCTGCGGTTGTAATTTCAATAACCAAGGTAATAAATCAGCATTATCAAGTATTTTTTCCTGCTCAAATAAAGTGGCTAGTTTACTACTCGTCGTTCCTCGATCAATTGTCAGCAATTGATTTTGAGATACATTTACTGGCGTATCAACAAAGGTTACCAATTTTTGATAAAACCAAAAGCCAACACCGCCTAAAATAAGCAGAAGAATCAGTAAAAAGACAAAAATTTTTTTCATGCGTCACTCATTTTATAAAAACGACAAAAGGGGCAAAAATGCCCCTTTATTCTAACGGTTTCTGTTATTTATCGAAATATTGAATATCAGCATTTTTACGTAATGCCTTCACCCAGTCTTTGGTCGCTTCTTGTAATTGACTATTCACGATCTGTTCGTAAGCTTTTTGGCGATACGCATCTTCTGTTTTATCGCCATCACGACTGCCCACTACTTCTAAAATATGCCAACCAAATTCAGATTTAAATGGTGCTGAAATGGTACCTTGTGGTGTAGTTTCAACCATTTTTGCAAATGGGCCCACATAAGCTTCTGGGAAGGCATAGCCTAAACTGCCGCCATTCGCGCCAGATAAATAATCTTTAGAGTATTTTAATGCCGCATCAGCAAATGTCGTTTTGCCGGAAATGATATCACGGCGAATACGCTCTAATTCTGCTTTTGCTTGCGCATCATTCAGTAATGGGTTTAATTTTAATAAAATATGACGAACTTTATACTCTTTACCCGTTACTTTCTTTGCATTACCTTTTGCCTTTGCCTCATCGAGCATTTGCTTACCTAGTGCATCTACTTGTTCACGGGTGACATCAACACTATTTTGAATGGCATGATTACGCACACCCGCCATTAACATTTGACGAGAGATTTGTTGTTTAAATGCATTTAGAGAAATACCTTGATAATCTAATGCATCTAAGAATTGACCATAAGTTAAACCATTTCTTTCGGCAATATCTTCCACAATGCGATTTACTTCCGCTTGGTTGACTTTTACTCCCGATTCTTTGATAGCCTTATCTGTCAGTATATCATCAATAATCTTATCTAATGCTGCTCGTTGACTACCTTTTTTACCCATTACTGCGTTTACTTGACTTTGTAAAATGGGTATACCATTCACTGTCGCCACAACGCGTTCTTCTGCTTGTACTTGTGAGAAAGCCAGTAAGCCGATCATCGCAAATAAGAAAGATTTTAACATTGATTTTTCCATTTTAGTTGTCTTTAAAAATAATAGGATAACGTTTCTTAGATTATCAATTTTATTAAAGGTTCACAATAGGCTAACCGCTATTTAGCCAATAGTGCTACACCATAACAACCATCAAGCTTTAATGTACGAACTTGAACTTGCTCCTCTCGAGACGTCGGCACATTTTTACCAACATAATCTGCCCGAATCGGTAATTCACGGTGTCCACGATCGACTAAAATCACCAATTCAATTTTAGACGCTCGCCCAAAATCCGTTAATGCATCCATTGCTGCACGAATCGTTCTCCCAGTAAATAACACATCATCAATTAAAATGACTTCTTTACCCTGAATATTCATATAACTTGATGCACCACTATACACCGGAGTTGGATTTTCAGGTTCGACATATTCTAAATCATCGCGATAAAACGTAATATCCAATTCCATCATTGGCAAAACTACGCCCTTTAATTCCTCAATACGACGTTGAATTAGTTCAGCAATTTCTGCCCCTCGACGTTTAATCCCAACCAAAATCACATTATTGAAATCCTGGTGCTTTTCAATAATTTCATGGGAAATCCGAGAAATGGTGCGTAAAAATCTATCCGCATCAATAATGATTTTTTCCATTTTATCCCTCACTTTTTTACACACTAAAATGTCATAAAAGTGCGGTCAGAAAAATACACATTTTTTAACCACACTTTTAACAGAATACTAACTAAACTCTAATTCTACCGCATTTTCACCCAATAAATTCACCAATTCTGTCAAAATCTCATCAGTTGGCATAATTGACCATTGAATTCCTAAACGCAGTAAGGCGCGACCTTTTGTACTTTGATAATATACGTTAATTGGTAAAGTTCCGCCACTAACAGGCGCTAACATTTCTTTCAGCTTTTTAATAAAACTTGAGCTAATCTGCTCTTCGGACAAGCTTACCGCCAAAGATTTCGCATAACGGGAACGCGCCTCATCTAAGGTCATTAGATCCCGTACTGACATTTTTAATCCACCAGAAAAATCGTCAAAACTCACCTGACCAGATACCACTACAACCGTATCTTTTTGTAGTTTTTCGCCGAATTGGTCTAAGCTTTCGCCAAATAGGGTTAGGTCTAAACGTCCTGAACGGTCATCAATGGTCGCGATACCAATTCGATTTCCTTTTTTCGTTGTAGCAAAGCGAGTTGATACTAATAAACCCGCAGCTGTGCTAATTTGTCCACGGCGATTTGGCGTGAGATCTTTTAATCGCGTAGCGCTGTAATGAGAAAGCTCTTTTAAATAACGACTTACCGGATGGCTACTTAAATACAAACCTAGAGTTTCACGCTCACCATCTAAAATTTGTTTTTCTGTGTAAGGTGGCGTGTGGGCATAAGCATTTTCGACTTCTTCGTGTGTTTCTGTCAGCACACCGAACATATCGGCTTGTCCCATGGCCTCATCTTTTGCATGCTGATCTGAAGCTTTAAGTGCATCTTCTAGATTCTTAGATAACGCCGCACGATGTGGCCCTAACTTATCAAATGCGCCCGACATAATCAGACTTTCAAAGGTCCGACGGTTAATTTTTTTCAAATCAACGCGAGCACATAAATCAAATAAATCTCTGAAAATCCCACCTTCATTACGAGCGGTAATCAATGCATCAATCGGGCCTTCACCTACCCCTTTAATGGCGCCGATACCGTAAACAATCTCACCATTTTCATTCACACTGAAATGATGTTTCCCTACGTTGATATCCGGTGGCGTGACTTTTAAGTCCATACGTAAACATTCATCGTACAAGCCAACAATTTTATCGGTATTATCCATTTCCGAAGTCATTACTGCTGCCATAAACTCAGCAGGGAAATGGGTTTTCAGCCAAAGGGTTTGGTAAGATACCAATGCATAAGCAGCAGAGTGCGATTTATTGAAACCATAGCCGGCAAATTTTTCCACCAAGTCGAAAATCTTCATGGAAAGCTCACCATCAACACCATTTTTTTCAGCGCCTTCTTTAAACACTGAGCGCTGTTTCGCCATTTCTTCCGGCTTTTTCTTACCCATCGCACGACGTAATAAGTCCGCACCACCAAGAGTATAACCTGCTAACACCTGAGCAATCTGCATGACTTGCTCTTGATACAAAATAATACCGTAAGTTGGCTCTAAAATCGGTTTAAGGCTTTCATGTTGATAGTTTGCATCAGGATAAGACACTTCCTCACGACCGTGTTTGCGGTCAATAAAGTTATCCACCATGCCAGATTGTAATGGACCTGGTCGGAATAACGCTACCAACGCGATAATATCTTCAAAACAGTCTGGCTGAAGGCGTTTAATTAAATCTTTCATTCCACGCGATTCCAACTGGAATACGGCGGTCGTTTCAGACCGTTTCAATAAATCAAAGGAATCGGGATCATCTAATGGAATAGCTGCAATATCGACTAGCGGTTTGCCTTCACGAGCAAGGCGGGCATTGATCATATCTAATGCCCATTTGATAATGGTGAGTGTACGCAAACCTAAGAAGTCAAACTTCACTAAACCGGCATATTCCACATCATTTTTATCGAAGTGGGTAACAGGATGAAGCCCCTCGTTGTCACAATAAAGTGGTGCAAAGTCTGTAATCAAAGAAGGGGAAATCACCACGCCACCCGCGTGTTTACCCGCATTTCGCGTTACCCCTTCCAGCTTACGTGCCATATCAATTAGGGCCTTGACTTCTTCATCTGAATCATATGCCACTTGTAACTGTGGTTCAGCCTCAAAAGCCTTGGCTAAAGTCATGCCGGGATCAGGGGGAATCATTTTAGAAATACGATCCACAAAGCCATAAGGATGGCCTAATACGCGCCCCACATCTCGAATTACCGCTTTCGCCGCCATGGTACCAAAAGTAATAATTTGCGATACTGCACCACGTCCATAGGTTTCTGCGACATGATCAATAACGCGATCTCGCCCATCCATACAGAAATCCACGTCGAAATCAGGCATGGAAACACGTTCTGGATTTAAGAAACGCTCAAAAAGAAGATCGAATTCAAGGGGGTCCAAATCGGTAATTTTTAGTGCATAAGCTACCAATGAACCTGCACCGGAACCACGTCCAGGTCCAACAGGAATATCATTGTCTTTTGACCACTGGATAAACTCCATGACGATTAAGAAGTAACCCGGGAAACCCATTTGATTGATCACATCGAGTTCGACTTGAAGGCGCTCGTCATATTCCGGTCGTCTTTCTGCCCGCAATTTTTCATCGGGGAATAAAAACGCCAAACGCTCTTCCAAACCTTCTTTGGCTTTCATCACCAAATAATCTTCCGTACTCAGGTCGCCTGTTGGGAATTTTGGGAGGAAATACTCGCCCAAACGCAAAGTGACATTACAGCGTTGCGCAATTAATACCGTATTTTCAAGCGCGGAAGGAATATCAGCAAATAATTGGCACATCTCTTCTTCTGAGCGGAAATATTGTTGTTCGGTATAACGTTTTGGACGTTTTGGGTCGTCTAGGGTGTAGCCATCATGAATAGCGACACGAATTTCGTGCGCCTCAAAATCATCAGGTCTAAGGAAAATAACATCATTCGTCGCTACAAGCGGCAAATCACGCGCCTCAGCCAGTTTTAATGCGGCCTGAATATAACGTTCCTCATCCGGACGCCCCGTTCGAGAAAGCGAAAGGTAAAAATGGTCAGGAAAAAATTCTTGATAAAAACTGACCGCACTTTCAATTTCGGAGGGATTTTCTTTTAGCAGTTTTTTACCCACATCACCCTGTGTGCCACCGGATAAAACAATCACACCATCACGATGTTCAATCAGCCATTGCAAATCGATATAAGGCAAATCAACATAACCGCGCTGATAAGCTTTTGAAAGCAATAATGTAATGTTTTTATAGCCTGCATTATTCTTGGCAAGTAACGTGAGTGTAAATAACTCCTCACCACATAACTCACTTTTAACATGTACATCAGCACCAATAATCGGCTTAATTCCTGACGAAAGTGTTTCGCCGTAAAAACGCACCACACCACAAAAATTGGTAAAATCAGTTAATGCTAATGCCACCATATTATCTGCCGCACAGGCTTTAACTAACGGCTTCACTTTCACAATTCCATCAATCATTGAAAAATCAGTATGTGTACGCAGATGGACAAAGCGAGGTTGGACTAGCATTCAAATTCCTTGTTAATTAAAAGTGCGGTTAATTTTAACGAGATTTTGTAAGAGGCTCAATAAAGCAAAATGCGAGGTCAAGCCCCGCATTTTAACTTATATTTATGATTATTTTCTAGCCAACGGTGGTACAAAAGTTAAGCCTAAATCCCAAGGTTGTTCAATCCAAGTATTTTGTGGAATATCAATTACGTAGTCATCTACTAGCTCTGCGCCGGCTGGTTTGGCAAATACTGTTACAAATTTTGCTTTCGGATACATTTCACGAATTGCACGAGCGGTATTTCCGGTATCCACTAAATCGTCTACCACAATCATTCCCTCGCCATCACCTTCTGCTCGATGTAATACATTTAATGCACCTTGCTGATCATGATCGTAGCTAGCAATACAAACCGTCTCTACAAAACGAATATTTAATTCTCGAGCAAGTACCGCTGCAGGAAATAAGCCTCCACGACTTACGGCTATAATTCCCTTCCATTGCGTAGCAGGAAGTAAACGTTCCGCTAATTTGCGGGCATGCATTTGGAACATATCCCAAGTAACTACATATTTTTCGCTCATAACAAATACCTTTAACTTTGTCGCTAAATAAAAAATTGTGGCGAATGATAACCTGAAATAGCGTTTTATGCTATGATTTCCGAAAAATTTTTAATGAAAAAAGGAGTTCATTATGTCAGAAATTACCACATTACAACCGCAATTACTTTGGAAATGGTTTGATCAAATTTGTGCGATTCCGCATCCTTCTCACCATGAAGATGCGCTCGCGACCTTTATTGTTAACTGGGCGAAAGAAAAACAATTTTTTGCTGAGCGTGATGAAGCCGGTAATGTATTAATTCGCAAACCTGCCACAGCAGGAATGGAAAAAAGCCAACCTGTTGTATTACAAGCGCACTTAGATATGGTGCCGCAAGCGAATGAAGGCAATCCACATAACTTCGCCCAAGATCCTATTCGTCCTTATATAGATGGCGATTGGGTGAAAGCACAAGGTACCACGCTTGGTGCAGATAATGGTATTGGATTAGCATCCACCTTAGCCGTACTAGAAAGTACCGATATTGCGCACCCTCCGCTTGAAGTGTTGCTCACCATGACTGAAGAAACCGGCATGGATGGAGCCGTACACCTTCGTCGTAACTGGTTAAAATCAGAAATTTTAATCAATACCGACACCGAAGAAATCGGTGAAATCTACATTGGTTGTGCTGGCGGAGTGAATGCGAATATTGAGCTTCCTATTCAACGTGAAAGCAATCCATTCAGCCATAGTTTGCAAATTAACTTAAAAGGTTTGCGAGGTGGTCACTCTGGTTGTGATATTCACACCACACGTGCGAATGCAATTAAAGTGCTAGCACGTTTATTAGCAAAACTCTCACAAAATCAACCGCACTTTGCCCTTGCAGAAATTCGCGGCGGTTCAATTCGTAATGCGATTCCACGTGAAGCCGCTGCAACGATTTGCTTCAATCATGATGTAGAAAGCATAAAAAGTGCGGTCAAAAATTTTGAAGTTTTACTGAAAGAAGAGCTTGCTATCGCTGAACCAAACTTAACCTTAACCGTTGAGCAAGTTGAAAACCCACAACAAACCTTCTCGCTTGAAACCACCCAAAAAGTGATTAATTTGCTGAACATCTTACCAAATGGCGTAATCCGTAACAGTGATGTCATCAAAAATGTCGTGGAGAGCTCATTGAGCATTGGTGTATTAAAAACCCTTGAAAATAAAATCGAAGGCACCATTCTTATTCGCTCATTAATTGAAAGCGGTAAAGAATATGTAAAAGAAACCTTAACTTCACTCGCCAAACTCACGGGGGCGACAGTGGAATTCTCTGGTTCTTACCCAGGTTGGAAACCGGTAAACGACACCGCAATTTTAGCCTTAATGAAAAAACATTATGCAGAAGTGCTTGGCAAAGAGCCTGAGATTAAAGTGATTCATGCAGGGCTTGAATGTGGCTTGTTGAAAGAACATTATCCGAACATTGATATGATTTCTGTGGGGCCAACCATTCGTAATGCGCATTCGCCAGATGAAAAAGTCCAAATTTCAACAGTACAAACATACTGGGAATTACTCACAAAAGTTTTAGCGGAGATTAAATAATCTCTCAGCAAAAAACAGAATACTTATCTGCTCCCCAAAGGTTGAACTAAGCTTCAGCTGATTAAGGAGCAGTTTTTTCAACTAGTTCAATGTATTTAACACTAACTAGCTAAGCACATTATGCATGTCGTTTTGCTGTTGATGTAAATGCAATTTTATCTGGCCGATAACTAATACTCCCATATTGAAACAGACGACCATCAGCCAAATAAGTCGTGCTCGTCACATTTACGACCATGTCATACTCACCAATATTTATCGCATTTTTTTCTTCTTCATTAGCATAACGAAAGACAATTTTTCGTTGTGAGTGGCTAATTTTTAATTTTAATTCGTTTTCCAAATAGTGATAAATAGAGTGTTCTGCAATTTCTCGACTAATAAACGGTACGATGCGGCGATCAAAATAAGAAACCTCATATTCAACGGCCTCTCCATCTATTTCACGCAAACGAGCAATGCGATAAAAATCGATCTGATCGTTGACGTTAAAAATATGCATCAGTTCTTCTTCACCTTGCACAATATACAAGCTAGTTAATGTCGTTTTAACATGGTGTGTTGAGGCACTATTTAGTTCGCTAACGGTTTTAATTTCAGAAAGTATTTGTGGTTTAGATAAGTCATGCTCTAAAACAATTGAATTTCGGCCTTGTTGCTTTTGAATATAGCCATCAATTTCAAGTAAAGAAAGCGCTTTTCGAATGGTATCTTTAGAAAAACCATAACTTTGCATGAGTTCATTTTCACTAGGAAGCTCTTGTAACGGTGCAAAATTACGATTGTTAATTTGGCTTTTTATATCGTTATAAACCTTCTTGTACTTGCTCATTTTTAATCCTTTTATCTACCATTCGTTCCATAGGTATAGCTATAGCATATCATAAAACCCAAAATGTTATACGTATAAAATATGATAAATATCACTCTTTTACGAAAATGACCTGACCTTTTACGTAAAAGTTATTGCGTTAAAATATGTTTAGGTTAGAATGAGCCCAAATGATAACTTCCTAGAGGAAATATTATGCTGACTCGTTCAAGTGGTGTTCTTATGCACATTACTTCTCTACCAAATTCATTTGGGATTGGTAGTTTTGGGCAATCTGCTTATGACTTTGTTGATTTTTTAGTTGAAACTAAACAAACTTATTGGCAAATTCTTCCACTTACCACCACCAGTTATGGTGATTCACCTTATCAATCTTTCTCTGCGATTGCAGGTAATACTCACCTTATTGATTTTGATTTATTAGCCCAAATGGGCCTGTTGAAAGAAGCTGATTATGCTTCAGTCAATTTTGGGGATGATCCAACTAGCGTGGATTATGAACGCATCTTCTATGCGCGCCGTCCGATTTTAGAAACGGCAGTGAAAACTTTTTTAGCGAATCAATCATTCCAAGCTGATTTTAAACACTTCGAGAAAAACAACCGCTTGTGGTTAAACAATTTTGCTGAGTTTATGGCAATTAAAGAGCATTTCGGTAATCAAGCATTGCAAAAATGGGATGATAAAAAAGCCGTTGCACGTGATCCAAGTGCATTGGAAAAATATCGCAGCATGTTGGCGGAGCAAATTCAGTACTTTAAAGTGACGCAATATTTCTTCTTCAAACAATGGACTGAATTAAAAAATTACGCAAATCAAAAAGGCATTCAGATTATTGGTGATATGCCGATTTACGTGGCGGCAGATAGCGTAGAGGTTTGGACAAAACCAGAACTCTTCCAATTAGATAAAGAACGCAATCCACTTGTTGTTGCTGGGGTTCCAGCGGATCAATTCAGTGCAACCGGACAGCTTTGGGGCAACCCGCTTTACGATTGGGAAGAGCATAAAAAACAAGGCTACACTTGGTGGATTCACCGCATTGAAGAAAGCTTCAAAATTTATGATGTACTGCGTATCGACCATTTCAAAGGTTTCTCTGATTATTGGCAGGTAGATGGAAAAGCAGAGGTTGCTAAAGATGGTAGCTGGCAGCCAGGCCCAGGTTATGACTTATTTAAAGCTGTTAAAGAGCAACTAGGTGATTTACCGATTATTGCCGAAGATTTAGGTAATATTGATGATAAAGCCAGAAAGCTACTTGCAGATTGTAACTATCCAGGCATGAAGATCCTGCAATTTGGCTTTGAAGATGTTAGCGGAAAAAGTTTAGATAGCCCGCATTATTGCATTCCGCATTCCATTGTTTATACCGGTACACATGATAATGATGTGACCAATGGTTGGTATAACAGCTTAACTGAACAACAGCAGCAATATATCAATGATTATACGCACCGCCGTGAGGATGAATCGATTTACCAAGCAATGATTCGTCAGCTCTTTGCGACGGTTAGCAATACTGCGATTGCCACAATGCAAGATGTTTTAGATTTGCCAGCCAGTTCAAGAATGAATGTTCCCTCAACAATTGGTGGAAACTGGCAATGGAGAATGCAGCAATCTGATTTAACACAAGATAAAAAAGACTTTTTAGCAAAAATGACCACGTTATATCAACGTGCGAATCAGGAAAAAAATAATGATGAAATTTAGTACATTTGTAAAAAACGAAACCAATAAATCGCTTGAACAATTAAGCGATAAAGACACTTATATTCAATTATTAAATTACGTAAAAACACTTTCTGCAGATAAACCAAAAAACACAGGTAAACGTAAGGTTTATTATATTTCTGCTGAGTTTTTAATTGGTAAATTACTTTCTAATAACCTGATTAACCTTGGTGTGTATCAAGACATCAAAACGGAATTAGAAAGTGCGGGCAAATCATTAAGCCATATTGAAGATATTGAGCCAGAACCGTCTTTAGGAAATGGTGGGTTGGGTCGTTTGGCTTCTTGTTTTATTGATTCCATGTCTACACTTGGCTTAAATGCTGAGGGAGTAGGTTTAAATTATCATTATGGTTTGTTCAAACAGGTCTTTAAAAAGAATGAACAACATGCCGAGCCTAATGATTGGATTGAGGATAGCTCTTGGTTAATTCCAACGGATATTAGCTATGATGTGCCATTTAAGAAATTTACGTTAACCTCTAAATTAGATCGCATTGATATTTTAGGTTATAAGAAAGACACGAAAAACTATCTCAATTTATTTGATATTCAATCAGTGAATTCTAACCTGATTAAAAATGGGATTGAGTTTGATAAAACCGCGATTGAAGAAAATCTAACTTTATTCCTTTATCCAGATGATTCAGATAAAAATGGCGAATTACTGCGTATTTATCAACAATACTTTATGGTATCAAATGCGGCACAATTATTAATTGATGAAGCGATTGCACGTGGCAGTAATTTACATGATCTAGCCGATTATGCCTATGTACAGATCAATGACACGCACCCTTCAATGGTGATTCCTGAATTAATTCGCTTATTAACGGAAAAACATCAGATTAAATTTGCAGAAGCGGTTGAAATTATACGTAATATGGTGGGCTATACCAACCATACAATTTTGGCTGAAGCATTAGAAAAATGGCCACTCGCTTATTTAGATGAAGTGGTGCCTCATTTAGTGGTGATCATTAAAAAATTAGATAAATTAGTGCGTGCCGAGTATAAAGATCCTGCCGTACAAATTATTGATGAACAAAAACGTGTGCATATGGCGCATATGGATATTCACTTTTCAAATTCTGTGAATGGTGTGGCGGCATTACATACAGAGATTTTGAAAAATTCAGAGCTTAAAGCGTTCTATGCGTTATATCCTGAAAAATTCAATAATAAGACAAACGGCATTACCTTCCGCCGTTGGTTAGAGTTTTCTAATCAGCCATTAGCGGCTTATATTAAAGAATTGATTGGTGATGAGTATTTGCATGATGCAACCAAATTAGAAAAATTGTTAGCCTTTAAAGGTGATAAAAAGGTTCATCAACAATTAGCGAAAATTAAGTTTGAAAACAAATTGGCATTAAAAGCGTACCTTAAAGAAAATAAAGGTATTGATTTAGATGAAAATTCTATCATTGATACGCAAATTAAGCGTTTCCATGAATATAAACGCCAACAAATGAATGCGCTTTACGTGATTCATAAATACTTAGAAATTAAAGCAGGTAAATTACCAAAACGTAAAATTACCGTGATTTTCGGTGGAAAAGCTGCACCTGCTTATATTATTGCTCAAGATATTATTCACTTAATTCTTTGTTTATCAGAGTTAATCAATAATGATCCTGAAGTGAACAAGTATTTAAACGTACATTTAGTGGAAAACTATAATGTGAGCGTGGCGGAAAAGCTGATTCCTGCAACCGATATTTCAGAACAAATTTCACTTGCCTCTAAAGAAGCTTCTGGTACAGGGAATATGAAGTTTATGCTTAATGGCGCGTTAACACTAGGCACAATGGATGGTGCTAATGTTGAAATTGCAGAATTAGCAGGCACTGAAAATATCTATACTTTCGGTAAAGATTCAGAAAGCATTATTAAACTTTATGAAACAGCGGGTTATGTTTCAAAAACGTATTATGAAAACGACAAAGAGATTAAAAGAGCGGTCGATTTTATTCTAAATCCTGCCGTGGTGAAATTAGGGAACAAAACACGTTTAGAACGTCTTTATAACGAATTATTGAATAAAGACTGGTTTATGACGTTAATTGACTTTAATGCTTATGTCGAAGCGAAAGAACAAATCTTAGCTGATTATGAAGATCAAGATAGCTGGAATGAGAAAGTGGTTCACAATATCGCAAAAGCGGGCTTCTTCTCATCAGATCGCACTATCGCTCAATATAATGCAGATATCTGGCATTGTGAGGGCTAAGGGGGGAAGCAATGAAACTACTTACCCTGAATGTACACGCTTGGTTAGAAGCTAACCAAGCGGAAAAAATAGAGATTCTTGCTGAGACGATTGTGGAAAAGGGTTATGACATCATTGCCTTACAAGAGGTTAATCAATTGATGTCGGCTCCTGCTATTTCGCCGACATTAAAGCAAGATAACTATGGTGTCATTCTATTGAATAAAATCAATCAACGCGTTGCACAAAAATATTCGTTTTTTTGGAGCAATTCGCATATTGGTTACGATAAATATGATGAAGGCATTGCGTTTTTAACCCGTTTGCCTGTCTATGATGTTGATGCATTTTATTGTAGCCAACATCAACGTCTTGACTCGATTCTCTCTCGTAAAATCATTGGTTTGACGGTGGAATATCAAGGTCAGTTAATTGAATGTTATTCTTGCCATATCAATTTGCCAAATTGCGATGGGGAAAACCAACTCGATAATGTTCGTTATATTGTAGAACGGAGTCAAAGTGCGAATCTTAAAATCTTGATGGGCGATTTTAATACCGATGCAATAAGCGATCAGCAAACTTATCAACAAATTAAATCCTTAGGTTTATTTGATACGTTTGAAATGGCAGAGCAAAAGGATAGCGGCATCACTGTAGAGAAAGCGATTGATGGCTGGAAAGGCCATAGTCAAGAAAAGCGATTAGATTATATTTTTTTAAACCAAGCAAAAAGGGTTTTATCCAGTCAGGCTATTTTTAATGGAAAAAATAAACCGATTGTTTCCGACCATTTTGGCGTAGAAGTAGCTCTCATCTTGTAGGAGAATAGATATGAAAAAAATGCTCAGTTTTGAGTTTTGGCAAAAATTTGGTAAATGCCTAATGGTGGTGATTGCCGTTATGCCAGCAGCAGGTTTAATGGTGAGTATTGGCAACTCACTGCCTTTGATTAGTGACGCAGAATGGCTGGCGCGTGTCGGAAACATTATCGCTCAAATTGGTTGGGGGATTATCGGTAACCTTCATTTATTATTTGCTTTAGCGATTGGTGGTAGCTGGGCAAATGAGCGTGCAGGTGGCGCATTTGCAGCGGGTCTTGCTTTCATTTTAATTAACTTAATCACTGGTCACTTCTTCGGTGTGAAAATTGAAATGCTAGCCGATCCAAATGCTCACGTAAGTACTGTATTTGCAGGCGAAATCCCAGTTGCACATTACTTTGTGAATATTCTAGGACAACCTGCATTGAATATGGGGGTTTTCGTCGGTATTATTGCGGGTTTTGTGGGGGCAACAACCTTCAATAGTTACTACAATTTCCGTAAGTTACCTGAAGTACTCACCTTCTTTAATGGTAAACGTTTTGTTCCTTTCGTTGTTATTTATCGTTCTGTATTAGTCGCTATCGTCTTATCGCTATTCTGGCCTTTAGTCCAAACCGGAATTAACCATTTCGGTCAATGGATTGCTAATTCACAAAACTCAGCGCCAATCTTAGCACCATTTATTTATGGTACCTTAGAGCGTCTATTACTTCCGTTTGGTTTACACCACATGTTGACTATCCCAATGAACTATACGTCATTAGGGGGTACTTATGAATTCTTAACAGGTGTACAACAAGGTAAACAAGTATTTGGTCAAGACCCGTTATGGCTTGCATGGATTTCTGACTTAATTAACCTTAAAGATGCGGGTAATGTAACCCAATATAACGAGCTACTTTCAACCGTGACACCCGCTCGATTCAAAGTAGGGCAAATGATTGGTTCAAGCGGTATCTTAATGGGCTTGACGCTTGCTATGTATATCAACGTAGATGAAGATAAGAAAAAACTCTATAAAGGTATTTTCCTTTCATCAGCACTTGCGGTGTTCTTAACAGGGGTAACAGAGCCAATCGAATACATGTTTATGTTTGTCGCATTACCACTTTATATTGTTTATGCGTTAGTACAAGGTTCTGCTTTTGCCATGGCAGATATCGTGGACTTACGTGTGCATTCCTTCGGTAACATTGAGTTCTTAACGCGTACACCAATGGCGATTAAAGCCGGCATTGGTATGGATGTAATCAACTTTATTTGGGTATCTATCCTATTTGCCGTTGCTATGTTCTTTATCGCGAACTTTATGATTAAGAAATTTAATCTTGCCACAGCAGGCCGTAATGGTAACTATGATGCAAAAGGTTCAGATGAAGCTTCTAGCGATGAGCCAAAAGTGGCAAATGCTAGCGCGCAAGTTATTCAAATCATCAACTTACTTGGTGGACGTAATAACATCGCAGATGTTGATGCTTGTATGACACGTTTACGTATTACCGTACATAATCCAGACTTAGTGGGTGATGAAGCAAGCTGGAAACAAGCGGGCGCAATGGGCTTTATCGTGAAAGGCTCTGGTATCCAAGCGATTTATGGGCCAAAAGCAGATGTTTTAAAATCGGATATTCAAGACGTGCTTTCATCAGGCATTAACATTCCTAAAATGTAATTCTACTTAAATATTGATTTTATCCCCGCTTTCAAAAGTGGGGATAAACCACTATTTGCAAGCACCTGTGCATCGGAACCTATCGCCACGCCTTTAGAGGCTGTTACAAGCGTTTTAACCCCAAGACCGATGGCATTTCCACCATTAACTTTTGTCGCTAAATCGTCTTTACCACCAATCGCAATATCACCATTTTTGACGGCTGTTACTTTCCAACCGATGGCGATAGATCCATTACCTTGCTCTTTAGCTGTACTATTTTTATCTCCTGCCGTCCCCCCTGCAATAGCAATAGCACCTCTGTCGTCAATTCTAACTAACATACTTCGATTATTATTAGCTGTTTTATCAGCTGTTACTGCAGCATAAGCGACATCACAGATTTGAGAAAAAAACAAGGCTAAAACGGATAGTTTAAAAAACTTTCCCGTTGTGGAATTTTTGATGAACTCGAGGATGAGGCTTTCGCTTCCCCTTTTGCTAATTAGGGAATCACTACTAATGATTGAGTTGTTTTATTCCAAATAATCTTGAATACTTTGTTCACTTTTCGATTATCCTGAATAATGATTAAAAATAAATTTATTTACAGTACAAAAAATACATGCTGCATAAATATACACATAGAAATGTTATTTTCGCTCAATAAGGCTAAAAAGCCTACAAGCAGATGAACCGATCAATTCTATGACAAATTAATGAATCAAACAAGAACAGAAAAAATACAATAATGAGAAGGCAGACCGACCGTGATCTTCAAGGTAATAAAAAAACCTATACACCAAGTGTGTATAGGTTTTTTTTATAATATATGCAATGCTTCAATACGTTTTTCTAGCGGAGGATGGCTCATAAAGAGTTCGCTACGTTTGCCGTTAATCATAAAGGCATTAAGTGAACCCTCCATCTCTTGCGGCTCATGAATTTGTTGTAAACGTTGCAATGCCGCAATCATTTTTTCTTTACCTACAAGCTGTGCAGAACCTGCATCTGCGCGGTATTCGCGATAGCGTGAGAACCACATTGCGATAATGCTCGCTAAAATACCAAATAAGATTTCTAACACCATTGAGACTAAGAAGTAAATGCCTGAGCTGCGGCTTTCTTCATCACCATTACGAGAACTTGCTACCACATTGGCAATCACGCGAGATAAGAAAATCACAAAGGTATTCAATACGCCTTGTAATAAAGTCATGGTTACCATATCACCGTTTGCAATATGTGATACCTCGTGAGCCAATACCGCTTCAGCTTCTTCTTCCGTCATGGAGTTTAATAAACCCGTACTAATTGCCACTAAAGAATTGTTTTTAGTTGCCCCCGTAGCAAAAGCATTCGCATCATTAGAATGGTAAATCGCGACATCTGGCATTGGGATGCCTGCTTGTTGTGCTTGACGGCGTACAGTTTCCACTAACCAACGCTCAGCCTGATTACGAGGTTCGGTAATTACTTCAGCCCCCACAGAGCGTAATGCCATGGTTTTTGATAAAAATAATGAAATCAATGATCCGGCAAAACCGAAAAGCATCGCCATAATTAAAATGCCACCTGTACTATTTCCTGCAATACCGGTCACATTTAAAATAATCCCTAACACAAGCATCACAGCAAAGTTAGTCGCTAAAAATAAAAGGATTCGCATCATAATAAAGTTCCTCAATAAAATAGAAAGTAAACACTGCAATAATGGAGAATTTTTTACAAAATTCAAGGTTAAACAAATAATTTATTGTAAATCTTCTAAGGTATTAAAATTTACAAATCGTCCTTCTTGTTCGTCAAATTGGACCGCAGCCGCGCCATTTTTGTTCATAAATTGTAATAAACGACGTTCACCTTCGTTTAAATAAGCGCGTAACTTCTCTTTAAGCTGAACGGACATCAAACAAAATGTCGGGTGCTCACGCGCTTTATCTTTTGCATAAGCCATTAAAGTGCGGTCATTTTTAACCGCACTTTTTAGTTTTTCTAATAAGTTTTGCGGAAAATACGGGCTATCACAAGGCACAAAAAGCACAAAATCCGTTTTAGCTTGTTCGAGTGCTGTTAACATACCACTCAATGGTCCCTGAAAATCAGGCAATTCATCTGAAAATACGGGAAAACCCCATTGTGCATATTCTGTGTGGTGACGATTAGCATTGATAGAAATATCAACCACTTGAGGTTGTAAGCGTTCAATCACATGGCTAATTAATGGTTTATTTTGTAAAAGCTGTAAGCCTTTATCTGCACCATTCATCCTCCGCGCTTTTCCTCCCGCCAAAATAACCGCACTTATTGTGTATTTCATATTTTCTTATTGCCTTATTTGAAGTATGATCTACCCTTATTTTTCTCCATTTAAAAGGAAATAGCAATGAAATGTAAGCGTTTAAATGAAGTATTGGAACTTTTACAACCTTATTGGTCTAAAGACCCAGATCTGAGCTTGTTACAAATTTTGCAAAAAATTGCTGATGAAGCAGGTTTTGATAAACCCGTAGCAGAATTATCTGATGAAGTAATTATTTATCATTTAAAAATGCACGGCACAGATAAACTTGAGCCAATCCCTGGCATCAAAAAAGATTATGAAGAAGACTTTAAAACCGCCTTGTTAAAAGCGCGTGGAATTATTAAATAAGGAAAACAAATGAAAAAAGTTTTATTTTTACTCGGTGCTTTATTTTCATTTAATGCATTCGCAGCCAACCTAGAAGAAGGCAAACAATACGTTCAAGTGAGTCAAACGGCTTCTGCACAACCAGAAGTGATTGAATTTTTCTCTTTCTACTGCCCACATTGTTATGCCTTTGAAATGGAATACCACATTCCAAAACAAGTTGCTGAAGGCTTACCACAAGGCACTGAATTTAAACAATATCACGTTAACTTCTTAGGTCGTCAATCTGAAAACCTCACTCGTGCATGGGCATTAGCGATGGCTCTTGGTGCTGAAAACAAAGTGAAAGCGCCTTTATTCGAAGCGGCACAACAAGATAAATTAAGCTCAATGGACGATATTCGCAAAATCTTCATTGATAACGGGGTTACAGCTGAACAATTTGATAACAACATCAACAGCTTTGCTGTAAACGGTTTAGTAAATAAACAAGTAAATGCAGCGGAACAGTTCCAAGTACGTGGCGTACCTGATTTCTATGTCAATGGCAAATACCGTGTAAACCCTGAAGGCTTAAATTACGACGATTTCGTCAAAGATTATGTAGAAACCGTGAAAGGTTTATTGCAAAAATAAAAAAAAATTGGTTTAATGCCTGCCGTTTTTAAATATAAAGAAGAGAGATGATTTTATGGCTGCTAGTTTCAGTGTTACTCGTCGTTTTTTTGACGACAAAAACTACCCACGCGGATTTTCCCGTCACGGTGATTATACAATCAAAGAATCCCAAGTATTAGAGCAATATGGCCAAGCGTTTAAAGCATTAGATTTAGGTGAACGCAATCCAGCGACACAAGAAGAAAAAGAATTTGTTGCATTTTGCCGTGGTGAACGTGCGCCGGAAACTTTCTTCGAAAAAACGTGGAATAAATATCGTACTCGCATCAACACCACAAAACGTGTTTACACCTTATCGGGTGATGTGAGCGAAGCGGCTTCTGGCGGCGAAGATTATTCTGGCGAATAATACATTTAAAAAGGCAGGCAGAAGCTTGCCTTTTGTTTTTTTATCAATCCCCATGCTTGCCAAGGACTGTGGGATATTTATCATTCAAATGTAAACATCAATGCAACTACCCATTTCCCAATATACCGAACTCCTGCAAAAAAAGACTGAAAAACTGACCGCACTTTTGCAGCCCTTTAACACCCCAGAAATAGCCGTGTTTGATTCGCCGACTAGCCATTATCGGATGCGTGCAGAATTTCGTATTTGGCATGATAAAGGCGATTTTTATCACATCATGTTTGATCAAAGCACATTGCAGCGTTATCGAGTGGATGAATTCCCAATTGCCAGCGAACTGATCAATCGCATGATGAAAACCTTACTGCCATTGTTAAAAACGCAGAAAGTATTACATAAAAAACTGTTCCAAATTGATTATTTGAGCACACTCAGCAATAAAATTATTGTAAGCCTACTTTACCACAAGCAACTCACTGAAGAATGGCAAAGCGCTGCAGCAAACCTAAAAGGTGAATTACAACAACTTGGTTTTGATGTGCAGCTGATTGGTCGTGCGAGTAAACAAAAAATCTGTTTAGAGCAGGATTTTGTCGATGAAGTGTTACCGGTGAAAGGGCGTAATTATGTTTATCGCCAAGTGGAAAACAGCTTTACCCAGCCTAATGCAGCTGTAAATTGCAAGATGTTGGAATGGGCGATTGATTGCACTCAAGGTTCGCAAGGGGATTTATTGGAGCTGTATTGTGGCAACGGCAATTTCTCTATCGCCCTTGCACAAAACTTCCGCAAAGTCCTTGCTACCGAAATCGCCAAGCCATCTGTTGCGGCTGCACAATTTAATATTGCGAAAAATGGTATAGATAATCTGCAAATTATCCGTATGTCGGCAGAAGAATTTACCCAAGCCATGAATGGCGTACGTGAGTTTAATCGCTTAAAAGGCATTGATTTAAAAGCCTATCAATGCAATACGATTTTTGTGGATCCACCACGAGCAGGGCTTGACCCTGACACGGTAAAACTGGTACAGAATTACGATCGTATTTTGTATATTTCCTGCAATCCACATACCCTTTGTGAGAATTTGCAAACCCTAAGCCAAACCCACCGCATTGAAAAAGCGGCGCTGTTTGATCAATTCCCTTATACAGATCATATGGAAAGCGGCGTATGGCTGGTGAGAAAATAAAAATTCAACTGCTTGCTGAAGCGGGAACATCATCAGAATTGACCGCACTTTGTTCCCCTTTTGGTATCGAGCATTGTACTGAAAGTCCGCTTGCATTGGTGCGAACCAAAACCCACCTTGCCCTGCGTAAACTGGATGAACCCAAGTTGGGCGATGTCTTTGTAAATTTCGTGGCTGGTGCGATGGCTCATCGTCGTAAATTTGGGGGTGGACGTGGCGAAGCTGTTGCCAAAGCTGTAGGCATTAAGGGCGCAGAATTGCCGAGCGTGATTGATGCCACAGCAGGACTTGGTCGAGATGCCTTTGTTTTAGCTTCTATCGGTTGCCAAGTGCGCTTAGTAGAACGTCATCCAGTAGTATATTTGCTATTGCAGGATGGACTCAACCGCGCCTATCAGGATGCAGAAATAGGTGAAATGATGCAACAAAATATGCAATTACTAGATGTTCATCATATTGCCAAACTTAATCCACAAACCGAGAGTGCCGATGTGGTGTATTTAGATCCAATGTATCCACATAAGCAAAAATCCGCCCTAGTTAAAAAAGAAATGCGTATATTCCAACATTTGGTTGGTGCAGATTTGGATGCCGATGAGCTCTTGACACCTGCGCTACAATTAGCCCGTAAACGCGTGGTGGTAAAACGTCCTGATTATGCGGAATTTTTAGCGCAAAAAGCGCCCCATGTTAGTCGTGAAACCAAAAACCACCGCTTTGATATTTATATGGGAGAAGCACAATGCTAAAAGAAAGTGCCGTTGTGATGAGCTATGATGCAGAAACCGGTCTTGCTAAAGTGAAATGTCAATCACAAAGCGCCTGTGGGGCTTGTTCGGCTAGAGAAGCCTGTGGAACAGCTTCCCTTTCTGAACTTAACGGAAAACGAGGCGAGCATATCTTCACGGTAGAAACTATCACGCCACTCCGTGCAGGCCAAATGGTAGAAATCGGTCTAGAAGAAAAATCCATGTTATTTTCTGCATTATTAATGTATATCGTGCCACTTTTCACGCTATTAGTTGCAACATTGCTTTCAAGTTATGTCAGTGAAAATGAGCTCATCCGTGCGATTTTTATCTTTATTTTGACTGCACTTTCTTTTGTTATTGTTAAACGATATACCCACAAACTCGGCCAACAAACAGAATTTCAGCCTGTTTTGTTGAGAGTGTTGTACTAAATAAAAAGAACGGCTGAAAACAATTAAATTTTCAACCGCTCTTTTGTACTTAGCTTATTACTACTCGAAAGGCCTACATGAAGATGTAGGCTTTTCTATTAAGATAATAATCTTTGTACTAAAGAAGTATAAATATTAACCCCAGTAAGCAATTGATTTTCATCGAAATCAAATTCAGCTTCATGATGACCTGCTGTGCGATCTGCACCAAGAATGAAGTAAATAGCTTTGCCTCCGTGTTCTTGTACACGTCTACCTAAAATAGTCGCATCTTCACTTGCATTGAAAGCATAATCTGAATTTACGTTATTTATTTGTAGTTGTTCAAGAGATATTTCTTCGATGAGTTTTATAAGTTCAACATCGTTATTCATATCCACTGCTTCACCTACAATTTCAGTTTCATACGCTACATCAAAACTTATGGAGATACCTTTGGCTATTTGCATGACTTGTTCAGTCATGTATTCATTAATTGCTTTATTTTCTCCCCGCACTTCTAATTGTAATTCAGCAGAGGATGGAATAACATTTCGTCCTTCACCCGCTTTTAGCACACCCACATTAATTCTTGTCATGCCTTCACCATGGCGTGCAATACCATGAAGTTGAGTGACTGTATGCGCTGCAGCTAATAAAGCATTATGGCCTAAATGGGGGGCAGCACCTGCATGTGCAGGTTTACCTTTGTAGCGAATATCAATTTTTGTAGTGGAAAGAAAATTTCTTGGATTAGCAATAACTGTGCCTGTATTCGCGCAAAAACTAATGTGTGAAGAAGCAAAATAATCTGCATCATCAATTATGCCACTTTGTGCAATGGCTGCTGCACCTCGAACACCTTCTTCTGCTGGTTGGAATACAATTTTTACTTTTCCAGTGAGTTTATCTTTGTTCTGAGCGATCCATAATGCAACACCTAAACCTATTGTAATATGTGAATCATGTCCACAAGCATGCATAAAACCATCGTTAATTGAGGCAAAACCTTCTTTATTTGGAATATGCTCTGGTGAGCGAGTTTCCGTTACATTCACACAGTCTACGTCAAAACGTAACGCGATGGTTTTCCCTGGTTTACCTGAATCAAATAATGCCACACAACCAGTATATCCTTCCATTTTTTCGAGCCATTTTTTATTAGCTCCATAGGCTTTTGCATTAGCTAAACCTTTATCTACTACTGCTTGTTTTCGTCCACGAACAAAGTCCGGATTTATAATTTGTTTGCCAAGAAAAATTTCAAAACAACCTAAGTCTTCTAAGTAATCCGCAATGCGAGAAGTTGTCCAAAATTCACTCCAGCCAATTTCTGGAAAACGGTGAAATTCACGACGCCATTTAACAAGTTGATTTAAATCTAAGTTCATTTTTTTCTCCTTTAAAAGTCTATAAAAACAGACCGCACTTAAATAAAGTGCGGTCAATTTTTTACTATTTCTACAACATAAATAATGCTAAGAATAAAACAGCAAGTATCATGCCTGGTGCGGTACGTTTTACCATTTCTACTGGACTTACCATAGCAAGGCCTGCACAAACAATAGTTACGCCTGCAATTGGTGAAGCTGTACGACCAATTGCACCAGCAATGGCTGCTGCCATACCAAGATTTACATGAGTGTAGCCGAGTTCTACAGCATGTGGTGTGACGGCACTGTTAAAGGCAATCGCTGCCGCATCCCCAGAACCTGTAATTAAGCCCATTAAGAATGGTCCAATTGTTGCACCCCAACGTACAAATTCGTTGGATTCTTTTAAGAAAGAAATTGCAGCATCAACTGCGCCCGTAGATTTTAAACCTGCTACAAATACACTGGCTGCAATGATGATACCAAGTACGTTTGCATAAGAATTTCCCATACCATTGAAAAATTCTTCAGTAATTTTTACTGGGGAAATTCGAGTGACGATAATGCCGTAAATTGCGCCAATGAGCATCGCTTGAGGCACACCCATTTTAGTCCATTCAAGACCTGGCACTTGTTGTAATGACGTTCCACCAATCACTAAAATAACTAATGGTATTAATGGTGCAAGGGCATAAAGTACATTGACGCCTTCAACAACTTTAATTTCACTTTCTTTTTGTTCTGCAAGATAAGCTTGGCGATGTTGTTCACCATAATCTTTAAAAACAAGCGCAAGAATTGTTAAAACAACAGCACCTATTGCTCCCGCAATCATGTTATATGGTGCATGTGAAAGGTTTACTTGAGCGATAGTTAAGCCTGACATTTCACTAATCATTGCTGAGTGAGAAGAACCTGGGCTCATCATTGATCCAAAAGTCCCTGCTAAAATAGCTGCCCCAGCAGTAGCTGGTCGAACACCCGCACTTTTTAAAACAGGAATTAATGTTGCACCAACCGCAGCTGCACAACCAGCAGCAGAAGGGATAGCAATATTAATGAAAAAGGTGATGACGGTTGCAATCGGAATTAAGAAGAATTTTAATCCGCTTAATGGTTTGGTAAGTAAATGCACTAGATGAGTATCACATTGAGTGTATTTCATTACATAAGCAAAACCCATACTAGAACAGATAGCCATAATTAATCCGCCAGATGTCATGCTTTTGGCAAAAGCATCTAATGCGCCCATTGGATTAAGCGTCAGAATGGACATTATTAAACCAACACCAATTAAAACGGTTCGGGTTTCGGCTTTTTTAATCAGAAAATAAATTGTGGCAATAATGCCAATCACTGCAACGATGGATTTAAATAATTCCATTATATGTTCCCTTTAAGTTAATAAGAAAAAGTTGTATTGATGTCAAATGTGCCACATTCCATATTTTCACTGAAGCACAAAATAGGATTTTCACCCAAAACAGTTGCCATTTCATTTTGTATATGAAGCGCAGAACCTTCAGGCAATGCATATACAAGTGTGGTTGGATTAACGAGTAAAAATTCTGCCAAACGTTCTTCTCGGCTTTCACCATTATGGCCTTGCATTTTACCTGAAATAAAGTGCGGATTAATTTGATGAGGAAAAAGTTGTAATGCTTGAAATGAAGGAGGATAAGTAATCGGCATATCATTAGTTGTCATAATAGATGCGCCCGCTACATTGGCCCCAGCACTCCAACCAAAATAAGGCGTACCGTTATTTACTTTTTCACGAATGATATCAATCAAATTGTGTTCATAAAGTTGTTTTAACAAACAAAATGTATTCCCGCCGCCAATAGCAATGACATCTGCTTGTTCAATAATATCTCGATGCTGTTTGCCACGATGAACGGAAACAATATTCATCCCTAAATCAGAAAGTGCATTTTGCACAGTTTTTTCATATTCATCAAAAGTGCGGCGTACCCCAGCATAAGGCACAAAAGCAATTGTTTTACCATTATAATCAGCCAAGAAATTTTGTAACCAAGGTATGGCATGTTCAAGATAACCTGTGTTCTTGTATTTTGAACTACTGAGCAGTAACATGTTTTTCATTTTCTACTCCTTTTTAGAGGCATTTAGCAATACCGATATTACGCTTAGAAAAGGTTAATTTTCAACGAAAAATTATTATTGTTTGACGAATATCAAAAAATAAACCGTGTCAGGAGAAAACTATGTCAATTAATCTTAATCGTGTTCAAAATTTAATTGAAAAACTGGCTTTTATTTCATGTTATATCAGTGAAAATGAGACCATCCGTGCGATTTTAATCTTTATGTTGACCGCTCTTTCCTTTGTCATGGTTAAACGTTACACCCGAAAACTCGGCCAACAAACAGAATTTCAGCCTATTTTGTTAAGAGTATTGTCCTAAATAAAAAGAACGGTTGAAAACAATTAAATTTTCAACCGCTCTTTTGTACTTAGCTTATTACTACTCGAAAGAGCCTACATTAAGATGTGGGCGTTTCTTTTTTAATTAGCTTGTGATTTTTTAAGATCAAATTTGTAAGAAACAAAACCATACAATGTCCAACCAATAAAGGTCACAATTGAACCATATAACATCGCTTGTTCACCGGCTGCATAAAGTGCATAGATACTATAGAGTGAACCAATAAAGGCAACAAAAACGGTTGTTTTATATTTTTGTGGCGCAACATTTTCCGCTTTCAATAACACTGCGAGAGCAGCCATTGAGAGTAAGTATGGGATGACGTTTGTAACCACTGCTAAGTCCACCAACACGTTAAATTGTTTATTTAATGATGGGCTGATTGTCATTAAAGAGAGTAAAGTTTGTAACGCAGTAATGGTAATCATACCAACAACAGGTGCATCTTTACTGGTAACTTTTTTGAAAAATGCTGGGAAATAACCTTCTTCTGCTGAAGATTTGAATACTTGAGCAATAGTGAACTGCCAGCCTAATAATGAACCAAAGCAAGACATCACCATTAAGCCCATGATAACTTTACCGACAGTTTCATCAAACATATGAGCAAAGGCTAAACCGAATGGCGCTGTTGAATTAGCGAGTTCAAGGTTAGGTACAATACCTGCAATCACGTTAGTTGAAACGATATAAATTACCGCTGCCCCTAAGGTACCACCAAGTACTGCGATTGGTACGTTTTTCTCTGGATTTTCAACGGCATCTGCGTTAGCACAAGCTGATTCTAACCCTAAGAACGCCCATAATGTCATTGAAATAGATACACCGATCGCTTCAAAAGTTGGTACGTTGTGTGGGTTCCAAGAGTTTACATACATTGAACCATCGAACCATTTCCAACCGATGATTGAAATACCTACCACAGGAATAATTACACCCCAAATGGTGAATGAACTGATATTACCGGTGATTCTTGCACCACCAAAGTTAAGAACGGTTGCAAGCCAAAGGGTGAAAATAGTCCATAATGCGATAGAAAGTGGAGAAAGGGTTGCACCTAGAAGCTCTGAACCATAACCCACCGCAGAAATCGCGATTGCTGTATTCGCAATAACTAATGATACACCGTAGGTGTAGTTTGCCATGAAGTTACCGGCTTTACCGAAAGAATATTCCGCATAACCGCCCATACCACCAGATTTTTTACTGAACATACCGCATTGTGCGAATGCGTAAGCTAAGGCTGTTGAACCAACGGCTGTTACAAGCCAAGAAACGATGGAGATAGTCCCAATTTCGGCCAATTTGGTCGGTAACATAATGATACCGGAACCCATCATATTAACCATGGTAAGAATGGTGAGTTGTACCACACCAATTTTATTACTTTTAGCACTCATAATTTATACTCCTACAAGTGCGGTCAAAAAATCAGATGTTTTTAACCGCACTTTTTTGTTTGTGCTGAGAGGGTTATGAAGAAGATCTTCACAACCTCACTTTATTAATAGTCAGTTAAAACATAGCCATATGCACGAGTACGTCCATCAGGGTCTTTTTGTAAGTAAACCCCTTGGATTTCAGGTGCGAAACCAGGTAATGTGTTGATCCCTTCTTCTAATGCAAGGAAATATTGTTGTGCTGTAGTGCTCCATTTTTCTCCTGGCACTACACATAACACACCTGGAGGGTAAGGTAACGCACCTTCCGCAGCCACACGACCAACAATATCAGTCAACGGAACGAGTTCAACTTTGTTACGCACTAACTCAATATTTGCATCATGTGGATTTAATACATATTCTGGTAATGTCGCTTTGCGGAACAAATCTTTTTGAAGTTGTTTTACATTGCGGCTTACATAAAGGTCATGCATTTCTTGGCATAATTGACGGATTGTGTAACCTTTGTAGCGGTCTTCGTTGTTTTTGTACACAGTTGGCAATACATCTTTTAATAAAGAGTCTTGCTTAATGTGTTTTTCAAACAAGGCGATTTGAGCAACTAAAGTTTGCATTTTGGTGAGGGTTTCTGCCGGAGTGAGCAAGAATAAGATTGAGTTCAAGTCACATTTTTCCGGAATAATACCGTTTTCACGTAAGTAGTTAGCAAGAATGGTTGCTGGTACACCAAATTCTTCATATTCACCTGTTTCTAAGCTAATACCCGGTGTGGTAAGCAAGAATTTACATGGGTCAACGAAGTATTGTTCATCAGCATAACCTTCAAATTTATGCCATGTATCTGTTGGGTGGAATTTGAAGAATTCGAGATTAGTTGCGATTTCTTCTGTGTCATAATCTTGCCATTTTTTACCTTTAATTGTGGTTGGAATAAATGGACGAATTAATTCACAGTGATTTAATACTAATTTACGTGCTTCGATACCGACTTTCACACATTCATGCCATAATCGACGACCAGCTTCACTACCTTGAATTTTCGCATTCACATCTAACGTAGCAAATAACGGATAGAACGGACTAGTTGACGCATGTAGCATAAAGGCATTATTGAAACGTTTGTGGTTTACATAACGATCTTGACCTTTAATGTGTTTATCTTTTTTGTGAATTTGTGAAGTTTGTGAGAAACCTGCTTGTTGTTTATGAACAGATTGTGTCACTAAAATACCTGGGTCATTTTCATTTAATTCAAGCAATAATGGCGAGCAGTCTTTCATCATTGGAATGAATTGTTCATAACCTACCCATGCAGAGTCGAATAAGATGTAATCACAAAGATGACCAATTTTATCTACCACTTGACGTGCGTTATAAATTGTACCGTCATAAGTACCTAATTGAATAACAGCTAAACGGAATGGACGTTTTTGGTTTAATTTTTCAGGCGCCACTTCTTTAATTAATGATTTCAAATAATCTTCTTCGAAGCAGTGACTATCGATACCACCAATGAAACCAAATGGGTTACGAGCAGTTTCTAAGTAAATTGGGGTTGCACCCGCTTGAATTAATGCACCATGGTGGTTTGATTTATGGTTATTACGGTCAAATAACACTAAATCGCCTGGAGCAAGTACAGCATTTAACGCAACTTTGTTTGAAGAAGATGTACCATTCAATACGAAGTAAGTTTTATCTGCATTGAATACTTGAGCCGCATATTTTTGTGCATCACAAGCTGCTCCTTCGTGAATTAACAAGTCACCTAATTTTACGTCCGCATTACAAATGTCCGAACGGAAAATGTTTTCACCGTAGAAGTCATAAAGGAAACGGCCTGCTGGATGTTTACGATAGTATTGACCACCTTGATGTCCCGGACAGTCAAAAGCAATATTACCCATTTCTACATATTCACTTAACATTTTGAAGAATGGAGGTAACATTTTTTCTTCATAAAGTTTCGATGCAGTTTCGATTTGACGGCTATAAAGTTTGATGTCATAACCGTTTAAATCTTGAATATGGTAAATAGAATCATAAAATTTTGGATCCACTTGTTGTTCTTCTGTTTGAACAACGAATACAGGAACGCCGAATTTTGTTGCTTGAATTCTATCGAGGTATTCACCTACATCACTTGAACTTAATACGATGGCTGCAACATCTGTAAAGTCTGTTTTAGCAATCTCAACTAATTCTCTATTTGTAGAGAAATATTGTTCAACTTTTGGGCTATATGCAATTTTTAAGTTTGGCATAATGAACTCCTTTATTTATTTTTGACGTAAAGTTACCCAGCATTATTAATTTTAATAATGCAATAGATTTATTTAGAATAAAACAACCCTCTCTAGTTTTTTATTATAAAAACCAAAGTAAGAATATATTTATTTTAAATTAAATAAGATTAAGTTAATTCCTAAAGATATTTCTTACCTGTTCTAGGCAATACAAAAATATCCAGAAATTAATCTGTGGAGACTCTCTAAACAGAGAGAACAACTCTGTTTAGAGAGCCGTGTTGGATGGTTTGTTTTGAGAAGCAAATAAAGAGTATGAGAAACAAGAACGATAAGATGGCATCATAATATGACGAGTGCGACGAATATGAGCCATTAAAGAACGACCTTTTATCGGATTAAACCGTAAAAGTCTTAATGCCTTTGTATGGACATATCTGTGTATATATGTACGAAATAGCATAGAAAAAATCCCTCTTTCTATCTAAACTAACCTTTGTTGGGTACATTCTCTGCTTGTGTAAATATTATGTCAATAATATTTTTCAAAAAACGTGATCATTATCAAAAAAATAAATTTAAATTTTACATAAAAATAAAACTACAAAAGTATGGAAATATTTTATCCTTAAAATGAGATGATAAATAAATATACCAATTTATCTAGATCCTTCCTAAGCTAAACTCGCAACCATTACTGCTTTAATTGTGTGCATACGGTTTTCTGCTTGTTCAAATGCAATGTTCATTGGCGATTCAAATACATCTTCAGTCACTTCAATACCATTAGCTAATTCAGGATATTTTTCAGCAATTTGACGACCAACTTTGGTTTCACTGTTATGGAAGGCAGGTAAGCAGTGCATAAATTTCACTTTTGGATTACCAGTGCGTTTCATTAATTCAGGTGTGACTTGATAAGGAAGTAATAATTTAATGCGTTCGCCCCAAGTTTCTAATGGTTCACCCATTGAAACCCACACATCAGTATGGACAAAATCTACACCTTTCACCGCTTTGTCGATATCTTCAGTTACAGCAATACGAGCACCGCTTTCTTTAGCAAATTTTTCGCACATTTCCACAAGACTTGCTTCTGGTAATAAAGCTTTAGGTCCACAAATACGAACATCCATACCTAATTTTGCACCAATTAATAAAAGTGAATTACCCATGTTATTTCGAGCATCTCCAATATATACATAGCTAATTTCACTTAATGGTTTGTCGCAATGTTCAATCATGGTAAGTACATCGGCAAGCATTTGTGTTGGGTGGAATTCATCGGTTAAACCATTGAATACTGGTACACCAGCATAATCAGCAAGTTCTTGAACGATACTTTGTTTAAATCCACGATATTCAATGCCATCATACATTCTGCCTAATACGCGGGCGGTATCTTTCATACTTTCTTTGTGGCCAATTTGAGAGGAGTTCGGGTCGATGTAGGTAACTTGTGCACCTTGGTCATAAGCGGCGACTTCAAATGCACAGCGTGTGCGAGTGGAGGTTTTTTCAAAGATGAGCGCAATATTTTTGCCTTTTAATTTTTGTTGTTCTGTGCCTGCATATTTGGCTCGTTTCAAATCTCGGGAGAGATCTAAGAGATATTTAATTTCACGTTCTGTGTGATGAACAAGACTCAATAGGTGTCTATTTTTAAGATTAAAAGCCATAGCGATCTCCTTATCGGATGCCATCAATAAATGGCTACCTTACTGTGAATGAAGTGATTTTTAGCGGATCGGATACCCTATTTTTGTCCCAAACGTGAAGTTTTGCAACCAAATTCAATCCTTTATTTGTGATGTTCATCACACTTCATCCTAGAACTTTATATTGCGCTTTCTTTATATATAAAAGAGATTTAAAATCCTGCCGATTCTCACACAACAGGAGTACATATGATCAACAGAAGAGATTTCATCCAACTTGGCGCAAGCAGCATTTTAGCGTTAAGTGCAAGCCGTTTTGCTTTTGCGAAAAGCGACACACAAGTCGATTTACGTATTGTGGCAACGACCGATATTCACAGTTTCTTAACTGACTTCGATTACTACAAAGATGCACCGACTGAGAAATTCGGTTTTACCCGTGCAGCAAGCTTGATTCGTCAAGCTCGTCAAGAAGTGAAAAACAGCGTTTTAGTTGATAACGGTGACCTAATTCAAGGTAACCCAATTGCTGACTATCAAGCAGCTAAAGGTTATAAAGAAGGCAAATCAAACCCAGCTGTGGATTGCTTAAATGCAATGCACTATGAAGTAGGCACATTAGGCAACCACGAGTTTAACTATGGCTTAGATTATTTAGCGGATGCGATTAAACAAGCGAAATTCCCTATCATCAATGCTAACGTAGTGAAAGTCGGTACCGAAGAGCCATATTTCATGCCTTATGTAATCCAAACAAAAGAAGTGGTGGATAGCCAAGGTAAAACGCATAAACTAAACATTGGTTATATCGGTTTTGTGCCACCACAAATTATGGTGTGGGATAAAGCGAACTTACAAGGCAAAGTAGAAACCCGCGATATCGTGAAAACTGCACAAAAATATGTGCCAGAAATGAAACAAAAAGGTGCAGATATTATTGTGGCACTTGCGCACACTGGCCCATCTGACGAGCCATATCAAGAGGGTGCAGAAAACTCAGCATTCTATCTTGCTGATGTACCGCACATTGATGCGATTGTTTTCGGTCACTCTCACCGTTTATTCCCAAATAAAGAGTTTGCAAAATCACCAAATGCAGATATTGCTAAAGGTACTGTGAAAGGCGTGCCTGAAAGTATGGCAGGTTACTGGGCAAATAACATCAGTGTAATCGACTTAACCCTTGCTCAACACAATGGCAAATGGTTAGTGGCTGATGGTAAAGCGGCTCTTCGCCCAATTTACGACGCTGAAAACAAAAAAGCAATTATAGAAAGTGACGCAGAATTGACCGCACTTTTAAAACCTGTGCATGAAGCCACCCGTGAATTCGTGGCGCAACCAATCGGTAAAGCCACCGATAACATGTATAGCTACTTAGCCTTAGTGCAAGATGATCCAACTATTCAAATTGTGAACCAAGCACAAAAAGCTTATGTTGAAAAAGTAGCACCAAGTGTTGCAGCAATGGCAGGCTTACCAATTTTAAGTGCAGGTGCACCATTTAAAGCAGGTGGACGTAAAAATGACCCTACTGGCTATACAGAGGTGAACAAAGGTGAATTAACCTTCCGTAATGCGGCAGATTTATATCTCTATCCAAATACCTTAATTGTGGTGAAAGCAACGGGTGAAGAATTGAAAGAATGGTTGGAATGTAGCGCAGGTATGTTCAAACAAATCGATCCTACAAGTGACAAACCACAATCTTTACTTGATTGGGAAGGCTTCCGTACTTATAACTATGATGTGATTGACGGTGTAAATTATGAATTCGACCTCACTCAACCAGCGCGTTATAATGGCGAATGCAAATTGATTAACCCGAGTTCACACCGTGTAGTGAATTTAACTTACCAAGGTAAACCGGTTGATCCAAAAGCAGAATTCTTAATTGCGACTAATAACTATCGAGCTTACGGTAATAAATTCCCAGGTACAGGCGATGCACACATTGTTTACGCTTCTCCTGATGAAAACCGCCAAATTCTTGCGGATTATATCAAAGCAGAAAGTGAAAAGCATGGCCATGTAAACCCAAGTGCGGATAAAAACTGGCGTTTTGCACCGATTAAAGGTAACGATAAATTAGATGTGCGTTTTGAAACCTCGCCAAGCGAACAGGCAGCGAAATTTATTCAAGATAATGCACAATATCCAATGAAGAAAGTCGGCACTGATGAAGTGGGCTTTGCGGTATATCAAATCGATTTATCGAAATAACAAAAAAGGGCGTGCTCAGCACGCCCTACTTATTTCAAAGTGCGGTCAATTTTGACCTTATTTCTCTTCTTTTGGAAGTCTAATTAAAGCAAAGATCAAGCCTCCCCAAATCACAAGAAGCGCCACAATCATCATTGCAATTGCAATACTTGTCATCTTTATTCTCCTTTTTCTTCAAGATTAAAGTTCTCTTCATTTTTCCATTTTAAGCGAGAAAGAATGAACGAAACGACTACAAGCAAAATTGCCATACCCCAACCAAAGGTATTTACGAACCAACTTGGATAACCTTCATAACCTTCTGTAAATACCTTCGCACCTTCACTAAATAACATAAAGGCAAGAATACCCGTGGTGATGACAATGCATAAACGCCATAAAAAACCGACTTTAAATGAAGAGCTTTGATTTAAGTGGTTGCCTAATAAGCCTAGCTTTTCATTTGCTACAATCACAATTAATGAAACAAATGCGACCGCTACAATACCAAAGTAGTTCACAAATTTATCGAACACATCAAGCATTGGTAAGCCGGTTGTGGTACCGAATAAAATTACTGAAACCACCATCATTGGTAAACCGACGATAAAGGTCACTTTTGAACGACGAATTCGAAGTTTATCTTGTACCGCAGAAATAATTACTTCAATAACAGAGATAAATGAAGTTAATGCTGCAAAGGTTAATGAACCAAAGAACAATACCCCTAACACTTCACCGAATGGTGCTTTATTAATAATAGTTGGGAATGCAAAGAAGGCTAAACCAATACCTCCTTTTGCCACTTCACTCACTTCTACACCTTGTGCGGTTGCGATGAAACCTAATGCTGCAAATACACCGATACCGGCAAGTACTTCAAAACTTGAGTTTGCAAAACCGACAACCAAACCGCTACCTGTCAAATCAGAATCTTTTTTCAAATATGACGCATACGTGATCATAATCCCGAAACAGATGGAAAGAGAGAAGAAGATTTGACCATAAGCCGCAATCCATACACTTGGATTAGATAATTTTGACCAATCTGGGGTAAATAACGCATTCAAACCTTTCTCTGCACCCGGTAGGAATAAAGAATAAACAACCAACGCCACAAACATCACCACTAAAACAGGCATTAAGATGTCTGCAGATTTAGAAATCCCTTTTTTAATACCTAAAGAAAGGACGCCTAATGCTACTAACCATACTGCGATTAATGGGCCTGTCACCATGCCAACAAACTCAAAGCTCACACCATTGCTGATATCGCCCATTTTTAAGAATTCGTGTAGGAAGAAATCAATTGGTTTATCGCCCCAGGCAGAATTAAGTGAGAAGTAGGTATAGCTTGCCGCCCAACCTAATACCACTGCATAGTAAAGCCCGATAATGACATTGACCATCACCTGCCACCAACCAAACACTTCAAAGTGCGGGTTAAAACGACGATAAGAAAGTGGTGCACCACCACGATGGCGATGACCGATTGCGTAATCTAAGAAAAGCAATGGAATACCGGCGGTTAAAAGTGCAATAAGATAAGGGATAATAAATGCACCGCCCCCGTTTTCATAAGTGGTATAAGGGAAACGCCAGATGTTTCCTAAGCCAACAGCGGATCCAATTGCCGCCATAATAAATGCTTTCCGACCAGAGAAGGTCTCACGCTTTGCGTTTGACTGCGCCATATTAAGTTCCTTTTGAATGAAGAAAGATTTCAATATAATGAATTCTAAAACCGAGTCAAGAACTCAATTTAAAGAGAGATTAAATTCAGTGAATTTTTTTCAAATTTAACTGTCTAATCACACAATTAAATTTTTATTTACACCAAACTGAAAAGGAAACATTTATGGATCTCAACAGCATTTTAAATCAAGTTTTAGATGTCGCTAAAAACTCTGCAAGCAAACTTGAAACCGGCAACCAAACTATTGACTCTATCACTAAAGTAGGTGGCGGTGCTGCATTAGGCGGTATTTTATCAATGATTTTAGGCCGTAGTGGTGGTGCAAGTTTAGCAAAATTAGGCTCACTTGCTGTATTAGGTAACCTTGCTTATCAAGCTTACCAAAACTATCAAAAATCCCAACAAAGCAGCCAACCAAACATCTCAGAAAATGCGTTTGATGTATTAAATTCATCAACTCATATCGATACAGGTGAATTAATTTTACGCACAATGATCGCCGCAGCGGCAGCAGATGGTGAAATTACTGAAGATGAAAAACAAACTATTGCAAACGAAGCAGGTAACAACCCTGAATTAGCACAATGGCTTGCACAAGAAATCCAAAATCCAATTTCTATCAACGAAATTGCACGTCTTGTAGGTAACGATACTGCACTTGCAAGCAATGTGTACTTAGCGGCTCGTTTAGTAAGCAAAGATTTATCTCGCAAAGAAATCATTTTCTTAGCAGACTTAGCAAAAGCGTTAGGATTAGACGATGCGCTTGTGGAACAATTAGAAAAACAAGCAGGTTTCTAATTTTACGCAAAGAAAACATCATGTTTTCTGACCGCACTTTTCATTCAAAAACACGATAATGTTTGTTATCGTGTTTTTTTCATTGGTTTTTTCGCGAAAACCTAACCAAAGGCGAAAAATTCCGCTACAATGCAAAACTTCAATATTCATAAAATTATTTAATAATCATAAAAACGGGAAGCAACATGACAGGCGCACAACTCATTATCGAATGTTTAAAAGCGCACGGTGTAACCGATCTTTTCGGCTACCCAGGCGGGGCAATCATGCCAACCTACGATGCAATTTATGACTCAGGTCTTGACCATCTTCTTTGCCGTAATGAACAAGGTGCCGCAATAGCCGCAATTGGTTATGCTCGCTCTACGGGTAAAGTTGGCGTATGTGTCGCAACATCAGGTCCAGGTGCAACCAACTTAGTAACAGGTTTAGGCGATGCCTTTGCTGACTCTGTACCAATCGTGGCATTTACTGGCCAAGTGGCCGCCCCACTTATCGGTACCGATGCTTTCCAAGAAGCCGATGTTTTAGGTTTATCTCTTGCTTGCACCAAGCACAGCTACATTGTGCAATCCATTGAAGAACTCCCCGAAATTATTGCCTCTGCTTTCCAAATTGCACAAAGTGGCAGACCAGGCCCTGTGTTAATTGATGTGCCTCGTAACATCCAAGTTGGCGATGTACCAGAACATATCAAACCCATTGTAAAACCTGTCGTAAAACCGACCGCACTTTCAGAATTAAAATTAGCTGAAGCAAAAGCGTTATTGACGCAAGCGAAAAAACCCGTGCTTTATGTCGGTGGTGGCGTAGGTATGGCAAACGCAACGCAAGCGGTCAGAAAATTCCTACAAATTACCAAAATGCCGTCCGTTTCGACATTAAAAGGTTTAGGCTCAATTGACCCGACCGATCCCGTTTATATGGGCATGATTGGTATGCACGGCACAAGACCAGCAAACATTGCCGTGCACGAATGTGATTTATTGTTAGTGTGCGGTGCACGTTTTGACGACCGTGTGACGGGTAAATTAGACAGTTTTGCGCCACAAGCTAAAGTCATTCATTGTGATATTGATGCAGCAGAAATCAACAAACTTCGTATGGCCAATGTTGCCCTTCAAGGTGATTTAATTCAAGCCTTAGAGGCTTTAAGTATTCCACTTGCAATCGATGATTGGCGTAAACACATCCAAATATTAAAAGCCAAACTCGATTTCACTTATATCGATAACGCAGGTAATCGTCCGATTAACCCGTGGTCATTGCTCAACACACTTTCTCAACGTAAACCTCAAAATGCGGTGATTTGTACTGATGTGGGCCAACACCAAATGTGGTCTGCACAACATATGCGTCATTTCGCACCAGAAAACTATATTACCTCTGCGGGCTTCGGCACCATGGGATTTGGTTTGCCTGCAGCGGTAGGTGCGAAAAAAGCACGCCCTCATGATGAAGTGATTTTGGTGACAGGCGATGGTTCATTGATGATGAACATTCAAGAATTGGGTTCAATCAAACGCGGCAAATTACCCGTGAAAATTTTGCTGTTAGATAACCAACGCCTTGGTATGGTGCGTCAATGGCAAGACCTTTTCTGGAATAAACGCCGTTCTGAAACCATTCTAGAAGATAACCCTGATTTCGTGATGTTAGCGAAAGCCTTTGATATTCCAGCTGAACGCATTGAGCGCGCTGATGATGTAGATGCGGCACTTAATCGTTTATTAAATAGTGAAACTGCCTATTTATTGCAAGTATGTATTCCACCTGAAGAATGTGTATGGCCATTAGTGCCACCAGGCGCATGCAACACAGATATGCTGGAGGAAATTTAAAATGAACCAATATACTTTTGACTTGATCGCTCAACACCGTCCAGAGGTTTTAGAACGCGTGTTACGCGTTATTCGTTTACGCGGTTTCACTGTGACTAATATGGATATGGCATTGGTAGAAACCCAAGTGCAGTTAAAAATCACTGTAAAATCTGACCGCACTTTTGATTTGTTGGTGAATCAGTTGGCGAAATTACCGGATGTATTAGGAATAAAATGATGAAAAAATTTATCTTACTTGTCATTTCTATTTTATTTGTATTTGGATGTACAACAACACAAGAAAAAGAAATATCTAAGCAAACAGAGGTGATTCAAGCCTTTTTTATTGCAAATAATAATATTTATGCTGTAGGAGATTTAAATAGCTATCAGTTCTCTTCTTCTAAATCAGAAGATGTGCGAAATTTCATTAATTTTTTAAATTCTAAAGATATGAAAGCTTTTAAAGAAGCACGCATAGATCGTATTGAAAAAAATAGTGAAGATAACAAAATTAAAGCATTGATATTTATTGAACTTGATAGCAAAAAATTGGCTAAAAAAGAGATAGAAAGTTTATTTAATAAACGTGATGTTTACAAATCATCTCAGGGAAATCCTGACTTACTTTTTGAAATAAGTCATGGTGAGCTTGTAAAACTTCAGAATAAAGATGAGATATTAATTAAAGGAAAGCTATCTAAACCATTAAAAACAAATTTTATTGAATATAAAAAATCAACAAGTTTTGATTATGAAGGAACCACAGATGGAGCTTCAATGGCTTTAGTTTGGGGAGGTGTTGCTATTCTTATGATTCCATTAGCAATTATTACATTACCATTTCAAGCTGTAGATTCTTTATCTAAATAATTGTATTTATAAACTTAATTATATCGAATAATTCAACGAACCCTAAAAATTTACTTGGAGAGATTATTTATGCCAAAACTACGTTCAGCGACCAGTACTCAGGGTCGTAATATGGCGGGTGCACGTGCCTTATGGCGTGCAACAGGGATGAAAGAAAATGACTTTGGTAAACCGATTATTGCGGTGGTGAACTCATTCACCCAATTTGTACCAGGACATGTTCATTTAAAAGACATGGGTCAACTAGTCGCAGCTGAAATTGAAAAAGCAGGCGGCGTGGCAAAAGAATTCAATACCATTGCGGTGGATGATGGAATCGCAATGGGCCACGGCGGGATGCTTTATTCCTTACCAAGCCGTGATTTAATCGCAGATAGCGTGGAATATATGGTTAATGCTCACTGTGCTGATGCGATGGTGTGTATTTCTAACTGTGACAAAATCACCCCGGGAATGTTAATGGCGGCAATGCGTTTAAACATTCCAGCAATCTTCGTTTCAGGCGGCCCAATGGAAGCGGGTAAAACGAAATTATCCGATCAACTTATTCGCTTAGATTTAGTGGATGCGATGATTGAAGCGGCAGATCCGAATGTAAGCGATGAGCGTATTGATGCGATTGAGCGTAGCGCTTGTCCAACTTGTGGTTCTTGCTCAGGGATGTTTACCGCTAACTCCATGAACTGCTTAACCGAAGCTTTAGGTTTATCTTTACCGGGCAATGGTTCTATGTTAGCGACTCATGCTGACCGTAAAGAATTATTCTTAAAAGCTGGTCGTCAAATTGTTGAGCTTTGCAAACGCTATTATGAACAAGATGATGAAAGCGTATTACCGCGTTCAATTGGCACCTTTGAAGCCTTTGAAAATGCCATGAGTTTAGATATTGCGATGGGTGGTTCAAGTAACACTGTTTTACACTTATTAGCGGCTGCTCAAGAAGCGGGTGTAGATTTCAAAATGGCAGATATTGACCGCTTATCACGCGTTGTGCCTTGCTTAAGCAAAATTGCACCAAATACTAATAAATACCACATGGAAGATGTACACCGTGCAGGTGGGATTATGGGCTTATTAGGCGAACTAGATCGAGCCGGATTAATCCACCGTAACACCAAAACCGTGTTAGGTATGACTTTAGAAGAGCAATTAAATCAATACGATATCATTCGTAACAAAGATGAAGAATTACATAAATTCTTCCGTGCAGGCCCTGCTGGTATTCGCACCACGCAAGCCTTCTCACAAGATTGTCGTTGGGATAGTGTAGATGATGACCGTGTAAGCGGTTGTATCCGTAACAAAGAAAATGCGATTTCTCAGGAAGGTGGTCTAGCGGTATTATTCGGTAACATCGCTAAAGACGGCTGTATCGTAAAAACTGCAGGTGTAGATGAGTCTATCTGGAAATTCACTGGCCGTGCAATCGTATTTGAAAGCCAAGAAGATGCGGTAGCGGGTATTTTAGGTGGCAAAGTTAAAGAAGGCCATGTGGTAGTCATCCGCTATGAAGGTCCAAAGGGTGGCCCGGGTATGCAAGAAATGTTGTATCCAACCAGCTACTTAAAATCAATGGGCTTAGGTAAAAAATGTGCTTTATTGACAGATGGTCGTTTCTCTGGTGGTACCTCTGGATTATCTATTGGTCATGCCTCGCCTGAAGCAGCTTCTGGCGGTGCCATCGGTTTAGTACATGATGATGATATTATCGAAATCAACATTCCAAATCGCTCGATTAACCTTAAAATCAGCGATGAAGAATTAGCAAAACGCCGTACCGAGCAAGATGCTAAAGGCTGGCAACCTGCTCACCGTGAACGTGAAGTATCCTTTGCATTAAAAGTATTTGGTCACTTCGCTACTTCTGCGGATAAAGGAGCTGTGCGTGATAAGAGTCTATTAAAATAATCTCTAATCATTCCTCCTCTCATAAAAGAGAGGAGGATAAAAATAAAGAAAAAATTAACCGCACTTCATCATAACAAATTAAGTATCATGAAAAATTTACTTACCAATCCTCAACCCTCTCAATCGGATTATGTTAACGCGATTGTTAAACTTGGCTCCAGAGTATATGAAGCCGCTACTGTAACCCCGCTACAAAAAATGGGAAAATTATCCGAGCGACTACATAATAATATTTGGATTAAGCGTGAAGACCGCCAACCAGTAAATAGCTTTAAGCTTCGTGGTGCTTATGCAATGATTTCTAGCCTTTCTGATGAACAAAAACAGGCTGGTGTCATTGCTGCTTCTGCGGGTAATCATGCTCAGGGCGTTGCTTTGTCAGCGAAACAGCTTGGATTAAAAGCATTAATTGTTATGCCACAAAATACACCTAGCATAAAAGTGGATGCCGTTCGTGGTTTTGGTGGCGAAGTGCTGTTACACGGAGCCAATTTTGATGAAGCCAAAGCCAAAGCCATTGAGCTTTCAAAATCTAAACATATGACATTTATCCCGCCGTTTGATCATCCATTGGTCATCGCGGGTCAAGGCACGTTGGCTATGGAAATGCTGCAACAAGTGGCTGATTTGGATTATGTCTTTGTTCAAGTTGGTGGTGGTGGCCTTGCGGCTGGCGTAGCGATTTTACTCAAACAATTTATGCCGGAAATTAAAGTGATCGGTGTAGAGTCCAAAGATTCAGCCTGTTTGAATGCCGCTTTAGAAAAAGGGGAACCCACAGATTTAGCACACGTTGCCCTGTTTGCTGATGGTGTAGCAGTAAAACGTATTGGTGATGAAACATTCCGCTTATGCCAGAAATATTTGGATGGTATGGTGTTGGTGGATAGCGATGAAGTTTGTGCCGCAATGAAAGATTTATTCGAAAATGTGCGCGCGATCGCTGAACCATCTGGTGCTCTAGGTCTAGCTGGTTTGAAAAAATACGTAAAACAAAACAATCTAGAAGATAAAAACATGGCAGCGATTTTATCCGGTGCCAACCTTAACTTCCATACTTTACGTTATGTTTCAGAACGTTGCGAAATTGGTGAAAACCGTGAAGCTTTATTGGCGGTAACCATGCCTGAGCAACCTGGTAGTTTCTTAAAATTTGCCCATGTCATCGGTAATCGAGCAGTAACAGAATTTAGTTATCGTTATGCAGATAACCAAAAAGCTTGCATTTTTGTTGGTGTGCGAACGACTAATGAAGCAGAAAAAGCAGACATTATTGCTGATTTAACGAAAAATGGCTTTGATGTTGAAGATATGTCTAATGACGACATTGCTAAAACACACATTCGTTACTTGATGGGTGGACGAGTTTCAAACCGTAATGAGCGACTTTATAGCTTTGAATTCCCAGAACAAAAAGGGGCTTTACTGAAATTCTTAGAAATATTAGGTAAACGCTGGAATATTTCATTGTTCCACTATCGTGCGCATGGTGCCGATTACGGTAATATCCTTGCAGCATTTCAATTAGAAGAAAAAGATAACACAGAATTTGAGCAAGCTTTAACACAACTCGGTTATGTTTATGAAGATGTAAGCGAAAGTAAAGCTTATCGATATTTCTTAAGATAGAAACAAAAAGAGCGGTCAAAATGACCACTCTTTTTTATTACCATAAATTTATCGTTTTGATTTAACGAGTTTTTCAGTAAGCTCGTAAGCACGAAGTTTCGCTAACTCTCTAGAAAGTTTCGCTACAAGTAGGTCATGATCTACATCAGAAATATGAGCCACAATATTTTCTTCTGCTTGGCGTTTTGCATTCAAAATGCGTTCAGCATCCAACTCTTCTCCACGAATTGCTACATCAGCGAGTACTGTTACAACTTTAGGTTGTATTTCTAAAAAACCACCTGAAACATAAATAACTTCTTCAGTTTCATTTTTAAGCGTAAATTTGATAATGCCAGGCTTAATCGCAGTAAGTAAGGGAGTATGACCAGGTAAAATACCAAGCTCTCCTTCAATACCCGTTGCTCTAAGTTGTGTTACATCACCTTCAAAGATTTTATCTTCGGCACTCACGATAATGAGTTTTAATGTTGCCATTTTAGTTCTCCTTCAATAACTTGAAGCGATTACATATTTTTGGCTTTTTCTAGCACTTCTTCGATCGAACCTACCATATAGAACGCTTGTTCTGGAATATGATCGTATTCACCGTCTAAAATACCTTTGAAACCACGAATAGTATCTTTTAATGATACATATTTACCTGGAGAACCGGTAAATACTTCAGCAACGAAGAATGGCTGTGATAAGAAACGTTCAATTTTACGAGCACGTGCCACCACTAATTTATCTTCTTCTGATAATTCGTCCATACCAAGAATAGCGATGATATCTTTTAATTCTTTATAACGTTGTAGGATACCTTGTACGCCACGAGCAACGTCATAATGTTCTTGACCCACGACTAACGGATCTAATTGGCGAGAAGTCGAATCCAACGGGTCAACTGCTGGATAAATACCTAAAGATGCAATTTGACGACTTAATACAACGGTTGAATCTAAGTGTGCGAATGTTGTTGCTGGCGATGGGTCAGTCAAGTCATCCGCAGGCACATATACCGCTTGAACAGAAGTAATAGAACCTGTTTTGGTTGAAGTAATTCGTTCTTGTAACACACCCATTTCTTCCGCTAATGTTGGTTGATAACCTACCGCAGATGGCATACGACCTAAAAGTGCCGATACTTCGGTACCTGCAAGGGTATAACGATAGATATTATCAACAAAGAATAATACATCACGGCCTTCATCACGGAATTTTTCAGCCATAGTTAAACCAGTTAATGCAACGCGAAGACGGTTACCCGGCGGCTCATTCATTTGACCATAAACCAAGGATACTTTATCTAATACGTTAGATTCGGTCATTTCATGATAAAAGTCATTACCTTCACGAGTACGTTCACCAACTCCCGCAAATACAGAATAACCAGAGTGCTCAATCGCAATATTACGGATTAACTCCATCATATTTACGGTTTTACCCACACCCGCACCACCGAATAGACCAACTTTACCACCTTTTGCGAATGGACAAATTAAGTCGATAACTTTAATCCCTGTTTCTAATAATTCTGTACTGTTAGATTGTTCTTCATAGCTTGGCGCTGCACGATGGATAGACCAACTTTCTTCTGCACCAATTTCACCCCGTTCATCAATAGGTTCACCCAATACGTTCATAATACGACCAAGGGTTTTTGTACCTACAGGCACTTGAATTGGGTTACCCGTGTTGTCCACTTTTAAGCCACGTTTTAAACCATCAGATGTACCTAATGCGATACAACGAACTACGCCGCCACCTAATTGTTGTTGAACTTCAAGGGTTAAACCTGATTCAACTTTTAATGCATCATAAACTTTTGGTACTGCATCTTGTGGGAATTCAACGTCAATCACCGCACCGATGATTTGAACAATTTTACCTGTTGCCATTACCGTTCCTCTTTTCGTTAAATTGCAGCCGCACCGGCGACAATTTCATTTAATTCATTTGTAATACTCGCTTGACGAGCTTTGTTATAAACTAACTGCAAGTCATTAATTAAGTTACCCGCATTATCTGTTGCCGCTTTCATTGCAACCATACGAGCAGCTTGCTCGGAAGCAAGGTTATCCACCACAGATTGATACACTTGTGATTCTAAATAACGAGTTAATAAGCTATTTAATAACGCTTTAGGATCTGGCTCATAAAGATAATCCCAAGTGTGTTGTCTTTGCTCTAAATTATCCGTTTCTAATTCTGGTAATGGTACTAATTGTTGATAAATAGGGGATTGAGACATCGTATTGATAAACTTGTTATAAGCAATATAAATCGCATCAATTTCACCTTTACGATAGGCCTCAAACATCCCATTTGCAACACCAAGCAATGCTTCCATTGCCGGATTATCACCGAGACCTGAGAGCTGTTCATTAACAGGCAATCCTAGTGAACGGAAGAAATTAATGCCTTTTGAACCAATTAATCCTAATTGAACATTAATACCTTTCGTTTTCCATTGTTTGATTTCTGTTACCACCGTTTTAAATAAATTTATATTTAAACCGCCACACATTCCTCTATCTGTAGAAACGACTAAAATGCCGACATTCTTCACATCTCTTTCTGCTAGAAATGGATGTTTGTAACCAACATTCGCTTTAGAGACATGGCTGATAACATTTCGTATTGTTTCAGAATACGGACGAGACGCTGCCATACGATCTTGCGTTTTACGCATTTTCGAAGTCGCCACCATTTCCATTGCCTTAGTAATTTTTTGTGTACTTTGTACGCTGGCAATTTTGGTTTTTATCTCTTTTGCACCTGCCATTTTATTTCTCCGTTACTTTTACCATGCGCTATTGGCTTTAAAATTATCCAAAATTGTTTTCAATGTGTTTTTAATCTCATCATTGTAATTACCAGTTTTGGTTAATTCAGCCATAAAATCGCCATGAGTACGGTATGCATAATCTAAAAGTGCGGTCTCAAAACTTGCAATTTTTTGCAATTCCACATCTTCTAAATAACCAAACTCAACAGCAAAAAGTACAATGGCTTGTTCAGCCACACTGAGGGGTGCATATTGTCTTTGTTTTAACAATTCAGTAACTTTTTCACCGTGCGTTAATTGTTTACGTGTCGCATCATCCAAATCAGATGCAAACTGAGCAAACGCTGCTAATTCACGATATTGAGCTAATGCAGTTCGGATACCACCAGCTAATTTTTTCACTACTTTAGTTTGTGCAGAACCCCCCACACGAGATACCGAAATACCAGGGTTTACTGCCGGACGAATACCTGAGTTAAATAAGTTAGATTCTAAGAAAATCTGACCATCGGTAATCGAAATTACGTTGGTTGGAACGAATGCAGAAACGTCACCCGCTTGAGTTTCAATAATAGGAAGAGCGGTTAAAGAACCTGTTTTTCCTTTTACTGCGCCTTGAGTAAATTTCTCTACGTATTCTTCATTTACACGTGCAGCACGTTCAAGCAAACGTGAGTGTAGATAGAATACGTCACCTGGATAGGCTTCACGACCTGGTGGACGACGTAACAATAATGAAATTTGACGATAAGCAACGGCTTGTTTTGATAAGTCATCGTAAACGATTAACGCATCTTCACCGCGATCACGGAAATATTCACCCATTGCACAACCAGCATAAGGTGCTAAATATTGTAACGCAGCTGATTCAGATGCTGATGCCGCAACAACGATTGTGTTTTCAAGTGCACCATGTTCTTCTAATTTACGTACTACATTTGCGATTGTAGACGCTTTTTGGCCGATCGCGACATAGATACATTTAATACCTGAATTACGTTGGTTGATGATTGCATCGATTGCTAATGCTGTTTTACCTGTTTGACGGTCACCGATGATTAACTCACGTTGACCACGACCGATTGGCACCATTGAGTCAACTGCTTTATAACCGGTTTGTACTGGTTGATCAACAGATTTACGATCGATAACACCTGGCGCAATAACTTCAACAGGAGAGAAACCATCGTTTTCAATTTCGCCTTTACCATCGATTGGTTGACCAAGTGTGTTTACCACTCGACCTAATAAACCACGACCAACTGGTACTTCAAGGATACGGCCAGTACATTGTACTTCCATACCTTCCGCTAAATCTGCGTAAGGACCCATTACTACCGCACCAACAGAATCACGTTCAAGGTTAAGTGCCATTGCGTAACGGTTGCCTGATAAGGCGATCATTTCGCCTTGCATCACATCGCTTAAACCGTGAACACGAATAATCCCATCGCTTACAGAAACAATCGTCCCTGTATTACGGGCTTCGCTCACTACATCGAATTGAGCGATGCGTTTTTTAATCAATTCACTAATTTCAGTTGAATTTAGTTGCATCTTGTATTCCTCTTATAATTGCAACTCATTTGCGAGACGAGCAAGTTGCCCACGGCTACTTCCGTCAATCACAAAGTCTTCAGTACGAATAACCACACCGGCAATCAGTGAGCTATCTACGTTGCAATTTAATTTCACTTTGCGAGCCAATCTCTTTTCCATTGCAGCTGCAATTTTTTCGATTTGTGTTGCATTCAATGGTTGTGCGGAAGTTACTTCAACTTCTGCAATAGCTTGGTGTTCTTCTACATAATGTTTAAATTCTTCAAATACAGTAGAAATCGCACTCAAACGCTTATTTTCAGCCATTAACCGAATAAGATTTTGCCCATATTGATCCAATTGTTCGCCACAAATAGAAATTACTGTATTAGCTAATTTCTGTGCAGAAAGAGAGCTACTTAAGTAAGCTTTTACCGTTTCATCTTCAGCTACGGCAGCAGCGAAACCTAACATTTCAGTCCATTTTTCGACCGCACTTTGTTCAATGGCAAAGTCGAATGCAGCTTTTGCATAAGGGCGAGCTATTGTAGTTAATTCTGACATAAGCTAAGCCTCTTATAACTCTGCAACTAATTTATCAATAATGTCATTGTTTGCCGCTTCATCAATAGAACGACCCACAATTTTCTCAGCACCAGCTACTGCCAATGAAGCTACTTTTACACTCAATTCTTCTTGAACACGTTTACGTTCTGCTTCTACTTCTGCATAACCTTGTGCAATAATTTTTGCTTTCAGTTCTTCGGCTTCAGCCTTCACTTCGTCTAACACTTCATTGCGACGTTTATTCGCTGCATCTAAAATTTCTTGAGCTTGTACTTTTGCAGCTGAAATTTCTTGTTCAACAAGATTTTTCGTATCTGCCTGCTCTTTTTTAGCTGCTTCAGCTGACGCTAAAGCGTTCGCAATTTGGCTTTGACGTGTTTCAATCGAATTAATAATTGGTGGCCAAACAAACTTCATACAAAACCACACAAAAAGTGCGAATGCGATAAGTTGACCAATCAATGTTGCATTTAAATTCACAACGTCCTCCTTACTATGCTTGTTTTACGTTGATAAGCAAATAAGGTAATTAGTGCAATAAACCGATGAATGGGTTTGCGAAAATGAAAAGTAATGAAATACCAACAGCAATCATTGCAATCGCATCCAAAAGTCCTGCCACGATAAACATTTTAGTTTGTAGGCTAGATGCTAATTCAGGTTGACGAGCAGATGATTCTAAAAATTTACCACCTAAGATCGCAAAGCCGATCGCCGTACCTAATGCAGCAAATGCAAGAAGGATTGATGCACCAATGATTGTCGCTGTAATTACAGTTTCCATAATGTTCTCCAATAGAAGTTAAGTTTAGCCCTAGAGCCGGTTAATAAAAAATTAATGTTCTGCTTTGTTATAAGCAATACTTAAGTAAACCACCGTCAACATCATAAAGATGAATGCTTGTAATGTTATTACCAAAATATGGAAAATAGCCCAAGCAAGATGTAATGGAATTCCTAATGCTGCAATCGCTGTATTAGCAGAATACATCACAGCGATAAGAATAAAGATTAGCTCCCCTGCATACATATTACCGAAAAGACGGAAAGCAAGTGAAATTGGTTTGGCTAATAAAGTGACAGTTTCAAGAATAAAGTTTACCGGAATAAATGCCCAATGATTAAAAGGATGCAGTGTATATTCTTTAACTAAACCACCAAAACCTTTTGATTTAATTGTATAGAAAAGAATAAGAAAGAATACACAGATCGACATACCTAATGTTGAACTGATATCAGCTGTTGGAACTGCTCTTAAATAATGAATACCAAAAAGACCTGCAAATTGAGGAAGAAAATCAACTGGAATCAAGTCAATAGCATTCATAATGAACACCCAACAAAAAATGGTTAAAGCAATTGGCGCAACCACATTACGAGGACCATGAAAATTTTCTTTCACAATACCATCAACCCAACCTACTATTATTTCAACCAAGCATTGCATTTTGCTCGGTACGCCTGTCGTGGCATTCTTTGCAATACGAGAAAAAATAAACAAAAAAATTACTGCAGATACGATCGAGAAAAAGAGCGTATCAACATGAACATTCCAGAAACCATCACCTGTTTTAAAAAAAGACAGATGATGACTGATATATTCAGAAGTTGTTTGTCCAGACATAGTCAACCCTTTGTAAAAAATTAAGATTTATTTAACAAAAACGGAATAAAATTATTCAACGCTAATGCTGTAAAAAAACCAATAAAAAATAATATAAAATGAGAGACTGAAAGCCATTTTAATGAACCTCCCACAAGCACAATAGTGAGTATAAACTTCACTATTTCGCCATAATAAAATGTTGTCAATTTTGCTGAGAACTCTTGTTTTCGAAAAAAAATAATATAAACAAAAACACAAAATGGTGCAAAAGCACAGACAAATCCTAAAGAAAAATCAACCGCACTTTTAGTCCACCAAAGTGTAATGAATAAACTTAATATAACAAGACACGCAGACTCAATTACTATCGCTTTTTTATATCGATTTCTAGCCTGCGTTAAAACTTTAGACATTATCTGATTTTTTTAATATAGAAACTGTTTAATTATACCCTTGCTGTGCAGAGTTTCAACTTTTAAACGACTAAAAAATGTTAAATAAATCACACTTTTAAAAAATTATTCATAAAATGTTCGTAAGAAAAGTGTTTTTTATCGCAAAACGATTAAATGTCGTTCACCTATCAGTTCTGGAACATATAATTCAATCACTTCTTGAATAGTATATTTTTTATTCAATTGATTAATTTCATCTTCCTGATAAATACCTTTTAAAGCATAAAAATATCCATCTTGTTTTGGCAAATGATGACACCAATCTGTCATATCTTTTAACGAAGCAAATGCACGACTTAATACTCCGTCAAATTTTTGTTCAGGTTGGTATTCCTCAACGCGGCTAAGAACAGATTCTACATTTGTTAGTCTTAACTCACGTACTGCATTTCGAATGAAGCTAATACGCTTACCTAAACTGTCTAATAAGACAAATTGCTTAGTAGGATTAATAATGGCTAAAGGCAGGCCTGGCAAGCCTGGACCTGTTCCTACATCAATAAAACGATCTCCTTGTAAATAAGGACTAACAACAATACTATCCAAGATATGTTTTACTAACATTTCTTGTGGATCACGTACAGAGGTTAAGTTATAGGCTTTATTCCACTTATGGAGTAATTGCACCAACTGGATCAGTTGATTTTTTTGTAGATCGGTTACTTGAATTTCTGCTTGAGCCAGTAAATTTTCGAGTTTTGCTTTCATTTTTCTATCTATCTTGTCTGTTTATAGTTATTCTACTTGAAAGAGCGGTTAAAATCCTTAGTGTTTTTATTTCATTAAATAATTTAGCCTACTAATTACATCTTTTTAATTTGTAATATAAAAAATGCGGTGAAAATTCACCGCATTTTTGCTTTCAATACCTGAGAGCTTTACTCCCCGCGTTTTAGCATGCCTTGTTTTTTCAAATTAACCAGAATAATTGAAATTGCTGCAGGGGTAATGCCTGAAATTCGGCTTGCTTGACCAATAGAAACCGGACGATGCTGTTCCAACTTCGCACGTACTTCATTAGATAAACCAGACACTTTGCTGTAATCAAAGTTAGTCGGAATTGCCGTATTTTCGTGGCGTTTTTGTTTTTCAATTTCTTCTTGTTGATGCTCAATATAGCCTTGATACTTAATAGCAATTTCCACTTGTTCTACGGCTTCTCTATCTTCCATTGCCGGTTGATATGGCGTTAAAGAAGTCAAAATATCGTAGGTCATTTCTGGACGGCGCAATAAATCTTCACCGCTGGCTTCACGCACAAGTGGGCTACCGAGCACTTTATTTGCTTCTTCTAAATATTCAGAACGCGGATGCAACCAGATGCTGCGTAAGCGTTGGCGTTCCTGTTCAATATTTTCCATTTTTTGATTAAAGCGCGCCCAACGAGCCTCATCAATCAAACCTAATTCATGAGCAATTGGCGTTAAACGAATGTCCGCATTGTCTTCACGTAATAACAAACGGTATTCTGCACGAGAAGTGAATACGCGATACGGTTCTTTGGTGCCAAGCGTGCAAAGATCATCCACCAATACGCCTGTATAAGATTGATCGCGACGTGGATACCATGCCTCTTTTTCTTGTACGTAAAGACCTGCGTTAATCCCCGCCAATAAGCCTTGTGCTGCCGCTTCTTCATAACCGGTTGTACCGTTAATTTGACCCGCAAAGAATAAACCCGAAATAGATTTAGTTTCTAACGTTGGTTTTAAGTCACGTGGATCAAAATAATCATATTCAATCGCATAACCTGGTTTAATAATGCGGGCTTTTTCCAAACCTTTCATGGAATTCACAATGCCCATTTGCACGTCAAACGGTAAACTGGTCGAGATCCCGTTTGGATATACTTCATTACTGGTTAAGCCTTCAGGTTCCAAATAAATTTGATGTGAATTACGATCCGCAAAACGCATTACTTTATCTTCAATAGATGGGCAATAACGTGGACCGATCCCTTCAATCACACCGGTATACATTGGACTGCGATCCAAGTTATTACGGATCACTTCATGGGTTTGTTCATTGGTATGGGTTATATAACAAGGAATTTGCTGTGGGTGATCATCCACTGATCCCATAAAAGAGAATACCGGTAATACGGCATCACCATGTTGTTTAGCCAATATATCGAAATTGATCGTGCGTGCATCAATACGCGGTGGGGTACCCGTTTTCAAACGATCTACACGTAAATTCAGATCACGTAAACGATGAGAAAGTGTAACAGATGCCGGATCACCAGCTCGGCCACCTGCATAATGTTCTAAACCAATATGGATCTTACCCGCTAAGAAAGTACCGGCAGTTAAAACCACCGATTTAGCGCGGAATTTAAGCCCCATTTTGGTTTCCACACCACAAACGCGATCTTGCTCAATTAAAATATCGGTTACTTCTTGTTGGAAAATATCTAAATTTGGTTGGTTTTCAAGTGCAATGCGTACTGCTTGACGATATAACACCCGGTCAGCTTGAGCACGAGTTGCACGTACAGCAGGTCCTTTACTGCTGTTTAAAGTACGAAATTGAATACCGGCTTTATCCGCTGCGTGAGCCATAAGACCGCCCATCGCATCAATTTCTCTTACTAAATGCCCTTTACCAATGCCACCAATGGCTGGATTACATGACATTTGTCCAAGGGTATCGACATTATGTGTCAATAACAGAGTTTTTAATCCCATACGTGCAGGTGCTAATGCCGCTTCTGTACCAGCATGACCGCCACCAACAACGATCACATCATAATTTTCGGTGTAAAACATATCTCTCTCTTTATCTTTAATTTGATCTTCGATCTAAAAATAGGCGCTATTCTACTGAAAATTACGTGTGCTTGAAAGTAAGAATTCAATCTATGATGAGAGAAGATCAAGTAGGTAATAAATATAAGATCTATTTATATATAAAGATCTTATTATTGTTACTATTAGGATCCGTTGATCTTGTGAGTAAGATCCTTTTCCTTTTTTAAATGAAAGAGTTAGATCATTTTAGATTGTGTTGAAATGTCTTTTGTTTAAGGTCTTTTTCTTGTGGATAATTCTTGATGTTATCCACAAGAAAAACAACCCTTATATTTATTCAGTGGAAAAGAACATTTTTTTGACAGGTTTTATTAAAGTTATCCACAGGTGATTTTTTTTGGATATGGATAAATAAAAAGCGATAAACTTAAATTATCGCTTTATTATGACTAAAGTGCATGAATAAATTGTGGTAGCCAATCTTCCGCAAATTGCTCTTGATCATCAACATGCAATATATCAATTTTTAAACTCTTGCAGATTTTGACCGCACTTTTTTCACTTAACTGTGTTTCGGCTTTATTTACGGCATGACAAAATGTATCGTAATCTGAATTGCCTAAGCCTACAACGGCAAAGCGGAGAGAAGAGAAATCTTTATCTGATGCCGCAATTTGTTCAAAAAGTGGTTTTAAATTATCAGGTAATTCACCTGCACCATGTGTTGAAGTGACGATCAACCAAATATTTTCATCAATCACCTCATCAAGCTCTGGTCCGTGGAAAAGAGTGGTAGAAAAACCTTGTGTTTTTAGCACATCTTCTAAATGCTCCGCCACATATTCAGCGCCGCCCAATGTACTACCTGAAATCAAACAAATATGCATATTGTTTCCTAATAAGAAAAAAGGCTTAGATTTTCTAAGCCTTTATAGTCATTATACGTTGTCAAATTTACCCAACAATGAACGAATGTGTTCTTGCCAGTTACGGTGTTCATTTTTCAGTTGCTCATTTTCATTTCGCAAGGCTTCTACTGCTTGTTGAGATTGATTTTTTTGTTCTTTTAATTCTTCTACTTCAAGTTGGAGTAATTGGATAGTTTCAACAGCTTGTTTAATTTTTTCTTCAAGCTGATCTAAAATTTCTAAAGACATAGTGATTTCCTTTTTAAAATAAGTCTGAAATGACTTTATTCTACCCACTTAATCCTATTTTTAAAAGCTTCTTATAAAAAATTATTAGGCAAACGTTTGCTTAATGATAAAATAACGAGACTTTTTGCATTGGGAGAGAAAAATGAATCGTGCATTAGCTATTGAATTTTCAAGAGTAACTGAAGCGGCTGCATTAGCGGCTTATACTTGGCTTGGTCGTGGTAATAAAAATGCGGCGGACGATGCAGCAGTCAAAGCCATGCGTTATATGCTAAATTTAATCCATATGGACGGTGAAATAGTGATTGGTGAAGGGGAAATTGACGAAGCACCAATGCTTTATATTGGTGAAAAAGTCGGGTCAGGTAATGGTGAACTCATTTCTATTGCGGTTGATCCGATTGATGGCACAAGAATGACGGCAATGGGTCAATCAAATGCCATTTCAGTGTTGGCTGCTGGCGGTAAACGTACTTTCTTAAAAGCGCCTGATATGTATATGGAAAAATTGGTCGTTGGCCCTGAAGTGAAAGGTATGATCGATTTAAGTTTACCGATTGAGCAAAACCTTCGCCGTGTGGCTTCTCGTTTAGGTAAATCCTTATCGGATTTAACCGTGATGGTACTCGCTAAACCCCGTCATGATGAAGTGATTAAGCAAATGCATAATCTAGGTATTCGCGTGATGGCCATTCCAGATGGTGATGTTGCCGCTTCGGTTTTATGTTGCTTACCGGATGCTGAAGTGGATATGGTTTACGGCATTGGTGGTGCACCTGAAGGTGTGGCAGCTGCCGCTGCAATTCGTGCATTAGGGGGGGATATGCAAGCTCGCCTTATTCCACGTAATGAAGTGAAAGGCGATACAGAAGAAAACCGTAAAATTGCCGCTGAAGAAGTTCAACGTTGTGAAGCCTTAGGTGTGAAGGTCAATGAAATCTTAAAATTAGAAGATTTAGTACGTGATGATAATCTTGTTTTTGCTGCAACAGGAATTACGCACGGTGAATTACTCAAAGGAATTTCTCGCCGTGGAAACTTGGCAACGACAGAAACCTTATTAATTCGTGGTAAATCACGCACCATTCGTAAAATCCAATCCATTCATTATCTCGATAGAAAAGATTCTGAAATCTATGAGATTTTAAGAAATTAGTGAAAATAAAAGAGCGGTTATAAAAAACAATGAATTTTTTGACCGCTCTTTTTATTTCTTACAGCATTTTCTTCAATTGATACAAATAAGCTAAGGCTTGTTTTGGACTTAATTCATCTGGATCAAGCTGCTCAATGGCTTCACGTAAAGCATCTGGCTCTGCTTCAAAAGCCAATTCACCTTGATATTGATTTAATGCTCTCAAATGTTGAATTTGTTGATCACCATTTTGTGCTGACAGTTTTTCTAATTGATGCAATTTTTGCTTCGCCAGTTTGATAACGGATTGAGGCACACCAGCCAGTGCTGCAACAGCAAGACCATAACTTTTACTTGCAGCCCCGTCTTGAACCGCATGCATAAAGGCGATGGTATTGTTATGTTCTAATGCATCTAAATGAATATTAGCAATGCTTTCAATTTGTTCTGGCAGTGCGGTGAGTTCAAAATAATGGGTCGCAAATAACGTAAGTGAACGAGTTTTCTTCGCTAACCATTCGGCACAAGCCCAAGCTAAAGAAAGCCCATCATAAGTAGACGTACCTCGTCCAATTTCATCAATCAGAACCAAACTTTGCGAAGTGGCTTGATGAAGAATGTTCGCCATTTCGGTCATTTCCACCATAAATGTAGAACGACCGGATGCTAAATCATCAGAGGCGCCAATTCGAGTAAAAATCCGATCAATTTGCCCGATAACCACGCTATCAGCCGGCACAAAACTGCCTATATACGCCATTAACGTAATTAAAGCCGTTTGACGCATATAGGTACTTTTACCGCCCATATTTGGGCCGGTAATAATTAATAAATGACGCTGCTGATTGAGATTCACAGGGTTAGCAATAAACGGGTCTTTTAAAACTTGTTCCACTACAGGATGACGACCATTTTCAATTTTTATACCAATTTCATCACTAAATTGTGGTGCAACATAATTTAAGGTTTCTGCTCGCTCTGCGAGGTTAACTAACACATCCAATTCAGATAATGCCAAGCTGGCTAACTGTAATTGACCTAAATGTGGCAACAATAAATCAAACAATTCATCATAAAGTTGCTTTTCTAAAGCAAGTGCCGCACCTTTTGATTTTAAAACCTTATCTTCATATTCTTTTAATTCAGGAATAATGTAACGTTCGGCATTTTTTAATGTTTGACGGCGAACATAATGAATCGGTGCTTTATGGGCTTGTCCTTGGCTAATTTGAATGTAATAACCATGCACCGCATTAAAACCAATTTTTAAGGTATCAATACCTGTGCTTTCTCGTTCACGTTGTTCTAAATTTTCTAAATATTGCGTTGCGCCAGCGGAAAGGGTTCGCCATTCATCTAATTCTGGATTATAGCTTTCAGCAATGACGCCACCATCACGAATTAATAACGGAGGGGTTTCAATAATTGCTTTTTGAAGTAGCTCGATTTGCGCAGAAAAATCATCAATTTGCGCAGAAAGTGCGGTCAAATTTGACGATGTTTTTGTATAAATCAGCGATTTTATCGGTTCAATTTGTTCTAATGCAGTACGTAAACGCGTGAGATCTCGAGGACGTGCGGAACGCAGTGCTACACGAGCAAGAATCCGTTCCATATCACCCACTTGTTGCAAATAAGGCTGCAATTCGTGATATAAATCTTGATCAATAATTTCACCAATGGTTTTTTGGCGTTTTAATAGAATGTCTGTTTGACGGATAGGTTGATGAATCCAACGTTTTAATAAACGGCTACCCATTGGCGTAACACATTTATCTAATACCGAAGCCAGCGTGTTTTCTGTGCCACCCGCAAGATTTTGAGTGAGTTCTAAATTTCGGCGTGTTGCGGCATCTAATTGAATATTATCGTTATTTTGAATAACACTGATGCTTTGAATATGTGGCAGAGAAGCACGTTGTGTTTCTTTCGCATATTGCAATAAACAACCTGCTGCTGCCAAGCCAAGAGGTGATTTTTCTACACCAAATGCACGTAAATCTTTCGTACCAAATTGACGATTAAGTTCTGAGATCGCGGTACTAAGTTCAAATTCCCAAATTGGGCGACGACGTAGACCTTTATAATGTTCGATAATGGCCATTTCGGCAAAATCTTCACAATAAAGTAATTCTACCGGATTAATACGCTGTAATTCAGCTTGCAAGGCTTCTTTTGAATGAGGTTCACAAAGCTGGAAACGTCCAGATGTCATGTCTAATGTGGCTAGACCAAATTTTTCTTTTTCCTGATAAACCGCCACAATTAAGTTATCTTGGCGTTCTGGTAAAAGCGCTTCATCACTCACTGTACCTGGTGTCACAATTCGTACAATTTTGCGTTCAACCGGCCCTTTTGATGTAGTGGGATCACCCACTTGCTCACAAATGGCTACAGGTTCACCTAATTGCACTAATTTTGCTAAATAACCTTCTACCGCATGATAAGGCACGCCAGCCATAGGAATTGGATTACCTGCTGATTGTCCACGTTTCGTTAAAGAAATATCTAACAACGCCGCCGCTTTTTTTGCATCATCATAAAAAAGCTCATAAAAATCCCCCATTCGATAAAATAATAAAATGTCAGGATTTTCTGCTTTTAACTTGAGATATTGCTGCATCATCGGCGTATGTTGCTCGAAATTATCTTGTAAATTCATGATGTTATCCAGTTTAAGTTTTTAACTTTTTGTCTAGCAAGTATAGGTTTTATGATAGAAGTAATGTGTTACTTTAAGCTGATTCTAATTTTCTACATCCACACTCAGTACTTCATCTTCTGTTTTTAACAGCGTATAGACATCTTTTAGCATTTCATTATCAATGTTGTAGCATCGCACTTGCAAGCGAACCTCGCCACTTGCTTGGTCTTTGACTGAGATATTTTCAATGCGGTAATCATGTTTCAATAATAAATCTGTCACTTTACTGATGCCGTTAGCAGAACTCAGTTGAATGGCTAAACGAGTACGTTTTTTGTATTTTTTGCGGCGAACATAACGTTGTACAATCGGACTAATACGGATGGCGATTAAAATCATTAAAGTAGCAATAATCGCATCAAAAATAAAACCCGCACCTGTTGCCACACCGATAGCCGCAGCTGCCCAAATAATGGCGGAAGTGGTTAAGCCTGAAATAGCATCATTTTTCTTGTGTAAAATTACCCCTGCGCCTAAAAAACCAATACCACTGATTACTTGTGCGGCAAGTCGCATAGGGTCAGTTCGGATATTATCTGAAACTTGCGCGTAATGTTCAGCAGCTTGAATGGAGACAATCGTGAGTACACAAGTCGTTACCGCAATAATAGCACAAGTTTTGACACCAACCGGTTTGTGTTTAAGTTCTCGTTCTAAGCCAATAATCCCGCCAAGAACAAGTGCGAGTAGCATTTTTCCGAGAATAATTAAATAAGCCATTTGTTCAAAAATAGTTGAAAAAAGAGAGAGATTTTCCATATTAATAATCAATATAAGTAAATAAAAATAGTACTTATTCTACCTGAAAAAAAGGCGTTAATGGGTAAATTTACTTTAATTATCGCCTTTCTGCTTGAAATTGAGTAAAATCTAAGGCTTTGAAAAATGACGATAGCTGAGAATAAATTTATGCAAAAATCAACGCCGAATATTGGCTTTGTAAGTTTAGGTTGCCCTAAAAATTTAGTGGATTCAGAACGGATTTTGACCGAATTACGTACTGACGGATATAACATTGTACCAAGTTATGAAAATGTAGATTTGGTGATTGTGAATACTTGCGGTTTTATTGATAGTGCTGTACAGGAATCCCTAGAAGCTATTGGCGAGGCGTTGGAAGAAAACGGACGTGTGATTGTGACTGGCTGCTTGGGTGCGAAAGAAGATCAAATTCGCCAAGTTCACCCGAAAGTATTGGAAGTGAGCGGTCCGCATAGTTATGAAGCAGTAATGGCTCAAGTACACAAGTATGTACCAAAGCCAGAGCATAATCCTTACACCAGCCTTGTACCAAAACAAGGAGTGAAATTAACACCAAAACACTATGCATATTTGAAAATCTCAGAAGGTTGTGATCATCGTTGTACATTCTGCATAATTCCTTCATTGCGTGGGGATTTAGAAAGCCGTTCTATCACGCAAGTATTGGATGAAGCAAAACGTCTTGCTGATGCGGGTGTGAAAGAGTTATTGGTAGTATCACAAGATACCTCTGCTTATGCAATGGATACACAACGCAAAGAAGGTGGTGTAAAAACGGCTTTCTGGAATGGTATGCCAATTAAAAATGACTTAATGACCTTGTGTAAGCAGCTTGGTAAATTAGGCATTTGGGTACGTTTGCATTATGTTTATCCTTATCCACATGTAGATGATTTAATTCCATTAATGGCGGAAGGTTTATTGTTGCCTTATTTGGATATTCCATTGCAACATGCGAGTCCAAAAATTTTAAAAGCAATGAAAAGACCAGGCAAAATTGACCGCACTTTAGAGCGCATCAAGCAATGGCGTGAGATTTGTCCAGATTTAACTTTGCGTTCAACTTTTATCGTGGGCTTCCCGGGTGAAACAGAAGAAGATTTCCAAATGCTATTGGATTTCTTAAAAGAAGCACAACTTGATCGCGTGGGCTGTTTCAAATTTAGCCCAGTAGAAGGTGCACCAGCTACTGAAATGGCTGACCAAGTGCCTGAAGAGGTAAAAGAAGAACGTTTCCACCGCTTTATGCAGTTACAACAAGAAATTTCGGCTGAACGATTAAAGCAAAAAATTGGCCAAACGCTTGATGTAATCGTGGATGAAATTGATGACGAAGGTATTATCGGCCGTACAAAAGCTGATGCACCAGAAGTTGATGGCTTAGTTTATATTGAAAATCTAAGTGGCACGCCTGTAAAAGTAGGCGAAGTTATTAAAGTCACCATCACTCATTCAGATGAATATGATTTATGGGGAACCTGTTAATTATGAATTTTATTTATTTTTTACTAAAGGAATTTAGAAATGGCAGAAGCACAAAAACAACCAAGTGTTATCCGTTTTGAACAGGAAGTAGCAGCAAAAAACTATGAATCAGCTTGCGTCGAATTGTTGGATATTTTAAACAAAATTGATACTAATTTTGGTGGTATAGAAGGCATTGAAATTGATTATCCTAGCCAATTAAATGATGAATTAGTACAAGATAAAATTAAGCATTTTTGTACCCGTGTAGCGGTAGCAATGAGCGAGCTATTTTCTGATCCTAAATTAGATATTTCTGAAGGTGGGGCGCAACGTTTCTTTACCTTACAACGTTGGATTAATATGATTTTTGCGTCATCACCATTTGTGAATGCGGATCATGTTTTACAAGCTTATAACCGCAATCCAGATAAAACCAATTTATCCGATTTCCATTTAGATAATACGAGATCATCATTAATTAAATTCTGTATTTTCTATCTGCCAGAATCTAATGTGAATGTTAATCTTGATGCTTTATGGAATTTAGATCCAGAGTTATGCGCATCGCTTTGTTTTGCGTTGCAATCACCACGTTTTATTGGTACAGAACAATCGTTTTCTAAGCGTGGTACGCTTTTACAATGGTTCCCTGAAAAATTAGCGACGATTGAAAACTTAAATAATGTGCCAAGTGCAATTTCACACGATGTGTATATGCATTGCAGCTACGATATTGCTGAAAATAAACACTGGGTGAAAAAAGCATTAAACCAAGTCATTCGTCGTCATTTATTGCAAGGTGGATGGACTGACCGCGATGTCACGAAATTAGGTGAGCGTAATGGCAAACCTGTCATGGTTGTATTATTGGAGCATTTCCATTCATCTCATTCAATTTACCGTACGCATTCTACTTCAATGATTGCCGCGCGTGAGCTTTTTCATTTAATTGGTGTGGGTAATGAAGCTGTAGATGCAGCAGGCCAAGCGGTGTTTGATGAATTCCATTTATTAAAAGGTGATAATATTTTTGGTAAATTGAATGAATTAAAAGAGATTTGTGAAAAAAATGGTGCAGCCGTTCTTTATATGCCAAGTATTGGGATGGATTTAACCACCATTTTTGCAAGTAACACGCGTCTTGCGCCGGTTCAAGTGATTGCTTTAGGCCACCCTGCTACGACACATTCTGATTTTATTGAATATGTGATTGTAGAAGATGATTATGTGGGGTCTGAAAAATGCTTCAGTGAGCAATTATTGCGTTTACCAAAAGATGCTCTGCCTTATGTGCCTTCAGCGCTTGCGCCACAATATGTAGAATATCGCTTACGTGAAAATCCTGAAGTCGTAAATATTGGTATTGCTTCTACCATAATGAAGCTTAACCCCTATTTCTTGGCGGCATTAAAGGCTATTCGTGATCGTGCGAATGTTAAGGTTCATTTCCACTTTGCTTTAGGTCAATCCAGTGGTGTGACACATCCTTACGTTGAGCGTTTTATTAAATCTTATTTAGGCAATGATGCGACAGCTCATCCACATGCACCTTATGATCAATATCTTCGTATTTTGCATAACTGCGATATGATGGTAAACCCATTCCCATTCGGTAACACGAATGGCATTATTGATATGGTGACATTAGGTTTAGTGGGGGTATGTAAAACCGGTGCAGAAGTCCATGAACATATTGATGAAGGGTTATTTAAACGTTTAGGTTTACCGGAATGGTTAATTGCAAATACGGTAGATGAATATGTTGAACGTGCTATTCGTTTAGCAGAAAACCATCAAGAACGTTTAGAACTTCGCCGTCATATCATTGAAAATAATGGCTTACAAACCTTATTTACAGGCGATCCAAGCCCAATGGGTAAAGTGTTACTTGAAAAATTTGAGGAATGGAAAGCAGCAAATTTAGCTGAAAAGCCAAAGAAAAAAGTGACTAAATCGACAACCATAAAAGAGAAGACTACAAAGTCTACTACGACAAAGAAAAGTGCGGTCAAATCTGAAGCTAAAACAAAGCCGAAAAAAACGGTAAAGAAAACCACGAAAAAAGCAGATAAATAATCAATAAATCCCCGAAAGGGGATTTTTTATTGAGAAAAATTAAACAAAGCCTCATTTTTTCTAAAAAAGCTTGATTTTGTAGCATAAAGCCTGTAATTAATAGACCCATTCAACACAACATAAAATAAGGAAAAACTCATGAAAAACGTCGGTTTTATCGGTTGGCGCGGAATGGTCGGTTCCGTATTAATGGATCGTATGGTGCAAGAGCAAGATTTTGCCAATATTAATCCAGTTTTCTTCACCACGTCTCAAGCAGGTCAAAAAGCCCCTGTGTTTGTAGGAAAAGAGGCGGGTGAACTTAAAAATGCATTCGACATTGAAGAACTTAAAAAATTAGATATTATCGTGACCTGCCAAGGTGGCGACTATACCAATGAAGTCTATCCAAAATTAAAAGCAACAGGTTGGGATGGTTATTGGGTTGATGCAGCGTCTGCACTACGTATGAAAGATGATGCGATTATCGTGCTTGATCCGGTAAACCAACACGTGATTTCTGAAGGCTTGAAAAAAGGCATTAAAACTTTTGTGGGTGGTAATTGTACTGTAAGCTTAATGTTGATGGCTATCGGTGGTTTGTTTGAAAAAGATTTAGTGGAATGGGTATCTGTTGCAACTTACCAAGCGGCTTCAGGTGCGGGCGCAAAAAATATGCGTGAATTGATTTCACAAATGGGCTTATTAGAACAATCGGTTTCAAGTGAATTAAAAGATCCTGCTTCGTCAATTTTAGATATTGAACGTAAAGTGACGGCAGAAATGCGTTCTGATAACTTCCCAACTGATAACTTCGGTGCAGCATTGGGTGGTAGCTTAATCCCTTGGATTGACAAACTTCTCCCTGAAACAGGACAAACTAAAGAAGAATGGAAAGGCTATGCAGAAACCAACAAAATCTTAGGTTTAAGCGACAATCCAATTCCTGTTGATGGTTTATGTGTGCGTATCGGTGCATTACGCTGCCACAGCCAAGCATTCACCATCAAACTGAAAAAAGACTTACCGTTAGAAGAAATCGAACAAATTTTAGCGTCTCACAACGAATGGGTGAAAGTAATTCCAAATGACAAAGAAACCACATTACGAGAATTAACTCCAGCTAAAGTAACAGGTACATTAAGTGTACCGGTTGGTCGTTTACGTAAATTGGCAATGGGTCCGGAATACTTAGCGGCATTCACTGTAGGTGACCAATTATTATGGGGTGCTGCAGAGCCAGTTCGTCGTATCTTAAAACAATTGGTGGCATAAGTTTACTTTCACTACAAAGGGCGTATTTACTACGCCCTTTTCATTGGAAAATTATGATCAGAGAACCTCATTTTCATCAATTTGCTCTTGCTGAGTTATTGCCTTTTTTTGAGCAATTTCCGACACAATATCTTTCTGGCGAACGAAATATCAAATTGGCTTATCGTCATTTGGTTCAGCCTGAAAGAGCGGTCAGAAAATTGATGATTTTGGTGAATGGTCGAGCAGAAAATATGCTGAAATGGACTGAGTTGGCTTATGACTTTTACCAACAAGGTTATGATGTTTTGCTTTTCGATCACCGAGGACAAGGTTATTCACAGCGTATTATTCCTCAAAAAGGGCATTTAGATGAGTTTCGTTTTTATATTGATGATATGGAAAAAATCATTGAAAAAACGACCGCACTTTATGCTTATCAAGCGCAATATATTCTCGCACACTCCCTCGGCGCTTTGATTTCTACCTATTATCTAGCCAATTACGATCATCATATTAAAAAGGCTGTGCTTTCTTCGCCTTTCTTTGGCGTTCCCATGAAACATCCGTTACGAGATGAAATCATCATTGCAACGATGATGGCATTTGGTCAAGGTCATCGCTATGTTTTTGGCAAAGGACATTACAAACCGGCAGATTTAAACCTTAATGAACTTAGCCATTCTAAAACGCGAATGAAATGGATGAACCGAGTTAATCGAAAACGCGATGCTATTCACTTAGGTGGCCCGACTTTCCGTTGGGTACATTTGTGTTTAAATGCAATCAAAGCGCTCCCTAAAATCATTCCAAGAGTGGAAACACCCGTGCTTATTTTACAAGCGGAAAAGGAAAAAATTGTAGATAACAAAAATCTTGAAAAATTGACCGCACTTTTTCCGTATGCAGAATCCATGCTTGTACCTCAAGCAAAACATGAAATCCTTTTTGAAAAGGATAACGTGAGAAAAGCCGTGCTTGAACGCGTTAATCAATTTCTTCATTCTTAAATTTTCCTAATTAGATTAAATACAAAACATTATATATTGATTTATATAATGTTTTTTTATTTTTATATCATGAGTGTTTAGCCTTTTATTGAGCAAGATCATAGTTTCTTTCTCACTATATGCCTACAATCCATAATACTTATTTGTAGTTATGTTTTTTTTGTCGTTTATATAGTTGGAGTGTCTATGTCAAAAATGAAGAAAATCATCACCGCACTTTGCTTGGCGGGTGTCGGCGCTGTGGCATTGTGGGGAACGCAGTGGGTTATGCATATGGAATGATATGAAAGCCAACGATTCAGAAACCTGTCGTAGCTGCCACAGTTTTGATGCAATGGAGCTTTCAAAACAAACTAAATTAGCAAAACAAACTCATACAGATGCTCAAACAAATGGCCAAACCTGTATTGATTGTCATAAGGGTATTGTTCACTTCCTTCCTGAAGTGCATGGCGATCAAAATGCGCAAAAATCCTCTGCCGTGCAAGGTAGCACTCTCTCTGATGGTTCAGCTATTTTTGCCACTGAAATGGTGAAAGCGACTAATGATAAAGGAAATGAGGTTCGCCTCATGCCTTATGCAGAATTAATGCAATGGAAAGTAAGGCCTTCCAACAACCAGATGTGGTGATTGTGAATGAAGTAAACTGGACGCCAACTGCGCGCATGGCAGATATTGTATTACCAGCAACTACCAGTTATGAACGTAATTCAAACAACCTAAACAGGCTGTGTAAAACCAATAAAAAACGACCGTACTTTGATTGATAGGATCAAAGTGCGGTCTTATTTTTAGTTGTTTTTTCTTGTTATTGTCAGCTCGTTACTATGCTTTGTGCATATTTCTCAGCAAAGCAATTTCCCGCTCTAAGCCTAGAATAATTTTATCTTTTTGTGCCAATAGCTCGTCTTTATGAGAAATAATTAATTGCAATTGTTGAATGGCTTTTTCTAAATTATCATTACCAACAGCGAATAAGAAATTATTTGAATTATTTGAATTTGTTGATTCTGTGACTGAATTATTAAAATAAACTTTTTCAGTTTCCCCATAAGAAAGCAGTTCGCAAATATCCATATCAAACACTTCAGAAATTTGCTCCAAACGTGGCAGATTTGAACGCACTTCACCTCGTTCAATTTTGGCATAACCGGTCACCGACATGCCTAATTTATCCGCCATATTTTCTTGAGATAATTGGTGTTGTTCACGTAATTGACGAATTTTTTCATTAATTTTCATATTCTACTCTCGCAGTGCAAATAGCTACCGCAACTCGGTAACCTTCTGTAATTGTTGGTTAATTGTACACAAATTAGCGAAAAATTATAATTCTTTTGCTTTTTAATCCCTAAATAATTTAAGGAATCCCGTATGAAACTCAAAAATCTTTCAATTGCAACCGCACTTTTACTGGCGTTAACCGGCTGTGGCAGCAGCGGTGGCGGAAACAGCGATAACCCCCCAACTACGCCCAATAACGAAATTCAAAACAACCAAACAACACAAAATCAAGCTAACACGCAACAGGCTGAACTCGATCGTTTAAAAACGCAACTTTCTCAAGCGCAAAATGAAAAGCAAACGGCAGAAGATAAACTTAAACAAGCCGAGCAGCTTTCTGCGCAAGATTTAAATAAAGCAAAAGCAGGTTTACAAAAAGCACAAGAAGAACTTGCAGCAGCACAAAAAGCATTAGATGAAAAACTCTCCTTAGAAAAAATGCTTACTCGTGATGAAGTATTTCAATTTGCATTACATAACGGTTTAAATACTGTTGATTCTAGCGAATTTGCAGATAATTTCAAAAATAACAGCAAATCATTTGTAACTGAACAGCTCGTTGAAGTTCACAAAATTATAGCGCTTAAACGTTTAGCAAGAAGCTATAGCTTATCCGAAGATGAAGTTCGCAATTTTGTAAACGCAAATAAAGACAAAACATTAAATGAAGCAAGAACATTACTTAATGATAAACGTACAGAAAGAGAAAATTTAATCAATGAATTAACTGCCCTTGCAAAGCAAAAAGGTTTAGAGGAGTGGGAAGCACGTAATTTTGCCTACGGTAAAAACTATACAGATAAAGAAAGTGCGGTCCAAGATCTCAATAATTACATTGCTGAGAAAGATAAACGTAAAACCAAAATCGATGAATTAATTAATCTTGCGAAAGAAAAAGGGTTAGATGATTGGGAAGCGCAGAATTTTGCTAATAGTAATATTGAAAATGAGCGAACTAAAGCATTGGAAAATTTAGATAATTTATTAATAGAAAAAGAGCAATCAGCAATTTTAGATGCAAAACGCAATATCATTAGAGAGGCGTATAAAACACCTGAAGGATTTACTCGAAAATATGACCCACAAGAAACTACATCTTCAAACGTTCGAGGAGAAGAATCATCCAAACAAACATCATATATAGATGTTTATAATCAAAAATATTCTATTGTTGTTGGTAAATATGAAGACTATAAAGACCTTAATGATCCGATGTACAATAGAGAAACATATAGCGTTTCTATACAACGCAATTATCTAAATGGAGTGAATACCAAAGATATACCTAATGAAGGTAAAGCGACTTATATCGGGACTGCTTTCACTAAAGATAGAGAAGGAATGCTTACATATAATGTAGATTTTGCCAATAAAAAAGGTGAGGGAAATATTACCGGTTTAGACGGTTTAGGTAATCTAACTTTACATGAAGGTAATTTAGCCGAAATCTACGGCAAAGATTGGGGTAAAGGCATATCTTCTGATATGACTTCTGATAAATGGACAAACATGAAAGGGGAATATTTACTGCTATTTTACGGAAAAAATGCTGAAGAAATTGCAGGTGTAGCCGAATTTGGTAAAGAAAATGTCTCTTATGATGATCAAGAGGTAAAAGAATTATTTAAAGTTGTGCCTAGAAACGGTGAACGTAATCTCCATTATTCTAGTAGCGATAATATCGCTATCGGCTTCGGCGGTACACGTGGCGAAATCCAAAAATAAACTTTTCCTTTAATATAAAAATGCCGTTTGAACCTCGGTTTAAACGGCATTACTTTCTAATCGACTATGAAAAAACTTCCTTATTTTATCATTCTACTTCCCTTAGCTACTCAAGCTGAAACCTTCCAAGCACCACAGCCTGTTTTCTTTGAAAAGAATATTGTGCCGAAAACGGAAGATCCACAGATAAAAACACTGGAGAAATCCACCGCACTTTCAGCACCGATGACATTTGAATCCAATGACAATACTCAAACTAAATTGGAAAAACTGATCAACTATAGTGTGGTAAAACAACAATGGGGAATATTGAAACAAACGTTGCCGCTTTATCAATCGGAACCTCAGCACGATGTCACGCTATATCGTTATGCCCTAGGGGCGATGTTGCGTGCGGAGCGCAACCATAAGCAAGCGATTCGTCTTTATCGGCAAATTGTTGATGAAAAACCGGAACTTGCCTATCCGCGTTTCGATTTAGGCGTGATGTTATTTGAAAATAAACAGTATCGCCAAGCTAAAGCAGAACTTGAGCGCGCTATGCCGGATTTATCTCCGCCTATGCAACAATTCGCCCAACGTTATTTGGCCACCATGAATGAACGCCAAGGCTGGAAAGCAGACGTAGAATGGCAATATACCCAAACCGACAACGTGAATAACGCGTCATCCCAACAAGATATTTTGTTAGGTAAATTGCGCTTTAAAAAAGACAAAGACTCTTTACCACAAAAAGCGCACGGCTTTCGTTACGGACTTGGGTTAAGCCGTGAAATCAATGTCGCCGGTAATCATTTTGTGACCTTAAACAGCCGTTTTGGCGGCGTGTATTACTGGGATAATCAAGATTATAGCGAAAAATCACTTTACGCCGCATTGGGCTATCGTCATCGTTCCGTCTTACAATCTTTAGGATTGACGCCATTTTTTGAGCAAAACTGGTTGGGTGCGCCACGTTATAGCCAAAATTATGGCATTACCGCAGATTTACACCGTGAATTAACCGCACTTTGGTCGCTCTCTGGTACGCTTTCCCACACGCAAAAACGTTATGCGGATGCCAATATTGCACGCCGTCATAACGGCTATATTAACGGCGCAACACTCGCATTAAGTTATCAGGCAAAACCGAATTGGTTACTTTTCGGTGGGATTGAAGGCAGCATGGATCGCAGCAAAGACAAAGCAGAGTCCTCACTTCGTCGAGGTGTCAATATCGGCACCGTATGGCAAATTAAGGATTTTGCTACCCGTTTAAGCCTGCGCTATGTGAAACGTTATTTTCGTGCAGAAAATTTCTATTTCCCAATGAAAAAACGACAAGATAAAGAATATGGTTTTAACGCCTCGCTGTGGTATAACAAAATGCAATGGAAAGGTTTTATGCCTAAATTAAATTATCGTTACCGCAAAATTGACAGTAATATCCCGGAATTTTATTCACGCACTAGCGGAGAATGGTTTGTGTCTGTCGAACGTAATTTCTAAAGGAAGTTACCCAAAATAAAATAGAAAACATGACCGCACTTTGATTTTCGCCTTCAAAGTGCGGTCTCTTTTCAAGGTATTTTCTCTTCACTTCGCTTTGTCCATCTATCAAATCAATTTTTTCTACCTTTCCTCATCACCGCTAAAATGTGATCTATCTCACAGTTTTAAGTCTTGTCTTGTGCTCAAATTGAACCACTGTCCTCTTTTGGGGACAAAATAGTAGAGACCTGACGATGTAAAAAGAGAAGGTATCACTTTGATTGATCACGTAGAAAAAGGAGAAAACAGATGACAAAAGATCTTAATGTCTTTGATAAACACTATGGTTTATTGATCAACGGCGAATGGACAAATGGCTCTGAGGGTAATACCTTAACAGCATATAACCCTGCAAATGGTGAAGCCTTAGCCACCTTTATTGACGCTACGGATGCAGATGTCGATGCTGCAGTGAATGCTGCGAAAGAGGCCTTTAAAACCTGGAAAAATACCAGCGCAACGGAACGAGCTACAATTTTGAATAAAATTGCAGATATTATTGACGAAAATACCGAATTATTCGCTTTACAAGAAACGTTGGATAACGGTAAACCGATTCGCGAAACACGCGCAGCAGATATTCCGTTGGCATCAGATCATTTCCGTTATTTTGCCAGTGTTATTCGCGCCGAAGAAGGTGTCGCAAACCAACTGGATAGCGAAGATTTGTCGTTGATTTTACGCGAGCCTATTGGCGTTGTTGGTCAAATTATTCCATGGAACTTTCCGTTCTTAATGGCTGCATGGAAAATAGCACCTGCATTGGCAGCAGGTTGTACCGTCGTGATTCACCCATCTTCCTCTACTTCATTGAGCTTACTTTCCTTAGCTCAAAAAATTAATCATTTATTACCGAAAGGTGTCTTCAATGTTATCACTGGTAAGGGTTCTAAATCTGGCGAATACATGTTGCACCATACTGGATTTAACAAACTGGCATTCACCGGTTCCACCGAAATCGGTAGAAAAATTGGTGTGGCTGCTGCTGAAATGTTGATTCCATCCACCTTGGAATTGGGTGGTAAATCAGCCAATATTTTCTTTGACGATATGCCATTTGATAAAGCATTGGAGGGCGCACAAAAAGGAATTCTCTTCAACCAAGGGCAAGTGTGTTGTGCCGGTTCACGTATTTTCGTACAAGAAAGCGTTTACGATAAATTTATCGCGGCACTAAAAGAAGAATTTAAGAAAGTTAAAGTCGGCTTACCTTGGGAAGATGACACGCAAATGGGGGCGCAAGTAAACGGAAATCAAGTTAAGGTTATTAGCAAGTATGTTGATATTGCTAAAGAAGAAGGGTGTCAAATTATCCTTGGTGGAGGTAAATCAACCGACCCGGCATTGGCTCGAGGCGAATTTTTCCAACCAACCTTAATTTTAGCGCCTGATAACAAAAAACGTGTGGCACAAGAAGAAATTTTTGGTCCGGTTGCTGTGGTAATCAAATTCAAGGATGAAGCAGATGTAATTAAAATGGCAAATGACAGTGATTATGGCCTAGGTGGTGCGGTGTGGACATATAACATTAATCGTGCGCTACGAGTTGCACGCGCACTTGAAACCGGTCGTGTTTGGGTGAACTGTTATAACCGTTTACCAGCTGGAGCTCCTTTCGGTGGTTATAAAACCTCTGGTATAGGTCGTGAAACCCATAAAATGATGCTTGACGCTTATACACAGGTGAAAAATATCTTCATCAGCACCCGTGAAGAGCGCGAAGGCATGTATTAATCATTCACTTTCTAACCTAAAAAACGACCGCACTTTGATTTGTATCTCAAAAGCGCGGTCAATTATTAAAGAGTTTTAAAACCTCTCAAAAATTAACCGCACTTTTGTATTTTCAAAGATACTTATGCTAAGTAAACCTTATAATTTTACATCTAACTTCGCGTAAGCTCGTTCTACTTTTTCTAATGCTTTTTCTACGGAAATATCACGAGCGAGTAATACACCTAAACGGCGATGGCCATTGACTTCGCCTTTGCCAAAAATACGAATATTGGTGTTTGGTTCAGCTAATACTTCGGTGATATTGCCAAATTGTACGTTTTTCGATTGACCTTCCACCACAATGGCTTTTGAAGCCGATGGGCTAATAAGAGTGATTTCTGGAATAGGTAAGCCTAAAATCGCACGGGCATGTAAGGCGAACTCAGATAATTCTTGAGAAATTAGCGTGACCATACCGGTATCATGTGGGCGAGGGGAGACTTCATTGAAGATAACCTCATCACCACACACAAACATTTCCACGCCGAAAATGCCACGACCACCTAATGCGGTGGTAATTTTCTCTGCTACGTCTTGTGCTTTTTTCAAGGCTGCATCAGACATGACTTGTGGTTGCCAAGATTCTCGATAGTCACCATTTTCTTGACGATGGCCGATTGGTGCTAAGAAGCTGGTGCCGTTGATGTGGCGAACGGTGAGTAAAGTGATTTCATAATCGAATTTAACAAACCCTTCTACAATCACGCGTCCAGCACCTGCTCGACCACCTTGTTGCGCGTAATCCCAGGCTTTTTGTAAGTCATCTTTGGATTTCAAAATACTTTGACCGTGGCCAGAAGAGGACATAATCGGTTTCACTACGCAAGGAATACCAATTTTTTCAACCGCACTTTGGAAGTCATCAAAGTTATCGACAAATTGATAAGGTGAGGTTGGCAATTTAAGCTCTTCTGCTGCTAAGCGACGAATGCCTTCGCGATTCATCGTAAGCTTGGTGGCTTTGGCGGTAGGTACAACATTAAAACCTGCTTTTTCTAATTCAATCAGCGTATCAGTTGCGATGGCTTCCACTTCCGGCACAATGTAATCTGGGCGCTCTTTTTCCACTAAGGCTTTGAGGGCTGCACCATCTAGCATGGAAATCGTATAAGCACGATGTGCCACTTGTTGTGCTGGAGCGTTTTCATAACGATCGACGGCAATTACTTCTACGCCTAAACGTTGTAATTCAATTACCACCTCTTTGCCTAGTTCACCAGAGCCAAGCATCATCACTTTAATAGCATTTGGGGTTAATGCTGTACCTAGGGTTGTCATGTTGTGTCCTTATTTTAAGAAAGATTCATCGAGTGCTAAATCGTCATTTTTATTAATCCCCACACCGCGAGAAATCACATTTTTAGCAATTTTATGTGCTTCTTCTAAAGAATGCTCAGTGTAAGTTCCGCATTGGTATTCATTTAATTCAGGAATTTGGTTTTGATCTTGCACGGTTAAAATATCTTTCATGGAAGCTAACCATGCATCAGCCACTTGTTGCTCGTTTGGAGTGCCGATTAATGACATGTAAAAACCTGTGCGACAGCCCATTGGGGAAATATCGATGATTTCTACATTGTCATTGTTTAAATGGTCACGCATAAAGCCCGCAAATAAATGCTCAAGGGTGTGAATCCCTTTTGGTGGGAGAATTTCTTTGTTTGGAATGCAAAAACGAAGATCAAAAACAGTGATGTCATCGCCCTTTGGGGTACGCATCGTTTTGGCAACTCGCACGGCAGGTGCGTTCATACGGGTGTGATCCACTTTAAAACTGTCGAGTAATGGCATATTTATTTCCTTTTAAATCATTAGTTTGTAAATTTTTTATATGTTTTTACAAATTCTTTGAACTTTTCTTTTTAGCGTCGGTCTTATAAAACAAGCAACTTGCAGTTGTTTTAATAAAATTGGTTCCTTAGGTTATTTGCCCCTTACTTGATAAGGGGCGTTTTTTTATCTGTTGAATATCAATTCGTCGTTATTCTAGCCCACAACCAGGTTATGTACAAAGGCTATTCACGGCTATGACACGAAAGGTAAACTGAAAAAGAGTAGGGCAATATAACGCAGTGCTTTTCCAATCGTCATAAAAATCAAACAACTTAGCCAATTTAAACGAAGCCAACCGGCTACCGCACAAAACACATCCCCGATAATAGGCAGCCAACTTAATAATAAAGTGATGGCGCCATAACGTTGTATTTTGTTTATTATCCACAAAGTGCGGTCATTTTTGCTATTAATTTTTGGAAACCATCGACCAATCCAGTAAGTGGTGAGGCTGCCAAGTGTATTGCCTGCGGTTGCCAGAAAAACAAGCCAAAAAATATCTGCACTTAATAATGAATTAACCAATACTTTTGGTACAGCAAGGGTAACAAAAACAATTTCAGAATTGCCTGGCAGTATGGTGGCACTTAAGAATGCACTGAAAAACATCAGACATAGTCCATAGGTTTGCCAAAAATTAGTCAAAAAGCTGAAAGAAAAAATGTCCCACATTAGGCTTTAATAATCTCGCATGTTCTGACGTCAAAAACATCCATGCCTGCACTTAATCCTGCTTTTACACCAAGATCGGCATCTTCAAAGACGATGCAGCGTGACGGTTCAGCTTTTGCCAGTTCTGCACAGCGTAAAAAGGTTTCAGGGTGGGGTTTGTGCTCTTTCACATCGTCAGCGCTGACAATGGCGTTAAAGTAACGTTCGATATCTAATTTTTGTATCAACATATCAATCAGTCTGCGGTTTGAACCTGACCCGAGCGCAATTGGTTTTTGTTGATAGTAATGACGCACCACGTCAAAAGTTGGGAGTAATTTTGATTCTGTTGGAATCAATTCATAAGAAAGTTTGCGTTTTGCTTGTATCACTTCATTTAAACGTTCTTGTGACATACCGGCATCTTGCATAATGGCTGAGGCGATAGTGCTCACGGTTGCGCCACCTAAATCATACATGATTTGGCTGTTAAAACGATAACCGAATTGTTCCCCTACTAGGTTCCATGCGCGTGCATGCACTGGCATGGTGTCGATTAAGGTGCCATCCATATCAAAAATCAAGCCATCATATTTTTCAAAAAGTCTGTTATCTATCATTTATTGCTTTCCTAGTTCGTAAATTTTTTCACTTTGTTTCAATTTTGTGATCTGTGCACTGGTAATTTTATGAAATAGCGGTAAAGTTATCCTATCTTAAAAAGGAATGTTATGTCGTTACCCAAACAATTAACCCGTTGGAAAATTCGCGGTCAGATTGATCAGGAAGTTATTGATATTATTCTGACTTTGCAAAGTCGCTTAGAGCATCATTGGCGCATTGATGTGTCCATTCCGACTGTCATCACACTCTTATTGCATATTGCCAACAGCCTTGCTCGCTTAAAACGAGGCGGTTGCGTTTCTCCGCTCCATCAATCCTTTTATGATGAAATGCAAAGTGCGGTTATTTTCCCTGATGTTTTAGAAATTCACCTCGATTTGCTTTCTTTTATTCCGCAAGACATCCCTGAAGCCGAACAGAGCTATTATCTCGCCAATATTTATAGCTTGCTGCTGGAGCAAGATAAAAAATAAGGGCATGAAAGCCCTTATTCTATCAGTTAAAAATCAAACTGAGTTCTAAATCTTTGAGTAAATTGCTTTCTAAGCGCAATTCATTCCACACTAACGGATTGTTATCCAGATAATGTTTCTCAAAGGTCAGTTCGCAAGTTTGTAAAGAGCGGTCAATTCTAAGATTAATTTTATCCGTGCTATCTGTCGCTTGGCGGGATTTATTTAAAATCACCGAAATGCGTAAAAGAAGCAGTAAAACAAGGACATCTTCATCTGCATAACGAGCAAAAATTGGTAAATCATTCTTTTTAAATGCACCCGTATGATAACGAACTAAATTCACCAATAAGCGTTGCTGCTCACGATCAAAACCGGGTAATTCCATATTTTGCAGAATATAAGCGGAATGTTTTTGTACATTGCGATGATTAATGACAATACCGACTTCTAATAAGCGTGCTGCCCAAATCAGTAGATTTTTCATTTCATCAGCAAGATACGGTTTTTGCCAATGGGTGTATTGGTTAATTAAGGTTTTTGCACTATTTGCTACGCGATCGGCTTGCGCTAAATCTAAGTTAAATTGTTCGGCAAGTCCTAATGCGGTACGCGTACGGATATCTGAAACTTGGAAGTTTTTTTCTAAGCTGTAAATCACTCCTTCTCGCAAAGCACCGTCAGAGTAGCGCATATTTTCTAAGCTAAAAACGTCAAAAACAGCACTTAAAATGGTCAAGCCTGGCACAAAGATATCCACACGATCAGAGTTTAGTCCCGCAATATTGAGCTCTTCAAAATGGGAAGCTTGTAAGGTTCGTTCAATTAAATTTTGTAAGCGTTCAGCGGTGATGATACCGTTTGGATCAAGGGTTGCAGTAATCACTTGGTACACGGTTTTGATCGTGCCAGATGAGCCGAGTACAGATTGCCACCCAAGTTTGCGGTATTCCCAGCTTAAATCTTCAATTTTATTGACCGCACTTTGGCGAGCTTGCTCGAAGTTTTCTTTTGAAATTTCTCCATTCGGAAAGAATTTTTTGGCAAAGCTCACACAGCCCATGTGACGACTTTCCGCCACTAAGGGGGTGAAATCATCACCGATGATCATTTCGGTCGAGCCACCACCAATATCAATGACCAGTTTACGTCCGTTTTCGGGTTGAGTGTGGCAAACACCCGCATAAATAGTTTTAGCTTCAGTTTGACCGCTGATGATATTAATGGGATAGGGAAAGACAGTGGCAGCCTGGCGTAAAAATTCATCATTATTGACCGCTCTTCGTAAGGTATAAGTTCCGACGACATTCACATCTTCTGGCGCAAAGCCTTGTAAGCGTTCAGCAAAAAGTGCAAGGCAATTTACACCGCGCTCAATGGCTTCTTGGCTTAATACATTGTGCTCGTCTAAGCCATCGGCAAGTCTCACTTTTTGTTTTAAACGAGAAAGCACCTGAATTGAGCCATTGATAATGCGTGCCACAATCATGTGGAAGCTGTTTGAGCCTAAATCAATGGCGGCAATCTCCCTGGCCTCACCTCGGTGATGAGGTTCTGCGAGTTGAGCCAGTTGCTTGTCATTATGCATGTTCTTTCCTAAAATTCAAATTGATACAATAAATCAAAAACTTGGTTTGTGCTAGAAACCGATTGGAAATAAAGCTGCGGCATTAAGCGATAACGTAAAGTCACTTCCGCCAAGCCATCAAACAATCCTACGCCGTATTTCACTTGTAAGCGTTTACCAATATTACCACTAACTTGTACTTTAGAGCTATCACCAACACCGGCAGTGCCTAAGTTTAAGTCTTGAATACCAAAGGCTTCGCCAATACCGCCGACGACTTTACCACTTTTCGCTAAACCTAAGCCAAGTAATGCCGCTCCCACAGAACCACCAGATCCCGCTTCACCACTGTTTTCTAATGAACGACCAGTTAATAAGTAAGAGAGTGCCTGATCTTGTGATTTTGCAGGATCAGAGAAGACGGTGACTTGTGGGCTAGATGCTATACCAATCACTTTTACCCCTGCGGTCACTTTACTGTCTTCCATAGCTTCTGGGTTACGAATCGCTTCAATATTTAACATCGGTTGTGAAGGTAAACCCGCGAAGCTAATTTGTCCTTTACGAATTAATAAATCCTGTCCAAAAGAAGCATAACGACCATTTTTCAGGTTAATTTGACCGAATAATCCTAGCTTACCTTTATCCTGTTTCACAGAAAGTAAACCATCCAAATTCGTTTTTAAACCATAGGCATTTAAATGCACATCATCACCGATTTTAATTTTTAAGTCAGATTGAATTTGCATACCGGATTTGGTTTCTGAAACAAATTGGCGATTGATGAGTTCTTCTTTACTTTTTCTTGGGCCATTTAAAATAACTTCATCTTCACTTACTGGCTCAGCATTGTCCGGTAAGCTTTCAATAGCAATTCTTGCCCATGGGATATCCACGTTTCCACTTAAATCCAAGTGTTTAGGTGACGCTTTGACAACCACATTCGGACTGACTTTTAATTTCGCCATAGACGGAATATCGACTTTGAAATTATCCGCTTGCGCTCTAACTTCTGCCGTCCAGTTATTCATGTTAGCCCAGTTAGCTCGCCCGTTAATATTAAGTTTGCTATCTGGTGTTTGAACATGACCATTTAAGGTTGAAGACGTACCATTAAAGCGGATTGCCACTTGTCCATCAGTCACATCAAAAGGTAGGCTTTTTAGTTTTGTTTTGACATGGCGAAGATCAAAATAACCGTTTAGCAATGGTTTTTCTAAATTGCCACCAAAACTTAAGCGAGAAACCACTTCACCATCCATGCTTTCACCGCTAGAGAGAAGTTGATTCGCTAAAGATAAACGTAAACCTTCAATAGTAAAGGTGCCGCCTAATTGTCGACCTTTACTTAAATCATTAATTTTTAAGTCCGTACCGATTCGACCTTGATTTTGAATATTAATGTTTGATTTCAGGGTTAAATTGTTATTTTGAATATTGGCATTCACGCTTAATTTAGGAATATCTAGCTTAAAGGTGCGGTAGTCTAATTTTTGCGCCACACCAATGTTATTACCTTCTACTGCTACATGTAGTTGTAACGGTTTATCACTGAACCACGCTACTTTACCTCGGCTTTGTAATTGACCTTTGAGCATGTTTTGTCCCATCAATTTATTCACTACATCTAAATTAATACGTTTCAGCTCAAAAGGGACTTCGCCGTTTTTCCCTGCCGTAAATTGTTGTGGAAAACACAAATCTAAATCTTGGTTAACCCAGCAGTGTGATCCGATGGTGGCTTGGATTTTTTTGTTGTCATAGGTCACCGGAATAGTTTGATTCACTTTAAAATCGCCGATGGGTGAGTTTAAATGTACCTGACTTAAATTTCCTTTCCATTGCTGAGAAGTGCGGTCAAAATTGCCGGTGATTTGTAAATTAGCTGCAACAGGTTCACCTTTTGATTTTAAGGTAAGGGTATGATGTTTCTCATCACCTGATGCATTCAAATCAATATTATATAATTTGATGCTATCGCCATAGCGGAAGTTTTCCGCTTTGACGTTAAGTTTACCTTTCACTTGCGGTTCACTGACAACATTACCTTTAATTAAGGCTTTGGATAAGTCTAACCCTTGGAAATGTAAGCCTTGCACCGTTAAATCGGTATTAATGGTTGGTGCCGTAAGCTTACCTAAAATCTGGGCTTTGCCAACGACGGAACCCGCTAAATCTTGCCATAGACCACGTAAATCAGGTGCATTGATATCCAAGTTTAAATCAGATTCTTCACCCAATATACCTTTAGCTGTGAGGTGATTATTACCATAGTTTAATTGTAAATTTGGAATATTCAGTAAAGCGTCATCACTCAACAAGAGACGACCTTTCAAGCTCAATGGTCGAGAAGAAAGACGACCAACTAAATCTACAGTAGGTACTTCTACTTTCCAATTGGCCACCCCAATGTGACCTTGTGAATGAATTTTCCCTGATAATACTGCTGGGATATCTGGAACATAAGGCTTAAGATTCATTTCCTGAAAATTGGCAGAAATATCCCATTGCACCCGATCTTGCCAGTTTGATGAACCTGAAAAATGAGCCGAACCTTCAGGATTATTTAAATTTAGTTCGTTAATTTTGATTTCATACAGCTTACCATCTGCATTTAAGTCAATTTTTGTAGGAGGAATATGATTCAATCCTTCTATTTCTCCAAGCGTTTTAAGGTGATAATTCAATAAGTCACCGGAAAGGTTGATATCAACATCGTTAATTTTGAGCGGTGCGAGGCTATCTGCAAAAGCGTATTGACCTTTTTTCGCTTTTAACTGCAGATTTAATGGCATTTTATCTTCAGCCAGTTTCACATTACCGGTTAAGGTCGCATCAAGTACGCCTTGTGTGGTTAATGAAAGTGCGGTTGTTTTTTTCAATGAACCCGATACATTGAGATCAACTTTGCTAGCAGGCAGAATGGTTTTGTCTTTTGATTTAAATGCTTGGAGATCAGATTTTAATGTGAGATCAACTGGAAAATCCTCATTGAGCTGGAGTTGCCCTTGGCTAGAAAGTGTACCGAGAGAGCTATCAATTTCAAGCTTTTGTAATTTCACTAAATGATCGGTGGCATCCGCTTGCAATTCTACTTTAGGCACAGTGATTTTTTGGGTTTCTTCACCTTTTTCATTGAGTGATTGATATTGCCAGTTTGTACCCAAAACACTTGGAATGTGCATATCAAAAGGCAAGTTCACCGCATTTAAATTACCTAAAAAAGCGGGAGTGAGTTTTTGCTCAATTTGCGCCCAATCAACGGGTTTAGCCGGTTCTTTTTTCTCCGGCTGAGGGGGATTTGCTTGAGTTTGGGTGACCGTTGAGAAAAGCACGTCTGAAATCGTGGTAGGCTCAAGGGTAAGGCCAGATTCATTGTTTAAACTGACCGCACTTTGAAATGACGAAAAGGTAATATTACTTTGATCGAGTTTCATATCAAAGTCAGTGACTGCCACATTTTTCACTTGTACAGAAACCGGGAAATGGATTTTTTCCATTGGACCACTTTCAGTCTGTTTCTCTTCAGAAGGCGGCATAACACTGGTATCAATGACGATTTTAGGCTGCGTTAAGCTGAGATCATCAACAATAATATCACCTGAAAGTAAATGAGCTAAATTCAGTTGTAAGCGCGCTTTAGGGAGAGACACATCTACGCTGGTTGTTTGAAAACGTAAATTCTCTAAGACCAAACCATCTTGTAACCCACCGCTGACTTGTTCAATAGACAAGCTATCGAGCATTTTATCGGCGAGTTGAATAAGTGCACGTTGTCCACTGTCAAAAAAAAGTGCTGTGACTAAGCCTAAAACAGGAACAAAAATGACCGCACTTCCGACACATAAAATTTTACGGTAGGTCTTTTTCTTTTTGATGGGTTGTGTGTTTTGGTTATCTGGTTGTTTTTCTTGTTCAGACATAGTCATACCCTAAATTTCAGCCCCTAAGCCGATATAAAATTGAATATTTTTGCTGTTATCTTTATCTCGAATTGGTGTGGCGATATCAAACTTAATCGCTCCTACTGGCGATGCCCAACGTACACCAACACCTGCACCGTGGCGTAATTCGGTTGCTTTATAAGAGTTAGCTGCTAAGCCAGAATCGGCAAATACCGCACTCCACCAATTAGGGTAAACCTGATATTGATATTCAAGGCTGCCCGCTAACAGATGTGATCCACCCACTAATTTTCCATCGTGATTTCTAGGTGAAATTTTCTTATAACCATAGCCTCGCACGCTACGATCCCCCCCCGCAAAGAAGCGTAATGCTGGTGGAATTTGACGAATATCTGCTGTATTTAAATAGCCGATCTCCGCACGTGTAATGAAGCGATGATTATCCGCGTAGGTTCTAATCCATGCTGTAGAGGCTTGTACTTTAAAGAAATTAATATCAGATATCCATGCCCGATTGCCTAAATCCACCGTAATTTTTTGGGAATCTCCCCAAGTCGGAAATTGCCCACCTTTTAAACGGGTGCGACTAAAGCCTCCCGTTGGATAAAACAAAAAGGTTTTATCAGCAAAGTCTGCTTGTGTAAAGCTGTCGTAACGGACACGAAGACCCGCAAAATATTGCCAGTTTTTACGGTTATTCCAGTAACGTAGTGCCGCAAAGGTAAGTGCTTTCGTATCTGTATCGTTTTTATTTTCTCTTTCATAACCTGTTGAAAACTCATAGTAATGGTGTAATGGATTTTTCAATAGCGGTATTTTATAAGTGGCTTCAAAGGTTTGTTTGGGTGAAGACACATAAAGGTTCGTGCGTAAACTATGTCCTCGGCTATTCATCCAAGGTTTTGTCCAACCGACTTGGACGTGAGGACCTGTATCAGTGGCAAAACCTACACCCAATTCCACTGCATTTTTCTTGCGTGGATAAAGTAACATTTCAATATCGACTAATTTTTCTTCTTCGCGGACATGAGGCTGTAAAAGTACTGAGCTAAACCAGTTGGTAGAAGAAAAATCGTTAGTTAATTCAGATAAATCGCTGACTAAATAAGGCTCGCCCGATTTAATGTTGAGCATATTGTGCAGATAGTCTTCGCGAATTTGGGAATGGTTGAATGTGATGTTGCCGTAATGATAACGAACGCCACTATCAAATAGCATACGCCACCATGCTTCATGAGTTTCTGGGCTGATTTCTAAGCGAGAAATTAGGAATTTTCCGTCAAGATAACCTCGAGCAAGGGCAAGGTTTGAAATGCTACTTTTATAAGTATTGTATTTTTGATGCTCAACTAACTCGCCTTTTTTGGGTAAGTTTTTACGGAGTGCTGTGAAGTTTTCGTCTTCTGCGGCTTCACCTGTAATTTCAACGTCTGTTCCAGCAATTTTGCTTGGCTCACCTGGAGTGACATTAGCAATGAGCAAATCTCGCTGACCTTTGCGTTTTTTCAATTCAAAGGTCACGGAAGAACCATAATAACCAAAGACTCGAAGCCCTTTATCGACAGCATCTGAAACTAATTGTTTATAACGATCTGAGCCATCCATTTCATCTTTATCAATGAGTTTGACATTCATATCCGTATTACGAATGGCACGTTCACCCTTGATTCCGCGGATCTCAATATCCACGGTTTGTTCTGCAAAGGTTGAAAAACTCATCCATCCAAGCAAAAGTGCGGTTATTTTTAATGATATTTTTTTCATTCTACTGGTAGCTAAACTATTAATAAAATTTTAAATAGATGCCTTAGTTTACCGATAAAATAACAGGATTACCAATGCAATTGTGAACGATAAAAGAATTTTAGACGTGATACTATTTACAGTATTAAGATTCAATAATGTGTGACTTCTTTGGATTGTTGAATTTTCTTAATAATGGGCGTTGCTTTGTCGCTCATTAAAAAATCAAATGTGCTTTGTGGCACGAGAGATTTAATGAGACGCCAATTTTTTTGTTGAATAGCTTGACGTACATTAGAGGCACTAATTGCTCGCCCATCTATTGTTTTGCGATTAACAATAATACATTCTATGCCATGCTCAGGCAGTTTTTGCTGCATGGCTTGGTTATAAATTTGTGTGACATGGCTAAAAGGTTCATCTCCCACGTAGCGACGTTGAATGCCAAGTGTTGCGGCAATGCGAGTAAAGATTTGTAAATCAATAGCAATGTGGCTTTGAATAACTGCATCTTCATCCTTTTGAAAATAGCTTGGGAAAGTAGCTTGACTAATAATATAGGAATCACTGTCATGTAAAACGACATTCGATAAATGAGCTATTCCCACTTGAATTAATTTTTTGCGTACCTCGTAAGGAAAAAAACTGCAATCTTCGCTTAGCATAAAGAGGTGGACTAAATCATTTTCAGCCGCTGCTTTTTCAATAAGATATTGATGTCCTAAAGTAAAAGGATTACAGTTCATGACAAGTGCTGCTATTTTAGGCGATAAACTTTGTGTTTTTTTTATGGCACTTTGTAGTTTGGTGAGATAATGTTGAAAACCATTCCGTTTATTTTCCATAAAAACAATTTGATTTGGGATGCGCACAATCTCTTGAAATCCAAGACTAGAAAAAAACTTTGCTGAACAATATTTAGTATAAAGGAAAAGGTGATTATTACCTTGTTCCATTTGTATATTGATTAAGTGGGTTACGATTTGGTTCATTAACCCTTCACCTTGATGCTCATGAGAAACAGTAAGGCAGCGGAGAGTATTGTTATAGCAGCTGCCAGTGGCGATAATGTTCATTTCATCATCAAACATGGCACAAGTATAATCTAAGTGTCTATCTCGACGAATACCTTCATCAATTAATAGCTGATCAATGGCCGAAAGGCTTGCGGTATCCGTTGGCAAGATTTTTCCAATACTATAGTTCATATGTTTAACCAAAAAGTAACAGGACCATCATTGGTGAGGCTCACTTGCATATCAGCCGCAAATTGTCCGTTGGCAACAGTGACTTTTTCTGCACATTTTTGTGAAAAATACTCATACAATTCGTTAGCCAATGCTGGTGCGGCACCTTTTGAGAAACTTGGTCGTAAGCCTTTTTGCGTGTCTGCGGCTAGGGTGAATTGTGATACTACAAGCACTTCACCACCGATTTGTTGCACATTTAAATTCATTTTGTCATTTTCATCGCTGAAAATACGGTAATTTAATACTTTCTCGGCAAGTTTATCCGCCTTGGCTCGGTCATCTTCTTTTTCTACGCCTAATAAAACCAATAATCCCTTGCCGATTTGCCCCACAATTTGACCTTCAACTTCCACTTTAGCCTGTGTTACACGCTGGATTAATGCAATCATTTTACTTCCTCTAAATTTGTTTGATTCGTTGACCGCACTTCTGCAAGCACTGCGGCTAATTGCGCACCTAATAACACTACTGTCCAGCTGATTTGAATCCACAATAACATGATTGGCAGTGTCGCCATGGCACCATAAATTAATTGATAAGACGGGAAGGTGGTGATGTACCAAGTAAAGGCTTGTTTCCCTAAGGTAAAGAAAATCGCCGCAATTAATGCGCCTGCTGCAGAATGTTTGATGCTCACTTTCTTATTTGGCACGACCATATAAATGAGCGTGAAAATGAACCAAGTAGAAAGAAATGGCACAAAGCTGAGGAGTTTTAAGCCAAAAGAGAGCGTTTCAGATTGCTCGAACATGGCTTTAACATAGGAACTTGCCGCAATGCTCGTACCGATTAAAAGCGGGCCGAGCGTTAAAATGAGCCAATAAATAGCAAATGACGTAAAAATCGGGCGATTACTAGTGTCTTGCCAAATACCATTGAGTGTTCGGTCGATGGAGTTAATGAGCATCAATGCCACTAAAATCAAACTCACAATCCCCACGGCACTCATTTGCTTGGAGTTACGGACGAATTCATCAATATATTGTCCCACAACATCACTCGCGGAAGGAGCGAAATTGGTGAAGATGAATTCTTTCAAGGCACCAGTGACTTCGTTAAAAACGGGAAAAGCAGAGAAAATTGAAAACACCACCATAATTAATGGCACGATAGCGAGCATGGTGCTGTAGGTGAGTGAACCGGCAGCTTGCGTTAATTTATTTTCTTGAGAACGCTGCCAGAATAATGCGAAAAAAGACGTTAAGGTCATTAGAGCAAGCCTCCGCAACAATGTTTAAATTTCTTCCCTGAGCCACAAACACAAGGCTGTTTATTGCTTGGGAGCGGTACAGTGGGATCAACAAAATACCAACGACCATCAATTTTTACAAAAAGAGAATATTCGTGATGCACTTGCGGCTGTTCGTTGCCTTGAAAATGTGCTTTAAATTCAACCGCACTTTGTGTTTTGGTTAAGGTTTCGGCTTTGACAATATCTAAACCGAGCCATTGCGTTTCATCAGCCCAATCTTGCAGAGCTTTTTCATCTAATAAGGTTTGTTGGCTTGGCACAGTGGTTTGCACAATATAAGGAATATTTTTGAGCACAAACGCGGAATAGCGGGAACGCATAAGTTGTTCCGCTGTTTCTGGAAACAGATTGTCTAAGTGAAAGCGTCCGCAACAATCTTCGTAAGAAAGCGAAGATTGGCACGGACAAAGTGCGGTCGTTTTAGCCGACATTTTAGGCTGCCTTTTGTAAATTACGTAATTGTGAATGAATAGAACGTTTAAATGCCGCCGCTAGTTCCTCAAGGGCTAAAGCTTCCTCTAATTCTGCATTGCTTGAAGGGGCAGAAAGTAACGTATTTAAGCGACGAATTGTCCATTCAGGATAAGGACGATGTTGCAAGACGAGTTCATCGCCTTGATGGATTTCTCCTTCCTCGATTACACGAACATACCAACCTGTCCAACCTGACTGACGAATCACCTCTCTTGCATGATCATTTTTGGTATTGTGAGATAAACGTTCGCAAGGTTTACGTGGTTGTGAGACTTCTAAAAGCGTGGTGCCAATTTTGTAGCGATCGCCCACACAGACATTATCTTCATGTAAGCCGGATACCACAAAGTTTTCACCATAAATCGCACTACCGTGAAAATCAAACTTTTCACCAAGTAGCGCGTTTAAAGCAGGGAAAGACACATCAGACATAAAAAATAAGGCTTTATCAACACCACCGTGATGGGCTTTTAAACCTACATCGTTACCTTCTGCACCCAGCGTGTGCACTTTTACCATCGGTACCGGTTTTTTACGGATAGCACTTTCATATGAGCTGCCATCAGGAAACGTTAAAGTTTCTATTTGTCCTGTTTTGATAATAAGAATGTTGGCGTTTGACATCTATTTTTCCCGCTTTTAATTAGTTTTGAGAAATTATACCGTAAAATTACTTAAATTTTGACCGCACTTCGTTTTTTCCTTATCATTCCTCTTAAATAAAACCAACAAAGCAAAGGAATCTTTATGCAATATTCTCTCGCGCGTACCGAACAAGGTCAAACCTTTGGTATTACTGCAAAAATGGCAAACCGCCATGGCTTGATCGCCGGTGCTACAGGGACGGGGAAAACTGTCACACTACGTAAAATGGCAGAGGCGTTCAGTGATGATGGTGTGCCAGTCTTTTTGGTAGACGTAAAAGGCGATTTGTCCGGTTTAGTGAAAGCGGGCACATTCAGTGGCAAAGTGGCAGAACGTATTGAGCAATTTGATTTAGGTGGAGAGAGTTATTTAAATGGCTATCCTGTGTCATTTTGGGATGTATTCGGTGAAACAGGCATCCCACTTCGCACCACAATTTCTGAAATGGGACCATTACTGCTTTCCCGTTTATTGAATTTAAACGCGACCCAAGAAGGCTTATTAAACCTCGTATTCCGTGTGGCAGATGATAAAGGTTTGCTACTCATTGACTTAAAAGATTTACGCGCCATGCTTAAATTTGTGGCAGAGAATGCAAAAACCTTCCAAGTAGAATATGGTAATGTTTCAGCCGCGAGTGTGGGCGCGATTCAACGTGCTTTACTGACCCTTGAAAATGAAGGGGCGACCAATCTTTTTGGTGAGCCGGCATTAAATCTTGAAGATTGGTTACAAACCCGTGATGGTCGTGGTGTGATCAATGTTTTAAATTCTGAAAAATTAATTAATTCCCCAAGAATGTATAGTGCGTTCTTGCTTTGGTTGATGTCTGAATTATTTGAACAATTACCAGAAGTCGGCGATCCGGATAAACCAAAATTTGTGATGTTCTTTGATGAAGCACACTTACTCTTTGATGGCGCACCGAGTGTGTTGGTGGACAAAGTGGAACAAGTGGTTCGCTTGATCCGTTCTAAGGGCGTGGGGATTTATTTTGTGACCCAAAATCCATTAGATTTACCGGATACCGTGTTAGGCCAATTAGGTAACCGCGTACAACATGCGTTACGTGCTTTTACACCACGTGATCAAAAAGCGGTGAAATCTGCAGCAGAAACGTTCCGTTCAAATCCAGCTGTTAATGTGGTGGAAACCATTTCAACTTTAGGTGTGGGTCAAGCATTGATTTCATTTTTAGATGAAAAAGGTATGCCAACGCCAGTTGAAGTGGCTTACGTGTACCCACCTAAAAGCCAACTTGCCCCTATTACTGAAGAAGAGCGAGCTACTTGGGTGAAAGACGATGAGCTTTATGCCTTCTATAAAGATTACGTGGATAATGAGTCAGCTTTCGAGGTATTAAATGCTCAAGCGGATTTAGCCGCAGTGCAACAAAAACAAGCCGAGCAAGCTCAGCAAGAGGAAGAAAGCGGTTTATTTGGTAGCTTAAGCCGTATGATTTTTGGAACACAAAAACGCGGGGACAAACTTTCTCCGACAGAACAAATTGTGAATAGCGTGGCAAAATCAGTTGGTCGCAATATTCGTAATGAAGTGACCAAACAAATCATGCGTGGTATTCTAGGTGCATTGAAAAAATAACGAAAATTTGACCGCACTTTGCGGCAAGAATGATAAAAAGGAGATTGTTATGTCTGATGTATTTCACTTAAACCTAACTAAAGCACAACTGAAAGGTGCCACATTAGCTATCGTGCCGGGTGATCCTGCGCGTAGTGAACGTATTGCTAAAAAGCTTGAGAACCCAGAGTTTCTTGCAAGCACACGTGAATACACTTCTTGGTTAGGCTATTTAAATGGTCAACCGGTAGTCGTATGTTCAACCGGTATTGGCGGCCCTTCTACGTCTATCTGTGTGGAAGAGCTGGCTCAGCTTGGTGTGCGTACATTCTTACGTATCGGTACAACAGGCGCAATTCAACCACATATCAATGTAGGTGATGTTCTTGTTACAACGGGTGCTGTTCGTCTTGATGGTGCAAGCCGTCATTTTGCCCCAATTGAATATCCAGCGGTAGCAAATTTTGAATGTACCACGGCACTTTTCAATGCGGCTAAAGAAAAAGGTATTGAGCCATTTGTAGGGATTACCGCGTCTTCTGATACCTTCTATCCAGGTCAGGAACGTTATGATACTTACAGTGGTAAAGTATATCGTGACTACCAAGGCTTATTAAAACAATGGCAAGATCTCAATGTGATGAACTATGAGATGGAATCAGCCACATTATTTACGATGTGTAATGCCCTTGGCTTACGAGCTGGTATGGTAGCAGGTGTGATTGTGAATCGTACACAACAAGAAATTCCAAATGAAGCGACCATGAAAGATACGGAAGATAAAGCAATATCTGTCGTGGTGGAAGCAGCAAGAAAATTGTTAGCGTAATATGTAAAAGGCGTTTTAATAAAAACGCCTTTATTTTTTCATCATATAAAAACAAATGAATTCTGCTCGATTCTAAAAAAAATTTTATCTCAATATTCAATTTTTTCTCAAAATGCTACAAAAATGTGATGCACGTCACAAAATACACTTTCCTTTTCCATTAAAATTTTAAACCGTATTTTTACTAGAAAGGATTCATTATGAGCAGTACAACAAATCTTTCATCAAGAATGAATGGTATGAATAGTCGTTATTCAACCGAAATTAAAAGTAAATATTTAAAATATCAGCTTCATTCTCTGATCGGTGTTTTTATTGGTTATATGTGTTACTACATAGTCCGTAATAACTTCGTATTATCCACTCCCTATTTAGCAGAAAAACTAGAACTTTCTAAGACGCAAATTGGTTTGCTCACCTCATCTTTACTTATTACGTACGGGTGTAGCAAAGGTGCAATGAGTATCTTAGCAGATAAAGCGAACCCTCGCTACTTTATGGCTTTAGGGCTTCTTCTTTGTATTCTTATTAATATTATGATGGGGTTCTCAACAAGCTTCTATTTATTCGTAGGATTAGTCATTTTATTAGGGGTATTCCAGGGGATGGGGGTCGGTCCTTCAATTATTACCGTTGGGTATTGGTATCCACGTAGTCAGCGTGGGCGCGCAAGTACAACCTGGAATGTATCACATAATTTAGGTGGTGGTATTGTTGCGCCTATTGTAGGTGCTAGCCTTGCTTATCTCGGTTCTGAACAATGGGAAATCTCGACTTATGTTGTACCAAGTATCATTGCCTTAATAGGTGTTTTCCTTGTGTTATTTTTTGTAAAACGCCGTCCTGCTGAAGAAGAACTACCAACTGTTGAGGAAATGTATAACGAAGAAACGGTTAATACAAAATTAAAAGGTCATTTATCTGAAAAACCAGAAAACATGACTGCATTCCAAATTTTTTATCAATTTGTCGTTAAAAACCCTAATTCTTGGTATCTTGTTGGTGTTGATATTTTCACCTACATGGTTCGTTTTGGTATGTTAACTTGGATTCCACTTTATCTTCTTAAAGAAAAAGGCCTTACTAAAACAGATATGGGCGCTGCATTTATGATTTTTGAATGGGCAGCTATTCCATCGACGCTCATTGCCGGATGGTTAATTGATAAATTTTTCCGTGGAAAAATTATGTATTTACCAATGATTTGTATGACAATTGTTTTCTTCTGTGTATTTGGTTACATGAACTCAGAATCCATTTTTGCCATTATTTTATTCTCTGCAATCGTTGGCTGTTTGGTCTATATTCCTCAATCCATGGTTGCAGTACAAGCAATGGAAGTTATTCCTAGTTTTGCATTAGGATCTGCAGTAGGGTTACGTGGATTTATGAGTTATATTGTTGGTTCTACATTCGGTACAACATTGTTTGGTTTTGTTGTAGATAAATTTGGTTGGAGTAGTGGATTCTATACCATCATGTGTGGTGCGGTGATGTGTTTTATTTTCTGCTATTTATCTCACCGTGGCTTGCAAAAAATTCTTAATACATAATAAATAAAAAAGGCGTTTTGAATTAAAACGCCTTTTTTAGTGAGCCTTAACTATTTGCCCTTGCAAAAGCAGCCGCTTCAGCGATTAATTGGTCATCAGGTCGAACCCCAGTGTAGCGCTCAAATTGTTCGACAGCTTGTAGCACAATCACTTCTGCACCAGAAATGGTTTGTTTACCTTGCTGTTGAGCAAATTGGATAAACGGTGTTTCAGCAGGAATCGCCACCACATCAAAAGCGGTTTGAGCTTGTTGAATAAGATTTTCAGGAAAGGCGAGATCAAATTCTTCTTTTCCATCCTTCATCCCAATTGGCGTAACGTTGACTAAAATGTCTGCCGATTGATTATCTAAAGATGAGGTATATTCATAGCCATAAAGTGCGGCTAAATTTTTACCTGTTTTTTCATTTCGAGCAAAAATTTTCAGATGCTCAAATCCACTGTTTTTAAAGGCTGCGACAACCGCTTTCGCCATACCGCCACTGCCTCGTACAATCACGCGACTATTTTTATCTAATTGATATTCTTGGATAAGTTTAACAATCGCAATATAATCGGTATTGTAAGCACGAAGAAAGCCTTGCTCATTCACAATAGTATTCACAGACTGAATGGCTTGTGCAGAAGGGGATATTTCATCTAAAAATGGCATGCAGCTTTCTTTAAAAGGCATTGAAACCGCACAACCTCGAATACCAAGTGCACGAATGCCTTTGATCGCATTTTCAATATCTGTAGTGGTAAAGGCTTTGTAGATAAAATTAAGTCCTAGTTTTTGATAGAGATAATTATGAAATGTGGTACCAAAATTACCTGGTCTGCCAGAAAGAGACATGCAAAGCAGGGTGTCTTTATTTATCATTCGGATATCCTTAGATATTTAAATTCATATCATCAGCAGTAAAATATTGATTCATTTCAAAAGCAGGTTTAGCATCTTTATCTTTACCGATAATTCGTGCGGGTACACCCGCAGCAGTAGCACATTCAGGCACGGGTTGAAGTACGACAGAGTTGGCGCCTATTTTGGCATATTTGCCCACTTCGATATTACCGAGAATTTTCGCTCCCGCCCCAATCATTACGCCTTCTCGTACTTTTGGATGGCGATCGCCTGATTCTTTACCTGTACCGCCAAGTGTGACACCTTGCAAGATAGACACATCATTTTCAATCACTGAAGTTTCGCCGACGACAATACCGGTAGCGTGGTCAAACATAATGCCGTGCCCAATTTTAGCCGCAGGGTGAATATCCACATCGAAAGCTACGGAAATCTGATTTTGTAAATAAAGTGCGAGTGCTTTTCGATTTTGATTCCACAAATAATGGGTAATACGATAGCTTTGAATGGCGTGAAAACCTTTTAGATAAAGCAATGGGGTAGACCACAATTCCACAGCGGGATCGCGGTGGCGCACAGCTTTAATATCACAAGCAGCACAATCAATGATATTAGGCTCGGCTTGATAGGCTTCTTCAATAATTTCACGCAGCGAAATTGCTGGCATGATAGGGTTAGCCAGTTTATTCGCAAGCAAATAACTCAAAGCGCTGCCGAGATTTTGATGCTTTAAAATGGTGGAATGGAAAAAGCTTGCGAGCATAGGCTCGCATTCTGCTAGTTCTTTTGCCTCTTGGCGAATGTGTTGCCATACTTCTAGTGTCATTTTTTCTCCTTATTCGCCTTTTCGTGCACGACCCAATAAGCTTAATGCGACGTCTTGTGCACTTTTACCACAAAAGAGCATTTGGTAAATTTGCTCTGTAATTGGCATTTCTACGCCTTGTCGTTGTGCTAATAAATAAGTTTCTTTGGTGTTATAAAACCCTTCCACGACTTGACCAATTTCATCCATAGCTTGTTGGCTATCGGTACCTTTACCAAGCATTAAACCAAATCGACGGTTACGGGATTGGTTATCGGTACAAGTGAGCACTAAATCTCCTAAACCAGACATACCCATAAAGGTTTGTGCATTTGCGCCCATTGCTACGCCCAAGCGAGTAATTTCCGCAATACCACGGGTAATCAATGCGGTTCTCGCATTGGCACCAAATCCCATACCATCCGAAATACCCGCCCCTATCGCAATCACGTTTTTAATGGCACCACCTAATTGAACGCCGATTATATCTTGATTTACATATACCCGAAAATGCTGACTGCAATGAATTCGCGCTTGTAATTCTAAGGCAAACTTTTCATGACTAGAGGCAAGGGTAATCGCCGTTGGCAAACCTTGAGCCAATTCTTTCGCAAAAGTAGGACCTGAAAGCACCGCTGTCGGAATTGCTTTACCTAAGGTTTCTTCCACTACTTCTTGTAGTAATCGGCCGGTGTTGCGTTCTAATCCTTTGGTAGCCCAAATTAAACGATGATCAGGTTTTAAGTGCGGTCGAATTTTTAAGAGAATTTCGCCGAAAGCGTGACTTGGTACCACAATTAAAATGTCTTTCGATTGCTCAAGGGCAGTTTTCAAATCTAATTCTAAATACAAACTTTCAGGAAATTTAATATCAGGCAGAAAGCGACGATTTTGACGTTCCTGTTGCATTTGATGAATATGATCGGGATTGTGCCCCCAAAGATAGGTTGGCGAACCATTACGAGAAAATGAGATAGCGAGTGCTGTTCCATAAGAACCGCAACCAAGAATAGTAATTGGAGATTGGGATGTATTCATTTCAATCACCTTAAAAAAATAAAAGGGCAGACCATATCGCCTGCCCTTATCAAAATTAATGTTGGGTTTCTGGATTTTCTTCTACTTCGGCTGCAGCTTGCTGCTTATTCATGTATTCAATGAATAACGCATCGAAGTTTACCGGAGAAAGGTTTAATGCTGGGAATGTTCCGCGGTTGACTAAGTTAGAAATTAGTTCGCGCGCATAAGGGAAAAGCATATTTGGGCATTGAGATGTTAAGCAGTGCGCCATTTGAACATCTTCTAAACCGCTGATTGTAAATACACCAGATTGTTTCACTTCACAAATAAACGCTACATCACCAGAATCTTCCATGGTCGTTTCTACGTTGATGTTTAACGTTACTTCGTATAAATCTTCGCCCACTTGAACGGCTTCAGTGCTTAAATCAAAGCCAAGTTTTGGTTTCCATTCTTGGTGGAAAATATGAGGAAGATTTGGTGCTTCAAAAGAAACATCTTTTACATAAATACGTTGAATTTGAAGTACGGCTTCTTGTTGTTCTTCAGAGGCTACTTCAGGTTGTTGATTTTGTTCAGACATAGAGGATCCTTACTTATGTTTTTTTACTAATGGTAAATTTGCACCAGACCAAGCCGTTAAACCGTCTTTTAATACATAGACTTTTTCAAAGCCTTGTTTGGTTAAAAGCTCTGCAGATGTGGAAGAAGAAACACCGTTGATATCCACAATGATAACGGGCTTTCCTTTGTAATGTTCAATTTTTCCTACATTTTGATTTTTAATTTCTGTCGGAAGCAAGTTTACACTGTTAATAATATGACCACCTCGGAATTCATCGATAGGACGTAAGTCAATCACAACCGCCTCTTCGTCGTTTATTAAGCGAACGGCTTCTGGATTAGTGATGACGCGATATTTTTGTGTTGCACTTTTAAAAAAGGTGAAAAGTGTCATAAAAAGGACAGCAAACCATGCGATTGTTAAAAAAGTGTGTTTTTGAGCAAATTCAATTGCTTGAGGCATAAATTCTTGCATGTTGTTCTCAACTTAATTTTTGATAATGAATAAGAGTTTATCTTCAGATGAAATAAAGATTTAAGTATAACCGTACTTTGGTTATCTTTCAAAAAAATTCTCAAGTAAACGCAGGGGTGGCGAAAGCTTATACAATCATATGGCTAAAAATGTGATCGGGATCATAAATAGGTTATCTTGGTATTTATTCTCTACCTAATTAGGTAGAGAATGCCGATACTTTAATGAGTTAGTTCAAGGGGAATAAAATGAAATTCAAAAAATTAACCGCACTTATGATGGTTGGATTAGGTTTTTCTGTAGCACAAGCAGCAGAATTACCTAATATTACAATTTTAGCGACAGGCGGCACCATTGCCGGAAGTGGTGAAACTGCAGTTTCTTCTACTTATAAAGCAGGACAACTCAATATTGAGGCATTAATTGATGCAGTGCCTGAAATTAAGCAGCTAGCCAATGTAAAAGGTGAGCAAATTGTAAAAATTGGTTCACAGGATATGAGTGATGAGGTGTGGTTGAAATTAGCTAAAGCGATTAATACACAATGTAAAGACACCGATGGTTTTGTGATTACTCATGGTACAGATACGATGGAAGAAACCGCTTATTTTCTTGATCTGACTGCGAAATGTGAAAAACCGATCGTGTTGGTCGGTGCGATGCGTCCAGCAACAGAAAAAAGTGCGGATGGTCCATTAAATCTTTATAATGCTGTCGTGGTGGCATCTGATAAAAAATCAGCTGGCCGCGGCGTATTAGTAGCGATGAATGATGAAGTATTAGGGGCGCGAGATGTAACTAAAATGAGCACCACTGCTGTACAGACGTTTCATTCACCAAACTATGGCACGCTAGGCTATATTCACAATAGCAAAGTGGATTACGAGCGTTCGCCTGAAAGTAAACATACCGTAAACACACCGTTTAACATAGATAAATTAGACAGTTTACCGCAAGTTGGCATTGTTTATGCTTATTCTAATGCACCAATTGAACCGTTAAATTCATTATTGGATGCAGGCTATCAAGGTATTGTTTCAGCGGGTGTAGGTAATGGTAACGTGAATGCCGCACACTTAAAACGTTTAGAAAAAGCGGCGAAAGATGGTGTTGCAGTGGTACGTTCTTCCCGTGTGCCCACCGGTTATACAACACGTGATGCTGAAGTAGATGATTCTAAATATGGTTTTGTTGCTGCTGGTACGTTAAATCCGCAAAAAGCGAGGGTGTTGTTGCAACTTGCTTTAACGAAGACTAAAGATCCAAAAGTGATTCAGCAATATTTTGAAGATTTCTAATTTAGCAACATAAAATGTGTGGAAAATAATTGCACATTTCTATGCAAGATATTGAAATTTTTTGATCTAAATTATGGAATGCGTACCTATTTATTGTTATATTTACGTACGTTTTATTATATGACAACGATTTTTTATTGACTTAGGGGGTCAGTATGTCTGCAATGTTTTTATTGCAATTTGCCATTGTGCTATTGTGTATTTTAGTGGGCGCTCGCGTCGGAGGTATTGGTTTAGGAGTATTTGGTGGTTTAGGACTGGCCATTCTCTCGTTCGGTTTTGGTTTAAAACCCGCAGGCTTACCAATTGATGTGATGTTTATGATTATGGCTGTAGTTTCAGCGGCAGCTGCAATGCAAGCTGCGGGTGGTTTAAATTATATGATTAAAATTGCGACTAAAATTTTACGTCGTAATCCTAAACATATTACTTTTATTGCGCCAGCCGTGACGTGGTTATTTACATTTTTGGCGGGTACTGGTCATGTTGCTTATTCTGTTTTACCGGTTATTGCGGAAGTCAGCCGTCAAAATGGCATCCGTCCTGAACGTCCACTTTCAATGGCTGTGATTGCTTCTCAGTTTGCAATTGTTGCAAGTCCTATTGCTGCAGCAGTGGTGGCAGTCGTTGCTTATCTTGAACCTCAAGGTATTCATCTTGGTGATGTGTTGATGATTACTATTCCAGCGACTATTTTAGGTCTTTTCTTAGCTTGTATCTTTGTTAACAAAATAGGGAAAGAACTTAAAGATGATCCAGAATATCAACGTCGCTTAAAAGATCCGAAATATGCTGATGCATTCAATTCAACAACCGATACAAACGAATTTGAAGTGAGTAAAACAGCTAAAATCTCTCTTTCCTTATTCTTATGTGGTGCTTTACTCGTTGTGTTAATGGGTGCAGTGCCTTCTTTACGTCCAGTATTTGATGGTAAACCGATGGGGATGGCTCATACGATTGAAATCATTATGCTATCTATTGGGGCATTAATTATCTTTACTTGTAAACCGGATGGCACAGAAATAACTAAAGGTTCCGTATTCCATGCGGGCATGCGTGCCGTTATAGCCATTTTTGGTATTGCTTGGTTAGGTGATACGTTGATGCAGGCACATATGGTAGAAGTAAAAGAAATGGTGAAAGGCTTAGTGGAAACTGCACCATGGACATTTGCTTTAGCGCTATTCGTGTTATCTGTTTTAGTTAATAGCCAAGGCGCAACAGTAGCAACATTATTCCCACTTGGTATTGCATTAGGTATTCCTGCGCCTGTCTTAATTGGGGTATTTGTTGCAGTAAATGGTTACTTCTTTGTGCCTAATTATGGTCCTATTATTGCGTCAATTGATTTTGATACAACGGGTACAACTAAAATTGGTAAATATATTTTCAATCATAGTTTTATGTTACCAGGGCTATTAAGTATGGTCTTTAGTCTAGTTATTGGTTTATTACTTGCAAATGTTTTATTATAAAATTTATAGCTAGCTAAAACGGTGCATATTGTTTTATGCACCGTTTTTTATTTTTTTATGAAACTTATTAATCAGATTTTGTTCTAATAAGTATTCTATTTTTATAAGGAAAACCAATGAAATTATTTAAAATCCTTTTTGCTGCATTAATTGCTTATGTGCCAACAGCATGGTCTGCGGCGGATTACAATATTAAATACAGCTCAAATTATTTAATGCCCGCTTATGTGCATTTTAAGGCTGATGGTTCACAATATTCAGTCAATGCGAAAATTAATATTCCGTTGTACAACATTGTGTTTACTTCTCGTGGTTCACAAACTTCGAGCCAATTTAAAATGGTGAATTATCAAGATGTACGTAATGGTAAGTCTTATGCTATTTCTAAAATTTCGCCAACAATAATTGAATACGGTAAAGTGAAAAATGGATTAGAAACCGAGCCGTTAAAATTACCAACTTTTGATTTATTCACCATGGCATTTCAGTTGAGTTATTACGATAAATTGCCAACCAGCTTCCAAATTACAAATGGTAAAAAACTTTACCCAATGGAAAATGTGAATGTGAAGAAAGTAGAAAAACAGATCCAATATAATAAGCAAACTGTGACGGAAATCACTTATTCATTTAAAACAGGTAATAAGGATATTATGGTGAAGAAATTCTCAGGTGAACAATTTCCACGTTATATCAAATACACCAGAGATGGTGATGATTATGAGTTAGAGTTTGATGAGTTTGTTAAATAACATCAGATGAGAAAAAGAAGCCACGAAAGATTGCGTGGCTTTTTATTTTATAGCTTATTGTGCATACATAAATACTTGAACGAGAAGAAGTATCGATGAGATAACAAACTGACAGCCTACGATCGGCATGACAAATTTCAACCATTTGTTGAATGGAATACCAAGCATTTGTAGCGTGACAAGGACTAATCCTGTCGGTGCGAGGAACAACATAATATATTGTCCCCAGTTGTAAGCCGATACAACAATGTCTCTCGGGATGCCAACGGTATCAGCCAGCGGAGCCATAATTGGCATGGCGAGTACGGCAAGACCTGAAGATGAAGGTACAACTAACCCTAAGAAAATGAAGACCAAGAGCTGACCAATAATAAAGACGCCACCATTCATTCCACCGACAAGATGTGTCATATAATCGAGAATCGTGTCTGAAATCATTCCTTGTTCCAGAATGATATTGACTGCTCGAGCGAGTCCGATAATCAATGCGACGCCGACTAATTCAGAGGCACCATGAGTAAACCCATTTACGACATCTTTTTCAGGCAATCCGCTGATGAACATAATAATAATGGTTATGGCTAGGAAGGAAGCCGCCATTTGAGGAAACCACCAGCCCCCAAACATAACACCCCATACCATGAGAGGAAAGGCGCCACTAAATAGAATCAGAATCAGTTTTCTTCTAAAGGTAAATTCAACGGTTGCATTGGGATCGATATCTTTCATATAGAGATCATAGAAGGCTTGGCGATCGTCATACGTATAAGAAAATTCAGGATTGGCACGCAGTTTTTTACAATACCAATACATGTAAGCAATCACACACGCACCACCAAGAATAAGTCCCAATGTACGAAATCCCATTCCTTCCGTGAATGGAATACCCGCAGCATTTGAGGCAATGACAACGGAGAAGGGATTGATTGTAGAGAATGCCGTTCCCATTGAGGCGGCGAGGAATATGGCACCAACACAGACAATGGAATCATAGCCTAAGGCTAAAAAGACAGGAACAAGAATTGGGTAGAAGGCTACTGCTTCTTCCTCAATGCCACAAGCCGTACCGCCTAACAGCATTAACACACAGACAGCAAAGACAACGGAGAATTCATTTCCTTTCGTTTTTTTGGTGAGAGACATTAATCCGGCATTGAATGCTCCTGTTTTGTTTATCACACCAATCATTCCACCGAGTATGAAGATAAAAATCATAATATCCGCGACTTCAATGGTGCCATCCACCATGGCGTGAATCATATCTGTAATGCCTTTTTCGTGTTGTTCAATGCGTTGATAGGTATCGGGGATAGCAATCGGCTTTTTGATAATGCCGTTGGTGAAATGAGAAAGTTGAATTTTGATATTGAGTTGATTAAGCGTTTGTTCTGTTGCTGGATAGCTTTGATCGGGAATTCCGTGGGTTTTGACAATAAAATGATGTTCGGTGTTGTCGTAGGAAAGTTTAGAGTAGGACCCTGAGGGAATAAGCCAAGTAAGACCAATAGCAATAAGAAGAATAATAAAGAGAATGCTAAATGCAGAAGGGAACTTCATCTTTTTCTTTGATGTTTCCATTATGGAGAACTCCTAGTGTTCGGATTAGTGGATAAGCCGAGCGCGTATTCTACATAAAAAGAACCTCAAAGCAAAGAGTGGTTTTTTATAAAAACAATAATATCAGGGTGAGCAATCGTTTACCTAGGCCAGGCTCGGTTGTAATTAAACCTGGCTTAAGTCTATTTTATTTAGGAAAATTGAGTAATTTTTTCACTCAAATCATCCAACATTTCATAACGTTTTCGATACATAGAACGTTTTTTGCTGGCGATTTCTTCCAGTGGTTTGCGGGTGCTTTCAAGCGGTAATTGCCAATATTGACCTTTTAATTGCCCTTGGTTTTCTTGCCAGAATTCATCGTAATTGAATAGAATTTTACTGCGTGCAGATAAACGGTATTTACCTTGTGAAGTGTGAGGAATACCGATTAATTCATATTGCCATTTTTCAGCTAGTAAGCGGAAAACATTCATCAACATAAACATTGGACGAACACCGTGTAATTCTTTTGTGGTTTGTTTTACCGCTTCTTGCGCCTCTTCATAAGAAGGGCCTTGAATTGAGGCGATAAGTAATTTATTTGGCTTTAAGAAGGTGAAAGAAGCATCATAAATGCTACGCCCATCATTATCTTTTAAGTTAATGGAAAAATAACCTTCAAAAGGATCAATCTGGTTGATATTGAAATAGATACCAAGCTGATCTGTTAATTGTGCCAATAAAAGGGATTTTTCTTGTAGCAATTTTTTACAAAATTCTACGCCCATTTTTTCTTCAAGCATTAACAGACTATTGGTAATGGCATTGAGTCGCTCTGTTGCAGAAAAACGTTTGTCACAATAGGTTGCGAGCAATGCATTAAAACGATATGGATTTTGTTGAAAAAGCGGAATCCAAGTTTGGTTTGTATTTAAGAAATTAACCAATGCATCACATTGTTTTTTAAATAAAAATTTGCGTCCATAATAACGGGCTTTATCCCTTAATTGTTTTTTTAATGGATGATTACAAGAATCGGGCAGTAATTCTTGAAAGGTCGCGAAAGTAATAGTTTGTTTTGCTGTCATAATGGGTAAAGTGCAGTTATTTTTTCAAACGTTTTTATTAGGTAAAATCATGCTGATTTTTAACCGCACTTATTGTACCTGTATTCCATGGTTTTTCCAATTAACCATCAATAAAGGTGGTTCTTTACTTGCCTATTTTTCGATTTCTCCTTAATATGCCAAATCCTACCTTGAATTTATGCAACTCATCCCCATATTCAATGAAATTATAGAATTGATGTAAGAGAGATAACTATGAACGCCAAAAGAACTCAACAACGTACACTTCCTGTATTGCCATTACGGGATGTTGTCGTTTTCCCTTATATGGTGATGCCACTTTTTGTTGGGCGCGCAAAATCGATTAGCGCCCTTGATGAAGCCATGAATGAGTGCAAACAATTATTATTGGTGTCACAAAAGCAGGCTGATTTAGAAGAACCTACCGTTGATGATGTATTCGATGTCGGGACGATTGCCAATATTATTCAATTATTAAAATTGCCAGACGGCACAGTGAAAGTGTTGGTGGAAGGGCAACAGCGCGCGAAAATCAATCAATTAAATGATGGTGAAGACCATTTTTCTGCGGAAGTCACACCGATTGAAACCACGTTTGGCGATGAAAAAGAATTAGATGTGGTGAAGGCAGCCGTTTTAAATGAATTTGAAAGTTATCTGCAACTTAATAAAAAAATCCCTGCAGATGTTTTAGGTGCGCTTCAACGCATTGATGATGCTGATCATTTAGCAGATACCATGGCTGCGCATATTCCAGTGACCGTTCGCCATAAACAAAGCGTGTTAGAACTGGCAGATGTGCAAGAGCGTTTAGAATACTTGCTCGGCATGATGGAATCTGAAGCAGATATTCTTCAAGTTGAAAAACGCATCCGCGGCCGTGTGAAAAAACAAATGGAGAAAAGTCAGCGTAACTATTATCTTAGCGAACAAATTAAAGCGATTCGCAAAGAAATGGACGAAGGCGAAAGCGAAGATACTATTGATGAAGTTGAGCAACTTCGTCAAAAGGTCGAAGCGGCAGGTATGCCAGCAGATGTGCGTGATAAAGTAGAAAGCGAGTTACAAAAACTCAAAATGATGTCAGCAATGTCGGCTGAAGCGACAGTGGTGCGTAGCTATATTGAATGGATGCTTCAAGTGCCATGGCATAAACGTACCAAAGTGAAGAAAGATATCGCAAAAGCTCAACAGGTTTTAGATGCGGATCACTATGGTTTAGAACGAGTGAAAGAACGTATTTTAGAATACCTTGCGGTGCAAGCGCGTTTAAACAAAATCAAAGGACCAATCCTTTGCTTAGTGGGGCCGCCAGGGGTAGGTAAAACCTCACTGGGTCAATCTATTGCGAATGCAACAGGTCGTAAATATGTACGCATGGCATTAGGTGGGGTACGCGATGAAGCAGAAATCCGCGGTCACCGTAAAACCTATATTGGTGCATTGCCGGGTAAATTGATTCAAAAAATGGCAAAAGTTGGTGTGAAAAACCCACTCTTCTTGCTTGATGAAATTGATAAAATGTCTTCGGATATGCGTGGTGATCCCGCATCAGCCTTGTTAGAAGTGCTTGATCCAGAACAAAATACCACCTTCAACGATCACTATCTTGAAGTGGACTACGATTTGTCTGATGTGATGTTTGTGGCAACCTCAAATTCCATGAATATTCCAGGTCCATTGTTAGATCGTATGGAAGTGATTCGTCTTTCTGGTTATACCGAAGATGAAAAACTGAATATTGCGATGCAACATTTGTTACAAAAACAAATTGAACGTAATGGATTGAAAAAAGGCGAATTAACCATCGAAGAAAACGCGATTTTAGATATTATCCGTTATTACACCCGTGAAGCTGGTGTGCGTGGATTAGAGCGTGAGATTTCTAAAATCTGTCGTAAAGCAGTGAAGAATTTATTGGTCAATCCAAAAGTGAAATCGATTACCGTTAATTCAGACAACTTGCATGACTATCTTGGTGTGAAACGTTTTGAATTTGGTAAAGCGGATACCCAAAACCGTGTGGGCGAAGTAACAGGCCTTGCGTGGACAGAAGTGGGTGGTGACTTACTAACCATTGAAACTGCTTCAGTAGTAGGTAAAGGCAAATTAACCTTCACCGGTTCATTAGGCGATGTGATGAAAGAATCTATCCAAGCAGCCATGACCGTAGTCCGTGCACGTGCTGAAAAATTGGGTATCAATTCTGAATTCCATGAAAAACGTGATATTCACATTCACGTACCAGATGGCGCAACACCGAAAGATGGCCCAAGTGCAGGTATTGCAATGTGTACGGCATTGGTTTCTTGCTTAACGGGTAACCCAGTGCGTGCCGATGTCGCGATGACTGGTGAAATCAGCCTACGCGGTAAAGTATTACCAATTGGCGGATTGAAAGAAAAATTACTTGCGGCACATCGTGGTGGCATTAAAACCGTATTGATTCCAAAAGATAACGTGAAAGATTTGGAAGAAATTCCTGGTAACGTAAAAGAAAATCTTGCGATTCATGCGGTAGAAACCATTGATGAAGTGTTAGGCTTAGCGTTAGAAAATCCACCAGAAGGCATTGAGTTCGTGAAAGTGGAAACGAAAGCGAAAGCACCACGCCGTAAAGCTGCGACTAAAACAGCAAGAGCGGTCAATTAATGACTCATTTTTAGGGCTTGTGAAAACAAGCCCTTTTGACTTTTAATTATGCAAAAATTTCCCCCTCTTTCCCTTTATGTGCATATTCCCTGGTGTGTGCAGAAATGCCCTTATTGTGATTTCAATTCGCATGCACAGAAAGGCGCAATTCCTGAACAAGAATATGTGCAACATCTGATCGCCGATCTTGAGGCAGACTTAGAGAAATATCAGGCTAGTATTCAAAATCGTCCACTCCATTCAATTTTTATTGGTGGTGGCACGCCGAGTTTATTTTCAGCGGAAAGTATCAAGTTGTTATTGGCAGAAATTCAACGTCGTATTCCTTTTTCAGAGAATATTGAAATAACTATGGAAGCTAATCCAGGCACAGTGGAGGCGGAGCGTTTTAAAGGCTATGTGGATGCTGGTGTAACACGTATTTCCATGGGCATCCAAAGTTTTAATGACGATAAATTACAACGTTTAGGACGTATTCATAATGCGGAGGAAGCTAAAAGTGCGGTCAGTTTAGCGAAAGTTTCTGGGTTAAAAAGTTTCAATCTAGATTTAATGCACGGCTTGCCAAATCAAGCACTTGAGGAAGCGCTAGATGATTTGCGACAAGCCATTGAGCTTGCTCCACCACACCTTTCTTGGTATCAGCTCACCATTGAACCGAATACCATGTTTGCTTATCGCCCGCCTACATTGCCGGATGATGATGAGCTTTGGGATATTTTTGAGCAAGGCCATCAGCTTTTAACCGAAGCGGGTTATCAACAATATGAAACATCCGCTTATGCAAAGCCGGGCTTTCAATGTCAGCACAATCTGAATTATTGGCGATTCGGGGATTATTTGGCGATAGGTTGTGGTGCACATGGAAAACTGACTTTTCCTGATGGCGATATTTTACGTTTTTCTAAAACGAAGCATCCAAAAGGCTATTTGCGTGGTGAATATCTTTATGAAGAAAAATACGTGGAAAAAAATGACCGCGCTTTTGAGTTCTTTATGAATCGTTTTCGTTTATTGGAAGCCGTGCCAAAACAAGAGTTTGAATATTACACAGGGCTTTCGCAAAGTGCGGTCAAAAATCAAATTGATTTTGCGATCCAGCAGAATTATATTGTGGAAACACCTGATTATTGGCAGATCACCGAACATGGGAAATTGTTTTTAAACGAACTATTAGCGCTTTTCTTAGATGAATAAAATTTTTTCATCATCACGAATAAATTTTTACACTTGTTTATTTAATAGGGTCATATTAAAGTAAAGCAAACGTTTACGTTATTATTCAAAATTTAAAAGGGACAGAGAAATGGATCAACTAGAAATGAAAAAATTAGCGGCACGCGCAGCGTTAAAATATGTTAAACCCGATACGATTGTTGGTGTAGGAAGTGGCTCAACAGTGAATTGTTTTATTGAAGCTTTAGGTGAATTAAAAGATCAAATTCAAGGTGCGGTAGCCGCATCTAAAGCCTCAGAAGAATTATTGCGTAAACAGGGCATTGAAGTGTTTAGTGCTAACGATGTATCCAGTTTAGATATTTATGTAGATGGCGCAGATGAAATCAATCCACAAAAAATGATGATCAAAGGCGGCGGTGCGGCATTGACTCGCGAAAAAATTGTGGCCGCTTTAGCGAAAAAATTTATTTGTATCGTGGATTCCAGTAAACAAGTGGATGTTTTGGGTACGACCTTCCCATTACCAGTAGAAGTCATTCCAATGGCACGTTCACAAGTCGGTCGTAAATTAGTTTCTCTTGGCGGCGCGCCTGAATATCGTGAAGGTGTAGTAACGGATAACGGTAACGTGATTTTAGATGTACATAACTTCGCCATTTTAAATCCAGTGGAAATGGAAAAAGAATTGAATAACGTAGCTGGTGTGGTAACAAATGGTATTTTTGCCTTACGCAGTGCGGATATTGTGATTGTTGGTACACCAGAAGGCGCAAAAGTCATCGATTAATAAAAATAAGGAAGCAAACATGACAAACAAAGTGTCACTCGACAAATCAAAAATTAAATTTGTGCTATTAGAGGGCGTGCACCAAAGTGCATTAGATACCTTGCATGCCGCAGGCTACACCAATATCGACTTTTACAAAAAAGCTTTAGATGGTGATGAGCTAAAAGAAGCGATTAAAGATGCGCATTTTATCGGCTTACGTTCTCGTACTAATTTGACTAAGGAAATGATTGAAGCTGCGCCGAAACTTATTGCCATTGGCTGTTTCTGTATCGGTACCAACCAAGTGGATCTTGATGCGGCAAAAATGCGCGGGATTCCAGTATTTAATGCCCCGTTCTCCAATACACGTTCTGTGGCTGAATTAGTGTTGGGTGAAATTTTGCTCTTAATGCGCAATATTCCTCAGGCAAATGCGGATGTGCATCGTGGTTTATGGAATAAATCTGCCGTGGGCTCTCATGAAGTACGTGGTAAAAAACTCGGTATTGTGGGCTATGGCCATATCGGTTCGCAATTAAGTATTATTGCGGAATCTTTAGGGATGGAGGTGTATTTCTACGATATCGAAAATAAATTACCATTGGGTAATGCTAAACAATTGCACACACTTGAAGAGTTATTGGGTTTTTGTGATGTGATTTCGCTTCATGTACCTGATTTACCTTCAACCCGAAATTTAATGAGTGCTGAACGTATTGCACAGTTAAAACAAGATTCAATTTTGATTAATGCGGCACGTGGTATGGTAGTAGATATTGATGCTTTAGCCGCAGCGCTTGAACAAGGCAAAGTCCGTGGTGCGGCGGTTGACGTATTCCCTGTTGAACCCGCTTCAATCAATGAAGAGTTTGTTTCACCATTACGTAAATTTGATAATGTGATTTTGACCCCGCATATCGGTGGTTCAACCGCAGAAGCCCAAGAAAACATTGGTTTTGAAGTTGCGGGTAAATTTGTGAAATATTCTGATAATGGTTCAACTCTTTCTTCCGTGAATTTCCCAGAAGTATCTTTACCTGAACACCTTGGCACAAAACGTTTACTTCATATTCACGAAAACCGTCCGGGTGTATTAAACAAATTGAACCAAATTTTTGTTGAAGCTAATCTCAATATTGCGGCGCAATTTTTACAAACCGATCCAAAAATTGGTTATGTCGTCGTTGATATCGAAACAGATGATGCGTCTCCGTTATTAGCTAAACTTCGTGAGATTGAAGGCACAATTAAAGCACGAGTATTGTTTTAATGTGAAAAATTAAGCGAAAACTGACCGCACTTTGTGTGGGATAGAACGCAAAATGGGCAAAGTAGGTTATCTTACTTTGCCCATTTTTATTAACTGTTTGCGACTTACATTATTTCATCATAGCATTAAATAGATTGCGGCGATCAGAATTAAATGTCGGCTGTGCGGTTGGGATGGATAAAACCATACGCAAACAATCTTGCGTAAGTTGAACCGCCTGTTCATTAGTCAGATTCGGGTCGAGTGGTGAATGTAAGGAACAGCTTAAATATTGCGGTACATTTTCAAGACTACTAACGGTGAAGGTTAGCGCTTTGTACGGCAGTTGAACAGTGAGTTTATCACCTAATTCACGCGGTTCCCATTGTTGTTGAGGACCTGGCAGAATCACCACACTCATCAGCCACGGGGTTAATACTGTACCAATCCATTGGTCTTCAAATAAAACAAATTTAGGGCAAAAACATTCAATGCCTTTGTGATAGAAAGGGAGATCTTGCATTTCAGGCACAATGTTTTTCATTTCGGTAAGGAAAATATCTGTTGGGTTTTCTTCAAAGCCAGTGACAGAGGTTAAAAGTGCGGTAGAGTTTTCAGGTGTTTTTTCGTGTCGATACATGGTTTATTTTTCAATATTAATAAGATTAAAGCATAGCAGGTGAAATCTTAAAGAAAGTCCCCCTCTTTTCTAAAGAGGGGAATCTAGATTCAAACCGTATTCCTTAATGACTTGATTTAACGTTTCAAAAACCTTTGGCAACACGTTTTGTATTGTTTCCGTCAAACCAATTCCAGATTCTAGCGATTCTGGTTGGATGCCGATGAGGCAAAGGTGTTTTGGGAATTCATCCGTTAATTTCATTGCAGAAAGTACATCACAAATGCCGAGTTGATGTGGTGAAATTTTGCGAGAGAAAAAGGTAGGCACCTGCTCATCATGTAACACGATAATTTCACCTGGTTGTTTGTTAGCAAGCACAGCATCGACAATAATCAAATGCTCACGATTTGCCATCGCATCCAGCAATTCCATGCCACAAGTACCACCATCGATGATGTCAAAGTGCGGTTGAATTTCAAGGCGATTTTCAAGCTCCTGCACAACGCGCACACCGACACCTTCATCGCTTAACAAAATATTGCCAACGCCTAGAATTAACGGCTTCATTACAACACCTTCACTTCAGTCACTTCACCGTTTTCGGTATTAACTACGTGCACGGCACAAGACATACAAGGGTCGAAAGAGTGAATGGTTCTGACTACTTCTAATGGTTTAGTCGGATCAGCAACCGGTGTACCAATAATGGAAAGCTCATAAGGGCCCATTTGGTCTTGTTCGTTACGTGGACCTGCATTCCATGTAGATGGTACAACGGCTTGATAGTTTTCAATGCGACCGTCTTTGATGACAACCCAGTGAGAAAGCATGCCACGTGGTACTTCACCGAAACCAACACCACGGAATTCACCGCTTGCTGGGATATTAGTTTTAATATACGCCGTCATATCACCTTTAGCGATATTATCAATGAGCATTTGCCATTGAGCACTTAAAATATCGTTGAGCGCACAGCAATGTACGGTACGACCGATAATACGTCCAAGGGTAGAATGTAATTGATCGGTGGTTAAAGTATTACCGGTCAATTTTTCATAAATGCCTTTTAATTCATTGAAGTGGTTGACAGTTGGTGTGTCATTCGTAGCTAAACCACACATTAAATAGGCGAGAGGGCCCACTTCGACGACTTTACCGTAGAAAGTTGGGGCTTTTACCCAAGAATATTTACCGTCATCCTGCCATCCGGTATATTTCGGACGAGTTAAACCAGCCCACGGTTCTAATGGTTCATCATCTTCGTACCAAGCGTGTTTACCGCTCTCTTTGATTCCTTTTACAACGAACTCATCTTTTTGTTGGTCGATAGGACGGAAAGTGGATAAATCGCCGTTTTCGATATAACCACCTTTTAACATGAATTTAGAGTTATCTGCATCAATTGGGTATTCTGGTACAGATAAGTAGTTGCCAGATGTTTTGCCTAAGCTTAACCATTCAGGATAGTAAGCCGCAAATACTGCTGCATCTACTTTATACACTTGGTTAATGAAGTCAGTTAAGCGATCGATACAAGCTTTCACGAACATGAGACGTTCTTGGTTTAGTACCGCTTGGGAATCTAAGTTAATTGGGTTTGCTACACCACCAATCGCCAAGTTTTGAATGTGTGGTGTTTTACTACCGAGTAATGCGACTACACGGTTAGCATCACGTTGACATTCAAGGGCTTGCAAATAGTGCGCGACGGCAATGAGGTTGACTTCTGGTGGAAGTTTCATTGCAGCGTGACCGAAGTAACCGTTAGCGAAAATACCAAGTTGTCCACTATCCACTAATGCTTGAATTTTTTTCTGTACATTGCGGAATTCGTTAGCACTGTTTAATGACCATGTAGAGACACCTTTTAGCATATCTGCTGCTTTTTCAGGATCAGCTTGTAGCGCAGCGGTGATATCCACCCAGTCCATCGCAGAGAGTTGATAGAAGTGCACGATATGGTCATGGATACTATGTGCAGCAAGAATCATGTTACGAATGTACTGTGCATTGACGGGAACTTTAGCACCAATAGCATCTTCTACGGCACGTACGCTGATAATCGCGTGTACTGTGGTACATACGCCACAGATACGTTGCATAATCATCCATGCATCACGTGGGTCGGCACCTTTTACGATATTTTCCATTCCACGCCACATGGTTCCTGAGGACCAAGCATTGGTGACGACACCATTTTCAATTTCGCAATCAATACGTAAATGACCCTCAATACGGGTAATTGGGTCAATTGAGATACGTTTTTTTTCTGACATTATTCTGCTCCGCTAACTTTTTTGCTGAATGCCGCTTTTTCGACAATAATTTTTTCTGAGTCTTCGGTATGTTTTTCTTTAAATACCGGCAATACAGGGAATAAACGAATGATTAAAATATATGCACATACTTCAATAGAAACGAAGCCAATTGAAATAAGCAATTCTTCCGCTGATGGGAAATATTGATAACCATTGCCCGGGTTATACATGATAAGCGAGTAGTTCATACGCCATAATGCTGCACCGAGTAACATGCTTAATGCCGAAATAAATAACCAACGGGAATCTGATTTTTTCTCCCCAAGGAAGAGGGTTAGTAATGGTAATACCATCAACCAGACTTCCATCCAGAACATCCATGCTTCAAATTGAGTTAATTTATCGAAACCTACAACCATTTGCAGTTTGTCGTGATAAATCAACTCACCAAAACGCACCGCTAAGAAACAGAAAATTAATCCTGCGGTAACGCGTGCAAGTTGAGTGAATAAATGACGTTCATCTGGCGTTTTTCCTGCAAGACCCGCTTTAACTAAGGAGCCTTCAAAGATCACGATAGAGAAGCCCATAATGAATGCAGTCAGTAAGGAGAGTATCGGTAAAACTTCATAGCTTTGCCATACCGGATGGACTTTATGACCAGCCACAATCATCAAGGAACCCATAGATGATTGGTGCATCATCGGCAATAAGGCACCCAAGGCAATAATGAAAAACATGATTTTATTGAGTTTATTAAACCATTTTTTCAAGCCAAAGAAACCAAGCCATACAGGGGCAAATTCTAGGGTTACCACGATGATATACACCGTCATACAAAACGCCGTTTCAAATAGAACGGAATTTGTGTTGAACTGACCTGGAATGTAGAAATATGGCAAATGCCAATAACGTCCCATATCAATGGTGATAGATAAACCACCAAGGGAATAGCCGAATAAACTTGCAAGCAATGCTGGGCGAACAAGAGCGTGATATTTCCCTTTATTGAAAATGTACACGGTCCAAGCGAGAGCCCAACCACCACAGGCAAATCCTGTACCGACAAGTAAGTCAAAGGCAATCCATAAACCCCAAGGATAACCGCCATTAAGTGCGGTCACGGAACCAATACCAAACACTAAACGTTTTAAAATTAATAAAACGCAAAGCACGGCAAGTGGTGCAAAAAAGAGAATTGCGGCAGAAACAAGGCGACCGCCCACCGGACGTGGATTACTCATGATGCTCATCCTCCGCTTCTTCCATTTCCTTGCGTGCCTGACGCATGGCTTCTTTTTGTGCTGCAATACGCTCAGCAATTTTATCGCCGTGCATATTTTTGTAAGTCATAAAGGTTAGACCCGCAAGTGCCACTAACGGTAAGGCTAAACCGCGATACAAGAAGTGTTGTAAATGCGCGGCACGAGAACCTGTTGAGACTTCATCTAAGTCTGGTAAACCAAGATTAGCAAAAGGTACACTACTTAAGGCGAGCACCTGTGTACCACCACCTTCTTTTTCACCGTAGATGTGATATTGATATGCCGGTACGGTAGCACGGTATTTATCTGTACTGTTGACGCTTTGACGCGGGTAATCATATTCAGTACCACGTAATAAGCTTAAACGACGTTTAGCTTCAGCTAATAATTCTTCACGTGTACCAAAAATAATGGCACCCGTTGGGCAAACATGACAACAACCAGGTAATTCGCCTTTATCTAAGCGTTCAACGCCTTTTTGGTTACAGAGTTCACATTTGCTGATTTCACCGAATGGATTGTCATAGTCGTATTTTGGCACATCAAACGGACAACCTACCATGCAATAACGACAACCAGTACAAATATCGGGATCATATTTTACGATACCGGTTTTTGGATCTTTGGTAAGGGCTTGAACCGGGCAAACCGCAACACAGTTAGGATCAACGCAATGCATACATTGTTTTTTCACGTAAGCATAGCCGTTTTCTGTTTTATCTTTATTTGTGCCGTCACCATCACTCCATACTTGAATCACGTTACGAGTAAATGGAGTGAGTTTGTCGTTATTTGACCAAGTTTGATCACCTTTTGGATTCACAGGTGTGTGGTTTACGTTTTGACATTCAGCTACACATGCTTGACAACCTACGCAAAGGGTAGAGTCGTAAAGCATTCCTAGTGCGCCAGGAATGGGCTCAACCGTTTCCGTTGCCTGCACACTCGACACAGGCAAGGAGGAAGCGATTCCGCCAAGCATACCAGCTTTTAGAAATTTTCGTCTATCCATCTTATTTACCTGTATGTTGTTCTTTCTCTGCGGCTTTAGCTTCGGAACGGGCTTTATGTTGAGCGCTTAATTCGCGTAAGGTCACAACACTCACGCCTGCTAGGATTGCAGCTGCACCACCTAATAAGCCAATGGCGGTCATGGTTGCACCTGAACCTTCGGTATTATTCACATCTGGTTTTTCAACACGCGGTGTTGGGTTTTCTACGCCTGCTAATTGGAAAATACCTTTGGTAAAGCCGACACCTTTTTCGTTACAACCATAGCAAGGGTGTCCGATACCGACTGGCCAGTTATTACCGCCGACATCACAGAATTCTAAAGTAGAGCAGTTACCGTAAGTTTCTGGTCCTTTACAACCGAGATGATATAAACACCAACCGTTGCGGTGACCATAATCGCCGTATTCTTTAGCGAAGCGACCTGCATCAAAGTGTGGACGACGATAGCAGTTTTCGTGAATTAAGCGATCGTAAGCGAATAATGGACGATTTAATTTGTCCATTGCGGGTAGTTTCTTATAAGTAAGAATATAAGCGACAGTTGCAAGGAAGTTGTGTGGATTGGGTGGGCAGCCTGGAATATTAATCACTGGTGTGCCTTTTGGTAATACTTCAGATAGGCTGCTTGCGCCAGTTGGATTGCCACCGCTAGAAGGTACGCCACCCCATGCCGCACAAGAACCGATCGCAATAATCGCTGCAGCACCTTTAGCGGCTTCTTGGATGTGTTCTACAATCGGTTTGCCTGCTACCATACAATAGACGCCGCCGTCTTTTACCGGAATAGATCCATCTACGACTAAAACATATTTTCCATAATACTGTTTAATTGCATTGTGTTTGTTATCTTCAGCTTGTTCCCCAAAGGCTGCAGAAAGAGTTTCGTGGTATTCTAAGGAAATCATTTCCAATACCAAGTTTTCTACTGTTGGGTGGGTCGCACGTAGCAAGGATTCAGTACAACCCGTACATTCCTGCGCACCAATCCATAATACTGGTGGACGTTTAGGTTCGGTTAAAGCAGTGGTTATTTCTGCACTTGCCTTTGAACTTAACCCCATAGTCGCTGCAAGTGCGGTACATAACTTCATAAAATCCCGACGGGAAACTTCTACTAAAGCAGAAAATAATCCATCACTTCGTTGCATATCATCACTCCAATTGGCACGTTATTTGCATGGTTATTTTGTCTATAATATGCCTTGATAAGGTGAATTTATTTGATCATAATCAAAAATATTCTTATTTTTATAATAGAGTAAAGCGTAAACCTCAGTTTGTATTGGTTTCCGCATAAAATGTTTTACTGAAACAAGGGGAGAAAGGGAGATTAATTTGGAATAGATAAAAAAATGGACAAGTAGATTATCTTACTTGCCCATCTTGATAAGTTAGTTATTAGCTATTTGTGCTTTTTTACGCTCTAAACGTAATACACCTAAATGCGTCATATAGCAGCAGAAAATACAGCCAGCTACAGCGAATAATAATAGGTAGAAACCTGCATCCCAACCGAATTTATCAGCCAAAATACCAAATAATGCAGTACCAGAGAAACTACCTAAAATGTAACTTAATAAACCACGTAAACCCGTTGCTGAACCTGCTGCGAAAGAAGGAACTAGCTCGATAGTTTGAAGTGAAGATAAGAACATTGGAACATAAATTAAGCATCCAATAATACCTGCACCGATGGTTACAGTTATTAAGTCACTACCACCCCAGTAAACAAACATTGCTGCGCCCACACCGAATAAGGTGATGATAGCAAGTGGCATACGGCGACCTTTGAAATAAGTATCAGTTAACCAACCTGCTAATAGCGTAGAAGGAATTGCTGCCCATTCAAAGATAGCAAATGCTGTCCCCATTTGAGCTTTAGTGAAACCTTTAGTTTCTAACAAATAAAGTGGTAGCCAGGTTAATACACCAAAACGGATCATATAAGTGAATACGTCGATAAAAGAAACAAACCACACATTAATGTCTTTCACAATGTAATCACGGAAGATTTCCCATGTGGTTAAGTTGACGTTTTCTTCTTTTGTGACAACTAATTCTTCATTTTCACTTTCAAGAATTTTTCCAACTGGTGGTAAGCCTTCATTGTAAGTACGACCCGCACCAAAGATGTAGAAAATAATCGCAACAATAGTAGCAATTGCTACAGGTACAATAAAGTGTGCGGCTTGCCAATGCTCTTGACCCAACCAAGCGATACTTGCACCCGCAATTGGGGCGACTAAACCACCACCTACGTTGTGAGAGATATTGAATATAGCGGTTGTTACACCACGAGATTTACGTGGGAACCAGCTTGCTAGTACGATGTACGCTGGACCAGCACCCATCCCTTGGAAGATACCATTAAGTACACAAAGGAATAAGAATGCCCAAAATGATGCACTGAAGCCCATCATTAAGTTTACTGCTGCCGACATCATTAAGCCGAAAATCATAAAGTGTTTCGGATTTGATTTATCTGCGATTGCAGACATGAAACCTTTACTTAAACCATAAACAATTAACATGGTACCGGAAATAAAACCGATATCTTTTTTGGTGAAACCAAAATCGCTAATTAATTCAGGAGAAGAAAGAAGGAAGTTATTACGTAAAATGTAGAATGCTGCATAACCAATAAAAATGCCAAATAATGCATGCCATCTTAAGCGATTATAACGCTCTCTAATTTCAGTATCAGGAACAGGTGTACCTGGATTAGACTTTAGGAATGAAATCATGTGATAATCCTTTAATTTTTAGTACAACAAAACTCATTTCTATACAAAAAATGAGGTAGCGTCGTAATATAAGGAGAAAAATCGAGATGTCAAATAAAAAAATAACACAAACTTTGATCTGCACCCCAAAAGTTGGACTAACCAAACCAACAATTGAGGTGCAGATTTTTTATGGGTAAACACTACACAATCGAATTTAAATTACAGGTTCTTCAACCTATTTTGAATGGGAAAATGAGTATTAGAGAAACTGCGCGTTTTTACAATATTCCTTCCAACGCCTTAGTCGGAACATGGTTGAAACGGTTTGAAAAAAGTGGCATAAAAGGACTTATTCCCCGTAAACCATCAGGACGACCGCCGATGAAACCCAAATATGCAAAAATGCCACCGCCACCCAAAACTGAAGAAGACCGTTTACGCCTGAGAATTTTACAGCTTGAAGCGGAGGTAGCCTACCTAAAGGAGTTGAGAAGGCTCAGACTTCAGGACGAAGCCGAGCAACGGAAATTATCCAAAGGTTAAGAACACGCTATCCGTTAAAATGGCTTTTAGGCTTTGCACAATTAGCGCGTAGTACGTTTTTTGCTAAACTTCAGATTAAACTGGATAAGGATGAGTTGTTGAAAAAGACCATTAAACGCATCAAAGCCAATCATCCTGATTATGGCTACCGACGTGTTCATGCCTGCTTGCCAGGCGTGAATCATAAAAAAGTTCAACGTTTAATGCAGACACTTGGGCTTCAAGTGCGGTCAAGAAAAAGCAAGAAATTTACGACCTATCGAGGCACGATAGGGGTGATTGCTCCTAATCATCTTGAACGCGATTTTAGTGCAACGGCCCCGAACCAAAAATGGGTGACCGATATCACCGAGTTTAAGGCGAAAGATGGGAGTAAAGTCTATTTATCTCCAATTTTAGACTTATTTAACAATGAGATAGTTTCATATAATCTCAGCTATTCCCCAAACTGGGCGCAAGTAGAGGACATGTTAATGCAAGCCGTCAAAGGATTAAATAAAGCTTGTGGTGTCATTTTACATTCAGACCAGGGATGGCAATATCAAATGGTGGCTTATCGTCGAATCTTGGCTGAACATGGCATCATTCAAAGTATGTCGAGAAAAGGGAATTGCTTGGACAACGCCGCAATGGAAAGTTTCTTTGGACGATTAAAAACAGAATGTTTTTATGGTCGGGAATTTAACAGTAGAGAGGAGATAGTTGATGCCGTCAGGGATTATTTGGATTACTATAATCACCGACGGATTCAACTAAAATTAAAAGGACTGAGTCCGGTACAATATCGAAAACAATCCTTTAAATAACAGTCTAACTTTTTGGGGTCAGATCAAATTAACCGCACTTTTATTTCGCAAAATAGTCAGTTTTTTGCTATAATTCGGCATGATTTTCATTACAAAATAGAGAAAAAATATGTCAGAAACACCGGTTACAGAAAATGCTTATGGTGCATCAAGTATTAAAGTCTTAAAAGGGCTTGATGCGGTTCGGAAACGTCCGGGCATGTATATTGGGGATACTGATGATGGTACAGGCCTACACCATATGGTGTTTGAGGTGGTGGATAATGCGATCGATGAAGCCCTTGCGGGTCATTGTTCCGATATTATCGTGACCATTCATGATGATAATTCTGTTTCCGTACAAGATGACGGCCGTGGTATTCCGGTAGATATCCATCCAGAAGAAGGTGTTTCTGCAGCAGAAGTCATCATGACAGTACTTCACGCGGGCGGTAAATTTGATGATAACTCCTATAAAGTATCAGGTGGTTTACACGGCGTGGGTGTTTCGGTGGTAAATGCACTTTCTGATAAATTGCAATTAACCATTCGTCGTCAAGGTCACGTGCATGAGCAATTCTATCACTTAGGTGAGCCTCAAGGGCCTTTAACCGTTATTGGTGAAACTCAAGCGACAGGTACAACAGTGCGTTTTTGGCCAAGTCCAGAAATCTTTGCAATTACAACTTTCGATTACAAAATTTTAGCAAAACGCTTACGTGAGCTTTCATTCTTAAACTCTGGTGTATCCATTCGTTTAATCGATAAACGAGATGGCACGGAAGATCACTTCCATTATGAAGGTGGTATTCAAGCGTTCGTTGAGTATTTAAATAAAAATAAAAATCCAATTCACCCAAAACCATTCTATTTTTCAGCCGAAAAAGACGGTATTGGTGTGGAAGTCGCATTGCAATGGAATGATGGCGTAAACGAAAATGTTTATTGCTTTACCAATAACATTCCACAACGTGATGGTGGTACACACTTAGCCGGTTTTCGTGGCGCATTAACCCGTAGTTTAAATAGCTATATGGAAACTGAAGGGTTACTGAAAAAAGAGAAAGTGAGCACATCAGGTGATGACGCACGTGAAGGTTTAGTGGCGATTATCTCAGTGAAAGTGCCCGATCCTAAATTCTCTTCACAAACAAAAGACAAATTAGTGTCTTCTGAAGTGAAAAGTGCGGTTGAATCTGCCATGAATGAGCGTATGCAGGAATATTTATTAGAAAATCCAGCCGATGCAAAAATCATTGTAAATCAAATTATTACGGCTGCACGTGCGCGTGAAGCGGCTCGTAAAGCCCGCGAAATGACTCGTCGTAAAGGCGCATTAGATATTGCAGGCCTTCCGGGTAAATTAGCGGACTGCCAAGAAAAAGACCCAGCTCTTTCGGAGCTTTACCTCGTGGAGGGGGATTCTGCAGGTGGTTCGGCAAAATCAGGTCGTGATCGTAAAACTCAAGCAATTTTACCGTTAAAAGGGAAGATTCTTAACGTTGAAAAAGCACGTTTTGACAAAATGCTTTCTTCTCAAGAGGTGGGTACATTAATTACGGCGCTAGGCTGTGGTATTGGCCGCGATGAATATAATCCGGATAAATTACGTTATCATCACATCATTATCATGACCGATGCTGACGTGGACGGTTCACACATTCGTACTTTATTGTTGACTTTCTTCTATCGTCAAATGCCGGAATTAATTGAGCGTGGTTATGTGTATATAGCTCAGCCACCACTTTATAAAGTGAAAAAAGGTAAACAAGAGCGTTATATCAAAGATAACGACGAAATGGTGCAATATGAATTAATGCTTGCGTTAGATGGCGCAGCGTTACATATCAGTGCTAATGCACCAGCAATGAATGATTTAGTGTTCGAGAAATTATTGAGTGAATATAACAATGTTCAAAAATTAATTACTCGTTTAAGTCGTTATTATCCAGAGCCATTATTGCAAGGTTTGGTTTACCAACCACAATTAACTGTTGATTTAATGCGTAATGAAAGTGCGGTTGAAAATTGGGCGAATGCTTTTGTTGCATACTTAACTGAAAACGAAACAGAAGCGCATTTATATTCCGCAAGAACGCAATTTAACAGCGAACGTCAAGTATATGAAGCCGTTATTACCGTACGTAAACATGGTATTGATACAGATTACTTCATCAACTTTGATTTTGTGACGGGTAATGAATTTGCGAAGATTTCTACATTCGGTCAGCAAGTCAATGGCTTGCTTGAAGAGGGAGCATATGTCACTCGTGGTGAAAAAACACAACCCGTTCAATCATTTGAACAAGCGGTCGAATGGTTGATGAAAGAATCTCGCCGTGGCCTTGAAATCCAACGTTATAAAGGGTTGGGTGAAATGAATGCTGAGCAACTTTGGGAAACCACCATGGATCCAAATGCTCGCCGTATGTTAAAAGTATCGATTAAAGATGCTGTGGCAGCAGACCAACTCTTCACCACATTGATGGGAGATGAAGTTGAACCGCGCCGTGAATTTATCGAAATGAATGCGTTAAGAGCAAACTTAGACGTTTAGTCTAATACTCAAAATATCATTAAAAATGACCGCACTTAGGGAAACCAAGTGCGGTATTTTTTTACTTAATATATAAATAAAAATAATTTTCAATTAGATCTATTATTTATTTATATTCTTGACTATAATTTTTACGACTTATATCGCTTAAGGACAATAATACGAAATAGACTCGTTTTTAGTTGTCAGATTGATATCAAAGTACGCATAGTAATGTGCGTACTTCTTTTTTGTTTTTAGGAGCAATCATTATGATGATAGATAAACGCCTAATTAACACGGTGGCCGATAGTAAAAAATGGATTGGCGTCACGGTGTTGTGGAATTGGGTGGCATTAGTTGGCGGGATTATTAGTGCCGTCGTGTTTTCTTATATTTTACAGGCTGCTTATTTTAAAGAGTTGACGATGTCAAGTGCGGTGGGTTTAGGTGTGATTTTAATTGCGGCATTGGCACTGCGTGCTTTTGCGGGTAAAAAATCAGTACAGGCGTCTTATTTTGCCAGCACAAAAGTGAAGCATGAATTGCGTAGCCTTATCTATCGTAAATTGGCTTCTATGCCGCTTAATCAAGTGAATCAACAATCCACTTCAAGCATTATCCAAGTGGCATCAGAAGGTGTAGAACAGCTTGAAATCTACTTTGGGCGTTATTTGCCGCAGCTTTTTTATAGCTTGCTTGCTCCCCTAACTCTCTTTGCTTTCCTGATTTTTTTCAGTTTTAAAACAGCCATTATTTTATTAATTTGCGTGCCGCTTATCCCTATGTCGATCATTGCGGTGAATAAAATTGCGAAAAAACTTTTGGCAAAATATTGGTCGATTTATGTGGGATTAGGCAGCAGCTTTTTAGATAACCTACAAGGTTTAATCACGTTAAAAATCTATCAAGATGATGCTTATAAAGCGAAAGAGATGGATAAAGAGGCTGAGCATTTCCGCAAAATTACCATGAAAGTGCTTACCATGCAGCTTAACTCGGTTTCTCTTATGGATTTACTTGCTTATGGTGGCGCAGCAATTGGGATTTTAACTGCATTATTGCAATTCCAAGATGCACAACTCAGCGTGTTAGGCGTGATTTTATTTATTCTACTTTCCTCCGAGTTCTTTATTCCACTTCGTTTGCTTGGTTCATTCTTCCATGTGGCGATGAATGGCAAAGCGGCTTCAGATAAAATTTTCACATTGCTTGATACGCCAGTGGAAACCCAACAAAGTGTGGTAAATTTTGAAGCCAAAAATAACGTTCAAGTAGAAATTAAAGATCTACATTTTGCGTATTCTGCAGAAAAACCGGCCATTCAGGGTTTGACTTTAACGATTCAACCAAACCAACTTTCTGTGTTTGTGGGTAAAAGTGGTTGCGGTAAATCAACCTTGGTTTCGTTGTTGATGGGCTTTAATAAAGCGCAACAAGGTGAGATTTTGTTTAATGGACAAAACGCCTCAGAAATAGACCGCACTTCTTTCTATCAAAAAGTATCGTTGGTGAGCCATAGCAGCTACGTGTTTAAAGGCACATTGCGTGAAAATATGACGATGGCGAAAATTGATGCCACAGACGACCAAATTTATGCGTGTTTAGAACAAGTGAATCTTGCCCACTTTATACGCGAAAATGGCGGATTAGATATGCAATTATTAAGCCGTGGTGCGAATTTATCGGGCGGTCAGATTCAACGTTTAGCCCTAGCGAGTGCTTTATTACACAATGCGGAGCTTTATATTTTTGATGAAGCGACCAGTAACATTGATGTGGAAAGTGAAGAAATTATTTTGCAGTTCATTCAACAATTTAAACAACAAAAAACCATTGTGATGATATCTCACCGCTTGGCGAATGCCGTGAATGCCGACTGCATTAATGTGCTTGAACAAGGCAAATTGATTGAGCAAGGCACACACGAAACCTTAATGGCAAAACAAGGTGCGTATGCTGAAATGTTCCAACAACAAAAAGATTTAGAACAAATTAGAGAGGTGGCAAATGCGTAAAAATGGTTTTGTTGTGATGGGGCATTTGTTGAAATTAGTGACTCCACTCGCACATATTATGGCGTTTACCATTACTATGGGTACGCTCGGTTTCCTTGCTGCCATCTTTATTATGGTGCTGGGGGCGATGGGGTTAGTGAACCTTTTAAACTTTGATACCCATTTAAGTTTCTCTGGAATTTTGACCGCACTTATCGTGTTGGCGGTGGCTCGTGGCGCATTGCGTTATTTAGAGCAAATGTCAGGACACTACATCGCTTTTAAATTATTGGCATTATTGCGTGACAAAGTGTTTTCTTCTTTGCGCCGTTTGGCTTTTGTGAAGTTGCAAGATAAACAAGCGGGGCAATTAGTGTCACTAGTAACCAATGATATTGAATTGCTCGAAGTGTTCTATGCGCACACTATTGCACCGATTATGATTGCGTTCTTTACTTCTGCGATTTTATTGTTGGTCTTTGCTCATCTTTCAGGCTGGTTTGTGGTTGTGGCATTAGCTGCTTATTTAACGGTAGGTGTGATTCTACCAATTATCACCACCAAATTGGCGCGTGAAGATGGCAGACGCTATCGTGAATTAGTAGGCGAAATGAATGATTTCTTCCTCGATAGTGTGCGAGGTATGAAAGAAATCCAACTTTTTGGCTACGCGAAACAACGTTTAGATGAAATTCAACAACGCAGTCAAAAAATTGATACAGCTTTCGAACGCATTAAAGACCAAGAAGCAAAAGTGCGTGTTTATACTGAAGTAGCAGTATCTGTTTTCAACATTATTATGCTGTTTACTGGTTTAATTTTATTTAGCTTAGATAAAATTGATTTCTCAGCCTTTTTAGTTGGTGTGATTTTATTGATGTCGAGTTATGGTCCTGTTATCGCCTTAAGTAACCTTTCAAGCAACTTATTACAAACTTTGGCTTCAGGTGAGCGTGTATTGAGCTTGCTAGCAGAAGAGCCTGAATTAAAAGACGTAGAAAGTGCGGTAGATTTAAAAGATGTTTCTCGCATTGATGTCGAGAATGTAAACTTCGCTTACGGTGAAGAACAAATTTTATCGGATGTGAGCTTATCTGTGAAAAAAGGTGAAATCTTAGGTATTCACGGTAGAAGTGGTAGCGGTAAAAGTACCTTGTTGAAATTACTGATGCGTTTTTACGATCCTAAATCAGGTAGCATCAAAATTAACGGCGAAACTTTACCGAATATCAACACCCGTAGTTTGCGAGACAATATGGCGTACATTACCCAGCAAACCTATATTTTCAACGAAACCATTGAAGAAAATATTCGTCTTGCGCGCCGTGACGCAACGTTAGAAGAAATTATGGAAGCAGCGAAGAAAGCATCAATTCATGATTTCATTTTAAGCTTACCACAAGGTTATCAAACAAAAATGACAGAATTGGGCGGCAATCTGTCTGACGGTGAAAAACAACGTATCGGTATTGCCCGAGCATTCTTGCACAATGCGCCGATTATTTTGCTTGATGAGCCAACCAGCAATTTAGATAGCTTAAACGAAGCGATGATTTTAAAATCGTTGCTGAATGTGAAAGCGGAAAAATTGATTATTCTCGTGAGTCATCGCCAATCCACCATGGCTATTTGCGATCAGGTGATTGGCATTGAGAATGGAAGAATGTCGTAAGACAGTGAGAAAAAGAGCGGTCAGTTTGATCTGACCGCTCTTTTTTATTTTCTTAATTTCACTAACTCAACTTCGTGATTTTCACCTTTTCTAAGAATGAGATTGGCGCGCTCACGAGTCGGCAGAATATTTTGTTTTAAATTCAATCCATTAATGTTATCCCAAATGTTGCTAGCCGTTTCAATCGCTTCTTGCTCAGAGAGATTAGCGTAATGTTTAAAATAGGAGTCAGGATTTGTAAAAGCACTTTGGCGGAATTTTAAGAATCGCTTAATATACCATTCTTTAAGAAGTTTTTCGTCTGCATCCACATAGATAGAAAAATCTACAAAATCAGACACGAAAGTTTGTCTAGTTTTGCTTGAACCTGTTTGCAAAACGTTTAATCCTTCTAAAATCAAAATATCCGGTTGATCGACAATATTAAATTGATCTGGAATGATATCGTAAGTCAAATGAGAATAAATTGGTGATTTTACTGATGGCTTACCTGATTTGATATCAGCTAGAAATTGAATTAACTTGGCCGTATCATAAGAAATCGGGAATCCTTTCTTTTGTAAGAGGTTCTTTTTTTTCAGTTTTTCCAGCGGCAAGAGAAAACCATCGGTAGTAATGAGATCTACTTTCCGCTCAAAGGGCCAATAGGTGAGCAGTGATTGTAAAATGCGCGCTGAAGTACTTTTCCCGACCGCAACGCTTCCTGCAATACTAATGATATAGGGAACTTTAGGACGTTGCCCGCCAAGAAATCGATTTAAAACTGTTTGGCGGCGAAGGTTTTCATCAATATAGTAGTTGATTAGGCGTGCAAGCGGTAGATAGATAGTACTTACTTCATCAAGAGAAAGCTCTTCATTAAAGCCTAAAAGTGGCTTTAGATCTTGCTCCGTTAATTTTAGCGGAACAGATTTTCTTAATTCTGCCCATTGCTGGCGGCTAAAGTTTAAAAAAGGGATAAATTGTTCAGTAATATTCACGGTGTTTTATGTATAGACAGAAAAACTGGACAAAATATACCCTATAAATGAAGAATGATCATTGATTTTCATTAAAATTGATAAATTTTGTATTCTGGCAATATATTTTTGCTTGTAAATTAGACGAATGATCAAAAAAAACTTTTTTTTTAAAAAAAAAGCTTGTCAGAAGTAAAAAATTCCATATAATACGCCTCACTTGCTTACGACATGCCGACTTAGCTCAGTAGGTAGAGCAACTGACTTGTAATCAGTAGGTCACCAGTTCGATTCCGGTAGTCGGCACCATTCTTAGTAAACAAGTATTCATTTAGCGTGGAGGGGTTCCCGAGCGGCCAAAGGGGGCAGACTGTAAATCTGTTGGCTCAGCCTTCGAAGGTTCGAATCCTTCTCCCTCCACCATTTTCTAAATGAATTCTGATGGGACAGATGAATTTAGGACTGCGGGCATCGTATAATGGCTATTACCTTAGCCTTCCAAGCTAATGATGCGGGTTCGATTCCCGCTGCCCGCTCCAAACGCTGATATAGCTCAGTTGGTAGAGCGCACCCTTGGTAAGGGTGAGGTCGGCGGTTCAAATCCGCCTATCAGCACCAGCCTTAAAAATTCCTCTCTCCTTTATTAAATAGTAATGATTTTATTGGTTAATGTGGTTTAATTTACCCATCGATAACCGTGTCTATTTAGAGGGACTCTTTAAATGTCTAAAGAAAAATTTGAACGTACAAAACCGCACGTAAACGTGGGTACAATCGGCCACGTTGACCACGGTAAAACAACTTTAACAGCAGCAATCACAACCGTATTAGCAAAACACTACGGTGGTGCAGCTCGTGCATTCGATCAAATCGATAACGCGCCAGAAGAAAAAGCGCGTGGTATCACCATCAACACATCACACGTTGAATACGATACTCCAACTCGTCACTACGCACATGTTGACTGCCCAGGACACGCGGACTATGTTAAAAACATGATTACCGGTGCGGCGCAAATGGACGGTGCTATTTTAGTAGTAGCGGCGACAGATGGTCCAATGCCACAAACTCGTGAGCACATCTTATTAGGTCGCCAAGTAGGTGTACCTTACATCATCGTATTCTTAAACAAATGCGACATGGTAGATGACGAAGAGTTATTAGAATTAGTAGAAATGGAAGTGCGTGAACTTCTTTCTCAATATGACTTCCCAGGTGATGATACGCCAATCGTACGTGGTTCTGCATTACAAGCATTAAACGGCGTTGCAGAATGGGAAGAAAAAATCCTTGAGTTAGCAAACCACTTAGATACTTACATTCCTGAACCAGAGCGTGCAATTGACCAACCGTTCCTTCTTCCAATCGAAGACGTGTTCTCAATTTCAGGTCGTGGTACAGTAGTAACAGGTCGTGTTGAGCGTGGAATCATCCGTACTGGTGATGAAGTTGAAATCGTAGGTATCAAACCAACAGCGAAAACAACTGTAACCGGTGTTGAAATGTTCCGTAAATTACTTGACGAAGGTCGTGCAGGTGAAAACATTGGTGCATTATTACGTGGTACTAAACGTGAAGAAATCGAACGTGGTCAAGTGTTAGCGAAACCAGGTTCAATCACGCCACACACTGACTTCGAATCAGAAGTGTACGTATTATCAAAAGATGAAGGTGGTCGTCACACTCCATTCTTCAAAGGTTACCGTCCACAGTTCTATTTCCGTACAACTGACGTAACTGGTACAATCGAGTTACCAGAAGGTGTGGAAATGGTAATGCCAGGCGATAACATCAAAATGACAGTAAGCTTAATCCACCCAATCGCGATGGACCAAGGTTTACGTTTCGCAATCCGTGAAGGTGGCCGTACAGTAGGTGCTGGTGTTGTTGCGAAAATCATCAAATAATTGATGCATTAACTGTAACAAGTTAGATAAAAAGGCGTATCTTTCGATACGCCTTTTTGTTTTTTATCAATGAATATCGTTTTTATGATAGAAAGTGCGGTAAAAAATCGTGTTGTTTTGGTATGATACAGACTCATTTTTTATATAGGTGGTTTTATGCAACAACTTCCATTTAAAGCCGTGGTTTCTGATCTTGACGGTACATTACTCAATACCAATCATGTAATTGGTGATTTCACAATTGAGATATTAAATAAATTAGAACAAAAAGGTGTTGATATTATTTTAGCGACAGGCCGTAATCACACGGATGTTTCTTCTATTTTAGGTAAGATTGGAGCGAAGCATGCTGTAATGATTACTTCCAATGGCGCGAGAGTACGAGACCTAAAAGGTAACCTTATTTATAGCAATAGTCTTCCAGAAGAAATCGTGCTTGAGTTGTATAAAATCCCTTTTGATCGTACCAAGATTTGTATCAATACTTATCAAGATGATGGCTGGTTTATCAATATAGATGTGCCTGAATTAGCAAAATATCACAAGGATTCAGGTTTCATGTATGAGGTGGTTGATTTCACAAAACACCATGGAAGAGGAACTGAAAAAGTATTTTTTATTGCTCGTGATCCGAAAGATCTTGTAGAACTAGAAGATTATCTTAGAACGCATTTTGGTGATAAAACGACGATTGTTTATTCTGCTGTGACTTGCTTAGAGGTCATGAACAAAAATGTATCTAAAGGTGATGCATTAGCTCATCTATTAGAAAATAGAAATTATGGATTAAAAGATTGTATTGCTTTTGGAGATGGTCAGAATGATGTTGAAATGCTTTCTTGGGCTGGTAAAGGTTATGTGATGGCGAATGCCGATCCTCGTCTAAAAGAAGCTTGCCCTGAATTAGAAGAGATTGGGTTCAATAAAGACGAAGCAGTAGCCAAACATCTGGCGGAGCTTTTTGGTATCAAATAAATGTTTCAGTCAATCATTCTTGTGAGCACAGGTGCAGCCATCGGTGCATCCTTACGATGGGGATTAGGTCTTTGGTTGAATTCACTATTTAGTACACTTGCATTTGGTACACTTGTGGCGAACTTTATTGGCTGTTTTTTGATGGGGATTTTAGTGGCAGCCTTTTGGTTATTTCCTCAATTTAGTTCTGAATGGCGATTATTCTTAGTGACTGGATTTCTTGGGGCTCTCACCACCTTTTCTTCTTTTTCAGGCGAAGTAATAGAACTTTTTTTTAAAGAAGAATGGGTAAATGGATTGTTTGTTTTAGTGAGCCATTTAGTTGGTTGTTTAATTTTTACAGTATTAGGGATTTATTTCTTTAGACTCATCAGTCTTCTATTCCATTTTCGATAAAATCGCTAAATTCTTCAGAATAAAATCCATGAGAGAGCATATACTGCCAAATCTTTTGTTTGCTTTTGATTGGTTGAGGTTCTGCATAGTTAGGAAACTTTTTGTGTAGAACCTTTTCTGCTATTTCAATCCAATTAATTTCACTTTCTGTGAGGACTTCATTGATTACCTCTGAAGATACACCTTTAAGTTGACGTAACTCTTGTTTGATACGATTTGCACCATACCCACGTTGCGAACGTGCGTGTAAATAATTTTCAGCAAATCGTTTATCATTTTGCCAGTTTTTTTTCTGGCAGTAAGCAATCGTTTCATCGATCTCATCTTCTGTAAATGCTTTTTCCCGCATTTTATTGCGTAGTTCAAATTCGCTATATTCACGTCGAGCAAGTAAATTAACAACATAGCTCAAGGCAAGAGAAGACATAGAAATTCCTTTTAGGTGAAATACGGTTGAAATGAAAAGTGCGGTCAATTTTGACCGCACTTTTAGTGATTAGAAATCGCTTTCTGCGTCATCATTAGATTGTTCAATATCAGCCATTAATGCTTGTTCTGGGTTAGCGACTAATTCAGCACGAAGCTTCGCTTCAAGTTCGTCTGATTTAGCAGGATTTTCATGTAACCATTTCATTGCATTAGCTTTACCTTGACCAATTTTTTCACCGTTATATGCATACCACGCACCAGATTTCTCAACAAGTTTGTGTTTAACGCCGAGTTCAATCAATTCGCCTGCTTTAGAAATACCTTCTCCATAAAGAATTTGGAAATCTACTTGGCGGAAAGGTGCGGCTAATTTGTTTTTAACTACTTTAACACGAGTTTCGTTACCAATGATCTCATCTCCATCTTTAACTGAACCAGTACGACGGATATCTAAACGAACAGAAGAGTAGAATTTTAGCGCGTTACCACCAGTTGTGGTTTCTGGGTTACCAAACATGACACCTATTTTCATACGAATTTGGTTAATGAAGATAACGAGACAGTTTGCATTTTTGATCTGACCGGTTAATTTACGTAGTGCTTGAGACATCAAACGCGCTTGTAAACCCATGTGTGAATCACCCATTTCACCTTCGATTTCAGCTTTTGGGGTAAGTGCAGCAACAGAGTCCACAATGACCACATCTACCGCTCCAGAGCGCACTAAGGCATCACAAATTTCAAGTGCTTGTTCACCGTTGTCTGGTTGGGAGACTAAGAGCTCTTTAACATCAACACCAAGTTTTGCTGCATAAATAGGATCAAGTGCATGCTCCGCATCTATAAATGCACAGGTTTTACCTACTTTCTGTGCTTGAGCGATAACAGATAAAGTTAAGGTTGTTTTACCAGAAGATTCAGGTCCAAAAATTTCAACAATACGACCCATTGGTAAACCACCAATACCAAGAGCTACATCAAGACCTAAAGAACCAGTTGAAACAGATTCTACATCAAGGGCTTGAGTATCGCCCAATTTCATAATTGAGCCTTTACCGAATTGCTTTTCAATTTGACCAAGTGCTGCGGCGAGCGCTTTTTGCTTTTCTTCTTGAGTTGCCATATAAAACCTTCTTAAATAGAGTTATCTAAATTTGGTTAGATTATATCTGTATTGATGTACAGTATCAAGGAAAAATTTTTCCTTACTGAAAAAATGTGAACTAGATTCCAAGTTTTAGACTAATGTAGTAGCCATAGCCATATCAAAAATACTTATCGTAAATATAGCGTTTATGATAATTACTTATATAAGAATAATTTTAGTTATTATTGATTGTTATTTTACTATCTTCAATGAGTTTAAGTATCTAATTATAAAATTATTTTTCATTATCTAATTACCTATTTAAAAATAAATTTTATATTTGCGATCTATCTCACAAAATTGAAAATTTCTCTTCGTTACACTTAATCGATTATGGTATAACTATTCTATAGAAGTACTTCTTAGTTATAGATAAATAAACTTTACTCTAAGGGGAGCTTTAAAATGAAAATCCTACCGATACCTAATGATAATATTACCAAAGTATGTGATTTGCTAAATCAACTTATTGGAGATGTGACAAGTAAGAATCTATTTACGGGATATGGCTTGTTTCATAAACAAAAAGATATGTTTGCTGTTTGGGTAAACAATAAAGTTTACTTGCGAGCTAAGGATGAGCTTTCAATAAAATTAAAAGGACTTGGATGTAAATCTTTTACAACAAATGAACTCAATAAGCGTTTTGTATTATCTGATTATTATGCTTTAACCGAAAGTATCTTAAAGGATAACGTTCTAATGAGAACGTTGATTATTCTTTCAATTACTCAAATAAGGAAGGAGAAACTCGATTTTGCGCTATCTAATGTTGGGCGAATTAGGGACTTACCAAATTTATCGATAAAGTATGAACGAGCATTAAATAAAGTAGGGATTGACAATGTCGATACTTTACGAAAAATTGGTGCTGAAAATGCGATTGTTCGTTTGAAGAAAGCGGATATTAGTGCAAGTGAAGCTTTTTATTGGCGACTTCGCGGAGCTTTGGAAAATCGTAATTGTGAGTTTTACACTGAAAAAGAGAAGGAAAGAGGCCTTAGTAAACTTAATGAAATACTCTCCGCAAATGGATTTAGACGTTGTAAACGAGCGTCTAAAAAGGTTAGTTAGAGAGTATTACGCAAAGGAATTCATGCCTAAAAAATAATCGGTTAACGAGTTTTTTTAAAAAATCACTTGCAAAGAATTCTGAAATGCCTATAATACGCCCCACACAACGACGCGCTGTTGTGAATCTTAAGAAAAACCAGTGCGTCGTTATTTTTTGCTCTTTAACAATATATCAGACAATCTGTGTGGGCACTTGTTGATTGACTTGTTTTAAAAATATTTTTTAATTTTGAAGTCTTAATAGGTGCTAACTAGAAATTCATAATACTTTTTAAGTAGTGACATTTTATGTCAGCAGTATTGAGCGATTGAACTTGAATTGAAGAGTTTGATCATGGCTCAGATTGAACGCTGGCGGCAGGCTTAACACATGCAAGTCGAACGGTAACATAAAGAAGCTTGCTTCTTTGATGACGAGTGGCGGACGGGTGAGTAATGCTTGGGAATCTGGCTTATGGAGGGGGATAACTACGGGAAACTGTAGCTAATACCGCGTAATATCGAAAGATTAAAGTGTGGGACCTTCGGGCCACATGCCATAAGATGAGCCCAAGTGGGATTAGGTAGTTGGTGAGGTAAAGGCTCACCAAGCCGACGATCTCTAGCTGGTCTGAGAGGATGACCAGCCACACTGGGACTGAGACACGGCCCAGACTCCTACGGGAGGCAGCAGTGGGGAATATTGCGCAATGGGGGCAACCCTGACGCAGCCATGCCGCGTGAATGAAGAAGGCCTTCGGGTTGTAAAGTTCTTTCGGTAGCGAGGAAGGTGGTTAGTTTAATAGGCTAGCCAATTGACGTTAACTACAGAAGAAGCACCGGCTAACTCCGTGCCAGCAGCCGCGGTAATACGGAGGGTGCGAGCGTTAATCGGAATAACTGGGCGTAAAGGGCACGCAGGCGGACTTTTAAGTGAGGTGTGAAAGCCCCGGGCTTAACCTGGGAATTGCATTTCAGACTGGGAGTCTAGAGTACTTTAGGGAGGGGTAGAATTCCACGTGTAGCGGTGAAATGCGTAGAGATGTGGAGGAATACCGAAGGCGAAGGCAGCCCCTTGGGAATGTACTGACGCTCATGTGCGAAAGCGTGGGGAGCAAACAGGATTAGATACCCTGGTAGTCCACGCTGTAAACGATGTCGATTTGGGGGTTGAACTTTGAGTTTGGCGCCCGTAGCTAACGTGATAAATCGACCGCCTGGGGAGTACGGCCGCAAGGTTAAAACTCAAATGAATTGACGGGGGCCCGCACAAGCGGTGGAGCATGTGGTTTAATTCGATGCAACGCGAAGAACCTTACCTACTCTTGACATCCAGAGAACATTCCAGAGATGGATTGGTGCCTTCGGGAACTCTGAGACAGGTGCTGCATGGCTGTCGTCAGCTCGTGTTGTGAAATGTTGGGTTAAGTCCCGCAACGAGCGCAACCCTTATCCTTTGTTGCCAGCGATTCGGTCGGGAACTCAAAGGAGACTGCCGGTGATAAACCGGAGGAAGGTGGGGATGACGTCAAGTCATCATGGCCCTTACGAGTAGGGCTACACACGTGCTACAATGGCGTATACAGAGGGAAGCGAGAGTGCGAGCTGGAGCGAATCTCACAAAGTACGTCTAAGTCCGGATTGGAGTCTGCAACTCGACTCCATGAAGTCGGAATCGCTAGTAATCGCAAATCAGAATGTTGCGGTGAATACGTTCCCGGGCCTTGTACACACCGCCCGTCACACCATGGGAGTGGGTTGTACCAGAAGTAGATAGCTTAACCTTTTGGAGGGCGTTTACCACGGTATGATTCATGACTGGGGTGAAGTCGTAACAAGGTAACCGTAGGGGAACCTGCGGTTGGATCACCTCCTTACCAAAAACGAGAGACAATAAGTGTCCACACAGATTGATTGATATATTGTAGAAAATGAATGAAGAGAGAAAAGTGCGTAAGCAAAGTGTAAGATAGAGTATCTTTATTTGTTGTCCCCATCGTCTAGAGGCCTAGGACATCGCCCTTTCACGGCGGTAACCGGGGTTCGAATCCCCGTGGGGACGCCAAATAAAGATAACTTTATTATCTTCTGTTCTTTAACAACCAGGAAACAAGCTGAAAAACTGAAGAGACTTTCAAGTCCTTAAAGGATAAGAAAAAGTCTGAGTAAGAATAAAATCTTGATTGAACAAAAGCAATCAAGTGTTTAGTTGAAAACACAACATCAAGAATTTTTGAGGTTGTATAGTTAAGTGACTAAGCGTACAAGGTGGATGCCTTGGCAATCAGAGGCGATGAAGGACGTGCTAATCTGCGAAAAGCTTGGATGAGTCGATAAGAGGCGTTTAATCCAAGATGTCCGAATGGGGAAACCCAGTAGATGAAGAATCTACTATCACTTACTGAATACATAGGTAAGTGAGGCAAACCGGGAGAACTGAAACATCTAAGTACCCCGAGGAAAAGAAATCAACCGAGATTTCGTTAGTAGCGGCGAGCGAACGCGAAGGAGCCTGTTAGTGATAATGACAGAGACAGAGGAACAAGCTGGGAAGTTTGGCGATACAGGGTGATAGCCCCGTACTCGAAGTCCAGGTCATGGTACTAAGCTAATGATAAGTAGGGCGGGACACGTGATATCCTGTTTGAAGATGGGGGGACCATCCTCCAAGGCTAAATACTCCTGATTGACCGATAGTGAACCAGTACTGTGAAGGAAAGGCGAAAAGAACCCCGGTGAGGGGAGTGAAATAGAACCTGAAACCTTGTACGTACAAGCAGTGGGAGCCTGAAAGGGTGACTGCGTACCTTTTGTATAATGGGTCAGCGACTTATATTTTGTAGCGAGGTTAACCGAATAGGGGAGCCGAAGGGAAACCGAGTCTTAACTGGGCGAATAGTTGCAAGGTATAGACCCGAAACCCGGTGATCTAGCCATGGGCAGGTTGAAGGTTGGGTAACACTAACTGGAGGACCGAACCGACTAATGTTGAAAAATTAGCGGATGACTTGTGGCTGGGGGTGAAAGGCCAATCAAACCGGGAGATAGCTGGTTCTCCCCGAAATCTATTTAGGTAGAGCCTTGAGCGGACACCTTCGGGGGTAGAGCACTGTTTCGGCTAGGGGTCCATCCCGGATTACCAACCCGATGCAAACTACGAATACCGAAGAGTGATACTCAGGAGACACACGGCGGGTGCTAACGTCCGTCGTGGAGAGGGAAACAACCCAGACCGCCAGCTAAGGTCCCAAAGTCTATATTAAGTGGGAAACGAAGTGGGAAGGCTTAGACAGCTAGGATGTTGGCTTAGAAGCAGCCATCATTTAAAGAAAGCGTAATAGCTCACTAGTCGAGTCGGCCTGCGCGGAAGATGTAACGGGGCTCAAATATAGCACCGAAGCTGCGGCATCAGACGAAAGTCTGTTGGGTAGGGGAGCGTTCTGTAAGCGGAAGAAGGTGAATCGAGAGGTTTGCTGGACGTATCAGAAGTGCGAATGCTGACATAAGTAACGATAAAACGGGTGAAAAACCCGTTCGCCGGAAGACCAAGGGTTCCTGTCCAACGTTAATCGGGGCAGGGTGAGTCGGCCCCTAAGGCGAGGCTGAAAAGCGTAGTCGATGGGAAACGGGTTAATATTCCCGTACTTGGATAAACTGCGATGTGGGGACGGAGCAGGTTAGGTTATCGCACTGTTGGATATGTGCGTTTAAGTTAGTAGGTGTGAAGTTTAGGCAAATCCGGACTTCTTTAACACTGAGAGATGATGACGAGGCTCTACGGAGCTGAAGTAACCGATACCACACTTCCAGGAAAAGCCACTAAGCTTCAGGTTTATCTAAACCGTACTGAAAACCGACACAGGTGGTCAGGTAGAGAATACTCAGGCGCTTGAGAGAACTCGGGTGAAGGAACTAGGCAAAATAGCACCGTAACTTCGGGAGAAGGTGCGCCGGCGTAGATTGTAAGGGCTTGCCCCTGAAGGTTGAACCGGTCGAAGATACCAGCTGGCTGCAACTGTTTATTAAAAACACAGCACTCTGCAAACACGAAAGTGGACGTATAGGGTGTGATGCCTGCCCGGTGCTGGAAGGTTAATTGATGGTGTAATCGAAAGAGAAGCTCCTGATCGAAGCCCCAGTAAACGGCGGCCGTAACTATAACGGTCCTAAGGTAGCGAAATTCCTTGTCGGGTAAGTTCCGACCTGCACGAATGGCATAATGATGGCCAGGCTGTCTCCACCCGAGACTCAGTGAAATTGAAATCGCCGTGAAGATGCGGTGTACCCGCGGCTAGACGGAAAGACCCCGTGAACCTTTACTATAGCTTGACACTGAACATTGAATTTTGATGTGTAGGATAGGTGGGAGACTTAGAAGTAGTCACGCCAGTGATTATGGAGTCGTCCTTGAAATACCACCCTTTAACGTTTGATGTTCTAACGAAGATTACGAAACGTGGTCTCGGACAGTGTCTGGTGGGTAGTTTGACTGGGGCGGTCTCCTCCCAAAGAGTAACGGAGGAGCACGAAGGTTTGCTAATGACGGTCGGACATCGTCAGGTTAGTGCAATGGTATAAGCAAGCTTAACTGCGAGACGGACAAGTCGAGCAGGTACGAAAGTAGGTCATAGTGATCCGGTGGTTCTGAATGGAAGGGCCATCGCTCAACGGATAAAAGGTACTCCGGGGATAACAGGCTGATACCGCCCAAGAGTTCATATCGACGGCGGTGTTTGGCACCTCGATGTCGGCTCATCACATCCTGGGGCTGAAGTAGGTCCCAAGGGTATGGCTGTTCGCCATTTAAAGTGGTACGCGAGCTGGGTTTAGAACGTCGTGAGACAGTTCGGTCCCTATCTGCCGTGGGCGTTGGAGAATTGGTTGGGGCTGCTCCTAGTACGAGAGGACCGGAGTGGACGCACCACTGGTGTTCCGGTTGTGTCGCCAGACGCATTGCCGGGTAGCTAAGTGCGGAAGAGATAAGTGCTGAAAGCATCTAAGCACGAAACTTGCCAAGAGATGAGTTCTCCCTGTTTTTAAGACAGTAAGGGTTGTTTAAGACTAAGACGTAGATAGGTCTGGTGTGTAAGCGGTGTGAGCCGTTGAGCTAACAGATACTAATTGCCCGAGAGGCTTAACTATACAACGCTCAAGGGTTTTTGAGGTTGTGAGATTAAAATAAAAAACTCAGAGAAGAAAGAGAAGAAGAAAGTTTTTAGGTGAATCAGCTTGTTTGGTTGTGAGACGCTAGAGATAGCGGAGCAGAGAGAAATAGAAAAGTTATTAAAGGAATAATCCTGGCGGCGATAGAGCGGTGGTCCCACCTGACCCCATACCGAACTCAGAAGTGAAACGCTGATGCGCCGATGGTAGTGTGGGGTTTCCCCATGTGAGAGTAGGACACCGCCAGGTACTGAATGTAGAACCCCGAGCTGAATGGCTTGGGGTTTTTGTTTATGGAGTTTTCAATATTTTAGCAAAGCGTTGATTCTATGATACAATCATCGCTGTAATTTTTATAAAACAAGAGAAAATATGACCGCACTTAATGTATTAATTTATCCAGATGATCACCTAAAAATTGTTTGTGAGCCAGTTGTCGAAGTCAATGATGACATTCGCAAAATTGTAGATGATATGTTTGATACGATGTACCTAGAAGAAGGCATTGGTCTTGCTGCACCACAAGTAGATATTTTGCAACGTATTATTACGATTGATATTGAAGGTGACAAACAAAATCAGTTAGTGTTGATCAACCCAGAAATTTTGGCTTCTGAAGGTGAAACTGGGATTGAAGAAGGTTGTTTATCTATTCCAGGATTCCGTGCTTTAGTGCCTCGTAAAGAAAAAATCACGGTAAAAGCGTTAGATCGTCATGGAAAAGAATTTACGCTTGATGCAGATGGTTTATTAGCAATCTGTATTCAACATGAGATCGATCATTTGAACGGTATTTTATTTGTGGATTATCTTTCACCATTGAAACGTCAACGTATCAAAGAAAAATTAGTGAAATATAAAAAACAAATTGCAAAACAATAATCAAAAGTGCGGTATAAAATGACCGCACTTTTCCTATCAACGCCATAACGTAGAACATTATGAAACCATTGAATATCATCTTTGCCGGTACACCGGACTTCGCAGCACAACATCTTGCTGCACTCTTAAATTCACATCATAATATTATTGCTGTTTATACGCAGCTAGATAAACCGGCTGGCCGTGGTAAAAAATTGCAAGCGAGTCCTGTAAAGCAATTAGCAGAACAGCATCAAATTCCGGTTTATCAACCAAAATCCTTGCGTAAAGAAGAAGCACAAGCAGAGCTTAAAGCGTTAAATGCTGATGTAATGGTTGTTGTCGCTTATGGTTTGATTTTACCTCAAGCAGTGTTAGATATGCCTCGTTTAGGTTGTTTAAATGTGCATGGCTCTCTCTTACCACGTTGGCGTGGCGCAGCACCTATTCAGCGCTCTATTTGGGCAGGTGATCAACAAACAGGTGTGACAATTATGCAAATGGATGTGGGTTTAGATACTGGCGATATGTTACATAAAGTGTATTGTGATATTGATGTGCAAGAAACCTCTGCCTCGCTTTACCATAAGTTAGCTGAAATTGCGCCGTCTGCATTGATTGATGTTTTAGATCATTTGGAAGAAGGGAAGTTCATTGCGGAAAAACAAGATGATAGCCAAAGTAACTATGCAGAGAAACTTTCCAAAGAAGAGGCTAAATTAGATTGGTCGCTATCGGCAGCCCAGCTTGAACGTAATATTCGCGCGTTTAATCCTTGGCCGATTAGTTTCCTACAATTAACCGATGAGCAGGGTAATGAACAAACCTTAAAAGTTTATGTTGCTGCCGTGTTGCCACATGTAGATAAGCCCGCTGGGACGATTTTAAGTGTCGATAGAAAAGGTATCCAAATTGCCACGAAAGAAGGCGTTTTAAATTTATTGCAACTTCAGCCCGCAGGCAAGAAACCTATGTCTGTGCAAGACTTCCTCAATGGTCGAGCAGATTGGTTCCAGGTTGGTAAGGTTTTAAACTAATGGTATTTCAACGCAAAAAAACGGGAAAATCGACCGCTCTTTCGGTACGCGCTATTGCTGCTCAAGTGATTTTACAGGTTTTAGATCAGGGTAAGTCCTTATCAACATTGCTTCCTGACGTGCAATCGCAGGTAAAACCACAGGATTTACCTTTATTACAGGAAATCACCTTTGGTATTTGTCGCGTATTACCTCGTTTAGAAAATATTATAAAAAAACTATTAGATAAGCCATTGAAGGGTAAAACCCGCATCGTGCACTGTTTGCTATTGGTGGGATTGTACCAGTTACTTTATATGCGCGTGCCCGCTCATGCGGCTGTGGATGAAGTGGTGAACGCCACAAAATCATTAAAATCGGATAGTTTCCGTGGTTTGGTTAATGGTGTACTGCGTCGCTTCTTACGGGAACAAGAGGATATTCTTGCTGTAGTAGATAAACATTGGCAAACGCTTCATCCTGAATGGTTTGTGAATAAACTCAAAAAAGCTTATCCGAATTGGCGTGAAATTATTGAGGCGAATAACCAAAAGCCACCAATGTGGTTGCGGGTCAATCAACAGCAAAATAACACGAAAACTTACCGCACTTTGTTGGAAGAGCAAGAGATAGCAGCGTTTGAATGTGATAATCCACATGCTTTGCGCTTAGCTCAACCACTTTCGGTCACAAAGTTGCCAAATTTTGCACAAGGTGCGGTGACAGTTCAGGATCTCAATGCACAATGGTCTGCTTTGTTGCTTGAGCCACAAAATGATGAATTAATTTTAGATGCTTGCGCGGCGCCAGGTGGGAAGACTACACATATTTTAGAAATGGCACCGCAAGCGAAAGTGATTGCGCTTGATGTCGAGGCTCATCGCTTAAAACGCGTCAAAGAAAATCTTGCCCGTTTGAATCAACAGGCGACGGTTGTTTGTGGTGATGCGACCGAGCCTGAAAAGTGGCTTTCAGAAATAGATTTAAGTGGAGCATCCTTTGATCGTATTTTATTAGATGCACCTTGCTCGGCAACAGGGGTGATTCGTCGTCATCCGGATATTAAATGGTTACGTCAAGAAACGGATATTGTTCAATTGGTTGCCTTGCAAGGACAAATTCTAAAAGCGCTTTGGGTAAAATTGAAACCTAATGGCATTTTGCTTTACGCGACTTGCTCGGTGCTTCCTGATGAGAACAGTCAGCAAATACAGCATTTTTTAGCTGAAACACCCGATGCAGAATTAATGCTATTGCCGTTTGAACAAACGGAAAATACGATTGGAATCCAATTCTTACCACAAGAGAATAGCGGGGATGGGTTCTATTATGCAAAATTGAGAAAACGGTTAGCTTAAATGAATTTGCCTTTAATTGATGTCGTCATTCCTTGCTATAACGCTGAACAAACGCTTGTTCGTGCAGTAGAGTCTGCGTTGCTGCAAGGTAATCTTGGCCGTCTTTGGCTGATTGATGATACGTCTACAGATAATACATTTGTATTAGCCTTACAGCTTGCCGCGCAATATCCTGACAGAATTTCTGTCGAGCAAATGCCGAAAAATAGTGGTGTCGCGATGGCTCGAACTTGGGGCGCAATGCTCTCTGCTAAAAGTGCGGTCGATTTTGTTGCGTTTTTAGATGCGGATGATGCATACGAACCTGGAGCATTGGAAGTGGCTGCGGCAACCTTTCATTTTCAGCCAGATACATCGGTGGTGAGATTGGCGTTAAAACCGATAAATTTAGCCCAACGCTATGCAGAACATCCTAATTTTGATCAAGCATGGCAATATATGCGTATGACCTGCGGGGGAAATATCGTTATCAATAAAGCTTTTTTCTTAGCTTGTGGCGGATTTCCAACACATCAATTATTCCGAGAGCTCGGCGGTGAAGATGGCGCATTAGGTATTGCGACGACTAAAACTGCAAAAGTAGCTACATTATTTGAAGATGTAGGCGTATTGCATTTTTGTCGTGAAGGTATGCATGCAGAACGTTTGCTCGATGGTCTTTTATTTAATAAACAAGATCCTTCGATTACTACAGAAAAAATGGCAGAAGCTGAACAAGTCACAGCGACCATTTGTCGCCGTATTGAGGCATTAAAGTGCGGTCTAAATTCAGCTGAAATTGGTATCCGACCTTTGGTTGTGGAGAGAACAGAATGAAAATAATCATCTTAGGTGCAGGGCAAGTAGGGACAACACTTGCAGCAAATCTAGTGAGTGAAGATAACGATATCACACTAGTCGATAATGAATCCCAACATTTGCAGAATTTGCAAGATAAGCATGATTTACGTGTGGTTAAAGGTTCGCCTTCTTCCCCCAAGATTTTACGAGATGCTGGGGCAGCAGATGCAGACTTGATGGTTGCCGTAACCGCATCTGATGAAACTAATATGATCGCTTGCCAGTTGGGATATACCCTTTTTAATACCCCAACACGTATTGCGCGTATTCGTAATGCGGAATATTTGCGTGAGAAAGATAAATTATTTAATGATGAAAATGTACCAATTGATCATCTGATTTCACCAGAAAATTTAGTTACAGATGAGATTACTCGTTTAATTGCTTATCCAGGTGCGTTGCAAGTGGCGTATTTTTCCAATAATCGAATTAGCATTGTGGTTGTAAAAGCGTATTATGGTGGTCCTTTAGTGGGTTATGCATTATCTGCTTTTAAAGAGCATATGCCACATATTGATTGCCGGATCATTTCAATTTTACGTAATGATAAATTAATTCGCCCGCAAGGTTCGACTATTATTGAGGCGGGAGACGAAATTACCTTCATTTGTGCGACAGAGCATATTAAAGCGGTGATGAGTGAGTTGCAACGCCTTGAGAAAACTTACAAGCGTATCATGATTGTGGGCAGCGGGAATATTGCCTCAGGTGTAGCCAAACAGCTAGAAGATAAGTATCAAGTGAAACTTATTGAGCGAGACGGTGAAAAAGCAAAAGTCTTGGCTGAGAAACTCTCTAAAACCCTTGTTTTCCATGGTGATGCTTCTGACCAGAATTTACTTTTTGAAGAGCATATTGAGAACGTCGATGTCTTTTTATCATTAAGTGCGGACGATGAAGCCAATATTATGTCGGCATTACTGGCAAAGCGTTTAGGGGCGAAAAAAGCGATGGTACTGATTCAACGCATGGCATATATCAATTTGATTCAAGGTGGAACCATTGATATTGCGGTTTCACCACAACAAGCGACAATTTCTGCTTTATTAGGACATGTGCGTAAAGGGGATATCAAAAACGTGGCATCTTTGCGTCATGGTACTGCGGAAGCCATTGAACTTGTGGTACATGGCGATTTGACCACATCCAATGTGGTTGGAAGACAGATTGGCGATATTAAACTTCCAGTTGGTGCAATGATTGCGGCAATTTTACGTAAAAATGAGGTTATCATTGCACGTCGTCAGGTGACCATTGAAGAAGGTGATAGTGTCATTGTTTATATTAATGACAAGAAATCTGTGTCAGAAATAGAAAAATTATTCCAACCGAGTGCATTTTTTATTTAAATAACAATTTACTTTTTAATCTTAAAACCTATAATACGCATTCTTTTAATTTTTAAACCAATATAAAGGAATATTTATGAGTTTTATTAAAGAATTCCGCGAATTTGCAATGCGTGGTAATGTAGTTGATATGGCAGTCGGTGTTATTATCGGTGGAGCTTTTGGTAAAATTGTTAGTTCACTTGTAGCTGATATAGCAATGCCTGTATTAGGTATTTTAACTGGTGGTGTAGATTTCAAAGATTTAAAAATCACGTTAGCAGAAGCGGTAGGTGAAACTCCAGCAGTAACATTAAACTACGGTGCATTTGTTCAAAACGTCTTTGATTTCATCATCATTGCATTCGTAATCTTCATGATGATCAAAGGTATCAATAAAGTGAAAAAACCAGTAGAAAAAGTGAAAGGACCTTCACAGGAAGAATTACTTACTGAAATTCGCGATTTATTAAAAAAATAATAAGAATTTAATGTGAATAAAAAAGGTTGGTATTTTACCAACCTTTTCTTTTACTTCAAATTTAAGCTTTGAGTAACAATGCAACAGCTTCACAAGCAATCCCCTCACTTCTACCCGTAAAGCCAAGTTTTTCTGTTGTGGTTGCTTTAACATTGACTTGCTCAATATCACAATGTAAATCTTCCGCAATCTTCCCTCGCATTGCATCGATATGAGGACGCATTTTAGGGGCTTGTGCAATAATGGTCACATCCACATTACTTACTTTATAGCCTTTTTCTTGTACTTGGCGGAATGCTTCTCGTAATAAAACACGGCTATCTGCATTTTTATATTGCATATCGGTATCAGGGAAGAGTTTACCTATATCTCCTAATGCTGCCGCACCTAATAAAGCATCTGTTAAGGCATGTAAGGCGACATCACCATCAGAATGGGCAATAAACCCAGTATGGTAAGGCACTTCAACGCCACCAATAATTAAAGGGCGATCTTCACCAAAGGCATGAACATCAAACCCATGTCCAATTCGTATCATAGAGTTTTCCTTGTTAAATAAAATTCGGCTAAAGCTAAATCTTCTGGACGTGTCACTTTAATATTATCACTCCTTCCCGCGACTAAGTGCGGTTTAAATCCAGCCAGTTCCATCGCAGAGGCTTCATCTGTAATATTGGCATCTTGAGAGAGCCCCTGTTCAAGTGCATTTCTTAATAGATCGCAACGGAAAAATTGAGGGGTTTGTGCAAGCCAAAGTTCAGTGCGATCTTCTGTTTTAATAATATCTTGTTGTTTATTCGCACGTTTAATCGTATCTACTGCTGGAATGGCCAAAATAGCGCCTTGTTCATCATCGATTTGGAGCAATTTATCTAAATCTTGGTTTGTTAAACAAGGTCTAGCCGCATCATGCACTAACACCCATGCTTGGTTATTTTTAATTGCTTTTAGCCCATTTAGAACTGACTTAGCTCGTGTTTTACCACCTTCAACGAGGGTGATGTTTTGATGAGGAAATAAAGCTATTTCTGAAAGATAGGGATCATTTTTTCCTACCGCAAGAATAACGTGATTGATTGCAGGGTGGGATAGAATGACAGAGAGTGTATGTTCCAGAATCGTCTTGTCTAAAATTTTCAGATATTGCTTAGGTTTATTTGCCTGCATACGGCTTCCAACACCCGCAGCAGGTATGACGGCAATAATTTCACGCTTCATTATTTATGCTCTTTGACGATGTGATAGAACACTTCATTTGGTTTGACCATATCATGATTCATGCGAGCACGTTCTTCAATAGATTCAAATCCCTTTGTGAGTCCTTGAATTTCAGCAGAAACCATTTGATTTCTTTGTGAGAGCTTTTCATTTTCAGCTTTATTCTCTTTGATTTGGGCGGCGACATCTTTGTAATCAAAATAGCCGTTTTTACCAAACCAAAGATCGTACTGAAAGAGCACGAGAATACCCACTAAAATTCCAATGAAAAGACGCATAAATTACCTATTATTTCTGAAAACCTAGGATAGTTTATCGTGAAATGCCGTGAAATGCGATGAAAAAGTGCGGTTAAAAATAAGATGATTTTCGAAATGAGGTCATTGTGCTTATGGGGTAATTTTAAAATAAAAAATGTGATCTATCTCACAAATTAGTTATAAAGTTTGATAAACCCATAGCCACTGCCTGAATAGGCTTGTTATACTTTTGCCTGCCATTATAACGTTTTAACAAAAGGAACAATCAATGAAAACAACATTAAAACTTACCGCTATTGCAGCGATGTCAGCATTTATTTTAACTGGTTGTGCAACTCAAGATAAGAGTGCAGAAGCGGATGCACAGCTTCAGCAACAAGCGGTATTAGGCCTAAACTGGATTCAACAATCAGGCGAATACCAAGCACTTTCTTACCAAGCATACAATGCGGCAAAAGTGGCATTTGATCACGCTAAAGTGAAAAAAGGTAAGAAAAAAGCTGTTGTGGTGGATTTAGATGAAACTATGTTAGATAACAGCCCTTATGCTGGCTGGCAAGTCCAAAATAACAAACCGTTTGATGGTAAAGATTGGACTCGTTGGGTAGATGCTCGTCAATCAGGTGTGGTACCAGGCGCAGTAGAATTCAATAACTATGTAAATACCCACGGCGGTAAAATGTTCTATGTGTCTAACCGTAAAGACAGTAATGAAAAAGCGGGAACTATTGACGATATGAAACGTTTAGGCTTCAACGGTGTGGAAGAATCAGCATTCTACTTGAAGAAAGACAAATCTGCAAAAGCTGCTCGTTTTGAAGAAATTGAAAAACAAGGTTATGACATCGTACTTTATGTTGGCGATAATTTAGATGATTTTGGTGATGCAATCTACGGTAAACAAAATGCAGAACGTCGTGATTTTGTGATTCAAAATAAAGCAAAATTTGGTAAGACATTCATTGTTTTACCTAACCCGAACTACGGTGGCTTTGAGGGTGGTTTAGCAAAAGATTACTTCAAAGGTGATTCAAGTAGCAAAGTGAAAGCACGTTTAGATGCGATTAAAGCTTGGAATGGTCAATAATTCCTATCTTATCATCAATAAACACCCACATGATTGTGGGTGTTTTTATTTCTGTAGAAAAGTGCGGTCTATTTTTGTGTCATTTTTTCTTTATGGGCAGTGAAGTCACCACCTTTGGCAAGCATACGAAGTTGTAAGATAACACGCTCTTTTAACAAATCTTGTTCAGCTTTGGTCATATCTAAGGCATTAGAACCTGCTGTGAATACAATGGTTACCATACCTTCAGCCTGAACATAAGATACATATTGCGAGTAGTGGTTTTTCTTCGCAATGTATTCAGCCAATTCATCAACAAAGTGCTTGATTTCACGAGCAGCTGCGGTACGGAAAGCTTGAGAAGTGCCCGAACTTTCACGTAAGAGCAAACGGAATACGTTGGTACTGTGGGTAATAAACTCAAAAAAAGTTTCCACGGAGACACGGATCACACTACCACCAGCATCAATACGTTTGCGAGCTTGACGCATTAATTGACGGAGGGTTAAACCGGCTTCATCAACCATTTCTAAGCCGAGCTCATCCATATCGCTAAAGTGGCGATAGAAAGAAGTCGGTGCAATACCTGCTTCACGTGCCACTTCACGTAAACTCAGATTAGAAAAACTTTTTTCTGCACTTAATTGATTGAACGCTGCACCAATTAAGGCTCGACGGGTTTTTTCTTTTTGAATAGCTCGAACACCAGCCATTTGGTTTTCCTCAATCTATAATAAATTATTTTTATTCGCTAAAATAGATTTGACTTGTTTACTGACTGCTCGAGCAACACGTTCATAACGATTACGCAATGGCGAACCTGGGCGGTAAACTAAGGCAATGGTACGGGTTGGTTCTGGAGAATGGCAAGGGATATATTTGACGCCTTCGCGTGTTCCCTCATTTAATACCGCAAGTTCAGGCATAAAGGTGATGCCTGCATTGGCTGCCACCATGTTACGCAAAGTTTCAAGGCTAGTTGCCTGGAAGTGAGAATCTTCTTTGGCGCCTGCTGTAAAACAATAATCGAGTGCTTGATTACGTAAACAATGCCCGTCATCTAGCATGAGCATTTCTTGCCCTTTTAAGGTATTCATGGCAATTTTGCTTTCTGATGCCCATGGATGCTGTTCTGAAACTGCTAGTAACATTTTTTCATCAAAAATAGGCACTTCGATAAAGGCTTCAGTTTCGGCTACACGAGCGACAATCGCACAATCTAAGCGCCCAGTCTCCAATTGTTCTAATAATTGGTGAGTTTGGGCTTCGTAAAGAAATACTTCTAAATCTGGGAAAGTTTCTTTCAATGTTGGTACAATATAAGGAAGTAGGTAAGGACCAACAGTTGGGATGAGTCCGATGTGTAATGGTCCTGTCATTTCTTTACCTTGATTACTAGCCATTTCTTTGAGTAATTTTACTTCGCGTAATACAGTGCGAGCTTGATCGACAAGTAACATACCTGATTGCGTGAAGAGTACTTTACGGCTAGTACGTTCAAGTAAAACAATGCCTAATTCATCTTCTAGTTTGCGAATTTGGCCACTTAAAGTGGGTTGGCTAACATTGCAAGAATCCGCCGCTCGGCGGAAATGTTTAAACTCGGAAAGGGCTACTAAGTATTCTAAATCACGGATATTCATAGGGTTCTCACTTTATAGAATATGTCAATTAAAAGGATAGAATTAATTGATTATGACTATATCATAAAACTTGCTATAATGCCTATAAAGTTTTTAGGACAACTTAATTTAACTAACAGAGGAGACACATTATGTCTAATATGGAAGGAAAAAAAGTTCCACAAGTTACATTCCGCACTCGTCAAGGCGATCAATGGGTTGATGTAACCACATCCGAGTTATTTGATAACAAAACAGTTGTCGTTTTTTCATTACCTGGTGCTTTTACGCCAACTTGTTCATCATCTCATTTACCACGTTATAACGAACTTGTGCCTGTTTTCAAACAATATGGTATTGATGATATTTTAGTCGTGTCAGTAAATGATACGTTCGTTATGAATGCTTGGAAAGAAGCAGAAGATGCAAACAATGTAAAATTCATTCCTGACGGTAATGGCACCTTCACTGAAGGTATGGGGATGTTAGTCGGAAAAGATGATTTAGGTTTTGGTAAACGTTCTTGGCGTTATTCTATGCTTGTAAAAAATGGCGTTGTAGAAAAAATGTTTATTGAACCAAATGAACCTGGCGATCCATTTAAAGTATCTGATGCTGATACCATGTTGAAATATATTGCACCCGATTTCCGAGTACAAGAATCAATCGCAATCTTCACTAAACCTGGTTGCCCATATTGCGCGAAAGCAAAACAACTTTTACATGATAAAGGCTTAAGCTTTGAAGAAATCGTATTAGGGCATGATGCCACAATCGTGAGTGTGCGTGCAGTTTCTGGCCGATCCACTGTACCACAAATCTTTATTGGGGGTAAACACATCGGTGGTAGTGACGATTTAGAAAAATACTTTGCTTAATTGATTGTTAGGTAGGAAATTTTTTATATTTTTGATTGTTAGGAACATAATTTGAAGGGAGCACAAGCTCCCTTTTTGTTGTTTGTGATTTTGTTTTTATATTCTTAAGCATTAAAGCCAATGCAGCAAACCGAAACTAAAACAATGTAAAAAATGACCGCACTTAGTAGCAATAATTTTACGGCAAGTTTAGGTTTATGCTGATGTAATTTATAAAGTAAACGCGCAACCAAAACCAAAACAAAGGGATACACCCAAAAGATAATCGAGAAAAGATCGATCTGAAAGTCGCTTAATGTTGGGTTTTTCGCAAAAGCAGTGGAAAGCAGAGAGGCCATAGGCCAGAGTAAAATGGGTAAACAAAATGCCGCGATTCCCCAAGCGAAGCCACTAAATCCTGTCGGCATAGTTTGTTTTTTCATAATGAACCTTATATGATTGACGAAAAATAAAAAGGAATATAACAAATGCCGTCTTTATTTGATAGTGAAACCGATGCGTCAGAAGAGAGAAAAGTATTGAAACGCACATTGAGCGCACAAAAAATCACGTTTATTTTGACCGCACTTTGCGCAGTGATTTATCTCTTGCAGAATGTAGGGTTTGAAGAGCCAATGATGGATTTATTCCATTATCCTGCTTATTCTTGGGAAGATCAGGAAATATGGCGTTATTTCACACATACTATTGTGCATTTGTCGGTACCTCATATTTTATTTAATCTTTCGTGGTTCTGGTTATTTGGTGGTGCGATTGAACGCCGATTTGGTTCTTTCCATTTTTTATTATTGGTCTTAGTGTCTGCTGCAGTGAGTGGCGCTGCACAGAATTACTTTACCGGTCCTGTCTTTTTCGGATTATCTGGTGTCGTGTATGCGGTGTTAGGTTATGTGTTGGTGGTGGACAAATTGCACCCGCATAGCTTTGACTTACCGGAAGGTTTTTTTACAATGTTACTGGTAGGTCTTCTCTTTGGCTTTATTAGTCCGTTGTTTGGTATTAATATAGGCAACGCAGCTCATGTTTCAGGCTTTATCTTAGGATTGGTTTGGGGATTTCTGCAGAGTAAAATTAATAGTAGAGCGTTTAGCTAATTCAACTGTATAGACATTTATATGAAACAATCATTACGCCATCAGAAAATTGTTGAGCTTGTGACGCAAAAAGGCTATGCCAGCACAGAAGAGCTGGTTATCGAATTAGAAGTTAGTCCTCAGACAATTCGACGCGATCTGAATATTCTTGCAGAGCAAGATTTAATTCGTCGTCATCATGGTGGTGCGGCACCTTCTTCTACCGCAGAAAATTCAGATTATATTGAGCGTAAACAATTTTTCCCTTCCCAAAAAAGTGCGATTGCCCGCAAAGTGGCGGAATGTATTCCAAATGGCGCCTCCTTATTTATTGATATTGGTACAACACCTGAAGCCGTGGCAAATGCCTTGTTAAATCATGAGCGTTTACGCATTGTGACAAATAATCTCAATGCTGCTCATTTATTACGTCAAAATGAAACCTTTGATATTACGATGGCGGGAGGTTCTTTGCGTAAGGATGGGGGAATTATTGGTGAGGCAACGGTTAATTTTATTTCGCAATTCCGTTTAGATTTCGGGATTCTGGGTATTAGTGCAATCGACCTTGATGGTTCATTATTGGACTATGATTATCATGAAGTCCAAGTGAAACGTGCCATTATAGAAAGTTCTCGTCAAACGTTATTAGCGACCGATCATTCAAAATTTTCTCGACAAGCCATTGTGCGATTAGGGGAGCTCAAAGACGTGGATTATCTTTTTACTGATGATGTGCCAAAACAAATTGAGGATTATTTAGAAAATAGCAATACAAAGTTAGTGATTTGTAAATAGTCTAAATAGGAAGTGCGGTCAAAAAAATAACCGCACTTTTTTGTAAGCATCCCTGCTTAGCCACTGCTGTTTCGACCAATTCAAAATTAACTCTATTCATGTCAACATCCTTATTGATATAAGATAAAGCTAATTTTGCTGCATATTAAATTGTTAAATTTTAGAGATAAAAACGGACGGCAAATCATTTGACTGCCAATTTTTATTTAGGACTACGGGGAAGGTTTGCTTGAAGCGTCAAGAAAGACAAGAGCTTGATAGATCAAGTAGAGCACATCGAGATCCCTCTCTAAATGTAATTTATTTATACTGCTATTTTTAAAAAAAGGGAATATTAAAATTACAAATATGTGATCGAGATCACAATTTAAATGCAAAAAGAAAGCCACTTATTTTGGTTTAGAAAATAAGCGACTATTTTACTGATTTTTTATCAATTTAAATTCACGGCCCCTTCGTAACCTAGCTGTCGCCAAGCTTCATAAATCGTCACTGCGACTGAGTTGGATAAGTTCATACTGCGGCTATTTGCAGTCATTGGGATACGGATTTTTTGCTCCATTGGCATGCTATCTAAAATAGACATGGGAATACCACGAGTTTCAGGGCCAAACATCAAATAATCCCCTAATTCAAATTGCACTTCGTTATGTGCAGGGCCGCCTTTAGTCGTTAGCGCAAAAAGACGTTGTGGTTTTTCACTTTCTAAAAAGGCTTCAAAGGTTTTATGCTTTTTGATTTCGGCAAATTCATGATAATCCAAGCCGGAACGACGTAATTTTTTATCATCCCATGTAAAGCCTAGTGGTTCGATTAAATGAAGGCGAAAGCCAGTGTTCGCACAAAGACGAATAATATTTCCCGTATTTTGTGGAATTTCAGGTTCGTATAACACAATATCTAACATAATAATTTCCTAATCTTTTTGATACAGGCGATAACTCACCATGCCTGCAGTTTTCTCTTTCAGTAGTTGCCAATTGTCAGGCATGCTAAGCGGTTTGTCTTTTTCTGTTTCCACATAAATCAATGCATGGGGTAACAGCCAATTCTTTTCCTCCAAGAGAGTAATTGCTTGTTCTGCTAAGCCAAAATGAAAAGGTGGATCTAAAAATACCACATCAAAGTGCGGTTGATTTTGCACTTGTTTTAAAAATTCTAAACTATTTTGATTGATTACCTGAGCTTGTTCACTCGTTGTTTTTAGCGTTTGCAAATTTTTCTTTAATTGGTTTGCCACATTTTTATCTAACTCTAAAAACGTCACCTGTTTCGCTTGGCGAGAAAGGGCTTCAAAACCAAGTGAGCCACTGCCTGCAAAGCAATCAAGACAATGGCTATCCACAATGTAAGGCATCAACCAGTTGAATAAGGTTTCTTTTACGCGATCGCCTGTTGGACGCAAACCTTCTGCATTTAAAACCGGTAATTTTCGCCCTCGCCAAAGACCTGCGATGATTCGAACTTCGCCTTTGGCGTTTTGAACTTGCATTTTTTTCATAAAGAAACAGATTTGTAGTGAAAATTGTGCTTAGTTTAGACGATTTTTTGTTAGAATAGTCAATATTTTTTACAGATTTGTGTTTAAGAGAAGAATTTATGTCAGAAGAAAAGAAAAAAGGTGGATTTTGGGCCTCTCTTTTTGGTCGCAATAAAAAGCAAGAAGAACAAAAAATTGAGCCAATTATTGAAGAGCCATCTGTCGAACCTGCCGATGTTTCACCTGAGGAAGAAATTGTTCACGCTGGAGAGAACATTCAATTAGAGCAAGTTGAACAGGAAGAATTACAGGAATTAGCTGAACAACTGCAACAAGATAAAGCAGAAGGGGGCGTTGTTGAGCATCTTGAACCTATCGTAGAACAAGTGATTTCACCTGAAAGTGCGGTCAATATTGAACCTGTTTTAGATACACCAGTGATTGAAACAATTGATGAAGAAACAGTAAAAACAGAAGAAATTGCTACCGTACTTCCTACGGAAGAGCCAACAGAAAGCATTATTGAACAAGATAATGTCATTGAAGATCTTCCTGTGGTTGAAGCCGAGATTGAATCTGAAATTGTTGACGATGTTAAAGACGAATTACGTTCAGATATCAATACCGAAACGCAAGAAAAACCAAGTGAAGGCGGCTTTTTCAGCCGTTTAGTTAAAGGCTTACTCAAAACCAAACAAAATATTGGTGCGGGTTTCCGATCTTTCTTTTTAGGCAAGAAAATTGATGATGATTTGTTTGATGAGTTGGAAGAGCAACTTTTAATTTCCGATATTGGCGTGCCAACAACTAATAAAATCATTAAGAATTTAACGGAGCATGCAAGTCGTAAACAATTACAAGATGCGGAATTACTTTACCAACAACTTAAAGTTGAAATGGCGGAGATCTTAAAACCTGTTGCGCAGCCGCTAGTTATTGATACGACTAAAAAACCGTATGTTATTTTGATGGTTGGCGTGAATGGTGTAGGTAAAACAACCACAATTGGTAAGTTAGCTCGTAAATTCCAAAATGAAGGTAAATCAGTCATGTTAGCAGCAGGGGATACTTTCCGTGCCGCAGCAGTCGAACAACTTCAAGTATGGGGTGTGCGTAACAATATTCCGGTAGTGGCACAAAGTACGGGTTCAGATTCAGCGTCAGTCATTTTTGATGCGATGCAATCTGCCGCAGCACGTAACATTGATGTTTTAATTGCGGATACGGCAGGACGTTTACAAAATAAAAATAATCTCATGGATGAATTGAAGAAAATTGTTCGTGTCATGAGAAAATATGATGAAACCGCACCGCATGAGATTATGCTTACGCTTGACGCAGGTACAGGACAAAATGCGATTAGCCAAGCAAAACTCTTTGATGAAGCGGTTGGGTTAACCGGTATTTCATTAACTAAGTTAGACGGCACAGCAAAAGGTGGCGTGATTTTCGCTATTGCGGATCAGTTTAATTTACCAATTCGCTATATTGGTGTAGGCGAAAAGATTGAGGATTTACGCAAATTTAATGCAGAAGAATTTATTGAAGCATTGTTTGTTCACGAAAATGAAGAATAAAAAGGAATAATAAAGTGATTCGATTTTCAAATGTCTCTAAAGCTTATCACGGTGCGACTCAGCCGGCCTTGCAGGGTTTGAATTTTCATCTTCCTGTTGGAAGTATGACTTATCTTGTTGGGCATTCAGGCGCGGGTAAAAGTACCTTGCTTAAATTAATCATGGGAATGGAAAAGGCGAATGCTGGTAATATTTGGTTTAATGGCCATGATATTACGCGTTTGTCTAAGTATGAAATCCCATTTTTACGCCGCCAAATCGGTATGGTTCACCAAGATTACCGTCTATTAACGGATCGTAGCGTGGTAGAAAATGTGGCGCTGCCATTGATTATTGCTGGCATGAACCCGAAAGAAGCGCATACACGTGCATTGGTTGCGTTAGATCGCGTGGGTTTACGCAGTAAAGCGAATTATATGCCGCCACAAATCTCAGGTGGGGAACAACAACGCGTAGATATCGCACGTGCAATCGTGCATAAACCGCAACTTTTATTAGCGGATGAGCCGACAGGCAACTTAGATGGAGAACTTTCTTTAGGGATTTTCAATCTTTTTGAAGAATTTAATCGTTTAGGCATGACAGTATTAATTGCAACACACGATATCAATTTAATTCAACAAAAACCAAAACCATGTCTTGTACTTGAACAAGGCTATTTACGCTATTAAGGATAAAAAATGACAAGACGTATTGATGCTTCTTTTGGCGTGCAAACTGCCTATACATTGCGTTCGGTTTGTAGCGATTTGTTAAAGTGTAAATTTGGTACATTGCTCACAATTCTTGTTATTGCCGTGTCTTTAACAATTCCAACGGTGAGTTATTTGTTATGGAAAAATTTACATTTAGCGACGACTCAATTTTATCCGGAAAGCGAACTCACAATCTACTTACACAAAAATTTAAGTGAAGAAGATGCTAACTTAGTGGTGGAAAAAATCCGTCAACAGGAAGGCGTGGAATCTTTAAATTATGTTTCTCGCCAAGAAAGCTTAAAAGAATTCAAAAGTTGGTCTGGTTTTGGTGAAGAATTAGAGATTTTAGATGATAATCCATTACCGGCAGTCGTGATGGTGAAGCCGTCTAAAGACTTTAATGCATCTGAAAAACGAGCAGAATTACGTACCAACTTAAATAAAATTAAAGGGGTGCAAGAAGTTCGTTTAGATAACGATTGGATGGAAAAATTGACCGCACTTTCGTGGTTATTTGCGCATGTGGCAATTTTCTGCACGGTTTTGATGACCATTGCGGTATTCCTTGTTATCGGAAATAGTATTCGCTCGGATGTCTATAGTAGCCTAGCAAGCATTGATGTGATGAAACTATTAGGTGCTACAGATCAATTCATTCTTCGTCCTTATCTTTATACAGGCATGATTTATGCGGTGTTGGGCGGATTGGTTGCAGCACTCTTTAGCAGTCTTATTGTAGGATACTTTACATCAGCGGTGAAATATGTAACGGATATCTTTGCGGTGACATTTGAGCTCAATGGATTAGGCATTGGTGAGCTAATCTTCTTATTAGTCAGCTGCTTGATTATGGGTTATGTTGGTGCTTGGATTGCTGCAACAAGACATATTGCAATGTTAGATAACAAACTATAGATTTCATTTATATTAAAGTGCGGTCATTTTTTATCTTGTTTTCATCTGAAAAACATTCGGGAAAATGACCGCACTTTTTTGTATGTGGAAATTAATTGAACAAAAAGCTTGCATAATTAGGTGTTTTTGTGTAATATCCACGGGCTTTCAGATATTGAAAGCCGTTTAATGTAATCATTTATTAAACGAGTATTACGATATGTAATACTAACAATGTTTCCGATTTGGAGACTATATAACAGGTAACTTACACCTCCTTTTCTATTTTGAAGTTAGAATTGTGATTGGTGTTAGTTTTTTATTAGCTAAATTTTATTGGAGCTCTGGTCTAATGCAGAACCAAAGAATCCGTATCCGCTTAAAAGCTTTCGATCACCGTTTGATCGATCAATCTACTGCGGAGATCGTAGAAACAGCTAAACGTACTGGTGCACAAGTTCGTGGTCCAATCCCTTTACCAACTCGTAAAGAGCGTTTCACCGTGTTGATTTCTCCACACGTGAACAAAGACGCGCGTGATCAATACGAAATTCGTACACACAAACGTTTAGTAGATATCGTAGAGCCAACAGAAAAAACTGTTGATGCATTAATGCGTTTAGATTTGGCTGCCGGCGTGGACGTGCAGATCAGCCTAGGTTAATTAAGAGGTTATTACAATGATTGGTTTAGTCGGTCGTAAAGTTGGTATGACCCGTATCTTCAATGAAGACGGTGTTTCAGTACCAGTTACCGTTATCGAAATCGAAGCCAACCGCGTAACTCAAGTTAAAACTCTTGAAAACGATGGCTATACTGCAGTTCAAGTTACTACTGGTTCTAAAAAAGCGAATCGTGTAACTAAACCTGAAGCAGGTCATTTCGTGAAAGCAGGTGTTGAAGCTGGTCGCGGTTTATGGGAATTTCGTACTGAAGGTGATGAATTCACTTTAGGTCAAGAAATCAATGTTGACATCTTTGCAGATGTTAAAAAAGTAGATGTTACTGGTACTTCTAAAGGTAAAGGTTTTCAAGGTGGTGTTAAACGTTGGAACTTCCGTACTCAAGATGCTACACACGGTAACTCTTTATCACATCGTGTACTTGGTTCTATTGGTCAAAACCAAACTCCAGGTCGTGTGTTTAAAGGTAAAAAAATGGCAGGACATTTAGGTGCTGAGCGAGTAACCGTTCAATCACTTGAAGTTGTTCGTGTAGATGCTGAGCGTAAATTGCTATTAGTAAAAGGTTCTGTACCTGGTGCTATCAATGGCGATGTTATCGTTAAGCCAGCAGTTAAAGCATAAGTCTAGGAGATAGAGATGGAATTACAAGTTGTAGGTGCAAATGCACTAACTGTTTCTGAAACTACCTTCGGACGTGAGTTTAACGAAGCTTTGATTCACCAAGTTGTTGTTGCTTATGCAGCAGGTGCTCGTCAAGGTACTCGTGCGCAAAAAACTCGTGCTGAAGTGTCTGGTTCAGGTAAAAAACCTTGGCGTCAAAAAGGTACAGGTCGTGCTCGTTCTGGTGATATCAAATCACCAATCTGGCGTTCTGGTGGTACAACCTTCGCGGCTAAACCACAAGATCACAGCCAAAAAGTGAACAAGAAAATGTACCGTGGTGCTATCAAAAGCATTCTTTCTGAATTAGTTCGTCAAGACCGTTTAGTTGTTGTTGAGAAATTCGAATTAGATGCACCAAAAACTAAAGTTTTAGTACAAAAATTAAAAGATTTAGCAGTTGAAGATGCGTTAATTATCACAGCAAGTTTAGATGAAAATCTATTCTTAGCGGCACGTAACTTATATAAAGTTGATGTACGTGATGTTCAAGGTATCGATCCAGTTAGCTTAATCGCTTTCGATAAAGTGATTGTTACTGTTGACGCTGTGAAACAAATTGAGGAGATCCTAGCATGAGTCAAGAACGTTTGCTAAGCGTGCTACGTGCACCGCATATCTCTGAAAAAGCAACTAACAATGCTGAAAAATCTAATACTGTTGTACTTAAAGTTGCTTTAGATGCGAACAAAGCTGAAATTGCTGCTGCTGTTGCTCAATTATTTGAAGTAAAAGTTGACTCAGTTCGTACTGTGGTTGTTAAAGGTAAAACTAAACGCCGTGGTAACAAAATGGGTCGTCGCAGCGACTGGAAAAAAGCTTATGTAACTTTAGCCGAAGGCCAAAACTTGGACTTCGTGGACAGTGCAGAGTAATCGGAGGAAATTAGAGAATGGCTATCGTTAAATGTAAGCCGACCTCCGCTGGTCGTCGTCACGTTGTTAAAATCGTGAACCCTGAATTACACAAGGGTAAACCTTACGCGCCTCTTCTAGATACTAAATCTAAAACTGGTGGTCGTAACAATTATGGTCGTATTACCACTCGCCACATCGGTGGTGGTCATAAACAACATTACCGTTTAATCGATTTCAAACGTAACAAGTTAGATATCCCAGCGGTTGTTGAACGTTTAGAATATGATCCAAACCGTTCAGCTAACATTGCTTTAGTGCTTTATAAAGATGGTGAACGCCGTTATATCTTAGCACCTAAAGGTTTGTCAGTTGGCGATCAAATCCAATCTGGCGTTAACTCACCAATTAAGGTGGGTAACTCATTACCAATGCGTAATATCCCAGTTGGTTCAACAGTACATAACGTCGAATTAAAACCAGGTAAAGGCGGTCAAATCGCTCGTTCTGCTGGTGCTTATGTACAAATCATCGCTCGTGAAGGCAACTATGTAACTTTACGTTTACGTTCAGGCGAAATGCGTAAAGTATTAGCTGAATGTGTTGCTACAATCGGTGAAGTTGGTAACTCAGAACATATGCTTCGCGTATTGGGTAAAGCTGGTGCTAACCGTTGGAGAGGCATTCGCCCTACAGTTCGTGGTACTGCAATGAACCCAGTAGATCACCCACATGGTGGTGGTGAAGGTCGTAACTTTGGTAAACACCCAGTAACTCCTTGGGGCGTTCAAACTAAAGGTAAGAAAACTCGTCACAATAAACGTACTGATAAATTCATCGTACGTCGTCGTGGCAAATAATTTAAATTAATAAGAGGATAAGCCATGCCACGTTCTCTCAAGAAAGGTCCTTTCCTTGACCTACACTTGTTGAAGAAGGTAGAGAAGGCGGTGGAAAGCGGGGATAAAAAACCAATCAAAACTTGGTCCCGTCGTTCAATGATCATTCCTTCAATGATCGGATTGACCATCGCAGTCCATAATGGTCGTCAGCACGTTCCTGTTTATGTATCTGATGAAATGATCGGCCATAAATTAGGTGAATTTGCACCGACTCGTACATACCGCGGTCACGCGGCAGATAAGAAAGCTAAGAAATAAGAGGTAAATAGATGGAAACTATCGCAAAACATCGTTACGCTCGCACTTCTGCCCAAAAAGCTCGCTTAGTTGCCGATTTAATTCGTGGTAAAAAAGTTGCGCAAGCATTAGAAATCTTAACTTTTACTAACAAAAAAGCTGCGGCTTTAGTGAAAAAAGTATTAGAGTCTGCTATTGCTAATGCAGAGCATAATGATGGTGCAGATATCGATGATCTTAAAGTTGCTAAAATCTTCGTTGACGAAGGTCCTAGCATGAAACGTGTTATGCCACGTGCTAAAGGTCGTGCAGATCGTATTTTAAAACGTACTAGCCACATTACTGTGGTTGTGTCAGATCGTTAATAAGTAGAGGAATAGCAATGGGTCAAAAAGTAAATCCAAATGGTATTCGCCTAGGTATTGTAAAACCTTGGAACTCTACTTGGTTCGCGAATACACAAGATTTCGCCGACAATCTTGACGGTGACTTCAAAGTACGCAAATTCTTAAATAAAGAATTAGCAAACGCTTCGGTTTCACGTATTACTATTGAGCGTCCAGCTAAAAGTATTCGTGTAACAATTCACACAGCTCGTCCTGGTATCGTTATTGGTAAAAAAGGTGAAGATGTTGAAAAATTACGTAACGCAGTGTCTAAAATTGCTGGCGTTCCGGCTCAAATTAACATTGCTGAAGTGAAAAAACCGGAATTAGATGCAAAATTAGTTGCAGACAGCATCGCTTCTCAATTAGAACGTCGTGTAATGTTCCGTCGTGCTATGAAACGTGCGGTACAAAGCGCAATGCGTTTAGGTGCTAAAGGTATCAAAGTTGAAGTTAGCGGTCGTTTAGGTGGTGCAGAAATCGCACGTTCTGAATGGTATCGTGAAGGTCGTGTACCTCTACATACTCTTCGTGCGGACATCGATTATAACACTGCAGAAGCTCATACTACATACGGTGTAATTGGCGTTAAAGTATGGATCTTCAAAGGTGAAATTTTGGGTGGAATGGCTGCAGTTGCGCAATCAGAACAACAACCTGCCGACAAGCCTAAAAAGGCTCCGCGTGGCAAAGGTCGTAAGTAAGGAGAAACGCTAAATGTTGCAACCAAAACGTACAAAATTCCGTAAAGTTCACAAAGGCCGTAACCGTGGTATCGCGGGTGGTACAGAAGTTAGCTTCGGTACATTCGGGTTAAAAGCAGTTGGTCGTGGTCGTTTAACCGCTCGTCAAATTGAAGCGGCTCGTCGTGCAATGACGCGTGCAGTTAAACGTCAAGGTAAAATCTGGATCCGTGTTTTCCCAGATAAACCAATTACTGAAAAACCATTAGAAGTCCGTATGGGTAAAGGTAAAGGTAACGTTGAGTACTGGGTAGCCTTAATCCAACCGGGTAAAGTACTTTATGAAATGGATGGTGTGTCTGAAGAGATCGCAAGACAAGCATTTGCATTAGCTGCTGCTAAATTGCCAATCAAGACCACCTTCGTAACTAAGACGGTGATGTAATGAAAGCTCAAGATTTACGTACAAAAAGTGTTGAAGAGCTGAATGATGAATTAGTGAACCTTTTAGGTGAACAATTCAAATTGCGCATGCAAACAGCCACCGGTCAGCTTCAACAAACCCATCAGGCTAAACAAGTGCGTCGTGATATCGCACGCATTAAAACCATTTTAACTGAGAAGGCGGGTGAGTAATGACTGATAAAATTCGTAGCGTACAAGGTAAAGTTGTTAGCGACAAAATGGAAAAATCTTTCGTTGTTGCTATTGAACGTAAGGTAAAACACCCGTTATACGGTAAATTTATCCGTCGTACAACTAAATTACACGTACACGATGAGAACAACGAAGCCAAATTAGGTGATGTAGTAGAGATTCGCGAATGTCGTCCTCTCTCTAAAACCAAATCTTGGACTTTAGTTCGTGTTGTTGAGAAAGCAGTTATTGCTTAATTAACAAGTTAAAATAAAAGCCAATGGTTTATACCGTTGGCTTTTTTCTTTCCAAAGTTTGCTAAAAAGTCATAAAAATTTGACCGCACTTTAAGCACTCTGATTTAAGCATAAAATTTTAATTGCGTTTCTTGCTTGATTTTGGTAAACTCCGCCACCTATCCGCCATATACCTTTCTAAGGTATGGATAGGTTCGTCCCGAAAGGGTGTATTATTAACTTAACGGAGCATAAAATATGATCCAAGAACAGACTATGCTGGATGTTGCCGATAACTCTGGTGCTCGCAGTGTAATGTGTATCAAGGTTCTAGGTGGATCGCACCGTCGTTATGCTGCTATTGGTGACATTATCAAAGTTACTGTGAAAGAAGCAATTCCACGCGGTAAAGTTAAAAAAGGTGATGTATTAAAAGCAGTTGTTGTGCGCACCAAGAAGGGTGTTCGTCGCCCAGACGGATCAGTCATTCGCTTCGATGGTAACGCTTGTGTAATTTTAAACAATAACACAGAGCAACCAATCGGTACTCGTATTTTTGGACCGGTGACTCGTGAACTTCGTTCTGAGAAATTCATGAAGATCATTTCTTTGGCACCAGAAGTACTGTAAGGAGAAGTGAGAAATGGCTGCAAAAATTCGTCAAAACGATGAAGTAATCGTACTTGCCGGTAAAGACAAAGGCAAGCGTGGTAAGGTAACTAAAGTGTTACCAAACGGTAAAGTGTTTGTTGAAGGTATCAACATCATCACTAAACATGAGAAACCAGTTCCTGCTTTAGGACAAGCTGGTGGTTTAGTGAAAAAAGAAGCGGCTATTGATGCTTCTAACGTTGCGATTTTCAATTCAAAAACAAACAAAGCTGACCGTGTAGGTTTTAGATTCGAAGATGGCAAAAAAGTACGTTTCTTCAAATCTAACAATGAAATTATCTAACAAACTGGAGTAATGCGATGGCGAAACTGCATGATTACTACAGAGATCAAGTAGTAAGCGAGTTAAAAAATAAATTCGGCTACAAATCTGTCATGCAAGTCCCACGAATCGAAAAGATTACCCTGAATATGGGTGTGGGTGAAGCATTGACCGATAAGAAATTGCTAGACAACGCAGTAGCGGACTTAGCAGCAATTAGCGGTCAAAAACCTTTAGTAACTAAAGCTCGTAAATCTGTTGCTGGCTTTAAAATCCGTCAGGGATATCCAATCGGTTGTAAAGTAACACTACGCGGTGAGCGTATGTGGGAGTTCTTTGAACGTTTAATTACAATTGCTGTTCCACGTATTCGTGACTTCCGCGGTTTAAGCGCAAAATCATTTGATGGTCGTGGTAACTACAGCATGGGTGTGCGTGAACAAATCATCTTCCCTGAAATCGATTACGATAAAGTAGATCGTGTACGTGGTTTAGATATCACTATCACAACTACTGCTAAGAATGATGAAGAAGGTCAAGCACTACTTGCTGCCTTTAATTTCCCATTCCGTAAATAAGGCAGGTTATAATGGCAAAACAATCAATGAAAGCACGCGATGTAAAACGCGTTAAATTGGCTGAAAAATTCTTCGCTAAACGTGCAGAATTAAAGAAAATCATTTCTGATGTCAATGCCTCTGACGAAGATCGTTGGGATGCAGTGTTAAAATTACAAACTTTACCACGCGATTCTAGCCCTAGTCGTCAACGTAACCGTTGCCGCCAAACTGGACGTCCTCACGGCGTTTTACGTAAGTTTGGTTTAAGCCGTATTAAGGTTCGTGAAGCTGCTATGCGCGGTGAGATCCCTGGCCTTAAAAAAGCGAGCTGGTAATATACCACTTTATTTTGGAATCGGAGAAAAAGTACAATGAGTATGCAAGATCCAATCGCAGATATGTTGACCCGTATTCGTAACGGTCAAGCTGCGAACAAAGTTGCAATCAATATGCCTTCTTCCAAGCTAAAAGTGGCAATTGCCAACGTATTAGCTGCTGAAGGTTATATCGAAAGCGTTAAAGTTTTAGAAGGTGCAAAACCTGAGTTGGAAATTACTTTAAAATATTTCCAAGGAAAGCCGGTTGTAGAAAGCATCCAACGTGTAAGCCGTCCTGGTCTTCGTATTTACAAACGTAAAGACGAATTACCAAAAGTTATGGGTGGTTTAGGTGTTGCTGTAATTTCTACATCTAAAGGTGTTATGACTGACCGTGCAGCTCGTCAAGCGGGCTTAGGCGGTGAGATCATCTGTTACGTAGCTTAATAGAGGGGTAGGAAAATGTCTCGTGTTGCAAAGGCACCTGTTAATATTCCTGCCGGCGTTGAAGTTAAACTCGACGGTCAGCTATTAACAGTAAAAGGTAAAAATGGCGAGTTATCTCGCGCAATTCATAAATCAGTTGAAGTTAAACAAGATAATGGTCAATTTACTTTCACTCCACGTGAAGGTTTTGTTGAAGCGAATGCTCAATCGGGTACAGCTCGTGCATTAGTTAATGCAATGGTTATCGGTGTTACTGAAGGCTTCACTAAGAAATTACAACTAGTGGGTGTTGGTTACAGAGCTCAAATTAAAGGCAACGCAGTTGCATTAAGTTTAGGTTTTTCTCACCCTGTGGAGCACACTTTACCAGCAGGTATTACTGCAGAATGCCCTTCACAAACGGAAATCGTTTTAAAAGGTGCTGATAAGCAGTTAATTGGTCAAGTTGCAGCAGATATTCGCGCTTATCGCCGTCCTGAGCCTTATAAAGGTAAAGGTGTACGTTACTCTGATGAAGTAGTACGTATGAAAGAGGCTAAGAAGAAATAATTAAGGTAACACTATGGATAAGAAATCAGCTCGTATCCGTCGTGCAGCTCGTGCACGTCATATGATGAGAGAGCAAGGTGTAACTCGTTTAGTTATTCACCGTACTCCGCGTCATATCTACGCACAAGTTATTGCACCAAACGGTTCAGAAGTGCTTGCCGCTGCTTCAACTGTTGAAAAAGCAATTCGTGAGCAAGTTAAATATACCGGTAATAAAGATGCCGCAGCAGTAGTAGGTAAACTTGTTGCTGAGCGCGCATTAGCAAAAGGCGTTAAAGACGTTGCTTTTGACCGTTCCGGTTTTAAATATCATGGTCGTGTCCAAACTTTAGCGGACGCTGCACGTGAAGCTGGTCTACAGTTCTAATGAGGTAAATTGAGATGTCAAACATCGAAAAACAAGCTGGTGAACTGCAAGAGAAGCTAATCGCAGTAAACCGTGTATCAAAAACTGTAAAAGGTGGTCGTATTATGAGCTTTACTGCTTTAACAGTAGTAGGCGATGGTAACGGTCGCGTAGGTTTTGGTTATGGTAAGGCTCGTGAAGTTCCAGCAGCGATCCAAAAAGCGATGGAAAAAGCACGTCGCAATATGATTAATGTCGCTTTAAATGAAGGTACATTACAACACCCTGTTAAAGGTGTTCACACTGGTTCTCGCGTATTTATGCAACCAGCTAGCGAAGGTACGGGTATCATCGCAGGTGGTGCAATGCGTTCAGTGTTAGAAGTTGCTGGTGTACGTAACGTTCTTTCTAAAGCGTATGGTTCAACCAACCCAATCAACGTTGTTCGTGCAACTATTGATGCATTAGCAAATATGAAATCACCAGAAATGGTTGCTGCTAAACGTGGCAAAACCGTTGATGAAATTTTGGGGTAATTGATAATGGCTAAAACTATTAAAGTAACTCAAGTTCGTAGCGCAATTGCTCGTTTACCGAAGCACAAAGCTACCTTGCGTGGTCTTGGTCTTCGCCATATGCACCATACTGTTGAGTTAATCGATACTCCGGCAGTACGTGGTATGATTAACCAAGTTTCATACATGGTTAAAGTAGAGGAGTAAGAGAATGCGTTTAAATACTCTATCTCCGGCTGAAGGTGCTAAGCACAGTGCAAAACGCCTTGGTCGTGGTATTGGTTCAGGTTTAGGAAAAACTGGTGGTCGTGGTCATAAAGGTCAAAAATCTCGTACTGGCGGCGGTGTTCGTCGTGGTTTCGAGGGTGGTCAAATGCCATTATACCGTCGTTTACCAAAATTTGGTTTCACTTCAATGAAATCAGCTGTAACTGCTGAAGTTCGTTTAAACGAATTAACAAAAGTTGAGGGAAATGTTGTCACTTTAGAAACATTAAAAGCTGCGAACATTTTAACTAAAGATATTCAATTCGCTAAAGTTATCTTAGCTGGTGAAGTGAAATCTGCAGTTACTGTACGTGGTTTACGTGTGACTAAAGGTGCAAAAGCAGCTATCGAAGCTGCTGGCGGTTCAGTTGAGGAATAATTAGCAAATGGCTAAACAACCAGGTTATCAAAGCAGAAGTACTAATAGTGGTACTGGTGAACTAAAAAGCAGATTGCTTTTTGTATTAGGTGCACTTATCGTTTATCGTATTGGTTCTTTTATTCCGCTTCCTGGTATTGATGCCGCCGTGCTAGCTCAATTAGTTGAACAACAAAAAGGCACCATCATTGATATGTTAAACATGTTCTCTGGTGGTGCATTGAGCCGAGCATCAATTTTAGCATTAGGTATTATGCCGTATATCTCGGCATCTATCGTGATGCAATTGCTTGCTACGGTTTCACCTGCTTTAGCAGAATTGAAGAAGGAAGGCGCAGCAGGACAAAGAAAAATCACCAAGTATACTCGTTATGCAACGGTGGTTTTTGCTACTATCCAAGCTATCGCCATTTCTACCGGTTTACCGAATATGTTGCCACAGTTAGTGCCAAATATCGGTTTTACTTTTTACTTCACTGCAGTAGTGAGTCTTGTGACCGGAACCATGTTCTTAATGTGGTTAGGTGAGCAAATTACTGAAAGAGGTATTGGTAACGGTATCTCAATTCTTGTTTTTGGTGGTATTGTTGCAGGGTTGCCACATGCAATTATCGAAACAGTTGAGCAAGCTCGTCAAGGACAAATGCATCCTTTAGTTCTTCTACTAATCGCTGCTATTGTTTTTGCAGTAACTTATTTTGTTGTCTTCGTAGAACGTGGACAACGTAGAATTCGTGTTGAATATGCTAAGCGTCAACAAGGACGCCAAATTTTAGGTGGTCATTCAACGCACTTACCATTAAAAGTTAATATGGCAAACGTAATGCCCGCAATTTTTGCTTCAAGCATTATTTTATTTCCTGCTACATTGACACAATGGTTTGGTCAGAATGATAAGTTTGAGTGGTTAAATGACTTATCCATGTTGTTGAATCCTGGACAACCTTTATATCTTCTTGTTTATGCGGTAGCGATTATTTTCTTCAGTTTCTTCTACACTGCAATGCAATATAATCCGCGTGATACAGCAGATAATCTAAAAAAATCTGGTGCATTTATCCCAGGAATTAGACCAGGTGAACAAACATCACGTTACATTGATAAAGTAATGACTCGATTAACATTAATTGGCGGTCTTTATGTAACGTTCGTATGTTTAGTCCCTTATATTATGACATCAGCATGGGATGTTAAATTCTACTTCGGTGGTACTTCCTTATTAATCGTTGTTGTTGTAATTATGGATTTTATCGTGCAAGTTCAGAGTCACTTAATGTCGTCTCAATATGAATCTGCGTTAAAAAAAGCAAACCTTAAAGGTTTTGGACAGTAATTGTTCATTTAAGTAAAAAGGATAAGCAATGAAAGTTCGTGCTTCCGTTAAGAAGATGTGTCGTAACTGTAAAATTGTTAAACGTGAAGGTGTTGTTCGTGTATTATGCAGCGACCCTAAACATAAACAACGTCAAGGTTAATTAACATTTCTTCTTGCAAAGAACCGGTTGAGTAGTTATACTACTCAACTCATTTATGTCCTTGGTATTCTGTTTGAGTATCCTGAAAACGGGCTTTTCAAGATCAGAATACCAAATTAGTTAAAATAATAGGAGTGCATAGTGGCCCGTATTGCAGGCATTAACATTCCTGATCACAAACACGCTGTAATCGCTTTAACTGCAATTTACGGTATCGGTAAAACTCGTTCTAAAAGCATTTGTGCTGCAGCGGGTATTGCTGAAGATGTTAAGATCAGCGAATTGTCTGAAGAGCAGATTGACAAACTGCGTGACGAAGTTGGTAAATTTACCGTTGAAGGTGACTTACGTCGTGAAGTAACACTAAACATCAAACGTCTTTTAGACTTAGGTTGTTACCGTGGTTTACGTCATCGTCGTAGTTTACCGGTACGTGGTCAACGTACTAAAACTAATGCGCGTACCCGTAAGGGTCCACGTAAGCCGATCAAAAAATAGTCGGGGTAAATAAAGAATGGCTAAAACACCAGTTCGTGCACGTAAACGTGTAAAAAAACAAGTTGTAGATGGCGTAGCACACATTCACGCATCTTTCAATAACACAATCGTTACCATTACTGACCGTCAAGGTAATGCTTTAGCTTGGGCTACAGCAGGTGGTTCAGGTTTCCGTGGTTCTCGTAAATCTACCCCGTTCGCTGCACAAGTTGCTGCAGAACGTTGTGCTGAAATCGTTAAAGAATTTGGCTTAAAGAACTTGGAAGTTATGGTTAAAGGTCCGGGTCCCGGTCGTGAATCAACAATCCGTGCATTAAATGCAGCGGGTTTCCGTATCACGAACATCACTGATGTGACTCCGATTCCTCATAACGGTTGTCGTCCACCGAAAAAACGTCGTGTTTAATGGCGTAATAGGATAGTTGGAGAAAGAAAATGGCAAGATATTTGGGCCCTAAACTCAAGCTCAGCCGTCGTGAAGGCACTGATTTATTCCTTAAATCAGGTGTGCGTGCGATTGATTCAAAATGTAAAATTGATACAGCACCAGGTCAACACGGTGCTCGTAAACCGCGTTTGTCTGACTATGGTAGTCAATTACGTGAAAAACAAAAAGTTCGTCGTATCTATGGTATTTTAGAACGTCAATTCCGTAACTACTATAAAGAAGCAAACCGTTTAAAAGGTAATACTGGTGAAAACTTACTAGTATTATTAGAAGGTAGATTGGATAACGTTGTTTATCGCATGGGATTTGCTGCAACTCGCGCAGAAGCTCGTCAATTAGTGAGCCACAAAGCGATTGTCGTAAATGGTCGTGTTGTAAATATCCCATCTTTCCAAGTTTCTGTAAATGATGTCGTTGCTGTTCGTGAGAAATCTAAAAAACAAGCACGTATTAAAGCATCATTAGAATTAGCAGAACAAAGAGAAAAACCAACTTGGTTAGAAGTTGATTCTGCGAAAATGGAAGGTGTGTTCAAACGTGTTCCTGAACGTTCTGATTTATCAGCAGACATTAACGAACATCTGATCGTTGAGCTTTACTCTAAATAATAGTTAAGCTTAAAAGCAAAGAGAGGATAAAATGCAGGGTTCTGTTACAGAATTTTTAAAACCACGCTTAGTAGATATCGAGCAAATTAGCTCTACTCATGCTAAGGTGATCTTAGAACCGTTAGAGCGTGGCTTTGGTCATACTCTAGGGAATGCATTACGTCGTATCCTTCTGTCTTCAATGCCAGGTTGTGCTGTAACTGAAGTAGAAATTGATGGCGTACTGCACGAATATAGTAGTAAAGAAGGTGTTCAGGAAGATATTCTTGAAGTTCTTTTAAACCTTAAAGGTCTAGCGGTTAAAGTACAGAATAAAGATGATGTTATTCTGACATTAAATAAATCTGGAATTGGCCCTGTTGTTGCAGCTGATATCACCCATGATGGTGATGTTGAGATTGTTAATCCATCACATGTAATCTGTCACTTAACAGACGAAAATGCGTCTATTAATATGCGTATTCGTGTTCAACGTGGTAGAGGTTATGTACCTGCATCTGCTCGTACTCATTCACAAAATGAAGATCGTCCAATTGGTCGTTTATTAGTGGATGCTTGTTATAGTCCGGTTGACCGTATTGCTTACAATGTTGAAGCAGCACGTGTTGAACAACGTACTGACTTAGATAAACTAGTTATCGAGTTAGAAACTAACGGGACTATTGATCCGGAAGAAGCAATTCGTCGTGCAGCAACAATTTTAGCAGAGCAACTCGATGCATTCGTTGATTTGCGTGATGTTCGTCAACCTGAAGTCAAGGAAGAAAAACCGGAATTCGATCCGATTTTATTACGTCCTGTTGATGACTTAGAGTTGACAGTTCGTTCTGCTAACTGTTTGAAAGCAGAAACAATTCACTATATCGGTGACTTAGTACAACGTACAGAAGTTGAGTTATTAAAAACGCCTAATCTTGGTAAGAAATCTCTTACTGAAATTAAAGACGTTCTCGCTTCACGTGGCTTGTCACTTGGTATGCGCCTTGAGAATTGGCCACCAGCAAGTATTGCTGAAGACTAGTTTGGTCATAGGTTAAGATTTTTCTGAGAAGGATAAGATCATGCGCCATCGTAAGAGTGGTCGTCAACTAAACCGTAATAGCAGCCATCGCCAAGCGATGTTCCGTAACTTAGCAAGTGCTTTAGTTAGTCATGAAATCATCAAGACTACTTTACCAAAAGCTAAAGAATTACGCCGTGTAGTTGAACCGTTAATTACATTAGCAAAAGAAGATAGCGTTGCAAACCGTCGTTTAGCATTCGCTCGTACTCGTAACATCGAAACTGTTGCGAAATTATTCAATGAATTAGGTCCACGTTTTGCTCAACGTGCAGGTGGTTACACCCGTATCTTAAAATGTGGCTTCCGTGCAGGTGACAACGCTCCAATGGCGTACATTGAGTTAGTTGATCGTCCAGAAGTTGCAGAAGCAGCAGCGGAATAATAATTTGTTATAAAATAAAAAGGCTCACTTATGTGAGCCTTTTTTATATTTCTTTTTCTAAAATTCAGCTTTAGCTTTGAATGTCATTTTTTCACCTGTGATAGGGTGCGTAATCGTAAGTTCTTCTGCATGTAAGCATAAGCGAGGTGATATCGATTTAGCTTGTGGGTGAGAATAAAACTTGTCCCCTAAAATGGGATGTCCAAGTGCGAGCGTATGTAAACGAAGTTGATGCGAACGTCCTGTGATTGGGGTCAGTTTAACTCGAGTACAGTTAGTTGGTAACCGTTCTAAAACTTCATAAAAAGTGACCGCTCTTTTGCCAAATACAAAATCAATGCGTTGGCGCGGGCGATTTTCCCAATCACAAATCATAGGAAGATTAATTTCCCCATTATCTCGTTCTAAGTGTCCCCATACTAAAGCTTGATAATATTTCTTTGGCTCACGTTCACGGAATTGACGTTTTAACTCTTTATCTGCCGCTTTACTTAATGCAAATAGAATAATCCCACTTGTGGCCATATCTAAACGGTGTGCGGGTTCACAAAATCCAAATTTCTCTTTCACTCGGCTCATTGCACTGTCATAGTATTCGGGTTGATTGCCAGGGACTGAAAGTAAACCGCTCGGTTTGTTTACTACGCAGATATGATTATCTTGATAGATAATATCTAAATAAGGTTCTAAAGGGGGATGGTATTCAATAAGTGCCATATTATTCCTTGTTTGTCACTATTACCCGAAGGCTATCTAATCGCCAGCTTGCTTTACTTAACTCTTCCAGAGAAAGCACGCGTTGTTTTTCTAATACATCAATTTCTGCCTGGCGAATATTTTTATTTACAGCTTTTAAGGCGATAAGTCGATTGAGCTCAGAGGTCAATGTTTGATCTGCTAATTTACCGGCTTCTCGAATTTGAGCTTGTGCAATTTCAGTTATTTTGTGATCGCCTAGTTTAATTAATTGCTCAATATTTGGACGAGCCATTTTGACCATTTTATTCGTAATGTTTTTACCTAGCGGCTTAAGTTTATTTTGCAATGTATCAAAATTAACTTGTCCGGCGAGATCGTTTCCTTTGCTATCCAGCAATAAGCGAACAGGTGTAGGCGAAAGAAAACGATTCAGTTGCAAACCTTTTGGTGATTGGCTTTCAATCATATAAATCAATTCAACCAACAGAGTGCCAGCAGGCAGCTGTTTATTGACTAATAATGCCATTGATGCCTTGCCAATGTCACCAGAAGCGATTAAATCAATGCCTTGGCGTATCATTGGATGATCCCAGGTAAGAAATTCTAATTCTTCACGCGCAAGGGCAAGTTGTCGGTCAAAAGTTACTGTAACACCTTCTTCTTTTAATCCAGGAAAATCAGGAACAAGCATGGTGCCCGTTGGTGTGATAACAATGCTGTTTTCACCTAAATCATCTTGTTCTACACCAATAATATCAAATAAATTCAGTGCAAAATCGACTAATTGTGGTGAATTATCTGTTTGAGCGATTTCTGCTGCAAGTCGTTGTGCCTTTTCTCCACCATTAGAATTTAATTCTAACAAACGATCGCGTCCTTTCTCTAAGGCTAAGCGCAATGCTTTTGCTTGTTTTTGCGTTTGGAGAATAAGTTGCTCAAAATCCGCTTTATTTTCTGACCGCACTTTTAGTAACGATTCATATTGTTCAAACAATGTCATGCCAATAGGGCAAGTTTGTTCAAAAGCATTTAAACCTTCATGATACCAACGTGCTAAATCTTGCTGCTCAGAGTTTGCGAGGCAAGGTACGTAAATTTGTACGTCTTGCGTTTGTCCAATACGATCTAAACGGCCAATACATTGCTCAAGTAAGTCAGGATTCTCTGGTAAATCGAAGAGTACGAGATGACAAGCAAATTGGAAGTTTCGCCCTTCAGAACCAATGCTAGAACTCAGTAAAACTTGAGCACCATTATCGGTATCGGCAAAATAAGCCGCCGCGCGATCTCGTTCAATGATTGACATTCTTTCATGGAAAACAGCACTGCGAATGGCTTCTTTTTCTCGTAAAATTTGCTCAAGTTGAATTGCTGTTTGTGCAGTTTTACAAATGACTAAGATTTTTTCATTTCGGTGTGATTTTAGGAAATCAATTAACCAATGAATTTTTTCATCTACTTCAGCCGCATCAATTGTGACTTGGTGATAAACCCTGTGCGGGAAACCTTTTACACCTTGGCGTGTATTGCGAAATAAAATACGGCTTGTACCGTGTCGATCGATGAGATTTTGAATGAGTTCTTGTCGTGCCGCTTGCTTTTCGTCGTCATTATGACAGGCTAAGGCTTTAAATAATGGTTCGACATCCTGCTCATGAAGTAAATTAGAAATATGATTTTTTTCGTCCGCACTTAGCGGCTTCTCTGAGAGTAAAGATTGCACGGCATCCGCAACAGGTTGATAATTTTCCTGTTCTTTTAAGAAGGCTTGGTAATCATAAAAACGCTCAGGATCAAGCAAGCGCAAGCGTGCAAAATGGCTTTCCAAACCTAGTTGTTCAGGCGTTGCAGTGAGTAATAAAACAGACGGAATAGCGTTCGCTAATTGTTCCATCAATAAATAAGCGGTGCTTGGTGCATTTTCAGACCAAGCCAAATGATGCGCTTCATCGACAATTAAACAGTCAAATTCAGCTTCAATGGCTTGTTGTACGCGATGAGGATGTGCTTTTAGCCAATCTAATGCGCAGATAATTAAGCTTTCCGTGCTAAATGGATTGATGGCTTGCTCAGCAAAATCCTCACAACGTTCTTCATCAAATAATGAAAAATGTAGATTAAAACGACGAAGCATTTCGACAAGCCATTGATGCTGCAAGGTTTCCGGTACAATAATTAATACACGTTGTACTTTTTCAGCAAAAAGTTGATTTTGCAAAATCATTCCCGCTTCAATAGTTTTACCTAACCCCACTTCGTCCGCTAAGAGCACGCGAGGATTGATACGATTTCCTACCTCTTGTGCAATATGAAGTTGATGAGGAATTAAACCCGCACGATTGCCTCGTAAGCCTCGCAAAGGCGATTGAAATTGAGCTTGTTGATGCAGAAGGGTTTGATAACGCAACGCAAAATGTTCACTGCGGTCAATTTGTGCTGAAAAGAGGCGATCTTTTGCCTGGCTAAAAGAAATTATCGGGGAAAGTTCTTTTTCATTGACGATAATCTCTTCGCCTTGCGCATTTTTGACTAAATAAAATAAGAGACCATTCATTTCCTGAACATCAAGGACTTCACCTTGCCAACCCGCTTGGTGATGAAGTTGTTCTCCTTTATTTAATGCAATTCGGGTTAATGGCGCTTGTGTCACCGCATAAATTCGGGTTTCATCTGTGGCAGGAAAGTGAAGGGTTACAGAACGGAAATCTAAGGCTGTAATCATCCCTAATCCGAGGCTATTTTCTGTTTCGCTAATCCAACGTTGACCGATTGCAAATGACATCATCTTCCTCTTAATGAATCTCTTAAAATGGGGCGATATTGTAGTCTGATTATAAGGGAAAGCAAGGCATGGACATCTAAAAGCATGAAAAATAAAGTGTGATTTTTCTCACAATAATTAAATTAAATGTCACCTAGGCTTTACTTTAAAAAAGTGCGGTGTAAAAATGACGTACTTTCTCATAAAATAGGAGTGTTCCATGAATTGGACAGAACGACTTAAAGAAGAATTTTTATCCGGTTGGAAGCCTTTTGAAGTGGCATGGGTAGTTATTTTCCTTGCCGCGCAAATTATTGCTTATGTTCTTGCGCCAGATAGCCCATTAGGCATGATTTCGGGTATTGCAGGTATTCTCTGTGTGGTATTGGTGAGTAAAGGAAAAATTAGCAACTATTTCTTTGGGCTTATTTTTGCTTACACCTATTTTTATGTCGCATGGGGAAACAATTTTCTTGGCGAAATGAATACGGTGCTCTATGTGTATATCCCATCACAATTTATCGGTTATTTTATGTGGAAACAACACATGCAAAACGATAATGGTGGTGAAAGTGTAATTGCCAAAGCTTTGACGCCAAAAGGTTGGGCAATTTTACTCGTGAGTGTTGGGATCGGTACATTTTGCTTTGTACAGGCGTTAAAAGCAGCAGGCGGGAGTTCTACGGGATTAGATGGTTTAACCACGATTATCACCGTAGCAGCGCAATTATTGATGATTTTGCGTTATCGTGAGCAATGGTTATTATGGATTGTCTTAAATGTGCTTTCCATTTTACTTTGGGCAGAGCAGCCAGCGATGTACTTAATGTATAGTGCTTACTTACTTAACTCATTATATGGTTATTATAACTGGACAAAGCTCGTCAAAGCGGAAAGCCACTAATCACATCAATTAAAAAGGGCATAGTAATATGCCCTTACATTTTCAAATAGAATGCCTTCGTTAACGCAATAAATGCTTCGGTGTACTGATTGTTTTCGTCATAAATCACCAAGCTATCTTTTACCTGTGGTAAATGCTCTCGGCTAAACGTGAGTAACATTCGTTGTGGATCTTTCCCTATTTTTGTCATGACATCTGTCTGCTTAATACAATAAAGTGCGGTTGAATTTATCAACGTTTTCCCCGCCTCATAAGGCAAGACAAAACTGATTTTTCCTTTTTCGGATAAATAACTTGCCGCCCAATTTAGCCAATCTAAATGACTTTGTTGAACATAACGGGCAAGGGCTCGTTCGTCATTTTTACATTCCACACCTTGCGCAAAATAAGGCGGGTTAGCCACAATTAAATCAAATTGATGTGCTGTTTGTTGGCAATAAGTTTGCACATCTTGGTGTGTTAAATGAAGACGATTGTGCCATGGCGAGGCCTGGAAGTTTTCTTGTGCTTGTTGTGCTGCAAGGAGATCAAGTTCAACGGCTTCAATTTGGCAATGCTCATGACTTTGTTGGGCGAGCATTAATGCAACCAAGCCTGTGCCAGTTCCCATATCAAGAATACGATGACAATCAGACACATCCGCCCAAGCCCCCAGTAAAATGCCGTCAGTGCCGACTTTCATTGCACAATGTTGTTGATTAATATGGAATTGTTTGAAGGTAAAGCTGCTCATAAAATCTTGCGGAAAATGACCGCTCTTTCAGGTATAATCAGCCCCAATTTTAACAAATTAACGCAAAATAATGAATTTATCTCCATTTGAAGAATTCGATCTTTCCGCCGAATTATTAAAAGCCTTAGAAAAGAAAGGCTACACTCGCCCAACTGCCATTCAATTAGAAGCAATTCCTGCTGCCATGGAAGAGCGTGATGTGCTCGGTTCTGCACCAACAGGCACAGGCAAAACTGCTGCATTCTTATTGCCAGCGATTCAGCATTTATTAGATTATCCGCGTCGTAAGCCAGGCGCGCCTCGCATTTTAATTTTAACACCAACCCGTGAGTTAGCGATGCAGGTTGCAGAGCAAGCGGAAGAGTTAGCGCAGTTCACGCATTTGAAGATTACAACCATTACTGGCGGTGTAGCGTATCAAAATCATGGAGAAGTATTTAATTCAAATCAGGATATCGTGGTGGCAACACCGGGTCGTTTATTGCAATACATCAAAGAAGAAAACTTTGATTGTCGTGCGGTAGAAATGCTGATTTTTGATGAGGCGGATCGCATGTTGCAAATGGGCTTTGGCCAAGATGCGGAGAAAATTGCCGCTGAAACGCGTTGGCGCAAGCAAACTCTTCTTTTCTCAGCCACCTTAGAAGGGGAGCTATTAGTTGATTTCGCAGAACGTTTATTGAATGATCCGGTAAAAATCGATGCTGAGCCAAGTCGTCGTGAGCGCAAGAAAATCAACCAGTGGTATTATCACGCCGATAGCAATGAACATAAAATTAAGTTGCTTGCACGTTTTATCGAAACCGAGAAAGTGAGTCGTGGTATTGTATTTGTCCGTCGTCGCGAAGATGTGCGTGAGCTGTCTGAAACCTTGCGTAAACGAGGCATTCGTTCCACTTATTTAGAAGGCGATATGGCGCAAACACAACGTAATAATGCCATTGATAAATTGAAATTGGGAGTTGTTACTGTGTTAGTAGCCACTGATGTGGCTGCTCGTGGGATTGATATTGATGATGTGACGCATGTCATGAACTTCGATTTACCTTATAGTGCAGATACCTATTTACATCGTATTGGTCGTACGGCTCGTGCAGGGAAAAAAGGCACCGCCGTTTCTTTTGTCGAAGCACATGATTACAAATTACTCGGTAAAATTAAACGCTATACGGAAGATCTTTTGAAAGCACGTATTTTAGAAGGATTAGAGCCTCGCACTAAACCACCGAAAGATGGAGAAGTAAAATCCATGTCTAAAAAGCAAAAGGCGCGTATTAAAGAAAAGCGTGAAGAAAAGAAAAAATCAGAGGTGAAGAAGAAAGCTAAACTGCGTCATAAAGATACGAAAAATATAGGTAAACGCCGTAAACCAAGCGCAGAAAAAACAGATGATAAATAATAAAAAAATAACCGCACTTATTAAGTGCGGTTATTTTTTTGACTATTTATTGACTTGGCTACCGATTACGCCACCTAATGCGGCACCACCTAATGTGGTTGCGGTATTACCACCAAGCATATAGCCTGCTGCACCACCGATAGCGGCGCCAGCTGTTGTATTTTTCTGAGTGCGGTTCATATTTCCACATGCTGCAAGAGAAATAACAGTCATCGCGATAACAAGTGATTTTCCAATTAATTTCATAGGATCTCTCCGTGTTTAACATATAAAACTATCTATATTGATAGTAATCCGTAAGACAAACAGAGATGAATGAAAGTTCAAAAATATGCGTTTTTCGATGTTTTTCTGAACAATTAAATATATTGAATGTTAATCTTTAGCTTGATCTAATACTTTCGCTACCACTTTCAAATATTCAATTGCCAATCCATAGTGTCCTGTACTGGCATTAAACACTAAATCTTCACTTAATACACCACAAGGCATATCCTCGGGGATCTTACCGTCCTCATAAGCTTGATAATCTTCTCGCCAATCACCATCAAAATAATAGTGTTCTAAGGTTTTCATTTTTGGTAAGAAGGCTTGCCATTTTTCAAGAAATTGTTCTGTTTCGACTAAGAAACTCTCTGCTTCATTAAGAAGGTTTTCCATTTCTGAAATTTTATCTAAGCGTGATTGAGGTAACATAGGTTTCTCCAAACTAAGGTAAAAATAAACCGCACTTTATGCGAACAAAGTGCGGTGAGTTTATCATGCGTTTTTAGATTTACACATCATAAGTGGTAGATGCTGTGTTACCACCGCGGCCTGTCCAGTTGGTGTGGAAGAATTCACCACGAGGTTTATCAGTACGTTCATAAGTGTGAGCACCGAAGTAGTCACGTTGTGCTTGCAACAAGTTTGCCGGTAAACGTGCTGAAGTATAGCCATCTAAGAAAGTGATTGCAGAGGCCATACAAGGCATTGGGATACCCACTTCGATCGATTTTGCCACCACTTTACGCCAGTCGCTTAATGCGTTTTCTAAAATGCCTTTGAAGTAGCTATCTGAACCTAAGAAGATTAAATCTTGGTTCGCTTCGTATGCATCACGGATGTTACCTAAGAAACGGCTACGGATAATACAACCTTCACGCCATAATAATGCCGTTGCGCCGTAGTTGATGTTCCAGCCAAATTGTTCAGAGGCTTCACGAATCAGCATAAAGCCTTGTGCGTAAGAAATAATTTTAGACGCCAATAAGGCTTTACGCACCGCTTCAATCCACACTTTTTTGTCGCCTTCAACTGGTTGAATTGTTTTGCCGAATAATTGATTAGCGGCAACACGTTGATCTTTAAATGAAGAGACGCAACGAGCAAAGACAGATTCAGTGATTAAGGTTAATGGAATACCGAAATCTAATGCATTGATACCCGTCCATTTACCTGTCCCTTTTTGACCTGCGGTATCTAAGATTTTTTCAACTAATGGTTCACCATCAGTATCTTTATAACCAAGAATATCGGTGGTGATATCAATTAAATAGCTATCAAGTTCAGTTTTTTTCCATTCTGCGAAGATAGCTTGCATTTCTTCATAGCTTAAGCCTAAACCTTCTTTTAAGAATTGGTAAGCTTCACAGATTAATTGCATATCGCCATATTCAATACCATTATGAACCATTTTCACAAAGTGGCCAGCACCTTCACCGCCAACCCAGTCACAGCAAGGCTCACCTTGTTCGGTTTTAGCAGAGATTGCTTGGAAGATAGGTTTAACATATTGCCATGCTTCTTGATTACCGCCTGGCATAATAGATGGTCCATGACGCGCACCTTCTTCACCGCCCGAAACACCCGAACCGATAAAGCGAATGCCTTTTTCGGCCAATGCTTTTACACGACGATTTGTATCTGGGTAGTTAGAGTTACCGCCATCAATAATGATGTCGCCTTCTTCTAAGTGCGGTAATAATGCCTCAATGAATTGATCCACTACATCACCCGCGCGCACCATTAACATCACTTTACGTGGTTTTTCTAATTTAGAAGCTAAATCTTCTAAAGAGTATGCGCCGATAATATTGGTACCTTTTGCCGCACCTTGCAAAAATTCATCCACTTTTGACGTGGTACGGTTATATGCCACAACTTTAAAGCCATGATCGTTCATATTTAAAATGAGGTTTTGCCCCATTACGGCTAAGCCGATAACACCGATGTCGCCTTTTACTGACATTGTTTTCTCCTGTTGATAAGAGGAATCGCCCACTGTAATTTGTTATGATGTTACTGGTAGGCTAATCCTACATTGTGTTTAATTTGATTATTTTTGCATAATGTAATGCATTTCTACATTTTTCGCTTTTGCTGCTTTTTCTAGATCTGCTTTATCGCTTTCACTATCTCCAACAAGGTATAAAGATACATCTTTGCCGACCTTTTCTGCATTATTTAGTCCATACATAGCAACTGCTTTATTCACAGATTGACTGTTCCCTGCAATTCCGATATGTAAATTATCTGTAGCTAAAAGAGATACGAGTCGTTTTCCTGAAGTACCACCTGCGGTTCTAATCGTTGCTACAAGCATTCCATTTGAAACTGGGTTTCCTGCTTCTGGAACTTGAAGCATTACTGAGCGATTATCTTTTGGCATTTGTGCCGCTAACTGATCTAAAGATGGCCCAGATGAACAAGCAAATAACAAAGTTGAAGTAAGTAGTACAAACAATTTTTTCATTTTTGTCTCCATATCATTCTAATAAATTAACTCTTCATCCACGCACTCATGTGTTGCGTAAACCCAATATGCGGATAGTAATCCACCGCTTGCGGAGCAGATAAAAGCACAATTTTGGCTTGTGGGTGCAAGGCTTGTTTAGTGTGTTCAATTAACTGCAAACCGATACCTTGTTTTTGATATTGTTCATCAACCGCTAAATCAGATAAATAACAGCAGTAGGCAAAATCCGTCACCGAACGCGCCACACCCACTAATCGTTCACCATCCCAAGCGGTGACTAATAAATCCGCATGATGCAACATCGCTGCGATGCGTTTTTCATCCTCTAACGGACGGCGTGCCCCTAGCGTTGTTTTATTTAGCAGTGCAATAAATTGTTTAACTGAAATCGGTTCATTCACTTTGTAGTCTATCATTTTGCAAGCCTGTAATATTTGATACTCAACTTGTTATAGCAATTTAGCTGCTGCTTTATCCAAATACCATTCCGTCACCCCATTTTTTGATTTAATTTTGGCAGCAGGGTAAGGCAGATTTTCTGCAGGCGTCGTTTGGATCTCTTTTAAAATGTCCGCTTTGCTTTCGCCAGTGACCAAATAGGTAATGCGTTTGGCTTGTTCAATCAGTTTGGTTGTTTTAGAAATGCGGATTTGACCGCTTTCAGGGTGTTTTGCAATGACAGCAAGGTTTTCATCATCAAAATTGGTTTGATGTGGGAAGAGAGACGCGGTATGACCGTCTGTTCCCATACCTAAAATAATCCAATCAAAAACACCGTTTGGAATGACCGCACTTAATTCTTCTTCGAAACGTTTTAGCTCAAAGTGTGGTTCATTTTCACCACGAATTCGATGAATATTTTCTGCCGGAATTTGAATGTGATCAAATAAAAGTTTTTGCACTTCACCATAGTTGCTTTCAGGATTAGATGGTGGAACCATGCGATCATCACCCCACCAAAAATGCAGATTTTTCCAGTTAATTTGTTCCGAATAAGGCGTTTTGGCTAAGGTTTTGAATAACAACTTAGGTGTTGATCCGCCAGAAAGAGAAATATGCACAGGATGATTTAATTGACTGTAAATCACAAATTCTTGAGCAATTTTATCGACTGCGTGTTGAGCCGTTGGGAAGCTGATAGAGTTCATTGATTTTCCGTTGGGCTTTAGCCCACAATTTATTATATTCGATATTAAGAGAGGTGGGCTTTAACCCACCCTACATTAGATTAATTAAACTTTTTTCTTCATTAAACCTGTCGGTTTACGCCACACTTTACCTTGTTTTGCAATTAATTTATCGGCTGCTACAGGGCCCCAAGTACCCGCTTCATATTCGTGAATACGCCCACCATTCGCTTTGTAATCTAAAATCGGTTGCACAAATTTCCATGCAGCATGCACAGCATCAGTACGAGCAAACAAGGTTGCATCGCCTTTCATCGCATCTAATAATAAGCGTTCATAAGCGGTTAATACTTGTGCACCTGCTAAATCCGCATAACGGAAATCCATTGACACTTCTTTTGCTTCAAAGCCTGCGCCTGGTTTTTTCAAGCCGAAACGCATTGAAATGGCTTCATCGGGTTGAATGCGAATGATCAATTTATTTTCTGGTGCATTTTGGCTGAATACAGGATGTGGCGTAGTTTTAAAATGAATCACAATCTCTGTCACACGTGCCGGCAAGCGCTTACCTGTACGTACATAGAAAGGTACACCTGCCCAACGCCAGTTTTCGATTTCACAACGTAAGGCCATAAAGGTTTCAGTGCGAGAGTTAGCTGGTACGCCTTTTTCTTGTAAATAGCCTTTGACTTCTTTGCCATCAATTTCGGCTGCGGTGTATTGACCAAGCACTAAGTTGTGTTCAACATCATCTTGCGTTAATGGGCGTAAAGAATGCATGACTTTGGCTACTTCATCACGCATTGAGTTCGCATTGATGATTGCAGGAGGTTCCATGGCAACCATGGCTAAAACTTGTAATAAGTGGTTTTGGAACATATCACGCATTGCACCGGATCCATCATAATAACCACCACGCTCTTCTACACCCATTGATTCAGCACCGGTAATTTCCACATAATCAATGAAATTACGGTTCCAAAGAGGCTCAAACCACCCATTTGAGAAACGTAAAACAAGTAAGTTTTGTACAGTTTCTTTACCAAGATAATGATCAATACGATAGATTTGATGCTCTTCAAAGAAACGATGAATTTGAACGTCGAGTTCTTGCGCTGTTTTTTCATCGTAACCAAAAGGTTTTTCGACAATAATGCGCTTCCAACCCTCTTTTTCTGTATTTAAACCGTGAGCTGCAAGGCATTCTGGAATCACACCATATAAGCTTGGTGGCGTTGACATATAGTAAAGGGTATTGCCATTCGTTTGATATTTAGTATGTAATTCTTCTAAACGAGGTACTAATTTACCGTAATCAGCCGCATCAGATGTATTTATGGCTTGATAATAGAGATGGCTACAAAAAGCGTCTAGCGTTTCTGGCGTAGTTTCTTCTGTTTTAAGTAGCGCTTCACGCATTTTTTCACGGAAAGTGTCATTGTTTAATTCTGAGCGCGCGACACCCAATACAGAAAATTGGTTCAGGCGACCAAATTTGAAAAGATTGTAAAGTGCTGGAATGAGTTTACGGTGGGTTAAATCACCAGAAGCACCAAAAATCACGATACAGTTATTATTCGTTTGCATATTATTCCTTATTGTTCCGAGTCGGTTATTTTAAATAATGTAATATATTACTGCACTTTACCAATCGAGCCAATCAATTAAATTGAAAGACAGATGCCCAATTTTGTGTATTATCTGACACCATCACAAAGTTTGGATTAATTAAACTTTCACGCTGGTTATAGGTAAGTGGCTGAAATTGTGGATCGAAAATTCTACCATTGATTTCAGCTAATAAAATTTCAGCGCCTGCAGTGTCCCATTCGCCGGTTTTGCCGAGGCGAATATAGCAATCAACCGCTCCTTCTGCGACTAAGCCACTTTTTAAACTACTTGAACCGACCACCGTAAATTCGCATGCTAAATTCTTCGCTAAAATTGATCGCACTTTTTCTTGTGAGGTGGTGGCACCTACGGCGATTTTTAAAGGTTTTGTGAGATCAATTTTTCGTGGTTGTAAGGCTTTTATCTCTTTGTCGGTTTGTTTGAAAGCCCCGAAACTTTTCATGGCGTAATAAGTGATATTTAGAATAGGAAAGTGAATGACGCCAAGTATAGGTTGGTGGTTTTGCACGAGTGTAATTAAGACCGAAAATTGATCCGTGCGATTAATAAATTGCTGAGTGCCATCAAGGGGATCGATCAACCAATAGGTTTGCCAAGTTTGACGTTGTTCAAACGGAATATTGCAATTTTCTTCTGAGAGAACAGGAATATCAGGGAAAAGAGCGGTTAGTTTTTCGATTAAAAACTGGCTGACAAATAAATCTGCTTCTGTCACAGGTGTGTTATCCGATTTAGTTTGTATTGCCACATTCTGTTGATAAAAACGAGCCAAATGTTTTCCCGCTTCATTGGCGAGCGAGCGGACTTGATCGAGAAGAGATTGAGATAATTGCATAATTTTCTCTTATAAAAATAGGCTATCGGAAGATAGCCTATGGTGATTGATTATTGGGCTTTTTTCGCTCGTAGCACACGAGAAGCGAAAATGACGATACCAAAGATAAATACGGCAAGACCGAGTAATTCACCCATATTATCCCAGTTTTCTAACGCTAAGGCTAATGGCGCTTCAGAACCGCCAGATGTCACAGAAGCCGCGATAATGAAGGCTAAGATAACACCCATTAAGCTTTCGCCCACGATTAAACCGGCAGCGAAAAGTGTACCAAAACGTTCAGCTTTTTTCTCCACTTCAGTATTGTGAGTTCGTTTTGCATAGTTCTTAATATGACGAGAAATAAGCCATGCCATCACGGCACCAACTACAACTGGCATATTAATTGATGGTGGAAGATAAATACCAATACCTACTGCTAAAACAGGTAAGGCAAAGCGACCGTTGCTGGTTTTACGCATAAATGCATCAACAATGATTAACACCACACCCAAACCTACACCACTTAAAATGTAAGTCCACTCTAATTGGTTGGTGAAAATACCTTTTGAAATAGTGGTCATAATGGTTGCTTGTGGTGCAGAAAGTGCTTGTGTTGGATCCATATCTGGACGAGGTAATGCACCCGTGAAACCATAAGCGTGGTATAAAATCTCTAATACCGGTGCAATCACTAATGCACCAACAAAACAACCAATAATCAATGCAACCTGTTGTCTCCAAGGGGTGGCTTCAACTAAAAGACCGGTTTTTAAGTCTTGTAAGTTATCGTTTGAAATGGTTGCTGTGGTTAATACGATAGATGCGGTGAATAAGGTCAATGCGGTTAAGAATTTTTGACCGTCTGCCGTTTCAAATAAACCACTGCTTTTACCAATTGTCACTAAAACAAGTGAAATCACGATAACGGAAATAATTCCGATACCTGAAATTGGGCTAGAAGATGAACCAACTAATCCCGCCATATAACCCGATGCCGCTGCGACGAAGAAGCCAATTAGCACCGCAAGTACAGTACAAACTACCACTAATAACACGGCAAGTTCAGCAGAGATTGGTGCGGCTGCAACGAAGTGATATAAGGAAATCACGATTAATACGACAGTCGCCAACAAAATATAAATAATGGTTTTTGGTGATAAGTCGATATCAATACGATGTTCGGATTGTGCTTGTGAGCCTTTTAACATACGGAAAGAATGAATCATTCCCTCAATCATTGGTTTGAGAAGGATTAATAATGTCCAGATTGCAGCAATACCGATAGTGCCTACACCAATAAAGCGAACTTTGGTTTTCCATTCCGTCATCGCATAACTTACAATAGAAGCATCGGTTGGCATATCACCTGTCGCCGTGAAATAAGGTACAGCTACACCCCAAGCGAGAAATGTTCCAAATAACATTGCAAGACCGCCTACAATACCAATTAAATAGCCGGCACCAACTAATGCGAGAGAGAAGCCCATCGGTAGTTGAAAAACCGCCTTACCATTGGAAAACCAGGCACTTGCACTATCAGACATGACACGTAATGCGTTTGTTAAGAATGCAACAACACTTGCAAAAATACCGCCGTAAGCGATATCTTTTACACCGCTATCGTTTTCATTATTGTTACCTGCTTTTAAAATTTCAGCTGCTGCCACACCTTCAGGATAAGGCAGGTCACTGTTCACCACCATTGCACGACGTAATGGAATGGTAAATAGTACGCCTAAGGTGCCCCCAGAGGCGCAGATAAGTACAGTTTGCCAGAATGGGAATTCCTGCCAGTAACCCATCATTAATAGGCCTGGAAGAACGAAAATAACAGAAGATAAGGTCCCCGCTGATGAAGCTTGGGTTTGCACCATGTTATTTTCTAAGATACTGGAGTCCTTGAAGAATTTTAAAATTGCCATAGAGATTACGGCAGCTGGGATGGAGGAGGCAAATGTCATCCCTACTTTAAGACCTAAATAAACGTTAGAGGCAGTGAAAATCACTGTGATTAACGCACCGAGGAATATTCCTCGAAAGGTCAATTCTTTTAAATTATCATGCAACATAGATTGTCCTATTTATTTTGAAAAATGACTATACATTCTCAAAAAAAGAATATTTATTCAAGTTTTATTTAAAGTTAATCGCTTATGATTAGAATTTATCTAAATTTCTTCGAGTTATTTACGTTTTTTTAAATAATCTCGTAAGGTATAAAGTGCGGTTAAGTTTCTCGCCTCATTAAATTCGTCACTCACCAACAATGTGTCAAGTTGAGATAAAGGGTAACGCACGATTTCTAATGGCTCTGGTTCATCTCCTTCCAGTTGATTTGGATATAAATCTTCACCTAATAAAACGTGCATTTTATGCCCCATGATTTGTGGATTGATCTTCATCGTGCGTAAAAATGTCCATATTTTTGCCCCAAAGCCAATTTCTTCCTGCAATTCGCGATTCGCACTTTGTTCGGGTGTTTCCCCTGTATCCATTCCACCTTTTACAAAACCTAATTCATATTGTTCCGTTCCAACAGCATATTCGCGAACCAGGAGCAGATCCTCTCCATCAATTGCAATCACCATGACTGAATCTCGATTGAAAGGGCGAAAACGTTCGTAAGTACGGTCAATTCCATTGGAGAATTTGAGATCAACAGCTTGAATTTCAAACAGGCGAGATTTTGCCACGGTGGAAATGGAAAGAATATATGGAAGTTGTTTTTTCATGATATTAGCCCTATTATCTTGTCATTGACTCATCATACGCAAAGTGAGAGAAATAGGAAGAGTTATGGTAGAAAATAACGAAGTACGATTAGATAAATGGCTTTGGGCGGCACGTTTTTACAAAACTCGTAGCATCGCGAAAGCGATGATTGAGGGGGGAAAAGTCCATTACAACGGTCAACGAGCCAAAGTAAGTAAAAATGTAGAAATCGGTGCCATGATTAAGTTACGTCAAGGCAGTGATGAAAAAGAAATTGAAGTGATTGCGTTGAATGACCAACGCCGTGGTGCTCCCGAGGCACAACTACTTTACCAAGAAACGGCTCAGAGTGTGAAAAAACGCGAAGAAATGGCATGGGCAAGAAAAAATAATGCACTTTCAATGCCACATCCTGATCGTCGTCCAAACAAAAAAGAACGTCGAGATTTATTGAAATTTAAACACCAAGATGAATACTAGAAAATAAAAATGCAGATCAAGGTGATTTGCACTTTTTTTATCTGTCTGAAACCATTTTAATTTTTAAAAAGCTCCTGGGAATATGCTAAAATTTTTCTGTTTCCAGGAGCTTATTTATGTCAGAACTCACGTCTAATCAATATTTAATCATCATTGCCGTGCTGGTTTTTATCAGCATTGTGATACTTTTTCTATTAAGCCGCAGCAAACGAGATACGCAAGAATTACAACAAGACCTCAATAAAACCATCGGCGATTACAATCAATTAGCTGGGCGTTTTGACTCCTTAAGTGCGGTTAAAAATCAACTAGAACAACAAGCCGTTAAATCCCAAACGCATGCGGAAGGCTTGCAAACTCGCCTTAATGAACGTGATGAAAAAATCCAATATTTAGAAAAAGAATTGGATGAAGAACAGCGCCGACACGATCAAATTGGTGGACAAATCACCGCATTAAAAGAACGCTTTGGGATCGCATCCGCACAAGCCGAAAGCTTGCAAGGTCAATTACAACAAGCGCAAGAAAATGTACTACGAAAAGAACAAGAGCAGCAAAAAACACAGGAAAAATTGACCGCACTTTCACAAGAATTAACGGAGCTCAAAACCACCCTTTCCGAAAAAGAAAAGCATTTTGCCGAACAGCAACAGCATATTGAGCAATCCAAACAACAGCTAGGCGTGGAATTCCAAAATCTGGCTAACCGCATTTTGGAAGAAAAAAGCCAATCCTTTAATCAAACCAATCAAACCGCATTGGAAACCTTGTTGAAGCCTTTCCGAGAACAAATCGAAGGCTTCCAAAAACGAGTCAATGAAATCCATTCAGAATCTGTAAAAGGCAATGCGGGCTTAGAAGCGGAAATCAAAAAGGTATTGGAAATTGGCTTAAATATGTCGCAAGAAGCCAATAATTTAACTTCGGCATTAAAAGGTGAAAAGAAAACCTTAGGCAACTGGGGAGAAGTACAACTAGAACGCGCACTTCAGTTGGCAGGCTTGATTGAAAACGTGCATTACAGTGCACAAGCCTATTTTAAAGATGAACAAGGCGGACGAAACTATCCTGATTTTGTGCTCAATTTACCTGATGAGAAAAATATTATTATTGATAGCAAAATGTCATTGAATGCTTACGAAAGTGCGGTTAATTCTGAGGATGAATTTGAACGTGAGCGTTTACTAAGGGAGCATATTAAAGCCCTGAAAAATCACATTGATGACTTGCATCGCAAGGATTATAGCAATTTAATTGGCATGCGCAGTCCTAATTTTGTCTTGATGTTCATCGCTGTGGAACCTGCTTATATTGAAGCCTTAAAATTAGACCCAAGTCTGTTTAATTATGGCTACGAGAAAAATGTGATTATGGTTTCGCACACGACCCTCATGCCAATTTTACGTACTGTGGCGAATTTGTGGCGTATTGAGCGCGGTAATGCGGAGGCTAGAGAAATCGCAGAAAAAGCAGGCGAAATTTACAACCAGATTTGCCTGGTGGCAGAACGTTTAAACAAACTGGGGAATACCCTTTCTACCGTGAGCAATCAATACAACAGCACTGTCACTGCTCTTGTAGGACAGCAAGGTTTAGTGGGGAAAGTGGAACGGTTTAAAGACTTATCAGCGAAAGCTAACAAGAGCATGCCAAACGTTGAATTGCTCAATAATGACGTGGATTTCACGCGCCTATCCCTTATTACTATGGATAATGAAGAAAAATAAAATATATCTGTTGAATTTTTCTTTAAAAGTGGCTATTTTCTTGCCGCTTTTTTATTTTAATTTTATTTGTGAGGAATTTTATGGCTACGGAACAAAAAGACATCACGGATCCATGTGCAAAATATAACGAACAGACTAGTTTTCTAAGCAAAACAATTTTTGCAAGTCGTTGGTTACAAGTGCCTATTTATTTAGGTTTAATTGTTGTTCAAGGTATCTATGCCTACAAGTTTATGAAAAACTTGTGGTATCTTATCACCAATGTCAATGAAATGGATGCAGACACCATTATGCTTGCCGTACTCAATCTCATTGATGTGGTAATGATTGCTAACTTATTAGTCATGGTAACATTAGGTGGTTATGAGATTTTCGTTTCAAAACTGCGCACGAAAAACCATCCAGACCAACCTGAATGGATGAGCCATGTGAATGCGACCGTGCTGAAAGTCAAACTTTCTATGTCAATTATCAGCATTTCGTCTATCCACTTATTGCAAACCTTTGTGAATGCCTCAAAAATTTCTGAAAAAACGATTATGTGGGAAGTGATTATTCATTTAGCTTTCTTGCTCTCTGCGATTGCGATGGCTTATACCGACAAAATTCTCTACAGTACAAGCCATAAAAATCATTAATAAAAAAATGCGATCAAACTTGACCGCACTTTTTTTGTCTCTAGATTAAGATTAGTGACCGCCACAACCACAGCCACCATGACCGTGTCCGTGATCATGATCGTGTTTATGACCACCGCCACAGCAACCGCCGTGTCCATGATCGTGATCATGGTGATGATGACCGTGACTACCACAACCGCAGCCGTGACCATCTTCGTCATCATGATGGTGGTGGTGATCATGTGCGCCATGTACATGACCGTGAGCAATTTCTTCTAATGTTGCTTCACGAGTACCAACAACTTCAACAGTGAAGTGTAATTCTTGGCCCGCTAACATGTGGTTACCATCAACCACCACTTCATCGCCATCGACTTCCGTGATCACAACAGGAACAGGGCCGATATCTGTGTCAGCTAAGAAACGCATACCAACCACCACTTCATCTACACCTTGGAATACCTCTTTTGGTACACGTTGAACCATGTTTTCATTGTATTCGCCGTAGCCTTCTTCTGGTTGAACACGCACTTCAAATTTGTCGCCAACGTCTTTACCTTCTAAGGCATTTTCAAGACCAATGATTAAGTTATTGTGGCCTTGTAAATATTCTAATGGTTGATTTGCTGGTGCTTCATCAACTAATACACCGTCTTGAGTACGTACTTGGTAAGCGATACTCACAACCGTATTTTTTGCTACTTTCATCTTGTTTTCCTTATTAAAAAAATCGTCATTCATTGTATAGAAAATTATTCTTTAAGCAATGCAATTCGTGCATTCACACTGACTTTAATTTTCTCTTTGCCACTTTGAGTGTAAGTTTCATCTTTTTGATCTGAGTAAGAGAAACTTTTTGCCATCATTGCCTCTGCAGCATAAGGGCGAAAATCATTTGCGGAATCATTGGCAGAAGACACCTCAAGGCTTTGTGTGTGATAACCTTTCATTTGCAAAGATTCTTGAATTAAGAGTGCTTTATCTTTAACTTTCGCTAAAGCTTCTTTGGTTAATTCATTTTCTAAGCTATTTAATTTCTCACGTGAAATAGACGCGTTTACGCGATCAATGGCTAATACGCCATCTAATTCATGCACTAAGGTTGATAACACTTGAGAATCTTTACTTTCTAAGGTTAATTCTGCACGCGTAATCCAGCCTTGTTGTTTGCCTTTATTATCATAGCGAATCCAAGTATTACGAGAATTGTCCTTAATTTCAACCGCGCTTTGTGCTTTTGCGAGATCAATGGCTTTATTCATTTTTTCCGCCATGCTTTTATTGAGCGCGGATAAATCATTGCCTTCCGCTTGGTAAAAAAGGGACACTTGCAATAAATCACGTTCTACTTCTTTTTCTACTTCAACACTAAAGCTAACATCCGTTGGTTGATGAGATACGGCTTCTGAAGCAAAAGAAGTGATAGGTAAGGCAAGCAATGCCAAAAAAAGTGCTTTGAGTTTCATTTTTTATTTAACCTAGGTTGGAATAAAAATTAAGGGCGTTTGATACGCCCTTGTGATTATTAATGTAAACGTTCATCACTATCTTCGACATCTTCATCGTCAAAAAATTCACCATCGTTACCGTATTCATCATCCTTGGCATTCGGATCTTCGAAATACGTGCCCCAGCCATCATAAATGCCTTTGTATTTTTCTACTAATGGTAAAATTTCTTTTTGTTGTGCATCAATAATTTCAGGTTTTAATTCTACTTCACTGATAATGTCAAAACAGAAAATGACCTTGCCATTTTCATCTTCAAATTCTTCTGCTTCTGACACTTCATAGCCCGCTTTGAAAGCATCCACGGCAATTTTTTCTAAGATATCAAAATCATAATGGGCGATGTGATGTTCGATAATATAAAGGGCATCCGGATCGCTACCGTCATTTAATAAATCCGTAATGATTTCACGGGTTTCTTCTTGGAGTTCGTTAAAGTTCGTCATAAGGCATTCCTTTTGTCAGAAAAAGTACGGTCATTGTAGGGGATAAAGATGAAAATGTCGCTAAAAATTTATGCTCATTTCAGTTTGCCTTGAGGGGGCGGAAAGGTTAAAATTCTAGGCAAATAAATTGTGCTTAACATGCCCAGCTGATCACGCTATTTATTGCAGCGAAAAAAGTTGGGCTTTCTTATTTTAGAACGAAAAAAATGGTCAAACATCTCCCTTACTTCACCTTAAAAACACCACCAAAAACAACCGCACTTTTAAAGCAAGAATTTGCTGATTTTATTGTTAAAGAAGATCTGGGCTATGAAATGTCAGGTGAAGGCGAATTTGTGGCGGTAAAAATTCGTAAAACGGATTGTAATACGTTGTTTGTGGGCGAAAAACTTGCCAAGTTTGCGGGTATTTCTGATCGAAATATGGGGTATGCAGGTTTAAAAGATCGTCATGGCATTACAGAACAATGGTTTTGTTTGCAAATGCCGGGGAAAGAAACGCCTGATTTTAGCCAATTTCAATTAGAAGGCGTCGAGATTTTAGATGTCACTCGCCACAATCGTAAAATTCGCACGGGTAGTCTTCAAGGAAATGCCTTTGAGATTTTATTGCGCGGTGGAAAAGAAAGTGATGAGTTAAACGAACGCTTAAATTTTGTGGCGAAATATGGTTTCCCTAACTACTTCACCGAACAACGTTTTGGGCGTGATGGTCATAATCTGACTCAAGCGATTCATTGGGCGAAAGGAGAGATTAAGGTCAAAGATCGTAAAAAACGCAGTTTTTACCTTTCAGCGGCTCGTAGCGAAATTTTTAATTTAGTTGTGGCAGAACGAATTAAACAAAATGTGGCAGATCAGGTTCTAAGAGACGATATTGTGCAATTAAACGGATCGCACAGTTGGTTTAAGGCCGATGAAAATGAAGATTTAGCGGTTTTACAGCAACGTTTAAACGAGCAAGATATTTTATTGACTGCGCCTTTAATTGGCGAAGAAAATTTATCTGCAAGTGCGGTCGAAAATCAAGTGGTTTTAGAACACCAGGTTTTCCAAGAATTAATGAAACAAGAACGAATGAAAGCCGCTCGCCGCCCTTTATTGATGCAGACAAAGGATTTCCATTGGTCGTTTGTTGAAGAAGGATTGAAGCTCTCATTTTATTTGCCGGCAGGAAGTTATGCCACTGCATTGGTGCGAGAGTTAGTGAATATTAAGGAAGAAGAATAATGCGAATTTTAGTCAGTAATGATGACGGTTTTCACGCCGAAGGGATTCAAGTTTTAGCAAAAGAATTACGAAAAATTGCCGATGTGGTGATCGTCGCGCCGGATCGGAATCGCAGCGCAGCATCAAGCTCATTAACACTTGTTGAGCCGCTTCGCCCTCGTCATTTAGATTGCGGTGATTACTGCGTGAATGGCACTCCTGCAGATTGTGTGCATTTGGCCTTAAATGGTTTTTTATCTGGTCAAGTGGATCTTGTGGTATCAGGTATTAATGCGGGTTGTAATATGGGGGATGATACGATTTATTCCGGTACTTTGGCCGCAGCATTGGAAGGGCGTCATTTAGGATTGCCAGCCATTGCCGTCTCTTTAGATGGTCGTCAGCATTATGAAACAGCCGCTCGCGTAGTGTGTAATTTAATTCTGAAATTACATCCTCAATTATTGAATAAACGCGAAGTGATCAATATTAATGTGCCAGATTTGCCCTACGAAGAACTTAAAGGCATCAAAGTCTGTCATTTAGGCTATCGCACATCTGCAGCTGAAGTGATTAAACAAGAAGATCCTCGAGGCGAAAATATCTATTGGATTGGTCCGTCAGGTTTGCCGGAATATGATGGTGAAGGAACAGATTTCCATGCGGTAAAAAATGGTTATGTTTCCATTACGCCAATTCAAGCCGATCTTACGGCTCATCAGTCAATTGCTGCTTTACAAGATTGGCTGGAAAGTGAATAATGTGCCATTTTGAAACGAATTTTTCCCCATTGAACCCATGAAGGATAAGTGAATGAATATTTTTGGTGCGATGTACGATAAAACGATGCAATGGTCAAAACATCGCTTTGCCGTGTTTTGGTTATCCTTTGTGAGTTTTATTGAAGCTATTTTCTTTCCAATTCCACCCGATGTGATGTTGATTCCAATGTCAATGTCAAAACCGAAAAGTGCGTTTCGTTTTGCGCTTTATACAGCGGTCGCTTCTGTAGTGGGGGGAATGATTGGTTATGCTATCGGCTATTATGCCTTTGATTGGGTTCAAGGTTATATTCAACAATGGGGCTACCAGGCTGCTTGGGAACAAGCTATGGAATGGTTTAAAGAATGGGGCGTGTTAGTGGTCTTTGTGGCCGGTTTTAGCCCGATTCCTTATAAAGTTTTCACCATTTGCGCCGGTGTAATGCAAATGGCGTTTATCCCCTTTGTGATTACCGCATTTGTGTCGCGTTTTGCTCGTTTTATTTTAGTGGCAAAACTCGCCGCATGGGGCGGAGAAAAATTCGCCGCGAAATTACGTAAATCCATTGAAGTCATTGGTTGGAGTGTCGTTGCTTTAGCTGTGATCATTTATATTATTTTAAAATAACAGGATGACCTTTTTTATGAATAAATTATGCTTTATTATCTCGAGTGCATTGCTGATTTCAGCTTGTACGGGAGAGCCGAAAAAACAAGATCCCGATGCATTACCCGATGGTATTATGCAACCAGTAGAAGGAACGGGAGCCGTTGCCGGTGGTAGCTTCATGCCGGAAATTGAAAAGAATTCGATGCCAAATCAAATGAAATAAAGAAATAAATTTAATATCAAAGGAAGAATAAATGAAAAAATCGTTTTTATTGCTCCCTGTGAGTATCGCTATTTTAACAGCTTGTAGTTCCAATAGTCCTGCACCAATCGAAAATGTGGATGGCACCCTTTCTCCTGGTGTAATGCAACCTGTCGATAATAATTCTAGCGGTACATGGCAGCCAGAAATTCAACGAAATACCATGCCAAGCACAATGGGCAGCAGTGTACCAACGGGAACTCAAGCACCACAACCACGTTTCCAACCGACTTATCAGCCGGTACAACAGTCTACAGCAACTCAACCACAGCCTGCTCCAGCTCCGGTTCAACCGCAAACAAAAACAGTAACCAAAACGGTTTCTGATTGCACCAGCTCTGGCGCAATTAACGTGCCGCGTAATCCAAATACCAACGCACCAGATTACAGCCAAATTCAAAAAGGTTCATACAAAGGAAATACCTATAAAGTAAATAAAGGCGATACCATGTTCTTAATCGCTTACTTAACGGGTATGGACGTAAAAGATTTGGCGAGCATGAACAATATGAAAGAACCTTATAGCTTAAGTGTGGGCCAAACGTTAAAAATTTCAAATTGTTCAACTAAAACAATCACCACAACGGTTCCAGTGAAAACCACCGCACCAGCGGCACCTGCTGAGCCAGAAGTAACTTATACACCAGGTGCTAATGGCACACAAATTGGTTCTGATGGTACGGTGATTGGTCCGATTAAATCCGGCGTAGGTGGTGCAGTTTCAGCACCCGTTTATACCAATACACCGAGCATGCCAGCAACGACGACTACCACACAAGTGGCGACCACAAATAATATGCCTGTTAATGCGAATGTTGTCGCGCCTATTGCGTCCAATATTGCGTGGCAATGGCCAACCCAAGGTAACGTGATTCAAGGTTTCTCTAATACCGATGGTGGCAATAAAGGGGTTGATATCAGCGGTTCTCGCGGCCAAGCGGTTAAAGCTGCGGCGAGTGGTCGAGTTGTTTATGCGGGTAACGCATTACGTGGCTATGGTAACTTAATCATCATCAAACATAACGATGATTTCTTAAGTGCTTATGCGCACAACGACAAGATCCTTGTGAGCGATCAACAAGAAGTGAAAGCGGGTCAAGAGATTGCGAAAATGGGTAGCACAGGAACCAATGCTGTGAAACTTCACTTCGAGATCCGTTATAAAGGTAAATCTGTGGATCCAGTTAGATACTTACCGAGAAGATAATCTTTTCTCAGAAAAAAGTGCGGTTAAAAATGACCGCACTTTTTGTTATACTCTTACCAATTTTTTCTCAATGCTTAGAATCTAAGGTTAATTCAATGCGTACAAGTCAATATTTATTCTCAACATTAAAAGAAACCCCAGCTGAAGCGGCTATTGTGAGCCATCAATTAATGCTTCGTGCGGGGATGATTCGTCCTCTTGCTTCTGGTCTCTATAACTGGATGCCAACCGGCTGGCGTGTGCTTCGTAAAGTAGAAAAAATCATTCGTGAAGAAATGGATAAAAGTGGCGCACTGGAAATCCAAATGCCAGTAGTGCAACCAGCAGAATTATGGGAGGAATCAGGCCGTTGGGAACAATATGGCCCAGAATTACTACGTTTTGTGGATCGCGGAAACCGTAACTTTGTATTGGGTCCAACACATGAAGAAGTGATTACGGATTTAGTTCGTCGCGAAGTGTCATCATACAAACAACTTCCGATCAATTTATACCAAATTCAAACCAAATTCCGTGATGAAGTGCGTCCTCGTTTTGGTGTAATGCGTTCGCGTGAATTTATCATGAAAGATGCGTATTCTTTCCATGCGGATCATGCTAGCTTGCAACAAACTTATGATGTGATGTACCAAACTTATAGCAATATTTTCAATCGCTTAGGTTTAGATTTCCGTGCAGTACAAGCGGATACCGGTTCTATCGGTGGTAGTGCATCACATGAATTCCAAGTGCTAGCAAACAGCGGTGAGGATGATGTGATTTTCTCTACAGAATCGGATTACGCTGCAAACATCGAACTAGCGGAAGCGGTGGCAATTGGTGAGCGCGCCGCGCCAACGAAAGCGATGGAATTAGTTGATACGCCAAATGCCAAAACAATTGCTGAGTTGGTGGAACAATTCAATTTGCCAATTGAGAAAACGGTCAAAACCTTAATTGTAAAAGGGGCAAACGAAGAGCAACCGTTGGTGGCATTAGTCATTCGTGGTGACCATGAATTAAATGAAATTAAAGCAGAAAAATTACCTGAAGTGGCTTCACCATTTGAGTTTGCAGACGAAGCGGTTATCAAAGCCAAAATCGGTGCAGGTGTGGGTTCATTAGGCCCTGTTAATCTCAATATTCCTGTGATTATTGACCGTTCAGTGGCATTAGTGTCTGATTTCAGTGCAGGTGCAAACATTGATGGTAAACATTACTTCAATATCAATTGGGAACGTGATGTAGCTTTACCAAAAGTGGCGGATATTCGTAACGTAGTTGAAGGTGATCCAAGCCCAGATGGTAAAGGTACCTTATTGATTAAACGTGGTATCGAAGTCGGCCACATTTTCCAATTAGGTAAAAAATACTCCGAAGCGATGAATGCAACTGTTCAAGGTGAAGATGGTCGTCCAATGGTCGTCACCATGGGATGTTACGGTATTGGTGTAACGCGTGTGGTGGCTGCGGCGATTGAACAACATTTTGATGATCGCGGTATTGTGTGGCCAACAGATGAAATTGCACCATTCACTGTAGCCGTTGTGCCAATGAATATGCACAAATCTGAAAGCGTTCAAGAATATGCCGAAGAATTGTACCGCACTTTACAAGCACAAGGTGTAGAAGTGATCTTTGATGATCGTAAAGAACGCCCTGGTGTGATGTTTGCTGATATGGAACTTATCGGTGTGCCACACATGGTGGTGATTGGTGAGAAAAATCTTGTAAACGGTGAAATCGAATACAAAAATCGTCGCACCGGTGAAAAACAAATGATTGCAAAAGAGCAGTTGTTAGATTTTTTGAAAGGACAAATTAAAGCTTAATTAAGTCTTTGATGATGAAAAAAAGGAGATTGAGACATCCACTTCAATCTCCTTTTTTATTATCGATTAGTAATTGTTTGAGGTATTACCAGAAACACCCGTTACAATCGCAATGCCTGCGCTTGCGCCAATTCGAGTAGCGCCTGCTTCAATCATCGCTAGGGCGGTTTGAGTATTACGAATACCGCCAGAGGCTTTCACGCCAATGTTGCCTACCGTTTTCTTCATTAATGCCACATCTTCTACGGTTGCCCCGCCTTTATTGAAACCCGTTGAAGTTTTAACGAATGCCACACTCAATGCTTTACAGATTTCACAAGCTTTTACGATTTCTTCTTTGGTGAGTAAGCACGTTTCTAAAATCACTTTAAGTGGCACGCCATGACAAGCGGTTAATACAGCTTGAATATCGTCTTTTACAGCATCCCATTTATTTGATTTAATCAAACCGATATTAATTACCATATCGATTTCACCCGCACCCGCTTTGATGGCTTCTTGGGTTTCAAACGCTTTGACAGAGGATAAGTTGGCACCAAGTGGAAAACCGACTACCGTACAAATTTTAACGTTTGAGCCAGCAAGTTTTTCTTTGGCTAAAGGAATATAACCTGAATTAATGCAGACGGAATAAAAGCCGTATTGAATGGCTTCATCACAGAGTTTAAGAATATCCTGTTCTGTTTTTTCTGCAGTAAGGGCAGTGTGATCAATATATTGTGCTAATTGTTTACTATTCATCTTTTTTCTCCTGATTTAATTATGTCTCATTAAGGACAATTATTTTTTCGCATAAAAATTTTTAGGTAATTCTTTATCACATATCAGTAAATCGAATTGGTTTAAATCACCAATATATGCTTTTTTTACTTGATTTATTTTTGTATGGTCAAAAACTAATATATTTTTTCTACTTTTTTTCATTGCTATTTTTTTTACTTTTGCTTCATCATAATTAAAACAACTGACACCAAATTCGTTGCTGACGCCAGCGGCCGAAATAAAAGCTTTTGTCGTGAGTATTGATTCGACTTCTGAATTATTGACGGGTGTAAAAAATGAATTATGGTTAGAGTAAATTCCCCCCGCTAATATTACCTCACAATGGCTTTTCTCTTTTAATATAGTAAAGGTATTGAGCGAGCAACAAAGTGCGGTGAATTTTATCTCTGAACTAATTTGTGATGCAATAAATGGAATAGAGGAACCGCAATCAAAGAAAATAATATCACCGTTTTCAACAAGATCCGCAGCCAGTTTACCAGCCACCATTTTTTCTTTCAGGTTTTTCGTTTCTTGTTCAAAAATTAAGTAATTCGTTTCATGATAATTTTTAGGATCTCTCACGATGTGGCCGCCCAGTAAAACTAAAGGACATCCTTCTGTATTTAAGTCTCTTCTTAAGGTCATTTCGGATACATTTAATATATTTGCCGCATCTTTTAATTTTATCGAACTCATTGTCGTTAATATGAATTCGAGGCTTTTTAGTCGAGTATTGCTTTTTCTATCCATCATCATGTAGAACTTCTTATTTTCTTCCTGGTTATCATATCACAAAAATTTTTTCTAGAACTGTGATCTTTGTCACTTTTTTAACATTTTTTGAGTATTATACTATTGTTTAAATAAAATGTTACTTTATTAACAGCTAGAATGGAGGTCGTATGGATATTGCAGTTATTGGTTCAAATATGGTTGATCTGATTACATATATAGATCGGATGCCTAAGTTGGGTGAGACACTTGAAGCTCCTAGCTTCAAGATAGGATGTGGAGGTAAGGGTGCTAATCAAGCAGTAGCTGCTGCTAAGTTAGGATCGAATGTGATGATGTTAACAAAAGTTGGAGATGATTTGTTCGCTGATAACACATTAAAAAACTTTCAACGATATTCCAACATTCGAGCACAGAATTTGCAGTAATCACGGCATCCCGATTTCTTCATGTTACTTTCATACATAAGTAACTCAGCAATGGGTTGCTTTATTTTTTAATTTAATGTTTAAAATAAATAAGATTATTTAATTGAAGCATTTTAAATTCAGCGAGTATTTGATAATAAATTATAAATAGCATAAAATTAATCATATAAATTTTGTCATCTTAAGTACAAATATGAAAGTAGTTCATCAGTATATTTATTCGGTAATGATATTTGCCTGCCTTCCTAATTCTCTTTTTGCTAATCAAACTGCAAACTTCTCTCGCTTAAATCAAATCGATGCAACGCAACAACAACGACAGCAACACATTCAACAAGCACAAGATAAAATATTGCAATCTCAATCTGATGTACGTTTAGATACCACCAATAATGAAAGATTGACATTATCAAACCACGAAATCCCCTGTTACTCGGTCCATCGTATTAGTCTCGTCGATTACTCCACAACGCCTACTTCCTCTGAAAGCCAATTCCAATGGGCGTTTGATAAAGCAGCTCATGATTTAAACTTAATCTTACCACACTGTTTTGGCGGTGAAGGTTTAGGTATTTTAATGAAGCAAATTCAAAATCGTATCATTGAAAAAGGTTATGTTACGACAAGAGTGGTGACCCAAGAGCAAGATTTGCGTTCAGGGACGTTAACACTCACGGTGATTCCAGGTAAGGTGGGGAATACATTAGTTTCCGACAGTGGCAATGTCCCCCGCTTCACACGTTTGCATGCGTTAACAGGACTTACCTTTTCGAAAGGCGATGTTTTAAATGTGAGGGAGATTGAACAATCCCTTGAAAATCTCAAGCGTGTTCCGACCGCCGAAGCCAATATTGAGATATTACCAAGTGAAACGGATGTCGGTGTCAGCGATATTAAAATCAGCTACCAACAAGCATTCCCTTTCCGTATTAATCTTGGTTTAGATGATTCAGGCTCTACTTCAACAGGTAAATACCAAGCTTCAGGTACACTCTCTTTAGATAATCTGTTTTCAGCCAATGACCTGTTTTATACCAGCTTCACCCACAGTTTAAAAAGTAGCGATGACGAAGCCGGAAAGCGTGCGACAAAAAATCTCACATTTTACTATTCTATCCCGTTTGGTTATTGGACACTTTCTGCTTTACAAACCTATAACCGTTACTATCAAGAAGTCTTCGGTGCTTTTAATAATAACTACCTGTATGCTGGTAAAAGTAATACCACTAAGGCAACACTTTCTTATTTACTTTACCGTGACAGCAAACGTAAAACTTCGATTTCAGGCTCGTTTTGGTCTCGCCAATCGCAAAATTATATTGACGGTGCAGAAATTGAGGTACAAAAACGTCGTATGGCAGGATGGGAAGCAGGCATTTCTCATAAAGAATATATCGGTGATGCAACCCTTGAGCTATCGGCAAATTATAAGCGAGGCACTGGTGCAAGAGGCTCGATTGAAGCACCTGAAGAGCTTTGGGGGGAAGGTACATCTCGCCCTAAAATAATGACTGCCTCCATTGAGCTAACCAAGCCATTTATGTTAGGTGAACAACCGTGGCAATATCAAAGTAGTTGGAATGCTCAATGGAATAAAACCCCTCTGATTGCCCAAGACCGTTTTAGTATTGGTGGGCGTTATACGGTGCGTGGTTTTGATGGCGAGTTAACTTTGTCCGGTGAGCGAGGTTGGTTATGGCGTAACGAGTTAGCTTGGAATGTGAATCAGAAAGGGCATCAGCTTTATCTTGCCCTAGATGGTGGACGGGTGATGGGTTGGTCAACCGAATCACAGCTTGGACATCATTTAATGGGTGCTGCGCTAGGCTTAAAAGGTGGCTTCGGTGGATTTTATTATGATGTTTTTGTTGGCAGACCTATCCGTAAGCCTGAGGGCTTTAGAACCTCTGATGCGGTAGCAGGTTTTAATATTGGATACAGTTTTTAATGGCTGATTGTCTTTCATTGGTTATTGATGTTTCGGAGTGAAAAATGAATAAAAAATGTTTCTGTGTAATTTTTAGTAAAACCCTTCAACGCCTTGTGGTGACGTCTGAATTAGCAAAATCAGAAGGTAAATCTACGGAGTCGTCCGCTTTTGGCTTATCGCACATTTTTGCCCAAATCCGACCGCTTACCTTTAGCCTTTATTGTGCATTAGGCTTTGTAGCATTCTCTAATTCGGCATTAGCCAATCTGATTATTCAAGCCGATAAATCCGCCCCAAAAAATCAACAACCGATAGTACTACAAACAGCGAACGGTTTACCGCAAGTCAATATTCAAACCCCGAACGACAAAGGGCTTTCACATAATAAATATGCCAAATTTGATGTTGATACCAAGGGGGCGATTTTGAACAACAGCCGCACCAATGTGCAAACACAGCAAGGCGGTTTGATTACGGGCAATCCTTATTTGGCGAGAGGGGAAGCTAAGGTCATTTTAAATGAAGTCAATTCCTCCGACCCCTCAGTGTTAAAAGGCTATGTGGAAGTAGCAGGCAAAAAGGCGGATGTGATTATTGCCAATCCGTCTGGTATTCATTGCGAAGGGTGTGGGATTATCAACTCTAACCGTGCAACGCTCACAACCGGTAAACCACAGATTAAAAACGGCAACTTAGAAAGCTTTGTGGTGGAAAAGGGTAAGGTCAAAGTATCGGGCAAGGGGTTGGATAACAGCCGAGTAGATTACACCGAGATTATTGCTCGAGAAACGCAAGTCAATGCCGGTCTTTGGTCTAAAAAAGAAGCTAAAGTGATTACCGGTAAGAATACGGTCAAGCAGTTGGAAACTTCGGCAGATTTACAAATTATTCACAACAATCAACCGCTTGCGGATGAACCACGCCCACAGGTGGCGGTGGATGTTGGCGAGTTGGGCGGCATGTACTCGGGCAAAATTCATCTTATCGGCACGGAAACAGGCGTGGGCGTGCACAATGCCGGACATATTGGGGCGAGTGCGGAAACCCTCAAAATTGACAGCGAAGGTCGCATTGTCAATACCGGAACTTTAAACGCCAACCACGCCGTTCAACTAGCAGGCACAAAAGGCATTGAAAACCGAGGTAAAATCGAAAACCGCCAAGGCGACATGACCTTTAACACGGCAGCCGATATTCAACAAGATGGTTCTGTAGTCGCACGTGGCGGTCATATTCATCAAACGGCAAACCAAGCCATTCACCAGCAAGGTGAAACAGTGGCGAAAGGTCATATCACCTATAAGGCACCAAGTGTTACCGCTTCAACGTCATCACTGATTGCCTCAGGTGTTGAAGTCAAAGATAGCGAACAAGGTGAAGTTCGCACACTTGGAAATCAATCGGCTCAAGGTAAGTCGATTACTGTTATCACCACAGGGAAAACCTCATTACAAGGTAAAAATGTGGCTTCGGGCAATATCAATGTCAGCAGTTCGGAAGCCGATTTAGACAACAGCCACACTTCTGCGCATGCAGTCAATATCAATGCATCTCAAGGTAAAATTCAAGCTAACAATGCAATCTTGATTGCCAATGCCGAGTTAGCCTTAATCGCGCCAACCTCGCTTGAAACTCAACATAGTGATGTAAAAGCAGAAAAAATCACGACGAAACAACGTTCATTGAATACAAAAGGAGCTACTTGGGAACAAACGGGCACAGGCGAATTAAAACTGGATGTTGCAGATACATTACACAATAGCGGCGGTACCTTTAAAACTCAAGGGGATTTAACCGTTAATGCCCAAGGCGTGAATAACCAACAAGGGCGTTTGATTGCGAAAGACAAACTGACGATCAATACCGAGCGTGGTAAATTAGATTCGACACAAGGCTTATTGGTGGCAGAGCAAGATATTGCTATCAATTCGGGTGAATTGATTAATGATGGCGGCTTAATTCAATCTAATCAAAATGTTGCTATTAATACCCAAGGACAATCTCTATCTAATAAACAGACCTTAACGGATGCCCAAGATAAGGGTATTGTTGCACTTGGAGAAGTGAATATTCAGGCAGGAAATGTAGTCAACCGACAAGGGCGGATCGTCAGTGTAGGCAAACAGATTATTAATGTTGCCAATGTCGATAATCAGCAAGGTTTGGTTTACACGCAGGACAATTCAACTTTAAATGCGAAAAATCTTTCTAATGATGAAGGTAGTATTCGTGCTGTTAAACAGGCTGATATCACATTATCTGATAATTTAAATCAGCAAAATGGTGCCATTAAAGCTCAGACATTAAATTTGACTGCAAATACACTGAATTCACTCACAAAAAGTGTCATTTCGGCGGATGATCTTAATATCATCACGTCAAATGAATTAAGCAATAAAGATAGCCATATTATTGCGAAGTTAAATGGTGATATTCAAACCGGCAGTACATTAAACAATAAGAATGGAACGATTGGCAGTCAGGAGCGTTCTTTCATTATCAATACGCATCAGCATCGTTTAGAAAACGAACAGGGAAATATTATTGCTGCTCAAAATATTGATATTAACAGCGGGGAAATCAACAACAATCAAGGATTAATCTCAGCAAATGAGATTGCTATTAATAGCAATAATCAGTCAATTAATAATCAAAAAACCGTATTGAAAAAGCAAGGTAGTAAAGGGATTATTGCACAACATTCATTAACTCTGCATTCAAATTCTTTGAATAACAATAATGGGAATATTCTTTCACGCAATAATGTCACCGTAAATACGGCATCTCTCATTAATCATCAAGGTGAAATACGTACACAATCACAGCTTGATTTGCATACTAATACTCTCGAACAGAACAACGGTTTAATCACTGCAAATACTGTTAATTTGGTTGCTGATGCTATTAAATCAAATAAACAAAGCGAAATAAGCGGCAATCAAGTCAATGTGACTGCACAAACGCTGGATAATCAAGAGAGCAAACTGATTGCACGCCAACTAGCACATGTTGATGTAAAACAAGGTATTCAAAATCAAAATGGCATCCTTGCCAGCCTTGGTGAAAAGCTCACGATTAATAGCAATCAATCCGATATAAATAATACGGGCGGCATGGTTTTAGCGCAAAACGGCACACTGAAATTAAATACGAATATGCTTAATAATAAACAGGGGAGTATTCGTGCCAAAATAGCAGAAATTTTTGCGCAAAAAACCTTAGATAATCGCAATACTCTTGCAGATAGCCAGCAAGGTATCATTGCCACTGATTTGAGTTTAAAAGCGAAGCAACTTGATAATCAAGTCGGACGTATTACAGCGTTAAACAGCACCGCACTTCAAGCTTCTGATATTCAAAATCAGTCAGGTGAAATTTTAATGGTAAATGATGGTTCGCTGAATGCAGATAAAATCAATAATCAAGCCGGCCAAATTGCCTCTCTGTCTGCCAATTTAAATATTACGACACAAACAGCATTAAATAATCAACAAGGTACGATCAAGGCAGAAAATATGCTTACCTTGATGACCAAAGGATTAGAAAATCAACAAGGCAAGGTGGTTTCATCCAATCAATTACTGCTCAAAACAGATCAACAACAGATTGATAACCAACAAGGCACCTTATTCGCCAAGAATAAGGCCGATATTCACTCGGGGAATATTAATAACCTAAACGGTCTCATTCGAGCAGACGATTCACTCTTAATTGAGGCTTACCAAAATGTCATTGATAACCGATATACCCAAGATGCTTTAAAGGGAATTGTTGGATTGCGTAGCATGGTTTTACAAGGTGTCACTACGCTATTTAATCAGCAAGGTAAACTCTATGGTGGAAATACGCTTAATATCACGACAGCAGAAGACATACAAAACCAGCAAGGAATTTTTCAAAGTCAGGGAGATTTAACACTCTCTACACAGTCAGTAAATAATCAAGAGGGTAAGATTTCTTCTCATGTAGCCAATATTACAGCGAAAACAATCAATAACCGCGCAAAATCTGAGCAAGGTTCGTTAATTTATGCAGATAAATTAACCCTCAATACCGAGCAGCTTGATAACCAAGGCACAAAAGCAAAAGATAAATCACCGGCACAAGGTATTCAAGGTCAAGATATTGTCATCCAAACGTCAACATTAAATAACCAACAAGGTGGCATTTATAGTGCGAATAATGTCTCTATTACCTCAAATAATCATTTGAATAATAGCGAAGGAGAATTGTTGGCGGTGAACACCGTGGATGTCTTAAACGGTAACAATTTAATGGTAAATAATGAGAAAGGGCTTATTCAAGGTAATAAAACCGTTAATTTAAATGCAACAGGTTTGGCATCTGAAGGCAATATTAAAACAAAGGGCGATCTGAATATCGCATTAAAAGAGAGTTTTATCTTAAATAATGCTTTTGAAGCAAATAATCTAACGTTTAAAACGGAAGGTAACTTCACGAATAATACTGAGCAGAGAGTTGCCAATAAAATGACGATTTCGGCAAATCATATTGAGAATCGTGCCAATGCAGAGCTTTCATCAAATGAGACAACGCTGAATTCAACGAACTTAATAAACCGAGGGTTGATTGATGGCGTTAACACCGTTATCAAGAGCTCAGCCGTAACAAATATCGGCACAGGACGAATTTACGGTGATCATTTAGCAATTAATGCTGCAACAGTCGAAAACTTGGCCGAAACCGTCAATGGAGAGACGAAAGCGGCTACGATTGCGGCAAGAGAGCGCCTAGATTTTGGGGTAAATACGTTAATTAATCAAGATGGTGCTTTAATTCTCTCCTTAGGTAATACCGTGATAGGTAATACATTAGATAAAAATAATCATGCTGTTGGAAAGGCGAATTTAATTCAAAATGATAGTGCAACAATTGAATTGTTAGGCAATGCAGTGGTTAATGCCCAAAATGTGATTAACCGAGATACTAAAATCAAAACTCGAATCAGAGAAGAAAAAGAAACGTTTGATTTATATGGTAAAGAAAATGCTACTACTGAGAAAGTTTCTGAATGGTATCGAGTTGGTGTAGATGGAGAAATGGATCATGCAAACGGGAAACGTAAAAAAAGTGCAACCTTTACGTTTTATGATAGAGACAAAGGGAGCATTTCTTCGCATAAAGGGGATTATTGGCAACGTCGAGAGTTTACCCAAACACGCTATATCCCGGAAATTTATGATGAATCTCCTGCTAAATTCCTTGTGGGCGGAAACTTACACCTTAATAGCGAAAATACACTCAATCAATATAGCCAACTTTTAATTGGAGAAAGATTATATTTTAATGAACAAAATATTTCACAATCAGATGAAAACATTGATTCAAACAATGGAAAACTCGTGAATGAGGATTTCACCGCAATACAGAGTGTAGATGAGCAAGGTTATTTTTATCGTTATAAGCAGGATAGACGGAGATCAGGAAAAGGAAGAAGACATAAAAATTTCTTAGATAGAAAGATACTAAATGTGATTAATGAACAATCTTCAAAAGAGCTGCATTTTAATCTTGTACTCAACACGATCGGCACCCCAATCACATCCAGTACCACTGTGGATGAGAAAACCAAAGTAAAAGATATTCAGTTAGATACAGTCTCTGTTATGTCAAATAGTGCGGAGAGTCCAAATGGGATTTCTATTGAACGATCACCATTAAATCCGTCTATCGGCAAGCATACCGAAATGACACTGACACCGACCATAAATAACCATAATGTGATTAGTTCTGGGCAGGTCATCGCTAAATTACAGACCGCCGTTGAAAAAGTTGATCCTCAAGACTTATCTAGCATGACCATGCCAATGGTAAAAACCCATTTGACAGAAGTGCGTTTACCACAGTCCAGCCTGTATAAAATCAATCCGGATGCTCCGAACGGCTATCTGGTGGAAACTGATCCAAAATTTACTGATCGTAAACGCTGGCTCAGTTCCGACTACATGTTTGAACAGCTTCGTTACAATCACGATAACGTACATAAACGTTTAGGCGACGGTTTCTATGAACAGCGTTTAATCAATGAACAAATTAACCAGCTCACCGGTCGCCGTTATATTGAGGGTTACAATAACGATTTCGCACAATATCAAGCGTTAATGAAGAGTGGTGTGGAATACGCTAAACAATTTAACCTTGCCTTGGGTGTGGGCTTAACGGCGAAACAGATGTCGGAGCTGACGACCGATATGGTGTGGTTAGTTAATAAAGAAGTCACGCTTGCAGACGGACGTAAAATCACCGCCCTTGTACCACAAGTGTATTTAGTTGCACGAGATAGCGATATTAGTTCCCGAGGTGCAGTGATTTCAGCCAATCAAATAGAGGGCAATGTGGGCGAACTAAACAATAGCGGTGTAATAGCCGGACGAGATTTAATCCAGATTCATTCGAGTCAACTGCAAAACGAAGGCTCGATACTGGGGGATACGGTTGATTTATCCGCTCAACAAAACCTGATTAACCTCGGTGGACGCATTGAGGCGGTAAAATCCCTCTCGCTGTCGGCGGGGAAAAATTTAGACATTAGCAGTACGCTTTCCTCTTCAGAAAGTGCTGACGGCAATGTTGCCCGCACGGTGTTAGACCGTCTTGCCAGCGTGAAAGTCACCGGCGCAGGCGGCCATTTGGCATTACACAGCAATGAGAACCTGACGATAAAAGCGGCCGATATTGAAAGCCAAGGCAGCTTAAGCGCAACGGCAGGGAATATGTTAAACGTGACGACATTAGCGGTGCGCAATAAAGAATATTACAACGGCGATGCGGATAACTACTATCGTTTAGCGCAACATTCGGAAGTCGGCAGTAGCCTTAAAGGCAAGGATGATGTAACGCTTGTGGCGAAAAAGGATGTCCGGCTACGCCAATCGAATATCGGTAGTGAAAAGGGCAACGTACTTATTAGCTCACAACAAGGGAATATACAGGTTGAAGCCGGGCGCGAAGAGGAACAACTGGCAAGCGCTTCAAAATCCGTGAGCAGAGGTCGCTTCGGGTTGAGTAAAACGACGGAGATACGTCGTCATGAACACCATATTGAACAATCGGTGAGCAGTAACATTGACGGAAAAACAGTAAATCTTATTGCCTATCAAGGGAATGTGACGGTGCAAGGCTCAAATGTGGTGGGAGAAAACGGCTTAACGGTGCGGGCGAAAAACATCGACATCAAAGAAGCGGAAAACAAATTTTATTCCGATGATTTTCACAGCAAGAAAAAATCAGGCATGTTGGGCAGAGGCCTAGGGGTTACGTTTGGTGCCCAAAAGCAAACGCTAGAAAGCGATAAAACGAAGTTTTATGCCCAGGGCAGCCAAGTGGGGAGCTTAAACGGCAACGTCACCCTCATCGCAGAGAATCATTACACTCAAACGGCAAGTCAGGTGAGTGCAATCAAAGGCGGCGATGTAAATATTCTGGCTAAAAAAGTTGATATTAAAGCGGCTGATGACAAATATGAAACCAATACCAAACAAACCTTTGAACAAAAAGGTGTAACTCTTGCGATTACCTCCCCTGTTATTTCTGCTATTCAAGCAGTACAAGGCGCAGTGCAATCAACTAGACAAGTAGGTGAGAGTAAGCATGGTCGTGTGAATGCGATGGCAGCAGCTAATGCTGGTTTTGATGCTTATCGTGCAGCTGATAGCGTAATGAAAGCTGGCGACTCTATTCAAAAAGCAATGAGTAATAGCGATGTGGATTCCGTAGTAGGGGCACAAATCACTTACGGCCAACAAAAGAGTGAATCACGCACGCATACTGAAGGCAAAACCGCGGCCAAATCTCAAGTGAATGCAGACGGCAAAGTAAATATAGTGGCAACGGGTGCAGGAAAGGATTCCAACATTAATATTGAAGGTTCAGATATCTCAGGCAAACAAGGCACGACTTTGATGGCAGACAATCAAGTAAACATCAAAGCAGCAGAACAAAACCACCAAGAACGTAGCACTAATAAATCGCGTGGCTTTAATGCAGGGGCAGCCATTAAAGTGAGTAATGGTGAGGCTGCCGGGGTTACTTTAGGCGGTAATCACGGAAAAGGCTATGGCAATGGTGATGAAACTACTTATGTTGCTAGCCATGTAGGTGATAGTCAAAGTAAAACCGTGATTAATGCAGGTGGTGATGTCACTCTTGCAGGCAGTCAAGTGAAGGGTAAACGTGTTGAATTGGATGCGAAAAACCTCAATATCGAGAGCTTACAAGATAAATCTCGCTACCATGGTAAACAAATGAATGTAAGTGGTAGTGTGACAGTAGGCTATGGTTTTGCCGCAGGTGGTGGTTTCAGTAAATCAAAAATCAATGCTGATCATGCAAGCGTGAATGAACAGGCAGGAATTTATGCTGGTGATGAAGGCTATGATGTGAATGTAAAAAATCACACAGATTTAAAAGGTGCATTGATTACGTCTACCCAAAAGGCTGAAGCAGATGGCAAAAACCATTTTAGCACTGGCAGCATTACTCATTCAGATATTGAAAATCACTCAAATTATAGTGGCAGCAGTTTTGGTGTGAGTGGCAGTGTGTCAGCTAACTTTGAAACACCATTTGGCGAAAATGGTGCAGCTCAAAGTACAAAACAAGCCACGGATAAAGATGGTAATCTGCTTTATACCGATAAAAATGGCAACAAAACTGTTAATTCTAAAGGAGTAGATGGAAAAGAGAACACCAAGAAATTGGCTGAAGGCAAGGAATCTCTTCAATTCTCTTATGGCATGGGCTATGGTAAAGATTCCGATAGTCAATCTAGCACAACAAAAAGTGGTATTAATACACAAAATATCATTATTAAAGATGAAGCAGAGCAGTTAAAACGTACAGGTAAAACGGTACAAGAAGAAATTGCTGCGATTAAAACCGATATCACTACAGAGAGTGCACCAAGTCAAAGTGGCAAATTAGAGAATCGTTTTGATAAAGATGATGTTCAAAAAGAGCTCGATTTCCAACGTGAGGTGACAGAGAAATTTGGACCAAATGTTGTGGAAGCAGGAAGTTTGCTTGCTAATAAATTTGGCGAAGAAGCGAAAGCGAAACGTAATGAAGCCGCAATTGCGTTAGAAGAAGCAGAAAAAGCCAAGGCAGAAAACAACAACGAAACTAACCGAGCTTTAGTCAAACAAGCACGAGATAATTTTGAGACAGCGAGTCGCAAAGCTAAAGAATGGGAAACAGGTGGAAGTCAACGCCTTATCATTGATTCAGCATTAAATGTTATCAGCACCGCTTTAGCCGGCAGACCGGCAGCGGAGGTGGTGGCTTCAGGATTATCACCTGCGGTGAATAATCAAATTAAGAAAGCGACGACAGATGCAAAAGGTAATGTGAATACCGCGCTCAATTTGACTGCTCATGCACTTTGGGGCGCGGTAGAGGCTTATGCGGGCAATCGTAATGTTGCTGCGGGTGCGGCAGGTGCAGCAGGTGGAGAGGCTGCGGCTCATTTCCTCGCCTCGACACTTTACAATAAATCACCTGAAAAGCTTAGCGAAGAAGAAAAACGTACGGTATCGTCTTTAAGTCAAGTAGCAGCAGGTATTGCTGGTGGTAGTTTATCAGATAGCTCTGATGGGGCGATTATTGCGGCTAAAACGGCGAAGAATGCGGTGGAGAATAATGAGCTCTCAATTCGTGATAACGAGCGCGTGGCTAAACTTGAAGAAAATCTTGATAAACGTGGTTATTTATACCCTGCTGAATTAGAAGAGGCTAAAAAATTACTCAACAAAAGTGATTTAGTGGATTTCTTACTAAGCAAGGCGCAGAAAAATAAAGGTAACCTACATCCTGAATTGAAAAAATATCTTGATACTTACCTTTCAGAAATAGCATGGGATATTGTGCATACTGAAGCAAGAAATGGTGTTCACATTACACATGAAGAAGCAATGAAACGCCTATATGACGTAGATTTATCAAAACAGATGAAGCCTCATTACCCATCATTGGTGAATGCGATAGAAAAAGATAAAGTTTTAAATGGTAACTGGTCAAGAAAGCTTGAGAAATCAAACTTAGAAGCTATCGCACTATTTGGCGGACCGGGCGCTGGCACAGCTTTAGTGAAAGGTGTAACCATGGTTGAGAATGTAGCGGTAAATGTAGTTAAAAATACTGCGATAAATGTAGGTGATAAAGCGTTTGTTGCTGCAGTCAAAGTAGAGAACAAGCTGAATAAGACGTTGCCAGTTGTAAATGATGCACTCAATAAAGCCTATGTAAATGGACAATTAACTTATGCGGATATTGTCGGAAAAGGTGTTAATGGTGCGAGAGAATATGTTCGTACTGGTGTGAAAAATATGGGGGAGCAAGGAACGAAAGTAGCTCTAACTAATGCCGTAGCAGCTGGAGGTATTAAAGCTGGTTTTGAGGCAAATGATTATGCTAATGGGAAGTCGTTAACAAGAGATAACTTATTGAAATCTACTAAAGAGGTTGGATATTCATTCTTTTCAGCTGGAGCAACTACAGGTATGCCAATGCTTCCTGTTATTGGGCTAGGAGTGACTGTTGATTGGGCTAAAGATAGTGGGGACTATGATATTGTTAAAACAACAGGAAGCAATATCTTAAGCTCAGGGCTTGAAAATAAATTTGGACATTATACGGGCTTTCCTCTTATAAAAGAGGCAATGACAAATTCTTTTGAAAAATATTATGAACAATTGAAGGAGGCAAATAAACATGAGAAATGATTTTTTTCTTGTTTTGAAAATGTCATTGATATCAATTTTATTTATGTATGCATTAGCTTTATACAAGTTTAACTTTGATTTTAGTAAGGTTAGTTTATTAGTGACATTAAAATGGTTTCCCTTAATATTGGTTTTGCTTCTATTCTGTTTTTACTTGAGTAAAAATATGAAAAATAAATAATGATTATGCTTTATAAGTTTACTTTTATAAAGTTATGTTGTTTAAAACAATTAAACTTTACGATCTTAATTGTTTAATAATTAGTTAGATTTTTAATTTTTGATTAAGAAAATTTAAAGTATCTAGGTGTAAAGTGCGGTCAATTTTCAAAGAGTTTTTAAAACTTCTCAAAAACTGACCGCACTTTTGTATTTTTAATGATACTTATGTTAAGTAAATCTTATAATTTTACATCCAACTTCGCGTAAGCACATTCTACTTTTTCCAATGCTTTTTCCACGGAAATATCACGAGCGAGTAACACATCTAAACGGCGATGGCCATTGACTTCGTCTTTTCCGAAAAAGTGAATATTACTATTAAACCTAAACTCTGCATTGGTGTATAGTAAAGATTCCGATAGCCAATCTAGCACAACAAAAAGTGGTATTAATACACAAAATATCATTATTAAAGATGAAGCAGAGCAGTTAAAACGTACAGGTAAAACGGTACAAGAAGAGATTGCGGTGATAAAAACCGATATCACTACAGAGAGTGCACCAAGTCAAAGTGGTAAATTAGAGAATCGTTTTAATAAAGATGATGTTCAAAAAGAACTTGATTTCCAACGTGAGGTAACAGAGAAATTTGGACAGAATGTCGTGGAAGCAGGAAGTTTGCTTGCTAATAAATTTGGCGAAGAAGCGAAAGCGAAACGTCATGAAGCTGCAATTGCGTTAGAAGAAGCAGAAAAAGCCAAGGCAGAAAACAACAACGAAATTAACCGCGCTTTAGTCAAACAAGCACGAGATAATTTTGAGACAGCGAGTCGCGAAGCCAAAGAATGGGAAATAGGTGGAAGTCAACGTCTTGTCATTGATTCAGCATTAAATGTTATCAGCACCGCTTTAGCCGGCAGACCGGCAGCGGAAGTGGTGGCTTCAGGATTATCGCCTGCGGTGAATAATCAAATTAAGAAAGCGACAACAGATGCAAAAGGCAATGTGAATACCGCGCTCAATTTGACAGCTCATGCACTTTGGGGCGCGGTAGAGGCTTATGCAGGCAATCGTAATGTTGCTGCGGGCGCGGCGGGTGCAGCAGGTGGTGAGGTTGCGGCTAATTTCCTTGCCTCGACACTTTACAATAAATTACCTGAAAAGCTGAGCGAAGAAGAAAAACGTACGGTATCGTCTTTAAGTCAAGTAGCAGCAGGTATTGCTGGTGGTACTTTATCAGATAGCTCTGATGGGGCGATTATTGCGGCTAAGACGGCGAAAGATTCAGTGGAGAATAACAGCATGGCTGATGACGTTCATCCTAGTGATGAGCGTAAGCAAAACATTGAAATGTATGCCAAGGTTTTATTCAATGGAGATGAAGATAAAGCTAAAGAATATCAAGAAGGCCTAGAGCTTGCTGAAGCTCAAGGGCAAATTGATAGTGTTAAAGAAACAGCAGATGCAGTTGTTAATTTAGATGATACCGTTGTGTCTTTATGGGAAGCAATCTCAAACCCAGGGAAGACCTATAATAATGTTGTGGTCTCGTTGAAAGATTGGGATGAGGCTTATGCGCTTGCCCTTCAAGAGAATCCAAAACTCGCGGGAGAAATGCAAGGCTACCGCCAAGGTAAAATGAAAGGTGTTTCAACTGGAGGAGTGGTTCTAAGTGGTGCGGGATTAGCTATGGTTGAAGGGATCTCTAAGATTACAGATATAGCTAAATCAGGAAAATTAAACTTATCAAGAAAAGGTATACCTAATAGTCAAATAGGTATTCAATGGGGGAAAGGGATTTCAAATCAAGGTAAACCATGGGAAGCTTATGTTCAATCGAAGCTTCCAGATGGCTCAATAAACTTAAATGATATCAAACCTAATTTTAAAACCTTTGATCATCTTCTTCCTGATGGTACAGCAATAAGTTCAAAAACAATGGATACGGTTGGTTCAAAAACTTACCAAAATCCATCAAAAATTACTTATACATTGAATAAGTATGTTGATGATATGATTAACTTCAAACAAGATCAAAAAGGAGAGTTTATTGTTTATGCAAAAAATATTAAAGCAAGAGAATTATATTTAGCAATTCCAGTTAAAACATCAAAAGAGCAGATGAAAGCTATAGATAAATCTATAGAATACGCTAGATCGAAAGGAACTAATATTATTGTTAATAAGGTAAATTGATATGAATAAACCAAAAGCTGTTTCAGTTAGAGTGAATAATGAATTCTTATTAGTGACCTCTATTATTAGAGGGATGATTGGAATGACAGATCCAGATCAAGATTTTGTTTTTAATAAAGTGGATATTACAGACTCATACTTTGGCAAGTTGGTTAAAGAAAAACTTGATGAAAGCAGAGAAGTATCCCTCCAGGAATTTCAGGCTATTTTTAATTCTGAAAAAATGAAAGGACTACAAAAAAATCTCGAAGAGGAGATGAAAAAACGCTATGGATACAAAAATAAAAAATCTATCTATAAGGATATGTCTTTTTTATCTTTAGAACAGGATGATTTATATATAACTATTTCGCCTCTTCATCAAGATTCTTTAGATGGAAGTACAGGGATTTCACTTCCTGACAATTCACCATTAGAATTTAAATATGACAAGAATATTTCAGATGAAGAATTAGGAAAAGCCATAAGACAAGCCTTGACGTATTGTACGAGTATTTATCGGTAAGATATTTCCTCAAAATATAAAGTGCGGTTAATTTTAAAGAATTTTAAAACCTCTTAAAAACTGACCGCACTTTTTGTGTTTTAAAAGATACTTATGTTAAGTGAATCAACTATTATAGCAGGTGTAGATAAATCAAATGGTAAAGTTGTGTTATTACCAGTTAGAGTTCCTAATAAGAAGTAGTCATACGAGGTCAATATGGAAAAATATAAAGTGTTTTTAGGTGGCGATATTGCAAAGACTTACAGTGATGCTAAAAAATTTACCTTGGAACGGGTTAATTCGTTTTCAGATAATTCTTATCTCGTATTATTTCAAAGAATAAAATTAATTGATGAGTTTCGTGGGGATGTGTTTTTTTCAATTGGTTTATTAGATGACTATCATCGTGCATTAGCCTCTAAGCATTTATTAGAAAATGATATTTCAGGATTTAAAGAAAATGCTTCTATTGCAGGTTTCTTAAGTATTTTATCTGAATATGATTTTCAATGGGCGTACAACGGAATTAATACAAATTTCTTTTTTATGAGTTTGCTTTCAGATAATCAAAAGTTAATTGATTATTTAATTAAACATCGTGATGAAATTGTGGATATTTCAGTCCCCTATAAACGTACTGATACCAGACCTTTTTTTAATGCGAACACTTTATTGGCGTTAAGTGGCGATTGGCAATTATTAAAAGAGCGCGCACTCACGTTCTTAAATGATGAGAAAAAAGCCCGTGGTGATTTAAAGCGCATTCCTGATCATGAATTTTATGTGGCACTAGCAGATAAAAATATAAAAGGAATGCAAGAGGCTTTAGATAAATTACTCGAACTTAAGCTTGCTAAACGAGCAGCAAAAGACACACTTTTACATTTTGATTTTTACTTGCAACCGCAAGTTTTAATGTATGCCAAAATCGCAGCAATCCACGGTTTTGATTTGGGTATTGATAGCCCTATAGCGCCAAAAGAATTGATTGATATAAATCCATTAGCAGAATATAAAATTCCTTATGATTTTATGAAATCATTTGATTTTGATGCACCCCATCAAGTTTGGGTAAATTATGTCAAACAAAGAATGGAAGAAGCGAAGCAAAAGAAAGTTGAAAATAAAAAAGGATTTTGGGCTTCGCTGTTTGGTAGATAAGTCGGGAATGATAATAAAAGTGCGATCAAAAACATAAGCAATTTTGACCGCACTTTTGTATTTTCAGAACTACTTATATTTAAGCCAATCTTATAATTTCACATTTAACTTATCGTAAGAGCGTTCTACTTTTTCTAATACAGCCAATCTAGCACAACAAAGAATGGGAAACAGGTGGAAGTCAACGCCTTATCATTGATTCGGCATTAAATGTTATCAGCACCGCTTTAGCTGGCAGACCGGCAGCGGAAGTGGTGGCTTCAGGATTATCACCTGCGGTGAATAATCAAATTAAGAAAGCGACAACAGATGCAAAAGGCAATGTGAATACCGCGCTCAATTTGACTGCTCATGCACTTTGGGGAGCGGTAGAGGCTTATGCGGGCAATCGTAATGTTGCTGCGGGTGCGGCAGGTGCAGCAGGTGGTGAGGTTGCGGCTCATTTCTTAGCGTCAACACTTTATAATAAATCACCTGAAAAGCTTAGCGAAGAAGAAAAACGTACGGTATCTTCTCTAAGTCAAGTGGCAGCAGGTATTGTTGGTGGTACTTTATCAGATAGTTCTGATGGGGCAATTATTGCAGCTAAGACAGCGAAGAATGCGGTGGAGAATAATGCGCTTACTCAAGGCAATATTCATAGTGCTTATCAACGTTTGTTGAATGGTGAAGATATTGAAGTTGTTCTCCGTGATTTAGAACATTTAAGCCAAAAGGAACGAGCTAAATTACTTGCCGATTGTGATGCAGCATGCCGACAAGTGGTGCCAAGCTTATTAATGGCTGCAAATGATTTTTCAGAAGAGCAGGCTATTGCGCTAGGTAGTATCTTATCGAAAATCCCGGCAGAACAACGTTCACGTGTTGATATGCTTGTTCAAGCAGAAAATAGTAAAACGCTTGAGGCTATAGAAAACAGTAAGAGTGATGTGGAAAAACATATTGCTTTGGCTGTTAAGGTAATGAGATTTTTCCAAGCAGAGAATGCTGTTTCGGGAGGAAAGCCAAATAAACCTAAGACAACAAGCATACATAGTGAGAATAAAGATTACTCGAAAGATGTAGCTAATCTAGGAGTAAATCGAAATAAAGGATTAAATGAAAGGATTTCTAATCGCCAAAAAAATCATTACATTGATGAGCAACAAGCAGCTAAAAATGTTCATAAGGTTACTGCGCCAATTGATTTTGATGGGCATATATTAAATGTTGAGATTAATAAAAAAGGAAAATTGGTTGGTGGACATAGTATAGCCAATGGAAATATTAATTTTAAATCGAAGGGAAAACCAAATTCACAAGGAGTATATGAAGCAGAAATTCAGTATATTAATCCTAAAAATCAGAAAGTTTTGACTAAAAAATCAACGATGTTTCCTGATAACTGGTCAGCGAATAGAGTTAAATATGAAGTCGATATGGCGTATAAAAATCGAAATGAATATATTAGCCCTCAAAATGGAAAGGTTATGTGGGAATCAACTACACCTAGTGGTGTTAAAGTAACAGGTTATAAGGAACCTAAAGTAACAGTTTACCCACTAATGAAATAGGAGCTAATTATGAATTTTAAGTTTTATTGGTATATATCGTCTACATGGAAAGATGGTGTTTTGAGACCTCGTTGCTCAATATTAAATGTAGATGAGGCTTTAAATATAGTTAATTTTTTGATTGATGATGAGGGATTAGGTATAGGTCATTTGCAAAAGTGGATAAAAAATGGTCTTGAAGAGATTGATAAAATATCTAAAAAAGAAATTTCTGAATATGATATGTGGGGACAAAGCTTAGGTGCGCTAATCTCATTAGATAAAGTAACTATTTATTGGGGGGATGAAGAATATCCTGATGATTATCTTGAGTTTGACCAATTTAAGATTATTTTATCTAAGTGGTATGACTTCTTACTATCTGAACCCAATATAAGTAATGAAGTTTATTTTTCAGTTTAGATTAGAGGTATTTTATGACAGTCATGATCGGTGGACATTCCGCCTTAGGCAATATACGTGTTGAGCGGATATTATACACTTATCCAAATGGCGTATATCTTGCACAGATTTCCGCCTTTGATAGTGAAACTAATCAATATATTGTGAAGACCAATAATAATGGGGAGACCTTGATGTTTCCTCAAACGTGGACGGCAGATCGTATTAAAGTGGAAATTAATTCTGCTTATATGAATCAAGTAGATGATTTAGATCCTATTCGTAAAGCTGAAGGTATGTGGGTTGGTGTTTCAAATTCAGGCGTGCGTATAGAAGGTTATACCTATCCTGTCGTCACGGCTTTTCCAAGTGCTGAGCAGGAGTGAAGATGAAACTTATTTTTACGTATATTCAGCATAAAGGGCAAATTATTCCAACTTGCTATTTAGAGGAAAATCACCAATTAAATCCATTAACCGGCTATTTGAATGATCCAATGGGGGGACCAAATTATTTCTCTTTTTTAGATCATTCATTGTCAATTTTGACGGATGATACAATTCAAGAATCGGATATTTCTTCTAATTCTTGGGGTGTAGAGTTGATGAACGATGAAGTGAATTTTTATTTTCTCTTTGCTCAAGAAGAGGAGTCTCTTTATCTTACGTTGCCTCGTGGAATAATGATTGATGTGTTGAGGTTATGGCTGATTTTCCGAAGTCAAGAACCCGAAGAAGGCTTAACACAGCGGTTAGAATTTTAAGTTGAAAGTGCGATCAATTTTCAAAGAGTTTTTAAACCTTTCAAAAATTGACCGCACTTTTGTATTTTAAAGATGCTTATTTTAATGAAATCTTATAATTTCACATCCAACTTCGCGTAAGCACATTCTACTTTTTCCAATGCTTTTTCCACGGAAATATCACGAGCGAGTAACACATCTAAACGGCGATGGCCATTGACTTCGTCTTTTCCGAAAAAGTGAATATTACTATTAAACCTAAACCTTGCATTGGTGTATGCAAGCAAAAGGCATTTCTGCTGAATCATTAAAATCAGGTGTTCTAGAAAATCATCAAAATTATTTGCTACAGGCAAAAATTCAGCCTAAACAGCTTGAGAATGAATTAAAAGTTACTAAACCTAAAAATATGACTGTTGATTTATCAGGAAAACCAGTTGAAAAAGTGAAATCTGTTAAATCATCAAATCTTGAATTATAACCGCAGGGGGCATTATGAAATTTAAAGTTACACTTCGTTCATCAGTTCCATTTACTCGATTAGGAGAGTTAAGCAAGAGTATTGAGGTGGAAGCCGAGAATATCGAGGAGGCTAAACGTCGAGGGCATACCTTAATTGCTATGGAAAACGGCAAAACCTACCCTATCTTTGGTGTATCTGTTGAAGTCGAAGAAATTTAATTAAAAAAATTGCCCTGGCGTATCCGCTAGGGCAATTTTTTTACTTTTTCTAATCTTTCAAAATTGATTCAACGATATCTTGTACTTCAGATAAAATATAGTTAGGCACAGATTCAACTTTTTTTGCATTTCTATTTCTAAAATCAACCATTCGAGTTTGGTATGCAATAATCACACCTTGAGTTTGACAGCCAGTTCCACTTAGTGTTACTGCAAAGCCGTTATCTCTAGCAAGAGTTGCATTTCCTTGTGTAATAGGGGCTATCATCATAAATCCTAGTTTGTGAAATTCGCTATTGCTTAATACTAAAGCAGGGCGTCTTTCCCCTTGTAGTTCATTTCCTACAACTGGATTTAAGCAAATGGTAATAATGTCCCCTTTTTTAAATGTAGATCCAGCCATTAAATTTCGTTTCCTATTGGCGTGAGTGAATCCCACTCTTCAACGGTGGGTAATTGTTTAAATGAAGTCATTGCAAGACGTTCATTTAAGGTTAATCGTCTTTTTTCATTTGGATTATTAGGAATAATCACTACTTTAATTGTATTGTTGTTAATTTTTTCTAATTCTAAAAAATCTCCCATATTTAAATTCATAGCATTAGTAAAATCTTTTGGTAAACGGATTGCTTTACTATTGCCCCATTGTTTCACTTGTAGTCTTATATTCATATTGTTCATATAGCTGATAAAACTCTTATCCTTTGCTGCACCAAAAGATAAGCCAAAATTCAGCTTCTCCTTATCATGTTAATTTCCCCACAGGTATCATTTAATGATACAGTGCTAGTATATAATCTTGTTTATTCTTATGTCAAATAAAAAAATTGCCCTGGCGTATCCGCCAGGGCAATTTTTATTATTTCTTATCGAACTCAAATTCGACTTTCTTTTCAGCTTTATTGAGCTTCAATAATCGAGTAGTCTTTGCGTTGTTGGAACACTGGCTCGTCAAAATAAATGATTTTGTCGGCAATAAATGGTTTTACTTTTTCCATAATGACAATTTCTTTTAAGGCGACCGACGTATTTTTGTAGTTGATTGTGCCTAAATCAACAATCTCTTGTGGTAACATCAACGCACGGCGTTCTTTTTTTGGTGTTACGTTACGAGTACGTTTACCTCCTGAATAGGAATAGCTTGTTTCTTTGGTTTTAACTGTTTTATAGCCTAATGTTTCGCTAATTTCTCTTGTCGTTTCATCTACGTCTTTTGGTGGGTAAACAAGACGGATTGTGCAGTTTTTTCGTAGATTGTCAGCTCTCTCTTTGCCATAGAGTTTAGGGCTGCATAATTGAGTATGATCTTGCACTATAATTAAATAGCGCACGTTATAGCCAGCCGTAAAATGCTTCCATTCAAGCTCATAGATGTGATTATAAGGGGCTTGAGAGCATTATCGAGAAAGGACTAACCCCTTTATCTCTAAATTCAGAAAAGGAGTACAAAATAGATTTCTCTTTCAATAAAGAAGAATCTGAAAAATTAGGTCAAAAGTCTTATGATGTTTTGGTAAATGGAGTAAGAGCTGATAATCTTCTAAAGAAAGATAGCCAGCTCTCAAAGGCACTCGAGGGGCTGGCTACGCATAAGGATATGCAGCAAAAAGGCATAACCGCAGAAGCCTTAAAATCAGGAACAATCCAGCCGTTAATGCTGATAATGAATTTAAGGTAAATAGACCTGAAGCAAGAACAATTAACGCCACAGACTCCAAAATTGAGCCTAAAAAGCAAGAGCTTCAGGCTCAAAAGGCTAAGAGCTTTTCTCTATAAATGGAAATCCCCAAAGGGCAAAAACTAGCGTAGTCTGTTTTTGTTCTTTGGGGATTCAGCAACGACCGCAGGGAGGCGGTAGCTATTTTATTTTCTTTTTGTATCGGCTTATTGTTGCTCTCGACACTTCATATTTTTTTGATAATTCATTTATTGATAATTTCTTTTTTATATCTTTTACAAGTCTTTCTTCTATCTTTTCTGATAACTTTTTAGGTCGTCCGCCGATTGCTTTTAAATCTCCTGATTCCACTTTTGCCAGCTTTCCGCCTTGTGTTCTTTCTACAATAAAATTACGCTCTAATTCGGCGAATAACCCCAATAGATGAATCATAGCCATAGTCATCGGATCCTTGCGTTTCGTGGTGTCTATTGATTGATTTAATGCAATGAAGCCGATTTTATTTTCCAATAAAAAATCTAGCATTTTTAAGCATTGGCTTAGGCTACGCCCTAGCCTATCAAGTTTTGTAACTACAACTGTATCGCCCTCTCGAATATAATTGAGCAACTCATTGAGCTGCTCTTCGTTTTTTTCGGCTTTGCCTGAATGCTTACCTGAAAAGATTTTTTTACAGCCAACTTTCTCAAGTTCGGATATTTGCTCATTTAAGTCTTGCTTTAATGTGCTAACTCTTGCGTATCCTATTTTAGCCATTTTTTTTATGTTTTTTTACATTTAAAATAAATTTGTAAAATTCACCGTGAGTAATGTTTTGAGTGCTTGTTCTACCCAAATATGATTTAGCTTCTTCTCCCCATTTTCTCAATATTTTTCTATTCTCTTCATTATTTTTCCAGTTATATTGAGACAAGATATAATCTATTTCGTGATCTTGAGAGAAATTGATGTATTCCCAATCTGATTTTCTAACCATAGTTCCTCCTGTTATTTTTGGTTGCATATAATTATCATCGTGAATAAACTCAAATTTCGATGTTTCAAAAGTTAAAAACTTTTGCGCTACCTATAATATACCTTTTCAAAACTTATACAATATAGTTTTGTGCTAGCCAATAAATTTATTTTAATCTTTCGATATGTTTTTGGGGCTTACCCCACGCTAAAGCGTGCGGTCGGGCTATATTTTTAGGCTTCAGACTGTGGCATTCTGCCTTTGCTTCAACTCTAAAAACTCAACCTCTTCAATGTAGCCAGGAACGCTAAAGCATTCTTGGCTACATATTGAGTTTTCGCCCTTTCGGGTAACTATCCCTAAGCCGATAATTCGAGGACTATTTTTATGCCTCTTATATGCTTTCTATGTGTTTTTTATCCGCTTTTATTCTTTAATCATTCCTTTCATCTGTCGCCTTTTACATCGAGCGGTAGCACGCTCCGCAAGGTTTCGGCAGGAGGGGAGGTAAGGCAGGCTATCCGCTGGTTACTTCCGCACGCCCGAAAATATCAGCCAGCCACGAATCACGCCCAGCAGGTTTACCGCTTCGCTCCATTAAGGCTTGCAGCCTTAATAATCCGCAACTTTTAGCCGGACGGGATTTAACCCGTATTTATACCAATCAATTAGAGAACCAAGGCACGATTTTAGGCGAAACGGTTGATTTATCTGCTCAACAAAACCTGATTAACCTCGGTGGACGCATTGAGGCGGTAAAATCCCTCTCGCTGTCGGCGGGGAAAAATTTAGACATTAGCAGTACGCTGTCTTCTTCAGAAAGTGCTGACGGCAATGTTGCCCGCACGGTGTTAGACCGTTTTGCCAGCGTGAAAGTCACCGGTGCAGGCGGTCGTTTGGCATTACACAGCAATGAGAACCTGACGATAAAAGCGGCCGATATTGAAAGCCAAGGTAGTTTAAGCGCAACGGCAGGGAACATGTTAAACGTGACGACATTAACGGTGAGCAATAAAGAGTATTACAACGGCGATGCGGATAACTACTATCGTTTAAAGAAAGAACAACTTCAGATGGTTCAATTCGGATTGAAAATCATGCTAGTGACCCAGTAGGTAGTATGCCGATTTTATTGGGGGGAAATACTGCAACGACATCTGAAAATAATCTCAATAAAGGTTGGATTGCACGTATTAGCGATATATTTGGTGACAATTCATCAGTACATAATTGCCATGGCTTAGGACAACGGCAATGTATTACTGATGGATATCGAACTGAGGGAGATCTTAAAATGGGAAATGAGCAAACCATTTTTAATTTAAATAAATCAAAAGGAGAATGATATGAAGATTCTATTTTTTATATTTGGTTTGCTAACAATCAATGCTTGTTCTTTTGGAGGATTTCAACCTCCACCACCACATGATCATTGGCGTTTGCATAATTCTAAGATTTTATTTCCAACCTTAGATCCTCAAAGAATTAATAAATATCTTGACAGAAGAGAAAAAGACATGTCGGATTGTGGTATGGATTATGTGGTAGGAGAAAGTGATAATCCGGAGGTAAATCTTTGTTTAGAGAAAAAAGGCTGGTATTTAGAAGGTGGACTAATCTGTGAAGAAAAAACAATGTGGAATAGACCTGCATGTATTCAATGGCGAAAAAAAACATAGCAAACCTGATGCTAAGCCTTGGCAGTAATTAACAAAGGTGTTTAAAAGTGCGGTCAATATTCAGTGAATTTTAAAATCTCTTGAATATTGACCGCACTTTTCTAAAGGCAAGATCTGCCGCTAGATAGCGCGTCTCCTGACGCGTGCTTGAATCTAACTAAAATAGACAAACTGAATAAAGTTGTTAATGAAAATAGTAAAAATCTGAATTAAATCAATTTGATGTTTTAAGCGCGCGTTAGGAAACGCGCACTATCTGAGGCTTTATCCGATGTAATGTCATCAGATATGTTTGAACTTTTGATGAAAATAGGAGGTAAATAAAATGAGATACACCTTATTTCTTCTTTGCTTTATATTAAACGGATGTTGGTATTCAAACGGATGTTTTTATACTCCACAAATGGTTAATTGTGTTGATAAGGGGAAAGAATATCCATTAATTGCAGGATATCAAAAAAAAGAACTACTAGGGCATACAAACTCAAAACAACGATAAAAAGATTTTGTTTCTTGTGGAGGAAGGGATGGTGATATAAATCTACACTACTATCCGCAAAACTATCAAATAAATGACAAAAGATATAAAAATCTTGATGAATGTATGAATACTAAGGGGTATATATATCTTTCTCCCGCTGAATGTGGCTATCAAGATCCTAAGTGGGATAAGGGAAAATGTAACTTATAAAGCATTGAATTTATTATTTAAATAGAGTGTGGTCAATTTTCAAAGAGCTTTAAAACTTCTCAAAAATTGATCTGCACCCCAAAAGTTGGACTATACAATGAGGTCAAAAATGTTGATGCGGCAATTGCATTATTAAATGCGGGAGCGGATAACGTATTTATAGCAAAATATCTGTAATTTTGACCGCACTTTTCTAATCGATTACAATCCACTTATCCTAGCTCATGAAATTTTATTGTGAAAATTAAAACCTTATTAAAAAATGCGATTTCGCTCTTGCTGACGTTAATTATCGTCAGCAGTATTCTCGATTTTATTCGTAAACCCAATATTCCCCCTGAAATCAATGCGACAGCACTTTATGATTTACAGGGGAATGCCTTCTTTTTGCCTCAATTAGATCAAGCTAAGCCGACAATCATTTATTTCTGGGGAAGTTGGTGTGGTTATTGTCGTTATACTTCTCCAGCGATTAATTCACTGTCAGAGGAAGGCTATCCGGTAATCTCTGTCGCACTACGTTCGGGGACAAATAAGGACGTGGAGGATTATTTAAAAACCCATCACTATCAGTTTACAACGGTGAATGATCCGCAAGGCAAGATTGCGGATCAATGGCAGGTGAATGTGACACCAACAATTATTATTTTAAATAAAGGAAAAATGGATTTGGCCACAACGGGCTGGACAAGTTACTGGGGCTTAAAAGTGCGGTTGTTTTTCACAGAGTTTTTTGGCTAAGCGGTACAAAATCTATTACAATACACAGACTTATTTTAAAGAGGGCAGAATTATGATTATCGTAACAGGTGGCGCCGGTTTTATCGGCAGTAATATCGTTAAAGCATTAAACGATATGGGACGCAAAGATATTTTAGTGGTGGATAACTTAAAAGACGGGACTAAATTCATTAACTTAGTGGATCTTGATATTGCGGATTACTGCGATAAAGAAGACTTCATTGGATCTATTATTGCTGGTGATGATTTAGGCGAAATCGATGCGGTATTCCATGAAGGGGCATGCTCAGCGACCACTGAATGGGACGGCAAATACATCATGCATAATAACTACGAGTATTCAAAAGAGTTATTGCATTACTGTTTAGATCGTCAAATTCCGTTCTTGTATGCATCAAGTGCGGCAACTTATGGCGATAAAACTGAATTCCGTGAAGAGCGTGAATTTGAAGGCCCATTGAATGTGTACGGTTATTCTAAATTCTTATTCGACCAATATGTGCGTGCGATTTTACCTGAAGCGCAATCACCGGTATGTGGTTTCCGTTATTTCAACGTGTATGGTCCGCGTGAAGGTCACAAAGATTCAATGGCAAGTGTGGCATTCCACTTAAATAACCAAATCCTGAAAGGCGAAAATCCAAAATTATTTGCAGGCAGTGAACATTTCCGCCGTGATTTCGTTTATGTAGGTGATGTGGCTCAAGTCAACATTTGGTGCTGGCAAAATGGCATTTCTGGTATCTTCAACTGTGGTACCGGCAATGCCGAGTCTTTCGCAGAAGTGGCGAAAGCGGTAATTAAATTCCACGGTAAAGGCGCAGTGGAAACTATTCCATTCCCAGAGCATTTGAAATCTCGCTATCAAGAATATACGCAAGCAGATTTAACGAAACTTCGCGCAACTGGCTACGACAAACCATTTAAAACTGTCGCGGAAGGTGTGGCTGAATATATGGCTTGGTTGAATAGAAAATAAATTATTAATGTAGTAAATCCCCTATAGACTCTCGGTATAGGGGATTTTGTTTAGTATAACTGTGATAAATGTTTTAAATAACGCTCGTAAGCACTTTGATAATTTTTCACCTGTGATAAGTTGGGGTAAGTTTTGGAGTTTTCATCTAAGTGAATGAAGGTTTCACATAAAATTTTTAGTTCTCCTTCTCCATTTGCCCACATAGCTTGAATTGCTCCTCCTAATGCAGCAGCTTCTTCTTCCTGCAAACATACCACTTCGGAATTCATCACATCAGCAACCATTTGCCGCCAAAATGAGCTTTTCGCTCCACCTCCAATTAGGCGAATTTGTGAGGTTTTGAGTCCTGCTTGATGAAATAAATCTAAGCCATAGCGAAGCGTAAAAGTGGCACCTTCCATCATTGCTCGACAAAGATTTTCTCGTGTGAAATTACTTGAATCTAATCCTAAAATACTCGCTTTTGTATTGGGTAAAGGTGGAACTCTTTCACCATTAAAGAATGGCAAAATAGTGATGCCATTCGCACCGATAGGTGCTTGTTGAGCAAGTTGATTTAATTCTTCAATATCAATATTGAGCAAATTCATTAGCTGTTTATTTGAGGAGGTTATATTCATAACACAAACTAGTGGTAACCAGCCATTATTACTTGAACAAAAATTTGCGATCATTGGTGGTAAATTAAGTAATGGCTTTTGCGTATAAGCATACAAGGTACCAGAAGTACCGAGACTCATCGTAGCAATCCCTTCTCGAATATTTCCTGTACCAATTGCTCCCATCATATTATCGCCTCCACCTGTGGAGACGATGACATTATCATTAAAACCAAATAAAGTCGCAATTTCAGGTTTAATCACACCGATTTTTTGTTCGGCAGAAAGTAATTTAGGTAACACTTCATCCATATTTAATTCTGGCGCAAGATATTTGAAGACTTCTCTTTTCCATTCTCTTTTCACAACATCGAAATAACCACTACCGGAAGCATCACCAAATTCAGTGCAGAATTTTCCTGTTAGCCAATAATTTAGATAATCGTGTGGCAGCATAATTTTGCGAATATTGGCAAATTTGTCAGGATAATTTTGACGAAACCAACTCAGTTTTGAAGCTGTGTAACCAGTTTGGCAAATAATACCTAATTTTTCAAATACGGCTGTTTGTCCGCCTAATTTTTCGATCAGTATATCATTTTCCGTAGCGGTTTCTGTATCACACCAAAGCTTAGCCTTATATAGAGGACGATCATTTTTATCTAACATTACTAGTCCATGTTGTTGTCCTGAAATGCCTATTCCCTTCACTAATTTAGGTGAAAAGTGCGGTGAATTTTTTGCCTGTTTCAATGCACTCTGTAATGCTTGTTGTAATGCCTCAATCCACCAATTTGGTTGTTGTTCACGTCTTCCATTGGATTGTGTAATTAATTCATGTTTTGCGTAACCAACTCCAATCACTTTTTTTTGGACAGAATCAAGCACTATTGCCTTTGTCCCTTGTGTACCACAATCAATTCCTATATACATAATGTCTCCTAAAATAAAAAAGTGCGGTGAAATACAACCGCACTTTTGCTTCATTTTTAGCTATAAATAACTTGGTTTACCAAATTTTCCAAATATTCTTGCTGACCTGAAACTGGTTTTGGCGCTAAATCTTTTTGTTGGACTAGTTGCGCAAGTGTTTCAAGTGAAGTTTTTCCTTGCAAAATATGTTGGCCAAGTTCACTATTCCAACCTGCATAGCGTTCATTAACAATTTTTTGTAAGGTTTCCTCTTGTAACATTTTTGCTGCACGTTTTAAGGATAATGCCAATACATCAATTGCACCGATATGAGCGTAAAATAAATCATAAGGATCAATACTTTGTCGGCGAATTTTCGCATCAAAATTAAAACCTCCAGTAGTAAAACCACCATGTTTTAAAATTTCATACATAACTAACGTGTTTTCTTCAACACTATTTGGGAATTGGTCGGTATCCCAGCCTAATTGTGGATCGCCACGATTAGCATCAATTGAGCCAAAAATATCTAATGCACAAGCTGTTGCAATTTCATGTTGAAAGGTATGGCCAGCAAGCGTCGCGTGGTTAGCTTCAATATTAACTTTAATTTCTTTTTCTAAACCAAATTGTTTTAGGAAACCATACACTGTTGCCACATCATAATCATATTGATGTTTAGTTGGTTCTTGCGGTTTTGGCTCAATTAATAATGTACCTTTAAACCCAATTTTATGCTTATGTTCTACCACCATTTGCATAAAACGACCAATTTGTTCACGTTCACGTTTCAAATCGGTATTCAATAAAGTTTCATATCCCTCACGCCCACCCCATAATACGTAATTTTCTCCACCTAAACGTTGAGTGGCATTCATCGCATTAAACACTTGTGTTGCAGCCCAAGCAAAAACCTCAGGATTAGGATTGGTTGCTGCACCAGACATATAACGAGGATTAGTAAAACAATTTGCAGTTCCCCATAAGAGTTTTACACCCGTTTCTACTTGTTTGCGTTCTAAAATATCAACAATATGATGAAAATTTTGTACATATTCCCGCACTGAATTACCTTCAGGTGCAATATCGACGTCATGAAAACAATAATAAGGCACGCCTAACTTATTCAAAAACTCAAAAGCAATATCGGCTTTTTGTTCTGCGCCAGCAAGCAAATTTGGATTTTTCTGCCAACTTCGTTCCAAAGAACCTAGCCCAAACATATCATTCCCATTCCAGCAAAAGGTATGCCAATAACACACAGCTAAGCGTAAATGTTCAGCCATAGTTTTACCTAAAATTACTTGATTAGCATCATAATGTTTAAAAGTAAAAGGATTTGTGGATTTTTCTCCCTCAAAGGAGATTTTTTCAATTTTATCGAAATAGGTTGTCATAACATTTTCCTCTCTAGATGATGAAATTTTTCGTATTTTTGTGAAAAACTAGCTTTTCATCAATTATGTTATTTAATTTTTCTATGTTGATTATTTGCAACTGTGGAGTGGATCACAGTTGTGAAAAAACGTAATAATGGAGAAAGATTTTATAATTGAAAGCCTTTTTTAAAGTGTGAAAACTAACAACTGGAGCAATAACTAGTCCTTCACTTAACTATTGAGGTATCAATATGAAAATCAAATCAGCTTTACTTACCCTTGTTGGTGCATTAACTGTATTTAGTAGTTCTGCCCATTCCAAAGATCTTAAAATTGGTTTATCCATTGATGATTTACGTTTAGAAAGATGGCAAAAAGATCGAGATATTTTCGTAAACAAAGCAGAATCAATGGGTGCAAAAGTATTTGTCCAATCTGCGAATGGTGATGATTCAGCACAAATTTCTCAAATCGAAAATATGATCAATAAAAATATTGATGTATTAGTAATTATTCCTCATAACGGTGAAGTATTAAGTAACGTTATTTCTGAAGCTAAAAAGGAAGGAATAAAAGTATTAGCGTATGACCGTTTAATCAATAATGCAGATTTAGATTTTTATGTTTCCTTTGATAATGAAAAAGTGGGTGAACTACAAGCTAAAAGTATTGTGGCTGTAAAACCAGAAGGTAATTATTTTTTAATGGGGGGATCTCCTGTAGATAATAATGCAAAATTATTTAGAAAAGGGCAAATGAAAGTATTAGATCCTTTAATTGCCAGTGGGAAAATTAAGGTTGTAGGAGATCAATGGGTTGATTCTTGGTTAGCTGAAAAAGCGTTACAAATTATGGAAAACGCATTAACAGCTAATAAAAATAATGTGGATGCTGTTGTTGCATCTAACGATGCTACTGCTGGAGGTGCGATTCAAGCCCTTAGCGCACAAGGCTTATCCGGGAAAGTCGCAATTTCTGGGCAAGATGCAGATTTAGCTGCAATTAAACGTATTGTCAATGGCTCGCAAACTATGACTGTTTATAAACCAATTACGAAACTTGCAGATAAAGCGGCAGAAATTGCGGTTGAATTAGGTAAGAATGAAAAAGTAGAAGCTAATGCAGAACTGAATAATGGCTTAAAAAATGTTCCTGCGTATTTACTTGATCCTATCGCTGTTGATAAACGTAATATTAATGAAACTGTAATTAAAGATGGTTTTCATACTAAGGAAAGTATTTATCACTAACTTTAAGAGGGAAGAGAAAACTCTTCCCTTACCTCTTAGGGAGTTAAGATATGGCATTGTTGGAAATGAAACATATCACAAAAAAATTTGGTGATGTGACCGCACTTCATAATATATCTATTGAATTAGAAGCGGGGGAAATTTTATCTTTATGTGGTGAAAATGGATCTGGAAAATCTACATTAATGAAAATACTTTGCGGTATTTATCCTTGTGGAGATTACAGCGGTGATATTTACTTTTCTGAAAGTGAACTAAAAGCAAGGAATATTAGAGATACTGAAGAAAAAGGCATTTCAATTATTCATCAAGAACTTACTCTCGTAAAGAATATGTCTGTATTGGAGAATATTTTTTTGGGTAACGAAATAACCCATAAAGGTTTGACAGCAGATAATGAAATGTACTTACGTTGCAAAAATTTATTACAGCAGGTGCAATTAGATGTCGATCCCAATACACGAGTAGGAGAATTAGGTTTAGGGCAACAGCAATTAGTTGAAATAGCTAAGGCTTTAAATAAACAAGTAAGACTTCTTATCTTAGATGAACCAACGGCTTCACTTACCGAAAAAGAAACGGAAATTTTGTTAAATCTTATTAAGGATCTTAAAGCACACAATATCGCTTGTATCTATATTTCCCATAAACTCAATGAAGTTAAGGCGATATCTGACAAAATTTGTGTCATTCGTGATGGTGAACATGTTGGTACGAAAGACGCTTCAACAATGACAGAAGATGACATTATCACCATGATGGTAGGTCGGGAAATTACCTCACTTTATCTACATGAACCTCATGAAATCAAAGATGAAATTTTACGAGTAGAAAATCTTTCTGCTTGGCATCCAATCAATACACATATTAAGCGTGTTGATAACGTAAGTTTTAGTCTTCATGAGGGGGAAATTTTAGGTGTTGCAGGTTTAGTTGGTTCAGGTCGTACAGACATGGTGCAATGCTTATTTGGGTCTTATGAAGGTAAGTTTGAAGGAAATATTTTTATCAATCAAAAACAAGTAAATATCAAAAATTGTGCCCAAGCGATTGAACATAAAATTGTGATGGTTCCTGAAGATCGGAAGAAACACGGCATTGTTTCTATTATGGGAGTTGGCAAAAACATTACGCTTTCTTCTTTGAAATCTTATTGTTTCGGAAAAATGGTAGTTAATGAAGCAAAAGAAGAGCAAATAATTGGCTCAGCCATCAAACGACTAAAGGTGAAAACTTTTTCACCAGATTTGCCAATAGGACGACTTAGTGGCGGTAATCAACAGAAAGCGATCCTTGCAAAATGTTTATTGTTAAATCCTAAAATACTGATTTTAGATGAACCAACAAGAGGAATTGATGTTGGTGCGAAATATGAAATTTATAAGTTAATTAACCAATTAGCACAAGAAGGGATTGCTATTATTGTCATTTCATCAGAACTACCAGAGGTTTTAGGCATTAGTGATAGAGTTCTTGTTATGCATCAAGGTAAACTTAAAGCTAGTCTTATCAATACTGCTCTTACTCAAGAACAAGTTATGGAAACAGCAATTAAGGAGTAATCTATGTTTAAGTTAAAATCCGTAAATTTACAAGTTTACATTATGTTAATAGCTATTGCAGTCATTATGGCATTCTTTAGTGTTGCTACTGATGGCGCTTATTTAAGTGCAAGAAATATTTCTAACTTGTTACGCCAAACTTCAATTACTGGCATTCTTGCAATTGGAATGGTTTTTGTCATTATTTCTGCTGAAATTGACTTATCTGTTGGTTCACTTATGGGCTTACTGGGAGGATTTGCAGCTATTGCCGATGTTTGGTGGGGCTTTCCATTACCTGTAACTATTATTGCAACAATTGCTCTTGGTTTAATTTTTGGTATTTGGAATGGTTGGTGGGTGGCTTATCGCAAAGTGCCATCCTTCATTGTTACACTTGCAGGTTATCTCGCATTCCGTGGAATTTTGATTGGTTTGACTAATGGCACAACTGTATCTCCTATTAGTGGAACTATGACAGTTATTGGGCAAGGTTATTTATCAGATATTGCAGGGTTTATCTTAGGTGGTATTGCAGTTATTGGATTTGTTCTTTGGGGAAATTATCAACGTAGAAGTCGCCAGCAGCTTCAGCTGGAAGTGTCTGCATTATCAAAAGATTTTACGAAATATGCTTTGTTTGCAGTAATTGTATTAGGAGCAATTTATTTACTTAATGATTATCGTGGCATTCCATTTCCTGTTTTAGTACTGGCAGTTCTTGCAATCTTAGGGTTATTCCTCTCTCGTAAAACTTCATTCGGCCGCCACGTTTATGCGATTGGTGGCAATATTGATGCGGCAAAATTATCTGGTATTAATGTAGAGAAAACAAAACTGATTATCTTTGCAATGAATGGTGTGTTAGTTGCAATAGCAGGGTTGATTTTAAGTGCTCGTTTAGGTGCAGGCTCACCATCGGCAGGGCAAAATGCAGAACTAGATGCGATTGCAGCTTGTGTCATTGGAGGGGCAAGCTTAGCTGGTGGTGTAGGAAGTGTGTTTGGGGTTGTTATTGGCGCACTTATCATCGCATCGCTTGATAATGGTATGAGTATGCTTGATGTGCCAACTTTTTGGCAATATATTGTCAAAGGTGCCATTTTGTTACTTGCTGTATGGATAGATACTAGTAATAAGAAAAAGATGTAATTATTAATTTTAAACCGTCATTTATAAAATGGCGGTTTTTTAATTTTATAGAAATGGTTACCTAACATACTGCTTTCTAGATGATGAAGTTTTTCATCTTTTTATGAAAAAACAAGTTCTTATCCGTTACATTATTTAATTTTTTATAGTGATTATTTACAATTGTGGACTAGATCACAGTTGTGAAAAAAAGTAATAGATAAAGTAGTTTTAGTAATTTTAATTCTTTTCTTCTTTGACTAAAGTAAATTTTCCTTATGTATCAGGAGGAATAATGAATAATTTTTATAATTTTGATGTGATTATTGATCGCCTAAATACGTTTAGTGCTAAATGGAATGTAGATAATGATATTATTCCAATGTCTGTTGCGGATATGGATATTCCAGCACCTCAAATAATGATAGATGAATTAGAAAAATTTAATCGTTTAGGAATTTATGGTTATACTGAATTACCAGCCGATTATTACAAGATAATCAGTGATTATATTTTCGAACAATATCATTATTCTGTTCTCTCTGAAAAAATTGTATTTTGCCCAAGAATAATCCAAGCCATATCTATTTATATACGAGCATTTACAAAAGAAACTGATGGGATATGTATTCTATCACCTTCATATGGTCCAATATTAAACACGATAAAATTAAATGACAGAAAATTATATCAATGTCCTTTGGTTTATGAGAATAGAAAGTATCGTATTGATTTTAATTTATTAGAGGAATGTTTTGAACATTCTAAAGTATTTGTTTTAATTTCTCCTCATAACCCAACTGGAACGATTTGGAACAAAGAAGTCCTTATTAAAATTATAAACTTAGCTAAAAAACATAATGTATTTATCATTTCCGATGATGTCCACGCAGACTTTACACTAACAAATGACTCCCACTATTTAATATCATCATTAGATGAATGGGTAGCAAATCACTCAATGATCTGTTTATCCCCAGCAAAAACTTTTAATATTCCTGGATTGGAAATAGCTAACCTAATTATTGAGAATAAAGAAATTCGAGAAAAATTTATAAAAGAAATGATGGCATTAGGTATACATAATCCAAATTATTTCTCTATACCAGCTATTATTTCGTTATATAAATATTGTACTGACTGGGTAATCTATCTAAAAGAATACATAAAGAATAATAAGAAGATAGTAAAAGAATTTTTCAATGAGTATATTCCATTATTAGATATTACCGAAAGTGATGGAACTTATTTACTTTGGATAAACTATAAAAAGCTAAGTATAAATGAAAATGAATTAGCTTATTGGATTAATAATTTATCAAGAGTAAAAGTATCTTTGGGTAGTGAATTTGGCAAAGAGGGAGACGGTTTCTTTCGTATGAATGTCGCTATGCCTAGAGAAAAATTATTAGAAGCATTGAATCGAATCAAAAATGGGTTTTGTTTATTAAACAATAGGGAGATTTAATATGAAAACCACTCATCGCACAAGAATGCCAACAACATTAGAAGCTTTTTCACCAATCATTGTGATGCTATTACTGTTAGGGCTTGGGTATGCTTTATTTGATTTGCCAGCTGAGCCATTAATGATTATTTCAACGGTATTTGCTGGTTTTTTAGTTATTAAATTAGGTCATTGCTATTTAGATATTTTAGACGCTATTTCAGAAAAAATAGCTAAAACAATGCCTGCGCTATTAATTTTAATTACTGTAGGATTATTAATTGGAACTTGGATTAGTGGAGGAACAATTCCTATGATGATCTACTACGGACTAAAAGCGATATCACCAGAATATCTTTATGTGACAGCCTTATTCCTTACTGCTATTGTTTCCATTTGTACTGGAACCTCTTGGGGGTCAGCAGGGACTGTTGGTGTGGCATTTATGGGAGTTGCGATTGGATTAGACGCCAATTTGGCTGCTACGGCAGGTGCTGTGGTGGCTGGTGCGTATTTTGGAGATAAATTATCGCCATTATCTGATACAACCAATATTGCATCTGCAGCTGCTGGCGTAGATTTATATGAGCATATCGCTCACTTACTTTATACAACATTACCATCCTTTATTCTTTCGGCTACTGTCTATGTGGTATATGGTTTAAACTACGATTTTTCTAATGTGGCGACTCCAGAAAAAGTAAATACAATGATTCATGAGTTAGAGCAAGTTTATCATTTTAACTTTCTATTACTTATTCCAGTCGCTATTGTATTATGGGGATCTATTACTAAGAAACCGACTATTCCAGTGATGTTATTATCAGCATTTATCGCAATTATTAATGCTATCTTAATTCAAAAATTCTCTCTATCTGATGTGATTAATAGCGCAGTTAATGGATTTGATACCTCAATGATTCACCATACTTCAGTTAGCTCTGATTTAAGTCGTTTGTTGAATCGTGGTGGAATGAACTCAATGATGGGAACACTATTAATTTGTTTCTGTGCATTGTCATTTGCAGGTGTATTACAATTGAGCGGTGCATTAACCGTGATTATTCAAAAATTACTCACCTTTGTTCATTCAACTCTTTCTTTGATTATTACAACGATTCTTTGCGGTTTAACAATGATTGGGGTTACTTGTAATGGGCAAATTTCTATTCTAATTCCAGGAGAAATGCTTAAAGATGCGTATGTAGAAAAAGGATTACATCCAAAAAATCTAAGTCGAACAGCAGAAGATTCCGCAACAATTATTGAACCTATTTTGCCATGGACTGCCGCAGGTGCATATATGGCAGGCACATTAGGTGTTGCAACATTGTCTTATTTACCTTGGGCAATTTTATGTTGGAGCGGTATTATCTTTGCTATTATTTATGGTGCAAGTGGAATAGGTATTGCGAAGCTAAAAAAATAAATGTGGTATTGGATATAAAAATGGCCAGTTATTCTGGCTATTTTTATCTTGAAGCTAAATATCTTTTCTATTATAACTTAAATAGCAATTTCCCATAGATAAGGATATAAAATGACGGAACAATACTACAAAATTGCCCTCTTATTTAATGCAAACAAAGTATATGATCGGCAGGTAGTGGAGGGTATTGGACAATATATTCAGGCATCGCAATGTATGTGGGATATTTTTGTAGAAGATGAATTTATCTATCATACTGATACCATTAATCAACTTTCTATTGATGGCATTATTGCAGACTTTGATGATCCAAAAACTGTTGAATTATTGCAACACACTCTTATTCCTACTATAGCAGTTGGTGGATCTTATAAACAAGCTGATTTTTATCCGCACTTTCCTTATGTAGCAACAGATAATATGGCATTGGTTGAAATGGCTTTATCTCATTTACAGGAGAAAGGACTGTCACAGTTTGCATTTTATGGTTTGCAAGTAAATACTCATAAGCATTGGTCTATAGAACGAAGAGATGCTTTTGTAGAGTTGATGGAGAAAAATCATTACCCTATTTACCTATATGAGGGTGTGCAGGTTCATGCTCAAAATTGGTTGGAAGAGCAACAAAAGCTAATTGTCTGGTTAAAATCTCTTCCTTCTCATACTGGTATTATTGCTGTTACGGATGCGCGTGCTCGTCATTTATTGCAGGCTTGTGAGTACAGTAAAATTGCTGTACCTGAAGAGCTTTGTGTGGTTGGTATTGATAATGAAGAATTGATCCAATATTTATCGCGTGTGTCCCTTTCCTCCGTAGAACAAGGCACGAGAGAGATTGGTTATCAAGCTGCGAAATTATTACACAAATTACTCAATGGTCAAAAAGTTTCACATACCCCTATTTTAATTCCACCGATTACCGTTCACTCTCGAAATTCTACAGATTATCGATCATTAACAGATCCGCTTGTCATTCAAGCAATGCATTATATTCGTCATCGTGCCTGTCATCGAATTAAAGTAGAACAAGTTTTAGATCATCTTGAAACCTCACGTTCTAATCTTGAACAACGTTTTAAGAATGAAATGAATAAAACAATTCACCAAGTCATTCACGAAGAAAAAATTTCCCGAGCAAAGAATTTATTACAACAAACAGATATTTCTATTCAAGAAATTGCTGAGATTTGCGGCTATCCATCAATTCAATATTTTTATTCTGTGTTTAAGAAAGAATTTGAAATGACTCCTAAAGAGTTTCGACTAAATTGTTAAAGGAGCATATTTTTATTCAACTCTGTGCCATAATAACAAGTATTTTTGACCGCACTTTTATCTGAAAGACAGAAAATGAATATTCTAATTATTGGCCCCTCTTGGGTTGGCGATATGATGATGTCGCATAGTTTGTATCAACAACTCAAACTGCAATATCCAACTTGCCAAATTGATGTGATGGCACCGAATTGGTGTAAGCCGTTGTTGGCACGCATGCCGGAAGTACGCAATGCTATTGAAATGCCGCTCGGGCACGGCAAATTTGCCTTGTGTGAACGTTATCGTTTAGGTAAGGCATTACGCAATCAATATGATATGGCGATTGTGTTACCAAACTCCTTGAAGTCAGCTTTTATTCCTGCTTTTGCAAAAATAGCAGTGCGTCGTGGCTGGAAAGGAGAAAGCCGTTATTTCTTGCTTAACGATTTACGCAATCATAAACGGGATTGCCCTATGATGGTGCAACGTTATGTTGCGTTGGCCTTTGAGCAAAATGCGGTACCGAAAGCGGCTGATATTCCTGTTCTAAAACCTTATTTAACCGTTGATCCCACTCAACAAGCAGAAACCTTAAAAAACTTTGAAAAACAGACCGCACTTTTAGGCGAACGTCCGATTATTGGTTTTTGTCCTGGAGCTGAATTTGGTCCAGCTAAACGTTGGCCTCACTACCATTATGCGAAATTGGCCGAAATGCTCATTGAAAAAGGCTATGCAGTGGAATTGTTTGGTTCACCAAAAGATGTGGAAGCAGGAGAACAAATCCGCAATGCATTGCCTGTTGAACAACAACCATTTTGTTTAAATTTAGCGGGACAAACTAATCTGAATCAGGCTGTGGATTTAATTGCTCACTGTACAGCAGTAGTGAGCAATGACAGTGGCTTAATGCATATTGCCGCTGCGACAGACCGTCCGTTGGTTGCGCTTTATGGTCCAACGAGCCCAACTTATACACCACCATTATCTGATAAAGCCGTGATTATTCGTTTAATTGAAGGTGGATTGATTAAAGTCCGTAAAGGCGATAAAGAGGGCGGTTATCATCAAAGCTTGATTGATATTACGCCGGACATAGCATTAGAAAAATTAGAGGCATTATTAGCAAAATGAACCCTCTCCGCATACACTTACAATTAATTGGAATGGTGATTTTATGGGGCGCCTCTTGGCCTTGGGGACGAGTGGTTGCCCAAGCCATGCCGACGTTTATTGCTTCAAGTTTGCGATTTTTTTTCGCCATTATTCCACTCATTGTTTGGCTATATGTGGCAAATCGTTTCAAATATGCTAAACAACTCCGACCTAATCAATGGGTGGGATTATTTTTAACCGCATTGCTTGGAATTTTTGGTTATTCGACTTTCTTTATTTGGGGGTTGAAATATGTACCTGCCGGTCAAGGAACTGTGGTGGTGGCATCTAATCCAGTATTTACGATGTTTTTTGCGATTTTATTGTTTAAAGAAAAATGGAATCGCTGGGTTGTATTAGGCATGATTATTGCGATTAGCGGTTCTTTGTTAGCGATGACAAAAGGTCACCCAACAGATTTTTTACAACATTTTGGATTTGGGCAAATGTTGTTGCTGGGTGCTTTAGTTTGTTGGGTTGCCTATACGTTATTAGCCCGTAAAGTGCTCACGAAAATAGATTCGTTAACTGCTACCACTATTTCTTCAACTCTGGGCTTTGTTATGCTGACTTTAGCGGCGCTATGTACGGAAAATATCACAGATTGGGCAATAGTACTGCAATTAAACGGAGCACAATGGTTCAGTTTACTAGGCCTTGCTTTTGGTGCGACTGTACTCGCCTATGCATGGTATTTTGATGGTGTGAAACACTTAGGTGCAGGCAATGCCTCAGCTTACATTATTCTTGTGCCGATTTTAGGCATTTTATTTTCAGCCGTTTGGTTGAATGAACAAGTGGATTCCTCCTTAATTGTTGGTGGTATTTTAGCCGTATCAGGTCTCGGTATTATGCACTGGGGAAGAAGGTTAATTAAATGAAAGTATGCGTAATCAAAACTTCTTCCATGGGCGATGTAATCCATACTTTGCCGGCATTGACTGATGCGCAGCGTGCTATTCCTAATCTCTCTATCGATTGGGTGGTGGAAGAGAATTTTGCCGAAATTCCATGTTGGCATTCTGCAGTGAATCAAATCATTCCAATTGCCTTAAGACGTTGGCGAAAATCGCCTTTTTCGGCTCAGACCAAAAACGAGTGGAAATCTTACCGCACTTTATTGCAAGAAAATCAATATGATGCTGTGATTGATGCGCAAGGGCTGTTTAAAAGTACCTTTTTTGCGACACGCTTAGCTAATGGCATTAAACATGGCTATGATCGGAAAAGTATCCGTGAGCCGATTGCTTCATTTTTCTACGATAAAAAATATGCGATTTCTTATCAACAACATGCCGTAGAACGTATTCGTCAGCTTTTTGCACAAGCCTTATCTTATCCATTACCGAAAGAGAAAGGGGATTATGACATTGTGCGTCATTTTATTTCTGCAGATTCTATCAAACCTTATGTGATCTTTTTTCATTCTACGACTAGAGATGAAAAGCATTGGCCAGAACATGAATGGCGAAATTTAATTAAAAAACTGACCGCACTTTCAGTTCAAGTGCGTTTACCTTGGGGAAATGAAAAAGAAAAGGCAAGAGCAGAGCGATTAGCCACAGGTTTATCTCATGTGGTCGTTTTACCTAGACTTTCATTAAATGAATTAGCTGACCAAATTGCTAATGCGAAAGCGGTGGTATCCGTGGATACAGGGCTTGCTCATTTAACTGCTGCATTGGATAAAGCGAATATTACGCTTTATGGCGCAACTGATCCGACCTTAATTGGCTGTTATGGTAAAAATCAACATTATTTAACCTCAAACTCAATGGAAAATATTACTTCAGACCAAGTATTTTCTACCCTTAATTTATTAATTAAATAATTGAATATGTATTTATCTGGATTAAATTTAGTTAAAATATTGTTTATTTTCAGATAGTTGTCTAAATTTAAGGTTGACCTCTGGAGTTGTGGTGTATAAACTGGGAAAAGTTCAATTTTTTATTAACTTTATTAAATCATAAGGAAATCGTTATGAAAAAAGCTCTTCTTGCTTTATCTGTCGCAGCATTAGCAACAGGTTCTGCGCAAGCATATAACTTCCATATTGACCAAACGGGAACTGATGTGGACTTTTATGGTTCTTTACGTGTTAAATGGGAAAGCACCTCTAACAAAACTAACTATGTAAATGGTAATGTAACTAAAGAACACATCAACCACGCAGTTGATAATAACGGTTCTCGTTTCGGTTTTAAATTAAAACAAAGCTTATTAGACAACGATTTCTATGTGCTAGGTCGTGCTGAATGGCGTATGCGTGGTGAGGCTCCTTCACAGCATGACTTTGATCATGTTTATACCCATCAACTTTACGCTGGTTTTGGACATAAAAAATTCGGTGAGTTAACTTACGGTAATATGACAACCATTACTGATGATGTAAGACAAACAGATTTGCCAAATACTTATAGCCTATCTGATGGTTTATTAGATACTTCTGCACGTCGTGTCACCCAGTATGTTTATCATGGTAACTACGGTTCAAATAAAGTGAAATTCGGTGCATACTATGGTGATTCAAGCAAACGTAATATGAAAAACCTTGATTTAGTGAATAAACGTAAGAATGCTTGGGGTACAGGACTTATCTTTAACCATAAAATTGATGATATCCAAAATATAACTGTAGCAGCGGGCTTCACTCGTGAAATGGCTAAAAATACTGATAATTCTTCATTCTACCGTAATGCCTATGGATTAGGTTTAGCATATCATTTTGTTCACACTACCTATGGCTTAGATTTAGAGCGCCAAACTATGAATAACCAAGGATATAAACGTATTAAAAACGAAGTACGCACAGTTATTCGTCACAGTTTAAACGAAAATTGGAACGTGTATGAAATGTATGCATATAAAACGCATAAACATAGTCGTAATAAGGACAGATCTCACCAATTTATGGTGGGTACTGAATATTATGTGTATAACCAAGGCTCTTTGAAAGTGAAACCATTCATTGAATGGCAAGCAATTCGTAATAAATTCGAAAACAATACGGTAGATCGTAGTCGTGATTTCAAAACGGTTATTGGTTTACGTGCATATTGGTAATTCATCAATTCAATTGAATAAAACGAGCGGATAGTGAAAGCTATCCGCTTTTCTTTTGGCTTGTAATTTTGATTTTCATCCCCATAATACTGCACAGACTCAAAGTGTGGTAACAAAGCGACATCTTTTTTTGAACATTCACGATTTATGAGCAAAATTGACCGCACTTTTACTCAAAAGAATAAATAGGAACAAATAATGAATTACATTCAAGACAATGACAAACTTTACCGCTACCTTTTCCAAAACCGTGCTGTGCGTGGTGAATGGGTGCGATTAAACCAAACTTTCACTGATACCTTGAATACCCATCATTATCCAAAAGCGGTACAAAGCTTATTGGGTGAGATGATGGTGGCGACGAATTTGTTAACTGCAACATTAAAATTTAATGGCAATATTACGGTTCAAATTCAAGGTGACGGCCCATTAAAATTAGCCTTAGTTAATGGCAATGATCAACAACAGATCCGTGCATTAGCCCGTGTGCAAGGTGATATTCAAGATGGTATGAGCCTTCATGATATGATCGGTAAAGGCGTATTAGTAATTACGATTGCTCCAACTGAAGGTGAACGTTATCAAGGCGTTATCGGTTTAGATAAACCAACCATTACGGAATGTTTAGAAGACTATTTTGTCCGTTCAGAGCAATTACAAACCCAGCTTATTATTCGCACGGGTGAATATGAAGGCAAACCCGTGGCGGCAGGGATGTTGTTACAAATTATGCCAGATGGCCAAGGTATGCCAGAGGATTTCGAGCATTTAACCACATTGGCAGCAACCGTAAAAGATGAGGAGTTATTTGGATTACCCGCCGAAGAATTACTATATCGTTTATATCATGAAGAAGTGGTAGAAGTTTTTGAACCGCAAGCTGTTTCTTTCTTCTGTGGTTGCTCACCTGAGCGTTCAGGAGCAGCATTATTGCTGATTCCAGAAGCTGAAATTGATGAAATTTTAGAAGAGCATAAAGGCAGCATTGATATGCAGTGTGAATGTTGTGGCACACATTATTTCTTCAATAAAGAAGCCATTGATAAACTTAAACAAGCCCAATAAGAAAAATCCCCGTTCATGATGACGGGGATTTTTTTATGGTTGAACTTGTTCCAAACAATGTTTGATAGCGTCTGGAATCGAGCCACCATGATTTTTATTGGGAATAGAAATAAACGCTACGGAATTGCCTTGTTTTTCCAATATTTTTGCTAGTTGATGTGCATTGATTGTTCGCATTTGTTTCCGTTGATTAATACGCTGTAATTGTTCTTCAGTCATATTCGGATCTTCTTCAGGATGCTCTTCATAATAGCCTAATGTAATCAGAATATGTGATGGTTTTTGGCTAATCCATTGCTCATTTTGAGGTAAAAATGAGCCGTTTCCCCACCAAAGAGAAGGGCTTGCCAATGTGTAATGTTGAAATAAATCTGGTTGATGGCAGAGCACGTACAATCCAAATAATCCACCAAAAGAATGACCAAAGAAATATTGTTTTTCTTTATTGATATCGAAATGCTGTTCAATATAAGGCTTTATGTCTTGTTGAATAAAACGTAAAAAATCGGCAGCTTTTCCTCCTTTGGTAAATTCAGCACCTTCTGCAGGAAAAGTGTAGTCTCTAGTGCGTTCTTCAATGACGTAGGCTTTGTCAGAGACATAACCGATACCAACAATAAGCGGGAGGGGTTTATTGGGATTGACAGCATTCACCGCCATTGGAAATTGAGCATTGCCATCTAAGGTGTAAAGTGCGGTCAGTTTTTGCGATGTTTTTGGCGGTACCGCAATAAACAAACGGTAATGTTTGTCTTCAAAGGTAAAATCTTTTTGTTGAATTTGATACATTTTTTTCATGTTTTCTTGAATAGGAGGAATCTTAAAGTCGGGTTCTGCTTGCGTGCTTTGCGTAAAAATTAGCAGACAAAATAAAAAGAGTAAACGCAGAAATGAGAGCATTGTTATTTAATTTTAAGTTGAGAATGGTTATCACTATATCTAAAAACTAAAGATAAAATCAACTTCACTTTATATTTACAACAAAAACACCCTAAAAAGAGGTATAAATTTCCAATAAATGTTCAAAAATTTGATCTAGTTAACATTTTTTTTCTGGCAATTACCCTAAAATAATTACAGGAAAAATTTTTAAACTTTAATTAAGAGGTGAATTATGACTGATGTTAAAAACGTAATTAAAGAACTTGAAGCTGTTGGTATTCATGATATCAAAGAAGTGGTTTATAACCCAAGTTATGAACAACTTTTTGAAGAAGAAACGAAACCAGGTTTAGAAGGCTTTGAAAAAGGTACGCTTACCACAACAGGCGCAGTGGCAGTAGATACAGGGATCTTTACTGGTCGTTCACCGAAAGACAAATACATCGTTTTAGATGATACCACAAAAGATACTGTGTGGTGGACTTCTGATGTGGCGAAAAACGATAACAAACCAATGACTCAAGAAACTTGGTCAAGCTTGAAAGGTCTTGTGACTAAACAACTTTCTGGTAAACGTTTATTCGTGGTTGATGGTTTCTGTGGTGCAAGTGAGCAAGATCGTATTGCTGTGCGTATTGTCACTGAAGTAGCATGGCAAGCGCACTTTGTTAGAAATATGTTCATTCGCCCAACAGAAGAACAATTAAAAACCTTTAAACCAGATTTCGTGGTTATGAACGGCTCTAAATGCACCAATCCTAACTGGAAAGAACAGGGTTTGAACTCTGAAAACTTTGTTGCATTTAACTTAACGGAGCGTGTTCAATTAATCGGTGGTACTTGGTACGGTGGCGAAATGAAGAAAGGTATGTTCTCAATGATGAACTACTTCCTACCACTTAAAGGTGTAGGTGCAATGCATTGTTCTGCTAACGTAGGTAAAGACGGTGATGTAGCAGTATTCTTCGGTTTATCAGGTACAGGTAAAACTACGCTGTCTACCGATCCGAAACGTCAATTAATCGGTGATGATGAACACGGTTGGGATGATGTAGGTATCTTTAACTTTGAAGGCGGTTGTTATGCGAAAACTATCCATCTTTCTGAAGAAAATGAACCGGATATCTACCGTGCAATCCGTCGTGATGCGTTATTAGAAAACGTCGTTGTTCGTGCTGACGGTTCAGTTGATTTCGATGATGGTTCTAAAACTGAAAATACTCGTGTGTCTTACCCAATTTATCATATTGATAATATTGTTAAACCAGTATCTCGTGCTGGTCACGCAACGAAAGTCATTTTCTTAACTGCGGATGCATTCGGTGTATTACCGCCAGTGTCTAAATTGACACCAGAGCAAACAAAATACTACTTCTTATCGGGTTTCACCGCTAAATTAGCTGGTACAGAGCGAGGTATTACCGAACCAACGCCAACCTTCTCAGCATGTTTTGGTGCAGCGTTCTTAACTTTACACCCAACACAATATGCTCAAGTGTTAGTTAAACGTATGCAAGCTGCCGGTGCAGAAGCATATTTAGTTAATACAGGTTGGAACGGTACGGGTAAACGTATTTCAATCAAAGATACTCGTGGTATTATCGATGCTATCTTAGATGGTTCTATTGAAAAAGCGGAAATGGATGAGTTGCCAATCTTTGATTTAGCGATTCCAAAAGCATTACCTGGCGTAGATTCTGCGATCTTAGACCCACGTGATACTTATGCGGATAAAGCACAATGGGAAGCGAAAGCGAAAGACCTTGCAGGACGTTTTGTGAAAAACTTCGAAAAATATGCGACTAACGCAGAAGGTAAAGCGCTTATCGAAGCAGGTCCAAAAGCTTAATTAGATTAGTATCTAGTTAAAATATCGATAAAAATAACCGCACTTTGGTTGATAAATCAAAGTGCGGTTTTCTTTATATTAGAAATTTTTTTCATAGGATAGTAAATTGTAGTATTCCCAAATGTTCTTCTAAAAGATAGAAATTCTGGAGTCTCTATTTGAAGGCAAGGAAAATCTCATTTCGTGAGTTACTATTATTTCTCTCAGAAATATATTTATGATACGGGCAATATTCCCACTACAGTGTTAAAAAATATACTACAGTAAGCTTATATCGACAGATCTTTATTCAACACCAGGGAATAAATGCACGGTACACTTAGTTTTTACATCTATTGTATTTGAATGTTAGCTTAATCTATGGAGAACACTTACGGCAATAATGATGACTAATGAACCTATCCAGAAATTTAGGCTTGGTACGTTATCCCAGAAGAGCCAGTCACAGATGCTGGAGAAAATCACGCCAGTAAAAGCAAAAGGCGTAATGACATTTGCAGGGGCGTATTTAAAGGCGCGAGTGAGTAATAATTGGAAAATAAGACCGAATCCGCCTACCAAAAGCAGTAATGTGAATCCATGTAGTGTTGGTATTTTCCACTGTGCGATGAAAAAGAGTGGTAATAAAATCGAGCCTAGCAAGTGGAAATAAAACACGATATTTTTAGGTGAGTTGTGTTTATTGAGCTCTTGTAAACTGATAAACGCCATCGCAGCCAATACTGCAGCACCTAACGCATAGCCTACATGGATAGGGTTGATATTCATTGAACCGTTGGTCAGCATAATGATGGATACACCAATAAAACCCATAAAACTGCAAGCTAATACTTTTAATGGCGTTCTGACTTTAAAGAAAAACAGTAGTAAAGGCACAAAAAGTGCGGACGTATTCATCAATAAAATCGCAATGGAAATCGGTAAATATTTAATCGCGTAGAAGGTTAGCAACATACTGGCAATGCCGGCGAGGTTGCGCAAAATGAGAAATTTCCATTGCGACATATCGACTTTGAAATCTCCATCTTTAATCAAAAAGGGCAAGAGAAAAACAAAACCAATAAAGAAGCGGGAAAATAAAATTTCACTGGACGGTAATTCATCTGAGGCGTATTTTACAAAGACGCCCATTAAGGCAATGCTGATGTAAGCTAACATCATACAAACAACAGCTTTTTGATAATTATTGCGGAGATGTATGTTTGGCATAAGGGTTCCTTGCACAAAGTGCGGTAAAAAATTGCCTTATTTTGTAAGAAAATGGGCTTGTCTTCGTCTAATGAAATGTAAGCTGAAGATTTTTCTATAATAAGGAAAGAAAATGAAATATACAAAAACATTTCTCATATTGACCGCACTTTTTGGCGGTTTGCAAAGTAGTTTAACGTATGCTGATCACACAGAATCATCAAAGGAGCAAAAAATGACAATGGAAAGCAAACAAGAACAACAAATTATTTATCTTGCAGGTGGCTGCTTCTGGGGATTAGAAGCTTATATGGAACGCATTCAAGGCGTGACTGATGCCGTTTCTGGCTATGCCAATGGAAAAGGCGATACCACGAACTATCAATTATTACATGCGACAGATCATGCTGAAACCGTGAAAGTGACTTATGATCCAAACAAAATTTCGCTAGATAAATTGCTGCAATATTATTTCCGTGTTATCGACCCAACCAGTATCAATAAGCAAGGCAATGATCGTGGCAGACAGTATCGCACCGGCATTTATTATCAAAACGAACAAGATAAAGCTGTTATTGAGGCAGCATTAAAAACCTTACAAAGCAAATATCAAGAACCGATTCAAATTGAAGTAGAACCGCTGAAAAATTATGTGGAGGCGGAAGAGTATCATCAGGATTACCTCAAGAAAAATCCAAATGGCTATTGTCATATCGACATCAAAAAAGCGGATGACCCATTAATTGATGATAAAAAATACCCAAAACCAAGTGATGCAGAATTAAAGCAAAAATTGACCGCTCTTCAATATGATGTGACACAAGGCAAACATACTGAACGTTCTTTTAGTAACGAATATTGGGATAATTTCGCGCCTGGTATTTATGTGGATATCACCACGGGAGAACCGTTATTTTCTTCCAAAGATAAGTTTGAATCTGGTTGTGGCTGGCCAAGTTTTACCAAACCGATTGCCGCTGAAGTGGCGGAGTATCAAAGAGATAATAGCTTTAATATGACTCGCATAGAGGTGTTAAGCCGCAGTGGTCATGCCCATTTAGGCCATGTGTTTGACGATGGTCCGCGTGATAAAGGTGGTTTACGTTATTGCATCAATAGTGCGTCGATTAAGTTTATTCCATTAGATGAAATGGAAAAACAAGGTTATGGCGATTTGATCCCTTTTGTGAAATAAGAGGAAAAAATGAAAAAAGTATTGACCGCACTTTTATTGTTTTTGAGTCCATTGAGTTTTGCTCAAGAAAAGGTGGCTTTGGCTGATGTTCCCTTGAAAACGTTGGATACTCAAACCGTCTCCTTATCGCAATATCAAGGAAAACCGCTTTATATCAAAATGTGGGCATCTTGGTGTCCAATTTGCTTAGCGGGTTTAGCTGAAATTGACGATCTCAGTGCTGAAAAGAATCTTGATTTTAATGTGATTACGATTGCCTCACCTGGACAAAAGAACGAACAAAATAGCCCAAAATTTATCAATTGGTATAAAGGTCTGGACTACAAAAATATTACCGTATTATTGGATGAAAATGGAGAAATTATTAAACGTGCTAATGTATTAGGCTATCCGTTTAATTTACTATTGGATAAGGATTTAAACCTTATTAAAGCACAACCAGGTCATTTGAATTCAGATCAAATTAAACAATTTGTGAAGGAATAAAAAAAGTGCGGTCAGATCATTTTGGACCGCACTTTCATTGAGACATTATCAATTGGTTTTCAATTTATTCCAGTATTTTTCATAAATATCAACAGCCTCACCGACATCTCCTTGCATAATACCTTTTTCAACATTTTCAGCCGATGGGAATAAGGTTGGGTTATTGGCTATTTCAGGTGAAAGCAATGCTTTTACGCCTTCATTTGGCATAGAGAAGCCCATTTTTTCCACCACTAATTTCGCATTTTCAGGACGAAGTAAGAAGTCGATAAATTTATAAGCTCCTTCAGCATTGTTCGCACCTTTTGGAATCGCATAGTTATCCATCCAGAAAACGGCACCTTCTTTTGGATACACAAATTGGAGGCTTGGGTTTTCTTTGTGTGCTAAATAAGCTGAACCGTTCCATAACATCCCGATAGACGCTTCACCTTGTACATACGGCACTTCTGGCGAATCAGAGTTAAAGGTTACCACATTTGGTAACAATTTCACTAAGCGCTCATAAGCCGCTTTGATCTCTTCTTCATTTGTAGTATTTGGTGATTTTCCGTCTAAGACTAATGCGATATGGAACACTTCACGCGCATCACTGGTTAATAATACTTTGCCTTTATATTCTGGGTTCCATAAATCCGCCCAGCTTGTGATTTTGCTTGGATCAATATCATCCGCATTCACGCCGATACCGGTTAAGCCATAAACATAAGGCAGAGAATATTTGTTATTTGGGTCAAATTCCTTATTTAATAAGTTTGCCGGAATTTGTTTAAAATTACTTAATTTGCTGTGATCAAGCTCTTGTAACATATTTTCTTTCGCCATTTTATTGACGTAATAGCTTGATGGGAAAACTAAATCGTAACCGCTGCCTGTACTAGAGGTCAGCTTCAATTTAGCATACATTTCTTCATTACTTTCAAACGTAGAATAAATCACTTCGATGCCCGTTTCTTTGGTAAATTCTGCAACCAAATTGGATGGGACATAGTCAGTCCAGTTGTAAACATACAATTTTTCAGCAGCAAGTGCTGCAGAGGTTGCAGCGAATGCAACGGCAGAAAGGCAAAGTGATTTGATGTATTGAACAGCATTTTTTTTCAATTTATTGACCTCCTCAGGACAATCAAAATAAACCTTAAGTAATTGTTTACTTATATAAACTTTCTGAGTATAGCACCTTTTTTGCAAAAGGTTTGACATATTTTTCTATCAGGGTAAGATTTCCCTTATCTCAATTTTATGTTAATTAATCATCAATTATGCTCGAATTTGCACATCAAGAACACATCAAATCTTATTATCTTGACAGTCGGAATCAAACTTTTGAACTGATGCCTCTCACTCAACAAGAAGAGGCAGATGTTTGTGTCATCGGTGCGGGGTTTTTTGGTTTATCTGCAGCGCTTGAATTGGCGGAAAAAGGTAAAAAAGTGGTTGTCCTAGAAGGTGCGAGAGTCGGATTTGGCGCATCCGGCAGAAGTGGCGGTCAAGCTATCAATGGTTTTGAAGAAGGCATTGATGAATATATTGCTCAAGTGGGCTTTGATAAAGCGAAAAAACTTTGGGATATGTCGCTAGAAGCCATTGATATTATTGATGAACGTATTGCGAAATATGGTATTCAATGTGATTGGAAAAAAGGCTATGCCACATTGGCGTTAAATGAACGTCGTATGGACGATCTCATTGAAATGGAAAAAGCAAGCCACGCAACTTTTGGTTATGACAAAATGCAACTTTGGGATAAAGCCAAGCTTAAACAACATTTAGGCAGTGATATTTATGTGGGTGGTTTATACGATAGCAATTCAGGCCACTTACACCCACTTAACTATTGCTTAGGCTTAGCAAAAGCCTGCTTAGATTTAGGTGTGCAGATTTACGAACAATCCCCAGTTGTGGATTTAGTGGAAAAATCAGGTTGCATTGAAGTCAAAACCGATAAAAGTGCGGTCATTTCTCAAGATGTTATTTTAGCCACCAATGCTTATATTGATGCACTACCGAAGTCCATTCATCACGGTATTAATCGTAAAATCTTACCAGTCGAGAGCTTTATTATTGCGACCGAACCTTTAGATCAAGCTACAGCGGATTCGGTGATCAATAATGGCATGTCTGTTTGTGATAACAATATTTTGCTCGATTATTATCGTTTGAGTGCGGATAACCGTTTGTTATTTGGTAGTGACTCAAGCTCAGAAAAAGATATGGTGCAAATTATGCGTGGCAATATGTTGCATGTCTTCCCGCAATTAGAAAATGTCAGAATTGACTATGGTTGGGCTGGGCCGATTGATATGACACTAAATGCAAGCCCGCATTTTGGTCGTATCTCACCGCATATTTACTTTGCGCAAGGTTATTCTGGTCATGGCGTCGCACTAACAGGACTAGCAGGACGTATTATTGCAGAAACGATTTTAGGCAATGACGAACGTTTAAGTGTTTTTGAAGGGTTAAAAGTTCCATCTTTTTATGGTGGTAAACACCTTAAAAACTTAGCGACTAAAATTGGTGTGCAATATTACAAATTCCTCGATCGCTATCGTTAAACCAAGAAAAGCGAAAGGCGTGTTTGATACACGCCTTTATTGTTTTTGATAATCTTAAGGCTTAATGTCTCGCAAAATTGGATTTTGCATGGAAATCAGAGTTTCCGTTGATTGAATTTCATCAATCAGCTGAATCTTAGTTGCTAGTACGGAATGTAATTCAGCAATCGTGTGTGTCATCACTTTAATGAAAATGGAATAGTTGCCTGTTGTATAATAGGCTTCAACTACTTCATCAAAGGTTTCGAGTTTTTTAATCACCTTGTCATAGTCTTTTGCGCTTTTCAAAATAATGCCGATAAAACAGCACACATCGTAACCTAACTTACGCTCGTCAATAATTGCTTTTGTACCTTCAATCAAACCAGATTGGCGCATTTTTTCTACGCGAACATGAATAGTTCCTGGGCTCACACCAAAGTTTTTGGCCATTTCAGCATAAGGTGTACGGGCATCTTTGGTCAGTACACGAAGAATTTGTCGATCAAGTGTATCGATATTGTGCATAAAACACCCCTGTTAGATCTTTTTCAAAATATCTTCTTTATTTTTGATAATATTCAATATTTGAAACAATGTAAAGAAATTACTTGAAACAAATTGCAATTTTATTGAATAATGCACAACAAATCTTACCGGTTATTATAAAAAGAAGGATAAATATGAAAAAGACGTTTATTTTACAACAACAAGAAATTAGCTTTGTGAAGAACACCTTTACTCAAAACTTAATTGAACAACTTGGCATCATTGAAGTGCAAGGTCCAATTCTTAGTGAAGTTGGCAATGGTATGCAAGATAACTTGTCAGGTATTGAGAAAGCGGTTCAAGTAAACGTGAAATGTATCCCAAATGCGGTTTATGAAGTTGTTCACTCATTGGCTAAATGGAAACGTCATACTCTCGCACGTTTCCATTTTAAAGAAGGTGAAGGCTTATTTGTTCACATGAAAGCATTACGTCCAGACGAAGATTCATTGGATCCAACTCACTCTGTTTATGTGGACCAATGGGACTGGGAAAAAGTGATTCCTGAAGGTCGTCGTAACTATGCTTATTTAAAAGAAACGGTACGTTCTATTTATCGTGCAATCCGTTTAACTGAATTAGCAGTAGAAGCGCGTTTTGATATTCCATCAAGCTTGCCAAAAGAAATTACATTCATTCACAGTGAAGATTTAGTAAAACGCTACCCAGATTTAAGCGGTAAAGAACGTGAAAATGCCATTTGTAAAGAATATGGCGCAGTGTTTTTAGTCGGTATTGGTGGCAAATTATCAGACGGCAAACCACATGATGGTCGTGCACCAGACTACGATGACTGGACAACTGAATCCGAAAACGGCTACAAAGGTTTAAACGGCGATATTTTGGTATGGAACGCTGAGTTAGGTAAAGCATTTGAGCTTTCTTCAATGGGTATTCGCGTAGATGAATCCGCATTACGTTTACAAGTTGGTTTAACTGGTGATGAAGAGCGCTTAAAAATGGATTGGCATCAAGATTTATTAAACGGAAAATTACCTCTCTCCATCGGTGGTGGTATCGGTCAATCTCGCTTGGCAATGTTGTTGCTTCACAAAAAACACATTGGTGAAGTTCAATCAAGCGTATGGCCAAAAGAGATGTTAGAACAATACCAACACATTCTTTAGTTAACCTACTAGCAGCCATTTAGAGATGGTAAAGTAATCTCTGAATGGCTAACTAAGCGAGTAGTTTCTTTTATTGAGAATTTGACTGGTCATTTTAGTCGTTTATCATCGAATTAAGACTGACTAAAGAATCATTTGTGGCATATAGAGAAGTAAATGGTTTCGATAATCAATGGTGATCTAAATTGCGATGATGGCCGATCAATTTAATTAAAATCAAAAGAAAAGGACGGAGTCTAATATATCGACGTCAGTCCTTAAGTGAATAGTGTAGCTTTTAGGTGAGATCAAAATAGAAATTTTGATCTCATTTTATTATCAGTCAGAAAAGATTATTCCGCATCTTCTTTTGCCCATTCTAATGAGCGTTTAACAGCTTTTTTCCAACCTTTATACCGACGTTGACGTTTTTCATCATCGTTATCAGGCGTAAAAGTTCGTTCTACACGTGCTTTGTCGTGAAGTTCATCGAGGTCTTTCCAAAAACCAACCGCAAGACCGGCAAGATAAGCAGCACCTAGTGCGGTCACTTCTTTTACGACAGGTCGTTCAACATTCACATCTAAAATATCTGCTTGGAATTGCATCAAGAAGTTATTGTTAGTTGCCCCCCCATCAACACGTAAATATTGTAGGCGTTGATTCGAATCAGATTGCATGGCCTCCAATACGTCACGGGTTTGATAAGCGATTGATTCAAGGGTTGCTCGTACAATATGATTACGGTTTGCACCACGAGAAAGACCGAAAATAGCTCCTCGAGCATACGGATCCCAATATGGTGCGCCTAAACCAGTGAAGGCAGGAACAACGTACACACCGTTACTGTCTGGGACTTTTTGAGCAAAGTACTCAGTGTCGTTGCTGTCATGAACGATTTTAAGTTCATCACGTAACCATTGAATGGAAGCACCTGCAATAAATACAGAACCTTCAAGTGCGTATTCAGGTTCACCTTTGGCGTTACAAGCGATGGTGGTTAATAGGCCATTTTTAGAGGTAATAGCTTTATCACCAGTGTGTAGCAGCATAAAGCAGCCTGTACCATAGGTATTTTTCGCTTGGCCTGCGTGTGTGCATAGATGACCGTAAAGTGCCGCTTGTTGGTCACCTGCAATACCCGCAACAGGAATACGTACGCCACCTTTACCCCCGATGTTGGTTTGACCATACACTTCTGAAGAATTACGGACTTCAGGTAACATAGAACGTGGAATATTTAATAATTCCAACATTTTGTCATCCCATTTTTTTGTATGAATATTAAATAACATGGTACGGGATGCGTTGGTGTAATCCGTTACGTGAGCACGCCCTTGGGTTAATTTCCACACAAGCCAGGTATCGACGGTACCAAATAGAAGCTCGCCACGTTCCGCTTTTTCGCGCGCGCCTTCTACATTGTCTAAAATCCATTTTACTTTTGTACCCGAGAAATAGGGGTCCACCACTAAACCTGTGGTGTTGCGGATATATTCTTCATGACCATCCGCTTTCAGTTTGTCAGTAATATCGGCAGTACGACGACATTGCCACACAATCGCGTTATAAACCGGTGTGCCGGTTGCTTTTTCCCATACGATGGTGGTTTCACGTTGGTTAGTAATACCAATTGCTGCGATTTCGTCAGAGGTAATGCCTGCTTTTGCAACGACTTCGTTTAATGTTGAACTTTGTGTTGCCCAAATTTCCATTGGATTATGTTCCACCCAGCCTGCGCGTGGATAAATTTGTGTAAATTCACGTTGGGCAATTTCGACAACATTTGCATCATGATCTAATAATACTGCGCGGGAACTTGTGGTGCCTTGATCTAAAGCGATGATATATTTTTTGTCTGTCATGATTCTATTCCTTAGAGTGATTGAGACACTCATTCGATGAATGAAGAAATTTTGAGCTTAAACGAACAAATTGCGAACCTAATTTAATCAAATTCGAATTTAATTGGAATAAGTAATATTAGATTTTGTGATGGATTTCACAGATTTTTTCTTCAAGTCACTGAATGGTTGCGTTAACGCAAAAAAATTATGTGATCGCTGTCGCGTTTTTAGAAATAGATCGATTTTATCTATTGAATTAATTGGTTAAAACTAGATAATAGCACCCGCTCACTTTGAGTATCTCAATATTTGAACAGACAACGAACTGAATTGCAAAGAAAGATTTTTATAATAAAATCATCATGTTAATCATTATTAGGAGATTCTCTTATGAATGCCTATTTTGCAGAATTATTTGGCACAGCACTTTTAATCCTGTTAGGTAACGGTGTGGTGGCTAACGTATGCTTAAATAAAACGAAAGGGCAAAGTTCTGGTTGGATTGTGATTACTACCGCGTGGGCATTTGCGGTGTATGTAGCGGTTGTTGTAACGGGACCTTATAGTGGGGCACACTTAAATCCTGCGGTAACACTTGGTGTGGCAATGAAAGGGGCATTTGCTTGGGAATTGGTACCAGGCTACATCGCAGCACAAGTAGTGGGCGGCATGGTAGGTGCGTTGTTGGTTTACATTCTCTATAAAGATCACTTTGCAGCAACCGAAGAAGAGGGCTTAAAACGCGCTTGTTTTTGTACTGAACCAGCAATTCGTAACTATCCAATCAACTTAGTAAACGAAATTGTTGGTACCTTTGTGCTTGTCTTTGTGATTTTCTATCTTGCTGGAGCAAATATTACCTTACCAGGCACAGCAGAAAGCACGCCAATTGGTTTAGGTTCTATCGGGGCATTACCCGTAGCGATTTTAGTTTGGGCAATTGGATTAAGTTTAGGTGGTACAACAGGTTATGCGATCAATCCAGCCCGAGATCTTGGTCCACGCTTAACCTTAGGTCTCTTCCTTGGTGGTACATTAAAAACTAAAGCTGACTGGAGATACAGTTGGGTTCCGGTTGTAGGTCCATTTATCGGGGCAGCTTTAGCTGCAGTATTCTATAATGTCATTATGTAATTTATTCAAACGAAATTGATAAGAGTAGGACATAATCTGCACCTCAAAGTAGGTGTCCAGATTTTGGGGTGCAGATCAAAGGGCGATCAAAATTCATGATGTTTTTTTGACCGCTCTTTTTATATTTAAGGTTTGATTAAATACAATAATCTTCAAATTCGATTGGCATTTTAGCCTGCAATAAGAATTGTTTAGTACGCTCTTGCTGTGGATGACTGAAGAATTCAGCCGCGGTATTTTGTTCAACAATATGACCATTTTCCATAAGAATCACACGATCTGCCACATCTTTGGCAAAATTCAATTCATGGGTGACGATAATCATTGTCCAACCTTCTTGTGCAAGCATTTTGAGTGCCTGTAACACTTCACCAACGAGCTCCGGATCGAGGGCAGAAGTGGGCTCATCTAATAAGATAATATCGGGTTTAACTGCTAAAGCTCGGGCAATTCCTACACGTTGCTGTTGACCACCAGAAAGTTGAGAGGGATATAAATCCGCTTTTGCTTTCAAACCAACTTTTTCCAATAATGCCAAGGCTTTTTCATGTGCAATCTCTTTTGGTTGTTTTTGCACAACCACCATTCCTTCCATCACATTTTCAAGTGCCGTGCGGTGGGGAAATAGATTATATTGTTGGAACACCATTGAGGAACGACGACGTAATTTTAATTCATCGGATTTGCTGATCTTTTTGCTGAAATCAATAGTTAAGCTTCCATCGGTAAATGCTAATACCCCTTTTTCCGGGCGTTCGAGCAAATTTAAACAGCGTAAAAAAGTGGTTTTGCCTGAACCTGACGGACCCAGAATGGCAACCACTTCACCTTTATTAATTTCAAAATCAATGCCTTTTAACACAGGGTGGCCATTAAAACTTTTCTGAATATTCGTGACTTTTAACATAACCAGTCCTTATAAATGGCGAGAAAGACGTTTTTCTAAACGTGTTTGTCCCATCGATAGCACAAAACAGAATACCCAATAAATGAGAGCCGCTTCACTATAAATTAAAATAAATTCGTAGTTTTCAGCCGTGATGTTTTGCGCCACACGGAATAATTCAGCTATCCAAACGAGTGAAGCAAGAGAAGTATCTTTCACCGTGCTAATAAATGTGTTTGATAGTGAAGGGACGGAAATACGTAAAGCTTGCGGCATAATGGTACGCACGAAAGCTTGTGTGTAATTCATGCCTATCGCATAAGAAGCTTCCCATTGACCTTTAGGAATAGCAAGAATGGAGGCTCTCACTGTTTCTGCGGCATAAGCACCAATATTAATGGAGAATGCAATAATTGCAGTTGGGAAAGGCTCAAGTTTGATGCCAACTTCAGGTAAACCGTAGAAAATAATGAAGATCTGCACCAACATTGGCGTACCACGAATAATTGAAATATAAGTGCGGCAAATGCCCTGCAGAATTTTGGTCATTAAATTGGGATGCGGTAATGTGCAAATCACAGCCACAATAACAGCAATGAATAAACCGCAAAAGAAGGAAATTACCGCTAGGGGAATCGTATATAAAATTGCCCCTTCCATCATAGGCCAAAACGAGCTGATTACATAATCAGCTCGTTCTGCGGTCATAAATGGAAGGCTTGCTAACCAATTATTGAGTAATGTCATCGCCAAACCATTTGATTGAAATTTGTTTTAACGTTCCGTCTTTGCGTAGTTCTTCAAGTGCTTGGTTTACTTTCGCAATAAGCGGTTCTTCACCTTTCAAGAAAGCAAAACCGGTCGGGATTTTTTTATCACTTTCTACAGCAATTTTTAAGCCTGCATTAGGTTGTTTTTTGAAGTAATCTAACACCGCGAGTTTATCATTTACAGTTGCGTCAACACGACCTTGTTTTACTGCTTCAAGGTTTTGCGCCAAGCTATCAACGGTTACAATAATTGCACCATTAGCACGAGCATCTTTGCTCCAGTTACTAGTTGCAGATTGTGCAGATTTTTTACCTTTTAAATCAGGGAATGATTTAATGCTATCGTTATCAGCTTTCGTCACGATTACACCAGCAGAGTAGTTATAAGGTGCACTGTAATCATATTTTTTTAAACGTTCTGGGCTTGGATTGGTTTGGTTTGCAATAACATCAAAGCGTTTTGCGTTTAAACCTGCATACATACCGTCCCAAGCGGTTTCTTTGAATTCGACTTTCCAACCTAATTTTTGTGCGACATTTTCGATAATTTCCACATCAAAACCCGTTAACTTGCCATCTTTGTCGTGGAAAGTGAATGGTGCGTAAGTTCCCTCAGTACCGACTAATAAGGTTTTAGTTTGTTCAACGCGATCAGCAATTTCACCTGCGTTAGCAAAAGTAGAAAGAGCTAATCCAGCCGCTAAAAGTGCGGTGCTAAAAAATGATTTTTTCATAAGTGTTCCTTTATTTACATCTAAAAGTGAAATAGTGAGGCTTAATCACTAAGCCTCAATTCCTTCAAATAACGCCGTACTTAAATAACGTTCTGATGCAGAAGGTAAGATCGCGACGATTAATTTATCTTGGAATTCTGGTAGTTTTGCTAAGCGGTCAGCTACTGCCACAGCGGCTCCAGAGGAAATACCCGCAAGAATCCCTTCTTCAGCCATTAAACGGCGAGCGGTAGCAATCGCAGTATCGCTATCTACAGTTTCCACGCGATCAATTAATGATAAATCTAAGTTTTTCGGAATGAAGCCCGCACCGATACCTTGAATTTTGTGTGGACCTGGTTTTACTTCTTGGCCTGCAAGGGTTTGGCTAATAACAGGTGATTCTGTTGGTTCAACCGCCACAGAGGTAATTTTTTTACCGTGATCGAGTTTGATCGCACGAGAAATACCGGTAATTGTACCACCGGTACCCACACCAGCAACCACAACATCGACTTTACCTTCCGTATCTTTCCAAATTTCTTCACCAGTAGTTTGACGGTGAATGTCAGGGTTAGCCGGGTTTTCAAATTGTTTTAGCATCACATAATGATTTGGATTAGACGCCACAATTTCTTCTGCTTTAGCGATTGCACCTTTCATCCCTTTTGAGCCTTCAGTGAGCACAAGATTGACGCCTAAACCACGTAATAAACGTTTACGTTCAAGACTCATGGTTTCAGGCATGGTTAAGGTGATTTTATAACCGCGCGCAGCAGCTACATAAGCTAAAGCAATACCAGTGTTACCACTAGTCGCATCAACAATTTCTTTTCCTGCCGTTAAAATGCCATCTTTTTCCGCTTGCCAGATCATGTTGGCACCAATACGGCATTTCACGCTAAAGCTAGGGTTACGACCTTCAATTTTTACGATAACGTTACCATTGTGTCCGAAATGTTTTAAACGAACTAATGGCGTATTACCGATTGAGTATGAGTTATCTGCATAAATTGTCATTTTACTGTCCTTTTATATTTTGGAATGAGTTGATGCAATAGTTATAACACCAGCTTTTAAATTCAAAAAATAGTTAATAGCTATATTTTATAACTAAATGCTATTTATTCACGATGCTGTTTCCCGAAGGCTTAATTTCCGTACTAGTAGAGCCAGTCACAATTTGTGTTGAACCTGAAGTGCGGTCAAAATTCATATCAAATTTTAATTGTGAGCGATAATTTTCGACCCACATTACAGTCGCGCCACAGACTGCAACGGGAATAACGACTAAATTCACAATCGGTAATGCGGTACAAAGGGTGATTAATGCTCCGAATGTCAGGCTTTGTATGCGTCTTTCACCTAATGCGTTTTTCATAATGCCAAAAGAAATTTTATGATTATCAAATGGGTAATCACAATATTGAATTGCCATCATCCAGAAAGTAAATAAGAAGGTCAGTACCGGAATAATGGTTTGTCCGATAACAGGGATAAAACTCAATAAGAACAAGCCTACAAATTTCGGTAAGCTGTACCATAGTTTTTGCCATTCACGATTTAGCATACGTGGCACATCTTTCATAATTTCGGCAAAACCATCATCATTAACTGCTTCACCGGTCAGCATTTTTTCAACTTTTTCTGCCAATAATCCATTAAACGGCGCGGCAATAAAGCCTGAAAGCGTTGTAAAGGCAAAATAGAAAAATAAGAGAATTGAGCCAATAGACAACACAAGCAAAATCACGCTTAAAAAGCTTAGCCAATCTGGAATAAAGCTCATCACCCAGTCAATCATCGTGGAGATTTGTGAAACAAATAGCCAAAATAAGCCTGTAAGTAGAACGACGTTAAGTAAAATTGGCATAATCACAAAACGGCGGAGACCTTTTTGCGTAATAAAATGCCAACCCATTACGAAATGATTGAAAGCAGATTTTATTTCATTTTGATCGATCATCATTGTTCCTTTGAATTGAAAAGTAAAAAGCACAAAATCTCACAGAAAGACAATGTTTTTTGAGAAAAATTCCATTTTGTTCCTTTTAATATCTTGTTTGTATCCCTATTTTTTCACTTGGTGAAATGTGATAGGATTAGCAAAAATTATTGCGTCAAGGAGCAACAAGAATGGATTTGAATACCATTTTGATCATTTTAGGAGTGATCGCTTTAATTGCCCTAGTGGTACACGGATTATGGTCAAATCGTCGAGAGAAATCAAAGTATTTTAAAAATGCGAATGCATTTAATCGCACTTTTAAAAGTGAGGAGGTCAATCCTTTTTCGCAAGCGGCCGATGTCAATGCGGATATCTCTTTAACGCATAGTGCAGAGAGCGTACAAACAGTACAGCAAACTACTGATCGATTCAATGTTATGCCACAGGTGGTGAGCCAGGTTGAAGAGCAACGAACCCAAGAGGATGCTCGTCAAACAGAAAAAAGTGTCGATGATATAAAAATCTCCTTACCAAATCAGTCTGTTTATGAAATCGAGTCTGTTCAATCACCTTCAGCATCGCAATCCGAGTCTGCAGCTTATCTTGACGCTAATGAGCAGTCGAAGCGTCGTGTAGTAGAAATGACAATCGAAGAATTAGAAGCGCAAAGCAATGATTTTGATGGTGTGAATTCTTCTTCGCCTGAATTGCGTGAGCAGTTAGCGGAAATGTCATTAAGTTCACAGAATGCTACACATGACAATGTGCATTTTAATTATCATGAACCTGTCGAAGTAGAGAAACCAAAACAAACCTCTGGTTTTGTTCAACTTTATGTGATTTCGAATCAAAATCGTGACTTTTATGGACCGCAATTATCACAATCTTTGGAAAATCTTGGTTTTATTTTTGGTGAACATCAAATGTATCATCGCCATTTAGATTTGAGTGTAGCGAGTCCTGTATTATTTAGCGTAGCGAATATTGAACAGCCAGGTACGTTTGATTATTACAATATGGCTGAGTTTTCAACCATTGGGATTGTGTTCTTTATGCAATTGCCATCGCCAGGTAATAATTTGGCTAACTTACGTACCATGATTCGCGCAGCGAAAACTATTGCAGAAGATTTAGGTGGTGTAGTGCTGACTGAACAACAAGAAATTTTTGATGATGTAGCAGAGCAGGATTACTTATCTCGCATCGCATAAAACGCACTAAAAAATAACCGCACTTTGGGCGAGCCTATGGTTCGCCCATTTTAATTCAATGAACAAACTGTTAGAGAACATTATGAGCCTTCAGCAACAAATTGATAAATTACGTCAGGATCTTCGTCGTTATGAATATGAATATCATGTATTGGATAACCCAACGATTCCTGATGCAGAATATGACCGTTTATTTCATCAACTTAAAGCCTTAGAAGCCGCTCACCCGGAACTCATTACGGCAGATTCACCTACTCAACGTGTGGGCGCCAAACCGCTTTCAGGTTTTGCACAAATTCGTCATGAAATTCCAATGCTATCTTTGGATAATGCCTTTTCAGACGAGGAATTTTATGCATTCGTAAAACGTATTGAAGATCGTCTTATTCGTTTGCCTGAACCTCTTACTTTCTGCTGTGAGCCGAAATTAGATGGTTTAGCGGTGAGTATTTTGTATGTGAATGGCGTACTGACTCAAGCCGCAACCCGTGGTGATGGGACAACAGGGGAGGATATTACCGCGAATATCCGTACAATTCGAAATATTCCCTTGCAACTTTTAATGGACAATCCACCTGCACGTTTAGAAGTGCGTGGTGAAGTGTTTATGCCACATGAAGGCTTTGAGTGTTTAAATCAACGGGCTTTAGAGAAAGGCGAGAAAACCTTTGCTAATCCACGTAATGCCGCAGCAGGTTCGTTGCGACAGCTCGATCCAAAAATTACGAGTAAGCGTCCATTGGTATTGAATGCTTATGGTATTGGTATTGCAGAAGGGGTGGATTTACCAAATACGCATTATGATCGGTTGCAATGGTTGAAGTCTATTGGGATTCCGGTAAACCCAGAAATCCGTTTATGTAACGGCACAGATGAAGTGTTGGATTTTTATCGTGATATTCAAAATAAACGCAGTTCTCTTGGCTATGATATTGATGGTACTGTGCTGAAAATTAATGATATTGCGTTACAAGAGAAATTAGGTTTTATCTCCAAGGCGCCACGTTGGGCGATTGCTTATAAATTCCCTGCGCAAGAAGAATTAACTCGCTTAAATGACGTGGAATTCCAAGTAGGCAGAACGGGTGCAATTACCCCAGTAGCAAAATTAGAGCCGGTATTTGTGGCAGGGGTAACGGTAAGTAATGCCACATTGCATAATGGTGATGAAATTGAACGTTTGGATATTGCTATTGGCGATACGGTAGTGATTCGCCGTGCGGGCGATGTGATCCCACAAATTATCGGCGTATTACATGACCGTCGTCCAGCAGATGCAAAACCAATTGTTTTCCCAGAAACTTGTCCTGTATGTGATTCAGCCATTGTTCGTATTGAAGGTGAAGCGGTAGCGCGTTGTACGGGCGGTTTGTTCTGTGCAGCACAGCGTAAAGAAGCGCTTAAACATTTCGTTTCTCGCAAGGCCATGGATATTGATGGCGTAGGGGGCAAATTGATCGAGCAGTTAGTGGATCGTGAATTAATTCATACGCCAGCCGATTTATTCAAGTTAGATTTAACCACGCTAACCCGTTTGGAAAGAATGGGCGTAAAATCTGCTGAAAATGCCTTAGCCAGCCTTGAAAAAGCAAAAAATACGACGTTAGCACGTTTTATTTTTGCTCTAGGGATTCGTGAAGTGGGTGAAGCAACGGCATTGAATTTAGCAAATCATTTCAAAACCCTAGAAGCGTTACAAAATGCAGATTTAGAAGCCTTACAACAAGTACCGGATGTAGGAGAAGTGGTGGCAAATCGTATTTTAGCGTTTTGGCACGAGCCACATAACGTGTCTGTGGTGAATGATTTGATCGCTCAAGGCGTACATTGGGAAACAGTGGAAACTAAAGAAGTAACAGAAAATCGTTTTAAAGGCAAAACGGTTGTGTTAACCGGAGCCTTAACTCAAATGGGACGCAATGAAGCTAAAGCCTTATTACAAGACATGGGCGCGAAAGTGAGCGGCTCGGTTTCAGCAAAAACGGATTTTGTGATTGCCGGTGATGCGGCGGGTTCTAAGCTCACAAAAGCACAAGAATTAGGTGTTACTGTGCTAACGGAAGAAGAGTTCATTGCAGAAATTCAGTCATAGTTAAACGGTTAGAAAACAAAATGGGGCGCAGATGAATACGCCCCATTTTTTATCTCAAAAATACGCTCAAAATTGACCGCACTTTATCCTGCTACCGCCGGTAGGTAACCTGCCTGAATTAAGAATGGCACAATCATAATCGCCACACCAATGACTAATGCAATCACTAAAGCTACATTACCACCGATTACACGATAAGGCAGATTTGGATTTGCTTGACGTGTTTTCCATGCTAGTCCAATAGGTAAAATCAAGCAATAGAAGGCACAGAGTAAACCTGCATAGCTTAATGCGGCGATAAAGCCTTCAGGATAATACAAGGCGAACGCAAGTGGTGGAGTGAAGGCGGCAACAGTCAGTGTTAAACGGTTGTGTGGCAATTTGTAACGTTTAAATAAATCGCCTAAACCTTCAAATACGCCGAGCATCACACCTAGGAAAGAGGTGATTAATGCAAGAGCTGAGAATACACGCACGATCTCACCCATGATGTGGGAGTTCGTGATTTGACGTGTTGCATTGACTAATCCATTAAGGGTTGGATCTGCCTGTAATACTTGCACAAATTCATTTTGACTTAATACGCCGTGAGTCGCTAATTGCCACACTAAATAAGCCACAAGTGGAATCGCTGTACCAATTAAAATTGCTTTACGGAATTGAGTAACACTACCATCTAAATAGCTGTTTACGCTGCCCATGATGATGTGGAAGCCAAAGGAAGTAAAGAAAATTGGTGCTGCAGAAATCACGAAAGCATAATTTAAAGGTAAGGCCATTAGGTTATCGACAGACACTTTTGGTAACATCATGAATAACACAAAAGCAAAGGCAATTAATTTACCGATGAACAGAATGCGAGTGGCACCATCAACGCCTCTTGTACCGACAACAACAAAGGCACCGAGTACAACGGTAAATAAAATGATTGAAAGTTCGGAGGAAAGACTTTCAAAGCCAAAAGCGGTTGGTAAGCCCGATAATAATGAGCCGCCTCCAGTAATGTAGGCCGCAGAAAGGGCGTAAAGTAAAATGAGCAAGCTAAAAGTGGCTAAAACACGCCCAGTGATGCCGAAGTATTTCTCAGCGAGAGTCGCTACACCATCATTCAGGCGATCGGCTGTTTGATAGACCTCAACAAAAAGCAAGCCGCTATAAACCAAAAGTGCCCATAAGCCGACTAATAATAAAACCGTATAACTAAAACCAATACCGGCAGAGGTTAATGGCATCGCGAGCATTCCTGCACCGATAGTTGTACCGGCAATAATTAATGCGCTACCGAATGTTTTGTTTTTTAGCATAAAATAGTTCTCCGAGTATAAAAGTGAAAAATGAGGTTAAAGTTGACCGCACTTTTCTTTGTAATGATAGCGGCAAACCGAAAGATAGGAGTCGTTTCCACCAATTTGGATTTGTTCCCCTTCCTTAATGACTTCGCCTTGTTCATTTAAACGTAAAACGAAATTGGCTTTCCGTCCACAATAACAGATTGTTTTTAATTCTTCTAGTTGATCTGCCCAAGCAAGTAGATACTTACTACCTTCAAATAGCTCAGCTTGGAAGTCGGTACGCAAGCCATAACAAAGTACAGGAATTTTCAGTTTATCCACGACATCGCTTAATTGATAGACTTGTTGTTTCGTTAAAAACTGGGCTTCATCAACCAAAACACAATGAATGTTTTCTTGTTGTAAACGTTTACTCACTTCGACAAAAAGGTCACTCGTTGACGTAAATAAATTGGCGTCTTCATGAATACCAATACGCGACGTGACTTTGCCTAATCCAAAGCGGTCATCAATGGCTGCCGTATAAACCATAGTGTTCATATTGCGTTCACGATAGTTATAGGAAGACTGTAGCAACGTGGTTGATTTGCCCGCATTCATCGTAGAGTAGTAAAAATAGAGTTTTGCCATTATTTAATCACCCATTTCCAGAAATAATAGGCAATAAATCCTGCAACAGGTGGACAGGCTGCGAGCATAAAGGTGCCGTAAGTTACACCACCGCTAACCATTTTTCCGGCAGCTGAAAGCGCGCTAACGATATCACCACTTGGTGTGGTAAAAATCCATGCGCCAATAATCGCGAGCACTAAAAAACAAGCAATGCCAGCTGCACGCATGGCTCTCACTTTAATCATATTTTCCATATTTTTCCTTAAATTGCAGGGAGTTCAGTCATCGCCCAACGTGGTTTTACATCAATGGCGAGATCGCTATGCTGACCTTGTTTTAAGCGTAAAAAGCCCGTATAGGCAATCATGGCACCATTATCGGTACAAAATTGAGGTTGCGGATAAAATACTTCACCACCAAGATTTTTCATCATTGTGCCAAGGGTTTCACGTAATTTTTTGTTTGCACTCACCCCGCCAGCAATCACTAAACGCTTATAGCCGGTTTCTTTTAAGGCACGTTTACATTTGATTGTGAGTGTATCCACGACGGAATCTTGGAAGGCAAAGGCAATATCTGCTTTGGTTTGTTCGGTTAATTCGCCTTCTTGTTTGATTGCCTGATTAATGGTGTTAGCCGCTGAGGTTTTTAAACCTGAAAAGCTAAAATCAAGGCCAGGGCGATCCGTCATTGGGCGTGGAAATACAAAACGATCTGGTGATCCTTTTTCGGCTAAACGTGAAAGTGCCGCACCGCCAGGATAATCTAACCCTAATAATTTCGCGGTTTTATCAAAGGCTTCACCTGCCGCATCATCAATAGATTCTCCAATGACTTCATATTTTCCTACGCCATCAACGCGCACTAATTGCGTATGTCCACCTGAAACTAAGAGGGCAATAAATGGAAAGTGTGGTCGATTTTCATCAAGCATTGGCGCAAGTAGATGACCTTCCATATGGTGTATGCCAATAGCGGGTACATTCCAGGCATAAGCCAGTGAGCGAGCAATTGTTGCACCCACTAATAATGCACCCACTAACCCAGGACCACTTGTATAGGCAATACCATCAATTTGATCAGCGGTTAAATTGGCTTCTTCTAATGCGGCTTTGATTAATGGCGCCGTTTTGCGAATGTGATCTCGGGAAGCCAGCTCAGGTACGACACCACCATAATCTGCATGTAAGGCAATTTGCGTGTAGAGTTGATTGGCAATTAAGCCTTTGTCTTCGTCATAAATCGCGACACCTGTTTCATCACAGGAGGTTTCGATTCCTAAAATACGCATTTTCTTCTCATTTTATTAAAAAAATTGGCAAAGATTTTACCTTGTTTAGCCCACTTAAACCAGTTCAAACGCCAAATTTTCAGCAAATAGGCGATCTTTTCTTTGCTTTTGCGGGGAAGATCGATTAGAATTGCGTCCTTTATTGAATTTGCCGTTCATTCGGCAGTAATAAAAATTTAAAATTGCAATTAAATTAAACTCATTGAGGTGATTGGCTTATGCCTGTAATTAAAGTACGTGAAAACGAATCATTCGACGTAGCTTTACGTCGTTTCAAACGCTCTTGCGAAAAAGCTGGTATTTTAGCAGAAGTTCGCGCTCGTGAATTCTATGAAAAACCAACTACAATCCGTAAACGTGAAAAAGCAACGCTTGCTAAACGTCACGCTAAACGTAATGCTCGCGAAAATGCGCGTAATACCCGTTTATACTAATTTGTAGTATTTTCTAACTCGAGTTAAGACAAACCGTGAAACCTTTTTGGAATCACGGTTTTGCCATTTTAAATTCATCGAAAAAGTCACGCTAAATCAACCGCACTTTCGCATCATATTCAGGAGGACAAGGCAATGAAAGGCTTAATTCCGCGCCAGTTTATTGATGATCTGCTGACAAAATCGAATATTGTTGATGTAATTAATGCACGCGTGAAGCTGAAAAAAGCGGGACGCGATTATCAAGCTTGTTGTCCGTTTCATCACGAAAAAACACCCTCCTTCACGGTCAGTGAAAAGAAACAATTCTATTATTGCTTTGGTTGTGGCGCAAAAGGCAATGCCATTTCATTTTTAATGGATTACGACAAATTAGAATTTGTTGAAGCCGTTGAAGAACTTGCCGCTTCTGCCGGACTTGAAGTACCTTATGAAAAACGCCCAAATCAATTCGGTAATAAACCGGATGTGAGCTATCAGACAAAACGTAATTTATATGATTTGATGCAAGAGATAGCATTGTTTTATCAAGCTCAATTACCGTTAAATATTCCAGCTCAAAGTTATCTTCAGCAACGTGGTTTATCACCCGAAATTATCGAACGTTTTCAAATCGGTTATGTGCCCAATGCGATGGATACGGTGTTGCGTCAATTCGGCAAAAATCGAGAAGAACAGAAAAAGCTGTTTGATTTAGGTATGCTTTCTCGCAATGATCGTGGCAATGTGTACGATAAATTCCGTAATCGTATTATGTTTCCGATTCGGGATAAACGTGGTCGTACGGTCGCTTTTGGTGGACGTGTTTTAACGGATGAAAAACCCAAATATTTGAACTCACCCGAAACCATTACATACCATAAAGGTAATGAACTGTATGGTTTGTATGAAGCCTTACAAATTAATGATGAGCCAGAAAAACTATTAGTGGTTGAAGGCTACATGGACGTAGTGGCATTGGCGCAATTTGGTGTGAATTATGCAGTTGCATCCCTTGGAACATCGACGACCTCGGAGCAAATTCAATTATTGTTTCGTTCAACAGAACAAGTCATTTGCTGCTATGATGGCGATCGAGCGGGTAGAGATGCCGCTTGGCGTGCGCTTGAAAATGCGTTGCCTTATCTGGAAGACGGACGACAAATTAAGTTTATTTTCCTACCAGATGGACAAGATCCGGATACTTATATTCGCCAATTTGGTAAAGGAAAGTTTGAAGAGTATATTGATCAGGCCCAATCTCTCAGTGAATTTTTATTTGCGCATTTAAGTCCGCAAGTCGATTTCTCCACCCAAGAAGGGCGGGGCAAATTAATGGCTCTGGCTGCGCCATTGATTCGTCAGATTCCGGGAGAATTGCTACGTTTATCATTACGAAATATGTTGGCACAAAAACTTGGACTTTTTGATCAATCACAGCTTGAGAGTCTGATTCCAAATCAAATAGATAAAGTGGCTCAAATACCTAAAATACAATCGCAAACTATTAAAAAAACGCCAATGCGTGTAGTAATTTCGCTGTTGTTGCAAAATTCACGACTAGTGAATCGCATTTCTGATTCTGGTTTGCAAGCTTTGAAGTATGAAGCCGGTTACGAATTATTAGAAAAATTGACTGCGCTTTGTCGTAAACGAGAAGGAATAACGGCAGGACAGATTTTAGAATATTTCCGTGATACAGAATTCAGTAAGCCCCTTGAAATATTAGCCTCTTGGGATCATCTATTAAATGACTTAGAAATCATTCATGCATTCTCTCAAAACTATCGTCGATTGAATATTCAAGCGATTGAAAGAGATATTGAAATGCTTATTGCTAAAGAAAGGGCAGAAGGATTAACGGATCAAGAACGAGCAATTTTAGTGAATTTGCTCAAGGGAAAAGAAGCGCAGAAAAAACAGTTAGTTAATCCGTCATAACAATGGTAGAATCTCCTGTTCAAAACAAGGGCTTTTATCTTCCAAAAATAATGCAAAATGGGAATAAAAATGGAACAAAATCAACAATCTACCGCCGAGCAATATTCAGAACAAATTGAACAGCTTATGGAATTAGGTCGTACGCAAGGTTATTTAACTTATGCAGAGATTAATGACCTGCTTCCAGAAGATGTCATCGATCCAGAATATTATGATAAGTTGTTACAAACTTTACAGCATGATGCTGGTATTCCGGTTCTTGATGAAGCACCGGAAAGTGATGAAATGATGTTGAATGACACGATTCCGGATGAAGATGCGGTGGAAGAAGCAACGCAGATTTTATCAAATGTGGAATCTGAGATCGGTCGTACAACGGATCCTGTGCGTATGTATATGCGTGAAATGGGTACCGTTGATCTTCTCACGCGTGAAGATGAGATCAGTATTGCAAAACGTATTGAAGAAGGAATTGATGAAGTCCAAAGTGCGATAGCTGCCTATCCAGAAGCGTTAACTGAATTATTAGATAATTACGATCAAATTGAAGCGGGGAATTATCGTTTAGCTGATTTAATAACTGGCTTTGTAGATCCAAACGTGATTGAAGAGGAAAATGCAGATACAGATATTGAAGAGCATTTTTCTGATGAGGATGAAAGTGGAGAATCTAATACGGTTATTGATGACAGTGATGATGAAGAGAATGAAAACGATAGCGGTTCAAGTTCAGATGACAGCGATTCAGATAACAGTATCGATCCTGAGGTAGCTCGTGAAAGATTTGCGACATTAAGAGAGCAACATACTAAAACATTAGCAACGATTGCAAAATACGGACGCAGTGGTAAACGAGCAAAAGATCAAATCGAATCACTAGCTGAGATCTTTAAACAATTTCGTTTAGTACCAAAGCAATTTGACGCGCTTGTTTTGTCGATGAAGAATATGATGAAACGCGTACGCTTTGAAGAACGTCAATTACAGAAAGTGCTTGTTGATATCGCGGGTATGCCAAAAGATGAATTCGAAACACTTATTACAACGAGTGGAAGCAATGATGCTTGGGTAGCTAAAGCATTAAAATCAACTAAGCCTTGGGCAAAACGTTTACCAAAATATGAAGAGCGTATTCGTTTATCTTTAGATAACTTAGCGAATATTGAACAGCAAACTAATCTTACCATCCAACAAATGCGTGAGATTTGTGATGCTGTATCACGTGGTGAACAAAAAGCTCGCCGTGCGAAAAAAGAAATGGTTGAAGCCAACTTGCGTTTGGTGATCTCTATTGCGAAAAAGTATACCAACCGTGGTTTACAATTCTTGGATTTAATTCAAGAAGGGAATATCGGTTTGATGAAAGCGGTAGATAAATTTGAATACCGTCGTGGCTATAAATTCTCTACTTATGCAACATGGTGGATTCGTCAGGCGATTACTCGTTCTATTGCGGACCAAGCACGTACAATTCGTATTCCTGTTCATATGATTGAAACGATTAATAAATTAAATCGTATTTCTCGTCAAATGTTACAAGAAATGGGGCGTGAGGCGACACCGGAAGAGCTTGCTGAACGCATGGGCATGCCAGAAGATAAAATTCGTAAGGTGCTTAAAATTGCGAAAGAGCCAATTTCAATGGAAACCCCAATCGGTGATGACGATGATTCACATTTAGGTGATTTTATCGAGGATTCAACCCTTGAATTGCCATTAGATTCAGCAACCGCACAAAGCTTAAAAGTAGCAACTCATGAAGTGTTAGAAGGTTTAACACCGCGTGAAGCAAAAGTATTACGTATGCGTTTTGGTATTGATATGAATACCGACCATACACTCGAAGAAGTGGGTAAACAATTTGACGTAACTCGTGAGCGTATTCGTCAGATTGAAGCGAAAGCATTACGTAAATTACGTCATCCTAGCCGTTCTGAGACATTAAGAAGTTTTTTGGATGAGTAATTGTTTATTTATATAAAAAGAAAAGGCAGATATCTCTGCCTTTTTTATTTGATTAAATTTGGTTATTTACCGCGAAATCACATTCCTTTAAAATACGCGCCTTTCTTCATTTAAAAACAAAAAAGGAACTTTATGGAAGAATCTCAAGAACTCGAAAAACTGCCTCGCGTGGTGACAGGTGTATTAAAAGTGGTATTAAGTTTTTCACTTATTGCTTTAGCTGTCGTATTGATCATTGCATTAGCTAAAATTACCTATACGTTAGCGATCATGGTATTTAATACATCAAGCGTAGTGCCTTATGATGTTGCTGAACAAGCAGTGATGTTTTTCTTATACTTCGGTTTTATTGGCCTTATTGTGCAATATTTTAAAAGTGGCTATCACTTTCCTTTGCGCTATTTTATTTACGCAGGGATTACGGCCATGTTGCGCCTGATTATTGTGAATCATGAGAGCTCCGTTGATACCATCTTATTCGCAGGCGCGATTTTAATTATGGTTATTGCACTTTGTTTAGTGTTGTATTCCAATAAAATTAAAATTTAAAAGTGCGGTCATTTTGACCGAGATTTTGGAATGGATTATTCCGGCACAATCCATTCCATTGTCCAACTTCCTGTACCTTCAGGGACGAGTGTTTGAGTTAAATAAGGCAAAATAACATTCATTTGCTGTTCTAATTGCCAAGGTGGGTTAATCACCACCATTCCACTTGCGGTCATACCACGTTGATCGCTATCAGGACGAACAGCCAATTCAATTTTCAAAATTTTACGAATTCCCGTTGCTTCTAATCCTTTAAAAATGCGTTTTGTTTGTTGACGTAGAACCACAGGATACCAAATCGCATAAGTGCCTGTCGCAAAGCGTTTATAACCTTCTTCGATCGCTTTAACTACCAAATCATAATCTTCTTTTAATTCATAAGGTGGATCAATAAGCACCAAACCTCTGCGTTCTTTTGGTGGAAGTGTCGCTTTGAGTTGTTGGAAACCATTTTCTGATTTTGTGGTGATATTCTTAAACTCTTTGAAATTATTGCGCAATAATGGAAAATCGCTCGGATGTAATTCGGTGAGCAAAGCGCGATCTTGTGAACGCAATAATTGAGCGGCAATCATTGGCGACCCAGCATAATAGCGTAATTCTTTGCCACCATAATTGAGCTTCTTAATAATTTCCACATAGCGAACAATTTCTTCGGGTAAATCTGTTCTTTCCCAAAGTCTGCCTATTCCTTCTTTATATTCGCCCGTTTTTTCTGATTCGTTAGAACTTAAACGATAGCGACCCACACCAGAATGGGTGTCGAGATAGTAGAAACCTTTTTCTTTTAGTGAAAGATTTTCTAGAATCAGCATTAGTACAATGTGCTTAAGCACATCGGCGTGGTTGCCAGCATGAAAACTGTGGCGATAACTTAACATAGTTTCTCCTTTATGATGAGAAAAGTACGCTCAAGATTGATGGTATAACTTTTCGGTAGAAAAAATATTATCACTTGAAACACTAAAACCTTTGAAGGGATTTGAATTCAAGGGGATATTCATGATGTCAGAATTTTTTATAATCCGGTAACTTATGGGGAAGCAAATTAAAGGACTAATAATATATTATATACTTACAGAGAATCTAGTTTTTTATTATAAATACTTTTGTCGTCTTATTTTACAAGGTAAGGAGTCATTTCTAGAACGTTGAATATAACACTTGAAAAGTGAGTCTATAATTTAACTTATTATTTTCATTACTTAAATTGACTCCTGAGGACTAAACAAAAAAATCTAAACTAAAGTTAATATCATTTCCTATTGTTTTATTTTTAATTGCGATATAAAATTCTTTCAAATTTTAGTCGGGGTGCCACAAGGTGGCTGAGATGATACCCGTGAACCTGAAACAGTTAGTACTGACGTAGGAAACTAATATGCCAAAATATTTTCTCATTCTTCATACCTATTTTCACTCCTTTTCTGCCGTTACCTTTAGTTATTAATCCTTAGGTTAATGCTATGGTGAATATTCAGGATCTTAGTCTTGCTTTTGGAGAGCAAGTACTATTTGAACACCTTGATTTAACGCTTTTGCCTAATGAGTGGGTCAGTTTACTTGGCTGCTCTGGTGTAGGTAAATCAACGCTTTTGAGATTAATTGCAGGGCTTGAAATACCAGGAAAAGTTCAAGGCAATATCACCTCCCATCCTCATATTCGAGTGGCATGGTTACCGCAAAAAGATACCCTTTATCCTTGGCTTTCAATTGTTGATAACGTCCAATTAGAAAACGTACTATTTGGAAATAAATCTGCAAAAACCACCATTCGAGCCAAAGTATTACTTGAACAAGTGGGTATGTCAGAGCATCTGCATAAAAACAGTGCTCAATTATCTGGAGGGCAAAAACAAAGAGTGGCGCTCGCTCGAGTATTAATGCAAAACGCTGATTTAGTTTTACTTGATGAACCATTCTCTGCCCTTGATGCGATTAGTCGTTACCAATTACAAAACTTGGCCTATGAACTATTAAAAAATAAATCAGTATTATTAGTTACCCATGATCCTCAAGAAGCATTACGCTTAAGCCAACGTATTTTTGTATTACGTTCACCGCAGCCTAATCAATCAGCATTATCCGATGTTATAAAACCTGAAGGTAAAGCACCACGAGATCTAAACCAAAATAATTTGTGGATGCTCCAACAGCAATTATTGAACGAGTTATTAGAGGGAAAAAGATGAAACTTAACCTTCTTAAACCGCTCTTTATTGGAGTTATATTGCTTTGTCTATGGCAACTTATTGGTGTATTCGGTGATTTGCCCCATTACATATTTCCTTCTCCACAAGCTGTATGGTTGCAATTAACTTCTCATTCAGAACTACTTTGGCAACATACACTAATCACCTTAATTGAAATTGGCTTAGGGCTGCTACTGGGTTTTCTTTTTGGATTGTCATCAGCCCTATTACTCTCTTTTTCGCCTAAAATATCGTCCTTACTGTTACCGGTTTTAGTGATTTCTCAAGCAATTCCTGTTTTTGCTATCGCTCCGATACTCGTACTTTGGCTAGGTTATGGCATGCCGTCAAAAATTGTTATGGCTATTCTCATTATCTATTTCCCTGTAACTGCAGCTTGTTACGATGGCTTACGCAATACACCTAAAGCTTGGATTGATCTCGCCAAAACATTCCAGCCATCCCCTTGGCGTTTATTACTTAAAGTACGTTTACCAGCCGCTTTACCCGCATTTGCATCAGGCTTTCGCATTGCTGTTTCAGTCGCACCAATTGGCGCTGTAATCGGAGAATGGGTGGGTTCATCAGAAGGGCTTGGCTATTTAATGATCTACGCCAATGCTCGTATGCAGGTGGATTTAATGTTCGCTGCGTTGCTGATCTTAGTCGTGATTTCACTTTGCTTATATTTCAGCATCGATTGGCTACTACGCCGTTTTATTTGGCACGTTTAACACTTCATGACAAAAGGAGACAAAAATGAAGAAAATCATCCGTTATTTCAGTCTTTTAATTGGACTCACCGCCAGTTTTACCAGCTTAGCAAAAGAGAAAATCAGCTTAATGCTTGATTGGTATGTGAATCCTGACCACGCAGCAATCATCGTTGCTCAACAAAAAGGCTTTTTTGAAAAAAATAACTTAGACGTCGATATTATCGAACCCGCTGATCCATCGTTACCGCCTAAATTGGTTGCTGCAGGAAAAATGGATTTAGCCATTAATTATCAACCTCAACTTTATCAACAAGTTGCAGAAGGATTACCTTTAGTAAGAGTGGGGTCTCTCATTTCTAGTCCATTAAATAGCGTTGTGGTGCTTAAAAATAGTAACATCAAAACACTGGCCGATCTGAAAGGAAAAAAAGTGGGCTATTCAGTTAGTGGTTTTGAAGATGTGTTGCTCGACACGATGCTTCGCTCTATTGAACTCAGCAATCAAGACGTAAAATTAGTAAATGTGAATTGGTCACTTTCTCCTTCTCTTTTAACAGGACAAGTCGATGCGGTCATCGGGGCATTCCGTAATTTTGAACTGAATCAGATCCATTTAGAAAAACAAGAAGGCGTGGCATTTTTCCCAGAACAATATGGTGTACCGGTTTATGATGAATTGATTTTAGTCGCAAACAAAAACAATCTTGCCTCTAAAAAAATTTCCGATTTTTTGACCGCACTTGAACAAGCCACAACCTATCTACAAAGCCATCCAGCTGAAGCATGGCAAGCTTTTGTGAACCATAAGCCAAAAGAACTCAATACAGAATTAAATCAATTAGCCTGGAAAGATACCTTGCCTTTATTAGCAACAAAACCTCGTCAATTGGATGCCAAACGTTATCAACAAATGGCGGAATTTATGCATCAAAAAGGCTTGATTCCAAAAGCACTTGAATTGAAAGACTATGCCATCGAATTACAGTAAGGGAAAATGATGATTGAACGACTCATTCAGCAAGCGCAACCTTATTGGAAGCAATATGTTGAGCATGAATTTGTGCAACAACTTGCAAAAGGCACCTTGCCCAAAGCTTGTTTTCAGCACTACTTAAAACAAGATTACATCTATCTTTTCCATTACAGCCGTGCTTTTGCCTTGGGTGTGTTCAAGGCAAGAAATTTTGCTGAAATGGACATGCCGCGTAAAACGCTCGACATTCTTTGCCAAGAAATCCAATTACATTTGGATTACTGTCGTCAATGGGAAATTAGTGAGCAGGAAATATTCGAAACTCCAGAAAGTTTAGCATGTATTTCCTATACACGTTACCTGCTTGATTGTGGAATAACGGGCGGCTTACCAGAGCTATATGCTGCCGTGACGCCTTGTGCTTTAGGTTACGCACAAGTCGCCCACTACATCACAGAAAATTATCCAAAACTACCAAGCAATCCTTATCAAGCGTGGATTGACGCATACTCAGCACCAGAATATCAACAAGCCGCACAAGAAACGGTTGATTTTCTTACCGTACTTTGTGAGCCACTTAATGATTCTCAACTCGCTAATATCCAACAGATTTTTACCACAGCCACTCGAATGGAAATTGGATTTTGGCAAATGGGATTGGATTTAGCATAAAAAATGAAGGTGTAAAATGAAATCAGTTTATTTATCAAAAATTCGTGAACAGAATCCGTTGATTCATAATATTACTAATATTGTTGCAGCAAATTTTAGCGCCAATGGTTTGCTCGCTTTAGGTGCGTCACCATTGATGTCAGCCAACATAGAGGAAATGGTTGAGGTGCCGAAAATCAGCCAAGCATTGGTAATCAATATCGGCACGCTTATCGGTAAAGAACGAGAGGCTATGTTACTAGCGGGTAAAACGGCTAATTCTATAGGCATTCCTGTCGTGCTTGATCCTGTTGGAGTGGGCGCCACTCGTTACCGACAAGAAACAGTCCGTCAGTTATTGGCGGAAGTAAAATTTGCCCTAATTCGAGGTAACGCTGGCGAACTTGCGGCGATTGCAGGTGCAGATTGGCAAGCAAAAGGCGTAGATGCGGGGCAAGGGAAAACGAATCTACAAGAAACCGCTCAACGTGTTGCACTACGCTATGACTGTACGGTGTTAATTAGTGGTGAGGTTGATATTATCAGTAATGGAAAGCAAACGGCTACCATCCATAACGGCACACCATTATTCCCCAAAGTCACCGCATCGGGGTGTTTATTAAGTGCAGTATGCGCAGCATTTTTAGCTGTTGATGAAGGTAATCATTTTTCTGCGATAGTCGAAGCCTGTGCCGCTTACACCGTTGCAGGGGAGCTTGCGGCTAAAAACTTAACCACGCAAGTCGGTCAGTTCCAAATTTGCTTGCTTGATAAATTGGCAGCCTTAACACCTGATTTAATAGAACAAAACGCGGAGGTGAAATATGTCTAACATCGCACAAACGTTAACTATCGCTGGTTCTGACAGTGGCGGTGGTGCCGGCATTCAAGCCGATCTGAAAACCTTTCAAATGCAGGGCGTATTTGGCACTTCAGTGATTACTGCTGTCACTGCACAAAACACACTTGGCGTATTTGATATTCACCCTATTTCATTGAAAACAATTCAAGCACAACTGGAAGCGGTAAAAAATGACTTTCAGATTGCAAGTGCCAAAATTGGTATGCTTGGCACAGCAGATATTATTGAATGCGTTGCTGATTTCTTAAAAAATCGTCCATTCGGCACATTAGTTATCGATCCTGTCATGATTGCAAAAGGTGGTGCGCCATTATTGCAACAACAAGCGGTTTCCGCACTAAGCAAATATTTATTGCCACTTGCCGATGTGATTACGCCAAATATTCCTGAGGCAGAAGCTTTAACTGGTTTTAAGATTTCTGATACAGACAGCATTCAACAAGCCGCATTAGACTTGCAAAAACAAGGCGCAAAGAATGTGATTATTAAAGGCGGACATTCACTCAATTCACAAAGTCAGCAATGCCAAGATTGGATCCTTTTACAAAATAGTGAACATTTTGTTTTAGAAAGCCCTCGTTTTGATACGCCACATACTCACGGCACAGGCTGTACTTTTTCAGCTTGCTTAACAGCTGAATTAGCCAAAGGCACACCATTAAAAAGTGCGGTAAAAACAGCTAAAGATTTTATTACGGCAGCCATATCTCACCCATTGAATATTGGTCATGGGCATGGGCCAACAAATCATTGGGCTTACAGTCGCCTTTAAGGATTGAAAGATGAACAATATTCAAGAAATTTTACTGCTCTATTTTGTAGCAGGCACACAAGATTGCCGACATTTAGGTGATAATCCAGCAGAAAACTTGCTCTTTGTACTAAAACAAGCTTTAGAAGGTGGCATTACCTGTTTTCAATTTCGCGATAAAGGCAAATTCTCATTAGAAAATTCGCCAGATGAACAACGATCCTTAGCCATTAAGTGCCGAGACTTATGCCGTCAATATAATGTGCCATTTATTGTTGATGACAATGTTGATTTAGCATTGGAAATTGAAGCGGATGGAGTTCATGTTGGACAAAGTGATACGCCCGTAAAAACGATTCGAGCAAGAAGTAATAAGCCTCTGATTATTGGTTGGTCTGTTAACCGTTTAGATGAAGCAAAAATTGGAGAAGAATTATCTGAAATTGATTATTTCGGTATTGGTCCAATTTTTCCGACTCAGTCAAAAGAGAATCCCAAACCCACTCTTGGAATGGCGTTCATTCAAACATTGAGAGATGCAGGAATCACCAAACCACTTGTGGCGATTGGTGGCGTAAAACGAGAACATGTGAAAACCTTACGGAAATATGGCGCTGATGGTGTTGCAGTTATCACGGCTATAACTCAAGCGAATGATATAAAAGTAGCCACTCAAGCCCTGAAGGAAGAAAGTAATGCAAGCAACCAATAATCCAAATAGCTTAAAACGAGTCGCAATGGCAACAATGATTGGCACGGCGATTGAATATTTTGATAACTACATTTACGCAATGGCTGCCGTATTGATTTTCAATCATCAATTTTTCCACGCTTCAGATCCTCTTTCAGGACAAATTGCTGCGCTTTCTACGCTAGCGCTGACTTTTATTGCTCGTCCTCTGGGGGCAATATTATTCGGACATTTTGGCGATCGCTTAGGAAGAAAAAATACCTTTGTTATGAGCCTGTTAGTAATGGGAATCTCAACCATAGTGATCGGCTTATTACCGACTTATGACAGTATTGGTATTTGGGCTACGATCCTACTTTGCTTATGCCGTATCGGGCAAGGCATTGGTTTAGGTGGCGAATGGGGCGGCGCTGCATTAGTGGCAATCGAAAATGCACCTGAAGGAAAACGTGGTTGGTATGGCACTTTTCCACAATTAGGCGCACCTCTAGGATTACTACTTGCCAATGGTGTCTTTTTACTTATTACCGCGCTTTTTGGGCAAGCAGCAATGACTGACTGGGCATGGCGAATTCCATTTCTTTCCTCTTTTGTATTAGTTGCAATTGGTTTGTATGTTCGATTAAAGCTTACGGAAGCACCAATATTTATTGCTGCACTTAACAAGCCTAAACCTAAAGCTTTACCGATGATGGAAGTGATCGTTACTCATTTCAAACCATTTTTCTTAGGCATGTTGATCTGCATTGCAGGCTATGTGCTCTTTTATATTATGATCGCTTTCAGCCAAATTTATGCAAAATCTACTCCAACCGTATCGGAAGCTGGTTATGCAATGGGATTAGGTTTCTCACCACAAATTTTTACTGCTTTATTAATGTGTAGTTCGATTTCATTAGCCATTACAATTGCTATTTCAGGCAAATATATCGATATCATTGGACGAAGAATTTGGTTAATTTGGACAACCTTTGGCGTGGCTATTTTCGGCTTAGCCTTGCCATATTTTCTCGATAATGGAACAACTACCAGTTTATTTTGGTTCTTGATGATAGGAATGGGGTTAATTGGTATGGGATACGGCCCCCTTGCGAGTTTCTTACCTGAATTGTTTCCAACACATGCTCGTTATTCCGGTGCATCGTTGACCTACAATATTTCAGGCTTATTCGGTGCTAGTGTAGCAGCAATTATTGCATTACCATTGAATGCGAATTATGGCTTAAAAGGTGTTGGAATTTACTTAACCTTAAATGCTATATTGAGTTTAATTGGGTTATGGTTTATTACGGAAACAAGAGATAAGCACCTGCGCTAGATGAATTTATCAAACTTAAAATTTCACTAATATTGAAAATATTTTGAGTAAAAGAATGCCTTTCACAAATTCAGTTCGGAAAGGCATTTAAAATTAACTACACTTTTAGTATTTTAATCAGTACTAGAATAATTCTTCTGGTTGCGTTGCAGGAATTGCATCTTTGATTTTTCCAGTGCCGCCATTTAAACGTTGTTGTAACTCTGGTGGAACATAATATCCACGCTCTTTCATTTCTGCAATGTAAGTACGTTTAGGCTCGGTACCGACGATAAAGTATTCTTTACGGCCACCACCTTCAGAGAGTAAACCAGAGTTACTATCAATGGTTTTTTCCATGATGTTTGGTGGAAGTGTGAGTTGACGTTCTGGTACATCAGAAAGTGCAGCTTTCATATAAGCAACCCAGGCAGGCATTGCGGTTTTCGCACCCGCTTCACCTTTACCTAATACGCGTTTGTTATCATCGAAACCGACATAAGTCGTGGTCACTAAGTTAGCACCAAAACCTGCATACCAAGCAACTTTCGCACTATTGGTGGTACCGGTTTTACCACCTATATCACTACGCTTAATACTTTGAGCAATACGCCAGCTGGTACCTTTCCAACTAAGTCCTTGTTCACCATAAATCGCCGTATTTAATGCGCTGCGAATTAAGAAGGCTAATTCACCACTGATCACACGAGGTGCGTATTCTTGTTTTGCTGCACCGTCTTTCGCATCCGCCATTAAATCAACAGAACCGTCATTTAATGCGGATGTTTGAAGCTCTGGCAAGTCAGGTACATTCTCAGGTTGCTGATCTCCCTCACCTTCATCTGTATCGGTGTTGCTATTACCTTTAGCAGATTTTAGATTGTCAGGGTTAGCCACTTCTGCGATATCTTTAAAACCATCAATTTTATCTTTAGTTTCACCATAAATCACCGGAATGTCGTTACAGGTAATACAAGCAATTTTCGGGTTCGCAATAAATAAATCTTTACCGGTATTATCTTGAATTTTTTCGATAAGATAAGGATCAATTAAGAAACCACCGTTATCAAATACCGCATAAGCACGTGCCATTTCCAATGGAGTGAAGGATGCCGCACCTAATGCAAGCGCTTCACTGGCAAAATATTGGTCACGTTTGAATCCAAAACGTTGTAAGAAGTCAGCCGTAAAGCCAACACCTGCGGTTTGTAGTGTTCGGATTGCAATCATGTTTTTAGATTGACCTAAACCTACACGTAAACGCATCGGACCGTCATAACGATCAGGTGAGTTTTTCGGTTGCCACAAAGGTTGTCCTGGTTTTTGGATAGAGATAGGACTGTCTTGCAATACGCTTGAAAGTGTTAAACCTTTTTCTAACGCAGCGGCATAGATAAATGGTTTAATTGAAGAACCGACTTGCACTAAAGATTGGGTTGCACGGTTAAATTTACTTTGTTCGTAACTAAAGCCACCCACCATGGCTTCAATTGCACCATTATCGGAGTTTAATGAAACTAATGCAGAGTTAGCGGCTGGGATTTGACCTAAAATCCATTCACCGTTATCACGTTTACGAATCCAAATTTGTTCGCCCACTTTAACCGGTGATCTTCCCGCCCAACGCATTGCATTAGAAGAGAGCGTCATTGTTTCATTATTGGCTAAAAGTAATTCTGCCCCATTCTTACCTAATGCGGTCACTGCTGCTGGAATGAATGGTTCTGAATCAGGTAATTTTTTCAAGAAAGCGACAATACGTTCATTATCCCATGGGGCTTCACCTTTTTTCCAAAGTGGTGCACCGCCACGCCAGCCATGACGCATATCATAATCAATCAGGTTATTACGAACGGCTTTTTGTGCTTCTGCTTGATCTTTTGAGAGTACAGTCGTGAAGACTTTATAACCTTTGGTATAAGCATCTTCTTCACCAAAACGTTTTACCATTTCTTGACGAACCATTTCAGTTACATAGTCTGCACGGAACTCAAATTTAGCACCGTGATAGCTTGCGACGATTGGCTCTTTAATCGCTGCATCATATTCTGCTTTGGTGATTTTATTCTCATCAAGCATTCGACTTAAAACCACATTTCGACGTTCTTCCGCACGTTTTGGCGAATAGAGTGGATTCATGGTAGAAGGCGCTTTTGGCAAGCCAGCAATGATCGCCATTTCAGAAAGCGTTAATTCATCTAAGTTTTTACCAAAGTAGGTTTGTGCAGCAGCCGCAACGCCATAAGAACGATACCCTAAGAAAATTTTATTTAAATAGAGTTCTAAAATTTCTTGTTTGCTTAAGGCATTTTCAATTTCAATGGCCAATACCGCTTCGCGAGCTTTACGAATAATGGTTTTTTCTGGCGTTAAGAAGAAGTTACGCGCAAGCTGTTGCGTAATGGTACTTGCCCCTTGAGATGCACCACCATTGTTGACGGCAACAAAAATCGCACGAGCAATACCGATAGGGTCTAAACCGTGATGTTCATAAAAACGGCTATCTTCTGTCGCTAAGAAGGCATCCTGTAAGCGTTGAGGTACATTTTCCAATTTTACTGGAATTCGGCGTTGTTCACCGACTTCACCGATTAATTTGCCATCAGCCGTATAGATTTGCATTGGTTGTTGCAATTCAACGGTTTTTAGGCTCTCAACCGATGGTAAGGAGGATTTTAAGTGAAAATACAGTACACCACCGGCGACTAACCCCAGTATACATATCGTAAATAGGGTACTTAATATTAATTTTGCGATCCGCATCGTAAAATTCTCTTTGGTTTAATGAATATTCTTGAAATGACACTTATGATTTTGCTTGCCAAGTATAAAAGATTTATTCGTTGAAGAATAGGAAAGAATATGAAGATTCCCAACAGAAAGCATCTAAAACAAGCAATTGGCTTAATAAAACAACAAGATATATTTTCATTTGTTTGGCTAGATGAGTTACATCGTGTTCAATCTGTTTGTTTAACTGGGCAACAAGGCGATATTTTTTCTCAGTTATTACCTCATTTACCCCAAAAAAGCAGCCAATATTGTTTTATTGGTGCTATTTCACCTCATTTGACTTGGTCTAAAACGCTTATTCTACCGCAGATACTCAATACCCAAGAATGTGAACAACAATGTCGTTTTATTTTGCAAAAAGAGTTACCGATTCCTTTGGATGAATTATGGTTTGATTATCTGACCACGCCATTAAAACAAGGTTTTCGTTTGGATATAACGGCTATTCGGATACAAAGTGCAAAGGCTGAATTAGCAAAATATCTACCGTTAAAATTGACCGCACTTGATTTACTGAATCACAGTATTTTACGTGCATTTTATGCCATTTTAGGCCAAGAGCCGACTAACACCTTATTTTTATATCAAGATCAGCAAGGTTGCCTTGCTGTTTGTGAACGATTGCAACAAAGGCAGGTTTTGCAATCTCAAAGTAATTTATATGAACTTTATCAACAATTCGTCCAACGATTCCCTGAAACGATAGAACAAGTTTATGTATACCAAACACCCGATATGTTGAATTCACACGCAATCCAATTACTGCCTACGAATTGGCAACGCATCGAAACAGATTTACCTTTTATCGCTTTAGGTAATGCACTGTGGCAAACCGATTTGAAACTCGTGGATTTATCCTCAAAAAACAATCACACTTTTGCCTCCAGACAATTCGGAGAGTGGTGATGTTTAGCCTTAATTTATTGCCTTGGCGCTTAGAACAACATCAAAAGGCTTTTCGTCTTTTTATGTGGCAAAGTTTAATTTGGCTCGTTTGCTCAGTATTGATTCTTTTGGGATTGAGCCAACTTAACACACAACAATTGCAAGTTCTAAATCAGATAAAAGAAAATCTGATACAGATAACGAATCAAGTTCATCAAAAACGCATTCAAGTTCAACAACTACAACGAGACTTGAAAGAAATGAATGAACTGACTGAAATGGATACAGAATATGTGTATCGCATGCTTAATTTATTAAGTGAGCTACCATTACAACAAGGCGAGTTAGATGAATTTACGCTCAATGCTAAGCAAGTTGTGCTTTCAGGGATGACAGAAAGCCAAAAAGAATTTGAAGCGATACATCAATTTCTTAAACAGCATTTTACAACGGTTAATTTGACCAAGCTTGAACCAGTGCAAAGTCAGTTATTCTTTCAATTTGATATCCAGTTATCGGAGTCTGTGCAATGAGAGGTCTTATCAATGAGATTGTTCAAAAAAGTGCACAAAGTTGGTTTGGGAGATGGCTTCGATTACCTCAAATGGTTCATGCTACCTTTTGGTTGAGTTCATTAAGTGCGGTCATCTTTTTACCTGTTTTTCGTTATGTTGAAAATAACCATGAACGACATCGACTTGATACAGAATTGAGTTTTCAGCAACAAGAGTGGGATAAACAGGAAAAAATTTTTCAGGCTTTAAAGCAAAAATTAGGAACTCAACAACTTTCTCCTGAACTCGCTAATTCAGTTTTACCGATCAATCAGCATGTTCAGACGTTATTAAATGGGCGACTTCGAGCGTTGGATTTACGTTGGGATTTTTCTCAACAAACTTTGTTGCATTTGTCGTTACAAGGCTATTTTGTCGATTTACAGCAATTTTTGACCGCACTTTTAAGGGATATTCCTATACTTTCTGTCACTCAATTAAGCATTGAGAAATTAGATGAAGAAGAAAATGCGTCTATTACAGGCGAGTTAATTTTCCAACTAAATAAGGACAAGTAATGAAAAAGCTCTTCTTAATCTTGATTGCAATTTTTTCTGTATCAGCATTTTCACGAGATCCTTTTGTTCGGAAACAAAGAGAACAAACCGAATATCCAAAAGAGGGGCTCACCCTACCGCTAGTGTCGGCTTGCGTGTATTCGGAGCTGAGACTGGCGGAGGAACGCCCATTGGCTCAGTTACACATTGTGGGTGTCGTGCAATACGGGAAACAGGCAGAAGTGTTCTTTAATGATGATGGGGATATTCTTTCCGCTCAAGTAGGACAGAGAATTGGAAAGGAAGCCTATTTAATCGAAAAAGTGAGTAAAAATAGCGTGACGCTTCAAAGTTATAAAGCCGGGCAATGTGAACAAACGACCTCAATCATAATGAGATTTTAAAATGATAAAGCAGAAAATAAAAACAAAGTGCGGTCAGTTTTTAATGTGTTTTTTGATCCTATGGACAACTTACTCATCGGCAGAAAGTCGCATCTTTTCACTTCGCTTAAAACAAGCTCCCATGGTGGCTACACTTTAGCAAATTGCTCTTGAGCAAAATACCAATTTAATGATTGATGATGAATTAGAAGGAACGCTTTCATTGCAATTAGATAACGTAGATTTTGATCGTTTATTGCGTGCTGTCGCAAAAATCAAAGGACTCTCTTTTTATCAAGAAAATGATATTTATTATTTAGGCAAGGCTTCTCAACATGAACAATATACTGAAAAAATGGATGAACCAGTAGCAATCGTCGGCGAAAGTTTGCCTAGTGAAATGCCACTTGTGAGTACAACGGTTAAATTGCATTTTGCCAAAGCTTCTGATGTGATGAAATCGTTAACAACAGGGAGTGGTTCTTTGCTTTCACCTAGCGGCACAATTACATTTGATGATCGAAGCAATGTGTTACTGATTCAGGATGATGCACGTTCTATCAAAAATATCAAAAAATTAATTGCAGAGCTGGATAAACCCATTGAACAAATTGTCATCGAAGCACGTATTGTGACGATTACTGATGAAAGCCTGAAAGAGTTAGGTGTACGTTGGGGCATTTTTAATCCGACTGAGGCTGCCCATCGAGTGAGTGGCAGTCTAGATGCGAATGGTTTTAGTAATATCAGTAATAATTTAAATGTGAATTTTGCGACAACAGTCACGCCAGCTGGCTCATTAGCACTTCAAGTCGCTAAAATTAATGGCCGATTATTAGACTTAGAATTGACTGCACTTGAACGTGAAAATAACGTAGAAATTATTGCGAGCCCTCGCTTACTCACGACCAATAAGAAAAGTGCAAGTATCAAACAAGGGACGGAAATTCCTTATGTAGTGACGAACGGGAAAAATGACACCCAATCAGTGGAGTTTCGAGAAGCTGTGTTGGGATTGGAAGTCACACCGCATATTTCAAAGGATAATAATATCTTATTGGATTTATTAGTCAGTCAAAATTCCCCGGGAAACCGTGTGGCTTATGGGCAAGGTAACGAAGTCGTGTCTATTGATAAACAAGAAATTAATACACAAGTTTTTGCTAAAGATGGGGAAACGATTGTATTAGGTGGTGTATTCCACGATACGATCACAAAAGGAATTGATAAAGTGCCGCTATTGGGTGATATTCCAGGTATTAAGCGCTTATTTAGTAAGGAAAGTGAACGTCATCAAAAGCGAGAGCTTGTAATTTTTGTGACTCCTCATATTTTAAAACAAGGTGAAAGAATGGAAATGGCTAAGAAAGAAAAGCATTTTAAGCAAATTGAAAAAGCGAAAAAATAAAGTGCGGTCAATTTCTCTGATGTTTTCTCATTTTTTTCAATTTAGCTGTGTGTATTGCAAGGGATCTATTCATCTTGGTCGAAATGGATTGTGCAGTCGATGTCAGAAGCAAATTAAAACTTTCCCTTATTGTGGGCGATGTGGTTCACCCTTGCAGCATTATGCAATGGGCTGTGGACATTGTTTGAGAAATGAACCCGCTTGGGATCGTATTGTGATTATTGGGCATTACCTCGAACCGCTTTCTTCACTTATTCATCGTTTTAAATTTCAAAAACAGTTTTGGTTAGATCGCTGTTTATCGCGTTTGCTTTATCTTGCGGTGAGAGAGGCAAGACGAACGCATGAGCTCTTTCTGCCACAGGCGATTATCCCTGTACCGCTATATCATTTTCGACAGTGGCAACGTGGCTATAACCAGGCTGATTTATTAGCGAACTGGTTGAGTCGTTGGTGTGATGTGCCTAACTGTCATCATGTGGTGAAACGAATTAAACACACCCACACTCAGCGAGGTTTAAGTGCGAAAGATCGACGATATAATCTACAAAATGCTTTTACAGTGAATACCAAAAAGTCTTTTCCTTATGAACGTGTTGCGTTGGTGGATGATGTGATTACAACCGGCTCAACGTTGGCAGAGATAGCCAAACAGCTTCGAAAATTAGGCGTAAAAGAAATTCAAGTGTGGGGCTTAGCGAGAGCCTAAATTTTTAAAGATAGGATTTATCTATATTTATAAAAATAGGAATAAATATAGAAAAAATTACCATATAGGAGTATCATTCTTGATATATTGCATCAAGTATTAGGATTTTATTTATGGAACAAATTTTTATTTCAGATGCTGCACAAGCACATTTTCGGAAACTTTTAGATACACAAGAAGAAGGTACCAATATTCGTATTTTTGTTGTGAATCCGGGTACGCCAGGAGCAGAATGTGGCGTGTCTTATTGCCCACCAAATTCAGTTGAAGCGACTGATACTGAAATGAAATACGATACTTTTTCAGCATTTGTAGATGAAATTAGTTTACCGTTTTTAGAAGATGCGGAAATTGATTATGTAACAGAAGAGCTCGGTGCTCAGCTTACTTTAAAAGCACCTAACGCAAAAATGCGTAAAGTTGCAGATGATGCGCCTTTAATTGAGCGCGTAGAGTACGTGATCCAAACACAAATCAACCCACAATTAGCCAGCCATGGCGGTAAAATCACGTTAATTGAAATTACCGATGATGGTTATGCTGTTCTACAATTTGGTGGTGGCTGTAACGGTTGTTCAATGGTTGATGTCACCTTAAAAGACGGGGTGGAGAAACAGTTAGTTTCGCTCTTCCCGAATGAATTAAAAGGTGCACGAGACGTAACAGAACACCAACGTGGTGAACATTCTTATTATTAAGAATAGAAGAAAAAAGAGGGCGAATGATTCGCCCTTTTATTTTTTAAGCGGCAGATAATTTCTGTAACAACCTATCCATCGCCCGATATCCTAGCGCTTCTGCTAAATGAGGTTGTTGTATTTCTTTGTCACCATTTAAATCAGCAATTGTGCGTGAGACTTTTAAAATCCGATGATAGGCTCTCACTGAAAGTCCAAGCTTGTTCAGTGCATTCTCAAGGAATAATGAATCTTTATCTTGTAATTTACAGTCTCGTTCAATTTCTTTGCTTGAAAGATACGCATTGATTTTACCGGCTCGAGCAAGTTGCATTTCCCTCACTTTTAACACTTTTTCTCGTACTTGTTGGCTTGTCTGACCTCTATCTCCTGTATTCTGTAAGCTGCCTTGTGGCAGAAGCGGTACTTCAATAGATAAATCAAAGCGATCTAAAAATGGCCCCGAAAGTCGGTTTAAATAACGCATCACTTGCTGTGGCGAGGTGCGATTATGTGTTCCAGTGTAATGCCCGGTTGGACTTGGATTCATCGCGGCAACGAGTTGAAAACGAGCGGGGAATTGGATTTTTGCATTGGCACGTGAAATAATAATTTCTCCACTTTCTAATGGCTGGCGAAGTGCATCAAGCACTTTACGCTCAAACTCAGGCAATTCATCAAGAAAAAGTACGCCGTTATGTGCGAGCGATATTTCGCCTGGTTTGGGAATGGTTCCTCCACCTACTAAGGCAGGTAATGAGGCGCTATGATGTGGTGCTCGAAACGGACGTTGTTTCCAGTTATGAAAATTTAATTCATTTTGTACTAAACTCGTAACCGAAGCGGTTTCAATCGCTTCTAAATCCGTCATTTCAGGTAGCAATGCAGTGAGACGACTTGCCAACATGGTTTTACCCGTCCCAGGTGGCCCTAAAAAGAGTAGGTTGTGCTGGCCTGCGGCAGCTATTGTCAGTGCTCGTTTAGCGTGTTGCTGACCAATAATATCGGTCAAATCTAAGTGATTTTTAGCTGAAAATCCGACCTCACTTTCTTGTGCGAGTAATGAGGCCAAAGGTAATTTTTCTTGATTATTTAAGAATTGCACAACTTCTAACAGGTTTTTAGCGAAATAAGTCTCTTGCTCTGAGACAAGTGAAGCTTCATTGGCATTTTGATAAGCGATAATGGGGGCGCGTTTCGCTTTTTGTGCTGCTAAAATAGCAGGAATCACACCGTGTACACCGCGTAATTCACCCGTTAATGCAAGTTCACCAACGAATTCAAACTGTTTTAAACGGCTGCCATCAAGTTGATCTGATGCAGCTAAAATACCGATTGCAATGGGTAAATCAAATTGTCCCCCTTCTTTGGGTAGATCGGCGGGTGCAAGGTTAACGGTGATACGTTTGGCAGGATATTTGAACTGGGCATTTATTAATGCACTTCTGACACGATCTTGCGCTTCTTTTACGGTTTTTTCAGGTAGACCAACTAAGGTAAATCCAGGCTTTCCGTTACTTAAGTGTACCTCAATGGTAACAAGAGGGGCTTGTACACCCATTGATGCACGGCTATAAACAATGGCAAGAGACATTCAGATTCCTTAAAGTGCGGTCAAAAATAATTAGATTTTCGCACTATAAAAAAAGCACAGAATGAAATCATGCATCCTATGCTTTTTTTGCGATCGAGATCGCAGAAATCATTTTTTTCTTGATAAAAAGCTACACAAAAAGTGGGGCAAACCAACCATCTAATTTGGCCGCTAATTTATCAATACCAATTTTATTTTGTGCAGAAAAAGCCTCGACTTGAATATCACCTTGGAAGGGTAAAATAGCTTCACGCACCATTTTGACTTGTTTGCTACGTGCGCTTTGGCTGAGTTTATCCGCTTTAGTTAAAAGTAACATAACCGATAAATCAGCAGAAACAGCCCATTCAATCATTTGTTGGTCGAGATCTTTTAAAGGGTGGCGAATATCCATTAAAACAACAAGTCCGCCTAAACATTCGCGTTTTTGCAAATATTCCCCAAGGGATTTTTGCCACTCGATTTTCATTTTCTCAGGAACAGCAGCATAACCATAGCCGGGTAAGTCCACCAGTTTACAATTCGGCTCTACTTCAAAAAGGTTGATGAGCTGTGTACGACCAGGTGTTTTAGACGTTCTGGCTAAGCTTTTTTGATTGGTTAATGCATTAAGTGCGGTTGATTTTCCTGCATTTGAGCGTCCTGAAAAAGCAATTTCAATCCCTGTATCTTCTGGGATAGAACGAATATTGGGCGCACTCGTGAGAAAATGAGTTTTATGATAATTCAGTTTAATTTCAGACATAATAGTTCCTTTTATCAATTGACCCTAGCATATCACAAATAAAAAATTGCTGAAATGATGAGAGAATGCGGACTTTGCATGATTTAAACATTTTTAATTAATTAGGTATTCCACAAGAATATCAAAATAAATCGCGTTTTATTCAAAATTCTCATATGTTGTAGAATTTGTAATTTAAATTCTCTTGTGCAGTGTTTATTTATAAAAAAATCTGCATCTCAATTGTTGGTTGGTGAGTCCAACTTTGGGGGATGCAGATCATTTTAACCGCACTTTTTGCTTTATAAGACTTTTAAACAAGCCACAAAATGGCTGTTGTTTTGGCTGGTGAAAGGTGGTTTTTGTTTCGCACAATTTTCATCAGCTTTCAGACAGCGGGTACGGAACACGCAACCAGACGGCGGATTAATTGGCGAAGGCAAATCACCTTCAAGTAATTCGATGGATTTATTGCGTTCCAATTTTGGATCGGGAATTGGAACTGCAGACATTAAGGCTTTGGTATAAGGATGTTTGGTATTGTTATATACCTCCTCATCGCTGCCTAATTCCATGGCATTGCCTAAATACATCACCAACACGCGGTCAGAAATATGTTTTACCACCGCTAAATCATGAGCGATAAAAATTAAGGAAAGCCCCATTTCTTTTTGCAGGGATTTCAATAAATTCACCACTTGAGCCTGAATCGACACATCTAACGCAGAAACGGGTTCATCACAAATGATCATTTTAGGCTCAATGATTAACGCGCGAGCAATACCGATACGCTGACATTGGCCCCCTGAAAACTCATGCGGATAGCGGTTAATCAAGTTGGGTAAAAGCCCGACTTTCAACATCATTGCTTGCACTTTTTCTTTCACTTCTGCAGCACTTAAGTGCGGTTGGTAGATCTTTAATGGCTCAGCAATGATTTCGCCAATATTCATTCGCGGATTGAGAGAGGCGAGCGGGTCTTGGAAAATCATTTGAATGTCTTTACGCGTTTCTTTCCATTGTTTTGCTGATTGTTTTCGTAAATTTTTACCAAGCCACAAGATTTCCCCTTCACTCGCTTCGACTAAACCGATAATAGCGCGTGCAAGTGTGGATTTACCGCAACCAGATTCACCCACTACGCCGAGGGTTTCACCCGCGTAAAGTTTAAAAGACACATCCTTCACTGCTTTTAAGGTTTGCGGTTTGGCGAAGAAAAGAGATTTCTCATTTTTAATTTTAAAACTGACGCCTAAGTGATTGACTTCAAGGAGTAATTCTTTGTTGTTTGAGACTGTCATAGGGTAAATTTCTCCACGGGTAACCAACAATTGCGTAATTGACCTTCATTAAATGCGGTCAGTTTTGGCGCAGTTTGGCATTGTTCGGTAGCAAATTGGCAACGTGGTGAGAACGGGCAACCTTTTGGCAAATGCAGTAAATTCGGTGGATTACCAGGAATGGTTACCAAGTGTTCTTCATTGCCGTCTAAGCGAGGAATCGCATCCATTAAGCCAATGGAATAAGGATGAGTCGGATGATAGAAAATTTGTTCTGCCGTGCCGTATTCCATGGTTCGTCCAGCATACATCACCATGACTTGATCGCAGATACCTGCCACTACACCAAGATCATGGGTAATCATAATAATCGCAGTATTAAATTCGCGTTTTAACTCATTTAACAAGGTCATGATTTGTGCTTGAACCGTCACGTCCAAAGCAGTGGTTGGTTCATCAGCAATGAGTAGTTTTGGACGACATAGTAAGGCCATCGCAATCATCACTCGTTGACGCATACCACCCGAAAATTCATGAGGATACATGCCCATGCGTTTTTTTGCTTCTGGCATTTTAACTGCATCCAACATTTTCACGGATTCGGCAAAGGCAGTTTGTTTATCATAACCTTTGTGCAGTTGCAGCACTTCAATGAGTTGTTCACCGATTTTCATGTATGGGTTGAGTGATGTCATTGGATCTTGGAAAATCATGGAAATTTGCTCGGCGCGGATTTTATTCAACTCAGCATTCGGTAAATTAACTAATTCTTTACCTTCAAAAATGGCCGAACCTTCCACTTCACCGTTGGCTGCCAATAAACCCATTAAAGCAAAGGCTGTTTGTGACTTACCAGAACCACTTTCACCTACAATACCGAGCGTACTCCCAGCATTAAGCGTAAAGTTTAACTCATTCACTGCTGTGACGACGCCATCTGGTGTTTTGAAGCGAACGTAGAGATTTTTTACATCTAATAAAGGATTCATTATTCGCTCCTATCTATCTTTCGGATCGAGTGCATCACGCAACCCGTCACCGATAAAGTTAAAACAAAATAGGGTAAGGCAAAGGAAAAATGCCGGGAAAATTAATAACCAAGGCGAGACCTCCATTTGTGCAGCTCCATCACTTAAGAGTGCACCCCAGCTACTCATTGGCTCTTGAGTCCCTAATCCTAAGAAACTTAAGAATGATTCAAATAGAATGAGTCCAGGTACTTCAAGTGAGGCATACACTGCTACTAAGCCTAATACATTCGGAATAATGTGTTTCAAAATGATTTGGCGACGAGGTACGCCACAAACAATGGCGGCTTCGACGAATTCTTTATTTTTTAGGCTGAGGGTTTGTCCACGCACGATACGTGCAAGACCAAGCCAAGCAATGGCCCCGATTGCGATAAAAATTAAGAAAATGTTTTGGCCAAAAAGGGTCACTAACAAAATGACGAAAAACATAAATGGAAATGAGCTGAGAATCTCTAAAAAGCGCATCATCAACATATCTGTTTTACCGCCTACATAACCGGAAATAGCCCCATAAATTGTGCCTATAGTTACGGAAATGAAAGCACCAGCAATACCGACCAATAAGGAAATACGTCCACCGATAGCAGTACGTACCAATAAGTCGCGACCCGAGGCATCGGTACCGAAGAAGTGATAGCCTTCCATTGTTGGTGGGGAGCTCATCATATTCCAATCGGTATCTTCATAGGTAAAGGGGAAGAACCAAGGCGCTACGGTAATAAATACAATAATAAACGCTAGAATAATCAGACTGGCAACGGCCGCTTTGTTGCGGAAAAAACGGCGTTTCGCATCTTGCCATAGACTGCGGCCTTCTAGTTGCATTTCTTCAATACGGTCAGCCACTTGTTCCACAAAATCCGCATTTTTCTGATTAATCGGCTGAGTACGATAATCTGTCATAACTTATCCTTAATAACGAATTTTTGGATCGATGATGGCGTATAAAATATCCACAATCGCATTAAATAAAATGGTTAATGTGCCCACTAAAATAGTGAGACTCAAAACTAAAGAATAATCGCGGTTTAATGCGCCGTTTACAAATAATAACCCCATGCCAGGTAAACCAAATACGCTTTCGATAACCATTGAGCCGGTAATAATCCCTACGAAAGCGGGGCCTAAATAGGTTATCACGGGTAAAAGAGCAGGGCGCAAAGCATGTTTTAAAATGATTCTTGAAGTAGAAAGTCCTTTAGCTTTGGCGGTCCGAATAAAGTTGGAATGCAGCACTTCAATCATCGAGCCACGCATGATACGCGCAATCCCTGCAACATAAGCGATAGTTAAGGAGGCTACAGGTAAGATCATATACATAGCGGTACCTCCGTTCCAACCGCCAGCGGGTAGCCATCCCAAATAAATGGCGAAAATCAGCACTAAGACTGGTGCGAAGACGAAGCTTGGCATAATGACGCCAAGCATCGAGAAACTCATCAAAATATAATCCCAACGACTATTTTGATTGAGCGCAGCGAGCGTACCCGCTGTTACCCCTAATACGACAGCAAAGGCGAAGGCCACCATGCCCAATTTAATGGAAACCGGGAAAGCAGACGCGATTAAATCATTGACTGATTGGTCTTTATATTTAAAAGAGGGACCAAAATCTCCTTTGGAAAGATTTTCTAAATAAAGGAAATATTGTTTATATAATGGTTCATTTAAATGATACTTCGCTTCGATATTCGCCATCACTTCTGGCGGATAAGCACGTTCAGAGGTGAACGGGCTACCAGGGGCGAGGCGCATCAAAAAGAAAGAAAAAGTAATTAAAATAAACAGCGTCGGCAAGGCTTCCAACAGCCGTTTAAAAATAAACTTGAGCATAACAACTCCAACAAAATGGGCGAAAAGTGCGGTCAAAAAACACGACGATTTTTAACCGCACTTAAATACTAGCAACGAATTAATGTTTAATAATATAAAGGTTACGTAAGTAGATGTGATCTTGCGGATCTTTGCCTGAATAACCTTTTACGTAAGGTTTCACTAAGCGTGGATTCACATAGTTAAAGATTGGTACGATCCCGTAATCTTTTGCAAGAATTTCTTCGGCTTTCGCATAAGCTTTTGCACGACCTTCTGCATCCGTTGCGACATAAGATTCAGCAATGGCTTTATCATATTCTGGGTTCGCGTATTTCGCGGTATTGTTACTCGAATTAGATAAGAAATAGTTGCCGAATGTTGTTGCTTGGTTGTAATCCGCATTCCACCCAGCACGCGCCACATCATAACGACCTGCACGACGGCTATCGATGTAAGTTTTCCACTCTTGGTTTTCTAATTTCACATCAATTAAACCTTTAGTGTTCGCTTTCCACATAGAAGCTGCAGCAATAGCCACTTTTTTGTGATTTTCATTGGTATTGTAAAGAATGCTGAATTTCAATGGATTTGCTTTGCTGTAACCAGCTTCTTCTAAGAGTTTAATGGCTTCTTCATTACGTTGAGCCATCGGTTCTTTTGAATAAGTAGGTTGTTGAATGAGATGACCTTCTTCGATGTAAGTTGGGGTAAACACATAGGTTGGTGTTTGACCTTGACCCAATACTTTATCGGTGATCACATGACGATCAAGGGATAAGTTCAAGGCTTTACGAATATTCACGTTATCAAAAGGCGCTTTCTTGTTGTTTAATTCATAAGAATAAGTTGCTAGGGTACGAGTAATGTATACTTCACCTGGCAATTCTTTTTGTAATTTAGCGAATTGTTCAGGCGGTAAACCATAACTGGTCATGTCTAAATCGCCCGCACGATAACGCGCCACATCGGTACTCGGGTTCTCAATAGCGAGAAATGTTGCGCTATTGATTACGGTTTCTTTATCGTTCCAATAAAGTGGGTTACGTTCAAATTCGATTTTTTCGTTAATGATGTGGTTAGCGAGCTTATACGCACCGTTACCCACGTAGTTTTCTTTTTTCACCCATGCATCACCCAATTTTTCGACTACTTTTTGTGGTAATGGCAATAAGGATTGGTGAGTGGTTAAACTGACCGCATAAGGCACAGGATTGGTTGCATGAATAACAAAGGTGTAATCATCTTTTGCTTCCACGCCTAATTCAACTGGTTTTTTCTTGCCGTCAATAATGTCTTGCGCATTTTCAACTTGTAAATAACTTAAGTAGCTCGCGTAAGGTGCGGCAGTTGCAGGATCCACTAAACGACGCCACGCAAATACGAAGTCGTGTGCAGTAACAGGATCGCCGTTTGACCATTTAGCATCTTTACGTAAATGGAATGTCCAGGTTTTGAAGTCAGGTGTATTTTCCCAGCTTTCAGCCACACCCGGTTGAAGTTTACCTTCAGAGTCTGAGGTGACTAAGCCTTCAAGTAATTGATAAGCGACGTTAGATTCCGGCACACCTTCGGTTTTTTGAGGGTCAAAACTTTGTGGTTCAGCCCCGTTATTGATCACGATATGTTGTTTTTCATTTAATTGTGTTCCCTCAGGTACTATAACTGCTTGCGCAGAATAGGAAAGAGCAAGAGTGATTGCAGAGAAGAGTAGTTTGTGTTGCATTTGAGCCTCCTTGTTATTAGGTGATATTTTTATAAGAGTCTTCCACTTATTAGCTCAAAAATTTATTTTTGTAAAGATTTGCAAGGGGATTATTTGAACAAATATTGAGTTTTGTGATTTGTGTCTAATAAATTGCGAAAAAATTGCTAAAAGTGATGATATGAGAAAGGAAATCTACAATGTATTGGTTTTTCCTATCGTAAATATTTTCCTTGATAAATTACCTTTTTAAGGTTAATTATGCTATCGTAGCCCAATTAGATTTAAACAAGTCCATTCAAGGAGAATACAATGACAACACAGTTAGATTCACTTCGTAATATGACCGTCGTCGTAGCGGATACTGGCAATATTGATGCAATCAAAAAATATCAACCACAAGATGCAACAACAAACCCATCTTTAATTTTAAGTGCTTCAGCATTACCACAATATGCCCTATTAATTGATGAAGCGGTTGCTTATGCAAAAGCACAAAGTGCAGATAAAGCACAACAATTAATTGATGCAGAAGATAAATTAGCGGTAAACATTGGCTTAGAAATTTTAAAAATTGTTCCAGGACGCATTTCAACAGAAGTAGATGCTCGCCTTTCTTACGATACTCAAGCAACCGTTGAAAAAGCACGTAAACTTATCGCACTTTATAATGCGGCGGGTATTTCAAATGATCGTATTTTGATCAAAATTGCTTCAACATGGCAAGGTATCCGTGCGGCAGAAATTCTTGAAAAAGAAGGTATTAACTGTAACTTAACCTTATTATTCTCTGAAGCGCAAGCTCGTGCGTGTGCTGAAGCGGGTGTTTATTTAATTTCGCCATTTGTAGGTCGTATTTTAGACTGGTACAAAGCAAATACCGATAAAAAAGAATATGCTCCAGCAGAAGACCCTGGCGTAATTTCTGTTACCAAAATCTATAATTACTACAAAGAATATGGCTACAACACCGTTGTGATGGGCGCAAGCTTCCGTAATGTAGGAGAAATTACTGAACTTGCAGGTTGCGATCGTTTAACCATTGCACCGGCATTACTCAAAGAATTACAAGAAAATTCAACCGCACTTGTACGCAAACTAGACTACAAAGGTGAAGTAAAAGCGAAACCTCAACCATTAACTGAAGCGGAGTTCTACTGGCAACATAATAGCGATGCGATGGCTGTTGAGAAATTAGCGGATGGTATTCGCAAATTTGCAGTTGACCAAGAGAAACTAGAAGCAATGCTTTCAGCAAAACTATAATTTTGAAAATATGAAAGTGCGGTTAGAAATAACCGCATTTTTTACTCTTATCATAAAATGTTCTAACTCTTAATAATTAGAACTTGACTAACTCACCAAAGTCATTGAAAATTCAAGACAAGTTTTGCTAAAGCAAAATGGGAACTGCCACTCTTAATGCAAAGTGCGGTTATTTTTTCTTTTTTCGGAGCAAATATATGTCAGGTATTTTTGAACAAACTCCTGCTAATCGTCGTCGTTATGGCGTAGCGATTTTTGTAGGTATTATTGCAGGTTTAATTTCTGCGTTCGTAAAATGGGGTGCAGAGCATCCATTCCCACCGCGTAGCCCAATCGATTTCTTCGCAGAAGCATGCAAAGTGGACATCACAGGGTTAAGCCAAGATCAAGTTCTTCAAGTTTGTTCACGTGCATTCTTAAATCCTCCCCACGTATTTTTACGTGATTATCTAGGTATTGACCCAACTCAAGCAGCTTTCACTTTTGCAGATCATGGTTTTGATTGGATTGGTGTGACTCATATTACTTTCTCATTAGTATTTGCTATCGCTTACTGTTTAGTGGCAGAACGTTTCCCTAAAATCAAATTTTGGCAGGGTATTGGGGCAGGTTTAATCGCCGATATTTGCGTACACTATATTACTTTCCCTGCGTTAGGTTTAACCCCACCTGTTGCAGAATGGCCGTTGTATGAGCATATTTCTGAATTAGTGGGACACATTTTCTGGTTCTGGACTATTGAGATTATTCGCCGTGATCTACGTAACCGTATTACTCACGAGCCAGATGCAGAAATTCCATTAAAAAATACAACAGAATAATCAATCTTTTTGAGTAAAAATGCCACCAATAAAGGTGGCATTTTTACTGACACTGAAATCCAAAATATCGTTTTACAAGAAAGTTAGTGCTAGAATTTAAATAAATTTTTTGTAGTTATCTTTCAAGTTGGTTAGAATAAAGACAATTTTTTGTGATAGGAAAGTGGAATGAAAAAAACACCTTTACTTGCGGTCGGCTTAATGGCAACAGCTGTATTAACGGGTTGTGCAACCAAAGCTGATGGTGAACGAAATGATAAATTAGAAAGTTTTAACCGTACGATGTTTGATTTTAACTATAAAGTGATGGATCGCTATGTGTTAGAACCTGCAGCAAAAGGTTGGCGTGATTATGTGCCAACACCAGTCACAAAAGGTCTATCCAATGTGGCAAACAATTTGGATGAGCCAGTGAGTTTTGTTAACCGTTTATTAGAAGGTGAGCCAAAAAAAGCCTTTGTTCACTTCAACCGTTTTTGGATTAACTCAACCTTTGGTCTCGGAGGCTTATTTGACTTTGCAAGTGCAAGCAAGGAATTACAGGTTTATGATCAACGTAGCTTTGGTGAAACATTGGGCACCTATGGTGTAGATGCAGGTACTTATATTGTATTGCCAATTTATAATGCGACGACGCCTCGTCAATTAACGGGGGCAGTAGTTGATGCAGCTTATACCTATCCTTTCTGGAATTGGGTAGGCGGTCCGTGGTCACTCGTAAAATATGGTGTGCAAGCGGTAGATAAACGCTCTAAGACATTGGATCAAACAGAGTTGCTAAATCAAGCACAAGATCCTTATGTTACTTTCCGCGAAGCTTATTATCAGAATTTAGAATTTAAAGTAAATGATGGTAAAGTGAAAGAAAGTTCACAGAAAGAACTGTCTGATGATGTATTAAAAGAAATAGATTAATTTGGCAAAAAGTGCGGTTGTTTTTACCGCGTTTTTTAAGGTAACGAAAAAGAAAGGGAGAATAATCATGTCTAATTATGGAATTAGTATTAAAGTCAATCCTATTCATACTAAAAAAGCCCCAGCAGCAATTGGTCCTTATGTTCAAGCGGTAGATTTAGGTAATTTAGTTTTAACATCGGGGCAAATCCCTGTCAATCCAGCAACGGGTGAAGTACCAAAAGATATTGTGGCTCAGGCGCGTCAATCGTTAGAAAATGTGAAAGCGATTATTGAAGAAGCTGGTTTGAAGGTGGGTGATATTGTTAAAACTACAGTGTTTGTGAAAGATCTTAATGATTTTGGTGCGGTAAATGCAGAGTATGAGAAATTCTTCAAAGAAAATAATCATCCGAATTTTCCTGCTCGTTCTTGCGTAGAAGTTGCTCGCTTACCAAAAGATGTTGGTTTGGAAATTGAAGCAATTGCTGTAAGAAAATAATCGCAAAGTGCGGTTGAAATCTGCAGATTTTTTCGACAATATACTTTACAAGAGCGAGATTAATCACTATAATCTCGCTCCTAAATTACGCTTAGCGTAAAATTTCTGGTTGGTGCTTGACCTATTCAAGCCCCGTCCAAGACCGTAGGGAATGGTTTGCAATAATCGTCTTAATAATCCTACGTAGATGGTGAACAGAATAAGAATATTTCTTGCTTCTGGGCACCGAAGTCGTCCTAGTCTGAAAGATAACTCTTTCGATGAGGTAAATTAATTCCGAGAAATCGGAGTGTATTCAGGAGCTAAAAGCCAATGGCATTAAATCTTCAAGACAAACAAGCAATTGTTGCTGAAGTAAATGAAGCAGCCAAAGGTGCACTTTCAGCAGTAATCGCGGATTCTCGCGGTGTAACTGTTGATAAAATGACTGAATTACGTAAAGCAGCTCGTGAAGCTGGTGTAACAATGCGTGTTGTTCGTAATACTTTATTACGTCGTGCGGTTGAAGGCACTGATTTCGAATGCTTACAAGATACGTTTGTAGGTCCAACACTTATCGCATTCTCTAACGAACACCCAGGTGCAGCAGCACGTTTGTTCAAAGATTTTGCTAAAGCAAACGATAAGTTTGAAATTAAAGGTGCAGCCTTTGAGGGTAAGATCCAAGATGTTGAATTCTTAGCAACATTACCAACTTACGAAGAAGCAATTGCACGTTTAATGGGCACAATGAAAGAAGCTGCGGCAGGCAAACTTGTTCGCACTTTTGCGGCATTACGCGACAAATTACAAGAAGCAGCTTAATCATTAAGCGTTTCTTACTTCATTTAACTTTATTAATTTTAGGAATTGATTGTTATGTCATTAACTAACGAACAAATCATTGAAGCGATTGCTTCTAAAACTGTAACTGAAATCGTTGAATTAATTACAGCGATGGAAGAGAAATTCGGCGTTTCTGCAGCAGCATTAGCAGCAGCTCCAGCAGCTGGCGGTGCAGCAGCAGCGGCAGAAGAAAAAACTGAATTCGACGTAGTTCTTGCTGAAGCTGGTGCTAACAAAGTAGCAGTTATCAAAGCAGTACGTGGTGCAACTGGTTTAGGCTTAAAAGAAGCTAAAGACTTAGTTGAATCTGCTCCAGCTAACTTAAAAGAAGGCATTTCTAAAGAAGAAGCTGAAGCACTTAAGAAAGAATTAGAAGAAGCTGGTGCAAAAGTAGAAATCAAATAATTTTTGATTCTCTTATGTCCTGTTTCTCAGGCTTAATGGCTGGTGGTTTACCATCAGCCATTTTGTGCTATCAAAAACGGCACAAAAACAGATAGGCATTTTCCGTTTAATGGTATCTGTTTCCACTTAAATTAATCAGACGTTTTAATTTAAGTAGCCCACTACAGAAGTAAGGTTCAGAGTGCGGTATCTAAAACGGCGTCAATCTCCGATATAAATAAAAAAACGTCAATCAATTTGACCGCACTTTTCTTTATATCAACTCGGTCTCACTAAAATTTACAGAGGAAAACCAATAATGGGTTACTCCTATACTGAGAAAAAACGAATTCGTAAAGACTTCGGCAAACGTCCGCAAGTTTTAAATGTACCTTATTTATTAACTATCCAATTAGATTCTTTTGATAAATTCATTCAAAAAGATCCTGAAGGTCAACAAGGCTTAGAAGCTGCATTCCGTTCTGTTTTTCCAATCGTAAGCAATAACGGTTATACAGAATTACAATATGTTGATTACCGTTTAGAAGAGCCAGAGTTTGATGTACGTGAATGTCAAATTCGTGGTTCCACTTATGCGGCAGGGTTGCGAGTCAAATTACGTTTAGTTAGCTACGATAAAGAATCTTCATCACATGCAGTAAAAGACATCAAAGAAAGCGAAGTGTACATGGGAGAAATCCCATTGATGACTGATAATGGTACCTTTGTGATCAATGGTACCGAGCGTGTTATTGTTTCACAATTACACCGTAGCCCAGGCGTATTCTTTGATTCTGATAAAGGGAAAACACACTCTTCAGGTAAAGTGCTGTATAACGCACGTATTATCCCTTACCGTGGGTCTTGGTTGGATTTCGAATTTGATCCAAAAGATAACTTATATGCACGTATTGACCGTCGTCGTAAATTACCAGCAACCATTATTTTACGTGCGTTAGGTTATACGGTTGAAGAAATCTTAAACTTATTCTTTGATAAAGTAACTTTCGAAATCGCTGGCAATAAATTACTCATGACATTAGTGCCAGAACGTCTACGTGGTGAAACGGCGACATTTGATATTGAAGCAAATGGCAAAGTATATGTTGAACGTGGTCGTCGTATTACAGCTCGTCACATCAAAGCATTAGAAAAAGATAATGTGACACAAGTTGAGGTGCCAACGGAATACATTATTGGTAAAGTTTCTGCAAAAGATTATGTTGATCTTGATTCTGGAGAGATTATTTGTCCAGTTAATAGTGAAATTTCATTAGAAGGATTAGCGAAGTTATCTCAAGCGGGCTATAAAGTCATCGAAACATTGTTTACTAACGATTTAGATTATGGTCCATATATTTCTGAGACATTACGCGTTGATCCAACTTACGATCGCATAAGCGCATTATATGAAATCTATCGTATGATGCGTCCAGGTGAACCACCTACACCCGAATCTTCAGAAGCGTTATTCAATAACTTATTCTTCTCTGCAGAACGTTATGATTTATCTGCAGTAGGTCGTATGAAGTTTAATCGCTCGTTAGGTATTCCTGAAGGCGAGGGTACGGGTATTTTAAGTAACGACGATATCATTGGCGTGATGAAAAAACTCATCGACATCCGCAATGGTCGTGGTGAAGTGGATGATATCGACCACTTGGGTAACCGTCGTATTCGTTCCGTAGGTGAAATGGCAGAAAACCAATTCCGTATTGGTTTAGTTCGTGTAGAAAGAGCGGTTAAAGAGCGTTTATCTTTAGGCGATTTAGATGCGATCACGCCACAAGACTTAATTAATCCAAAACCAATTTCTGCGGCAGTGAAAGAATTCTTTGGTTCTTCACAACTTTCGCAATTCATGGACCAAAACAATCCATTATCAGAAGTGACACATAAACGTCGTATTTCTGCATTAGGTCCAGGCGGTTTAACGCGTGAACGCGCAGGCTTTGAGGTACGTGACGTACATAACACCCACTATGGTCGTTTATGTCCAATTGAAACTCCTGAAGGTCCAAACATCGGTTTGATCAACTCACTTTCTGCGTTTGCTCGTACGAACGATTATGGTTTCTTAGAAACCCCGTATCGTAAAGTAGTGAATGGTCAAGTAACCGAAGAAATTGAATACTTATCTGCAATTGATGAAGCAAACTACATCATTGCACAGGCGAACTCAAATCTTGATGAGAACAATCGCTTTACTGATGCATTCGTTACTGCGCGTGGTGAGCGTGGTGAATCTGGTCTTTATAAACCAGAAGAAATTCATTATATGGACGTTTCAACTCAACAAGTGGTATCTGTGGCTGCAGCGTTAATTCCATTCTTAGAGCATGACGATGCGAACCGTGCCTTAATGGGTGCGAACATGCAACGTCAAGCGGTTCCAACTTTACGTGCTGATAAGCCGTTAGTGGGTACAGGTATGGAAAAACCAATCGCACTAGACTCAGGTGTGGCGGTTGTGGCGAAACGTGGTGGTACAGTTCAATACGTTGATGCTTCTCGTATCGTTATCAAAGTAAATGAAGACGAAACTGTAGCAGGCGAAGCAGGTATTGATATTTATAACTTAATTAAATACACCCGCTCTAACCAAAATACCTGTATCAACCAAATTCCTTGTGTGAATTTAGGCGATCCAATTAACCGTGGTGAAGTATTAGCTGATGGTCCTTCAACAGATTTAGGTGAATTAGCATTAGGTCAAAATATCCGTGTGGCGTTCATGCCTTGGAACGGTTATAACTTCGAAGACTCAATGTTAGTTTCTGAGCGTGTTGTACAACAAGACCGCTTCACGACAATCCACATTCAAGAATTATCTTGTGTGGCACGTGATACTAAATTAGGTTCTGAAGAAATCACTGCGGATATTCCAAACGTAGGTGAATCTGCATTAAGCAAATTGGATGAATCAGGTATTGTTTATGTGGGTGCTGAAGTGAAAGGTGGTGACATCTTAGTCGGTAAAGTCACCCCTAAAGGCGAAACTCAATTAACACCAGAAGAAAAATTGTTACGTGCAATCTTCGGTGAAAAAGCATCTGATGTGAAAGACTCTTCATTACGTGTACCAAACAGCGTAAGTGGTACTGTAATTGACGTTCAAGTCTTCACCCGTGATGGCGTAGAAAAAGACAAACGTGCATTAGAAATTGAAGAAATGCAGTTAAAACAAGCTAAGAAAGACCTTTCTGATGAATTAGAAATCTTAGAAGCTGGCTTGTTTGCTCGTGTACGTAATGTGCTTATTGCAGGTGGTATTGATGCGGCTCAATTAGATAAAATGGATCGCACTAAATGGTTAGAGCAAACCATTTCAGATGAAGAAAAACAAAACCAATTAGAACAGCTTGCTGAGCAATATGAAGAATTACGTAAGGAGTTTGAACACAAACTTGAAGTACAACGTAAGAAAATCATTAAAGGCGATGACCTTGCACCAGGCGTATTAAAAGTGGTTAAAGTTTACCTTGCGGTGAAACGTCACATCCAACCGGGTGATAAAATGGCGGGTCGTCATGGTAACAAAGGTGTTATCTCGAAAATTAACCCAGTTGAAGATATGCCATACGATGAGAATGGCCAACCTGTTGAAATCGTATTGAACCCACTGGGCGTACCATCTCGAATGAACATCGGTCAGATCTTAGAAACCCACTTAGGCTTAGCGGCGAAAGGTATCGGTAATCAAATCAATGCGATGATCAAACAAAAACAAGATGTTGAGAAACTTCGTGGCTATATGCAAAAAGCATACGATTTAGGTCATGGCGCACAAAAAGTTGATTTAAGCACCTTTAGCGATGACGAAATCATGCGTTTAGCGGAAAACCTACGTAAAGGTTTACCGGTAGCAACACCAGTGTTTGATGGTGCTGATGAGCAAGAAATCAAAGAAATGTTGAAACTTGGTGGCTTACCAACTTCAGGTCAGATCACGTTATACGATGGCCGTACTGGTGAGAAATTCGAGCGTCCAGTAACCGTAGGTTATATGTACATGCTCAAATTGAACCACTTAGTTGATGACAAAATGCATGCTCGTTCAACAGGTTCTTATAGTCTTGTTACTCAACAACCACTTGGTGGTAAAGCACAATTCGGTGGTCAACGTTTCGGTGAGATGGAGGTATGGGCACTTGAAGCATACGGTGCTGCTTACACCTTACAAGAAATGTTAACTGTGAAATCCGATGACGTGAACGGCCGTACGAAGATGTATAAAAACATCGTCGGTGGCAACCAACAAATGGATCCGGGTACACCGGAATCTTTCAACGTAATTATGAAAGAAATCCGTTCACTTGGTTTGAATATCGAGCTAGACGAAGAGTAATCGACAAACCGGTCTTCCCCTGTACGCAGGGGAAGCAAAAGGAAGAAATCGCCGAAGTGCGGTTAAAAAACAAAATATTTTTGACCGCACTTTGAAACCCTTAACTCCGACAGGAGACTATTTGTGAAAGACTTAGTTAAGTTTTTAAAAGCACAATCAAAAACCAGTGAAGATTTTGATGTGATTAAAATTGGGTTAGCTTCTCCAGACATGATCCGTTCTTGGTCATTTGGTGAAGTTAAAAAACCTGAAACAATCAACTATCGTACGTTCAAACCTGAGCGTGACGGTCTTTTCTGTGCACGTATTTTCGGGCCAGTAAAAGATTACGAATGTTTATGCGGAAAATATAAACGCTTAAAACACCGTGGTGTGATTTGTGAAAAATGTGGTGTTGAAGTAACACAAACTAAAGTGCGTCGTGAACGTATGGGCCACATTGAATTGGCTTGTCCAGTTGCACACATTTGGTTCTTAAAATCACTTCCGTCCCGTATCGGTTTATTACTTGATATGCCGTTACGTGATATTGAGCGTGTGCTTTACTTTGAAATGTACATCGTAACCGAACCGGGTATGACCGATTTAGAACGTGGACAGTTATTAACTGAAGAACAATTCCTTGATGCAGAAGACCGCTGGCAAGATGAATTCGAAGCGAAAATGGGTGCTGAAGCAATTCAAGATTTACTTAAAGGTATTGATCTTGAAGTGGAATGTGAAAAATTACGTGAAGAGTTACAAGAAACTAACTCTGAAACAAAACGTAAGAAAATCACTAAACGCTTAAAATTATTAGAAGCTTTCCAACAATCTGGTAATAAACCAGAGTGGATGGTGATGACTGTATTACCAGTACTTCCGCCAGATTTACGTCCGTTAGTACCATTAGATGGTGGTCGTTTTGCAACTTCGGACTTAAACGATTTATATCGTCGCGTAATCAACCGTAACAACCGTTTAAAACGTTTATTAGATTTAATCGCACCAGATATTATCGTGCGCAACGAAAAACGTATGTTACAAGAATCTGTTGATGCTTTATTAGATAATGGTCGTCGTGGTCGTGCGATTACAGGTTCTAACCGTCGTCCATTGAAATCACTTGCGGATATGATCAAAGGTAAACAAGGTCGTTTCCGTCAAAACTTATTAGGTAAACGTGTTGACTATTCAGGCCGTTCTGTAATCACTGTAGGTCCATACTTGCACTTACACCAATGTGGTTTACCGAAGAAAATGGCATTGGAATTATTCCGTCCGTTTATCTATGCAAAATTAGAAAGCCGTGGTTATGCAACTACAATCAAAGCGGCTAAGAAAATGGTTGAGCGTGAAGACGCGATCGTTTGGGATATCTTGGCAGAAGTTATTCGTGAGCACCCAATTCTATTGAACCGTGCACCGACACTTCACCGTTTAGGTATCCAAGCGTTTGAACCACTTCTAATCGAAGGTAAAGCAATCCAGTTACACCCGCTCGTTTGTGCGGCGTTCAACGCGGACTTCGATGGTGACCAAATGGCGGTTCACGTACCATTAACACTTGAAGCTCAGTTAGAAGCACGTGCGTTAATGATGTCAACCAACAACGTACTTTCACCTGCAAACGGTGATCCTATTATCGTTCCATCACAAGACGTGGTGTTGGGTCTTTACTATATGACCCGTGAAAAAGTGAACGGTAAAGGCGAAGGCATGTTATTGCAAGATCCGCGCGAAGCTGAAAAAGCATATCGCACAGGTGAAGCAGAATTACATTCTCGCGTTAAAGTACGTATTACTGAATATGTGAAAAATGAAGCAGGCGAATTCGAAGAGAAAACCACATTAACCGATACCACTATCGGTCGTGCAATCTTATGGATGATCGCGCCAAAAGGTATGCCTTATTCATTGTTTAACCAAACATTAGGTAAAAAAGCAATTTCTAAACTTATCAACGAAGCTTATCGTCGTTTAGGTTTGAAAGAAGCAGTAATGTTTGCTGACCATATTATGTATACCGGTTTTGCTTATGCTGCACGTTCAGGTTCTTCTGTGGGTATCGACGATATGGTTATCCCAGAGAAAAAATACGAAATTATTTCTGCAGCGGAAGCTGAAGTGGCTGAAATTCAAGAACAGTTCCAATCTGGTCTTGTAACAGCGGGTGAGCGTTATAACAAAGTCATCGATATTTGGGCTGCAGCAAATGAGCGTGTAGCGAAAGCAATGATGGAAAACTTATCTCAGGAAGAAGTCATCAACCGTGAAGGTAACCCTGAGAAACAAGCTTCTTTCAACAGCATTTTTATGATGGCTGACTCCGGTGCGCGTGGTTCTGCAGCTCAGATTCGTCAGTTAGCAGGTATGCGTGGTTTGATGGCGCGTCCAGATGGTTCGATCATCGAAACCCCAATTACAGCGAACTTCCGTGAAGGTTTGAACGTACTTCAGTACTTTATTTCAACCCACGGTGCGCGTAAAGGTTTGGCGGATACCGCATTAAAAACAGCAAACTCTGGTTACTTAACTCGTCGTTTAGTTGACGTAGCGCAAGACTTAGTGATCGTTGAAGATGACTGTGGTACACACGAAGGTTTAGTCATGACTCCATTAATCGAAGGTGGAGATGAGAAAGTTCCACTTCGCGAATTAGTGTTAGGTCGTGTTGTGGCTGAAGATGTGTATAAACCAGGTACAGAAGAAGTCTTAATTGCACGTAACACTTTATTAGATGAAAAACTTTGTGATGTGTTAGATGCAAACTCAGTGGACAGCGTAAAAGTACGTTCTGTTGTAACTTGTGATACTGACTTCGGTGTATGTGCGAAATGTTACGGTCGTGACTTAGCACGTGGTCACCTCATCAATCAAGGTGAAGCAGTTGGTGTTATCGCTGCTCAATCTATCGGTGAGCCAGGTACACAGTTAACCATGCGTACGTTCCACATCGGTGGTGCAGCTTCTGCAGCAGCCAAAGAATCTAGCGTACAAATCAAAAACAACGGTACTTTACACCTTGCTAACGCAAAATTCGTTGTTAATGACGAAGGTAAATTAGTGTTAACTTCTCGTAATACTGAATTAACCGTAACTGATGCATTTGGTCGTACGAAAGAACATTATAAAGTGCCTTACGGTACTGTATTGAACAAAGCTGACGGTCAAGAAGTGTCTGCTGGTGAAACAGTGGCAAACTGGGATCCACATACTATGCCAGTAGTCTCTGAAGTATCTGGTTTTGTGAAATTCGTTGATATCGTGGATGGTTTAACTGTAACTCGTCAAACGGATGAATTAACCGGTCTTTCTTCTATTGTGGTACAAGACGTGGGTGAACGTGCAACAGCAGGTAAAGATTTACGTCCAACTATTAAATTAGTTGATGCAAAAGGTAACGATATCTTCTTACCTGAAACTGACGTTATTGCACAATACTTCTTACCAGGTAAAGCAATCGTAAGTTTAGATGACGGTGCGGAAGTGAAAGTGGGTGAACCACTTGCACGTATTCCACAAGAATCTGTGGGTACTAAAGATATTACCGGTGGTCTTCCACGCGTTGCTGATTTATTCGAAGCTCGTAAACCGAAAGAACCTGCTATCTTGGCAGAAATTTCAGGTATCGTGTCCTTCGGTAAAGAAACTAAAGGTAAACGTCGCTTGCTAATCACCCCAACTGAAGGTGAAATCTACGAAGAAATGATTCCAAAATGGCGTCAACTCAACGTATTTGAAGGCGAGATGGTAGAACGTGGTGATGTGATTTCTGATGGTGCAGAGACTCCACACGATATCTTACGTTTACGCGGTGTTCGTGCTGTAACTGAATATATCGTGAACGAAGTGCAAGAAGTTTACCGCTTACAAGGGGTAAAAATTAACGATAAGCACATCGAAGTTATCGTACGTCAAATGTTACGTAAAGCAGTCATTACGAAAGCTTATGACAGCGAATTCCTTGAAGGGGAACAAGTTGAAGTGGCTCGCGTGAAAATTGTGAACCGTAAACGTGAAGCGGAAGGTAAACCACCAGTTGAATTCGAACGTGAATTACTTGGTATTACCAAAGCGTCATTGGCAACAGAATCCTTCATTTCTGCGGCATCGTTCCAAGAAACCACTCGTGTGCTTACTGAAGCAGCGGTGGCAGGTAAACGTGATGAATTACGCGGCTTGAAAGAGAACGTAATCGTAGGTCGTTTAATCCCAGCTGGTACTGGTTTTGCATATCACCAAGGTCGTCACAAAAAACGTATTGTAGACGATGTTGTGATTAAATTGTCTGAAGACGATGAAGCAGCAATTGCTGATGAATTCGTGATGACAGCAGATGATGCAACAACTAACTTAGCAGAAATGCTTAATATGGCAGATGATGCAGAGTAATCGCTAATCAATAAAAGAAAACCCAAGTTTAAACTTGGGTTTTTTATTATCTTAATACAGAAAGAGCGGTTAGGTTTTGATGAATTTTTCTTTTGGAAAAGTATTGTAAAATGACCGCACTTTCTTTTCATCAATAAAAAGCCACCCTAATGGATGGCTTTGAAATATTGTACTTCTAAGCTAAGATTACCAGCCTTTTACAACACCATCTTTAAAGTGTTTTTTCGCTTCTTGGTAAACTTCTTCAGTTTGGTACGCTTTGACGAAATCTTGGATCGCTTTGCTGTCTTTGTTATCAGTACGTGCAACGATGATGTTTACGTATGGAGAATCTTTATCTTCTACGAAGACACCGTTATCTTGCGCATTTAAACCAACTTGACCCGCATAAGTATTATTTACAACAGCAAGATCAACATCATCTAGTGCACGAGCGGCAACAGAAGTATCTACTTCAGAAATTTTGAAGTTTTTCGGATTTTCAACAATATCAGCTACAGTTGAAAGAAGGTCGTTAACATTTTTAAGTTTGATTAAACCTTGTTTTTCTAGAAGAATTAATGCGCGACCGCGGTTTGACGGATCGTTTGGAACAACGATTTTAGCACCTTCTTTTAAATCATTTACATTTTTAATAGTTTTAGAATAACCAGCAAGTGGGTAAACAAAGGTGTTACCAACGATCACTAAGTTATTTAAGCTTTTTGCTTTTGCATCTTCATCTAGGTAAGGTTTGTGTTGCATTGCGTTAGCATCTAAATCACCTTTAGATACCGCAGTGTTTGGTAATGCGTAGTCATTGAATAAAACAAATTCAACATTTAAGTTGTATTTATCTTTTGCGACTTTTGCAGCAGTTTCAGCTACTTGGTGCTCAGGACCCGCCATTACACCAACTTTGATTGATGTTGCAGTAGGTGTAGTTGATGCTACATCTGCTTTTTTCTCTTCTTTACACCCTGTTAATACTAATGCTGACGCAATAGCAGTGATAGCAAATAAGTTTTTTAATTTCATGTTTTTTCCTTGTTGTGAATAAAATACTATAGAAAATAATTAACGGTGATCCACTCGTTTTGCGAGCGTGTCGCCTAATTTTTGACTGAGCATCACGATAATCACGATAACAATCGTTGCCGCCCAAGTTACCGATGGCATATTGCGATAGACACCATAGTTAATGGCGAGGCTTCCTAAGCCGCCACCGCCTTGCGTTCCCGCCATTGCGGTATAGCCAATTAATGTCACGAAAGTGAGCGTAATAGCATTAATTAGCGTAGGTAGGGATTCAGGCAAATAGAATTTACGAATAATTTGCCAATTGGTTGCACCCATTGCTTTTGCGGTTTCAGTTAAACCCATTGGAATCTCAAAAAGCGCATTACTTGTTAGGCGAGCAAAAAATGGTGTTGCCGCCGCACTTAATGACACAATCGCTGCATTAGAACCAATGCTCCCGCTAGGAAGTAACCAACTGGTAAGCGGAATTAAAGCAAGTAACAAAATAATATAAGGGATTGAACGTCCAATATTAATAATGACATTTAAACACGCATTGAGCTTTTTGCTTTCTAAAATCGCCCCTTTATTGGTTAAAAAGGTTAAAAAACCTAATGGTAAACCTAATAAAGCTGCAATTAATGTTGATAAGACCGACATATAAATTGTTTCAACGGTAGATACCGTTAATAAATTAGCAAAATTATCGGGAAATTGTTGGCTAAGTGTTGCCCATAATTCATTGAACATAGCCTAGTACCTCTACTCGAACATTATTTTCCATTAAATAGACCTTAGTTTGTGTAATTGCATCTTCATCACCTTCAACTTCTGCAATAGTAAAGCCGAATTTAACGCCACCGGCATAATCAATTTGTGAAGTTAAAATACTGAGTTCGACACCAAACTTTTTCGATGCTTGAGAAAGTAGTGGCGCATCGACAGAGCGACCAGTAAATTCAAATTTGATAATTGGGTAAGATCTTGCATGTTTGGGACTATGAGATAAATTTTCCAAGTATTCTTCTGGCAACGAGATATGGAAAGTAGAACTAATAAATTCTTGAGCTAACTTTGTTTTTGGATTAGAGAAAATTTCGCTAACTGTGCCTTGTTCAACGAGACGGCCTTTATCAATTACTGCAACTTGATCGCAGATTCGTTTAACCACTTCCATTTCATGGGTAATAAGAAGAATTGTAATGCCTAAAGAGCGGTTGATTTCTTTTAATAATTTTAGAATGGATTGTGTTGTAGCGGGATCTAATGCGCTAGTAGCTTCATCACATAATAATACTTTGGGATCACTTGCAAGTGCTCGAGCAATGGCTACACGCTGTTTTTGGCCGCCTGAGAGATTAGCTGGATACACATTATGTTTATCACTTAATCCAACAAGCGCTAAAAGTGCGGTTGTTTTCTCTTGAATTTCTGCTTTTGATTTATTTTCTAATTCAAGTGGTAACGCTACGTTTTCAAAAACGGTTCGAGAGGTCAATAAATTAAAATGTTGGAAAATCATGCCGATTTGGCGGCGTGTTTTCACTAATTCAGCGTCAGAAAGTTGAGTTAAATCTACGCCATCGATGATTACGGCACCGTGAGTTGGTCTTTCTAATAAGTTTACACAACGGATCAGCGTACTTTTGCCCGCACCAGAGGCACCAATGACCCCACAAATCTGTCCTTTAGGCACATGTAATGAAACATTATCAAGTGCAGTCAGTTTTTTATCTGGAAGTGTAAAAATCTTCGTAATATTATTTAGCTTAATCATATAAGCCCTTGTCGTCAGTTAATATCTAAGTTTAATCTGTATTCTAGACGTCTAGATTGCTATGTCAATATGTTAACGGATCTTTTTTAGATTGATTGGTTATGACTTATTATTGCTAATGTAGAAGATAAAGGAGATAATTTGCCTTAAGAAGAAGGTAAATAAGAAAATATATGAAGAAAGCTATTTTTTTAGATCGAGATGGTACCTTAAATATCGACCATGGTTATGTTTATAAAATTGAAGATTTCCAATTTATTGAAGGCAGTATTGATGCACTAAAAGCGCTAAAAGAACTGGGATACCTTTTAGTTTTAGTGACGAATCAATCAGGTATTGCTCGTGGATATTTTTCAGAAGAACAATTTTTGCAGCTTACAGAATGGATGGACTGGTCATTGGCTGATCGTGGTATTGATTTAGATGGTATCTACTATTGTCCTCATCACCCGGAAGGGAAAGGCGAATATAAAGAAGACTGTGCATGTAGAAAACCAAAATCAGGCATGTTATTAGAGGCGATTAAAGCACTAAAAATCGATCCTGCGCAATCTATTATGGTTGGCGATAAGATTGAAGATCTTAAAGCGGGTATTGACGCAAACGTGAGAACAAATATTTTAGTACGAACAGGTAAACCTATTACAGAAGAAGGAGAGAATCTCGCTGATTATGTTTTGGATTCTATTGCAGATTTACCAAGAATAGCAAAGCGATTAATTAAATAACAAAAATAATCTATTTTTTGAGCGAATAGACGAAAAGATATTCAATTAAGAAAAAAATCACATTTTTTACAAAAAAGCACTTGCAAAGAATTCTGAAATATCTATAATACACCGCACACAACGACGCGCTGTTGTGAAACGTAAGAAAATCCAGTGCGTCGTTATTTTTTGCTCTTTAACAATATATCAGACAATCTGTGTGGGCACTTGTTGATTGACTTGTTTTAAAAATATTTTTTAATTTTGAAGTCTTAATAGGTGCTAACTAGAAATTCATAATACTTTTTTAAGTAGTGACATTTTATGTCAGCAGTATTGAGCGATTGAACTTGAATTGAAGAGTTTGATCATGGCTCAGATTGAACGCTGGCGGCAGGCTTAACACATGCAAGTCGAACGGTAACATAAAGAAGCTTGCTTCTTTGATGACGAGTGGCGGACGGGTGAGTAATGCTTGGGAATCTGGCTTATGGAGGGGGATAACTACGGGAAACTGTAGCTAATACCGCGTAATATCGAAAGATTAAAGTGTGGGACCTTCGGGCCACATGCCATAGGATGAGCCCAAGTGGGATTAGGTAGTTGGTGAGGTAAAGGCTCACCAAGCCGACGATCTCTAGCTGGTCTGAGAGGATGACCAGCCACACTGGGACTGAGACACGGCCCAGACTCCTACGGGAGGCAGCAGTGGGGAATATTGCGCAATGGGGGCAACCCTGACGCAGCCATGCCGCGTGAATGAAGAAGGCCTTCGGGTTGTAAAGTTCTTTCGGTAGCGAGGAAGGTGGTTAGTTTAATAGGCTAGCCAATTGACGTTAACTACAGAAGAAGCACCGGCTAACTCCGTGCCAGCAGCCGCGGTAATACGGAGGGTGCGAGCGTTAATCGGAATAACTGGGCGTAAAGGGCACGCAGGCGGACTTTTAAGTGAGGTGTGAAAGCCCCGGGCTTAACCTGGGAATTGCATTTCAGACTGGGAGTCTAGAGTACTTTAGGGAGGGGTAGAATTCCACGTGTAGCGGTGAAATGCGTAGAGATGTGGAGGAATACCGAAGGCGAAGGCAGCCCCTTGGGAATGTACTGACGCTCATGTGCGAAAGCGTGGGGAGCAAACAGGATTAGATACCCTGGTAGTCCACGCTGTAAACGATGTCGATTTGGGGGTTGAACTTTGAGTTTGGCGCCCGTAGCTAACGTGATAAATCGACCGCCTGGGGAGTACGGCCGCAAGGTTAAAACTCAAATGAATTGACGGGGGCCCGCACAAGCGGTGGAGCATGTGGTTTAATTCGATGCAACGCGAAGAACCTTACCTACTCTTGACATCCAGAGAACATTCCAGAGATGGATTGGTGCCTTCGGGAACTCTGAGACAGGTGCTGCATGGCTGTCGTCAGCTCGTGTTGTGAAATGTTGGGTTAAGTCCCGCAACGAGCGCAACCCTTATCCTTTGTTGCCAGCGATTCGGTCGGGAACTCAAAGGAGACTGCCGGTGATAAACCGGAGGAAGGTGGGGATGACGTCAAGTCATCATGGCCCTTACGAGTAGGGCTACACACGTGCTACAATGGCGTATACAGAGGGAAGCGAGAGTGCGAGCTGGAGCGAATCTCACAAAGTACGTCTAAGTCCGGATTGGAGTCTGCAACTCGACTCCATGAAGTCGGAATCGCTAGTAATCGCAAATCAGAATGTTGCGGTGAATACGTTCCCGGGCCTTGTACACACCGCCCGTCACACCATGGGAGTGGGTTGTACCAGAAGTAGATAGCTTAACCTTTTGGAGGGCGTTTACCACGGTATGATTCATGACTGGGGTGAAGTCGTAACAAGGTAACCGTAGGGGAACCTGCGGTTGGATCACCTCCTTACCAAAAACGAGAGACAATAAGTGTCCACACAGATTGATTGATATATTGTAGACAATATCGAGCAGAAAGTCGTTATTCCCTTGGGTCTGTAGCTCAGGTGGTTAGAGCGCACCCCTGATAAGGGTGAGGTCGGTGGTTCAAGTCCACTCAGACCCACCACTCAAACTGAGTGAGTGATGAAGGTGAATAAGGTAATAAATAAACGATGACATGGGGATATAGCTCAGCTGGGAGAGCGCCTGCCTTGCACGCAGGAGGTCAGCGGTTCGATCCCGCTTATCTCCACCACTTATCATCGTTAAGTAAATTGAGTTTTTACACTTAATGAGTTTATTTAACGATGATAACTGAAAATGTTATTTCTGTTCTTTAACAACCAGGAAACAAGCTGAAAAACTGAAGAGACTTTCAAGTCCTTAAAGGATAAGAAAAAGTCTGAGTAAGAATAAAATCTTGATTGAACAAAAGCAATCAAGTGTTTAGTTGAAAACGCAACATCAAGAATTTTTGAGGTTGTATAGTTAAGTGACTAAGCGTACAAGGTGGATGCCTTGGCAATCAGAGGCGAAGAAGGACGTGCTAATCTGCGAAAAGCTTGGATGAGTCGATAAGAGGCGTTTAATCCAAGATGTCCGAATGGGGAAACCCAGTAGATGAAGAATCTACTATCACTTACTGAATACATAGGTAAGTGAGGCAAACCGGGAGAACTGAAACATCTAAGTACCCCGAGGAAAAGAAATCAACCGAGATTTCGTTAGTAGCGGCGAGCGAACGCGAAGGAGCCTGTTAGTGATAATGACAGAGACAGAGGAACAAGCTGGGAAGTTTGGCGATACAGGGTGATAGCCCCGTACTCGAAGTCCAGGTCATGGTACTAAGCTAACGATAAGTAGGGCGGGACACGTGATATCCTGTTTGAAGATGGGGGGACCATCCTCCAAGGCTAAATACTCCTGATTGACCGATAGTGAACCAGTACTGTGAAGGAAAGGCGAAAAGAACCCCGGTGAGGGGAGTGAAATAGAACCTGAAACCTTGTACGTACAAGCAGTGGGAGCCTGAAAGGGTGACTGCGTACCTTTTGTATAATGGGTCAGCGACTTATATTTTGTAGCGAGGTTAACCGAATAGGGGAGCCGAAGGGAAACCGAGTCTTAACTGGGCGAATAGTTGCAAGGTATAGACCCGAAACCCGGTGATCTAGCCATGGGCAGGTTGAAGGTTGGGTAACACTAACTGGAGGACCGAACCGACTAATGTTGAAAAATTAGCGGATGACTTGTGGCTGGGGGTGAAAGGCCAATCAAACCGGGAGATAGCTGGTTCTCCCCGAAATCTATTTAGGTAGAGCCTTGAGCGGACACCTTCGGGGGTAGAGCACTGTTTCGGCTAGGGGTCCATCCCGGATTACCAACCCGATGCAAACTACGAATACCGAAGAGTGATACTCAGGAGACACACGGCGGGTGCTAACGTCCGTCGTGGAGAGGGAAACAACCCAGACCGCCAGCTAAGGTCCCAAAGTCTATATTAAGTGGGAAACGAAGTGGGAAGGCTTAGACAGCTAGGATGTTGGCTTAGAAGCAGCCATCATTTAAAGAAAGCGTAATAGCTCACTAGTCGAGTCGGCCTGCGCGGAAGATGTAACGGGGCTCAAATATAGCACCGAAGCTGCGGCATCAGACGAAAGTCTGTTGGGTAGGGGAGCGTTCTGTAAGCGGAAGAAGGTGAATCGAGAGGTTTGCTGGACGTATCAGAAGTGCGAATGCTGACATAAGTAACGATAAAACGGGTGAAAAACCCGTTCGCCGGAAGACCAAGGGTTCCTGTCCAACGTTAATCGGGGCAGGGTGAGTCGGCCCCTAAGGCGAGGCTGAAAAGCGTAGTCGATGGGAAACGGGTTAATATTCCCGTACTTGGATAAACTGCGATGTGGGGACGGAGCAGGTTAGGTTATCGCACTGTTGGATATGTGCGTTTAAGTTAGTAGGTGTGAAGTTTAGGCAAATCCGGACTTCTTTAACACTGAGAGATGATGACGAGGCTCTACGGAGCTGAAGTAACCGATACCACACTTCCAGGAAAAGCCACTAAGCTTCAGGTTTATCTAAACCGTACTGAAAACCGACACAGGTGGTCAGGTAGAGAATACTCAGGCGCTTGAGAGAACTCGGGTGAAGGAACTAGGCAAAATAGCACCGTAACTTCGGGAGAAGGTGCGCCGGCGTAGATTGTAAGGGCTTGCCCCTGAAGGTTGAACCGGTCGAAGATACCAGCTGGCTGCAACTGTTTATTAAAAACACAGCACTCTGCAAACACGAAAGTGGACGTATAGGGTGTGATGCCTGCCCGGTGCTGGAAGGTTAATTGATGGTGTAATCGAAAGAGAAGCTCCTGATCGAAGCCCCAGTAAACGGCGGCCGTAACTATAACGGTCCTAAGGTAGCGAAATTCCTTGTCGGGTAAGTTCCGACCTGCACGAATGGCATAATGATGGCCAGGCTGTCTCCACCCGAGACTCAGTGAAATTGAAATCGCCGTGAAGATGCGGTGTACCCGCGGCTAGACGGAAAGACCCCGTGAACCTTTACTATAGCTTGACACTGAACATTGAATTTTGATGTGTAGGATAGGTGGGAGACTTAGAAGTAGTCACGCCAGTGATTATGGAGTCGTCCTTGAAATACCACCCTTTAACGTTTGATGTTCTAACGAAGATTACGAAACGTGGTCTCGGACAGTGTCTGGTGGGTAGTTTGACTGGGGCGGTCTCCTCCCAAAGAGTAACGGAGGAGCACGAAGGTTTGCTAATGACGGTCGGACATCGTCAGGTTAGTGCAATGGTATAAGCAAGCTTAACTGCGAGACGGACAAGTCGAGCAGGTACGAAAGTAGGTCATAGTGATCCGGTGGTTCTGAATGGAAGGGCCATCGCTCAACGGATAAAAGGTACTCCGGGGATAACAGGCTGATACCGCCCAAGAGTTCATATCGACGGCGGTGTTTGGCACCTCGATGTCGGCTCATCACATCCTGGGGCTGAAGTAGGTCCCAAGGGTATGGCTGTTCGCCATTTAAAGTGGTACGCGAGCTGGGTTTAGAACGTCGTGAGACAGTTCGGTCCCTATCTGCCGTGGGCGTTGGAGAATTGGTTGGGGCTGCTCCTAGTACGAGAGGACCGGAGTGGACGCACCACTGGTGTTCCGGTTGTGTCGCCAGACGCATTGCCGGGTAGCTAAGTGCGGAAGAGATAAGTGCTGAAAGCATCTAAGCACGAAACTTGCCAAGAGATGAGTTCTCCCAGATTATAAATCTGTAAGGGTTGTTTAAGACTAAGACGTAGATAGGTCTGGTGTGTAATCGGTGCGAGCCGTTGAGCTAACAGATACTAATTGCCCGAGAGGCTTAACTATACAACGCTCAAGGGTTTTGGGTGTTGAGAAGACGAAACAAACTCAGAGAAGAAAGAGAAGAAGAAAGTTTTTAGGTAAATCAGCTTGTTTGGTTGTGAGCGCTAGAGATAGCGGAACAGAGAGAAAAGTTATTAGAGGAATAATCCTGGCGGCGATAGAGCGGTGGTCCCACCTGACCCCATACCGAACTCAGAAGTGAAACGCCGATGCGCCGATGGTAGTGTGGGGCTTCCCCATGTGAGAGTAGGACACCGCCAGGTACTGAATTAGAACCCCGAGCTGAATAGCTTGGGGTTTTTGTTTTTAGATTGGATTTAAATAAACTAAAAGTGCGGTCAAAATCAGAAGAGTTTTATTATTAAAAGATGTTTAAATCTTTTAATGAGAAAATATAGGTGGAATGGTACAATCACCAAAATTTTTTATAGGATAAATAACACAAATGGCTCGTAAAAAGAAAAGTCGTAAAATTAGCGATATTATGCCAATTCGTAAATCGGATAAGAAACCTGAAGCACCGAAGCTATCAGGTAAGAAATTAACACGTTATGAATTAGATGCTAAAGCAAGAGAAGATAAGAAAAAACGTAAACATAAAGGTTTAGCATCGGGTTCTCGTCATAGTAACGCTGAGCAAAATAAGCATAATCAAGTCGTTGAACAAAAAGATCCGCGTATTGGCAGTCGTAAAAAGGTTCCACTGATTGTTGAATTTGTGAATAAACCTGAGAAAGGGATGACAATTCCAGTAGTCAAAGAACCGAAAAAACTTGCGCCTGAAGTTGAGTTAGAACGTTTAGAAAATAATGAAATTCTAAATGAATTGTTGGATGCCTTAGATGAAGGTAAAACGATTAGTAAAGCTGATCAACAATTTGTGGATGAATGCTTAGATCGTATTGCTCAGTTAATGGAAGAATTAGGTATTCAAGATGAAGAAGAGACAGAGGATGACCTCTATCGAACTTTCGAGAAAATTGACATCAACCAATTCAGATAATTGTCATGTGGCCGATTATTTTAAGTATTATTGCTTTGGGAATTATTGCTGGCGTATCATTTTATGCTTTCAAATTACTGAGGAAGTTACGCGAGCAAAACACTCTCATCAAACAGGCTAAAATAGCACGTACAAAACGCCTAAAAGAGAGTATGGTAATTATCGCTAAAGCGATGCAAAATGGAGATTGTAACCATTCAGAAGGGGTGATTCGTTTATCAATGCTTTTACTCCCTTTTAGACAATCTTTGCAGCCATATCAAGCGATGTATGCACTTTATAATATTGTAAAAGAAATGCCTACGCATGAAGCTCGGAAAGCATTGTTAAAAAAAGAAAGAATGAAACTCGATCTTGAGCGAGAAAGTGCAGAAGCAAAATTTGAAGAAGAAATTATGTTGGAGTTACGTCAGTTTTTAAATGACGTAGAGAAATTTGGGGAAGCTTAATGTCTGAAATTATTTGGGATCTTGCGTTAATTCAAAAATATAACCAATCAGGACCTCGTTATACATCTTATCCAACTGCATTAGAATTTAATGAAAGTTACACAAACGAAGATTTTATTGCAGCGGCTAATCGTTATCCGGAAAGACCACTTTCCCTTTACGTACACATCCCGTTTTGTCACAAACTTTGCTATTTCTGTGGCTGTAATAAGGTGATTACTCGTCATCAACATAAGGCGGATATTTATCTTGATTACCTTGAAAAAGAAATCAAAGCGCGTTCAGAATTATTCAAAAATCGTATTGCGACTCAAGTGCATTGGGGTGGCGGTACACCGACTTATTTGACAGAAGAACAATCTGCTCGTTTGATGAAGATGCTTAAAGACCATTTTACGATTGCGGATAATGCAGAAGTCAGTATTGAAATGGACCCACGCGAAATTGAACTCGATATGCTTGATCATTTACGCAATATTGGTTTTAACCGAATCAGTATGGGCGTACAAGATTTCAATAAAGCGGTTCAAAAAGCGGTAAACCGTGAACAAGATGAAGAGTTTGTGAATGCATTACTTGTTCGTGCTCGTGAGTTAGGTTTCCAATCTACTAATCTTGATTTAATTTATGGATTGCCACTTCAAAATGTAGAAAGTTTTATGTTCACATTACATAAAGTGATTGAATTGAATCCAGATCGTTTAAGTATCTTTAACTATGCTCATTTACCAAGTCGATTTGCGGGACAAGCAAAAATTAAAGAAGATCAATTACCGGCACCGGAAACAAAATTAGAAATCTTACAGAAAACGATCGAAACCTTAGGCAATGCAGGCTATAAGTTTATCGGTATGGATCACTTTGCTAAACCAGATGATGAATTAGCAATTGCTCAAGAGAAAGGTGTTTTACACCGAAATTTCCAAGGCTATACCACGCAAGAAGAATGTGATTTGCTCGGTTTAGGTGTATCAGCCATTAGTTTATTAGGCGATACATATGCTCAAAACCAAAAAGAATTAAAACATTATTATCATGATGTAGAAAATTCAGGTATTGCACTGCATAAAGGTTTAGCAATGACGGAAGAGGATTGCTTACGCCGTGATGTGATTAAGCAATTGATTTGTAACTTTAAGCTTGATTTTGCACCAATTGAAAAACAATATAATATTGATTTCAGAAAGCACTTTGTTGAAGATTTAAAGTTATTACAGCCATTACTTGAAGATGGATTAATTTCTGAAACAGAAACAGGCTTACAAGTTTCGCCTAAAGGTCGCTTATTAATCCGTAATATTTGCTTATGCTTTGATACCTATTCAAGAGCAGCAGCTAAACGACAACAATTCTCTCGAATTATTTAATCATACAAAAACGGTCAAGACTTATATCTTGACTGTTTTTCTTTCAATCTACTTATTTCACTATGCTTTCTAGTGCCCATAATTCGCTGAGATTTTCTCTGCGACGAATTAAGTGAGCTTTGTCTCCATCCACTAACACTTCAGCCGTACGTGGACGAGAATTATAGTTTGAAGACATACTTGCACCATAGGCACCCGCAGATCGTTGAGCAATATAATCACCTTCAGCAATGGCGAGCTCACGCTGTTTACCTAAGAAATCAGAGGTCTCACATACTGGGCCAACAACATCATAAATGGCTTTTTCACGCTCTAAAGTGCGGTCAATTTCAATGATGTTCATATAAGCTTCATAGAGTGCAGGGCGAATCATGTCGTTCATGCCGGTATCGGTAATCGCGAAGTTACGGCTTTCATTACTTTTTAGGTATTGAACTTTAGCCACTAAAATCCCCGCATTCGCCGCAATCGCTCGACCAGGTTCTAGAATAATTTCGAGATTTTCATAGCCTTTTAATTTATTCAGTAACGCTGCGGCATAATCACTGGGATGTGGCGGTGTTTCATCAGTATAAGTTACGCCTAAACCGCCACCGAGATCTAAGTGTTTTAACATGATGTCATCTTCTTTTAACTGTTCTATTAAACGAATAAGGCGATCCGTTGCATCTAAGAAGGGTTGTAATTCAGTCAGTTGAGAGCCAATATGGCAATCCATACCGGTAATTTTTACATGAGGTAAGGTTGCTGCTAATTTATATACTTCAAGCGCTTCATCTACGCTCACACCAAATTTATTCTCTTTTAATCCAGTGGAAATGTAAGGATGTGTATGGGCATCGACATCGGGGTTTACGCGTAAAGAAATAGGGGCTATTTTACCCATTTCGCCAGCAATTTGGTTGATATGATGTAATTCCGCAACAGATTCTACATTAAAACAACGAATGCCTACTTCTAATGCTCGCATAATTTCGGCACGAGATTTTGCCACACCAGAAAAGACCACTTTTGAAGCCTCTCCGCCAGCTGCTAAGACACGTTCTAATTCGCCCTGTGAAACAATATCAAAGCCTGATCCTAATTTTGCCATTATATTTAATATACCAATATTGGAGTTGGCTTTTACGGCATAGCAAATTAAGTGCGGATGCTCTCCTAAGGCTGAATCAAAGGCATGCCAATGGCGCTCAAGCGTGGCACGAGAATAAATATAAAGCGGTGTGTCAAATTCTTCAGCAAGTTGTTTGACGGGTAAATCTTCAACATAAAGTTGCTCGTTTTTATATTGGAAAAAATCCATGAGGAATCCTTTAAGTGCGGTCAGTTTTTATTGTGTTTTTTGCGTGCTTTGCGATTGTTCTTTTTCAGGGAAATATAATGATCCTTTTACACCACAACCTGTAGCCAAAGTACAGAATGCACCTAATAACAAAATAGAAAGTAATTTTTTCATTTTTCAATCTCTCTAATAAGTAAAATCTGCCTTTGCCAACGAGGCGAAAGGCTTTATAATTCACGGCATTCTATCAGATTTAATCGGAAAATTTTATGAATGTTGCAGAATTTCACCAAAATGTTGAACAGGTTTGGCAAAAAATTGAAGAAGCGTTAGAGAATCAAGATTGCAATGTGGATTGCGAAACACAAGGTTCGGTATTCACGATCACATTTGATGATCGCTCACAAATCGTCATTAATAAGCAAGAACCGCTTCTTGAGCTTTGGCTTGCGAGCCGTTTGGGCGGATTCCATTTTGCCTATAAAAATAATGATTGGGTGGCAAATGATGGTAAACGCTTTTGGGATTCTTTAACCGAGGCGGTTGCTGATCATGGAGAAACGGTAACATTCTAATGGCCGAACTCGCGGAACATGCCCCGCAAAAAACAGACTTAAAAACGACCGCACTTACTACGTTGCGGTCTGTTTTTGGTTACCAATCTTTCCGCAAAGGGCAGGAAGAAGTGATTCATGCTGCATTAAGCGGTCAAGATGCCTTAGTGGTGATGGCCACAGGAAATGGCAAATCCCTGTGTTATCAAATTCCAGCACTTTGTTTTCCCGGTCTCACATTAGTGATTTCGCCTTTGATTTCTTTAATGAAGGATCAGGTAGATCAACTCCAAGCAAACGGCATTGAAGCCGATTTTCTAAACTCTAGTCAGAAGCCAGAACAACAACAGCAAGTTGAAAATAAGCTGATTTCAGGTCAATTAAAATTATTATATGTTTCGCCTGAAAAAGTGATGACAAACAGCTTTTTTCAGCTGATTTCTTATGCTCAAATTTCCTTTATTGCCATTGATGAAGCGCACTGTATTTCACAATGGGGTCATGATTTTCGCCCTGAATATACCCAACTTGGCGGCTTAAAAGCAGCGTTTCCAAATGCGCCAATTATGGCATTAACGGCGACTGCGGATTACGCGACAAGACAGGATATTCTCACTCATCTTGAATTAGACAATCCTCACAAGTACATTGGTAGTTTTGACCGTCCGAATATTCGTTATACGTTGGAAGAAAAGTTTAAGCCGATGGAGCAGCTTACGCGTTTTGTGTTAGCTCAAAAAGGCAAAAGTGGCATTGTGTATTGCAATAGTCGTTCGAAAGTGGAACGTATAGCAGAAACTTTGCGAAATAAAGGCGTGTCGGCTGCAGCGTATCATGCAGGGATGGAAACCGCACTGCGTGAACGCGTCCAGCAAGATTTTCAACGAGACAATGTTCAAGTTGTGGTTGCGACGATAGCGTTTGGCATGGGGATTAATAAATCTAATGTGCGTTTTGTCGCCCATTTTGATTTGCCGAGAAGCATTGAATCATATTACCAAGAAACTGGTCGTGCGGGGCGAGATGATTTACCTGCGGAAGCGGTGCTTTTCTACGAACCGGCTGATTATGCTTGGTTACAGAAAATTCTGCTTGAAAAGCCAGAGACGCCACAACGTCAAATTGAGCAACATAAATTGGAAGCCATTGGTGAATTTGCCGAAAGCCAGACTTGCCGCCGTTTAGTGTTACTCAATTATTTTGGTGAATATCGTCAAACGCCTTGTCAAAACTGCGATATTTGTCTTGACCCGCCGAAGAAATATGATGGCTTAATTGATGCGCAAAAAGTGATGTCGACGATTTATCGTGTGGGTCAATGTTTCGGTGTGCAATATGTGATTGCGGTATTGCGAGGGATGCATAACCAAAAAATTATGGAACGTCAGCATGATAAGTTAAGTGTTTATGGCATTGGTAAAGATAAAAGCAAAGAACATTGGCAATCTGTGATTCGACAACTGATTCATCTTGGTTTTATTCAACAAGTGATCGGTGAGTTTAATAGTGCCACGCTTCAGCTCACAGAAAGCGCTCGCCCTGTTTTAAAAGGTGAAGTGCCGCTTGAATTGGCGATGCCACGCATTTCATCTATTAATAAAATTGCGCATACGTCTCATAAAAATACGGTAGCAAATTACGATAAAGATCTGTTTGCTCGCTTACGTTTCTTACGGAAGCAGCTAGCGGATAAAGAAAATATTCCACCGTATATTGTCTTTAACGATGCAACATTACAGGAAATGGCACAATATATGCCAACAAGTAATATTGAAATGTTACAAATTAATGGCGTAGGATCGATCAAATTAGAACGCTTTGGGCAGCCGTTTATGGCATTGATTCGAGAGCACAAAGCAATTCTAGAAAAGGCAGAAAAAGAATAAGTGCGGTCAAAAAACAAAGAATTTTTCGACCGCACTTTTTTTCTAGCTTGCACTTACATTTTGTTCATCGCGTAATTGACGGTCAAAGACTTGTGCACAATCATCGGTACCCGAACCATACCAAGTAGTATCACGTAATGCCACTTCACCTTTACGGTATTTTTCCACTTCGCTTTTCTTCACCAAATAACCCGTTACACGAATTAAATCGGTGTTTTTAAGATAAGTCGTGATGTAGCGGTAACCTTGTGCAAATGAACCATCGATAATATCAACGACGGCATCTAAATGATCCACATAGGTTTGGTCAAAGGCAAATAAATCTCCTGTACCTGATGGGAAGTACTTATGGAATGGTGCCGATTGTTTTAAATGAGCTAATAATGTTGGTTCTTCGCCCACACGAATGCGATGTGCAGGCGCATTACGTTTATCTTCTTCATGATTGCTTGCACCCACTTGCGCATGTAATAAATAACGGTTGCCCGTGCGTTCAGCATACACGCCTTCATGGTTATCTGTGACTTCTTTTAATTTATCCATAATCAAGGTTGCAATTTCATCACCGCGTTGGCTTTTACCAAAGGTTTCATCTAAGCCTTCTTGTTGCAATAAATGATTTGCCGCATCTGCGAGGCCAACAATGGCAAACATTCCTGTAAAATTAGTGCGTTTGATAAACCCTTCTTTTTCGAGGAATGAGGTATTGAAGAAGTTGCTTTCTTCCACGACAAATTTATGGCGTTTATCCATAGTGGAGAGCGCGCATTTTGCAACACGAGGTAAAAGTTCATTGACCATTTCATCCACGGTTTTACAAGCACGAGCAATAGTTCCTAAGCGCAAGCGAGTGAGCGTATAAGCACCGCCACATTCAGGGAGTGCGTTATAGCAGCTTGCAATACCATATTGTTCGCCTAAGTCAGAAATGTAGTAAGCATCATTGGCAAAAGACGGTTTAGAAACCAATAAGCAGGCTTTTGCCGCTAATTCTGCGAATTCACGACTTGTTTTGCTTTTATCGTAACGAATAGTCATATTTGGTGTTGGCGCTTCCAACTCAATCACCGCTTTTAAAATCAAACGCCCTGCTTTGGTGTCATAAGGCCCAATATTGGCATGACAGAATGAATCTGGCACGGTTTTATCCACATGATTTAAGAAACGTTTAATTTTGATGTAGTCTTGTTCTTCATCGGTAATAAACGGGTCAAGTAGCATGTCTAATCGCCCAATGTAAACCGGGAATGTGGTAATGGAGGGCACGTGGGAATATAAAATCAATAAGCCATCTAATGCTTCATCAAGATCTTTTGGTGCGGGCAATTCAAGGAATTCACAGCCTTTTTTAATATACACATTGTAATCCGGCAAAATATAACGTGGGCGATAAATCGCATAGCCTTCGTTTAAATCACAGATCATTTGATTTTGAAGGAATTGCCATTCTTCATCCGTATAGCCTAATAATTCACGAGGATCAAATAATCGCTCGGCAATATTGCCTAAACACATGAGTTTTTGTTGATAGGTAAGCGTGTTGGATTTTACGGTATCCAAAATATCTTGAAGAGATGCAAGCATAATAATGTCCTGATTAAAAAGGGTAGCTTATTTTAAGTCAGTGAATGAGTAATGACAATTTTGACAATGTGATCCGCATCACATTTATGATATTTATCAGTCAATTCGGTTATATCATATGAAGTTAAAATGTTTGGGTTTTATCGGGTTTCCCATTATGATGTTGGCGTTAAACATAAACAGGAATAATATGAAAAAAGCACGGGTGATTCCCCACACCAGTTGGGCAGCCAAATCGCTATGGTCAGTCGAAGGTAAAACCATGTCGATGCTCTTATTTGCATTGGCAATACTGGGCATTGGAGATGGCTTAATTGTGCTCGCTAATTTGGGCTCTTCACCTTGGACCGTGCTTTCTCAAGGTGTGGCATTACAAGCTAAGGTGAGTATCGGTTGGTCATCATTTTGGATTAGCTGTTTGGTAATGTTAGCCTGGATTCCCTTCAAATTAAGGCTTGGGCTTGGCACCATTCTGAATATTATTGTGATTGCCTTTTTCCTTGGCTTAACCACGAAAATTGTGCCAGAACCAACCGCACTTTTTAGCCGAATTTTATTCGGTGGAATTGGGCTTTTACTTTATGGATTAGGGACGGCATTGTATTTAACCTGTCATCAGGGGGCAGGCCCGCGGGATGGTTTAATGGTGGGGCTTTGTCAACGTCTTCATTTAAAAGTGGGGATTGTGAGAACAAGCCTTGAAGTGTCGGTTTGTGTGTTAGGTTATATTCTCGGCGGCACAGTCGGAATTGGTACCGTTGTTTTTGCCGCCGCGATAGGTTGGATAGTGCAGTTATGCTTAAACTCAATTGCTCGCTTGCCACATCTTCCGCACGAAGGGGATAATCTCCACTAAGGCATCATCAATAGAAATTAAACCTAAATTCATTTCCTCTTTCCCTTTTGGCGGGCAGAAAGCAAGATGTTTGTCTGCATCGTTAATCGGTTTCCAACGACGAGGCTGAGATGACCGACTATTTGGATAGAATCCGATTGTTGGCACATTGAATGCACTGCTTAAATGCAATGGTCCAGTAGAGCCCGCAATGAATAAATCCGCGCAAGCCAGAGAGTGTGCAAAATCAACCAATCCTTTATTCTTATCGTAAACAACCACATTTGGATTGTCGATTTTTGCTGCTAACTCATGGGCTTTTTCACTTTCACCAGGTCCTGCTGTTAAGATAATCTGGCAATCAAATTCGCTTAACAAACCTTGTATCAATTGAGCATATTGCGACAATGAGAGACTTGTTGCTGAACCACCTGTTCCGCTATGCACAAACACCCATTTTTTATCTGCCGATAAACCGAATTGTTTTTGAAGAAAAACACGTTGATTTTTAACCGCACTTTCAGGAAGTGAAAGGTAAGGTGGTTTGGGTTCCACAATCGGCATATTGTGTTTTTTTAAGAACGCCCGAACCAAATCTTGATTGTATTCTGCTTCAGATTTTTCTGAGCGTGAACGGCGTTGTGTTAAACGATGGTTATAAAGGATTTGCACCCATTTCGTTGCAGGCGCAAGACGATAAGGAATCCCACTTTTCCACGCTAATTTACCGTTATGGGTATTGGAAAAGAAGCTAATCATGCCATCAAATTGCTGCTCTTTGATTTCTTTAACAAGACGATTAAAATCCGCTTTGTCGTTCTTGGCACTATCAATGATGACATTATCTAAATAGGGGCAAATTTGAGCCAATGGGGCTGTATAAGCCGGTACAAGTGCAGTTAGTTTTAGCTCGGGATTTGAGGCTTTCAACATCGCAAAAGCCGGAAACGCCTGAACAAAATCCCCTAGTTTATCGTTACGAATGACTAAAATTTTCATTATTCTGCCTTTTGCCGTGTTCTTATTGCGGTATAAAACACAATCGTTAAGAAAAAGTAAAAAATAGTACCTGAATTATGTACCAAGAAACCTTGGCTTAAGCCATAGATCATCACAGATAAAATATGGGCAATGCCTAAAGTGGCAATCAGCTTGACCTCATCATTCGTGGTTTTTAGACCTTTCATAAAGGCAAGTAGAGGAATAAATAACACAGCGAGCAAGGCGAGTAGTCCAACTATTCCTCGTTTTGAGAGGTCGTCTAAATATTGATTATGGGCATGCGTAAATTGTCCAATGTCACCCGTGACAATTTTTTCTTTCGTATCTAACTTACGCTTTTCTGTCGCCCCTTGAATGCCCCAGCCAAATAAAGGCTTTTCTTTTGCCATTTCAAGTGCACTTTTCCACATTTCAAAACGCGCACCTAGAGAAGTATTGCCATCATTATTATCTAAGTAAAGTTGGATATCTTTTCGTGCAACGTCAATCCGTTCCATAATTCGGTTATTGGGCATTTGGCTAATGCCAACGCTTGCTACGGCAATGATTCCAAAGAAAGTCAGGAAAAAACGTTTCGAAAGAGAATGGCGATAGATATAAAGGATAACAATAAGTAAGATAGGTAATGTCACCCATCCTCCACGAGCAGTGGAAAGTAAACTTCCTATGATGCCACATAAACCACCAATAACACTAAGAGCGGTTAATTTTATGTCTTTTTTCTGATGGGCATAGAGGGCAATAACTAGGCTAAAAATACCTAATGACATAGAAATGTCACCACCTTGAATATGCATAATTCGAGGATTTTGCTCTGGTCGTAAATTCAACATAAATTTATCATAAAGTGCAACACAGGTGGAACTCATTCCACCAAGAGGAATCGCATAATTCAAAACGCAAGTTTTGATTGGGTATTTTAATAATAAAAACAAGATAGGAATTAAGAAAACTACTCGACTTGCCGTATCGATATCGCGCATTTTCCCTCCATGAATGAAGAGGGACAAAATAAATGTAAAGAAATAAAAAAGGTAACTATAAATTAACCATTTGTCCACTTTTGATAAGTTTAATAGTGTTCTCTTGATTAAACTATAAATGCCATAACCTAAACTGATTAACATCAGTAAAACTGGTGCTGCATTATACCCACCCTTGACAATAAAAATAGAAAGAAAGAATAGTGTTACCGCAAAATTTATGATGGTGGGTAACCAATTTTGTTTTGTTATGTACATAGATAATGGCCGATATTTTGGGGGAGATTACATTAAAAAACCGCACTAGAAAGTGCGGTCTTATTTTAGTCTATTTTTATGGATTATAAAACATCAACGCAGTTTAAGTCTTCGAAAGATTGTTCTAAGCGTTTAGACATAGATTCTTCCATTTTACGTAACCAAACACGTGGATCGTAGTATTTTTTGTTTGGCGCATCTGGGCCTTCTGGGTTACCTAATTGACCTTGAAGATAAGCTTCATTTGCTTTATAGAAGTTCAAAATACCATTCCAAGATGCCCATTGAGTATCTGTATCAATGTTCATTTTGATTGCACCATAACTAATTGCTTCACGGATTTCTTCGCGACTAGAACCAGAACCACCGTGGAAAACGAAGTTAATTGGTTTAGCAGGAAGGTTGCGTTCTTTTGCAACGAACTCTTGTGATGCACCTAAAATAGATGGTTTTAATTTTACGTTACCTGGTTTGTAAACACCGTGTACGTTACCGAATGCTGCTGCAACGGTAAAGTTAGGGCTTACAGGGTTTAATTGGTCGTAAACATAAAGCACATCAGATGGTTGAGTATATAAACGAGATTCATCGACATCTGAGTTATCTACGCCATCTTCTTCACCACCGGTAATACCGATTTCGATTTCAAGGGTCATACCTAACTTGTCCATACGAGCAAGGTATTCACGGCAGATTGCCATGTTTTCTTCCATTGGCTCTTCAGATAAGTCAAGCATGTGAGAAGAGAATAATGGACGACCAGTTTCTGCAAAGTGTTTCTCACCCGCTTCAAGTAAGCCATCGATCCATGGAAGTAATTTTTTCGCCGCGTGGTCAGTATGAAGAATAACGGGTACACCATATTCTTTGGCTAAAGTATGAACGTGTTTCGCACCTGCGATCGCACCTAAAACATCTGGACGTGCCCCGGTGGTTGGTTTGATACCTTTACCTGCGTAGAAAGCTGCACCACCGTTTGAGAATTGGATAATTACTGGCGCTTTTACACGTGCAGCGGTTTCCAATACCGCATTTACGGAGTCAGAGCCCACGCAGTTCACTGCAGGGATTGCGAAGTTGTTTGCTTTGGCATAAGCAAAGATTTTTTGTACATCTTCACCTGTTACTACACCTGGTTTTACGATATCTAATAATTTAGCCATAGTTGTGTTTCCTTTTGTTTTGGAGGATTCATTCCTCCGTTTGAAAAATCAATATTTATCCCCTCTGTGCAGAGGGGATAGAAGCCATTTAATTAACCGTTCGCACGTTTTTCAAGAATTTCTACTGCTGGTAATACTTTACCTTCAACGAATTCTAAGAATGCACCGCCACCGGTAGAGATATAAGAGATTTTATCTGCAATACCGAATAAATCGATAGCTGCTAGAGTATCACCGCCACCTGCGATAGAGAATGCATCGCTGTTTGCAATCGCGTGCGAAATAATTTCAGTCCCTTTACGGAAGTTAGGGAATTCAAACACGCCAACTGGACCATTCCATAAAACAGTTTTTGCATTTTTGATGATTTCAGCTAATTGTTCAGCAGATTTATCACCGATATCGAAGATAGATTCGTCATCTTTTACTTCAGTCACTGATTTTTCTGTTGCAGGTGCAGTTTCAGAGAATTCAGTACCAACACGTACATCAACCGGAACAGGAATATCTGTGCTTGCGGCTAATTCTTTTGCTACAGGGATTAAATCTGCTTCATATAATGATTTACCCACATTGTGGCCCGCTGCTGCAATGAACGTATTTGCAATACCACCACCCACGATAATTTGGTCAGCAATTTTTGAAAGAGAGTTTAATACTTCTAATTTAGTGGAAACTTTTGAACCGCCTACGATCGCAACCATTGGGCGAGCAGGTTCTTTTAATGCTTTACCTAATGCATCTAACTCAGCCGCTAATAATGGACCTGCACAAGCGATTGGTGCAAATTCTGCAACACCGTAAGTTGATGCTTGCGCACGGTGAGCGGTACCGAATGCATCCATCACGAATACATCGCAAAGTGCGGCATATTTTTTACCTAATTCAGGATCGTTTTTCTTCTCACCTTTGTTTACACGCACGTTTTCTAAAACAACGATTTCGCCTTCTTTAACATCCACACCGTTTAAGTAGTCTTGCACTAAACGCACATTGAAACCTGCGTTTTTTAAGTAATCAACAACCGGTTGTAAAGAGTCTTCAGGTTTGAATTCGCCTTCAGTTGGACGACCTAAGTGAGAGGTAACCATCACTTTTGCGCCTTTCTCTAAAGCCAGTTTTAACGTCGGGATAGTCGCACGAATACGCGCATCAGATGTCACTTTGCCATCTTTTACCGGTACGTTTAAGTCCGCGCGAATAAATACACGTTTACCTTGTAAATCTAAATCGGTCATTTTGATTACTGACATAATCTTTCCTCTTGGGTTAGTTAAAATTAAACTTGAATATTATACCTAGTTCTGACTAGGTTGTAACGATGTAGATCAAATAAAAAAGCGAATTATGCTTATTTTTGGCAATCGATTACTTCCCACTGGCGATTGTAACAAATGAATAGTTCATTATGGCTCGCCCCTAAATAAGCGCCTTTTAATTGCGGATTATGTTGCTTCATCCATTGAAATAATTCTTTACGGCTTAATTGTTCGTTTGGCAAAGAAAGCGATTCAAATAATGCTTTCTCTTGTTTGAAATAAGCTTCCGCTGAATCAAACGCACAGCTACCGTGTTTTTTCCATTCGCCTTGCAACAATTTTGCGCCTGGCGAGATTGAAAGATAAGGTTCGAGGGTTTCAATTGGAAGAGGCGCTAAATCACCTTTACAAAAACGTGGGTGATCCGTAACAGAGCGCGCATTCGCATTTTGTGGCCATAAGCCATGCACTACCCAGCCAAATTGATTTTTTGTACTACATTGATACTGCGCTGAATCAGGTAGATTATTGCCATATTGCGCACGTTGTTTTTCACAGAATGCGGGTGACCAAGATAAGGCCAACATATAATAATCAACAGGGGCATTTTTATTTTGCCCAATAGCATCATCGCGCATGATGACATCATAATTACCAAAATCTTTGGTATTTTTGACCGCGCTTTGACTTTGTTGTTGTGTAGTTGTTGGGGTTGGTTTGGTGTCTTTTTTGTGTTCAGTAAAATATTGCCAAATGCTAAATGCGGCAAGGGCAATAAGGGAAAGAGTGGAAACCTGTTTTTTCATAAAAATCCTGTTTAAATTTTGTCAATTTTGCTTTTGTCGGCTATAATTCGCCGCTTTCTCATATAAAGGAATGGTATGGCGTTACTGATCACAAACAAATGCACAAACTGCGATATGTGTCTCCCCGAATGTCCGAATGAAGCAATTTCAATCGGCGAGGAGATCTATGTGATCGATCCTGTACTTTGTACGGAATGTGTTGGTCATTATGACACGCCAACCTGCCAAAAAGTTTGCCCAATTACAAACTGCATCAAGCCAGATCCTGAGCATCAAGAAAGCGAAGAGCAGCTTTGGGAACGTTTTGTGATGATTCACCATTCGGATAAGTTGTAGAATTTACCTGATCTTTTTCTTTTCGTCCAATGACTATGAATAAAACGAAGTTAATTAAAATCGCCATCATTCTGATTTATTTGTTCAGTCCAATTGATATTTTGCCTGAAGCGGTGCTTGGCCCATTAGGTTTGGTGGATGATGCGGCAGCCATTGCTTTATTAATTCGAATTTTATTGAAAAAATAAAAACTTGAATAAAATCAACCGCACTTTGCTTTTCTCATTCTTGCAAAATCCCGTCAATTTCTCTAAACTACGCGTCGGAATATTTCTTTCCTCATCATTTCACTTTAAACGCTACCCGTGAGTAGCAAAAGGGACTTCAATCATGACAAACGTCAATCAATATGGCTGGAAAGCCTTGATTGGATCTTCTGTCGGCTACGCGATGGATGGATTCGATCTTCTTATTCTTGGATTTATGCTTAGTGCCATTTCGGCCGATCTTAATTTAACTCCTGCACAATCGGGCTCATTAGTCACTTGGACACTTATTGGTGCTGTAGTGGGCGGCATTGTATTTGGCGCATTAAGCGATCGTTACGGTCGAGTACGCGTGCTAACTTGGACAATCGTCCTCTTCGCTGTATTTACCGGTTTATGTGCAATCGCACAAGGCTATTGGGATTTATTAATTTATCGTACTATTGCGGGTATCGGTTTGGGCGGTGAATTTGGTATCGGTATGGCATTAGCCATTGAAGCTTGGCCTGCAAAACACCGCGCAAAAGCAGCGTCTTATGTGGCATTAGGTTGGCAAGTGGGAGTGTTAGCGGCTGCGTTACTCACCCCTGTATTGCTTCCACATATCGGCTGGCGCGGCATGTTCGTTGTTGGTATCTTCCCAGCGTTTGTTGCTTGGTATTTACGTACCCGTTTACACGAACCTGAAATTTTCTCACAAAAACAGACCGAACTTTCAACCCAAAAAATATCGAAACTGGAATCTTTCAAACTCTTAGTAAAAGATAAAGCAACTACAAAAGTAAGCCTTGGTATAGTGGTTTTAACGTCTGTACAAAACTTCGGTTACTACGGCATTATGATTTGGATGCCAAACTTCTTATCTAAACAACTTGGCTTTAGTTTAACGAAATCAGGTTTGTGGACGGCTGTTACCGTATGCGGCATGATGGCAGGGATTTGGGTTTTTGGTCGCTTAGCGGATAGAGTTGGGCGTAAACCAAGTTTCTTATTATTCCAACTTGGTGCAGTGATCAGCATCATCACTTACTCTCAATTAACTGACCCAAGCGCTATGTTGGTGGCTGGTGCGTTCTTGGGGATGTTCGTAAACGGCATGATGGGCGGTTATGGTGCATTAATGGCAGAAGCTTATCCAACAGAAGCACGTGCAACGGCACAAAATGTGTTGTTTAACTTAGGTCGTGCTGTTGGTGGTTTCGGACCAGTTGTGGTTGGAGCGATTGTCTCCGCGTATTCATTCAGCATTGCGATTGCTTTCTTGGCGGTGATTTATGTGATCGACATGGTAGCGACAGTCTTCTTTGTGCCAGAATTAAAAGGCAAAGAATTAAGCTAAGTGCGGTCAAAAAAATTTAAGTTTTGAAAACATCGGGGTTAAAACCGATGTTTTTTATTTGTGAAAAATCAGCCAATTTCAACCGTACTTTATGCTAAACTATAAGCAATTTTCCCAATTTTGAAGAATTATCGTGTACGCTAAACGTTCAGTTTCTACCCGTATTGCTAAATATTTATTTGTAGTCATTATCTTCATGGGCATTATTAGCTCATTGAGTTTGCTCGTGATGGCCAGTAATAAATCGGATGCGGAAGCCATTAATATTTCAGGTTCTTTGCGTATGCAAAGTTATCGACTATTAACGGAAATGGAACGTTCGCCGGATACAGTCGAACAGAATCTGGTGCGTTATCAACGTAGCCTCAATGCAGAGGCCTTGCTTTCTGTGCAGAATCAGCTTTTCGCACCTTCAGGGGTGAGGGAATCCTATCAAAAAATTCTAAAACGCTGGGCAGTGATGTCCGATTTCGCTCGTGCACATCAAATCGAAAAATATCATGCAGAACTGAAAAGTTATGTACAAGATGTCGATGATTTCGTGTTGGAATTACAACGCTTTGCTGAACAAAAATGGATTAGTGCGGTTTCTGTGCTATGTGTTTCAATGCTATTGATCCTTGCGATGGTGTCTCATGTTATTTGGTATATGAAGCTCGAAGTCGTGAAGCCTTTAGAGCAGATGACCAAAGCCAGTATGCAAGTGCAAATGGGGCAGTTTAAACATATCCAGCTTGATACAGAAAGTGGTAACGAGCTTGGTGTTTTGGCAAAAGTGTTTACGCAAATGTCATCGGAATTAGGGCGACTTTATTCCCGTTTAGAAGATGCGGTAAATGAGCAAACGCAAAAGTTGCGTCAAACTAACCGCTCTTTAACAACACTTTATCAAAGCTCACAGTTACTTACGCCCACGAAGATTAATGATAAAATTCTCAGCCAAGTGCTCAATCATATTCGTGTCAGCGAACATTTACGCTACATTGAGTTAGAAATTTTCGGATCAGAACATTGGGAAATTTCTTTTGGTCAAAAAGATCCTAAACAATCACTTCAAGTCGAAGAACTTTCCATTGAAAATGAAAACTTAGCAGTGCTCTCATGGCAAGCCGGTTTACCTTGTCCCGATCCGCGAATGATGAAAAACTTAGGGCAAATGGTGGCAAAAGCGTTGTATTCACACAAAACGCAACGCCAGCAAGAGCAACTCTTATTGATGGAAGAGCGGTCAATTATTGCACGGGAATTACATGACTCGTTGGCACAAGTGCTGTCTTTCTTACAAATTCAATTAACGCTGTTAAAGCATAATTTGAAGAAAGAAGACGAGAAATCAAAAGAAAAAAGTATTGTCATCATTGGTGAATTTGAACAAGCTTTATCAGATGGTTATTCTCAATTACGAGAATTATTGGCGACCTTCCGTTTAACGGTGCAAGAAGCCAATTTACAGGTTGCCTTGGAACAAGTTATCGAAAGTTTGCGCTCACAAACGAAGATGCAAATGACTGTGGACTGCAGTTTGCCATCGCAAAGTTTAAATCCACAAGAATTAGTGCACGTTTTGCAAATTGTGCGTGAAGCAACGCTGAATGCGATTAAACACTCAAAAGGCACGCTGATTGAAGTGAAAGCGCATATTAATGCCGAGGGTGAATATGAAATTCTTGTGCAAGATAATGGTGTCGGGATTCCGACATTAGATGAGCCAGAAGGGCATTATGGTTTAAATATCATGACAGAGCGTAGTCGACAATTAAATGCTCAGTTCAGTATTTCAAAAGGGGAGCAAGGTGGTACTATCGTAAAAATCACGCTTCCTCACACATTTTTTTAAGGAAAGTTCATGCAAAGTTTACAACCGTTTCACACCTTCAATATTCCAGTAAATGCGCGTGAAATTATTGAAGCCACATCGATTGAACAAATCCAACAAGCTTGGCAAAAAGCACAAGCTGAAAATCTACCTGTCTTATTTTTAGGACAAGGCAGCAATATGCTGTTTTTAGACGATTTCCAAGGTGTTGTAATTGTTAATCGTTTATCGAGTATTCAACAGAGAGAAGATAGCGATTACCATTATTTGCATGTCAATGGTGGCGAAAATTGGCATCAGTTGGTGGAATGGTCACTCTTGCAAGGAATTAATGGTTTAGAAAATCTCGCACTCATTCCTGGTTGTGCTGGTTCAGCGCCGATTCAAAATATTGGTGCGTATGGCGTAGAATTTAAAGATGTGTGTGATTATGTGGATGTATTGAATCTCAACACGGGCGAACAATTCCGTTTACAGGCGAGCGAATGTGAATTTGGTTATCGTGAAAGTATTTTTAAACATCGCTATGCGCAAGGTTATGTGATTACAGCGGTTGGATTGAAATTAACCAAAAATTGGCAACCGATTTTAAAATATGGCTCATTAGTGAATTTTGATCCTCAAACTGTAACGGCAAAACAAGTGTTTGATGAAGTGTGCCATATTCGCCGTAGTAAATTGCCCGATCCTAAAGAGTTTGGCAACGCGGGCAGTTTCTTCAAAAATCCTGTGGTGAGCGCCGAGCAATTTGCGAAAATTCAAAAACAGGTCGAAAATCTACCGCACTTTCCACAATCGGATGGCTCTGTGAAACTTGCAGCAGGTTGGTTAATCGATCAATGCCATTTAAAAGGTTTTCAAATCGGTGGCGCGGCGGTTCATCAACAGCAGGCTTTAGTGCTGATTAATAAAGGCAATGCCACTGGACAGGATGTTGTTAAGCTAGCACATCATATCCGTCAAACTGTAGCGGATAAATTTGGTGTGTATTTACAGCCAGAGGTACGCTTTATGGGCGCAAATGGCGAAGTGAATTCAGAGCAAGCCATTAGTTAATTTATAGAGGAAAGCCATCATGAACTTTAAAGACATTTTAGAGGCTTTACCAAGCATTGATCATTTAACAGGTTTAGACGTATTAAACGGTAAAACCGTGATTCATCATATTCCTGCTGCACCGGGCAAACTTGGCTCGCTTCGTCTTTATCATGCGTTAGCAGAAAAATTTAACGGAAAATTAGACCGCACTTCTGCACAACAAGGCATTGAATGGTTTGCAGAGCATGTAGAAGATGCGAAACAAAATCCTGGAAAACACCCGAATATTGATTTATTGTTTAAAGTGGTGGCAGAGGATGTGGTTTATTCGCTTGTGCCATTAAAATAATTTGAAAATTTTTAGTGGTTAATCTGAACTTTCAATCGTTAAAAACTGTCAAATAAAACAAATTGAGGTATAATGACAACAGTTGTTATACAATAACAAATAAGTAATGAGTCGGGGCCTAGCTCCGCATGCTGTGAGGAGAAGAATGAATAAAGAAACTCAAATGATGTTAGTACCTCAAGGTAGCATCGAAGGTTATATTCGAGCAGCAAACGAATATCCGATGCTAACTGCAGAGGAAGAAAAAAGCTTAGCTGAACGTTTGTATTATGAAGGTGATATTGAAGCAGCGAAAAAGTTGGTTTTATCACACTTACGTTTTGTTATTCATGTTGCGCGTGGTTATTCAGGTTATGGATTACCGCAAGCAGATTTAATTCAAGAAGGTAATATCGGATTAATGAAAGCGGTAAAACGTTTTAATCCGGAAGTGGGTGTTCGCCTTGTGTCTTTTGCGGTGCATTGGATCAAAGCTGAAATCCATGAATATGTCCTTCGCAACTGGCGTATTGTGAAAGTCGCGACCACGAAAGCACAACGTAAATTGTTCTTTAACCTACGTAAAACTAAACAACGTTTAGGTTGGTTCAATGAAAACGAAGTGGATATGGTGGCGAATGAGCTTGGCGTATCAAAAGAAGATGTCATCGAAATGGAATCCCGTATGACAGGGGCTGATGTAGGCTTTGATTTGCCAACAGACGATGATGACGAAGTTTATGCACCTTCTTTATATTTAGAAGATAAAAGCTCAAACTTTGCGGCAGAACTTGAAAGCGAAAACTTTGAAGAACAAGCAACAGAAAAGTTAGGTACAGCCTTAGCAAATCTTGACGAACGTAGCCAAGATATTATCAAAGCGCGTTGGTTAGATGATGATAAAGCCACCCTTCATGATCTTGCAGCAAAATATAATGTGTCTGCAGAACGTATTCGTCAGCTTGAAGCAAACGCACTGAAAAAACTTAAAAGTGCGGTTGATTTCTAAGCCATTTTGATAAAAAGAAAACCTGTCGATTATCGACAGGTTTTTTTATTTATTTCTTTTTGGATTTTCCCCACATTTTATCTTCTTGGCCTCGCCATAAGCGCTGAATATTGTCGTGGTGACGATAAATCAGCAAACAGCAAACTAAGGCAACGGGGAAGGTAAATTCCGGTTTAAGCCACCAAACATAAAATGGTACGAGAAGTGCTGTGATAACCGCACTTAATGAAGAATAGCGACTAATTAAGAAGACTAACAACCAAGTGCCAAGCGTTGAACCAGCGACGCCCCAAGAGATGGGAGCAATAGCGCCAAATGCGGTCGCTACACCTTTCCCGCCTTTAAATTGAAAGAAAATAGGGAAGATATGTCCTAAACACGCACCCAAGGCAACCATGCCTAATTCAAATTGCGTGAGTCCTAAATAATACCCCGCCCAAACCGGTAACATCCCTTTTAAAATATCGCAAATTAATACTGCAAGCGCCGCCCAACGTCCGCCAATACGCAATACATTGGTCGCACCAGGATTATGAGAGCCATTTTTTCGTGGGTCAGGCAAGCCTGCTACCTTACAAATCAAAATTGCACTGGAAATCGAACCCAGTAAATAAGCAAAAATCATATAAAAAAGGGCAAATAGGCTCATTTTGTGCTCCACAATCTTGATTGTATTTGAAAAACTTGTTCGTTATTTTAACCAAACTTGATAGCATAAGCCCACTATATTTTTACAGGAATGAGAGATGGATCGTATTTTTATTGAAGAATTAGTGGTCTTCGCACAAATTGGCGTGTATGACTGGGAGCAACAAATTAAACAAAAGCTCGTTTTTGATTTGGAAATGGCATGGGATTGTCAAAAAGCCGCAGAAACAGATGATGTGCAATACTGCCTCAATTATGCCGAAGTCAGTCAATTTATTTTAGATTATGTCCAAGCTAAGCCATTTTTATTGATTGAGCGTGTGGCTTATGAAGTAGCAGAGCAATTACAACAACGTTTTGGGATTTCATGGTTACGCCTCAAATTAAGCAAACCTAAAGCGGTTGCGCAAGCAAGTAATGTCGGAATTATTGTAGAACGAGGCGAGTTGAAATAATCGCTGAAAATTGACCGCACTTTGGAAATATCAAACCAAAGTGCGGTTAATTTTTTAAGTGTTTTTTAATGCCAAGCGAAATGCTCCAATTCCGCTTTTTAGCACAAGAATACTCAATATCATACTGGCTAAGGGATCCACCCATTGCCATCCGAGAAAATAAGCGCTCAATCCTGAAAGAATCGCGATAATGGAGCCAAATAAATCTGTTAATACATGCAGATAAGCGGCTTTGATATTAAGATTGTCATGATCACTTTTCAACATTATCCAAGCAACGAAAAGATTAACGAGTAATCCTAGCGATGCCACTCCTAGCATTGGTAATGCCATCATCTCGATGGGATTTTGCCAGCGTTGAATGGCTTCAACTAAAATCATCAATGCCACAACAATCAATGAGCCGCTATTAAGTAGGGCAATGTATCTTTGTTTTTGAGTAGATAGAAACAACGCTAGCAAGGCTAAAAATAACGATAAACTATCATTTGCCATGTGACCCGCATCAGCCATGAGAGCCAAGCTGTTAAACCAATAGCCGCCAACAAATTCGACAACCATAAAGCCGGTAATGATGGCAAAACTGAGCGCTAAGATTTTTTTATCTTGTGGAATATGTTCATGAGATGAATGGTCATGATGTTCATGGGAATGGTGGTCGGACATAATGCTCCTCATTGTGTCTTTAATTAACTTGAGATAAAGTATAAAGTCCGTAGCAACTACAAGGTCAAGGCTTGATTTTAAAAAAATGAAGATTCACGAACTCAGCAAACAAAGCGGTATTCATTTAGAAACTATTCGTTATTATGAAAAAATGGGTTTAATGCCGGAGCCTAAACGGCTGGCAAATGGTTATCGAGATTATGATGAAGCCAGTTTGAAACAATTAAAGTTTATTAAAACCTGCCGAGCGTTAGATTTTAGCTTGGCCGAAATTAAATTTTTTAATGAGATGAAAACGCAGCAATCTCAACATTGTGAAGTGGATAGTATGTTGGCAAAACATTTGGTTTCAGTCGAAGAAAAAATTGCCGAACTGACTGAAATTAAACATTTCCTACAAAGTTTAATTACCGAAGATGATCATCAAGCTGCTGATTGTAAAGCCATGGCACAATTAAAAGCCTATTAAGTGCGGTCTAAAAAATATCAAAAATCCGCACATTGATGTGCGGATTGGTCATTACTCCGGATCATCCGTAAAGGCATTGTTTCGGAATATCGGCACAAAGGTGGCCAAATACAGTATAAACACAATGGCAATTAAAATAGCGGGAATCGTGATAAAAAACAGCTCGTCCACATACATTAAACAAGCTCGGGAAAGTGCCGCTGTGAAAAGACAAAGCACGGCAAGGTGGCAGAGTTTTGGATAATCCAGTTTCGTAAAGCCACTATGCCATAATCCCGCAGTGAGCCAAATCATCATCATACTGCCGAGAATCCCGCCGAGTGTCACCATGTGTAACGGATCGGCAGTAGGCTCATCAATTAATTTATTTATGCCAATCCACAAATAACCAATCGCGGCGAACAGTTGAAGGACATAATAAGTGCGTACGTAATGTTTACGTAGCAGTTCGTGATGATGTAATTCGCGTAACTTGGCAAGCAAGATAAAGCCAACGGCAAAGGCAGTAAACGCAGCTGTTTGCGCAGGCAACCAAAGCTCTGCTGTGGTATGAAGTAATAAAAATGTAATTGCGATATTTTTATACACGACATTCGGGATAAATACGGGATCTTTCAATGTACTTTCTTTCAGCGCCTCTGCGCCTAATAGAATGCTGACTCGAATTGATACAAACATCACTGCCGCCATATTCAAATGCACCTGTGCTCGCAATAATTTCAGACTATCAGTCATGGCGTAAGCCGTCTGGCAAACAGTAAATGCAGCAAGTAACATCAGTAAAGTAAAATTGTCAGTATTGCGATCCAACCAAAACAGCCAAGCACAAAAGAGTAACAACGCGAGCCAATAAGCTGCCACTAAAAACGAGGCGGTTTGCGGGGAAAATGGCAATAACACCAATCCTGCAAGCAAGAGCACCGATAAAATCGTCGCAATAGGTTTTAAATTACCTTTGTAATTTGTCCATTCGAGCATGGAAGCCGTCAGAAAGCCGCCGTATGCGGCTGGTAGCATAAATTCTAAGAAAATTTTGCGGTGTAGGATGAGATCATCGGGGCTGATGAAAAAGCTCAAGGCACCAACAATCGCAAGAATGGCAGCTCCGACAAAAAAGGGTCGCATCGGATGGGTAAAGAAATTATTCATAGTAATGGATTCCTTGAAATTCGCGTGCGACTACGGTTTCTTCAAAGGCTGAATTGCGTTCGGATAATGGCGTTGGCAAGGTAATCACATTTTGCACATCCATCCCTTTTGGAGAAAGCTGCATAATCTCTCGGCTTAATCGAGCTGCTTCAAAACGATCGTGCGTCACTAAAATGCAAGCCATGCCTTGCTGCTCAATTTTTTCCACTAACATAGCGGCTAAAATATCCCGTAAATCGCGATCCAAACCGACAAAAGGTTCGTCCAATAAGGCTAAATCACAGCCACATAGCAATAGACGCAAAAATGCCACGCGTTTTGCCATACCGCCCGATAATTCGGTCGGGTATTTATTCAAATCCCCCGAAGAAAGCCCGATCTTTTCTGCCAGCGCAATGATTTCATTTTCATTAGGATTATCCATAAAAATGGCGATATTCTGCATAGCAGTGAGATTTTCTAATAGACGATTTTCTTGAAACAGAAATCCCGTTTTACGGAATGTATTATTGATTTCGCCTGATTTTGGTGTTTCTAAACCTGAAATTAAACGCAGTACAGTAGTTTTGCCACAGCCACTAGGGCCGAATAAGGTTTTCACTTCGCCCGGTTGTAAATCCATACTGAAATCGCGCACGATAGGATCGCGGAGAATTTCAAAACGCACATTTTTTAAACTCAGCATTATCTTCTCCACGGCATAAATAGGATTTCCAATGGCTTGGTAATCAAATATTCAAAGAGGGAAACAAACACAATCACCAACAACACATAAGCCATGACCGTTGATGTATCTAACATGGCTCTGGCATCGGCAATCTGTGCTCCTACACCCTCATTAGCTCCCAAAAGCTCTGCCATAATTACCACTTTTACGCCCATCGCAACCGCGACGCCAATACTGGAAATCACATAGCCCGTGAGATGGGGAACATACAAATAGCGGATTTTTTTCCACAATCCGAGTTTGTACGCATCAAACAATTCTTCATGTTGTTTGTTTACACTTGCCATGCCCATGGCTGCACTGGCAAAGGTCAGCGGGGCAACTAAAACGATAATGGTAAATAGCACACTTGGATTACCAAAACCAAACCAAAATAACGCCATCACGACCCAAATAATTGGTGGCATGGCTAATAAAATCATAATGACGGGTTTAAGCAATGCCATAGCGGTTTTAAAGCTTCCCGCAATCAGCCCTGCCGCTAAGCCTGCGACTAATGCAATGGCAATACCCACCACAGAACGCCATAATGAAATACCGATTTCGTTTTGTTGGAAATGCTCGAGCAGCTCAAGGGCTTTTTGAAAAACATCCGAGGGAGCAGGCAGCATAAATTCACCAAATACTGAGCTGCCCCAAGCCCACAAAGCAACAACCATCATCGCCACACTCAAGCCGGTAAAACCGCTCCAGAGGTAGTCGATGATGTAAAACAGGACAGGTTGTGGTTTACGGATTTTGTCAGTTTTAATCATGTTATGTGATTCAGTTTCCAATTAAGCCAAGAAGAATTTATCATCTGGTAATTTACCACCTAAGAGTTTTGGATTGAACGCCATCAAGGTTTCATAGAATTGCATGATTTCATTTTTCAGTTCACTGGCTTTGGTTACCGTTAAGCGCGCACCGTCTAAGCCCATTTCAATAGCGGCTTCTGGTGCTGGCAGATAATTAGCGCCAATTTCAGCCGCACTTTTGCGGTTAGCCATAATCCAGTTTAACGCATCACTTAAATCTTGGTGAAGTAGATCAAACTCAGCCTTGTGTGCGTGGAAGTATTCTTCGTTAGCAATAATGCCCGCCATTGGAATAAGCGGTTTCGTGTTAAACGCTTGACCCCATTCTTTCACTAAATCGAAGCCACGTACAATCTCTGTACCGACGATTTTAGCTTTCTGCACAACCGCACTTGCCATTGGTTCTGGCAAGATGGCCGCATGGAAATCTTTAAGCAAGAACAACCCAATTGCTTCAGTTGGCGTTGCCGCATAGGTGATATCCACTTTATTAATATCAATATTCAGTTTTTTCAGTAGAGCCTGCAATACGATGTCTGGCATATCGTTTTTAAATGGCACAAGGATTTTTTTACCCACCAATTCTTGCGGTGAAGTAATGGCACTACCTTTACACATCAACTGCGTAATCCCATTGGTGAGAATATTCACCATGCCAACTTGTTGCCCCTGATTACGTAAATTCACGCCGACATTACTTGGGCTCATCATCACTTTAAATTGCCCACTTGCTACACCCGCACGCAACTGATCAGGCGAACGCCAAATCTCTAATGCTACATCCGCTTGTTTGGCTAATTTACCTTGTGCTGCCGCCACCGCAATGGTTACACTTGGCATTGCGGGTGCGCCATAAATGGTAAATTGCTCTTTTGTTGCCGCAAAGAGAGAAGGCGACATGCCCGCTGCCGTAAGTGCTGCGCTCATTCTTAAAAAATCACGTCTATTCATTGTCATGGTTATCTCCTTATAATGAAACAAGTCTAATACTTGTATTTTGATAATGGTTTTCATTTATTATCTTACTCGTTGTGACTAAAGTAAAGAGAGACAAAAGTGCGGTCAGATTTTTAGGTGTTTTTTAATTTCTTTTAAATTTTGACCGCACTTTGGAAATATCAAAACAAAGTGCGGTTAATTTTCAAGGTATTTTTTACCGTGAAATAATATGCGCCAGTTCCACTTTTAACTCAAGTAAATTCTTGCATAGTCATTCCTGAATATATGTTCTTCGTTTCGGAATAATGACAAGAATTAATTCTAATAGATAGATAAACTAATGCGTTATCAAAATTATGACATTGTTAGCCTGGCTTAAACTGTCATGTCTTTCTACTTTATAAAAGCCCAAGGTTATTTTATGTAACTTTTTAGTCTAAAAATCCTTTATTATCTCTCTTGAATTTCAATGTATTATGGTGTTAAATCAGCACATATTATAAGGGTATAAAATGATAAAAATAAGTTGTAGGAATTTATGTGCCAATTACTCGGAATGAACTGCAATACGCCGACGGATATTGTCTTTTCTTTTGAAGGTTTCCGTCGTCGTGCGGGTCTTACTGATTGCCATTCAGATGGCTTCGGTATCGCTTTTTTTGAAGGTCGCGGTGTGCGTATTTTTCGCGATAACCACGCTGCATCTCAATCCCCAATTGCGGATTGTGTAAAACAATACAATATTAAATCACTGAACGTGATCGCCCACATTCGTAAAGCAACACAAGGAGGGGTCACGATTGAAAACACCCATCCCTTTATTCGTGAAATCTGGGGCGAAAACTGGGTGTTTGCTCACAATGGTAATTTAAAAGAATTACCCGATATGTCTGAGAATTTCTGTCAGCCTATTGGCTCAACTGATTCAGAAGCTGCATTTTGTTATATGGCGGAATATTTGAAAAATCGTTTCCGTCGTAAACCGTCTGAAATGGAAATTTTTAGCGCGATTCAAGATATTGCTAAATCGCTCTCAGAAAAAGGCACCTTTAACTTCATTCTTTCAAACGGAGAATGGATGATCGCCCACTGCTCAACTAATTTGCATTATTTAACGCGTAAAGCCCCTTTTGGTAAAGCGCATCGCATTGATGATGATGGTGTTATCGATTTTAATGATTATGCGAAAGATGGCGACAAAGTCACGATCATTACGACTTTCCCGCTCACCAAAGATGAACCTTGGGTCAAAATGGAACATGGTGGGTTTGTTTTCTTCAAAGAAGGAGACAAAATAGCTGAGGTCGTCGGTGTGGCTAAAGAAATGGAAGATGATGGCACATTAGGCAATCGCGCAGCAGCCTAATAACAAATCACAATAAAAAGTGCGGTCAAAAACATTAGAGATTTTGACCGCACTTTCTTTATCTGTAATTAACGCATTGTCACAAATTCTTCAGAACCTGTTGGGTGAATCGCTACGGTATTATCAAAGTCTGCTTTCGTTGCGCCCATTTTGATTGCCACGGCAAAACCTTGGATCATTTCATCCACACCAAAACCAATACCGTGTAATCCCACAATTTTCTCTTCTTTGCCAACACAAACTAACTTCATTCGGCAAGGTTGGCGATGATCTGTTACAGCGGTGTACATAGCTGTGAAAGAGGATTTATACACTTTCACATTTTCTTCGCCATATTGCTCAATCGCTTGCGGTTCAGTTAAACCCACCGTACCAATTGGCGGATGGCTGAATACCACAGTTGGCACTAAGTTATAATCTAAATGTTCAGTCGGTTTATTATTAAATAAACGCTCAGATAAGCGACGACCTGCTGCCACGGCAACGGGTGTTAATTCAATACCACCTTCGATAATATCTCCCACAGCATAAATACCAGGCACGTTTGTATTTTGATATTTATCGACAATAATTTGTCCACGAGAATTGGTTTTCACGCCCGTTACTTCAAGATTAATCACATCCGTTGCTGGTTCGCGACCTATCGCCCAAATTAACGTATCTACCGTGGTTTCACGACCATCTTGTAATTTCAAGGTAAGTGAACCATCGGAATTTTTTACGACTTCTTCAGGCAACGCTTTGGTATGTAATTGAATTCCATCTTGTGCTAACACTTCAACTAATGTCTCTACAATTAATGGATCCTGATGACGCAATGGAGCGTGTTGGCGCACAAATAAATGGGTTTCGCTACCTAAACTATTTAAAACACCTGCTAATTCAACAGCAATATAACCCGCACCGACTACTGCAACACGTTTTGGTAATTCATTTAAAGCAAACACGCCATTTGAATCAATCCCGTATTCTGCACCTTTTACCGCAGGAATACTTGGACGACCACCAGTAGCAATTAAAATATGATCTGCTGTCACTAATTCTGTTGAACCATCTGCATAGCTCACTTCAATCGTTTTCGCATCTTTAAAGCGAGCAAAACCATTTAGAACATCTACATTATTTTTTGCTAATACATTGTTGTAAGAGGTATGAATACGACCGATATAAGCTTGACGACTCTCGACTAATTTCGCGTAATCAAACTTTTTCACTTCTACATCAAAACCATAAGCCGGTGCATAGCTATTAATTGCTTCTGCAACTTGTGCACCATAGAACATCACTTTTTTCGGTACACATCCCACATTCACGCAAGTACCACCTAAATGTTTTGCTTCAATAATGGCACATTTTTTACCGTAGCTTGCCGCACGGTTAATTGAGGCAATCCCGCCAGAACCACCACCAATCGCAATATAATCGTAATGTTTAGTCATTGTAATAATCCTTTTTTTACTCACTTAAATTTTCTCCTATTTTGCCTAAAAATGAGGAAGAAAGCTATAAATTGATGTAATTGGAATTGTCTATATGAAAAAGGGGAGGGTTGATCGTTTTCAGCATAAATTTCAACATACAAAGTAGATTTTCGTTATAATGCTGACTTGCACTCTAGCAAATAAACCGCATTGAATTATCTTAAAAGATAAAAAACTCAAAAATTAATCAGCCTATCTAAGGAATAACCTACATGGCGATCTGGAAAAAGACATTCACACTTAATCAACTTAATGAAATGAGTAAAAACTGTGCTATAGAACATTTAGGTATTGAGGTTTATGCGGTTGGAGAAAACTGGATTGAGGCCAAAATGCCTGTAGATCATCGCACAATACAGCCTTTTGGTTTGCTACATGGGGGCATATCTGTTGCCTTGGCCGAAACTATTGGATCTCTGGCAGGATTTCTCTGTGTAGAAGAGGGACAAATAGTTGTCGGCTTAGACATTAATGCGAATCACCTCCATTCAGTAAAACAAGGTTTTGTGATTGCTAAGGCAATCCCTATTAGTTTAAGTAAAAATATCCATGTATGGCAAATTGACATTCGTGATGAACAAGATAAACTTTGTTGCGTTTCTCGATTAACGCTTTCTATTAAACATTTATGAATAAAACTCAAAAAATCGGTGTTATCTTAGCCAATCTTGGTACGCCGGATGAACCTAACGCCAAAGCAATTTCACGTTATTTATGGGAATTTCTCACAGATCCTCGAGTGGTAGATTTACCCCGTTGGAAATGGTATCCCCTTTTAAAAACTATTATTTTACCGATGCGTTCTAAACGTATTGCACAAAATTATCAAGCTATTTGGACCGCTCAAGGCTCTCCGCTGCTCGCTATTACAAAGCAACAACAAACAGGTTTACAAGCTTATTTGACTGAACAAGGCATCAATGCACAAGTCGAAATTGCCATGACTTACGGCAATCCTTCGATGCAAAGTGCGGTCAAAAATTTACTCAAAAATGATGTAGAACGCATGATTGTGTTGCCACTTTATCCACAATATTCTAGCACCACAACAGGCGCATTAATCGATGCGTTTAATCGTGTCATTGCACAAGAACGTAATATTGTGCCTTTTGAGTTTATTCATTCTTATCATCTTGATGAAAACTACATTAATGCGTTGGTAGATTCCATCAAAGTGCGGTTAAAACCCGATGAGTTTTTGCTTTTTTCTTATCATGGCATTCCATTACGTTATGAGAATATGGGCGATTATTATCGTCAGCATTGTAAACAAACCACGATTGCCATTGTGGATAAATTAGGTTTAACGGAAAACCAATGGAATATGACGTTCCAATCTCGCTTTGGCCGAGAAGAATGGTTACAACCTTATACCGATCACTTTTTAGAAGAAGCAGCTTCTCAAGGGATTCAAAAAATAGCGGTAATTTGCCCAGGTTTTTCGGTGGATTGCTTAGAAACCTTAGAAGAAATTGAGGTTGAAAATAAAGAAACGTTCTTAAATCACGGCGGTGTGTCTTATCACTATATCCCTGCATTAAATGCAGAAAAAGCCCATATTGAAATGATGGGGAAATTGGTTTTGGATAGATTGAAATAATTAAATCTCCCCTTAACCCCCTCTTTACGAAATAGGGGGGAGATTTTAATGGCAAATAAATGCTCTCCATTCTTAGCCCTCTCAAATACTCCCAATAAAATCACTAAAATCAACATCATAAAAAAGCCCTTCTTTTGTAAAGAGGAGTTTGGGGAGATTTAAAAAAGGTTTGGGGAGATTTAAAAAAAACAAACAAAAAGACGAACCTTTCGATTCGCCTTTTAAGATTTTCTTCTAATCAAAAATTAGAAGTATACACGCATACCTACACCGATAGCTTTGTCGTTAATCTTCGCTGAGTAAGTATAACCACCATTTGTATTGGCAGTGTATTTTTTAACAGTTGCGTATTTACCTTCTAAGAATACAACAACTTGTTTATGAAGCTTATAGTCAGCACCGAGTAAGAAGCCGTGAGTTTTTGCTTTATTGCTATCTTCAACTTTTACATGCTCGTATAAGTAGTTACCATATACTTTAGATGTTGGAAGTACTTGATATTCAAAGCCAGGCGACACGTAGAATTTATTTAATTTAGCGTTATCATTTTTATCATGAGCATAACCAAAGTCACCGATTAATTTGAAATCATTAATGGTATAACCTAAGGATGCTAAGAAACCATCCAAACGGTGAGAATGTGCTGCGTTAGTTTCAAAGTTGGTATGACCATAAGCTAAACGAGCATCAAGAGCACCAGCTTCGTATAATGCACCTACTGCAAATGCATTTTTTAGACCAACTTTAAGCTCTCTACCTTTATCATTATGGCGTTGACCAAAATTATAGTTAGCACTTAATTGTAAACCTTCAATAGCTTTATAGTCATAACGAATGACGCCAGTGCCTGAAGTAGGAATATAAGCACCTTTTGGAATTAATCCATATTCGTAGTCATTTGTTTGGTTTAAATCATCTGCAATAGTCACTTGACGACCAAATGTGATATCACCAGTTGCTTTGCTACCTAAACCGACGTAAGCACGTTTAGCATAAAGACCACCAAATTCATCGCGAGAATCTGTATCATCAAAACGGAATTCTAAACGACCTAACGCATAGAAATCATTATCTAGGTTATGTTTTACTTTCACACCAAAACGAGATCCTGCGTTACGTAAAGCAGAGTTTGCGGTTCTAGTTGATTCACCCGTTTGTTGATTCGTTTCTTTCGCTTTTGCTTTTTCTAAAATTAAACGAAGAGAACCACTTAACTCAACTTTAGTACCTTCGTTATCATAAACTATTGTTGCATTTGCTGCTGAAGCGGCAACAGCGGAAACGATTAATGCTGCTAGTGTCTTTTTCATAATTGTTATTCCTTTGGGTTATGCTCTACGATTTTTGATTGAAGCAATTTTTCATAAAAAGTTCAATCTCCGAAATAGACGCCACAAATATTACAAAATAAATCTACACTGTCAATGGGCTCATGACATCAATTTTCTAAAATCAGATCAAGATCACATTTTTCAAACAATAAAGTTTGCTTTTTAAGCAATCCCAAATTGACTTACTGACATTTTAAATATTTGGCCAGATCGATTCCTTGTTTTATTTATTCTTTATAATCGCCTAAGTGTCGAAGAAATAATGGGTATTTGATAGCGTTAAGCACACTCCACTGAAAATGAAATCACCTCTTTAATACTTTTAGCACCTAATGCAATCATAATTAAACGATCGACACCTAAAGCCACGCCTGATGTATTGGGAATCCCTGCTTGTAATGCCGCCAGGAAGCGATGATCGATTTCACGTTGTGGTAAGCCTGCTTTTTCGCGTAGGCGGTTATCTTGCTCAAAGCGGTGTTGTTGTTCACGGGCATCAGTTAACTCGTGAAAACCATTTGCTAATTCTAATCCTTTATAATAAAACTCAAAGCGTTCTGCCACACGACTATCTTCTGGACTAAGTTGTGCAAGTGCAGCTTGTGAAGAGGGAAAATGATATACAGCAACAGGTGCTTCTTGCCCGATATTAGGTTCTACCACTTCGCTGAATAAAAATTGTAATAATGTGTCCCTGTCTTCATTTTCATCTGCCATGAAATGGTGTTTACGAGCCGCTTCAACTAATTCTTGACGAGTTGCAGAAAGTGGGTCTAATCCTACATATTCTTGAAATACGAACTGATAACTTAAGGTTTCTGCGGGTTTACAATCAAGAATTTGTTGTAATAAATCATCCACTTCATTCATCAGACGATACATATCAAAGTACGGTCTATACCATTCAAGCATGGTAAATTCTGGATTATGCCGATTGCCAGCCTCCTCATTACGGAATACTTTACCAATTTGAAAAATTGGCCCACTGCCAGCAGCCAGTAAACGTTTCATGTGATATTCCGGACTAGTGGAAAGCCAGAGTGTTTTTGATAATTCGCCAAAAGGTGCAATAAATTCGGTACTAAAGGTGGAAAGATGGAGATCGGTTACGCCAAATTCGCTTAAAACAGGTGTTTCTACCTCTAATAATCCACGATCAGTAAAGAATTCGCGAATATCAGCAATAATTTTTGCACGAGCCAGTAAATTTTTTATTGGAGCAGAAGGTTGCCATAGTGTTTGTTCATCGCTAAGTGCGGTCATTTTTTTCTCCATTTTGGGCACTAAGAGGAATGAGATTATTGTAAACAAGAGCGATTTTTAACTCAATAATCCAATTGAAGGGTTTATAAACGAAAACAGTTATCATCCCAAAATATATAAAAACTAACTTTTTTGAGTTAGATCACACTTTTAGTATTTTATCCGTTTATTCAGGAAAAAAGGTTACTAATTTGTAAACAAAAATGGCAGAATGGTAGCATGTTCCCTATTGCTTTTATTAGGGCGTTTCATTTTTTTACTTTTAATTGGAGGATATCGTGCAAACGGTTAATGTCGATATTGCTATTGTTGGTGCCGGTGGCGGCGGTTTACGTGCAGCAATTGCAGCAGCAGAAGCAAACCCTAACTTAAAGATCGCATTAGTTTCTAAGGTTTATCCTATGCGTAGCCATACGGTTGCAGCAGAAGGTGGTGCGGCCGCAGTAATTAAAGAGGAAGATTCCTACGATAAACACTTCCACGATACCGTTGCTGGTGGTGACTGGTTATGTGAACAAGATGTGGTGGAATACTTCGTTGAACATTCTCCAGTGGAAATGACTCAACTTGAACGTTGGGGTTGCCCTTGGAGCCGTAAAGCAGATGGCGATGTGAACGTGCGTCGTTTCGGTGGGATGAAAATCGAACGTACTTGGTTTGCGGCAGATAAAACGGGTTTCCACTTATTACACACACTTTTCCAAACATCTACTCAATATCCACAAATTCAACGCTTTGACGAGCACTTCGTTTTAGACATCTTAGTTGATGATGGCCACGCTCGCGGTATGGTGGCGATGAATATGATGGAAGGTACACTTATTCAAATCAACGCAAATGCGGTTGTGATTGCAACTGGTGGTGGTTGTCGTGCATTTAAATTCAACACCAACGGCGGTATCGTAACTGGTGATGGTTTATCAATGGCATATCGTCATGGTGTTCCTCTTCGTGATATGGAATTTGTGCAATATCATCCAACCGGCTTACCAAACACCGGTATCTTAATGACTGAAGGTTGTCGTGGTGAAGGCGGTATCTTAGTGAATAAAAACGGCTACCGTTATTTACAAGATTATGGTCTAGGCCCTGAAACCCCAATCGGTAAACCTGAAAACAAATATATGGAACTTGGTCCACGTGATAAAGTTTCACAAGCGTTCTGGCAAGAATGGAAAAAAGGCAACACCTTAAAAACGGCAAAAGGTGTTGATGTGGTTCATCTTGACTTACGTCACTTAGGTGAAAAATATTTACATGAACGTCTTCCATTCATTTGTGAATTAGCCAGTGCTTATGAAGGTGTAAACCCAGTTAATGAACCAATCCCTGTACGTCCTGTTGTTCACTACACCATGGGTGGTATTGAAGTGGATTACAACAGCGAAACTCGCATTAAAGGTTTATTTGCTGTGGGTGAATGTGCGTCTTCTGGTTTACATGGCGCAAACCGTTTAGGTTCTAATTCGCTTGCAGAATTAGTGGTTTTAGGCCGTGTTGCAGGTGAATATGCCGCACAACGTGCAGCAGAAGCACAACCTGCAAACCGTGCAGCAGTTGATGCGCAAGCGCAAGATGTTGTAGCTCGCCTTGAAGCACTTTATAACCAAGAAGGTAACGAATCTTGGTCTGAAATCCGTGACGAAATGGGTACCGTAATGGAAGAAGGTTGTGGTATCTACCGTGACCAAGAAAGCATGCAAAAAGCAGTAGATAAAATTGCTGAGCTTAAAGAACGTTATAAACGTATTCGTGTTGCAGACCGTTCAAGCGTATTCAATACCGATGTGCTTTACACCGTAGAATTAGGTTACATCCTTGATGTAGCTCAATCTATTGCAAACTCTGCAATTGAACGTAAAGAGTCTCGTGGTGCACACCAACGCTTAGACTACACTGAACGTGATGATGTGAATTATTTACAACACACCCTTGCTTACTACAATGGCGATGATGCACCGCGTATTGAATACAGCCCGGTGAAAATCACTAAATCTCAACCAGCAAAACGTGTTTATGGTGCTGAAGCAGAAGCGGCAGAAGCGGCTGCGAAAGCTAAGGAGCAAGCAAATGGCTAATTCACCGGTAATGACTGTAGAAGTATTACGCTACAACCCAGAAAACGATCAAGAGCCACATTTAAGCTCTTATCAAGTACCTTATGATAATCAAACCTCTCTTTTAGATGCGTTAGGTTACATTAAAGATAAACTTGAACCGTCTCTTTCTTATCGTTGGTCTTGCCGTATGGCAATCTGCGGTTCTTGTGGGATGATGGTCAATAACAAACCAAAATTGGCTTGTAAAACGTTCTTACGTGATTACAGTGGCCACATGCGTATTGAACCATTAGCAAACTTCCCTATTGAACGCGACTTAGTGGTTGATTTAAGCCACTTTATCGAAAGCTTAGAGGCAATTAAACCTTATATTATTGGTAACGAAGCACCAGCATTAGATGGTAAACCACATCCATCGAAAGAATTGCAAGTAAGCCGTACTAAACAAACTCCGGCACAGCTTGAAAAATATCGTCAATTCTCAATGTGTATTAACTGTGGTTTATGCTATGCGGCTTGTCCGCAATTTGGTTTAAATCCTGAATTCTTAGGCCCAGCAGCAATTACGATGGCACACCGTTACAACCTTGATAACCGTGACCATGGTAAAGCTCAACGTATGCCATTATTAAATGGTAAAAACGGTGTTTGGAGCTGTACTTTCGTGGGTTATTGTTCTGAAGTGTGTCCAAAACACGTGGATCCAGCTTCTGCAATCAACCAAGGCAAAGTGGAAAGTGCCAAAGATTATGTTATCTCAATGCTAAAACCAAAAGGCTAAGGGGAAGAATATGTCAGTAACAGTAAGTAAACGTAAAAAATATGTTCGCCCAATGACGGCTACTTGGTGGCAAAAATTGGATTTCTACAAAGCGTATATGGTGCGTGAAGCAACCTCTATCTTTGCTGTATGGTTCTGTATCGTATTGCTTTATGGCGTACTTTGCCTTGCAAGCAATCCTGTTCCAGGTCTAGGCATTATTGATTTCATCGGCTTCTTAAGAAATCCAATTGTGGTGTTCTTAAATATCATCACATTAATTGCGACTTTATATCACACAGCAACTTATTTCGTGATGACACCAAAAGTGATGAACATCATTGTTAAAAATGAGCGTTTACCACATCACGTGTTAAGAAATGCACTTTGGGCAGTTACAGCTGTGATTAGTGTTATCGCATTAATTTTAGTTTATATGTAGGGAGAGAAAAAATGGTCGAACAAAATCCAAAACGCTCTGGTGAACCACCAGTATGGTTGATGTTTGGTGCTGGCGGGACTGTCAGTGCGATTTTCTTCCCTGTGGTAATCTTAATCCTTGGTTTATTGTTACCATTCGGATTAATTGATCCACATAACTTAATTACATTCGCTTATTCTTGGATCGGAAAATTAGTTATCTTAGTTTTAACAATTTTCCCTATGTGGTGTGGTTTACACCGTATCCATCATGCGATGCACGATCTTAAAATCCACGTGCCAGCAGGCGGATTTATCTTTTACGGTTTGGCAATGATTTACACAATTTGGGTGTTATTTGCTGTATTAGGTTTGTAATTTAAAACAACACTAAATGGATAAATAAAAGTGCGGTCAAAAAAATGATCGCACTTTTTTTATTCTTTAAGCATAACTAAAATATTTTCTTAATCCAGAAAAACAAAAAACCCGACATTACGTCGGGTTTTCTTTTATCAAAAACTTTGATAATTATTCTGCAACAACGATAACATCTAATGTTGCAAATACTTCACCGTGAAGTTGGAAACGAACATCGTGATCACCAAGAGTACGGATTGGACCATTTGGTAAACGAACTTCGCTTTTCGCAATTTCAACACCAGCTGCAGTTACGGCTTCTGCTACATCACGAGTAGTGATTGCGCCGAATAAACGACCTTCATCACCTGCTTTAGATGCGATGGTAACAGAACCTAATGCAGTCACTTGTGCTGCACGAGCTTGAGCTGCTGCTAAACTTGCTGCTGCCGCTGCTTCTAACTCTGCACGACGTGCTTCAAAGTGTTCAATGTTAGCTTTAGTTGCCATAACTGCTTTACCTTGTGGGATTAAGAAGTTACGAGCGAAACCAGATTTAACATTAACTTGATCACCTACGTTACCTAGGTGAACGATTTTATCTAAAAGAATTACTTGCATTTCCTAACTCCTTCTTAATTGTGATGAGAATCAGAGTAAGGTAATAACGCTAAATAACGAGCGCGTTTGATTGCGCGTGCTAATTGGCGTTGGTACTTCGCACGAGTACCGGTAATGCGGCTTGGTACAATTTTGCCGCTTTCAGAAATGTAGTTCTTTAATGTAGCGATATCTTTGTAATCGATTTCAACAACATTTTCCGCTGTGAAACGGCAGAACTTACGACGACGGAAATAACGTGCCATTTGGCTGTCTCCTAATCTATAAATTCGATTTGCTCGGCATGCAATACTAACTGCGTTAAACCATTTGAGGTTTTATGTGAAGTAATAAACCCCACCACAAGAAGTTTACTGCCGACCGTAATGCTTTGAGTTTTTTCTATTAACTGATTGCCACTGACTTGAACTGGCATCTTTAACCACGCTTGGCGTGATAAACCACTTTCGACTTGTTCGGAACGATGTTCCAGCCAAAATTGGCAATGTGCAATCCCGTTAGGGCTTTTGCTTCGCTTGGGTAATTGACACACTGTGCCGATTAACGAGAAGCGATTATCAAGTTTTGAATTACTCTTCAGCATCCTCAAAATCGTTGTTTTCAACTTCAGCTAAAGGTTTACGTTCTTCTTTAGCCGCTTTCATTGGGGACGCTTCGGTTACGGCGTGCTTAGTATGGATAACAAGACTGCGTAATACAGCATCGTTATAACGGAAAGTCGTTTCTAGCTCGTCGATGACTTGTTGAGGCGCTTCTACATTCATAAGCACGTAGTGTGCTTTGTGTAATTTGTTAATTGGGTACGCTAATTGACGACGACCCCAATCTTCTAGGCGATGAACTTGACCACCAGCTTCTTTAACAGAACCTGTGTAACGTTCGATCATACCTGGTACTTGCTCGCTTTGGTCCGGATGAACCATAAACACGATTTCGTAGTGACGCATTACTGCTCCTTACGGGTTAATCAGCCTTTGACGTAGACTAGCCACCAATCTGCAAAGGCAAGGAACGAAAAAATGAACGTGGCTAAGGATGCCGATTATACAGTTTTTTTTCTAGACTTCAAATCATTTGCATGCTTTTCAAACAAAAAAACCGATATTAACAACATCGGTTTTCTTTTTTATTTCTAAATTAACGACTACGGAAAATGATACGACCTTTGCTCAAGTCATAAGGTGTCATTTCTACCGTTACTTTATCGCCTGTTAAAATACGAATATAATTTTTACGCATTTTACCTGAGATGTGTGCAGTTAATACATGACCATTTTCTAATTCAACACGAAACATGGTGTTAGGTAAAGTTTCTAAGATTGTACCTTGCATTTCAATGCAATCTTCTTTTGCCATTTTATCCTCTAAAATTATGATTTTTTTGACCGCACTTTTTGCGGGTTATAAATGAAAAACGGGCGGATTATAGCCGTTTTTGGCGTTAGACGAAAGATTAAAATGGTATTTTGTTGAAATCCTCATTCTTTTTTTAATAATTCAATTATATATAATGTTTCAACGCTGGATCAGATAGAAAATTTCATTTAGCATACAAAATATAGAGAAAAGATAAGGCGTTTGAGTCTTATGCCGCCTTCCTTTCTAAAAGGATAACAGCGCTATCTTGAAAATAGCTAAAGCAATTTTACGATGGTTTGATAAAATTATATGTAAACAAATGACTTCAACTAAGGGCTATTTATGGCTATACCTAAAATAATTGTAATTAGTTTAAAACATTCAAAAAGAAGAGAAAATATTGCTAAACGCCTTTCCGGTTTGGGGTTGGACTTCAGTTTTTTTGATGCAACAGATGGGAAAAAACTATCCGCTTCTGTATTAGAATCTGTCGATTATGATTTCTATCCAAAACACTACTTATCACCTAAGCCATTAACACTCGGCGAAATTGGTTGCGCAATGAGCCATATTAATGTTTATGAATATATTATAGAAAACAATATTGAAAGTGCTATTGTTCTTGAAGATGATGCTATAGTTTCACATTATTTTGAGGAAATTGTTCAGGATGCGTTAAATAAAGTTGGAAAAAAATATGATTTGATCTTTTTAGATCATGGTAAAGCCAAATCATATCTTTGTAAGAAAAAACTTTATGAAGGCTATCGACTTGTACATTATAAGTCTCCTTCGAAAAATTCTAAGCGGTTTATTACCTGTACTGCCGCATATTTAATTACACAATTGGGCGCTTCAAAATTGCTTAACTATGCTTATCCTGTACGAATGCCTTCAGACTACTTAACAGGACTTATTCAAAAAAACAAAATGAATGCCTATGGAATCGAACCACCTTGTGTATTCAGAGGTTTGAGTATTGATTCTGAAATAAATCAAGTTGAAGAGAGATATGAATAAGTTAAAAGCCCTAAGATTAAAAATAGGGAAATGGATACTCGATAAATCATCGAGAGTAAATAATCCCCAAAGTTTAGAACATCCTAAGAGTTTCTTATTTTTGCGACAAGATGGGAAAATTGGCGACTATATCGTGAGCTCTTTTGTTTTTCGAGAGATAAAGAAATTTAATCCATTGATAAAAATTGGTGTTATCTGTACGAAAAAAAACGCTTATCTATTTCAAAAAAATAAAAATATTGATGAAATTTATACTGTAAAAAAAAGAAATATTTTAGACTATATCAAAAAGGGGCTATTAATTAGAAAAGAAAGATATGATGTTGTCATTGACCCAACCCTCATCATTAGAAATCGAGACTTGTTGCTCTTGAGGATAATCAATGCTCATAATTATATTGGCTATCAAAAAGAAGATTATAATATTTTTAACGTAAATATTACTAAAGATAGCCATTTTTCAGAAATTTACAAAGAAGCTTTAGCTAAATCAAACATTAATTTAAGTGATGATAGCTATGATATTCCGCAAGATGACTTAATTAAAGAAGAAATTCTCCAGTTTATTACGGATAATAAGTTAAATAATTTTATTGCCATTAACTTTTATGGAAATGGGAAAAATAGAAAGTTTGATGATGCTCACATTATAGATTATTTAACATATATTAAAGACTTTTATAAGCATCAGTTAGTCTTGCTTGCAACGCCGGATACTCATGAACATTTAAGTCGTATCGCTAATCAATTTAATGATGTGTTTGTTTATTCAAGTCATCATATAATGATCTATCATACTATTGAATTAATTAGAAATTGCACACAGCTTATTTCGGTTGATACATCCACCGTTCATATTGCTTCAGGGTTAAATAAAGCGATGATTTGTATTTATTCGCGAGACAAAGACAATTTTATACATTGGCATCCCAACTCCAAGAATGTGTGCCATATTCTGCATTACAACGATAATGTGAATGAGCTCTCCCCGAGAGAAATAAAACCAGAGTGGTTAGATATTTAAAGATATAAAACCACAAGCTTTATTATTTATTAGACTATCTTTATGAACACAAAGAAACATTTAGGCCATACAGCCCGCAAACGCTTTGGTCAAAACTTTTTACATGATACTTCTGTGATTCAAGGTATCGTGGCGGCGATTTACCCACAACCCAATCAATTCTTAGTGGAAATTGGTCCGGGGCTTGGCGCCTTAACAGAACCGGTTGGTGAACTTGTCGAGCATCTGACTGTGGTAGAGCTTGACCGAGACCTTGCAGAACGTTTACGTCATCATCCATTTTTACATCAAAAGCTCACCGTGATTGAAACGGATGCCATGCAATTTGATTTTGGTGAGCTTTATACAAAAGAAAATTTGGCAGAAAAAGGTCAGAAATTACGTGTATTTGGTAACTTGCCTTACAATATTTCCACCCCATTGATGTTCCACTTGTTTAAGTATCATGATGTGATTCAAGACATGCACTTCATGTTACAAAAAGAAGTGGTAAAACGCTTATGCGCAGGACCAAATAGCAAAGCTTACGGCCGTTTAACCATTATGGCGCAATATTTCTGCCAAGTGATGCCTGTACTTGAAGTGCCACCTTCTGCATTTAAACCTGCACCGAAAGTAGATTCAGCTGTTGTGCGTTTAATTCCACATAAAGAATTGCCGCACCCTGTAAAAGATTTATATTGGCTGAACCGTGTTTGCTCCCAAGCGTTTAATCAACGTCGTAAAACATTGCGTAATGCACTCTCAACGTTATTTTCACCTGAAAATCTGACCGCACTTGACATTGATTTAAATGCACGTGCAGAAAATTTGGCTATCGTAGATTATGCACGTTTAGCAAACTGGTTAGCGGATAATCCTCCTGCTGATATTAATAAAGATGAAATTTTAGATTCAGAAGAATAAAAAGAGCGGTCAAAATGATCTGCACCCCAAAAGTTGGACTCAACAAACCAACAATTGAGGTGCAGATTTTTTATGGGTAAACACTACACAATCGAATTTAAATTACAGGTTCTTCAACCTATTTTGAATGGGAAAATGAGTATTAGAGAAACTGCGCGTTTTTACAATATTCCTTCCAACTCCCTAGTCGGGACATGGTTGAAACGATTTGAAAAAAGTGGCATAAAAGGACTTATTCCCCGTAAACCATCAGGACGACCGCCGATGAAACCCAAATATGCAAAAATGCCACCGCCACCCAAAACTGAAGAAGACCGTTTACGCCTGAGAATTTTACAGCTTGAAGCGGAGGTAGCCTACCTAAAGGAGTTGAGAAGGCTCAGACTTCAGGACGAAGCCGAGCAACGGAAATTATCCAAAGGTTAAGAACACGCTATCCGTTAAAATGGCTTTTAGGCTTTGCACAATTAGCGCGTAGTACGTTTTTTGCTAAACTTCAGATTAAACTGGATAAGGATGAGTTGTTGAAAAAGACCATTAAACGCATCAAAGCCAACCATCCTGATTATGGCTACCGACGTGTTCATGCCTGCTTGCCAGGCGTGAATCATAAAAAAGTTCAACGTTTAATGCAGACACTTGGGCTTCAAGTGCGGTCAAGAAAAAGCAAGAAATTTACGACCTATCGAGGCACGATAGGGGTGATTGCACCGAATCATCTTGAACGCGATTTTAGTGCAACGGCCCCGAACCAAAAATGGGTGACCGATATCACCGAGTTTAAGGCGAAAGATGGGAGCAAAGTCTATTTATCCCCAATTTTAGACTTATTTAACAATGAGATAGTTTCATATAATCTCAGCTATTCCCCAAACTGGGCGCAAGTAGAGGACATGTTAATGCAAGCCGTCAAAGGATTAAATAAAGCTTGTGGTGTCATTTTACATTCAGACCAGGGATGGCAATATCAAATGGTGGCTTATCGTCGAATCTTGGCTGAACATGGCATCATTCAAAGTATGTCGAGAAAAGGGAATTGCTTGGACAACGCCGCAATGGAAAGTTTCTTTGGACGATTAAAAACAGAATGTTTTTATGGTCGGGAATTTAACAGTAGAGAGGAGATAGTTGATGCCGTCAGGGATTATTTGGATTACTATAATCACCGACGGATTCAACTAAAATTAAAAGGACTGAGTCCGGTACAATATCGAAAACAATCCTTTAAATAACAGTCTAACTTTTTGGGGTCAGATCAAAAATGGCAACCTATTTCGTTGGTGATTTGCAAGGCTGTTATGATGAATTACAGCTTTTATTAGCGCGTGTAGATTTCAATCCTACGCAAGATAAACTTTATCTTGTGGGGGATCTTGTGGCCCGTGGGGATAAATCACTTGAATGTCTTCGTTTCGTAAAATCACTTGGTAATGCAGCACAAACTGTACTAGGGAATCACGATTTACATTTAATTGCGACCGCACTGGGTATTAAAAAGGTAAAACCACGTGATCGTGTTGATGCGATTTTTAATGCCCCCGATTGTGATGAACTGATTCATTGGTTACGCCATCAGCCCCTACTTGTGCATAATGAAGAATTAAACTTCCTGATGGCACACGCAGGTATTTCGCCTGATTGGGATTTGGAAACTGCGAAAGCTTGTGCAGCTGAAGTTGAACAGATTTTACAGCACGGCGATTTTCATTATCTTATTGAAAATATGTATTCTGAACAGCCTGATCGCTGGTCGCCAGATTTACAGGGCTTAGCGCGTCATCGTTACATTATTAATGCTTTCACTCGAATGCGTTTTTGCTATTTAGATCATCGCTTTGATTTTGCTTGTAAATCCTCTTTAAAAGATGCACCAGCGGAACTCACGCCTTGGTTTAATTTAGATAATCCACTTTATAAACAAATTCCCATTGTCTTTGGGCATTGGGCAAGTTTAGTCGATGAACCCACTCCACAAGGTATTTATGCCCTAGATACTGGTTGTGTATGGAATAATCGAATGACTATGTTGCGCTGGGAAGACAAACAATGCTTCACACAAAGTGCGGTCAAAAATTACAGTGATTTTTAAGGAAATGCTATGCTCTCTCTTACGGCTGAATCTTGTGAACTGTTCAATATTCCTTTCTACCAATTTGCCCAAATGAAAAAATTCTGCCCGGAAGATATTCCGGCGATTAAAGCGGATTACAAATTACATTGGGATAACTGGAAAGCGATTATTCAAGAAGTGGCAAAGCAGCTTGGCACACCTTTTGCGAAGCCGCATATTGAAAGTTGGACCAATGGCTGGCAAGTACGGGCGCATTTCTTCGCTTATTTTAAATACGAGTTTAATCAAAATTCTGCAGCAATCTTTTCCGTGCTATTAAATCGTCGTCGATTAAGAGTGTGCTTAGATTGGCATTGCTATCGTGCAGATCGCTCACAAATTAATGTGCAACAATATAATCAGTGGCTTGAGCAATTTGATTTCAAACAATTTGCTGATTTTGATATTTGGCGAGAAGATGAAAGCGAATATGATGATTTTCGCCAAGTGAAGCGCATTTCTGAAAAGGATCTTCTCTTGCGTTCAGATGAGGATTTTTGGTGTATTGGAAAAAGCATTGAAAAAGCTGAACTTCATCAAATCGATCCCGTTTCATTTATCACAAGAACCATTCAACAATTGCAACCGCTTTATGATCGCTGTCATCAATAAAGTGCGGTCATTTCCATTAAATTTTTTCGTCTTTTTATTTGTTATGCTATCATTACATTAGTTTAACATTTTTAACAATTTTGCTTTTAGGAGTACTTTATGAAAAACGTCGTGATCGTTGGCGGTGGCGCCGGCGGCATAGAGTTAGCGACATTTTTAGGCGATAAATTAGGTCGCAAAAAACAGGCTAAAGTGACGCTTGTGGATCGCAATGCGACCCACTTGTGGAAACCCTTATTACATGAAATTGCCACAGGTGTGATGGATGATGGCACCGATTCTCTGAGTTATCGTGCACACGGTAAAAACCACCATTTTAGCTTTGAGCAAGGTTCAATCACACGTATTAATCGTGAGCAAAAATATGTTGAACTTGCTCCTGTTTATGGGCAAGAAGGCGATATGCTCGTGGTTGCACGTCGTATTCCTTATGATTACTTAGTAATTGCGATCGGTAGTAAATCGAACGATTTCAATACAAAAGGCGTGGCTGATAACTGTATTTTCTTAGACAGCTCTGATCAAGCACTTCGCTTCCAACAAAGAATGTTGGAATTATTCCTTAAATTTTCAGAAAACCGTGTATTAGACGATATTGGTGAAGAAGAATTTAAACAGAAATTAGTCGATGAGAGCAAAGTCAATATTGCGATTGTTGGTGGTGGTGCAACTGGCGTGGAATTAACCGCAGAGCTTTATCATGCGACTGAAGACTTATCTTCTTATGGTTACGGCAAAATCGATAATTCTTGCTTGCAAGTCACCTTAGTTGAAGCGGGCCAGCGCTTACTTCCAGCGTTACCTGAAAATTTATCTGCTGCGGTATTAGATGAATTGCAAGAAATGGGTGCAAATGTGAAATTAAATACGATGATCACAGAAGCCCAACCAAATACACTTATTACCAAAGATGGCGAAGAAATCAAAGCTGATCTGATTGTGTGGGCAGCGGGTGTTCGCACCTCAACGGTGACACAGCAATTCGATGGATTAGAGCTTAATCGCATCAATCAATTAGTGGTAAAAGATACTCTTCAAACCACGGTTGATGACAGTATTTTTGCCATTGGTGACTGTGCGGCATTAATGCAACCAAACGGTAAATTAGTCCCGCCAAGAGCGCAAGCGGCACACCAAATGGCAAAAGCTTGTGCAAAAAATATCTTTGCACTTTTTGAGCAAAAACCATTAAAAGCATTCAAATACAATGATAAAGGGACCTTGGTTTCTCTTTCAAGCTTTACCGCATTGGGTAGCATTTCAAATAAATTTGGGAAAAATCCACTGACTGTTCAAGGTAAATTTGCACAGTTTGCGTATTTATCCTTATATCGTATGCACCAACATGCTTTGCATGGATGTATTAAGATCGGCTTGATTATTTTAGTGGATAAACTTAACCACTATTTAAAACCAAGATTGAAATTACATTAAGAGAACACTAAGTTTATATATGAGCAGTTTCTAGAAACTGATATATTGAGTTAAGGCCTGACAACAATATTATATCGTTGTCAGGCCTTTTAATTTTAGTTAAAACGTATAATTGACATTTAAACGAATGTCTCGACCTGGCTCAGGTAATGTTGATATCCCTGCACGTTGACTATGGCTTCGATAATATTTGTAAAACGCATTATCTAGAGCAAGATTCACATTAATATTTTCAACCGGTTTCCATGTAATATAGAAATCACTTACCCCATATCCAGGGCGTTTAGTGGTTGTTGCACCACCGCCACGATTATTCGTTGTTGAGTCATAACTGGTATGTTGTACAAAGCGACCTTTCCAGCCAATTTCAATATCAGGTTGAGTAAAGCGATAAGATACGCCTGTTGTCCAAGTACGTCCAATCGGAATAGCTGTCACGGTACTATCTACTGTTCTGCCATCTAATTCAGGTTTACTATAAGCTACACCTGCACGTAATGTTAAACCTTCATATTTGTAAGCTGCACCGACTTCATATCCGTGGTTTCTTAGCTTGCCTGCATTTTGGATTTCGTAAAAACCAGGACGAATAAGTGTAAATGCGTGAGTATCTTTTACCGTTTGCCAGAAATAGCTTCCATTTAACGAGAAATTATCGGCTAGTTTGTAATTGAAACCCACTTCTGCATTACGGGATTTCTCTGGTTTAATATTTGATGCTATTGAGTAAATCGCTGTCTTACCTCGAGTTGAACCTGACGATAGCATTACTTCATGGAAACGAGGGCTTCGTGTTGCATAGTTTAAGCTTGCATTAAAACTTAGATCATTATTCGCTTCATAAATTAAACCAACACTCGGATTTACACTTCCCTTATGAGATTTTTTGCCATTCATTGCTCGGAAATCAAAGTGATCATAACGTAATCCGGTTGTTAAAGTAAAAGCACCTAAACCCCAGATACCTTCTGTATAAACACCGACATCACGTTTCTTTTGAGTTTTCATTTGAACACCGTTTTGTACGGTGAGCGAATTAGGTTTACCCTCTTGATCACGATAATTAACACCGTATTTAATAAGATGAGACTGTCCCACTGCGCTTTCTAAATTTAAATTTGCCCCATTAGCAATTAAACGTGTTTTTGAATTCTCACTTGGCTCTTTACGATTAATCACAGAATGATACACATTGGCTTTAGCATTAGTCACAAAGCCCATATTCTTACCATTCCATTCTAAATTTGTCGTATCATTTTGTGTTATACGATAGCGAGGAGCATTATTTGCCTCATTATTGTCTTGCGCAAAATCAAACTCTTCACGAAGGGCACGAACACCATAATGACGTTCTTGACGATGACTGACTTCGATTCTGTGGTTTTCATTGACATCAAAACCAAGCTTAGCTAATAAGCCACGCTGTCCTAATGCACTATTTTTTACTTTATAGCCATTACCGTCTTTATAATCACGTTCAGTCACAAAATTAGCAGAAATTAATGCATCTACAGGGCCAGCTTTAGAATAAACCGTTGCCCCTTTAGACCAGCCACTATTTGAACTTACACCTGCATTAACTTTGAAGCCGATATCTTGTCCTTCTTTGAGCAAATCTTTTGCACTCACTGTTTCTGCAACAATTGCACCGCTTGTAGCTCCAATTCCAGCACTTGCTGAACCCGTCCCTTTTTGCACATCAACACGTTTTAATAAAGACGGATCAAACATGAAACGACCTTGGTGATGGAATAATTGTGCATCGGTATAAGCACCATCAATTTTTACATCAACTTGATCTTGTCCCATACCACGAATTGTAAACCATTGTGAGGTACCACGACCGCCACCAAAATTAATTGCTGGTTCATCCTTTAATAAACCTTTTAATTCGGTCTCAGTGCTACGCTCCATTGTTTTTGTCGTAATCACATTGGTTTTACTTTTTGCCCCACTATTTTCGGAAACAACATTAATCACATCTAGTTGTTCTTCAGCTTGGACATTCGCTGCAATAAACACAGCAAGTGGCAATAAAGCAAAATTTGCTTTCTTCATAAGTACACCTTTAATAAAATTAAAATGATAACAATTATTATTTATTTTTATATGTTGAGTCAAGATTTCTTTGCGTTTTTGTTGTCTAAGTTGGCTACATATAAAAAAGCCCTGTATAAACAGGGCTTGAATCATCTTTTATTACTTAGAAAGTATATTTTACTGTTGCGTAATAAGCACGACCAGGTTCGTTATAAGTATGAGCATTGTAATTTGTACTGCTTGATGAACGATAAATGCGTTTATCAAATAAGTTACTTACGCCAACACGAATGCTGATTGTATCTTTCCAATTATAACCCGCACTTAATCCCCAAACTGCATAGCCACCAATATCTTCTGAGCCAGCAAGTTGATTAACGTATGTATTGTTACCATTTTCCATACGGTTTTCTGGATTTTTACGGGATTTTTGTTTACCGTATTGCGTATAAGTTAACATTGCATCCAAACTATCGGTAATTTGATAACTTAAGCTTGAATTCAAGGTATATTTCGGCACGATAGAAAGCGGGTTACCTGTATCTTTATTTTTGGTTTTATGCATATAAGTGAAGTTATTCACCCAGTTTAATTTATCTTGGATTAGTGGTAATGTCAGATTACCTTCAAAACCTTCAATCACTGCGCGGTTTGCATTACCCCATTTATACACATAGTTACCTAAGTTAGTTAAACCGATAAATTCACCATCAGATACGATTTTATTACGATAATCATTACGGAAGTAAGCTACAGAAGCAAGAAGTCCATTTTTATCATATTCAATTCCGATTTCTTTATTCCAGCTGGTTTCCGGTTTAATGTCGCTATTACCTTGGAAATAACAAGTTTTATTATTTGGTACATTCGTTGGACAACCTTGACCTAAGGTAAATAGCAAGTAATTTGGGTTAGTTTGATAAAGGTTCGGTGCTTTATAAGCTCTTGCAATCCCACCTTTAATTCTCCAATCATCGTTGAGGCTTTGTAAGAAGTTTAATCCACCGCTTACATTAGAACCAGAATAACTGTTATAATCATAACGTAAAGATGGCGTTAGGATAGTAGATTGGGTTGCTGAAATATTATCTTCAACAAATACTGCCCATTCCGTTTGGCTGCTATGACCACCTCGTACATTTGAGATACCGCTTGGTAGGCGTTCTTTCAAATCATAAAGCACCTTCCCTGTTTTTTTATCTCGTCGTCCACCAAGTAACTGTGTCATAGAAGCGTCATCATCTAAACTGCTATGCGCACCTTCAAAACCAACTGTCAGCATATGATCTACACCCAAGGTAAATGGAATATAGAATTCTGAACTAAAACGTGTATTTTTAAGAATGGAATCGCTAAAAGCTGATGTACTCGAATAACTGCCCTCTGGACCACCTGCTAAGTATTCTGGTAAACGGCTGTTTTTCGTTTTATCAAAAGTAATATAGGTTTTATTGTCAAAATGATCGAATTTACCTTCATAGGTTAAAGCATAGTTTTGACGATATAAACGAGCAGTTTCAGCTTTGCTTCCTGCCAAGGTTTTGGTTTCAGGATAGTTTTTATTATTGTAAAGCCCTGCTGAGCTATTTTGTGTATCACCGTTATAAATATTACCTTGACGGTTAAAACCAGAATCCAAGGTTAATTTATTTTTCTCATTGATATTCCACACTAAACGGCCATTAATATCTTTATTACGTACACCTTCACGACCGGCAATAGCAGGATCGCCATTAATACCGACTTCATCCGCTTGCGTTTTGTTCCAGTTACCATATAAACGGAATTGCAATACGTCTTTAATTAACGCTCCGCTTAGATTAAAACCGACACGGTTCGTTGCGCCTTCGTCGCTATCTTCGGGTTGGTTGGTGTAATAACTTAAGCTCCCGTGTAAATCATTGGTAACAGGTTTAGTGATAATATTTACCACCCCACCCATTGCACCTGAGCCATAGCGTGCAGCCGAAGGACCACGTAATACTTCAATTTTTTCAATCGCTTCAACTGGTACCCAGTTACTGTCGCCACGAGAGTTACGCTCACCACGCACACCATAACGTTCTGCATTACGAGAGGTGACTGGTTTACCATCCACTAAAATCAATGTATTTTCTGGTCCCATACCACGAATATCAATTTGACGTTTATTTCCGCGTTGTCCTGTAGATGAGTTACCCGTTAAATTAACACCTGGCATAGTGCGTAATACTTCAGAAATATCATTTGTCGCTGGGCGTTTCTCTAAATCTTTTGCTGTCACAAGAGAAGAACCAAGTGATTGTTTTACCTGATCTTCCGCAGTAACTTTAATTTCCTCAAGTTTCTCTTCTGCATAAGAATAGTTTGAAAAAAGCGCGATGGTTAAAGCACTTAATGCGAAGAATGATGTTGTTTTTAAATGATTGGATTTATACATTGAAATGCTCTCCTGGCATATGTGGAATAAATAATGTCCGAGAATTCTAGTACAATATAATTTCAGTGTAAATAACAATTCTTATCATTTTTATTGAATTTAAATAAAATACCTAATTTTTAACCGCACTTTCTTGCAATCCCAATAAATTCTAGTATTATTCACGGCTCGCCAATTTGGCAGATTTATTTCTCATGTCGGGTTCCCTACCCCCGATTCACCAACTAAAAAGGTCTTAAAATGAAAATTAATACTCCGATCTTCAATGATCAACAAAAACGTTTTGCTTTAATTTTATTAAGCTTGTTTCATATCTTTATCATCACAGCCAGTAACTATTTCGTTCAAATTCCCTTTGAAATCAATTTAAAATTGACCGCACTTGGTTTTGCTGATGATTTCTCATTCCACAGCACATGGGGCACACTCACTTTTCCATTCATTTTCTTAGCCACTGATTTAACGGTGCGTGTATTTGGGGCGAAAGAAGCACGTTGGATCATCTTTATCGTGATGCTCCCTGCGCTTATCGTGAGTTACATTGTTTCGGTTGTTTTTTCTAATGGACAATATCAAGGCTTAGGTGCATTAAGTGAATTCAATATGTTTGTTTTCCGTATTGCCCTTGCTAGCTTCTGTGCTTATGTATTCGGACAATTATTAGATGTGTTAGTTTTCAATCGCTTACGCCAATTAAAAACATGGTGGATTGCCCCGAGTAGTTCAATGACATTTGGCTCTCTTGCTGATACTTTTATGTTCTTTGCTGTAGCGTTTTATCAAAGCAGCGATCCTTTCATGGCAGAGCATTGGTTTAGCCTTGGATTTGTCGATTATTTATTTAAATTATTTGTTGGCATTATCTTATTTGTACCCGCTTATGGCGTGGTGCTTGGTATGATTTTGCGTAAGCTTCAATCACTGACAAATTCTCAATATGAATTGAAAATATAACGAGGATAAAAGGCGTGTTAAACACGTCTTTTTATTTCTGTTCATACACAGATATTTCTTCGGAATGTTGACTCACAGATTACCAAGTATTATGGTAACTATTTGAATGATTATAATAATGCCATTGATTATCTCATTGAACAAGTATGATACCAAGGCAACCCATATCTGCTAGCATCAAATTTGATGCACCGAATAAGAAAGGATGGCTATTTGATGATGGTTGTTCAAATTTTACTAAAATTTGTACTTTCTTTTTCACCCAAACCGTGTCTTTCCAGGCAAGCTCCGACGCATCGACGTTGACGTCATCTTGGCTTTCAATAACAAATTTAGCGCCTTGAATGGTAAAGCCGACAGGCAGAGAGCTGTTGATGATCCAACGTTCGACAGTACCGACTTTAGCCGAAATATCAACACGGCGCGGGTCAAAGCGTTGTTTGTTGATTAAGCCATTCGTGACATCCAATTCAAAGGTGCGTTCTTGGGCGATTTTACTTTCGAGCATAGCCGTGGCATCAGTATTAAATTGCTCATTCATTTTTTTACTGAAAGCTGAGATTTGACCTTGTGGGCGAAGTTCTAAAACGGTGTTATCTGCAAAATCATTTCCCGAACTGAAGACATTTTTGATTTTGTCGAAAATACCACGTTTCGCTCCAGAAATGAGAGATATGTTTTCACCTTTATCTAAATTGACTAACACTTCAGCTCGTTCACCTGGTGCAAGAATGAGAGAATTAATCGCTTTACCTTGAGGTAAAAAACCTAAATCCTTCGCAATGAGCAACATGTCTTGTTCATTATCTAAACGGAGATCATAGGCTCTTGCTAATGACGCATTGAGCAAACGCAAACGCACCCAGCCGCGAGGGACGTCAAGATAAGGCGCTTCTTGTCCATTAACGAATAGACGATTACCGACAAAGTGCGGTTGATTTTGCTTAAATAATTGTAATCCGTCGCCGTTAAATTCCATGTCTTGTAAGATTAATGGAATATCGTCCACGCCATATTTATGAGGAAGTTGTGATTTTAGGCTTTGATCATCTTCAATTAACCACATTCCCACAATGCCGCGATAGGTTTGATAGGCCGAGTTTGCCAGGGTGGCAGAGCGATACCAGCAAGTCGCGGCAGGTTGCTCTATTGGAATAATTGGTGCCCAAGATTCCCCTTTTTTGAGGACTTTTGCCGCGCCACCAAATAATTCGCCACTGGCTTGTAATCCCTGAATAGAGAGAGCAATACTTTGTGGCAAATTGTTGTGATAATTAAGTTTTGCAAAGGAACCCGATTTGATGCGAATAGTGGGCCCAAGATAATTGCCATTAAAGCCCCATACACTGACACTATGGGAGCCGTCTAACTTGTAGCCGGTTTCTTCCATATTAAGAATAATGGGGCGACCACGTTTCGCTTCCATCAACGGGGGAATAGTTAATTTTTCGCGGGATGCCGCTAATACTGATTGAGGAGTGGCAGCAAGTGCGGTTGAAATTGCGGTAGTTTTTAATAATTGGCGACGAGAAAGACGCAACATATTATTTTCCTTGTGCAATTTCATCATCGAGTTCAGCGATACGTTTTTCCATTAAATCGTGGCAGTAAGTAGCAAGTTCGCGAACATTGTCTTTTGTGTAGGATGATACATCAATCGGATCCATCATTTCACAAATCACTTTACCGTTATCCCAACGATTTAAATCAATTTTTTTATGCGTCGTCGAACACACAACGGGCACGATTGGCACACCAGCTGCAATTGCTGCATGGAATGCCCCTGTTTTGAATGGCAATAAGCCGCGACCACGGCTACGAGTGCCTTCAGGGAACATCCAAATTGACAGGTTGTCTTTATTGATGCGACGAGCAAGTTCCGTCATCGTGCTGTGTGCTTTAGAACGATTTTCACGATCTAAGAAAATATTGCCCGTCACCCAATATAAAATACCGAAAAAAGGAATCCAAATTAGGCTTTTTTTACCTACACTCACCGTGCGAGGGAGTACCATGTAAGAGATGGTCACCATATCGAAATTATTTTGGTGGTTACCGATATAAATACAACGCGGCATATTCTCTTTATTTTGTGGAAAACGGTGTTCTACTTCTAAGCCAAATAATGGGTATAAGCGACCAAACCAGCGAGCCACAATGCCCACATTGCTTGGATTTTTGAAACGAATAAAGGAATAGATCGTACCGAGCACACAAATTAAAATACAACAAAGTGCAACGATGAGAATTCTGGCGATTTTTAACATAGAAAATACCTAATTAAAATTTTTGGAAAGTATAGCAAATTACACAAAAATGTGTGCTAATCTAATGAAAAAAATGACGGAATAGTTATGAAACCCATTTATTTTATTGCAGATCTTCATTTGAGCGAAACGCATCCGGAATTAATCGCACTTTTTAATGATTTTATGAAAACCAAGGCACAAGAAGCCCAAGCGGTTTATATTTTGGGGGATCTTTTTGATTTTTGGATTGGTGATGATGAGACCTCACCTTTAATTTCACAAGTAAAACAGTTGATTAAAAACCTGACAGGAAAGGGCATTGTTTGTTATTTCATTCATGGCAATCGAGATTTTCTCGTCGGGAAAAAATTTGCACAAGATTGTGGTTTAACATTATTGCCTGACTATCATTGTGTTGATCTTTATGGTGTGAAAACCTTAATTTGTCATGGCGATACCTTATGTATTGATGATGTGAAATATCAGCAATTTCGTCGAAAAGTGCATCAAAATTGGCGACAAAGACTGTTTTTATGTTTGCCACTAAAAGTGCGGTTAAAAATTGCAGAGAAAATTCGCGCGAAGAGTAAACAGGATAAGCAATATAAGTCGCTGGATATCATGGATGTGAATTTAGCGTTTACGGCACAAACTGTGAAAGAATTTGGTGTTGAACGGTTAATTCACGGCCATACACATCGAGAAGGCATTCATCAGGAAAAAGAGTACACACGAATAGTGTTAGGCGATTGGCGAAAGGATTATGCCTCAATTTTGGAAGTGACAGAAAACGGTTATCGGTTTATTTAAACAAAAAGCACAGGATTAAACCTGTGCTTTTTTGTATTAAAATGCGCTAATTTTCAACCGCACTTTATTCTACGGTTACCGATTTCGCTAAGTTACGAGGTTGGTCTACGTCGGTTCCTTTAATTAATGCCACATGGTATGACAATAATTGCATTGGAACGGTATAGAAAATTGGTGCAACAATTTCATTCACTTTTGGCATGGTGATGATTTTCATGCCTTCGCTAGGCGTGAAGCCCGCTTCTTTATCCGCGAAAACATAAAGTTGGCCGCCACGCGCACGTACTTCTTCAATGTTTGATTTTACTTTTTCAAGTAATTCATTGTTTGGCGCAACTACAATAACCGGCATGTCCGCATCAATTAAAGCGAGTGGACCGTGTTTTAATTCACCAGCTGCATAAGCTTCTGCGTGGATATAAGAAATTTCTTTTAACTTCAATGAAGCTTCTACCGCGATAGGGTAGAACTCGCCACGACCTAAGAAAAGTGCATGGTTTTTTTCTGCAAAGTCTTCTGCTAATGCTTCAATGTCTTTATCAAACGCAAGGGCTTTTTCAATTTCAGCTGGAAGTGATTGTAATGCTTTCACAATTTCCACTTCTTTTTCGTTTGAGATATTACCTTTTACTTTACCAATCGCGGTCACCAACATTAATAATGCTGCCAACTGAGTGGTAAATGCTTTGGTTGATGCCACACCGACTTCAACGCCTGCACGTGTCATGAAGGCAAGATCAGATTCGCGTACTAAAGATGAACTTGATACGTTACAGATCGTTAAGGCCGCCATGTAACCTTTTTCTTTTGCAAGACGAAGTGCGGCAAGAGTATCCGCCGTTTCACCTGATTGAGAGATAGTCACTAACAAGCTATTTGGATGAGTCACGAATTTGCGATAGCGGAATTCAGATGCGATTTCGACATCACAGCTCACGCCAGCAAGTGCTTCAAACCAGTAACGAGCTGTCATACCTGCATTATAAGAGGTACCACAAGCGACAATTTGAATGTGTTCAACTTTTTCTAAGATTTCTGATGCGCCATTACCGATAGCATCCACAATCACGTTATTGTGAAGGATACGACCTTCCATGGTATTGATTAATGCATTTGGTTGCTCATAGATTTCTTTTTGCATGAAATGGCGGAATTTGCCTTTTTCTGCGGCATCATTTTCAAGGTTAGATTCGTGTACTTCACGTTCTACTTTTTGACCATTCGCATCGTAAATATCCACAGTACGACGTGTAATTTCGGCAATGTCGCCTTCTTCTAAATAAATGAAACGACGAGTCACGCTTAATAACGCAAGTTGGTCAGATGCCAGAAAGTTTTCACCAATCCCTAAACCAATTACTAATGGGCTGCCTGAACGTGCTGCAACTAAATGTTCTGGATGTTCGCGATCTAATACCACCATACCGTATGCACCGGTAAGTTGTTTTACAGTTTTTTGTACGGCTTCAAGTAGAGTAGAGGCTGAACGCATTTCCCATTCAACTAGGTGAGCGATCACTTCTGTATCGGTTTGAGAATTGAACACATAACCACGAGATTTAAGCAATTCACGTAATTCTTCATGATTTTCGATGATGCCATTATGTACGACAGCAAAGTTACCCGAAGTATGTGGGTGAGCATTGGCTTCAGATGGTTCACCATGAGTTGCCCAACGTGTGTGCGCAATCCCTGTACCACCGATTAATGGTTTTACTGCAACTGCTTCATCAAGGGCTTTTACTTTACCCAAGCAGCGCACGCGGTGTAATTCATGGTTTGGATCCACGACAGCAACACCCGCAGAGTCATAACCACGATACTCTAAGCGGTGTAAACCATTAATTAAAATTTCTGCTACATCACGTTGTGCTACCGCACCAACAATACCACACATAGTTTTTCCTTATTTACTCAAATTAAAAGTCTTGTTTTTCTGACCGCACTTTATGCCACATCTACACAAATTACTTCTACGCCTTGTGCCATTATGGCGTCTTTGTCGGCCTGAGATAATTTGTTATCGGTAATCAGTACATCAATTTGCTGCCAGGTTAATTCCACATTTGGCATTTTTCTGCCAATTTTTTGTGATTCCACCATCACAATCACTTCACGAGATACTTCAGCCATCACTTGGCTTAAGCGAACTAACTCATTGAATGTTGTTGTCCCTCGTTCTAAATCAATGCCATCGGCTCCAATGAATAATTGGTCAAAATCATAAGAACGTAGCACTTGTTCGGCAATCTTGCCTTGGAAGGATTCAGAACGCATATCCCAAGTGCCTCCCGTCATTAAGAGCGTCGGTTCATTTTCGAGTGAGCGTAATTCGATTGCCACCGAAAGCGAATTTGTCATCACAATTAATCCTTGCTTGCGATTAAGTTGTTTAATCAATGCAGCGGTTGTACTGCCACTATCCACAATAATGCGATTGTGATCACGAATACGTTCTGCAGCTGCCTTTGCTAAGACTAACTTTCGTTGCGAAAGTTCATCATCTTGTTCTTCTTCGATGATTTCTTGTGGCATTAAAATAGCACCACCGTATTTACGAAGAAGAAAACCATTACTTTCCAATGCAGTGAGATCTTTTCGAATTGTCACTTCAGAGGTGTCAAATAACTGTACTAGCTGTTCTACACTGACTTCACCTTGTTCTTGTAGCAGTTGCATAATGGCATGTCTGCGTTGTTGGGTATTTCGGTGTTGAATGTTTCGTTTCATTATTTATGTTCCGTAATAAGTTTCGGTTCGGAATTATATCGACAAAATGATGATTGTAAAGCTAAAATTTAGACAATAAAAAACCCTGACAAAGCAGGGTTTAATTTTAATTCGTTTTAAAACAAATTATTTAATTGCGTCTTTTAATGCTTTACCAGATACGAAAGCAGGTACTTTCGATGCGGCGATTTGGATTTCTGCACCTGTTTGTGGATTACGGCCAGTACGTGCTGCACGTTGGTTAACTTTGAATGTACCGAAACCAATTAATTGTACCGATTCACCTTCTTTAAGGCTGTTGGTGATAGCGTCTAAAGTTGCTTCTAATGCAGCTTTAGCTTGTTTTTTGTTTAATTCAGCTGCACTTGCAATCGCATCAATTAAATCTGTTTTGTTCATAAATTTGTACCTTCTGTTAAATTAAAATTTGATTTTATTTAGCTAAGTCTAGCCGTTATTAGCTAACGCTCGGTAAAGGATAATCGAACTTTTTAGGAAATAAAAGCATGATTTGTAAAAATTGTGACAAATCTCACGTCATTGCTCGATTTTTATACCGATGTTGGAGATTCCGTCCTGCTTAATCTCGTTTCGGAGAGATAAAATTAGATCGATATCTCGTTTTTCGCAGTCTTTGAGTAATCTATAGATTTGCCATTGTAGATCAAGTTCTTCTTCAATTTCTTCATGGCTTTTCAGTTCGCTTTCAGAAAGATTACGGTTTTCTTGGGTTTCTAACAAGGAACAAATTGTGCCTAACGAAATTTGGCTGATTTGAATCGCTTTTTCGAGCGTCTCGCCTGCGATAATGGCATGCAATAATTCACCTAACGCTTCACAAGCATCGAGAGCGGGTACCACACCAAAGAAGTCATAATTATTCACATCAGGAATAATCTCTTCGAGCTTCTCTAATTGGTTTTCGAAATTGATTTTCGCCCCTTTAACGGTTAGAAATTCCCACACTAAATTTAAAATGTTGTGATAGGTCTTTTCTGCTTGTTCCTGTTCGGTCATTTGACAAAACAAGGTAAAATTCGGCGCCATACGTTCGCATAAGCAGGCCATAAAGGTCAGATGTTGCCAGCTTTCAACATTTTCGAGACGCTTGTGAATTGGGTTTCGCATTTTTTTCTCGCTTATTTATGATAGGCTTTAGAAAATTCGTGAATGGCATCCACGAAGATTTTTGGTGCACTTTCCGGCACGTCTTGGTGGATTCCATGACCTAAGTTAAATACATGTCCGCTGCCTTGACCAAAATCGGATAAAATTGACCGCACTTCTTGCTCGATACGCTCTGCAGGTGCATATAACACACTTGGATCCATATTGCCTTGTAGCGCCACTTTATGACCCACACGCGCTTTTGCATCCGCCAAATTAACTGTCCAGTCTAATCCTAGCGCATCGCAGCCTGTATTAGCCATGGCTTCTAACCATAACCCGCCGCCTTTAGTAAATAAGGTTACCGGTACTTTACGACCATCGTGTTCACGAATTAAACCATCGACGATTTTGTGCATATATTGCAGAGAGAAGTCTAAATATTCACGATGACCTAACACACCGCCCCAAGTATCAAATACCATGACCGCTTGTGCACCTGCTTTGATTTGTGCGTTTAGGTATAAAATCACGGAATCCGCCACTTTATCTAATAAAAGATGTAAGGTTTGCGGTTCGGCATACATCATTTTTTTGATTTTATTAAAGGTTTTGCTGCTACCACCTTCAACCATATAAGTTGCCAGTGTCCACGGGCTACCAGAGAAACCAATCAGTGGCACTTCGCCTTTTAGTTCGCGACGAATTGTACGCACAGCATTCATCACATATTGAAGTTCGCCTTCAGGGTCAGGAATCGGTAAATTTTCGACCGCACTTTTGTTTTCAATTGGATGAGCAAATTTCGGGCCTTCACCTGCACCAAAACTTAAGCCTAAGCCCATTGCATCAGGAATAGTTAAAATATCTGAGAATAAAATAGCCGCGTCTAAAGCATAGCGACGAAGTGGCTGTAAGGTAACTTCACAAGCTAAATCCGCATTGCGGCAAAGAGACATAAAATCGCCCGCTTCTGCACGTGTTGCTTTATATTCAGGCAAATAGCGTCCAGCTTGGCGCATCATCCATACGGGTGTCATATCCACTGGTTCACGTAATAAGGCTTTTAAATAACGATCATTTTTTAATTCAGACATGGACTTTCCTTTATCTATTTTGTTCCGCTTTGCAAAGTTCAAGCGTAGCATTAATTAATTTGAGTGCGATAGTACCTGTTGGCGGTAATTCTGGCAAGGGGGCAGCGCTAGAAAACCATTGTGCATCATGCAGTTCTGTTTCTTGCAGTTGAATTTCTCCGCTGTCGTAATCAGCTAAAAATCCCACCATTTGTGAATTAGGGAATGCCCAAGGTTGGCTCCCGAAATAGCGAATATTTTTAATGCGAATACCCGTTTCTTCAAAGACTTCGCGGCGAACCGCATCTTCAAAGGTTTCGCCCACTTCCACAAAGCCCGCTAACGTGGTGTATATACGCGCTTTACCTGGCGTGTAATGGCGTTGATGATTGGCTAACAAAATCTCTGTGCCACGGCGAACGGCGACAATAATCGAAGGGCAAATAACGGGGTAAGTACGATAGCCGCAACTTGTGCATTGAATCGCAAGCTCATCGTGAGTTTGTTCCGCTTTTTGACCGCACTTTCCGCAAAATTGATGGGTTTTCAGAAAATGATTAATTTCCACACCTCGGCTTAATAAATGAAAATCTTCAGTTGGTAAAGATAACAAACTTCGTAAGGAAAGGTATTCTCGTTCATCTTGATCATTTTCTGCCACAAGCCATAAAGATTGTGATTTCCATTTCCCGAGCAACATTACTTTTTGCGTTATGAGGCCGAGTTCCTTTGCTGTTCCAAAAGGCAGATCATTTTCCTGCCAATAAAGAGTCGATCCTTTGGTGAATAGCCAATATCCCTGATCTTCCGGCTGAATTGCTTTCATATTTTTCTCTTTTTTATTTCAAAAGTGCGGTCATTATAAAAGGGATTTTTCGGAAAAACGAATTTAATTTCTGTGATAAAAATAGCTAGTCAGTTTTCGTTGTGCTACAGTGGTAGCTTGTTTTTCTCTTTAAAATTAGGAATGACAAATGTCTTTTTTCTCTTTTGCTTTTTTAGAAAATGCGATGTCTTTTGAAGGTTATTTTAAATATATCGCCATTTTTGTCTCGTTAGGTGCATTGCTTGTGGTGACAAGCTTATATTTACGTCATCGGTTACAAACCAAATATCGCGATCTCAGTATTATCTTTCTTTTATTAATTATTTTCTTGCTCGGTGTGCAATATAAGCAATATGAGCGAAATGAAGTCTATGCAGCTGATATCTCTAGCGTGGTGACATTTTTAAATTCGGTGAAAGACAGTCAAAATTTACAGAAAGAAGATATTCGTACCAATAGCCGTACATTAATGAACGGCATGATTTTAAATATTCGGGATCAGTATTTCGAAGTCCATTTTAATAATGATTTTTCAGCGTATACCTTATCCCCAATTAACTTAGTAAACCCTAATATTACTGTGATTGATAAGGAGGATAAATAATGGATGGCTACACATTATTAGGCTTAAAATTGGCCATGGGTATTGTTGGACTCGTACTTCAAATTCACTTAATGGGCAAAGGCAACCTCGCGCCGACCTCCGCGATGGATCAGGCACAAAACTTTGTGCTGGGTGGCATCATTGGTGGTGTGATTTATAGTGATAGTATTGGGGTATTTCAGTTCTCTTTAGTACTCGTACTTTGGACATTATTGATTTTTACCCTTCGTTTTATCAAAAACCATAACCAATTAGTTAAATCGTTGATTGATGGTAAACCAGTTCCGGTGATTTCAAACGGCAAGGTAAAAACTGCTGAATGTATGAAAAACGGTATTACTGCTTATGACCTCATGTTTAAGTTACGTGCTGCCGGTATTTATGAAATCAAAACGGTTAAACGTGCGGTATTTGAACAAAATGGACAACTTTCGATTATTCGATACGGTGATGATGATTTACGTTATCCATTAATTATTGATGGACAATTAGATGATGATGTTTTAGAAATTATTGATCGTGATGAAGAATGGGTTAAAGCTGAGTTAGAAAAACAGAACATGACGATTGAGCAAGTGTATATTGGCGAATACTTGAATGGTCAGTTAGTGGCACATGTATATGAAAACAAATAAAAGAGATCGCACCTGTTGCCGTTCGCGAATTTTGAGAAACGTAACCGCTAAATGTGAGAAATTTAAAACACTTCAAGTTTCTCATTTTTAGCGGTTAAAATCCACGAATTTTGAGAAATAAAACGCCCTTTAAATCATCATTAAAGGGCGTTTTTATTTTAAGTCTTAGAACTTATAAACCATGTTATCTTCGTACTTTCCGGAATAACTTGCTGAAGCCTTAACAACAACGCGTTCTGAGTTGTAAAAAGCCTCCCAATTATTAACTTTATCCTCTACCATGTATTCGATAAAGCGAACAAACTCACTCTTTGTTGAGCTGAAGAATACATAAGGAGGGCGCGTGAGGTTGATTAATCGGAGGAAGTCGATTAAATCAAAGTACGTCGCCTGTTTATAGCTTTCCTGGCGGGTGCATAAATATGGTGGATCTAGAACAAATAAGGTTTTAGGGTAGCCGCTAAATTTAGGTAAAAGCGTGTGGAATGACTCGCGTGTAATCTCAAGCCCATCTAAATATCCATCCGCTTTCGGATAATCAGACTGTCTAACACAATGCCAAAAATCATTCTGAAATAGATCATCCAATGTTGCCACTTGTTGGCCACTAAACAGAAGCCAGCTCGCCAGACTATTCAGGTCAATATAACCTTTGAAATTTTGAATGATTTTGATACATTCCGCCTTACATTCCTTCGTCAATTTTTTGTTTTTTTGCGTAGCGTTACCGACTACCGCGTAAAGCTGCGCGCGAAGTGCATTAATGTCGTCAATATATTCTAATCGCTCAGCATACCCATCGAAGTCGTTATAAATTACGCATGCTTTAGGCTTGAGTTGTTTAGCGACATGGCTTAATAAACCACTCCCGCCAAATGTATCAATGATAGTCCAGCCTTCACCGTCGTTTTTAATATTCGCGTTTAAAACTTCTTCGAATCGCTTTAAAAACATTCGCTTTGCCCAACAAATGGTAGTGGAGCTTGTTTAAACATAGTACACTCCGTTTGTTTGTTTGTTTGTTTGTTTGTTTGTTTGTTTGTTTGTTTGTTTGTTTGTTTGTTTGTTTGTTTGGCATTGTATCTATCCTTTTTTAAAAATCGTTGCCAGTTGATTTGGGCTGAATCGCCAACCTTGGTCGCCGCCTTTGATTGCGTTGAAACACCACTCGGAGCAAAAATACTTACTGCGTTTTTGCTTAATGCCCAGCACGATACCTAACGCCCCCCACCAGTCGTATTTACAACCCAAAGTGCGGTCAAAATAGGCCTTGATTTGTTCCTCAGTAACATTGTTGAGTGGGATTAAATCCCATTTTGTGTTATCGGATACATCAATCTGTTTGCAACGCACACCGCCATCTTGTACCGATGAGGAGTAGCAGTCATATACTGTCTCATGCTCATAATGATGCCCATTGCCAAACTCAATACGCTCAATGGCAATTTCACAATGCGAATATTTGCCTTTGGTAAAAAATCGAGTAATGCAGTCAGCAATTGCTTTGACTGGTTCTTTAAGCCAGTCACGCTTGTGTTTGTACATCGCCAAATAAAACTTAGCCATTTTGGTATGCCTCCATCAAGTTATTCATTTGTTTGATGATGTCGTCATAAGTTGCTTGCATTTGCTCAAGCGTTAAACCTGGTGCTTTGAGCTCATATTTACGCATACGTTGGTTTGCTAGTTCGACCTGTAATTTCTCAAGCCCAGCCGCTTGCACTAAAATCAAATCTGTTGCGGCTTTGTTGTTTAAGCCTGCACGTTTTGCGAAGTCTGTGACATAACGACTGCATTCGCCCTCATAATTTGCGGCTTTAAAGGCTTCTGCCGCTGCTTGGCGTTCGCGATACTCACTCTCAAAGCGTGTCCAAGTGCTGTAGATTTTTGCCGCGTGCTCATCGATGTTGGCGATAAGTTGAGTTTGGCTGTCGGCTAAAAGTGCGGTTTGTTTTTCGGCTGAAATTTCCCAAGTCAGCGTATCTAGATTTAATATATGTGCCGCACTAGGTTGTGGGTCAATTAGTACAGGGTAGCCTGTTTTGTCTGCGATGATTTGCTTGCCTTGAGATTGTCCGTTAAGTAGCTCAATATATTTATCTTGGCTAATTTCTACCGCACCTTCTGGCACAAAACCACCATAAGAATCATCAAAAAAGCCATCTTTAAAATACATTGTCATTATTTCCATCTCCCAATTGCTAAAAATTGCATATCCCAATCACCTTGTTCTCCGCCTGGATCGTATAGGTAATAGTAATAAGTCGACCCATTTGACTTAGTCTTTATGTCCATTTGGAATCTATCTACAAGCCTATAATCTTCTACCGCCTTGCCGTTCCCGAATACCATTGGGGCCGCCACAAATGATACTGCCCAATTAAATGAATAAACCGTGCCGTGCGAATACCCACCTCTGAAGTTGACTGTATTGGTCTGTATCATCGTCCCATCTGGATATTTTCGAATCTCAAAGTTGCCGATTTTTTGGTAGAAAAAATCGGTATCGAGCAACACAGTACCACCACGCTCTGGCATCAAAATGCTATACATATCCTGATTCCAAAACTTAAATGCATTGCCTTCACGCTCAAATCGCATGGATTTACCATCTGGTTTGAGAATGCTTAAACCGCCGTAGTGCCCAGAGCTTGTGACTTGAACATAATCATAAGATTGTTGGTGGGTATTATTTAAGCTTTTACCTGAGCCTGTTACCACATCAGCTGCAGATCTAAAGTTTCCGTTGTGTGCAAACTCCCACCATTTTTCTCTACCATTGTCCTCAATGAGATGGATAATCCCAGCACCAAACTGATTTCTTGCACCAGGCGTAGTGTATCCAAATGAAAATGCAGACCCCCATCCATCCCCATTTAATACCTTACCTTTTAAATATGGAAAATATGTATTTGAGCCATTAGCATTACCCGCATTGACATGATAAGGTGCCTCTGTTTGCCATTGTTGACTGTAGGCTCCTTCGCCTCGTTTTTGACTCCCAAACCATTGAGCACCAAGACCACTCTCGGCTGAAAAATTTGCTCCATCAAAGCCAAATCGTTTTTTGGTTGCTCCATAGGCAATGTAGGCATCATTTGCATTGCCTGTTGTTTGCAATCCAACGGTCTGCCCCATGTCAACATCAATTAACTTCGTATCATCGCCGATTTGCACAAAGTTGTTATTATTTGTTGGGTCATTGACGATAAGATTTGGCACGGTGAGATTGCCCGTCATTGTATCGCCTGATTTAGCGACACGGGTGTTGGCGTTGTTGTTGGCATTATCTGCCGCTCGTTGAGCATTATCTGCCGCATTTTTCGCATCCACGCCTTTATCATAAGCCGTTTTAACCGCTTTTGATGTTGCTACATTATTTTCATCGTTGCTATTGACTGCGGATGATCGTTTGCTAAGAGGGATATAGTTATTTAACGCAAGCTGCACCGTCGCAATCAGTTGCGCGAGTTTTTTACCTGCTTTAGCTGTCAATACCAAACCATCACTATCAATACCGGTATCGCTAGTCGCTTGCCAAATACCTTTTTGTGTTATTGAACCTGCCGGTAATTTATGACTATGGCCGGATTCATCAGCCGTGCTTGTGCTATCTGCAGTTAAATCTTTCGGTGCGGATTTCTTACCAAATAGCTCCAATGTCTTTTTAAGCCATAATGTACGATTGGAGAGTTGTTTAATGGGTTTATTTGTAATGCCATTCTCACCGCCAAGCACAGGGTCGTTTTCTTCAATTTGATAAACTCCGTCTTCCCACTTTTCTTGTTCTTTTAAATTAGCCATAACTATCCTTTAAATGAGGTTTAAATCTAGTTTGAACCGTGGTTATAACTGCCGTTATAACGGGCTTTGTTGTTGTAACGTAGCGGTACGGATTTATAATCCAGTACGGCTAATGTGCAACGTGCTGGGGCGAAATTACGTAAAATCTTACGTAGTTGTTGCGCTTGGTCATTGGTAATCGGTTGATTTAGTCGAATGGCGTAATAAGCCCATTTATCACTTAACGGTATCGTCTGCACAAATTTATGCTCATAAGTCCGTGCTTTTAACCCTTCATCAATTTCAATTTCACCGAAACCTAAGCGCCGCAACACTTCACGAATCGACCATGGCGTGCCTTTGTAACGATGCAATTCGATCGCGACCTTAATTAAACTGCGTTTCGAATTATCACTTTCGGCTAAAAACGCGCCGTCATAACCAGTCACACTCCATTTTTCAGCAAGTAAAGGGATAAACTCATCATCGAGTAATTCAACTAAGGTAGTCATCACTTTACTTTTATCTAGATCTCGCATACGAGCGCTTAAATCTGCCAGAGATTTATACTTAGTTTCACGCGAAATGACGTCTGCATAAGTTAAGCTAGCCATTACTGCGCTCCTGAGCAACTTCAACATTAATCGCAGTACAGTTTGCCCATTCTGTTTCACTAACCACAATTTTTGCCGGCTCAATCAAATTGACGTCATATACACCTTCCACTCGTAACGCACTGATAATTGCAGATGGAACAACATCAATGCCAAGTTTCTTGGTTTTGTCAGATAAATACTGTTGCAAAGCCTCACGGGCTTTGGTTTTTACAATATCTTCACGATATCCATCGAGTAACGTTAATGTTGCATTAATTTGGTAGTCTCGTTTGGTCGGTGCTATCACTTCCACGGTATCGCACAATGGACGACGGCGTTCCGGGCTGACGTATTGTTTAACATCATTAAGCAAACGACTGTCAGGCAAGCCCGTTTTTGTGAGTACGGTAATGCGCACTAAACCGCCACGTGGATTGGAGACATTCACATCGGCAATGTCTTGCGATACAGCGCGGGTGTGATAATCGTAAGCGGCAACGGAACCACAACTGGTAAAGGCCTCCGGTGCGGCAAGAATTCGCTTGCGGTAGTCGTCATCTTCTTCACGCGCTAAACCACCACTTGGCACATCAATGTTGGTGACAGTGATTTCGCCCGCAAAATTGACCGCACTTTTTAGTGTTTTTACGCGCCCAAGCTCCCAACCATTGCCAGCAGTACCGGCTTTATTGCAAGCAGCTTCAATTTCGACGTAAGCGATAAGCGGTGTAATCACATCATCATTCAGTGTAATAAATTCAATGTCATCGCTAACGGCAACGCGCGTGCCTTTCGGGATTAAAACGGACGGGTGATCACCTTTAATATTAAAGCGTAGAATCGTGCGAGCCGGTTTATCCAGCAAACGATAGCAACCAAAAGTTTCGCCGCATAAATCCAAAGCAAGTCCCGTGGCGTATTGTGGAAATGTTTGGCGAAAGGCTTCGTTAATACCTTGGCGCGCTAGGCTCTCACGCAGTGCATACACGTTGATAAGTAAACGTTCAATGTGTGCTGGTTGTAAGATTTTGCCGGTACGTTTTTCATACTGCGCAATAGCGTCGCGCAAAATGCTTTCTACGTTGTCATCAACGACTTTCACATCATATCTATTCATTGGGCGACCCTCGTGACGTAAATTTCGCGATACACATCCTCGGTAAGTGACCAATAAATCACAAATTCAAAGTGCGGAGCCATGCCATCAACGTCCACTGAATCAATGTTGATGCGTTTTTCCCAACGTTGCAGAGCAAGTGTGATTTCCCGCACGATGTTGGGAATGGCAATGTCTTCGGGCTGGTCGATATATTGAAAGTGATCGGAGCCGAATTCAGGACGCAACACATCTGTTCCTTTCATCGTGGAAAGAATATGGTCAATGCACTGATGAATGTCATTAACGCCTTGCACTGCTTGAGAATCAAGACTTGGTGCAAGTTGCCAGTGTGTTGTGAGGAGTGTGTTTTGTGTGTTCATAGCCTTGATGATACAAGGCTATGCTGAAGAGTGCTTTTAAAGCGATTTAAAGAAGTGGGCTATTCCGGAAGGCCTGTTTTACCGCCGGAGTCGCCTGGATGTTTGTGAGAGCCAAGCTCAATAGTGCCTTGTTTAACTTTTGGCGCAGATACTTCAGTGCCGGACGTAATTTTTCCTGACACGGCTAGTTTTCCGCTAATTGACGTATCAGCATTGATTTTTACACCCCCGCCAGCGGTTACGGTAACGCTACCGCTTGTGTTGATATTAATCTCGCCACTTTTACGATTGTGCGAAATCACCGTCCCGTTTGTAAACTTTTTCACCCACATGTTGTTATCATTCGCCGGCGTGGTGTCTTTCTCGTTGTAAATTGCTCCCAGCACACAGCCACCTTCCCCGCGCGCATCAAGTAACAATGCCACCAATTCGCCCTCATCAGGCAGACAATAAAACTGATTGCCGCCAGCATTAGGCGTTAAATAAGACAACCAGGCTGTTTCTAAATCTTCAAGCGCGGGAATTTTGCACCGCACTTTATGGTTCGCGGTATCAACCGCTGAGACAATGCCTTCTTGATAAGTTGCACCAAAGTCATGCGTTTTCATTTATTCCCCCGCTTTATTTTCCGTTAGTGCGCCTGTGCTAAGCAAATCATCCGGGATAAACTCTAGCATTCGCACATCAATACTTGTGGTATAGCCGCCACCCCGGGTAATACTATGCCGGGATGATTTTATTAAATATTTCCCACTAAAAATGCCGAGGTTGCGCAGTAATATTGTGCTGCCGGCCACGAGCTTAGGATTGCCGACCAGAATGATATTTCCCGCCGTTTGGTCTTCATTTTGCTCTGCCAGCGCCGCATCGGCTCGTGCATCAATCTGCTCCTGGGTTTCCCCACGGGTAACAATCTTCAACGTGTCCCCGCTTGCCGCCTTGGCTTGTTTCATCTTTTCGCGCAACGGCTTTGCTTTTTTACGCTTCTTGATGACCTTTTTCCCTGTAGCATCATATCCACTCACATCAACTTCCTTGGCCGTATCCTTGATTCTATCGCGCAAGGTAATCGATATTGTATCTCGCTCTTCAAGCGCCGCCACGACTTCTTCTTTGCCTAGCTCGTCTTTATCCGTGAACACAAGCTGATCACCCACTATCTTAAAGCTGTGATGATATTCTCTTGCCAATCTTGCCAAAAACTCCACATCACGCTCTTGATATTGCGTTACGCGCTTAACTGGAATGGGCTTAATTGTCCCGACTACTTTTAACTTTAATTTTTCTGCAATAATGCTCACTATTTGCTTGAGTGTTGTGTTTTCATAGGCTTTAGGCTTTAACGTGCGATTTGCCTTTCCAACACCTGTACTCAACGCCTTGATTTGAATATATGAAGGCCGGTAGTTATATTCCACCTCGTCAATTTCAAACGCCCCAATATCGGCCAGCAGCGCCCCTTTGTAACCAATAGCCGCCTTTAATTTATCCCCTTGCGTTGGATACCACTGCCGCACCCATTTTCCGCTAATATCCTCAAACGTTAGCGTCAGCTCGTCTGACTCGCCCTCAAGATTATCGGTGTACGCCAGCTCAATTAAGTGGGGTTCAATGTCAGCGGTAATATTGGTTTTTTCGTATAAAATGGAAAAGTCAGGGGTTGGCACGTTACTATTCATTATTACCTCTCAACCATGGCGGCATTGATTCATTATTTGTAGGCTTAATATTTAGCACCGGAATATAAACCGTTGCCCCTGTTGGCAGCACTTCGCATAATCCTATATGCGGATTGGCATTAATAATGCGTTCAAAGTCCAAAGCATTGCCATAATAGTAATAGGCAAGGTTGTCCCAACGCTCGCCTTGTTTTACGGTATGTTTAAGTACGGTTTGTTGGGTCATCAATTACGTCCTCATCTTTTCGCAATACTATCCAGGCGGTCATTCTAGCCGCCCGTTCGTCAGCTTGAACACTGAGATCATCATAAACATCAAAATGGCTATCTGCTTTTGTGCCAAAAACGCTCCAATCTGAACCTTCATTCATTTCGCTGAACTCATTTCTCATGGTTTTAATTTCGTTCATCATAGCCGACACGTCATTGGCAAAACCCTGTACTTCTTCACTCATATCCCCGAGCGCAGACAATCCAAATCGAACACCTTCAAATGCTTTACTTAGACCTGACACTTCCCCAAATCCACCTAAAGCCGCATCTAGATTACCTAATACCCCAGGCAAGTAAGATATAGCAGCCAGAGGATCATTGGCTAGCTGTCTAACTGTCTGCACGGTTTCTCTGACGTCATTTACCACAACCATAGATTTTTTATAAACCGCAATGCCTTTTTCGAGCATCCCTTTTACTCCGTTAAAACCAGCCATAAATGCTGGCGGCAGCATAGACCCAAGTAAAGAGCCTCCACCAATATTTAATGCTGCGCCTAAAGGGTTATCTTCAATATCGCCTACAAATTCCCGCAAGCTAATATTCATCTCGCGGCATAGGGCGTTCCCGAACTTATCTGTAAACAAGGTGACCGATGATATATCGGTGATCACAAAATTGCCCTTATACTTACCGCGGCCAATAATCAATGGCAGCGCATCTTGTTTTGATTTTGCCCCTAACAATTCCTGGTAGCGGCGCTCAACACCGCCAAGCGTATGATGTAAGCGAATAGCAAAATTAAGCTCTGTGAGCTTCTCGCCCATAGCTTGCAAGCGGGGTTTTCCTTTTAAGACCGCATGCTCTGCGAAATCTGCTGCATGGGTTTCGTTGAAGTCAGTTAAATCAACAGGCTCAAATGCCACGCTTCCTAACATAAAGTACATTAATATGCTCTCCGTTGTTGTTGGTCTAACACGCGCTTCAACATTATTTCGAACTCACTTAAACTCATCTTTAAGCCTTGTTGAACCTGGTTTAAAACGCCGTTTCCGTCACCATTTGAACCGCCATTGACATTGATTGTCGGGTTAAAATTCACCACCACACTATTGTCAGCCCTAGCGGCTTGTGGCATGACGTCCGCACGATTGAGTGGCTGATAATTGGCAAGAACGCCTGTGTTATGGGTCACACCATTTAACCCCACAGCCCCCGCAAGGTTATCTGACGCCGCTTCTGCGATGGATGTTGATTTATCCATCCCAATCGCTAGCCCCTCCACAACATTCACGCCATAACCTTTAAAAACCCGGCTTGGCGAATGAATACCCAGCTTATCAGCAAACCACCCCTTAATGCCGTCACCTAAATCAGAAACAATCTTTTTCGCTTCTTCCCAGGCGTTTTTAATACCGTTCACTAGTCCGTCTATCATATTTCGGCCAAAATCCATAAATTTCGATGGCACATCAATGCCAAACCAGGAAAGTACTGAAGAAAAGACCTGTTGGAATAAAGCCAAAGGCGACCAGCTTAGAATGGCCGATGTGATATTTCCGATGCCGGATGTGAAGAAATTGCTGATATTTGTCCAGGCGGTTGAGCAGAAATTTGTGATACCGCTCCAGGCGTTAGAAAACACCCCGGAAACCTTGCCCCATAATTCAGAGAACCATGGCCCAACTTTAGCCCAATTCTCATAAATCAAATACGCTGCAACCGCAATCCCCGTAATGATTAGCCCGATTGGATTGGTAAGCAATGCACGGCTCATCATCAAGATCGCTTTTCCAAACATCATTGCGCCTTTTATCACGTAGCCCATTAAATAGCCAATCCCAAGTGACAGTTTGCTGATTGCGGAAAATAAAACGTTCCCTAATAATCCCCCCAGGAATTTTCCCGCCTTAATAAACGGCAATAACCCGGCCGCCACAAAAGAAAATGCAGAGTGAAGCGTTAATAAGCCGCCCACAACCGCTGCAACACCACCGCCAATCGTTAATACCCATTCCATAATTTGTGGGTTGGTTTCCACCCATTTTGTGATGCTATAAATGACTGGTGTGATATTTTCCACAAATGAAGAAATCACCAGCAAAAATGCTGATCCAATTTTGGTGGCCAATTCCAAAATGCTGCTTTTTAGCTTGGTGAGCTTGTTTTCCGTGGTGTTACTGCGGTTTTCAAACTCGCGCTGCATTGATCCGATATATTTTAAATTCCCTTGCTCATCGGTTTCTTGTAATAACCCTAACTGGCGGTTGTATTCCCCGGTGTTTTGCGCGAGTAACAATACATCGTCGGCATATTGTTTACCAAATATCTTGGCGAGAAGCGGATACTGTTTATCTTTTGGCATCTGTTTCACTTTTTCAATGAAAGAAGAAATCGCACCTTGCGCATCTTTATTCATCGCAGCGGCGAAGCTTTTTGTCGTAAATCCTAGCTGCTTTAACTCTTTCGCATGCTCACCAGCTTTAAGTTGTAAAAATGATGACGACATACCTTTCACTGCTTGCGCGGCAAGCTCAGGTGCTTTACCCATTGAAAGGAAGGTAGATCCTAGCGCAGCGGATTGCTTTTCGGAAAGCCCAAGCATTCGTGTATCAGAACCCACCCGAGTAATGACATTTACAATATCTTTCGCTTTCGCGTTGGCATTATCTGATAGGTGGTTAATCACATCCCCGAATTGAGCCATCTCTGTAATTGGTTTACCTAGCACGTTAGCCATAGTCGCCATCGCTTCACCAGCATCACCAGCCGCCATATCAAACGCCACCCCCATTGTGGCCGCGTCCTTAGCATATCCGAGTAGATTTTCCCGCGCCACGCCAGATTGACCGCCAGCTGCAACAATAGCGGCAATTTCTTCCCCAGCCATAGGGATTGTGCGGGTTAGTTTAAGAATATCGTCGCCCATCTCTTTAAATTGAGCTGGCGTGTCAAAGTTTACGACCTTTTTAACATCGGCCATCGCGCTTTCAAACTTAATTGCGGGGTCTGCCAACCCGCGAATAGTCCCCATAGTAGCTGTAACGGATGAAGCTAGCGCTGCAAACCCAGCCACTCCTGTTTTAGCCAGCGCGCCCATCTTTTTAGACGTACTAAGGCTTTGGTCTTGCAATATTTTAAAACTATTGCAAACAGAACGGATGCCCTTAACCGCACCTGTCACGCCGGCTGTAATGACTAATCCTATTGCTAGATTGTTTGACATGTTTTATAGTCCCGTTTAATTAATAAGGAGGAAGAAATGACAAGAGAAAAATGGGTAGAAAACACACAGGCTGTTTTATTGCTCGCCCTTGTTTTAAGCTATCTCGGCAGCCTTTATCATTTTTTAGTTTTTTATTCAGAAAGTAACTCGCTCTCATGGGTTTCCGTTTGCGTATCTGCTTTTTTGTTTGCACTACCGTGGACATTGGCCGGATTCCTGGTAATGTTTTCGTGTAGAGTAATTATCATCTCGCTTTTTGGCTTATTCGCCACGCTTCAAACCCTACTTAAACACTAAACAAAAAGCCGCTTAAATAGCGGCTTTTGTGTACCTTGCTTTAATCTGCCGCTCCGCTTGAATAATCCAACGTTCAACATCATCAAGCGTCATTTCTTCCAGCTCGCTTGGCTGGAATCCAAACCAAAAGGCCAAGTCTGCCAGGGCTGCATTGAGGCTTTCCGCGTTTACTTTCCCTTTTGCATTTTCTCAACAATTTTTGATGCTGCTTGGAAGTCTGCAATATCAAGCTCGTCAATATCTTCAGGCACTAAGCCTGTGACGATTGCAAGCAAACTCACCGCCATTTCGGTTTCGGTTTTACCTGTCATTTTGCGGATATCACGCACTTTAGGACGGCGAATTTTTAACTCGGTGATGGTGTTTCCTTGCCCGTCAAGGAAAGGGAACTCTAATTTAAGAATGGTTTCAGACATAAAAAAACTCCTTTGTGAGTCGATTTGTTTAACTTCACAAAGGAGAATACAACTTTGACCGGTTGAATGATTTTAAATAGATTTAAAGGTTTTCACCCCTTTATTGACCGATATTGGTGCGGTATTTTTGCAACACATCTTGGCCGTTTACACGGTAGATATTTGCAAGCACATCAATAAATAAGATCTCTTTGCCGGCCACGGTCTGTTTGATTGAATAAACATCTACCGTATCACCAAACTCTGAATTCTCTTTATTTTTCTGCGCCGTACCACCAATTTTGCTGGCTGACACATTCATAATGGTCACCATCGGCTCTTCAGCTGCCAACCCGCGTGAGTCAAACACCTGGAGGTTTGAGCGGATCATTAGCTGTGAATTTTTATAAGGGTTCAACAACAACGCGCGAACTTCCGGATAAAAGCTATCCCAGGTAATTTCAGCCTCGATAGCGTTCGTACCAGCCGGAAGTTTAATTTCACCGTGAAGCCCAAGGCCTTTATGGGAAACCTTTTCAAACTCAACGTCAGGGATTTTTACTTCGTTCGCACGTCCCATTTGACTATTGCCGTTAATATACACGTTGCCGTTGACGATTTGATTGATAGAAATACTCATCGGTTTTTACTCCTTAGCGTTGTGAAACCAAATTCACTAAGTATTTACGGGTCATGACGGACTTGTTAGAAATCAATTCCGCTGGAAGTTTAGGGGTGTAGTCATAAACTAACGGCACGTGACCTTTGCTGAATTCATCAACTAAATCAGTGTCATAATCAAGACTTACGCTGTAGCCCACAATACTCGGAAGCGCACGCAAATAGGTATCTACCGTTTCAAGCAAGCTGTCAATTAATGCATCGTCGATTGGACGGTCAATAAATTGCAACTCTGTGCGGCGGATGCTTTCATCAATTAAGTCACCGGTGCGAAGCGCGGTTTCAAAGTTGATGATATGCGTTACGGTCGGATAATTTGATGAGCGGTTACCCCATAATCTGAAACCTGTACCGAAGCTATTGAAAATAGTTGTAATACCCACCGCATTTAACTGGTTGGTCTCTGATTGTTCATCATCAACACGCGCAGTTAGTGGAATTTCCATACCAATCACCCCTTGCAATGGGCGGTTTGATGTAGAGAACCAGTATCCGTTTTCGGTGTCGGTTTTCATTCGCAAGCCAGCCGCATGCACCGCAAGGCTTTCTAACGTATTGCTTGAGCCAATAGCATAAGGGAAGAAGTGGCGCGCGCGCTCAGTGCTTGCAGATGCGTTGATTGTACCCAATGGGCCACGGCCTTTGATTGCATCAGAAAGGCTTGTGCCTTTTGGTAATTGCACATAAGCCACCGCTTTCAACTGTTCTGCGAGCGTTGTTAAAGCCGCCGCACAGCTTGCTGTTTTATCAAACTCAGGGCAGATTAAAATCTTCGCGTCAGCGCCGTATAAGTTAAAGCCGTCGCGTAATAACTCAAATCCTTTGCGTTTACCTGTTGCGGAATCAATACCGCCTTTGATGTCGTCTTCCGTCACTTTTGTTGGGTCGGCGTATTCATAAGTCGCTTTTAAGGTTTCGTGTTTTGCTTTTAACGTAATTTCACCTGTTTGCAAATCTACCGCATAGTCTTGTCCGAGTGTCAAAGGGCGATCTGTGCTTAAGGTTAAATTTAAAAGACCAGGATGCGAGGTTTTAGCGCGCAAGGTGTTATCGTCTTGCTTTAATGCCTCATCGGTAACAGTTGTTTTGTGTTTTGCTGGGTCTAAAACATTGACCACATACACTTTCCCCGCCGAATAGCGAGATAAAACATCAAACACATCAGGAAGGGTGAAGCCCTTGCCTACGATGACGCCAAATTTTGAAAAATCTTTGGTCGTTTGACAGACTGTCAATTCATTCACCGCGCCGACAGGTGCTGTACCAACGATACCAATAATTGCACCGTCGACAGTTTCCACCGCAACAGAGCCACCTGCTACGCGAATTGTTTTCGTCCCGTGATGGAATGCCATAATTTTCTCCTATGGTTGTTTGGGATTATGTTTATCCGCACGGCGATAGCGTGCGGCGGTAAATTTAGGTAAATCGCTTGGTTCGCAAAGCTCTACTTGCCATGTTTCAGTCTGCACCAAAAGCTGATACTGCCAAAGACCGTCTGACTCGCCGCCAAACTCTTCACTCACTAAACTACAAGCTGTGCAGTTAGTTGGTCTAAATCCAACTATTGCCAAGCGTAGCTGGTCTAACATTTCGATTGCCCCGTGGTCGTCATGCTGACTTCGAGCAATTACAGTAAGCGCAACCATAACCACTCGGCGTTGTTGGATAACATCCACGCTGTCGATGCTTTCAAACTTCGACCCGGCATATTGCACCAAAACAGCACCGAATTCGTCTGTGAGATTGTAGTGTTCCAAATCGTCAGGAAATAACTCAATGCTGAACTTGTCCGTTTTATCGGCTATCCGTTGCTGTATGCTTTCTAAAATCGGAAGCGTTGCACTCATATTAATATCCTGTCAAATCGAGCTTCTGTGGCGCGCGTGCGTTGAATTTCAGCGCGGTTGGGTAGTTATCATCGGCCGCACTCCCGATTTCCGTTAGACCGAGATGCAGCTTGCCGGATTGAATCCGTTCCAGGTCTTTCAAGGCTTGTGCGTAGGTTTCGCGAACATTGTCCGGAAATCCTTTACCGTCAGGGCGGCGGGAATACAACCAATGCCGTGCAATTTGTAAACAAATATTGCGCACCAAGGTCGGCACTTGATTTAATGGCAAGACGTAACGCGAGCGCAAATAGCCGTCCACGGTTTCCGTGGCGTATTCGCAAGCCTTATCCAATGTCATCTGATTTGCGGTAGTCGCGCGTGATGTATCATTCGATAGGGCGATTAGCGTACTTTCACTCATTACATCTTCTAAATCTTGTGCCGTGATATACATTACTTATCTTTACCTTTGCTTGATTTTGTGGTTTCGCCCGCTTCTTCGCCTGGCTCTTCCGCAGACGTTTCAGCGGTTGCTTCTTCCGCATCACTTTCAACCTGTTCAGCTGCGGTATCATCGCTTGCGGTCTGCTCAGCTTGCTTGCGTTGCTCGCTGTTAGTTTCAGCCGGCTTAATGTAAATCGCGAGCTTGTCGGCTTCTTCTTCGGTCAGCTCAATAACATCGTTTTGCTCATATCGCTTGCCGTTGTGTAAGATTGCCATCGCCGCGGCGACTAAAAATGCCGTTTTTTGTTTATCTGACATAATTCACCCTTAAAATAAGTTGAAATTAAACCGCACTTAAATCGCGTTTAAATGCGGTTCAAATTGGGGGTTAAATACAACCTTTGATTAAGTAACCCGCAGATTTACCCACGATGTATGGTTTATTGATATCGGTCGTGCGAACGATTTCAACTTTGCCACCCACTTCTGGGTAAGTATCTACATATAAGCCTTTTTTGCGGCGTACGGTATAACCAAATGATGGTTCGTAGATGTTTTGTTTTTGCTCTTTTGATGGCGGCGCAACATAAGCCAACACAATGGCTTTCGACCAAATATCTTTCAACTCACCGCTTTCTTCGTACACGGCTTCACCAACCACAACACGATCTACTTTGATTAATTTTGCAAAGTCTTCCGGCGTTAATACGGCAGTTGCCACGTATTTGATTTTTTCCAACACTTTCGGGTGTTCGCTTAATACTTCCCATACATCACCAGAAATTGCGCACACGTTCGGTTTACGACCGGTCGAACGTTTAATTGCACGAATACCGGTTTTAATCACACCAATAGGGTCTGAATTAGGGTCGGTAAATTGAGACGTGCCGCTTAAGGTCACTTTGTTTGTGGTTTCGTAATTAGCTTCGTTTAAAGCTAAGTCCGCACAAGCTTTTTCACGACCAAGCACGATGACATCTTGTGTCACACCTGTCGCAAATTGGCGTAATGGATAAACATCTTCGGTTTCATTCACTTCGCGAATGTCGATTGGGTATTCGATGTCGTTTTCTTCTAAAACAACGGTCAATGAGCCAATGTCTTCCGGCGTTAAGCGATTTGATGCTGCACGAAGCTCACGTTTTGTGGTTTGTAAACGGAACGCTAAGCGACCGAATGTAGGGATTTTGCCACCTTCTTTTTTAGCTTCTGCGATAGGGAACAACACTTCGGAAATCATGTTGCCGTTGTAATAACCTTGCGCAAGTTCGGTTAATACCGGGTCAACCACGCGTTGTTTTGATAAATCAGTCATGCATTTGCTCCTTATTGAGTGATTGCGTTAAATGCGGTTGTGTAGCCCACATTGTGTTCTTTCATATAAGCGCGGACTTTTTTGTCCATATCAATGGACTCAGCGCTTGTGCCTTCGGCGTATTCCACCGTGCCGTCTTCTGCGGTTGTGGCATTTTCTTTAGTAGCCACCTCGTTAAATTCAACGATAGCGGGCTGTGCTTCTAAAAACGCCTTGATTTTTCCGTGTAGGCTTTCACCTTCACCGAATTCAACCACACCGCCAGCTGCAGTTGTTGAACCGAGATTTAATAAATCAATGGCCTGTTGTTTTGCCACCGGGGCTAATTTGCCCGCTTTTACTAAACCCTCGGCAAAGTCGGCATTGTCAGCTTTGGCTTGGTTAAGTGCTGCTTCAGCTTTTTCGGCTTTCAACTGTTGGTTTTCTGCCTTGAGCTGTTCAATTTCTTCAGGGGTCATTTCAGGTTCTCCTTGTGGTTCTGAAGGTTGTTCTAAAGTGGGTTCGTTAAAACTAGGAATAGGCGAGCCGACTTCCGCTTGATTGATACGTCTATATTCGTTTCGGATAGACTCTTCTTGCACGCTTAACACGAGATAGTCCGGGATGGCTTTATCGGCCTCTTCCTGGCCGTGCGTGCCAATAAACCAATCGCGCAAGCGACGCCAAAGGCTGGCTTCTGCCCAATCAGAAAAATCAACCACGCCTTGCTCGTCTTCAGCAAATTCCGGGTTGCGTAGGCCTTTTACGGCTGGCGGCATCGCGCCTAAAAATCCAACATGGCGCAAATATAAATTGCCAGGGCAAGGGTTGTTTGGGCTGTCAGCTAAATAAAATGATGATGAGACTTTTTTGAATCGCCCTTTATCTACCATTTCGGCAAATTCAGGATCTACCTGGTCGAATTCGGCTTTTAATACATCGCCGTCTAATTCAAGGCGTTTTACCCAACCATACGCGGGTGCATTGTGTTTAGGGTGACCAATCACCGCTGGGGACTCATGAAAGTTTACGTTGTAGGCGTTAACCGCTTGTTGCAAATCTTCCGTGGTAATTTCCACTTCTAAGCCATTTGCATCGGTGCGTTTGCCCGCTTTGAAAATCTCAATTAATTGCATAGGGTATCCTCGTTTGAATACCGCTAGCATAGAGAAAAAATGCGGACTTGAATTTTAAAGTGGTTGAAAGAATAAAAGAGGGATTTTTGACGCGGGATTAAAATGCACTTTATCTTTAAATTTAAAACGCTTTAAATGGCGTTCAAATCGCTTCAAATCGATTTAAATTTTTTTAGTCGATAAATTGCATTAATTTTAAATAAAAGCTCTGTGGCGCGAATTTGTGGCGTTATTTTAATTTTTTGCTTTTACTTTAAATTTTTGTCAATTTGTCGTTGTAAAAGTGCGGTGGATTTCTTCAGAAGTTTTTGCCCGTCACTTTCGTTGATACCTAACCATGGGCGCGCTGGAATTTTAACTTTACGACCACGCCCGGCGTTTCCACCGAATTGATGTAGGCGCGCATATTTCGCGTCACTACCAAACTCAACATGGTCGTTGTCGTAATTATATGCGGTTCGGTCTGATAGGTAACCATCTTGGCGTAAAATCTTTGTGCTTTTACCGCGTTTCATTTTTAACGCTTTCGTGCGGGGCGATAAAGCTTGCCAGCGATTACCTTTTGGATCAATCTCTGCTTTAAAGCGGGCATCATGAATTTTTTTCAATGTTTCGCCCAGCAAACCATACAACTGACGTGGCTTTTCTAATTGATTTGCAATGCTTGTCAATTTCCGAATGGCTTGATTATCGTTAATGGTAATCTTTAACATAATTTTCTCTTGATAAAAATAATGCCTGGGCGTATAGTGAAATTGCGGTGGGGGTTTCCTACTGGAAAGGTTGCTTGGCGAAAGCCCGCATTATCCTGTTCGAATCAGGCGAGCCACCGCAATAATTACAACTCTCCATATAGCACTTCAAAACGTCCTAACGCACTTAAATCTTCTAGCCGACTTGCTGTTCTAACCATGTTTAATTTGTGTGGTAGTTTCTTGCCGCTCAACGCGTCTTTTAGCTTAATTTCATAGTCCATTTTAACTGCCACTTTGCCTTGTTCGGTTTCATAGACGAATAACAGGGTCGGTTGTTTTTGTTGGCTGTCCAATAAAATCGCTTTCGGGTGGCGCAGTTTTTCCGGTAACTGTTCCCAAAATTCTACCGGCAAGCTGATGCCTTTTGCTTGTTTGGTATCGCGTAATGCATGCAGCACATCTTCATCACGCACGGCGATTACCGCACTCTGCGGGGCTTTTTCTAAATAGTCGAGTTTAGTTAATACCGGTTCAGGAATTGCCCCCACATACTTCATATTGCCACGTGCGACTTTTTGCTGGCTGACTGTATCAACCATTTCTTTCATCGCGCCGTTTAATAACACCATGGCTTTTGGGTTCTTCAATACGTCATCAATTAACAGGCTCGCTAAATGCGGCTCCGCGTTTGTCATTTTTTGCAATAACAGCTTGTCCACGTCCACATCGCGGGATTGGGTGAGGCGTTCAAAGTTATACGGCGCAAAACCCACATCATAACCTTTTGGCACACGCACCGTGCGAGGATTACCGGAACGCACGCCCACCAGTTTTTCTTCCCATTCGATTTCAGGTGATTGGCTGACGGTTTTACCCATTTCGGCTAAATCGTCTTCATCATGCGCTGATACAGTGCAGTGGCAACCGTACGCTTTGATTGGGTAGTAATAGCGCCAAAACGGATCTGTGGCCGGTAGAATTGTGCCGTCTAACGCGATATGCTCCTCGCGTGGATATTCATTATCATGGTGGTGATATTCCCAATAAGGCAATACATCGACCAAATCCAAATGCTGTGCCAAGCGCCCACGGTTATATGCGCCATAAACGTTGGTGTCGTAAATAATCCGTGTGCGCCAGTTTCGCCCGCCGTTATATTGCCAGCCGGTATTTGCCACGATTTCATCAAAACGCTTGCGAAATCCCTCTAAGGTTTCACCATTTGCAATGGCATCGTCTACTGCTTCGCGAAATGCGGTCAACACTTCATTACGGTTTGCGCCGGCCACCATAAAAAAGTAGTCGTGTTCTTCACCCAGCACGTCTAAATAGCTATTAGTAGGCAAATTGAGTTTCTTCTCAAAATATTTGACCTGCTCTTCAAAAGTGAATTTACTCATTTTATTTACGCTCATCTTCAACGGATTGACGGCCAGCAAAGTGTGCTGTTGTTGATGCCCACGCCATCACCTTGCCATATTCTGCAAAGCTCAACTCAGGGATCAAACTGTCTAATTGGTTGCGAAAATCTTCCAGGCTTTCTGCTTGTGATAGCTTATCCTGGATGGTTTGCAGCCATTCTTCCACAAAGGGTTCACCTTCTACTTCTAGCTGCTCCCCAATGGTTTCCACGATAGTTTTAGGAATCGCCTCGGCGAAATCGGCCGTATTTTTGGCCGCACTTTTTTCAGGTGCGGAAACTACAATATCGCCTTCTTCAAACCCATAGGTTCGCATGATGTATTGCTCGGTGAACTGGACGCCTAATCCCGCCAATAATCCGTCACGCTCGGCTTGTAATTTATCAATGCTTTCCTGTTCGTAAAGCTCAAATGTCGGCAGCGTGTCCACGTGGAAATTTAACTCACAAATCCAGGCTAATAATTGGTTAAATACGCCTTCAACCATGCTGGCATCATCATCGCGAATATCGCGGGTCACTTCTAAGCCTGCCGTTGCACTTGCACGATTTGCTTCGGCTTCTGTGGTTTGATTTTGCCCCAATAACGCGATGGCAATTTCTGATTTACAGTAGCGCAAGAAATCATCAAACACTTGTGATGAACCGCCTTTACTTCCACTTTCAAGCATATCAATAGAGCTGTCGTCCGGGATAGCCGCCACGGCTGTGCCGAGCATTTTTTCCATGCTATCTAACAACTCATCAATTTCATGGGCGTTAGCGTTTCGTGGGTATTTACCTACCAACCACGGCGAGCCGTATTTTTCAGCAAACTCTAGCCAAAACTTGAACCCGCCTTTCTTAAAAGTGGCCGCCCAAAAACACATCGCCAGGTCGGCGCGACCGTATGGGTTCATGTAGTCGGCTTGTTGGGTGGCGAGTAAAAATTTCTTTTCCGGCACAATGCCGCCATTGCGGTTCTCTTTCGTGCGCAGCATTAAACGGTTTTCTTCATCAAATACAAACCACTCTTGTGGTTTTCCGACTATTTCAGTTGGGAGTAATAATCCGTTCTCACTTGCCCACATTACCTCAAGTACCTGGTAACCGAACAGGGTGGCGTCTAAAATTTGATTGATGATTTGACTTACCGGTAAACGGTCAAAAAGAGAGGCCAGGATTTCATCTGTTTTTTCATTCCCGGTTGGGGTAATGCGCCACTCTAAACCTTTAATAGCGGCTTTACGGCGGCGAACACAACCGCCCACATGGCTATCTGACAAAATTTCGCGATAGACTGAAATGTCGCGCCCCATTTTCTTCAACACAGGATCAGGGTTTGGGAGATAGTGCATAAACGACCAAAAGTCGATAGCCTTCGCGCGGGTAGCGATGACGCCGATTAAATCTTGTTTTTTTGTTGTCATAATTAATATCCTTGGGTCATTTTACGACTTGTTCGTTGTTTACGGCTGTATGCCTTGACCGGTTGCATAACCGCCTCTGTTGCGGCGGTTAAAGCTAAAAAGCATGCCCATGTTCGGTCGGCGTGACCGTTGCTGTCGCTTTCTGCGGTAAAGCGTGGCTGGCCATTGCTTCCTGTTATTTTTTTGAGTTTGTGTAAATCTTCTCGCAAATCGCTATTGCCTTGCGGAATGCGAATTTTGCGGTCTTCAAAGGCTGTTTTACCAATCGTCGCCATTTTGAGTTTGGTGGATACGTTAAAGAGCGTGCCTTGAATACGTTTACCGTGTTCATACTGCGCATCTTCCACCATTTTTTCACCCATTCCGGTTTGGTCGAGATTACCGCCCACAACGTGATATTGTTTCATCACTCGGTTGAGTTCTTCCAACTGCTCGCGCAATGGCACGCGTTTGAGTGTAATTAGCTCACGCGTCCAATAAATATCGCCGACCAACTCCAACACCCAAATGACGGTTAAGTCGCCACGCGCGGCAATATCCATCCCCACAAAACACGAGCCACCTTGATAGAGTTCAGGCTTGCCTGCGTCGGGGTGTTCCACGCCGTCGATAAGGTCGTAAGAAAGCCATGCACTTGCTTCGTCTAACCACTTGAGTTCGAACTCTTGCGCCCACGCGTCTTCATCATTTAAACCGCGACGGAGTTGGTCAATATCACGTGGTAAGCCGTCCGCTACCGCTTGATAAATATCAACGGTATGGCGTGACCATTCAGTGTTGTCTAGGTCAGTCATCAATTCATAAAATTTATTACCCTTGCCATTAGGTGTTGATACCACGCGCAACTTCCAACCGGCAGAAATAACTGGGAACAACGCTTTCCAAATCTCTCGGCTATCCGCATGGAAAGCAAACTCATCTAGGAATACATTCGCTGAGAAACCACGTGCTGTATCTGGGTTGGCTGGAAGTGCGGTAATTTTTGAGCCGCCTGGGAAAACAACTTCGAGTGCGTTGATTGTTGAATTGAACGGCACTTCTAATACTTCACAAACCATGCCTAATGCTTCAAGGTGGCGTTTTACCCCCTCGTTCATCGCTTCTTTTGCCTGACGTTCCCCGCGAGATAAGATCACCCAGCGCGTGCGTTCACCCTTGGCTTCAGCCTCCAAACAATCCATCACAATTTCAAAGGTGGTCGTAAATGTTTTCCCCGTCTGACGAGCAAACATAGCCACCTTGAACCGGCTCTTATCATTTAGCCAGTTTTTTTGATAGTTATAGAGAACGGTTTTATTCGATGCCATAAACTGCTTTTACCATTTGTTGCACATCTTCAAGGCTCACACCTTGTTGTTTGCCTGCTTCTTCCACTGCTTCTGCCGCACGTTTAATCGTTTCTTGGCGAATCGCTTGTTCACGTTTGAAACTCAGGCTTTCCGCCTGTTCTAAGCGTTGCACCGCACTAGCTAAGAGCGCGAGAGATTTCGGATCTGCTGCTTGTCCGCTTTCACTCATACCGATTGAGGTCTCAAAAGCAAGATTCTTCACAATCTCCATCAACAGTTTGCCGATGTCACTGCTTGGCGCTTCGCCGAATTGTTTCGTCCAAATCTCCGCCACCTCACGCGCATTGCGGATTTTGCTTGCCATTTGTTCCATGCGGTTGGCATAGCGGTTTAAGCCTGTTTTACTTAATAGTGCGGACTCCGGCAAGCCACAGTCACGAATTAAATCGTTAATTTCTTCTAAAATTTGTGCTTGTGAGAACTGCTTATCGCGCAACATCATGGCGAGTTGGGTTTTGATATTAGGTGGTAATAAATCCACCTTACTGGCGCGTCCGCGTGTGGTTTTATCCGTCATTTAAACCTCCTTTAAATGCGGTTTAAACTTTGGGTAAAGGTTTTTTCACACCTTCCACAACAGCTTCGCCGTTTGCCACGTCTAAGCCGCGTTGCGTAATTTTCGCAATCATAAAGCCGTTACTAAGGCGTTCGATTTGCACTAAGCCTTGTTCTTCCAGCCAGTTCAAATGATTACGAACTAAATCGCGGCTGATGTTGTGACCATACAACGCCAAGCAATCGTCAAGAATAGATTCATTGGCGTCATACCCAGCGTCCACAAGGGAGCGCAGAATTACTAAACGTTGGTCTTTAATAAAAATATCTCTCATCGTTACCCCTTAACGCGCTCTTCAATGAGCAATGCGACTTGATGGCTTAGCGTGGAAAGGCGTGCATTGGTGGTGTTGGTATCGCCCTTGATTTCGGTCATTAAAATACGCAATGTGGCCAAATCTTCTTTTGTCGGCAAGTGTTCGAGCGTGTCTTCCACTTTGGTTAAGCGTTGTTCCACTTCATCAATATTCTTGCGGATTTCGTCAATCTCACTGCGTTTTGGGTATTTGCTGTCCATAGATAACTTCATGCCAGCCCATACCGACCCCATCACCGTGGCAACTAAGCCCCAGTGTTTTTGGATAAATTCCAGTAAATCCATCATTTTTCCTCGACCCTTTCATTTTTATATTTTTTCTTAATCCACCGCACATGACATTTGGTACAACGCTTACAATCTTCGACAAAGCGACGCTTTTCGGGAATTTTCCCTCCACAGTCAATACACCATTTCACTCGCATTACCGCGCGTTTTTCTTGATAATCGACTATGCGTTGTAATGCTTGTATTAGCTCTTCAGGCGTGGCTTCTTCCAATTTACTTTTCACTTTTAGCCCCGCCAATCGCAACCACGATTGCCCAATGGCGTTGGATAAACTCCAGTGTTTCTAGCATTATTTAACTTCCTTCTTTTGGCATATTTTTTCATAAGTCAAGTTATGATTAAGCACCTGCCGCTTAGTTTCTTCGGTGTCTTTACGGCTTGGATAAATCAGGCCGAATGCTGAACATCCGCTAGTCTTCACGGAAATAACCTTTTGACTGCAGCTGCTCATCAACAGACTTGCTAGACAAAGTGCGGTTAGTTTCAGTAATGTTTTTTGCAGTGTTTGCATTTTCTAACTCCTGTGCGACTGCGGCCGCTTCACGTTTTACGAATTCGATCTCTTCTTGCTGCTTGCGAATTTTGGCCGCTTGCACGCGACCATGGATAAACACACCAGCCAAAACGGCGAAAGCCGCCCCAACAATATAAAGATTAATCATTGTTGCCCCCTTGGCTATTTCTGTTTTGCATCGCATTGGCGAAGCCTTTCGTTGCTGCGCCACCGCCGCAAAAAATAGCAAATGTCGTAAACAACTCGCCCACATAACTACGATCCAACCATACGGTATAGACCAGCACACCGGCCATTAATAGCGCACCAAAAAACTGGATGAACGCAGTCGTTGATAATCGTCCATCATTGTTGGTGATCAGTTCTTTCATTCCCATTTTCTTTTTCCTTTTTGAAATAACATTTTTGCGCTGAAACATACCCCCATAATGTCAGTACGCTCGCGCAGAAAAAATAACCGTAATAGGCCAACATTAAGCCCAGCAGCGTATTGGTTACTATTTCCCAATAAAACTTGGCTCTTGTATATTGGTATAGAGAAGAAGTACCACATAAAAGTGCCAACAACGAAATCGCTGTAAAAAAGTAAAACAACCACTCATAGGCTTGAACAAGGTTCTTTATTGCAAGCTCATTGGCAGATATAAAGCCGCCAAAAATCATGATCTCCCATAACACTGAAAACAGTGTGATGCCACGTACTTCTCGTTCCATCATGGTCTCCAACGTGCATAAAAAACGGTGGCGGCGGTCATGCCTTTATTTACAACTCGGTTGCGTTGCGCGTTATTGCTTGATTTCCAGCCGCGTGAAAATGATTTTTTAGACTTTGCTGAATAGGTTGGTGCGCTCATTTACTACCCCTTATATAAGTGTTCTGTGTTGATAATTTGCTCGGAATCAAGCCACGTCCAAACATCAAAACAAGGACAGTCTTTAATCCACTCATTCGGAGTGATTGTGCCGTCACCATTAACGTCCGGACTCAAATCACGATGTCCACAAATGCGTGCGCTGGGGTGCTCGCTCTCTAATTTTTGCAATAATTTGTGCAAGGCAAGCCATTGTTTTTCGGTATATTCACCATGGTTTTTGCCAGTTGTGGTAATACCACCAACAAGACAAATGCCTAGTGAGTGTTGATTATGGCCTTTCACGTGCGCGCCAATTTCGCCAACCATTCGGCCTGTTTCAACCGTGCCGTCGGTGTCAATTACAAAGTGATAGCCAATATTAGGCAGGTGCGGGTTGAATTTTTTGGCTAAAATTGGGTCGCGTTTAAACCCGCGTTGTGAGTGCCAGTCATTAATACGTTGAGCGGCAGTTTGATTAACTGTTCTGAGTTGCTTGCCGTTACGAGTAGCGGAGCAATGGATCACAATTTTTGTGATAGGTAAGGATAAAGACATAAAAAAACTCCTTTTGTAAGACTAAAAAGGAGTTTAAAACAGGCTCGTTTGTTTTGATTTTAAATTGATTTAAAGACGTTATTTGCGCATAAATTCAAATTCTTTCATTACTTCGCCCATATTAATACTTTCAGGCAGCGGAAGCCCAAATGTGTCTTTATAATTGCCTAGCATTGACACATATTTCAATTCTTCATCGTATAGGCTCATAGCTTTGCCATTGAGAGCATAGAAGCGTTTAACAGGATCTTTTACTTTATCATAATAAAAAACATACAACGATGATGGCGATTGCCCAATGGCAATGTAATTGCACGCTAGATAATAATGCTCTCCAATTTTTCTACTTTCACAAGTCGCAGCTTTATCACTGTCTTTAGGAAGTAGTTTATAAAGATTTAGTTTTACATCTGATATTTCTGATGATGTTGGAGCGTTTGAGTCTTGTTCCTCTGAACAAGAGGATAATAAACAAGCAAGCGCACCTGTTAAAAGCATAGAGAGTATTTTTTTCATTATTTATCCCTTAAATTGGCAAAAGCAATGTACTAATAATACCTTTAATTTAATTTTATTCATATAAAAAACGCCCTTTCGGACGTTTTTTCTCACTTTTAGCGGTTACGCATTGCCAAACATATCAAACTGACGTCTTGCAATTTCTTCTTTTGTGATTTTCTTCACAATCTGATAAATCCACTGCATTGACACATTGTATTTTCGCGCAAGTTCACGGTGATTTGTGCCGTTGAATTCGTTAAAAATTTTACGGTCACGCTCGTTTAGTAATAAAACAAGGTTGCGCGGGATATAAATCACCTCACCGCCCCAGCATTGTGCGATATGGTTTGCCACTTCAATGCTGATTTGCTGGGCGAGTTTTGGCTCAATATCAGCGATTTTTTCTTTAATTTTTACTTCTGTATGTTTTGCTAAATCCGCCAAAATTTCAGGCGCTTTCTCATTAAACGTTTCAATTTGTTCATTGCTTGCATTCAACATAGCCACCCCTACTGGTTGGACGATCACTATCGTTCAAAATTATAGCGATTTTACAATGCGTTGTGCGGATTATTTTTGCAAGTCAAGTCTTTGCTTGAAAATAATTACTTGATTTATAAATAAAAAAACCGCCTTTCGGCGGTTGAAAAAAGTTCATTTTTGCTGTTTATCTTTCCACTCTTTCCATACATCATAGCCTGGCAAGTGTTCCACCGGTTGGCCTAGCTGATAAAAACGCTCAATATATAAAATGGTGTTTTCAATATCATCATTGCCGTGATTGGCGCGCTCTGCCTGTTGGCGTTCCGCGTTGTTTACGGCTGCCGAGCCTGTACCGGAAAAGAGTGGTCGGTTCGTTTCCATCACTTGCATTAAGTAGCGGTGATTGTTAAGCGGGGCGAGATTTCGGCTTTCTCGGCGCTTTTTCTGCACTGAATTGACCGTTTCACTCAAACAGTGGGCTAATAATTGAGAAGGCGGGAATAAATCTAGCACTTCGCGCATTAATTTAACCGCTCTTGAGTTGCTTAGCGCTGATTTATCCGGGCGAAATAGTGCAATGTATGAAACCAAAGGACGGGCTACGCCATATTTTAACTCGGTGAGCAGCCCTAAAATTTCGCGCCCAGCTTCATCTTCTAAAAGTTGGTCTAAATGAATATCGGAGTGGCATACAGGACAGCGGCATAATTTCATACATTCCCCCTTGCTTGCCAACGTTTCAACATTTCCAACACTAATGACGCCATTTGATTATCCAGCGCACCTACGTTCAAAATTTGAATATTCTGACCACGCTTTTGATAAATTGGGTTCACTACACCGCGTACCCACGCATTTAATGCGCGTTCTGAGCCGTCGCGCAACATGCCTTGTTTGCCCATTTCAATCCAAATGGCACGGATTTTATGGGTAATGTTGCTTTTTACCACGGCTTTTTTCGTACGTGGGCTATAGCGGTAGCCATTTTTTACAGTGGTGCGAAAGCCTTTGGCTTCCATTTCCGTTAATACTTTTACTAATTCACTAATCGTCATTTTAGTGCTGCTGGTTTTGCCAGTAATATTTTTCAGCAACATCCGATAACTTAATTCATCCATGCGTAACTGTTGTTTGGCAATGTGGATCAGCTGAATCGCCTTTTCTTTGGTTAATCGCATTCTTTTCTCCTGTAAAACACATTATTCAGCCCATTTCATCTAACTTATTCGAGGGGGTAGGGGAGATTTGAATGGGCTGTAAATGGGTTTTATTCCTCATTAACGGTTTCTACATCTTTCCAAATTGGCTTCATCATCTTGCTACCATCATCATAAAATGACGTTATTTCGATAAATTTTCTCTGTAGAATTAGCTCCCCGTTTTTCCGTTTAAATAATCTATATTCATTAGACTCTTTTATAGATTTCATAGATGGTCTAATTCTAAAGTCATTTGAAATAACTAAATTTTCAACATTAAACTCTCTCATTTTCACCTATCTCCCCAATCTCATTCTCAACCCTGGAAACCCATCCGAACACTTAATCCATCCATTGTTTTCACTCATTTTCTACTCCTTTTCTTTGTAACTTGGATATTCAGATCTCAAAATCCGATAACAATTTGTCTTTAACTCAAAAATGCTTCTCGGTAGAGCGTTAATAGGTAAGGTTTTACAGGCTTTACCGGTGTCGTCCATACCATACGGTACACCGATTGCGCGCCAACATCGTGCGGCGTGTACCGCTGCGTCTTTAACCACATCCGAGTTAATCACAAAGCTATTTGGCCCAATGCGTTGTAATAAAACACCTTGTGCCATAAGCTTTTTAACTCGCCGTCTAAATTGACTTTCGCTTAATCCGGAGCCTGCAATAAGTTGGCTTACACTCAATATTGCAAAGTCTTCTGCTCTTTCCTCTGCGCGCTCATCGCTATACGTGCCAACGCTACCACCGATATAAGTTACCAAGGTGTGTTGTGCGATGCGGTCTAATGTTTCATCCCAGATATACTCAAGGATATGTTCGTCTAGCACTTTCATACTTTCCCCAATCTCATTCTCAACCCTGGCAACAAATTCTGCACATTCCCCACATAAACTGCTGCGTGTTGATTTTGCCCTGTGCGAAGATAGGTTTGTGCTTTAATAAGCTGCATTGCTGCTTGTTGCAATATTTCATCCAACCGCATTTTTTCTTGCTCAGTCATACTTCCTCCACTTCAACCACATCGTCAATTTCTGTAATGGTGTGCGGCAGTTTATTTACATCGCATACATTTAGGTCGCACATATCTAAAACTTGTTCGTTGCTTTCTGCTTCAACAACGGCTTCTACTAAACAGTAAAAACGTGCTATATATTTCGCCATAATTTCCTCCTAGAAAGGTTTTCTAATTACTCGGTCACAAAATGCGCCACGCCATTTGCACCATTCTTTATTTTTTTGGCCGCTCGCATTTAGCTCTGCGATTGCCCATTGTTCCTTGGCATCTTGTAAGTCGCCTTGGCGTTCACTTTCTGCCGCTTTTTCACTGTAATATTTGAAGCGGTTAAACTTGTGGATGTTTTCCATTTTTTGTTTCCTTTTATGGTTGGTTAAAACTTATTATGAACGCCCCTTAAATTAGGGTTTAAAGAGCGTTTAAATAGGCTTTATTCCTGGTCTAATAAGCCCACGATTAGGCTTAGAATTACCCCGATAATCAAATAGGACACCGGGTTCAATGCCCAGGCCGGCATTATTTCGCCTCCTGTTCAAAAGGGGTGATCACAAAATCTTCCACGCCGGTTTTAATTGTTACACCCGCCACCGTTGCGGCTAAGTCAGGCTCATTTAATATGGCCTCTTTGTTGATTTCTTCCTTGGTGCGAACAAAACGAACCAGGCCTAACGTGTGCAAACTTTCAATCACGCTCTCTGTGCCGCGAATAACAACTGACGGTGGGCGTTGACGCCATTGCACTTCACCTGTGTTAAATGAACCAGTTTTTGTTTTGCCATTTTGGGTGAGTTCATCACGTCGGCTTTCACACCATGCTTGCACCGCATCTTGTTTTGGTGCGAGCTTTTCTTTCACTTCGTTCATGAGTGGCGCGTATTCTTCGGTAATGGCCGCTAATTTGTCGTTTTGTTCGATTGCCAAACGCTCTAATTCACGGTTTAAATCGCCGATCTCCTTGATTGCCGTTTCCACTTCATCGCGCGTTTGATAACGCACTGCAAAGGTGTCGGTTTTAATTCGGGTTGCTTTTTTAGCCATGGTTTTCTCCTGTTGTTTTAGTTGTAAAATCTGCTAACACTTCGTTGCCTTTGAGGTAAATCATTTCCCAAGTTGGATGGAAGAATGCTTGACCACCCGAATCTAATTTCACTTTGATTTTGCCGTTACAAAATCCAATGATTTTTCCACTATCTTGACCGCACTTAATGTTCAGTCCTTTTCGTAAGAAAGGGAGAGCATAGGTTTCCATGATGTATTCTCTCTGCCAATTTGTAGTCATTGTTTGCTCCTTAATGTAAATAACTGCGCCAAATTACCTTGATGCCTTCGACCATCATTTGATATTCGGCAAAATGCACGCCATCGTTGCCTTGGATATACGCAAGCGCCTGACCTGTTTTCTCTAATTTCTTCGTTAATGCGTTCGGCTCAATGCGCACGCGCGGTTTGATTTTGTCAAACTCAATGCTTAATACATGCAAGCCCATTTTGTTTAACTCAAACACGCACTTTTGGGTTTGCGATAAGTAACCTAGGGCGATTTTGTTGCATCCACCAAACACTGGATGTGGTTTAGTTTGCTCGCGCAAGGTGTTATTTTTTGTAATGCTTGTCATTAGTTCGCTCCTTTCATTTGTGCTTGGGCGGTTAAAATTAGGTCTAGTGTGATGACAGTGCCTTGTCCTTTCGCTGTCATGCCGGCTAGGCGTAAATATTGCGTTAAAGCGCGTAAGCCGCCCGCCTTGCCGCCGATGTCATAAAGGACAGTCATTAAATCCTTGTCGGCTATATCAAGCCCCCAGGCTTGCGCGATGGCTTTAATATCGCCTTTTGTGCTGGCTTTAACGCCGCAGTTGTTACCAATTCGTGACCATAAACGCGCGTATTCATGCGCCTGGTTTACGCCGCCTTGTATGCGGGTATAAACTTTATCGTTACCAATTAGTGCAAAGCCTACTTCGGCTTCTTCTTGGATAATTCGGATCTCTTCTAACGCGTCATAAGGAAGGTGGTCGCTTTCATCAATGATGACCAAGCCCTGTGTGCCTTTGAGTTTTTTAGTAATTAGGCGTGATAGGCGGTCTTTACGGCGTGGCGCATCGTTAATGCTTAACTCAAGGGCTAACTCATACAAAATACTGCTTAATGTTGCGCGCGCTGGGCTTGCGGTAATCATCCACACGTTTTGGTTAGTCTTGGCATGCTTTTGTTTTACCCACACCGCTCGCGCCGTAAACGGTCACCATGGTTGGCAAAATCTTGGCCATATCTAACGCTGAAAAAACTTTTTTGGCGGTCGGAATTTCGATAAAGTGCGGTGCTTCCACAAACACTTTTTCTTTTTTCTCGCGGGTTGAAAGCCAGTTTTTTAATGCGACTTCTACGTTTTCAACGTTCCCGGTGTAAGTGCCTTTTAAATATGCACTCAACGCCCCGGCAGAAATCCCAGCTTGCGCGGCAATTTCGCGCTGCGTGTGGACTTGGTTGTCTAAAAGTTGTTTGATTTGTTCAATTAAAGTCATGTTTAACGCTCCTTAAATGCGGCTTAAAGCCCTTTTTCTTCTTTCAGCATGGCTAATCCTTTACGCCAGCCTTGTTCAAAATAGTTGGTATCTTCATCGTCATCTAATACCGCTTCGTGTTTGCGCACTGCGTTACCTTCTTGTCGGAATAGCTCGATGATTTTCGGCTCCGGTGCGTCTTCTTCCTCGAATTGAGGCTGATAACGCGCTGCTTCTTGTGCGTTCATCGTAAGCTGTGCTTTTGCCGCCAATTTGTTAGCTTTTACAAATTGTTTACGGGCTTTGTCATGCTCACGGCCTGCCGCTTTATCGCCGAATGCCACCTTAGCGGTACATTCTGCCTCGGCTAAGAACACACCTTCCAAGCTGTACACCCACACTTTGTTGTGTAAATCTGCCGGGTCGAATTTCACGACTACTTTGCGGTGAGCTGTGCCGATAAGATCCGTTGCTTGATAACGGTTGCGGCGTTCGTTGACTTTGCCGCCTACATCCAGTTCAAACGTGCCGTCTTTCTTCAAGGTTGTAGCTTCGCTCATTAGCATTAAGAAACGCATTTGCTCCATGCTTGCCTTGCGGATATGTGCTTTAGCGTAATCACGCTCAAAAACTTGCGAAAAGCTATACACACCTTGGCAAATTTCGGTTTCCCGTTCTTCGCGCTCATTGAATGTGCGGATGCCATCTTCTAACGCTAAAATAAAGGTCTCATAGTCCACGCCATCTTTGCCGCCGTTATAGTTGTCCGGTTGGTTGTTGACGTTTTCCCCTGCAAAGAAACCGGCTAATTTAGGGTGTTTATCAATTAATTCACCTAAACCGCCTACACCGAATGCACGCTCAACAGGTTTTGCTTGCCCGTGGCCTTTGCCGAATTGCACTGAAGTCCAAAACAGCTCAATGCCTAAAAGTGGAATAATCCCTGTCACATCGTCTTCTTTAACCTTGAAGCGGTAGCGGTTTTTTACGCCCCCAGTCATCCATTTGTTTGCCGCGGCTCGGGTGTTATCAATGGTGCATTTTTTCGGAATGCCGTATTTCCAAATCAAATCCATTAAACTCAATCGGATGGCATCACTGTTTTCGCTCAAATCGGTGCGATAGGCTAAGATTTTGCGGGTGCGAATGTCTTGCCAGAACCATGTTTTAGGGCGCACAATGTCACCGTTATGCCAACGCACAAAGACGTTATGTTGATAACCGTCGCCGTTGATCCATTCCATGGCTTCAAGCCCTTCAACAGAACGTTGCATAGATGGATAAAATTGGCTTAGGGCGTATTCGCCATCGCGCAAAAACACTTGATGTGTTTTAGGAATTTCACGTTCAATTTTGCGTTTTACGCCGCTTGCCGATGGAATCGACCATCCGTTTTCACGGGCGGCACGTTTTAAGCGTTCGTAGCAACTACCGAATTGTGGGCGTTCGTTGCGGAAATAGTCTGCTTTGAAGGCTTCCCACGCTTCAGGTGTGAACTCTGCTTCTTTGCCGGCTTTTTTGTTGTTATGTTTATCCAACAACAACAACGGCAACCAATCAGAGCGTTCAAACGACCGCACTTTGTAATACCAACGTTTGAGTGAGCCTTTCGCCACCTCAAATTCAAGCGCAACCATGTCTAACGCCATCATCAATGCCACGTTGTGGCGCACGAGGTCATCTAACTTGTGCAATGGAATAAGTTTTGCTTTCGCATCTTCCTTTTGTTTTTCGGTCGCTTTATCAAAGGGTTTCCAGATCACTTCAGGAAGGTAATTCAATTCTTTGGTAGTTTCTGAAACATCAGAAATTTCCACCGCACGTTGTTTTAATAAAAGCTCTGCTTGGGTTTCTTGTGGGAGAGAGGTGAAGGCGTATTCGTAGCCTACACCACGGATACCTTGCACTTGACGCTTCTCCCAATTTTCCACTCTTGCCCTTTTGTTAATTCCCTGAGGGGAACTAGGCATAGTTTCTAAATCAGTGAGTTGTTGAGCAGAAAACCACATTTCCATATATCCTCCTACTCGTAGCGAGTCGGCCATATTTCTTCTGGTTTCATTCCAACAAAATCAGCAATAATTTTTTCGCCTTTTGGGTATTTGCGATCTAATACATTGCCTAAAGTTCTAGGGTGCAAACCTGCTTCTATAGATAGTTGAGATAGGGTTTTTCCTTTCTCTTTTATCATTGCAACGATGAAGGCTCGGTGCATATCCTTTTTACTCTTTTTCATAATGTGCTATCCTTATTCGCTAGATTAAGTCTTAGGTGTTATTCTTTAGAAACTATGGAAACTATACGCCTAAGTTTTCAGAAACTCAAGTGGTTTCTGAAAAATAATGTGATTATTTTGCAAGTTCTTTTAAAGTTCTTTAATAATCAATTAATTAGATATGTTTAATGTTTAGAAACTAAGGTTTCTGAAAGGTGGCTTTATGGGAAACTCTAAAGAATGGTTTTCAGCAAATGAATTAAAAGACTTGGAAGGATTACCAAATTCCCCTCAAGGGATAAACAAGAGAGCAAGAACTCAAAACTGGAAAAAGAGAGAGAAGGACGGAGTACAGGGCGGTGCGCTTGAATATCATGTGTCATCGCTTCCACCAGCGGTACAAAGGGAGTTGGGCTTTTACCCCACTGAAACGCGAACGCTTGTCCCGGATATTGCTGAAACAGTAGGACGTTATGTGAAAGAGGCGATAAATAAGCCCACCGAGCTTGTTAGTGTGCCTTTTTATAAGACATTTGCCTCAGCGGGCTTTGGTGCGTTTAATGATGACGTGTATGAACCTGATGATTTTGTGGGGCTAAGCGCGCGCTGGTTGCAGCAACGCGGCCTTCAAAAGAATAAGCTGGCATTTATTCTAACCTCTGGTGATAGCATGACCCCAACTATCCACCACGGTGATATGTTATTAATCAACCGTGCCGTAACCACGCCGCGTGATGGGCAGATATATGTTATCCGTTCTGGCGATCAGCTTTGGGTTAAGCGCGTCCAGGGTATTCCTGGCGGCATTCGCTTGATTAGCGATAACAAAGAAATCTACGCCCCGATAGAGCTGAAGTTTGAAGATAATTTAAACTTTGAAGTGTTGGGCCAGGTTGTTTTCATCGGCCACGACTTAATTTAAAGATTTAAACCTAAATTTAAAGCCATTTAAACCGCGTTTAATGTTTCCCATTTTTAGCGGTTAAACTGCCAATATTTAGAAAAATTTTCTCATTTCATTATTTCTGTTTTTAACTAATAAAAAAGGGGCTGGCACGCCGCCAAGCCCCGTTTTATCTATATTCATCCCGCTTATTCCCGAAAATTCCCGCCCAATCCCTATTTGTTTTTATGTTTCTCATATTTAATGGTTGGATACAGCACCTTAAAAGTGCGGTCTTTTTTTCGCTCATTTTAACCGACAACAAAAGGTAAATAACCCGCTCGGATGGCAAAAGGAATTGAAGTAATAATCACCCCAAGCACCAATACAAATACTAACAATGCTTTACCGCCCCATACTCTGTATGGCAAGTTTGGATGAATTGAGCGTGCTTTCCAAACTAATGTTACCGGTAAAAGCACTGCGTAGAACGCGAACATTTGACCAGCATAACCCAGCGCGAGAATAAAACCTTCCGGATAGAAAAGGGAAAAAAGCACTGGGGGAATAAAGGTCATTAAACCTAATGAAATACGCCCTGCATGAATATCAAAAGATTGTTTGAGTAAGTCTTCGATACATTCTAATAAACCTAATGCCACCCCTAAGAATGAAGTGACCAATGCTAAAGTGGAGAAGATTTTTACCGCATTCGCAATAATTGGGCTTTGGGTTATTTCTAAGGTTGCTTTCACCAAGCCATTTAACGTGGCGTCTTCACGTAAAATTTGTAAAAACTCATTTTGGCTGAGTAAGCCGTGCGTCGAAAGCTGCCATAAAAAGTAAGCAAATAATGTGATGCCAGAACCCACTAAAATCGCAATGCGTAATGATTTTACGTTGCCGTCTAAGTATTTATTTAAACTTGGAATGGAACCGTGGAAACCAAATGCCGTGAAAAATACAGGGCTTGCAGAAATAATTAAAGCGTTATCAATTGGCATCGCCATTAAGTTATCAAATTTGATGTTAGGTAGCATTAACGCAAGCACTAAAATAAAAGCAATAATCATCACAAAGAATAATACGCGATTGATTTTATCCACGCTGTGGGTGCCGATGACAATAAAACTACCGAAGAAAATGGTGAATACAAGCACCGCGATTTTGTTCATGATGTCTTTATCGCCCATGGCTGGGAGTAAATCCATTAATAAGGAACCGCCACCACTCACATAAGCAGCAATCAAGGCATATAAAAAGACAATTAAAACCGCAGTGGAAATAATTCGCCCTGCTTGACCAAAATATTGTGCAGCAAGTGTGCCGATCCCTGCATCGCTGTCAGCAGTTTGATACAGTTCCACGAATAAAAGTGCGGTGAAAGTAAGCACCGCCCACAATCCAAGCAATAAGAAAACAGTCGCCGTTAAGCCAATCCCCGCAGAGGTGAGAGGCATTGCCAACATCCCCGCCCCAATCATGGTTCCTGCAACAAGTAAGGTACTTCCCACGGTCTTGTTCATTTTATCTCCCTTAGGTTGTAATAATAAATTTACGATGATTGTATTTTAATCTTTACAGTGTGTAAAGTAGGAGAAACAAAATTCTTCTACAAAATGTACGGTAGAAATGACTGCACTTTCCCGATAAAATAGCCGGCAAATCAATTAAGACAAGAGACAATAGTAGGAGAGCGCTTATGATTTATAGTATGACAGCCTTTGCACGCCTTGAAATTAAGAAAGATTGGGGCGATGCAGTTTGGGAAATTCGTTCGGTTAACCAACGTTATTTGGAAAACTTTTTTCGCTTGCCAGAGCAATTCCGTGGCTTGGAAAATGCTTTGCGTGAGAAACTTCGTCAAAATCTCACTCGCGGTAAAATTGAATGTTCATTGCGTATTGATAGCAAAAAACAAGCGGCGGCTGAGCTCAATTTAAATAAAGAATTAGCGAATCAAGTTATCCAATCTTTACAATGGATTAAGTCGCAAGCTGGCGAGGGCGAAATCAATTTAACGGATGTGTTGCGTTATCCCGGCGTGGTAGAAGCGGCTGAGCAAGATTTAGATGCGATCAGTCAAGATTTGTTGACAGCTTTTGATGAATTGTTGGTGGAATTTATTGCAATGCGTGGACGTGAAGGCGAAAAATTGCAAGCCATTATTCAACAACGTCTTGATGGCATTACGGTAGAAGCTGAAAAAGTGCGGTCACAAATGCCGGCGGTTTTACAATGGCAGCGTGATCGTTTATTGCAACGTTTTGAAGAAGCGAAGATTCAACTCGATCCACAACGTGTCGAACAAGAAATGATTTTATTGGCGCAACGTGTGGATGTGGCGGAAGAATTAGATCGTCTGCAAATGCACGTGAAAGAAACCAATAATATCTTGAAAAAAGGTGGGGCAGTGGGCCGTAAACTGGATTTTATGATGCAAGAACTTAATCGTGAATCGAACACGTTGGCATCTAAATCCATTAATGCCGATATCACCGCTTCCGCTGTGGAATTAAAAGTATTAATCGAACAAATGCGTGAGCAAATTCAAAACCTTGAATAGGAAAAATCATGGCAACATTTATTTCATTAAACCACTATGATTTGGTGGAAGTGGCGGGCGTGGATGCGGAGAAATATCTGCAAGGCCAATTAACTTGTGATGTGGTGTATTTAGCAGTTGGTACTTCAACGCTTACAGCACATTGCGATCCTAAAGGCAAAATGCACTCGTTGTTCCGCTTAATTAAGCTTTCAGCAGAGCAGTTTTTGATTTTAATGCCGAAAGCTTTATTAGCTCCACTCGATCAGTTAAAAAAATACGCGGTGTTTTCAAAAGTCACTTTCCAAGTATTGGATTGGCAAATTGTCGGCTTGATTGGTGAAAAGTGCGGTCGAATTCATGCGCAGATTGAATTAGATATTGATGAAAATCGTGCAATTTTGCTCAATCCTACAACGTTAGCTGTCACCTTTAATGGCGATGAAAAACAATGGCTTTGTGCGGATATTCAAGCGGGCTTACCAAGCTTGAGCGCGGAAACGCAAAATGAATTTATCCCGCAGGCATTAAATCTACAAGAGATTGAACAAGCAATTTCTTTTACTAAAGGGTGCTATATCGGGCAAGAAACTGTCGCACGAGCCAAATATCGTGGCGCCAATAAACGTGCGATGTATGTGCTTTCGGGGGAAACCACGGTTACACCGAAAATCGGCAGCGAAATAGAAATGCAGTTAGAAACAACTTGGCGTAAAACGGGCACGATCGTAAGTGCGGTTAATTTTGACGGCGTTTTATGGTTACAAGTGGTGATGAATAACGATTTAGAAGAAGGGATGCATTTCCGTTTACCTGAAGATGGAACTGTTCTAAAAATTGAATCTCTTCCTTATTCCATAAATAGCTAAAAATAGTTCCTTTTAATCTGTTTTACACTTAAAAATCCTTGGTAAAGTTAACCTTTGCAAGGATTTTTTCGTTATATGATTTTATCATGAAAATTTATTTTCTATCACAATTCCTGTATTTTTATCAGATTTTTTGAATGGTTAAAAAATTGTTATAATAAAAGGTGAAAATGTTAAAAAATTATGAGATCTTTGTCACATTTTTAACAAATTCCACTAAATAGTGGTATAGGCTTTTTCCTCAAAAACCCATAGAATACGCGCAATTTTTAGTTATATAAGAGGATTAAGTATGACTCTATCTTTTATTCTTAGTGTTTTTCCCATCATTTTATTAATTTATTTAATGGTAAAGCGTAATGCATTACCTTCTTATGTTGCATTACCTTGGATTGCAACTTTAGTGATGGGCGTTCACCTTCTTCATTTTAATACCGACATCGTAACGATTAGTGCGAATGTGACTGCTGCTATTGTGGCTGTTCAAACACCAATTACGGTGATTTTTGGGGCGATTCTGTTTAATAAATTTTCAGAAGTATCTGGTGCAACCGATACGATGCGTAAATGGTTAGGCAATATTAACCCAAACCCAGTTGCACAATTAATGATTATCGGCTGGGCATTTGCTTTTATGATTGAAGGCGCAAGTGGCTTTGGTACGCCAGCTGCGATTGCCGCACCAATTTTAATGGGATTAGGTTTTAATCCATTAAAAGTCGCCATGTTAGCTTTGGTGATGAACTCAGTTCCGGTTTCTTTTGGAGCAGTAGGTACACCAACTTGGTTCGGTTTTGGTCCGTTAAAATTAGATTCAAAATCGATTCTTGAAATTGGCTCGATGACAGCGTTTATTCACTCCATTGCGGCATTAGTGATTCCATTGATGGCATTACGCATCATGGTGACCTGGAAAGAAATCCGTCAAAATATTGTTTTTATTTATATCAGTGTATTTTCTTGTATCATTCCTTTCGCCATCATAGCTCAATTTAACTATGAATTCCCATCATTAGTGGGTGGCGCAATTGGTCTCTTTATTTCTGTATTTGTAGCGAATAAAGGTATTGGTTTAGCGAAAGTTGAAAACAAGTTAGATAATAATGCGGTTAGTGCGGGCCAAGTTGCTAAAGCATTACTCCCTACTGGTTTATTAATTTTATTCTTAATCGTTACACGTATTCCTGAATTAGGCTTAAAAGGCTTAATGAATAACAAAGATGTGTGGTTCTCCACCGTGTTAGGTTCATTAGGTACATTTGAAGTCAGTAAAGGTTTAATTTTTAGTTTGAAAAATATCTTTGGTTCAGAAGTAAGTGAAAGCTATAAACTACTTTATGTGCCTGCGTTAATCCCATTTGTCATTACCGTATTAATTTCATTACCACTTTTCGGCGTGAACTTCAGCAGAGCAAAAGGTATTTTTAGTGCAAGCTTAAGCCAAGTAAAAAATCCATTTATTGCCTTAATGGGAGCCTTAGTGATGGTAAACTTGATGTTAGTAGGTGGCGAGCATTCGATGGTGAAAATCATCGGTCGTACCTTTGCAGAAGTGACCGGTAGTGACTGGACAATCTTCTCATCCTTCTTAGGTGCGGTAGGTGCATTCTTCTCGGGGTCAAATACGGTATCTAACTTAACATTCGGTAGCGTACAATTATCGACCGCTGAAACCACCGGTTTATCTGTGACCTTAATTCTTGCGTTACAATCAGTCGGTGGAGCGATGGGTAACATGGTATGTATTAATAATATCGTAGCCGTTTCTTCCGTATTGAATATTCAAAACAAAGAAGGAACAATCATTAAGACTACGATTGTACCAATGGTCGTTTACGGTATCATTGCAGCCCTTTGCGCAAGTTTCTTAATTCCGCTATTCTATGCGCTCTAAAATAGAGGCAAAAAGCAACCGTACTTTATCGGCGGTTGCTTAACTTTTATCGAATATTTTACTTTTTATTTTCTATTACTGTTGGAGTAATTATTTATGAACGTAAATTTCTACGTTACCTGTATTGCTGACGTAGTAAAGAGCGGTGTGGCGAAAAACACCGTATTACTACTGGAGAAACTCGGTTGTAATGTTATCTTCCTTGAAAAACAAGGCTGTTGCGGGCAACCTGCATTAAACAGCGGTTATACCAAACAAGCCATCCCTGGCATGAAAAACTTAGTCGAAACCTTTGAAGTGAATGATTATTCCATCGTTGCCCCTGCAGGTTCCTGTGTTTATGCGATTAAAAACTATCCTGACTATTTCACCAAAGTGGGTGAATTAGATTGGGCAGAGCGCGCTAAAAAAGTGGTGGATCGTTTCTGTGATTTAACCGATTTTATTGTCAATAAACTTGGTGTAACGGATGTCGGCGCATATCTGCCAGGTAAAGCAGTTTATCACCCTTCTTGTAGCTTATCTCGAAAATTAGGTATTGTTGATGAGCCCATTGCGCTTTTAAAAGGAGTGAAAGGTTTAGAATTGCTTCCTATTCATAATCAGCAAACTTGCTGTGGTTTTGGGGGAACTTTCTCTGTGAAAATGGCAGAGATTTCTGGCGAAATGGTGAAAGAAAAAGTTGAGCATATCGAAGAGGTTGAACCGGAATATTTAATCGGTGCAGATGTCAGCTGTTTATTAAATATTGGTGGTCGTTTACAACGTGAAGGTAGCCATATCAAAGTGATGCACATTGCTGAAGTATTAATGCAAGGGGAGAGATAATATGTCACTAAAAACCAGTCATCTTCCTTTTAAAGCGCGTGTCGATCATGAAGTGCATAACACTATCATGCGTAAAGCGGTAGTGAAAGCCCAAGAAACTATTGGTGCTAACCGTCAAAAAATGGTGGACGAATTAGGTCATTGGGAAGAATGGCGTGATTTATCTAAACAGATTCGTAACCATGTTTTAGCTAATTTAGACGCCTATTTGTATCAATTGAGCGAAAAAGTGATTGAAAATGGCGGTAAAGTGTATTTTGCTGAAACAGCCGAAGAAGCGAGTGCTTATATTCGCAAAGTAGCATTAGAGAAAAATGCAAAGAAAATCGTAAAATCCAAATCCATGGTGACAGAAGAAATCGGTTTAAATGATGTGCTTGAAAAAGAGGGCATGCAAGTGATCGAAACCGATTTAGGGGAATATCTATTACAAATTTCAGGTGATAAACCGTCCCATATCGTTGTGCCAGCAATTCATAAAGATCGTCACCAAATCCGCAAAGATTTAGCTGAGCGACTCGGCTATGAAGGTGAGGAAACTCCAGAAGATATGACGAGTTTCGTACGTAAAAAAATTCGTCAAGATTTCTTAGAAGCGGATATCGGTATCAGTGGTTGTAACTTTGCCGTTGCGGAAACCGGCTCAGTTTGTTTGGTGACAAACGAAGGTAACTTACGTTTAGCGACGACATTGCCGAAAACGCATATTGCCGTGATGGGAATGGAGCGTTTAGCGCCAACTTTCCAAGAAGTGGATGTGTTAATTACGATGCTTGCTCGTAGTGCGGTAGGGGCGAAATTAACCGGTTATAACACATGGTTAACGGGTCCTCGTGTTGCAGGTGAAACTGATGGACCTGAAGAATTCCATTTGGTTATCGTGGATAATGGTCGTTCAGATATTTTAGCTTCTGAATTCCAAGAAGTTTTACGTTGCATCCGTTGCGGCGCCTGTTTGAATACCTGTCCGGCATATCGTCAAATCGGTGGTCATGGTTATGGTTCTATTTACCCGGGTCCAATTGGTGCAGTGATTTCTCCATTACTAGGTGGCTACGATGAGTTTAAAGAATTGCCGTATGCTTGTTCATTATGTAATGCGTGTAACTCAGTCTGTCCGGTGCGTATTCCATTAGCACAGTTAATCTTAAAACACCGCGAGAAAATGGTAGAGTTAGGTAAAACTCCTGCGATGGAGCGTTTATCTATTTTTGGTTTCACCACAGCCAATGCTAACCCAACACTATGGAAAGCTGGTGTGAATATTGGAGCAAAATTAGCGGGTAAGTTGATTAAAAATGGGAAAGCACCAATCACATTTGGCGCATTGGGTGAATGGACAAAAGCACGAGATTTACCACAAGCAGATGGTGAAAGTTTCCGTCAATGGTTTAATAATAGAGAGAGAGGATAATAAGCATGGATTTACAAAATCGCGAAAATTTTCTTAATAAATTAGCGGCGAAAATGGGTAAAGCCCGTGCTATCGTACCTGAACCGATGGACGCACCAGTCAATACATACCCAACTGAGCGTTTAACCCATTTAAGCGCGGTTGATTTAGCGAATGAATTTACCAATTCAGCTAAAACCATGATGGTGGACGTAAATGTGTGTAAAGAGTCTGATGCAGTACAAACCTTACTTGCTCTCTGTGAAAAATATGGCGGCGGTAATGTTGTGCTTAATTCCGATGAAAGATTGACCGTACTTGGTATTCCTGCGGCGCTTGAAGCGAAATATACTTGCTATACATGGTCACCAGAAACGGCACAAGATAATATTAGTTTTTCTGAAAAAGCTAATCTTGGTGTGGTTTATGCAGAATATGGTTTGGCGGAAACTGGCGGAATCGTCTTATTCTCTGACGCAGATCGTGGACGTTCAGTGAGTTTATTACCTGAAAAATCAATTGTTGTTGTACGTAAAAGCCAAGTACTACCACGTGTTGCACAAGTGGCGAAAGTATTACACGATAAAGCACAACAAGGCGAGCGTATGCCATCTTGTATCAATATTATCTCAGGTCCAAGTTCAACCGCAGATATTGAATTGATTAAAGTGATTGGCGTACATGGTCCAGTAGCAAAAATCTATTTAGTCATTGATGACTTATAAGAATCATCCATGATGAAAAGAGAGAAATATAATGTTCTCTCTTTTTTTATTTTTTTAAAATCCGCTATAATTCTGAAAAACTCATGAATTGAACACTATGACTTATTATCTTGGCATTATGTCTGGCACCAGCCTTGACGGGGTGGATATTGCCCTTACTGACATCCAATCGAATCAAACCAAATTAATTGCGGCAGATTTTACGCCGATGCCGACAAATTTACGCGAAAAAGTGACCGCACTTATTCAATCGGGTGAAACGTCGTTACAAGCATTGGGTGAACTCGATCATCAATTTGGCTTGCTTTATGCCGATTGCGTCAATGATTTTTTACGTAAACACCAGTTAAAGCCAGAACAGATTGATGCCATTGGCTGCCATGGTCAAACAGTGTGGCATTCCCCAAAAGGTCAATTTCCGTTTACCATGCAAATTGGTGATATGAATTTATTAGCCGCTAAAACAGGCATTACGGTCGTTGGTGATTTCCGACGCAAAGATATGGCGTTTGGTGGACAAGGGGCGCCTTTAGTGCCGGCTTTTCATCAAGCGGTCTTTTTTGAGCCTCACTGGGCAACGGTGGTGCTGAATATTGGCGGTATTAGCAATGTATCGTTATTGATACCCGAACAGCCTGTCATTGGCTTTGATACGGGAACGGGTAATACCTTGCTCGACCAATGGATCGAAAAACATCAAGGTAAAGCTTACGACAAAAATGGTGAATGGGCGGTTTCAGGTCAAGTGAATCCAGATTTGTTAGCGGCATTATTAGATGAAGATTTCTTTCAACTGCCACCACCAAAAAGCACGGGGCGTGAATTATTTAATTTGGCTTGGCTAGAGAATAAAATTCAAAAAATAGCAGGCAAAACGACCGCACTTTTACCACAAGATGTGCAAGCCACCTTGGCTGAATTTACCGTGCAAAGCATTGTTTTAGCCCTTAATAATATTCAGACGACATTACCATGCAGATTACTTGTTTGTGGCGGAGGTGCTAAAAATCAGGCGATCATGAATGGTTTAAAACAGGCATTACCAAATTGGCGTATTCAACTGACGACGGAATTAGAACTTGATATCGATTATGTGGAAGCGGCAGCTTTTGCTTGGTTGGCTTATCGTCGTATGCATAATTTACCCGCGAATTTGCCGAGTGTGACGGGCGCCACAAGTGCGGTCAGTTTAGGAGCGATTTTTCCAAAGGAATAAACCATGGCAGAGAATTTATTACAAACCCTTTCAACTTTAATTACTGAACAACGGAATCCCAATTCCATGCATGTGGATAGCTTGTCTGCATTGGAAATTGTGCAGTTAATGAATCAGGAAGATAAACAAGTACCTTTGGCAATTGAAAAATGTTTACCTCAAATTGCCCAAGCAGTCGAATGTATTGTTGCTGCATTTCAACAAGGTGGTCGATTAGTCTATATTGGCGCAGGGACCAGTGGTCGATTGGGGGTATTAGATGCCTCTGAATGCCCACCAACATTTGGCGTGTCACCTGAAATGGTGAAAGGTATTATTGCAGGCGGCGAGCGCGCATTGCGTCATCCAATTGAAGGTGCGGAAGACAGTAAAGCACAAGCTGTGATTGACTTACAAACAATTCACTTTTCCTCAAAAGATGTGTTGGTGGGTATTGCTGCAAGTGGACGAACACCTTATGTGATTGGTGCATTGGAATATGCGAAAAGTTTAGGTTCAGTGACGGTTTCGATTGCAAGTAATCCGAATTCAGCGATGGCGAATATTGTGGATATTGCTATTGATACGGTAGTGGGGCCAGAAGTACTGACTGGTTCAAGTCGTTTAAAATCGGGCACCGCTCAAAAATTAGTACTGAATATGCTCACTACGGCTTCTATGATCCTAATGGGTAAATGCTATCAAAACTTAATGGTGGATGTTCAGGCAAGTAATGAAAAACTTAAAGCTCGTGCCATTCGTATTGTCATGCAAGCCACGGATTGTGATAAAGCACTCGCAGAAGAGACATTAAAACAGGCAGATCAAAATGCGAAATTAGCGATTATGATGATTCTGAGTGGATTAGATCGTGCGCAAGCAGAGGCTTTATTAGAAAAACATCAGGGCAAGTTACAACTTGCATTGAAATAAGCAAAAATAAAACGCTAGGCATCAAACCTAGCGTTTTTTATTATTTAATAGTTTGCTCAATTAGCAATCCTGTTTGCCGTAAGCATCTTGACGAAGGATTTGACGAACGCCTTCATCAAATTGTGCTAAAACTTGATCCGCGTCTTTTGGATCTTTACCGCGAGCATCAAGATAGAACTTGATTTTCGGTTCAGTACCAGATGGACGAACGATTAAGCGGCTACCGTTTTCTAATACGAATACAAGGATGTCGCTTTGGCGATCAGTTTTAGTGTGGTCGATGAATTGTGCCACTTTAACACCACCTACTTCAGCTGGAGGCGTGTTACGAAGTGCGGTCATTAATTTACCGATTTCAGATAAATCGCTTACACGGATAGAAATTTGACCACTTACATAAGCACCGAATTCTTGTGTGAAGTCATTGGCGTAATCCGCTAAGGTTTTACCTTGTGCTTTTAAGTGACGCACTAAATCTAAGAATACGATCGCCGCTGAAATACCGTCTTTATCGCGTACTTTATCTGGGTCTACTAAGTAACCAAGCGCTTCTTCGAAACCGAATAATAAGCCTTGAACTTTACCGATGTATTTGAAACCAGTTAAGGTTTCTTCTGATTGGAAGCCGTATTTTTTCGCAATTTCAGCAAGTGCTGGAGAAGATACTAAAGAACACGCTAATACGCCTTTCTCGCCTTTTGCATGGTATTGTTTTGCTAAATACCAACCTAAGAAGCAACCTACTACGTTACCGTGTAAAGGTTTCCAGTTACCTTGTGCATCTGGAACAGCCACTGCTAAACGGTCTGCATCAGGGTCATTGGCAATAATGAATTCCGCATTGTGTTCTTTTGCCACTTTAATGGCTAAATCTAATGCACCTTTTTCTTCTGGGTTAGGGAAGTTTACTGTTGGGAATGTGCCATCTGGCCATACTTGTTCTGCCACAATATGAGGTTGTGGAAGACCTGCTTTGGTTAAGGTTTTGCTTAATACTTCATAGCCTACACCATGCATTGCGGTATAAACGTAGTTAATGTCTGATTTAGGCTCTTTAGCAAGAGAAGCGGTTTTTTCGATATAAGCATTAACTACTTCATCATCTAACACCACATAATCTTGGCTACGTGGTAAATCTTTTACATTGCCCGCTGCGACTTTATCGATCAAGGCTGCGATATCTTTGTCAGCAGGAGAAACGATTTGGCCACCGCCGTTCGCTTTACCTAAATAAACTTTATAACCGTTATCTTCCGGTGGGTTGTGGCTTGCGGTAACCATAACACCCGCAGTGGTGTCAAAATATTGGATTGCGTAAGCTAATACTGGAGTGGGTAATTTACGTGGAAGTAAGTAAGCTTTCACGCCTGCACCCGCCATGATTTCAGCGGTATCACGTGCGAAAACATCAGAGTTTTTACGACCGTCGTAACCAATCACGATAGAAGGTCGTTTGTCGTAATCTTTTAAATAATCCGCTAAACCACCTGCTGCTTGTGCTACTAAAACACGGTTCATCCCCATAGGGCCTGCTTGTAATGGTCCACGAAGCCCTGCAGTACCAAATTGTAAACGGCCACTAAAGCGAGCTTGTAATTCAGATTGTGCTTTTTTATCACCATTTTTCGCCGCAGTTAAAAGTGCGGTTAATTCTGCGTGAGTTTCTGCATCAGGATCTTGGTTTAACCAGTTTTGTGCAATATCAAAAAGCGTTGTCATGATGTTTTCTCCTTGTAAAAAGTAATTCTGGATAGACTAACGGAAAATGGATCGGATTAAAACGACTATTTTTCTTTTTTCCTGAAAAGATAAGCTTTTTTTGATCGCAATCGTTTTCTAATAAAATAAAAACAGCGTAAAATATTCACGCTGTTAAATGATTTTAGATTATGAAATTTAAAATTTATTTGCTGAAATCCACTAACGCATCACGAGTAATATCTGTGATATTCTTATTGCTTGTTAGCGTCATTGCTACACGCATTTCTTTATGAAATATATCGAGCATATTCTCTACGCCGCGTTGACCATCTGCTCCAAGAGCATATACAAAAGAACGACCAATCATAGTAGCATCAGCACCTAATGCGATCATACGTACTACATCTAATCCATTACGAATACCACTATCTGCAAGAATTTTTATATTACCTTTGACTGCATCAGCGACATAAGGTAAAGCTTGAGCTGTTGATGGCGTACCATCTAGTTGTCTACCTCCATGGTTGGATACCACGATCCCATCAGCACCAAAGCGAACAGCATCTTTAGCATCTTCAGCATCTAAAATACCTTTGATAACCATAGCACCATCCCAATAATCACGTATCCATTCTAAATCTTTCCACGAAATAGAAGGATCGAAGTTGTCAGTTAACCAACCAATGTAATCATCTAACCCTACTGGTTTACCCATATATTGAGAAACATTACCTAATGTAAATGGACGCCCCTTCATGAGCATATCGTAAGACCATAATGGATGAGTGAAGCCTTGTAATGTTCGACGAAGCCATTTATATTCGCCACTCATGCCTGAATGCATATCACGATAACGTGCACCAGGGGTTGGCATATCTACAGTAAAGACCAATGTCTTACAACCTGCTGCTTTTGCTCGTTCGAGCGCATTTTTCATAAAGCCTCGATCTTTTAGAACATAAAGTTGGAACCACATGGAACGTTTGAGTGTTGGAGCTACTTCTTCAATTGGACAAATTGATACAGTTGAAAGCGTAAATGGAATACCTTTGTTATCGGCAGCTTTTGCGGCTTGAACTTCACCACGACTTGCGTACATGCCACATGCACCTACAGGAGCCAATACTAACGGCATAGAAAGCTTTTCACCGAATAATTCAATTTCAGTATTTAATTGAGACATATCATTGAGCACACGTTGCCGTAATGCTATGTTAGATAGATCGCTTACATTACGTGTAAGTGTATGTTCGGAATAAGAGCCACCATCAGCATAATGAAACATAAATGGAGGAACCTTACGTTTAGCAACTTGACGATAATCGTTTGCGGATGAAATAATCATATTTACCTCATTATTAATGATAACTATTATCTTCTATTGTAAGTTAAATTCATTAATAAAGGTATTAGTTTTTGAAGATTTGTAATTGGGCAATAAAAAATGCACGATTTTCCATCGGAATCGTGCATTTAATTGATTTTGATCGTGAAGAGTGAAATTACTAAAGGAGGAGAGCTGAACCCCATTTAATAATATCAAAGAAGAATTTGTTTTGATTGGTGGCAATACCATCACCCGTTTTCTTCAATGTACCATCGTCATTTTTGGTTTCATCTACCATGCCATTTATATATTGACCTTTTACGACATCTAAATCTTCTTTGGCTTGAGTTCGTAAGATTTGACATGCTTTAGGATCTAACGAGTCAACATCCCCGACTTCTGTACGGAATTTCTTAAATTGATAAGTTGCGTAATTCATTGATTTTTCATCTTTTTGAATCATTTTCACATAGTTTTCCCCGATGATTTTTTCTAACGGATAGAAAAAGACATATTGGGAATGAATGTAGCTATCTTCTTTAGCGAAGTGTTGTTGTTGAATTCGGGTCAAATTCGGATAGATACATTGTTCAGCTTGTTTACTTGACGTTGCCCATTTTCTTGCATTTACGTCAGAAAGTAGATAATCAGCTTGTGCAAATTCTGCAGGGATCGACGATTGTGATGAGCTAAATAAACCACAAGCACTTAAGAGTACAGTTGCGCCGAAAATAATAAATTTTCTCACTTAAATTTCCTTATAATATCTAGATTGCCAAAATTTTAGCAACAACAATCTGATTGTAAAGTGATTATCTAATAGCGACGTGATTTTCTTTCCCGAAGTAAAAAACTTCCGTTATAATGACCGCACTTTTTACACTTATAAAGGAAAGAACAATGCAAAATCCAAAAGATGATGTTTTATATGCACCAGTTGAGTGGGTTGATCATAGCGAAGGTTATACTGATATTCGTTTCCACAAATCGACTGATGGTATTGCAAAAATTACGATTAATCGTCCAGAAGTGCGTAACGCATTTCGACCGCAAACAGTTAAAGAAATGATCCATGCTTTTTCTAACGCTCGTTTCGATGAAAAAATTGGCGTGATTGTGTTAACCGGTGAAGGCGAAAAAGCATTCTGTTCTGGTGGTGACCAAAAAATTCGTGGTGACTACGGCGGTTACAAAGATGAAAGCGGTGTACATCACTTAAATGTATTGGATTTCCAACGTGATATTCGTACTTGTCCAAAACCAGTTGTAGCAATGGTGGCTGGATATGCAATTGGTGGCGGCCACGTACTTCATATGTTATGTGATCTAACCATTGCAGCAGAGAATGCGATTTTTGGTCAAACTGGTCCTAAAGTAGGTTCATTTGACGGTGGCTGGGGTGCAAGCTATATGGCGCGTTTAGTTGGTCAGAAAAAAGCTCGCGAAATTTGGTTCTTATGCCGTCAATATAATGCGCAAGAAGCATTAGATATGGGCTTAGTGAATACAGTCGTGCCTTATGCTGATTTAGAAAAAGAAACCGTGCGTTGGTGCCGTGAAATGTTGCGTAACAGCCCAATTGCGTTACGTTGCTTGAAAGCTGCATTGAATGCGGACTGTGATGGTCAATCAGGTTTACAAGAACTCGCGGGTAATGCAACCATGTTGTTCTATATGACTGAAGAAGGTCAAGAAGGTCGTAACGCGTTTAACGAAAAACGCGCACCAGACTTCAGCAAATTCAGACGTAATCCTTAATTTTGACATAAAAAGTGCGGTTCAAAATCAGTGTGTTTTTAACCGCACTTTTGAAAATATATTGAAATTTTTATTGCTATTTGGAAATTATTTTTATGGGTTGCGAGAAACAATATAATTACATTATTAGTTTAATCAAAGAAACTAAACGTCGCAAACATATTGAACAAGAATTTGGTCAGCAAAAAATCCCTTTTTCATTTTTTGATGCGGTCACACCAGATCGTATTGAGGATGTTGCAAAGAAATTTAATATTACTTTAGATCGGTCACCAAACGCCAAATTATCGGATGGTGAAATTGGTTGTGCATTAAGTCATATTGCGTTATGGGATCTGGCAGTAGAAAATAATTTAGACTATATCAATATTTTTGAAGATGATATTCACTTAGGTGAGAATGCGAAGACGTTATTAGAGGTTGATTATTTGTCTGATGATGTTGATGTGCTAAAGCTTGAGGCTAATGGAAAAATGGTATTTCGTAAGCCTAAAGTAGTAAAGTGTAATAGAAAGATTTACCCTATCACATTTAAGCAGTCAGGAACTGCAGGTTATACAGTAACGGCAAAAGGTGCGAAATACCTTCTCAAACAGATAAAAAATAAACCGCTTGAAATTGCAATTGATTCTCTTATCTTTGAGGATTTTTTAAATTTAAAGGATTACAACGTGGTACAGCTTTCACCAGGTATTTGTGTACAAGATTTTGTTGTGAATCCAGATAAACCTTTTGAAAGTAGCTTGCAAAAAGGGAGAGATTTAGTTCATGAAAATCAGACAAAATTTTCAGTGGTTGAAAGAATAAGAAAAGAAATTATTAGATTAAAGCGTAAATTATTTATGAAACACGTGTCTTTTAAATAAGGGAAGTGCGGTTAAAAAATTATTTTTTAACCGCACTTTTGTCCTTCAAGGAGAACAAAATGAGAATTAAATCATTTAATCTTTATCGTTATTCTATTCCAGTAGACAGTCAATTGATTCTACGTGAACGTTTTTTAAAACATCGTGAGGGACTCATCGTTCGAGTCTCTTGTAGCCGTGAAGGGTGGGGGGAAATATCTCCTTTACCAGGATTTAGCGAAGAAACTCTTGAACAAGCGCAAGAGCAAGCCATTGAATGGTTGACGAACTGGTATCATGCAAGCTGCGAAGCGCCAAGAGTTCCACTTGACGGTTGTTATCCTTCTGTTGCCTTCGGTATTAGCACGGCGATGGATGAGATGAAACGTTATTTAAATGAGGAAGGTAACTATCATACCGCGCCTTTGTGCTATGGTGATCCTGATGAGTTATATGCAGAACTTAATCAAATGTCAGGTGACAAAGTGGCTAAAATCAAAGTAGGCATGTATGAAGCGAATCGTGATGGTTTGATTACGGATATGTTTCTTGAAGCGATTCCTGATTTGCAATTACGTCTAGATGCGAATCGTCAATGGACATTAGAAAAAGCCTTAAAATTTGCTGAAAAAGTAAAACCACAACATCGTTCACGGATTCAATTTTTGGAAGAACCTTGTAAAACCCGTGAAGAAAGCCGTCAGTTTGCAGCTCAAGCAGGCATTAATATTGCTTGGGATGAAAGTGTGCGTGAGCCAGATTTTCTTTTAGAAAAAGAACCGCACTTAAGTGCCATTGTGATTAAACCAACACTGATTGGTTCTCTACAAGATTGTCAAAAGCTGATTGCGCAAGCACATAGTTTAGGCATAAAAGCAGTGATTAGCTCGAGCATTGAAAGTAGTCTTGGATTAACGCAACTCGCTCGTATCGCAGCACAATATACACCCAATGTGACGCCAGGATTAGATACGTTAAATTTGATGCAACATCAAGTATTACGTGCGTGGCCAGGCTCAGATTTACCGATAATTGATTTAAATTCAGAATTTATTACCAAAATTGTCTAGAGATACGACCACCATTACACAAAAAATCGCTATAATTCGCACAAGTTAAAGGATGTGAAAATGTCAAAAAAATTCAATATTTTGCTGTTAAATGGCCCGAACTTAAATATGTTGGGCGCAAGAGAGCCGAAACATTATGGTTCGCTTTCGTTATCTACCATTGAAGAAAATGTGGCAAAACTTGCGGTGCAGCATGATGTGAATTTGGCGTGCTTTCAAGCAAATAGCGAAGAAAAGTTAATCGATAAGATTCATCAAAGTTTTCAGAAAGTGGATTTTATTTTAATTAACCCAGCAGCTTATACGCATACTAGTGTTGCATTGCGTGATGCGTTGCTTGCTGTGTCAATTCCTTTTGTTGAAATCCATTTATCTAATGTACATAAGCGCGAGCCATTCCGTCACCATTCTTACTTTAGTGATGTGGCTGAAGGGGTGATTTGTGGGTTAGGTGCGAAAGGCTATGAGTTTGCTCTCCAATTCGCGTTAGATTTTTTAAATAAAAAAGCATGATTTTTTCACAAAATTTGCGTATTTTCGCAGAAATTTATCGCAAAGTGTGTAATTTTGCGGTAATCTTTGTCGCACAAAAATATTCATCAAAATGGCTGCACTTTGGCGTAAATTCTGAAAGCGTGGTTAAAAATTTATTATTATTCTTAGGAAGAACGTATGGACATTCGTAAAATCAAAAAACTGATTGAATTAGTAGAAGAGTCAGGTATCACTGAATTAGAAGTGCAAGAAGAAGAGGGTACAGTACGTATTAGTCGAGCAGCTCCAGCCGTTGCACAAGGTGCAATTCAATATGCTGCTGCACCGGTAGTACCTGTTGCAGCTGCTGCCACACCAGTATCGGTGGCGCCAGCTGAAGTGGCGGTGGTAGAGGTATCTGGTCACCAAGTGCGTTCACCAATGGTAGGGACATTCTACCGTAGCCCAAGCCCAGAAGCGAAAGCTTTCGTAGAAGTGGGACAAACAGTCAAAGTTGGCGATGCACTTTGTATCGTTGAAGCGATGAAAATGATGAACCGTATTGAAGCAGATAAAGCTGGTGTGGTGAAAGCAATCTTGGTGAGCGATGGCGAAGCGGTTGAATTTGATCAACCATTGATCGTTATTGAATAATCCCTATTAATCTGAAATGGCGAGAGTTCTCGCCATTTTTCACACAAGTAGAAATTGTTATGTTAGAAAAAGTTGTGATAGCTAACCGTGGTGAAATTGCACTACGTATTTTGCGTGCCTGTAAAGAATTAGGCATTAAAACCGTGGCGGTTCACTCTACCGCTGATCGTGATTTGAAACATGTATTACTGGCAGATGAAACAGTCTGTATTGGACCTGCGCCATCTGTAAAAAGTTATTTGAATATTCCAGCCATTATTGCAGCCGCAGAAGTAACGGGTGCAGATGCTATTCACCCTGGTTATGGTTTCCTTTCTGAAAATGCAGATTTTGCAGAGCAAGTTGAGCGTTCTGGTTTTATTTTTATTGGTCCAACAGCAGACGTCATTCGTTTGATGGGGGATAAAGTTTCTGCGATTAAAGCAATGAAAAAAGCGGGCGTGCCTTGTGTACCGGGTTCAGATGGTCCAGTAGGTAGCGATATCGCAAAAAATAAAGAGATTGCAAAACGTATTGGTTATCCAATTATTATCAAAGCATCTGGCGGCGGCGGCGGTCGTGGTATGCGCGTGGTACGTAATGAAGATGCACTTGAAGAATCTATTGCGATGACCAAAGCTGAAGCAAAAGCAGCGTTTAACAATGATATGGTTTACATGGAAAAATATTTAGAAAATCCACGCCATATTGAGATTCAAGTTTTAGCGGATACACACGGTAATGCAATCTATCTTGCTGAACGTGATTGTTCTATGCAGCGCCGTCACCAAAAAGTTGTGGAAGAAGCACCCGCACCAGGTATTACCGAAGAAGTTCGTCGTGATATTGGTTCTCGCTGTGCGAAGGCTTGTGTTGAAATTGGCTATCGCGGTGCAGGTACATTTGAATTTTTATATGAAAATGGTGAGTTCTATTTCATCGAAATGAATACTCGTATTCAAGTAGAACACCCAGTAACAGAAATGATCACCGGTGTAGATTTAGTGAAAGAACAATTGCGTATTGCGGCTGGCTTACCACTTTCTTACAAACAAGAAGATATTAAAGTGAAAGGTCATGCGATTGAATGTCGTATCAATGCAGAAGATCCAAAAACATTCTTACCATCTCCAGGTAAAGTGGCACACTTACACTCACCAGGTGGTTTAGGCGTTCGTTGGGATTCTCATGTGTATGGTGGTTATACTGTTCCTCCGCATTATGATTCTATGATCGCAAAATTAATCACATACGGTGATACTCGTGATGTTGCAATCCGTCGTATGCAAAATGCATTATCAGAGACGATCATTGACGGTATCAAAACAAATATCCCACTTCATGAACTCATTCTTGAAGATGAAAACTTCCAAAAAGGTGGTGCAAATATCCACTATTTAGAGAAGAAATTAGGGATGCATGATTAAAATGAAACGGCTAACGTAAGTTAGCCATTTTTATATCTTTTTGATCATTAATATATTTTCTTTGAAAAGATATCTTAAGTCTCTTTATAATATGCACCTATTTATTTTTACCTAAGGAAAAACAATGAAATTTAATCTCTCTAAATTAAGTTTAACCATTCTTGCAACTGTAACGTTAGCCGCCTGTGGAAGTAGCGGTGATAGCAATACTCAACCAGCTGAGCCAGTAAAACCAACTGAGCCAGTAAAACCAGCTGAGCCAGTAAAACCAGCTGAGCCAGTAAAACCAGCTGAGCCAGTAAAACCAGCTGAGCCAGTAAAACCAGCTGAGCCAGTAAAACCAGCTGAGCCAGTAAAACCAGCTGAGACAGTGAAACCAGCTGAGACAGTGAAACCAGCTGAGACAGTAAAACCAGCTGAGACAGTGAAACCAGCTGAGACAGTGAAACCAGCTGAGACAGTGAAACCAGCTGAGACAGTAAAACCAACTGAGTCACTAAAACCCACTGAACAAGTAAAACCCACTGAACAAGTAAAACCAGCTGATCCAGTGAAGCCAACTGAGACAGTGAAACCAGCTGAGCAAGTAAAACCAGCTGAGCAAGTAAAACCAGCTGAACAACCAAAATCTGAAGAGCAAATTATGTTTAGCCGAGTAGGATTTGAAGTTAACAAAGAGAATAGCGTAGTTACCACAATTGAAAGACAAATACATGATGATAATAACGTGAATCTTGTTAATGTTGAAGGTCAAGCAATTGAAATTATTCCATCAGGGTATTACGAACGTCCCGGATTCATTGGAATTAATGCAAAAGAACTGCTAGAGGAGTTTTCTCCTAAATCGCAACGTAGTGTTAGCGGTAAAAACTATAAGAACATTCGTTGGGGAACGTTTACAGATCCTTCGCTGAACTCTTATTATCATGTTGCATTCGGTGTAAATCCAACAATAGAAATGCCTCAATCAGGTATAGTCAATTATACCGGATATGGTAGTCATTTAGAGGCAGCTAAAAAAGAGGGATATTTCTTATCATCAGCCAGACTTACTGCAAATTTTGCAGATAAAACACTAAATGGAACAATTTCTTTAGCGAAAACAGGTTTTAATGATGTCCTCGTATCAAATGATATTGCTGGGGGGGCTCTTTCTCCTGAGATACATTTCGATGATGTTTCCTTATTTGCCAAAATTCAAGGTAATAAATTTAGAGGAATAAGCGATAAAGGTGTTCATACCGAAGGTGGGTTCTATGGAAAAGATGCTGAAGAGGTCGCAGGAACTTACAAAGGAAAAGATGTTATGGGTGTCTTTGGTGCTAGAAAAAATTAGAAAATTTTTGTAAATTGTAAAGCAAGCCTTTGGCTTGCTTTATTTTTCTTTATAGGAATAAAAAATGACTTCACAATCTAAACTTGTTTTATTTTTAAGCTCCTCATTATTGCTTAGTTCATTCTCTTTTGCAGTAGAGAAGTCTCCTCAACCTCGGGATGAGCGGTTTGATGATCAGCTTCAGCTTGCGAAACCTGACTTATCCAGTCAAAAGCCACAAATTTCAGAGAAACGCGATGATAAACATACACTTTCTATGACGAAAGAAGAATTGGCAAAACATCCTGATTTAATCGTACGAGGATTGATTCCTGCAGTGTTGCAAAATAACGGTGAAGCCGTTCAACTATTATTACCGTTATATCAAGATTTGCCTAAACAAGATTCATTTTTACTTGAGTGGGCGAATGCGATTAATGCTCGCGAAGAGGGGCGCTTTTCAGAAGCGGTAACTCGTTATCGTACGCTATTTTCTCAAGATTCAACCATTCTTCCGTTACGTTATCAGTTAGCACAGGCACTCTTTTTTAACAATGATAATGAGGCGGCCAAAGACCAATTCCAAAAACTGAGAGCTGAACAATTTTCACCTGAGTCTATCGTCATGATCGACCAATATCTTTCGGCGCTTAATCGCCGAGATCAGTGGAAGTTTCAGGGTGGTCTGAGTTTCTTAAACGAAAGTAATATTAACAATGCACCAAAAGCAGGCACTCGCATTGGAAATTGGAATGCCTGGGCGCGCGAAAGTGCCACAGGTTTTTCTTATTTTGCGGATGCAGAGAAAAAATGGTCATTACCCCATAATTATTTCACTAAATTTTCTATTGAGGGGAGTGGGAAATATTACTGGGATAATAAAAAATATAATGAATTTAATGGTAGAGTTGGCGCTGGATTAGGTTATCAAACAGCACGTTTTGAGATGTCATTAATGCCATTTACAGAAAGACGATGGTATGCAGGAGGCTCATCAGGGAGTGAGTCAATGAAGCAGTATTCGAAAAATTCAGGTGCTCGTTTAGATTTAATCTATTGGCTGAATGAAAAGTGGCAAATGTCAACCGCACTTGAATATGGTGAACAGCGTTATAACACGCGTAAACATTTGAATGGCAATAACTATCTTTGGTCGAATACGTTATCTTATTTTCCTAAGAGTGGTCAATTTTGGTTCGTAGGCGCTGATTATAATCGTGAAAATACACGAGATGAAGACAATGCTTATCAACGTAAAAACCTCCGTTTAGGTTGGGGGCAAGAGTGGGGATGGGGGATTTCAACCCGAGTTTCCCTTGCGTATGCACGTAGAATTTATAAAGGTGCTGATTTATTTAATATTCGTCAGAAAAATAATGAATATCAATCAGCAGTAACATTATGGCATCGTGATCTTTACTTTTTAGGAATCACGCCTAAAATTACATGGTCTTATCAAAAAGTGTCAAGTAATCACCCATTTTATCGCTATGATAAAAATCGTATTTTCTTAGAAATGGGTAAGACTTTCTAACTGGAGGTAATTATGGATTTATCACAACGTTATAAACAAGCCGCTAAGGAGGCGCGTTGGGCATTAGGTTTAGCTATTCTTTATGTCATAGGATGGTGTGTTTGTGCTTATTTACCTAAGGACTCGCCTGGGCCAATAGGTTTTCCGTTGTGGTTTGAATTATCCTGCATTTATTTACCTATTTTGTTTGTCGTCATTGGGTATTGGATTGTCAAAATTGTCTTTTTAGATATTCCACTAGATGTTGAGCCAAAGGAGAATAAATAATGAATTTAGGTATTATTCTTCCATTAATTATCTATTTAGCTTTTATTTTCGGCGCCGCATTATTTGCTTATACCAAACGCGTAAAAGGTGATTTTTTGACTGAATATTATGTGGGAAATCGCTCAATGACGGGCTTTATACTCGCTATGACAACCGCTTCTACTTATGCGAGTGCTAGTTCCTTTGTCGGGGGGCCAGGGGCTGCTTATAAGTATGGGCTAGGTTGGGTGTTACTCGCCATGATCCAAGTGCCGGCTGTTTGGTTAGCCTTAGGCGCATTGGGTAAAAAGTTTGCATTACTTTCTCGTGAAACCAATGCGCTTACTATCAATGATTTATTTCTCTATCGTTATAAAAATAAATATCTCGTTTGGATTTCCAGTCTAGCATTGTTGCTTGCTTTCTTTGCTGCTATGGTTGTGCAATTTATTGGTGGAGCAAGATTGCTCGAAACCACGATAGGGATTCCTTATACTCACGCCTTACTTATTTTTGCCTTAACGGTTGGCATTTATACGTTTATTGGTGGTTTCCGAGCCGTCGTATTAACTGATACGATTCAAGGTACGGTAATGATTTTTGGCACAATTGTGCTATTAGTGGGCGTTATTTACCATCTCGGTGGCGTAGAAAGTGCGGTCAATAAATTAACTGAAATTGATCCGAGTTTAGTGAGTCCTTACGGCCCGAATGAGATGCTCGATTTTCAATTTATGGCATCGTTTTGGATCCTAGTCTGTTTCGGTGTGGTTGGTTTACCACATACAGCCGTGCGTTGTATGGCTTTCAAAGATAGTAAAGCCTTACATCGAGGCATGCTCATTGGTACGATTGTCCTTTCAGTCATTATGTTAGGGATGCATTTGGCGGGCGCTTTAGGGCGTGCCGTTGTGCCAGATTTAACGGTGTCAGATAAAGTCATTCCAACCTTAATGTTGGAAGTGCTCCCACCTATTGTTGCAGGAATTTTCTTAGCCGCGCCGATGTCAGCGATTATGTCCACAGTTGATGCGCAACTCATTCAATCCTCCTCAATTTTTGTGAAAGACTTATATCTTGCGAGCAAACCTGAAGCCGCGAAGAATGAAAAACGAATTAGCCGTATTTCATCGGTCATTACACTGATTTTATCGGCGTTGTTAATTCTCGCTGCTCTCAATCCACCTGATATGATTATTTGGTTGAATTTATTTGCTTTCGGGGGATTAGAAGCGGCATTCCTTTGGGTGATTGTATTAGGCATTTATTGGGATAAAGCAAATGCAGCAGGGGCAATAAGTTCAATGGTGGTGGGATTAAGCAGTTATGTGCTGCTGACTCAATTTGGTATCAAACTATTTGGTTTTAATGCGATTGTGCCTGCACTTGTATTTGGTTTGATTGCTTTCATCTTGGGTAACCAATTCGGCGCAAAAAAACAGTAAAAATGGACCGCACTTTATGGTTTATCAAATCCTAGCATTGTTTATTTGGAGTAGTGCCTTTGTTGCCGCTAAATACACCTTTACAATGATGGACACCATTTTGATGATCCAAGCTCGCTTATTAATGGCAGCGATTATTGTGATGCCACTCTTTTTTCGTCGTTGGAAAGGCGTGTCTAAACCGATGCGAAAACAGCTTTGGTGGCTAGGTTTTTTCAACTATACTGCGACCTTTTTGCTGCAATTTATTGGTCTAAAATATACGAGCGCGGCGAGCGCAACAACCATGATTGGATTAGAACCATTATGTGTGATTTTTGTAGGACATTTTTTCTTTCAAGATCGTGCGAAATGGTATCATTGGGTGTGTGGGGCTTTTGCCTTTTTAGGCGTGGCCATTTTAATTCTAGGCGGGCAGGGAAATGAAGGCGCAAGTGAAATTAGCTTATTGGGTTGCTCCTTAGTGGTGGCGGCAAGTATTGTATTTGCTTGTTGCTTGCGTTGGACGAAAAAAGTGGTGGCAACGGTTTCAGCACAAGCCTATACATCCATTTCGATTGTGTTAGCAAGCATCACCATGCTGCCATTTACTTTATTGCTGACGGAAAACTGGGATATCCATTTTAACTGGCTTGGTTTCTTCGGTTTGATTTATCTCGGCGTAGCATGCAGTTGGTTTGCTTTTTGGTTATGGAATAAAGGCTTAAATTCAGTGGATGCAAAAATCTCGGGAGTTTTGACCGCACTTGAGCCGATTTTTGGTGTCTTTTTGGCAGTATTATTACTCAACGAAGAGGTTTCACTTGTTTCAGCGCTTGGGATTATCATTATTGTGGTTTCAGCCCTGGGCGTAAGTTTATTACCCAGATGGTTACACAAAGAAATTAATTAAAAGGAAAAGAAGATGGCGTGGATTCAAATTCGCTTAAATAGTACAAATGAAAAAGCCGAGAAAATTAGCGACTTTTTAGAAGAAATTGGCTCAGTTTCGGTCACATTTATGGATAGCCAAGATACGCCGATTTTTGAACCACTTCCAGGCGAAACGCGTCTGTGGGGAAATACCGATGTGATTGCATTGTTTGATGCTAAAACCGATATGAATGAAATTGTGAGTTTGCTTAAACAAGCACATCATTTAGATGAAAACACCGCTTACAAAATTGAGCAAATCGAGGATAAAGATTGGGAACGTGAATGGATGGATAACTTCCACCCAATGCAATTTGGTCAACGTTTATGGATTTGCCCAAGCTGGCGTGAAGTGCCGGATCAAAATGCGGTTAATGTGATGCTTGATCCTGGTTTAGCTTTTGGGACAGGGACCCACCCGACAACTGCACTTTGTTTAGAGTGGTTAGATGGTTTAGATTTAACAGGCAAAACAGTGATCGATTTTGGCTGTGGCTCAGGAATTCTTGCCATTGCAGCCCTTAAATTGGGGGCAAAAAATGCAATCGGTATTGATATCGATCCACAAGCGATTCTTGCCAGTCGTAATAATGCGGAACAGAATGGTGTTGCAGATCGTCTGCAACTTTTCTTATCCGATGATAAGCCTGCTGATTTAAAAGCAGATGTTGTTGTGGCAAATATTCTGGCTGGACCATTAAAAGAACTTTACCCGATTATATCTCAATTAGTGAAAGAGGGTGGTGATCTTGGATTATCAGGCATTTTAGAAACGCAAGCGCAATCGGTATGCGATGCCTATGCGCAATCGTTTGATTTAGATCCTGTGGCGGTGAAAGAGGAATGGTGCCGTATTAAAGGTAAATTAAAATCGGCTTAATTTCTTTTTGTCAATTAAAAAAGTGTATTTTTTGAACAAATTTCCCTTTGCAAAAAAAAGAAAAATGCGTAATATAGCACCCCTTGTCGGTTGCTATTGTGGCCTGACTTGCTGGAGATAGGACTTGTAATTGGGGATAACATAAAATGCGAATTGGTTCTTATGAATTAAAAAATCGTATTTTATTGGCACCCATGGCAGGTATCACGGATCAACCTTTTCGACGTTTATGTGCCCATTACGGTGCGGGATTAACGTTTTCAGAGATGATGTCCACCAACCCACAAGTTTGGCATACAGATAAATCGAAACTTCGTTTAGCACATAGTGAAGAACTAGGATTAAATGCGGTGCAAATCGTAGGTTCTGATCCTTTAGAAATGGCCCAAGCTGCAGCAATTAATGTAGCCTATGGCGCTGAAATTATCGATATCAATATGGGTTGTCCCGCAAAGAAAGTGAATCGAAAACTGGCGGGCTCTGCACTTCTTCAATTTCCCGATTTAGTGGAGAAAATTTTAAAAGAAGTCGTGAATGCCGTTGATGTGCCTGTGACGTTAAAAATTCGCACAGGGTGGGATAAAGCAAATCGAAACTGTGTGCAAATCGGCAAAATTGCAGAACAATCTGGTATTCAGGCTTTAACCATTCACGGGCGGACGAAAGAATGCTTATTTGAAGGTGAAGCGGAATACGACAATATTCGAGCAGTGAAACAATCAATTTCAATTCCAATCATTGCGAATGGTGATATTGATTCTGCCTCGAAAGCGAAAAAGGTACTTGAGTATACAGGTGCTGATGCAATAATGATCGGTCGTGCCGCACTAGGCAATCCATGGCTTTTTCAAGCCGTTGAGGCTTTAGTGGAACATGATTCGATAATTCAAACACCAAGTTTGCGTGAAAAGTGCGGTCATATTTTGCGTCATATTCAGGAACTCCATCAGTTCTATGGTGAGCAAAAAGGCTATCGAATAGCCCGTAAACACGTGGCTTGGTATTTACAGGGAATTCAACCCGATTCCGTTTTTAGACAGACTTTTAACGCAATTAATGAACCGAAAGAGCAGTTAATTGTGCTGGAAGATTTTTTAAATTCAATTTTGGATAAAGAAAAATGTTAGAACAACAACGTAGTCCGTCTGAAGCGTTAACCGTTTCAGTTTTAAACTCTCAATCACAAGTAACAAACAAACCATTACGTGATTCAGTAAAACAAGCTTTACGCAATTACTTATCACAATTAGATGGTCAAGATGTGAATGATCTTTACGAATTAGTATTAGCGGAAGTTGAACACCCGATGTTAGATATGATTATGCAATACACCCGCGGTAACCAAACCCGTGCAGCTAACATGCTCGGTATCAACCGTGGTACATTGCGTAAGAAATTGAAAAAATACGGTATGGGCTAATTAAAATTAGCAAAAAGAAAGGCGAACATGATGTTCGCCTTTTTATTTATTGAATGGTGAAACTAATTGGTACGCTTACTGAAGACGCAAATCCAGCAGGTTTTGGACCGACAGGTCTCGCACTTCTTACAGCTTCAAGTGCTGCATTATCTAAGCTTTCATCACCAGAAGATTTAGTGACACGCTCTCCAGACAGAGAACCATCTGCTCCAACACTAAAACTGACACTAACAATACCTTGTTTACGCATCATTTTAGCACGTGCAGGATATCGCTTATGCCGTTCAATTTCACGTCGAATAGCTACTCTATAGGCATTATGCTCATCTGTATTGGCTCCAGAACCACCTTGAATACCATTTGGGCCAGGTTGACCAGTAGTTGTCGCTTTAGAATTTGCCGTAGCCGTCGAATTAACATTCTTATCGCCAATCGGTAAATTCTTCGGCATTTCTACCGCTTTCTCTGCTTTTACCTCATTTTTAGGTTTTTCTTTTGGCTTCTCTTTCGGTTTTGGTTTCGGTTTTTCTATTGGTTTTTCTGGCTTTTTCTCAGGTTCTTTTTTCTTCTCAGGCTCTGGTTTCTTCGTTGGATCCGCAACGACTTCCTGTTTTTCAGGTTCCGGTTCTGCCTGTTGAGGTTCAGGTTCCGGCTCAGGAGCGGGTTCTTCCACTCGCATTCCTTGAATCATTTCCATCGAAATTGTCGTGGATATTTCACCTGGAACATTACTCGCCGCTTCATGTGGCGTATGCCAATTCCAAAGCAATCCGCCTATAATTGCACCATGAATTAATAGAGAAATAAGCAAGCTTAATAGTGATCGTTTAGCTTGTTGGCTGTTCATTGACTACGTCCTACTCCAACGCCTCCGCTTGCAACTCCACCCACTTCAGGCGTATTTTTTGATTCATTTCCTTGAGTCGTTTTGCTTGGGGCGCCTTTATCTTTCATGGAAACAATGGCGACATTTTTGATTTCATTTTTCGATAACATATCGGTAATGGTCACGAAATCTTGGAAAGATGCTTCTGCATCAATTTTTAATGTAACTTTCTGATCTTTATTCCAACCAGCGATCTCTTTTTCAAGCGCTTCTTGCGAGATTAGTTTATCATTAAAATAAAGCTGTTTATCTGCCGTCACGGTTAATAATTTGGCTAATTCATCTGATTTGAATGCGACCGTTGAACTCGCTTTTGGTACATTGACTTGAATTTTTCCTTGAGAAATAAAGGATGCGGTGATCAACACTATCGCTAATAACACCAACATAATGTCGATGAAAGGAATGATGTTAATTTCATCAAATTTTTTCACGATTATTCCTTATTTTTTTGAGCGTTTAATACTTTCCATTTCAATAGGTTAACTTCTACTTTACGACCTAAGCCGTTATAGAGCATCATGGAAGGAATCGCGACTAAAATACCTAATGCGGTTGCTTTTAATGCAAGAGAGAGGTGCATCATAATAGCACCGGCATCGACTTCGCCATCGCCATGGCCAATTTGGTAGAAAGTCAATAAAATTCCAATTACTGTACCGAGTAAGCCAACATAAGGCGCATTGGCACCAACAGTGGAGATTACGGTCATATTACGATTTAAATCAATTTCAAGTGCGTGAATATTAGAATATTTCGCTACGTTCACACGCTTTAAAAAGAGAAAACGCTCAATCACAGCGCTGAGCATGATTACACTCATCAGAAGTAGAAACCCGATAATTATGTAATCACTATATTGTTGTAAAAAATCAAAAAGTTGTAGCATTTGATAGTCCTTGTATGGCTAATAAAAACAAATTAGATTGAGAATGAATTTCAATTAGATGTGAATTCTATCAAATGGAAAATAGAGCGTAAATATAAATTAAAAAAATGAGTATTTTTTTAACCGCACTTTGGGGTAAATCAGAAAAGTGCGGTTGTTTTGAGAGGTATTTTAAAGGGGTTGTAGATAATCTAAGACGACTTGATGATGTTCACCCGTTTTGAATTTATCAAAAACATGTTGAATTTTGCCTTGTTCATCAATGAGAAAGGTAATACGATGAATACCATCATAAACACGACCCATAAATTTCTTTTCTCCCCAGACGCCAAATTGTTCTGCAACCTGGTGATCTTCATCAGAAAGTAAGGTGAAATTGAGTGCTTTTTTCTCGACAAATTGAGCGAGTTTTTTGGGTGCATCTGTACTGATGCCTAAAATGACAACACCTAATTTTTCTAATTCACTTTTAGTATCACGTAAACCACAGGCTTGAGCTGTACAGCCCGGCGTTAATGCTTTTGGGTAAAAATACACGAGTACTTTTTTACCTTTGAAATTGCTAAGTGAAACAGGTTGATTGTCTTGATTTAAGAGTGTGAATTGGGGTGCTAAATCACCTACTTGTAATGTTTTCATAAAAAATCCTTAAAAATGTGAAAAATAATTTGTAAATTTAAACTATTTTAGCGATTATAACTCAGTATTTTCAAATATTATTGTTAAACGCAGAATAGATGTAAATGGAGAGCTTATGACTATGCAAAACCCTTTATTTTCAGGCAGTATTGTTGCTTTAGTAACCCCGATGGATAACCATGGAAACATTGATTTTGAAACATTAAAAAAACTTATTGAATTTCATATTGATGCGGGTACTGATTCGATTGTATCTGTGGGCACAACAGGAGAATCTGCGACATTAAGCATTGAAGAAAATGTAAAGGTGATAGAAAAGACAGTTGAGTTAGCGAAAGGTCGTATCCCAATTATCGCGGGTACTGGTGCAAATGCAACAAGCGAAGCTATCGTGATGACAAAATTATTGCGTGATAGTGGTGTGGCGGGTTGCTTATCTGTTGTCCCTTACTACAATAAACCGACTCAAGAAGGCATGTTCCAACATTTTAAAGCGATTGCAGAATGCACGGATTTACCACAACTTCTTTATAATGTGCCAGGTCGTACCGGCAGTGACATGAAACCTGAAACTGTGGCACGTTTAGCGCAAATTGATAATATTGTGGGGATTAAAGAAGCAACTGGCGATTTAGCTCGCATCACTGCGATTAAAGGATTAGCCGGTAAGGATTTTATTGTATTAAGCGGTGATGATGCCACTGGGTTAGATGCCATCAAATTAGGTGCAGAGGGAGTCATTTCAGTGACAAATAACCTTGCTGCAAAAGACATGGCGGCAATGTGTCGTTATGCTTTAGCGGGCGATTTTGCAAAAGCAGAAGAAATTAATGCTCGTTTAATGCCTTTACATAAGAATTTATTTATTGAATCAAATCCAATTCCAGTCAAATGGGCAGCATATCGTTTAGGCTTAATTAAGACTCCACATTTACGTTTACCACTTACCGTGTTAAGCGAAGGCGCGCAAGTCAAAGTAGAAGAAGCATTAAAAGTTGCTTGTTTGATTTAATGAATTAAAGGGTTGTTTTTACAGCCCTTTAAACTTTCAGCTCTTTTATTTGTCAAAGAGCGGTCATTATTCTAATTATTTTTTATTGAAAGGATTTAAGGAATGAAAAAAATCGTACTGAGTTTAGTCGTGTTAGCATTGCTATCGGCGTGTACAAACAACGTAGAAAAAATGCAGACAGCTAACGATACTTATCAAGATTCTGATCGTGAAACACCAAGCTTTTCTCCTTTAGCAAATGGTGGTGTTACATTGCCGAAAACTGATCCAACTTATAAACTTCCTCAGCTTAATGGAAAAAAAGAACGCGTGGATATTCGTCCGCCTTCAACCCCATTAGCGATTATTAAAAATTCTTTAACACAATTTGATGGCGAACGTGCATTAATTGTTTATACGGATGCACAAGCAGAGCTTTATAATCTTAAGCAAGTTGAGCGTTTATTAAAAGAAGAAGGTACGAATTCGACTTTAAATGGTGCGGTATTAATTAGTGATTGGGCGCCAACGGGTCGTGCAGATGATAAAGCCAATACAGAGATTCGTTATAAAGTAGAACAAGTGACAGCGAAAGACGCAAGTGCACTAGCTGTTTCGGTAGAGCAAATGCGCCATGACGGCGTAATTTATACGCCAAATCAAGTAAATAAACAGCGATACGCATCCGATCGTTTAAATCGTTTTATTTCTGCGATCACTAACGCTTATAACAAACAACAACAAGACTTAACCGGCACGTCAACGATGCCTTTTCAATCGAGTGTAATTACTGATACGAATGGCAGAATGGCATTAGGTATGAATGCAAGTTTTGCTCAAGCATGGCAACGTTTAGGTTCGGTTTTACCGAAATTAGGCTTTAAAGCGACATCGGAATCGGCTGGCCGTGGTTATCGAGAATTGAAATATAAACCATTGGATAAACAAGCGTGGTTACGCTTAGGGGCAAGTCAACCTCATTTAGAAAAAGGCGTTTACCAAATGCAAATCTTAGCCGTGGGTAAACAAAGTGCAGTTATCATTACTGATGAAAAAGGTAATACATTACCAAATGACGCGGCTCAATCGCTCTATTCGGCATTAAATGTCTTGCTAGCACGATAGTATGAGTTAAGAAAAAAAGTGTGGTTCAATTGAGTTGACCGCACTTTTTTATTAGAAAAAATTTATTCAGCTTTCACGCCTAAGTTACCTATTTTTACGCCGAGATTACCGAGTGAAACTGGATCCAAATAATCTCCTAAGAATTTGAATAACTCGTCTAATTGGGTAAATGAGCGTTTGATTTTTACTTGATCTTCTACTTTACGCACAAATTCATAACGCACATTTTCGTCTTCAAAATAAGCCGTGAGCGTGAGATAAATGGTTTCAAAAAAGTGGCTTTGAGCCCCTTCTTCACCCGGGTCACTGATACGGACATTCCAAGTATTGTTAAATAAAATTTCTGTTTTGATTGACATATAGACTTCCTCTGTTTGTTATTTTTTATACTGAAATTGAAACGAAAAACCCGATGATAAAATTTCTGAAATCAAAAACTTTATCATCGGGCTTTTCAAACCAATTGCTCGCATATTTTGCTTTTCGTTGGTAACTGCCTTTGCCTTTACGTTTTTTCTCAACGCGTTGGCAGAATAATTTGTCGTGTAATAGTGCCATCACAGCATTATCTTTCACGACTCCTTTGGCGTGTTGATAAATGGGCTGATTCTCAACCGCACTTTTTGTTTTTTTTGTCATATTAACCTCTAAAAAATTGCCGTGAAGTGTTTCACGGCAAGTTATTATAGCGAAAATGAATAGAATTACAAAATGGCGAGTACGCTTTCAGGCGGTCGTCCAATTTTGGCTTTTTCACCTTTTACCACAATCGGGCGCTCTAATAAGGCTGAATTTTCACTGATGGCTTTTAATAAATCATCATGAGTTAATGCAGGATTATCTAACCCTAATGATTGATAAAGCTCATCTTTGGTACGCATCATTTTTCTAACATCATCTAATCCTAATTTATTAGCCAGTTGCTGTAATGCTTCAACAGAGTAGTGTTGTTGTAAATAAAGTTCGATAGTCGGTTGAATGCCCTTTTCTTCTAATAAAGCTAGGGTTTCACGGCTTTTTGAACAGCGTGGATTATGATAAATCTTAACAGACATAACGTTTCCTTCTATTTTATGTTGAATGAGTGGATATAGGATTGATTTAAATTTTAACTTATAATGACAAAAAATACTTGTTTAGGAAGACTTTATGTTTGAAATGCTAAAAAATTGGTATAGCCGCCGCTTAAGCGATCCGCAGGCGATGGGGCTACTTGCCATTTTGTTGTTTGGCTTTATTGCGATTTATTTCTTTAGTGATTTAATCGCCCCGTTACTGATTGCCATTGTATTAGCATATTTATTGGAAATGCCGATTAACTTCCTGACGAAAAAATTAAAGTTTCCTCGAATGCTCGCCACGTTAATTATTTTTGGTGGCTTTCTAACCTTGGCGTTATTAATTTTCCTTGGGCTTGTGCCAACACTATGGAATCAAACGATTTCCTTATTAAGCGATTTGCCAGCCATGTTCAATAAATTACATGAATGGTTGTTAGCCCTTCCTGAGCATTATCCTGAACTCATTGATTACACCATGATTGACACTTTTTTTAGTGCGGCTCGAGCGAAGATTTTGGGCTTTGGTGAATCTGCGGTGAAATTGTCGATTACCTCATTAATGAACCTTGTATCACTGGGTATTTATGCATTTTTAGTGCCATTAATGATGTTCTTTATGCTGAAAGATAAAAGCGAACTTCTTGCGGGTGTAAGCCGATTTTTGCCTAAAAACCGTCTTTTGGCCTCTAAAGTATGGAATGAAATGCAGCAACAAATTGCGAATTATATTCATGGCAAGTTGTTGGAAATTTTGATTGTTGGCGTAGTGACTTACATCATCTTTTTAAGCTTTGGTTTAAATTATCCGTTGTTGCTTTCTGTTGCCGTTGGGTTGTCTGTATTAGTCCCTTATATCGGTGCAGTATTGGTGACGATCCCTGTTGCTTTAGTTGCGATGTTCCAGTTTGGCATTTCCCCAACGTTTTGGTATTTGATTGTGGCCTTTGCGGTAAGTCAACTTCTAGATGGAAACCTGTTAGTACCGTATTTATTCTCTGAAGTCGTTAATTTACATCCTTTAGTAATCATTATTTCGGTGCTGATTTTCGGTGGATTATGGGGGTTCTGGGGCGTATTTTTCGCTATTCCATTGGCAACGCTCGTCAAAGCTGTACTGAATGCATTGCCGGATTAGACATAATTAAAACGATAAAAAGAAAGCTGACGAAAGTCAGCTTTTTTGTTCTTTTAATTTCTGGATATCCAGAATTTCGACACAGTCTGTTGTCCCCGCTTTAATACGCCATTTAATATTAAATTCGTACAGACTAATACCGTAAATACGATCGGTTTCTTTACCTTGTTGATAAGCCGGGCGGGGATCTTGTGCGATCACTTCTGTAATAAATCTCGCTAAGTGCGGTCGGTTTTTGTGATATTTTTCAACTGCACTTTGGGCGATTTCTGTAAATTCTACGTTTAATTTTGCAGGTGGTTTTTCTTGCGCAAAACTTGATTTTGCCTCAGGTTCGCTATCAGCATAGGCAATATAAGGCTTAATATCAAAAATAGGTGTACCATCTACAAGATCCACGGAACCCAAATGCAGAAAAACACGTCCATGAATACATTCCACTTGGCGTAATTCAACTTTGGATAAGCCTAGCGGATTAGGGCGATGCGTAGCGCGTGAAGCAAATACACCGACACGTTGATTGCCCCCTAAACGAGGAGGGCGAACAGTGGATTGCCATTTTCCATGGGGTACTTTGTCAAATTGGAAAATAAGCCAAAGATGGCTAAATTGCTCTAATCCTCTAACCGCTTCTGGTGTATTATACGGAGGAAGCAGTTCCACGATGCCAATGCCATCCTGTACTAAATCTGGTTGGCGTGGCACTGAGAATTTTTCTTTGTAAGGCGTGTGAATCACCGCAATTGGGTGAAGAGTCAGTGTTAAATCATTCATAAAAAGGCAATTTCCGTGTAGAATACGCCCTTTATTGTAATCAAAAGTGCGGTCAAAAAAAATGACAAATCATAAATTGAAAATGTGGTGGGAAACCGCTCGTCCAAAAACCTTGCCTTTGGCGTTATCTTCTATTTTTACTGGTTCGGCATTGGCATATTGGGCGGATAAAGAAAGTTTTAATCTCACCGTGATGTTACTTTGCTTGCTCACCACCCTTTTATTGCAAGTACTTTCTAACTTTGCTAACGATTATGGCGATCATCAAAAAGGGTCAGATACCGAAGAACGTATTGGGCCTTTACGTGGTATTCAGCAAGGTGCAATTTCCGCGAATGAGCTTAAGTGGGGCCTAATTTTAATGGCGGTGGGTTCATTTTTCTCAGGTGCATTCTTAATTGGTATCGCATATCAAAACCTAACAGATTTATTGGCCTTTGCAGGTTTGGGCATTCTTGCCATTATTGCTGCCATTACTTATACCGTTGGAGCGAAACCTTATGGTTATTTAGGTTTAGGCGATCTGTCAGTGCTGCTCTTTTTTGGACTATTAGGTGTAGGTGGAACTTACTATCTCCAAACTCACAGCATTGATAGCTTAATTACTTTACCTGCGCTTGGCTCTGGTCTATTAGCAACAGCAGTTTTAAATATCAATAACTTACGAGATATTGAGCAAGATGCGAAAGTAGGAAAAAATACCCTGGTTGTGCGTATTGGTCCGAAGAAGGGACGTATTTATCACTGTGTTTTATTAAGCGTTGCCGCTTTATGTTATATGCTATTTGCAGCATCAACAGCATTTAGCCCTTGGCATTTCTTATTTTTACTGGCATTTCCACTGTTATTAAAACATGCGTTATTTGTTTATCGCAGCAAAGAGCCTACGGTGTTGCGTCCGATGTTGGCTCAGATGTCAATGATTTCTTTATTTATCAATATCTTGTTTAGTTTAGGCTTGCTTATCGGCTAAATCGGCTTATACTAGAGAAAAAATTTTAACGACAAGGGGTACATTATGTATATCGATACTTCAGAACTTTGTGATATTTATGCTGATCAAGTAGATGTGGTTGAGCCAATTTTTTCTAGCTTTGGTGGAGTCAGCAATTTCTACGGCAAAGTGACGACAGTAAAATGTTTTGAAAATAATGGATTAATTGCCGAAATTCTCGAAGAAAATGGTAACGGCAGAGTGCTTGTCATCGATGGTGGTGGTGCTGTACGCCGTGCTTTAATTGATGCTGAGCTTGCACAACTTGCCGCAGATAATGACTGGGCGGGCATTATTGTTTACGGTGCCGTGCGTCAAATTCAACAGCTTGAAAATATTGATATTGGTATTCATGCACTCGCACCAATTCCTGTTGGCGCAGAAAATAATAATCATGGTGAAAGTGATCTTCCAGTGAATTTTGGTGGCGTGACATTCTTCCCTGAAGATTATATTTACGTGGATTTAACCGGCATTATTCTTTCACAAGAAGCGTTAGATTTAGAAGATTTTGAAGAATAATTTTAAAATTTATGATCGTTTTATAGTGTGGTTAGAAATAACCGCACTTTTTTTGTTTGAAATTTTTTGAACAAGATCACATTTTAAATATTTGTAAGTTGCAAGTTTGTAACATTCATTTAACATCATAAATGGTTCATTTGCAATCAATTTGGAGGGGCCTATGAACGAAACAAACATAACAAAAGATTATAAAAGTGGAATTATCTTTCTGCTTGCGATAATCTGTTTTTCTATCTTATTAAAATTTCTACCTTTCACACCTAAGGAAAATGCGGGTTTAGCATTATTAGCCTTTGTGGCTATTCTTTGGTTAACTGAAGCACTGCATGTAACAGTGACTGCGCTATTAGTCCCATTGCTTGCTATTGCACTTGATTTGGTCACAACGAAGCAAGCTTTAGTGGCTTTTGCTGATCCAACCATTTTCTTGTTCTTTGGTGGTTTTGCTTTAGCGACAGCCTTGCACATGCAAAAGCTTGATAAAATGATTGCGAATAAAATCATGGCAATGGCTCGCGGCAATTTATTTGTTGCCGTGATGTATCTTTTCTCTATTACTGCTTTTCTTTCTATGTGGATGAGCAATACTGCAACAGCAGCCATGATGTTGCCTTTAGCCATGGGGATCTTAAGTCAACTTGATAAAGAAAAAGAACACAATACTTATGTTTTCGTATTATTGGGTATTGCATATAGTGCGAGTATCGGTGGGATGGGAACATTAGTGGGTAGTCCACCAAATGCTATTGTCGCAAGTAACTTACATTTAACCTTCTCTGATTGGTTATGGTATGGCTTGCCAATTATGATTATTTTGATGCCATTAATGGTAGGTACACTTTTCATTGTATTTAAACCAAAACTTAATTTACGTTTTGATCAAAACTTTGAACGTATTGAAATGAATGGTCAGCGCATTTTAACGCTTGTGATTTTTGCTGTGATTGCGCTCTGCTGGGTATTCAGTAGCTATATTAATCCAATGATTTCAGGTGTATTTGGTCTTGCCAAAAATATCGGTAGTTTTGATAGTGTGGTTGCATTACTTGCTGCTGTGATTATTTGTTCAACAGGGGTAGCAAATTGGAAACAAATTCAAGAAAGTACTGATTGGGGCGTATTGATGCTTTTCGGTGGTGGTTTAACCTTGAGTGCGGTGTTAAAAGATTCTGGTGCAAGTAAAGTTTTAGCTGACGGTATTGTATTCTTAGTTCAAGGACAACATTACTACCTCATTGGTTTATTGGTCGCGACCTTCATTATTTTCTTAACTGAATTCACTTCCAATACGGCAAGTGCTGCATTATTAGTACCAATCTTTATTTCCATCGCACAATCTCTTGGTATGCCGGAAATTGGTCTTGCGTTAATCATCGGTTTAGGTGCATCTTGTGCCTTTATGTTACCAGTGGCGACACCGCCAAATGCAATCGTATTTGGTACGGGTGAAGTTCGTCAAAGTGATATGATCAAAGTTGGATTTATCTTAAATGTTGTATGTGTATTAGTCATTGCGACAATAGGGTATTATTTCTGGTTGAATTAATCATACAATATGGATAAAAGGGCTTGTTATATATTCAACACGCCCTTTTATTATTAGAAGTATTGATTATTTATCTTCTTTAGATTTATCTTCTTCTATTTCAATCACAACTTCATCGGCTTTATCTGCAGCACCATTGATTGTTAAGCAAACCTCACTAGAAATTAAGCGCTCTAAGATTGAGGCTAGCTCATCTAATTTTTCTTTATTATCCTCGAAATAACCCTCTTCTTTCAAATTAGCAATAAAGGTGGAAAAGACGGCTTTATCGAAGAATTCCGGTGCATTAATACCATGTAATACGGAAAGACGCTGTGCCACCAATTGGCTTTCCTTTTCTAGTAAACCACGAGCAATTTCAGGGTCTCTACGTAAAATACTCACTGTAATATAGTAGCGTTGTAAGATTTCACGTATACCCGCAGACCAAAGTTGTAAAATACGAACTTTAGAACGGTTGATAGACAAGAAATTATCATTCGCTTGGATAACTTCTTGACGCGCAAATTCACCAATAATGGCTTTAATTTGTGTATTTAATTCTTCTTCATTGAAATGAAGGAAGAGTTCGCCTTTCAAGAATGGATAAATTTTACGTATTGCATCTAATAATAAATCTTTTTGGATCGCTTCATAATGTAAAACGATACTTGCAACAAGTGAAGGCAATACAAATAAATGCTGAATATTATTGCGATAATAAGTCATAAGAACCGCTGAATTACGTTCTAAGCGAATGATTTCGCCGAAGTTATCTTTTTCAACCAATACCCCTACACGGTCTAAACTTAGTACATGATCAAGCATCGCTTTTGGTGTATCAGTTGGCAGTACCACATCAGTAGAATAAGGTACATTCTGCAACATTTCTTGATAGCTAGAGAGTTGCTCTAATAGCTGTTCATGAGAAAGTGCACGCTGACGAGAAGAGAGTAGAGTGGTCCCCACTAAATTCATCGCATTAACAGCAGCAGCTTTATTAATATTCACCATCACTTGATTAGAAACAGACCCAACCGCATGGTTAAACCAGTGTGGTTTATCTTCATGATATTGTTCTTTCCACTCTGGATAATGATGATTGAGATAATTGGAAAGTGTAATTGGCTCACCGAAATTCACAAAACCCTGACCTAAATTACGCAATTTTTTAATCACTCGCAAAACTAAGCCCGCATTTTCTTTTTCTTTTGCGGCACCACGTAATTCTTTCGCATAAGTGTCCACTTCTAATACGTGCTCATAACCGATATACACGGGCACCACAGAAATTGGACGCGTTTGGTTATGCTGAAGTGCTTGTAGCGTCATTGACATCATACCGGTTTTCGGTGCAAGCAAGCGACCTGTACGAGAACGACCACCTTCAATGAAGTATTCGACGGAATAACCGCGGTGGAATAATTCGCCTAAATACTCACGGAAAATTGCAGAATAAAGACGATTACCTTTAAATGTTCGGCGAATAAAGAATGCGCCCCAGCTGCGGAATAAAGGACCTGCTGGCCAGAAGTTTAAGTTGATCCCTGCTGCAATATGTGGCGGTACAAGACCTTGGTGATAGAGCACATAAGAAAGTAATAAATAGTCAATGTGGCTGCGGTGACAAGGCACATAAACAATCTCATGACCTTCTAGTGCCAGTTTACGCACTCGATCTGCGTTTTGAACATTAATGCCAGAATACAGTTTGTTCCATAACCAGCGTAAGAAGCGATCTGCAGCGCGAAGGCTCGAGTGGCTTACATCTGCAGCAATTTCATGAAAAATTTTTTCGGCTTCAGCGTAGGCTTTCTCGTGGCTGATATTTTTTGATTTTGCCTCATCTTCAATCGCATTTTGGATTGCTTGGGAATTTAATAGTTTATTAAACATGGCTTCACGGTTTGGTAAACGAGGACCTGTCGCAGAAATGCGTTGTTTAGCAAAGTGTATTTTAGCGACGCGAGCCAGTTTTTGCGCAATTTTTTCATCTGAACCGTGTTTATTTACCATGTAACGCAAAGAAAGCGCTTGAGAAAAACGCACAAAAGTGTCACGTCCAAACCAAATCGCTGCAAAGGTTTTTTGAATACCGTTTAATAAGCGAAGATTCGGTAAACCTGCTTTATCTTCTTTACCCGGAGAACGGCCCCAAAGCACAGAAACAGGAATGAGTTGCACATCTAAATTGACAACATCATGGTGTAATTCTAAGTATTTATTGAATACCTTTACCGTTTCATCTTTTGCGCCTTTTGATTTAAAAAAACGGCGCCCTTCATCCAAATAGACATAACGCGGTAATGCTACGCCATCAATCACGTTTTTTTCAGCGGGATCAGGTAAACCGACACTCAAGCAGTTACGGCGAAAAATCACGAAGTCAGTTTGAGAGGTGTAAGGTAAAACATAAAGAATAGGTTGATTGATGTTGAGTTGAAGCTCTTCGATAGGTTGGGCAGGAATAGGATTATTTTTCACTAAAACTGAAAGTGGAAATTCCAATAATTTACGATAAGTACTTACGATGCCAGACATAATAAACGTTCTCTTTTTGTTAGACATTTGCTAGGTATTGTGAGGTATTTTAACATATTAGCCACATTAAATTCTAAAATTTTATATTGGAGATTTATGGGAGATAACTCTAGAATAAGAGAAAAATAGACCGCATTTTTATCTCTCAAAAATAGTTGTTGCAATTAAATTCTTTATGTATATACTGACAGGATTTCTGTATAAAGAAACAGGGGTGTATATGAGACCATTAACTGCCAGACAACAAGAAGTGCTGGAACTCTTAAAACGTCATCTAGAAACGACAGGTATGCCGCCTACGAGAGCTGAGATTTCTCGGGAATTAGGTTTTAAATCCCCGAATGCGGCAGAAGAACACTTAAAAGCGCTTGCCCGTAAAGGCGCAATTAAAATAGTGGCAGGTGCTTCTCGTGGTATCCGTATTATTGATGACACAGCAAATGATGAGAAAGAAGGCTTACCACTCATTGGTCGTGTGGCCGCTGGCGAGCCGATTTTGGCTGAGCAACATATTGAAGGTACTTATCGTGTTGACGCTAATATGTTCAAACCTCAAGCTGACTTTTTATTAAAAGTATATGGCCAATCTATGAAAGATATCGGTATTTTAGATGGTGATCTTCTTGCTGTGCATAGTACAAAAGATGTGCGAAATGGACAGATTGTTGTTGCCCGAATTGAAGATGAAGTGACAGTAAAACGCTTAGAACGCAAAGGTTCTGTTATTTATCTGCATGCAGAAAATGAAGAGTTTCAACCGATTGTGGTGAATCTTGAGGAACAGCCTCATTTTGAAATTGAAGGGATTGCAGTAGGAATTATACGTAATAACGCTTGGATGTAATGATGAAAGTGCGGTGAGAAAATGAAGTATTTTTTGACCGCACTTTGCCTATTCTGGCTATTTGCCATTCGGCTTATTGCTCTCTATAATGCCAAAAAATTTTCAAATCAAGGAAGGAAACATGCAGTTTTCCAAAATGCATGGCCTTGGCAATGACTTTGTCGTTGTTGATGCTGTGACGCAAAATGCCTATTTTACCCCTGAAACTATTAAACGCTTAGCGGATCGTCATCGTGGCATTGGTTTTGATCAGCTTTTAATTGTTGAGCCACCTTATGATCCAGATTTGGATTTCCATTATCGTATTTTCAATGCAGATGGCAGTGAAGTGTCACAATGTGGAAATGGGGCAAGATGTTTTGCGCATTTTGTGACCTTAAAAGGGCTGACTAATAAAAAGGATATTGCAGTAAGCACGCAAAAAGGAAAAATGATTTTAACGGTAAAAGAAGATGGGCAAATTCGTGTCAATATGGGTGAGCCGATTTGGGAACCCAATAAAATTCCTTTTACTGCCAACAAATTTGAAAAAAACTATATTTTACGTACCGATGTTCAAACGGTGCTTTGTGGTGCAGTATCAATGGGCAATCCACATTGTGTTGTTCAAGTGGATGATATTGAAACGGCCAATGTAGCAGAGTTAGGTCCATTATTAGAAAATCACGAACGTTTTCCGGAAAGGGTAAACGCTGGATTTATGCAAGTCGTCAATCGTAACCACATTAAATTGCGTGTATATGAACGTGGTGCAGGTGAAACGCAAGCGTGTGGCAGTGGTGCTTGTGCGGCAGCGGCTGTTGGAATTATGCAAGGTTTACTTGATAACAAAGTGCAGGTTGATCTACCTGGTGGTAGCTTGCTTATTGAGTGGGAAGGCGTAGGTTCGCCGCTTTATATGACGGGTGATGCTACTCATATCTATGATGGCAACATTCACCTTTAATCTCTTCTAATCGAATAAAAAATGTGTGGAAACTATCCACGCATTTTTTATTTATTGTTCAACTTCCACATCACGCTGATTTAATAGTTGCGTTGGACGGTTATTTTTCCCTTCCATTTCTTCTATTGCGGTAATTTGTGCTTTACTTGCTTGAATAGGTGCTTTAAAAATGGTCCAAGCTACGTTTTCACTACAAGGTGGAGTAGTGAGCGATCCATTTAAGGGAAAATGAGCCATCTTTTTTGGCATTAGCGCTTGAGTATCAAGCGGTTGAGCCAATTTTTAGTGAGTTTTTTCTAAACGACTGGCGCTAATGCTGGATTAGCTTCACCTTCATTGGTCATTAGACGAGTCTTCATAAGGCACCTCTTCTTTCTTGTGGTGTATGCCTCATCGATTCTACTTGTTATGTTAGATAACTTTTTGATTTTGGACAAGTTTTGTTTGAGTGTTGAACTCATCGTGCAAGTGAGGATTATGCTAAAAAAGCCGTCGATTCTGAGCGCACTTTTTTAGCATTAGTTCAGTCTATTTCTTAGATCTTCTGCAGTTTGACAGGTTTTAATTCGCTCAAAAACGATATTTGCTTCAGGATATTCTTTATTGAGATAGCGTAGCCATTGTTTGATGCGGGCAACATGATAAAAACCGGAATCATGGAAATTTTCCATTTCCGCATATTTTTGCAAGATCTTTTGAATATCCGCCCAAGGCATTTTTTCGCAATTTTGTTTGAGTACAAGGCTTAAGTTTGGGATATTTAATGCACCACGCCCGACCATTAGATCTTCACACTCGGTCGCTTTTAAACATGCTTGACCATCTTCCCAACGCCAAATTTCACCATTAGCAATTACAGGGATCGCCAAGTGAGATCTCACTTCACCGATTTTTTCCCAATTAATGCGATCGGCACGATAGCCATCGACTTTGGTTCGGCCGTGAATGGTGATTTCAGTCGCGCCACCTTGTTGTACTGCATCGGCAATTTCAAACGCTTGTGAAGTACAATCCCACCCTAATCGTACTTTAACGCTAACAGGCAAGTGGCTAGGTACAGTTTGTCGTAAGGCTAGAGTCGCTTGATAAATTAATTCAGGTTGTTTGAGTAGGGCTGCACCTCCGTTATTGCCATTAACGGTCTTAGAAGGACAGCCACAATTTAAATCAATACCATGTGATCCAAGCTCAATGGCACGATGGGCATTTTCAGCAAGACAGTTCGGATGTTGACCTAAAAGTTGGACACGGACAGGTGTTCCAGAAGGTGTAAAACCCTGATTTTTGAGTTCAGGGCAAAGACGATAAAAGACCTTTTCAGGTAAGAGTTGATCTACCACGCGGACAAATTCGGTGATGCAGAGATCGTATTCATTCACTTCGGTTAAAAGCTGGCGAACGAAAGGATCGAGCACCCCTTGCATGGGAGCGAGGATAACACGCACTATTTCCAGCCTTTCACTTTACAAATTAAATCGTAAGCAGCTTGGATTTGTTGTGCCTTTTCTTTAGCCATTTCCATCATTTCTGGCGGTAAGCCTTTAGCCACTAATTTATCCGGATGATGTTCATTCATTAAACGACGATATGCACGTTTTACAGCATTACGGTCATCGCTTTCACTCACACCCAGTACTTTATAAGCATCACTTAATGTTGGACCTGAAGATTGTTGGTATCCGCCTTGTTGTTGGTATTGATAGCCACCTTGCTGTTGATTGCCACCTTGTTGGTATTGGCGATAGAATCCACCTTGCGTAAATTGACGAGCTGCAATTTCCATTGCCAGCATTTGCTCAAACTGCATACGGGAAAGACCAAGCTCTTCAGCCACCACATAAAGGACTTCTTTTTCTGAGTCATGTAATTGAGAATCAGCAAATGCGGCTTGCACTTGTACGTGCAAGAACATTCTCAGTAAGTCAGCACGTTGTCCACATCCAATACGAAATTCGCGAATCACTTGACGTAGTGGAAAATCTGTTGCTTTACCTCGACTAAAAGCCTCTTGAGCAAGTTTACGATGACTCTCATCTAATTGCATCTGATTCATCAACTGATTCGCCAGTTGAATATCTTCTTCCGTCACACGACCTTTGGATTTACTCAAATGCCCAAGTACCGCAAAAGTAGTTTGCATGAAAAGTGCTTGTCGGGTCGTTTTTTTCTTAAAAAAGCTTGAGTTAACAGAACCCATCTCATAAAGTTTTTTATCTGCGATTGAGCCTAAAATGAGTCCAGCGATGGCACCGAAAAAACCACCCCATTTGAAACCTAAAATAACCCCGATAATCTTTCCAAAAAAATACATTCTCTTCCCCTAAAGTGCGGTCAAAAAATAAGTCTTTTTGACAATAATGGGCAGACGTAAATGTCTGCCCTTACATTAATATGGCATTTTTCTTATTTTTCAAGTAGCAAATTACACACCATAACTTTCACGATAAGCCCGCATTGCTGGCAAATATTGCTGATAATCGGCTTCGTTTTCAATGAATTGCATTAAATCATCAAAATCAATAATGGAAAGGACTTGGCACTGGTAGTCGCGTTCCACCTCTTGAATGGCGGAAAGTTCGCCTTTGCCTTTTTCTTTGCGATTTAATGCAATAAATACGGCGGCTAATTTGGCATTGTTGGCTTCAAGAAGCGCCATGGATTCACGAATAGCCGTGCCGGCGGTGATGACATCATCGACTAATAACACATTGCCAGTTAATGGGCTGCCGATTAAATTACCACCTTCACCGTGATCTTTCGCTTCTTTGCGGTTAAAACAAACAGGTGTATCTCGGTTAAATTGATTGAATAGTGCAATGGAAACGCTCGTCGCAATCGGAATACCTTTATAGGCAGGTCCAAAAATGACATCAAAATCGACCGCGCTTGATTGAATTGCCTTCGCATAGTATTCACCTAAGCGAGAAAGATCTGCGCCCGTGCTAAACAATCCAGCATTGAAAAAATAAGGACTTTTTCGACCTGATTTTAGGGTAAATTCACCAAATTTGAGCACTTGGCGACTCAACGCGAATTTGATAAATTCGATTTTGTAGCTTTCCATTTTTTGTTCCTATAAACCTAATGCTTCACGTTGTGCAGCGAAGATTTGTTCGCAGCCTTGTTTTGCTAAGCCCAATAAGGTGAGTAATTCTTCGTGGCTGAATGGTTCGCCTTCTGCCGTACCTTGCACTTCAATCATGCGGCCATCTTCCATCATCACAACGTTCATGTCTGTTTCAGCGGCTGAATCTTCCACATATTCTAAATCACACACAGCTTCACCTTCAACAATCCCAACCGAAATTGCCGCAACCAGACCTTTGATTGGATTGGTTTTTAATGTGCCGTTAGCGATTAAACCATTGATAGCATCACATAAAGCCACCGCTGCACCCGTGATAGACGCTGTTCTTGTACCGCCATCCGCTTGAATCACATCGCAGTCTAAGGTAATAGAACGTTCGCCAAGGGCTTCTAAATCAACCATTGCACGTAATGAACGTGCGATTAAGCGTTGAATTTCCATGGTGCGTCCACCTTGTTTGCCTTTTGCTGCTTCACGTTGCATACGGCTGTGTGTCGAGCGTGGCAACATGCCATATTCTGCTGTCACCCAACCTTGATTTTGTCCTTTTAAGAAACGCGGTACGCTTTCATCAACACTCGCTGTACACAATACTTTAGTATCACCAAATTCCACTAATACTGAGCCTTCAGCATGTTTTGTGTAATTACGGGTGATTTTAATTGGGCGAGATTGATGATTTTCACGATTATTTGGACGCATTCTGAATTCCTTTATTTTTATTGATAAAAAAGCGTGCCTATTTTAGCACGCTTTTCACTGTTTTATGGATTTGCTTGCTCAAACTCACGAATTTTATTAAAGACATCTTGTAAATCTGAGCTGTAGTTGATTTTTTGCAATTCAGGAACAGAGTTTGATTTCACTAACATTCTTAGTGGTTGAAATTGCATATTGCACAAGTAGATTTGTTGATGTGGCAACATATGTTGTACAAAGTGAGTGAGTGCATGGATGCCCCCCGTATCGAGTACGGTCACAGCATCGCATTGCAATACGATATGTTTGATCTCGTGATCCGTATATACGGTTTTATCATGCAAATCCGCAAAGAGTTTATCTGCCGCCGCAAAGAACAATGGGCCACTGATACGATAAGCTAACACATCATTCAGATCTTCTGGTGCAGGTTGTTCAATAGCTTTCGTCATTTCTGCAATGGTGCGGATAAATAAGAGGCTCGCCAATAATACGCCAACAGAGATGGCAATCACCATATCGAATAATACGGTGAGAATTAAGCAAGTGAACAACACCGCAATTTCATTTTGTGTGGAACGACGAGCCAAACGAATAATCTCAGGTACATTTGCCATATGCCACGCGACCATCAAAAGTAGAGCAGCCATAGAAGAAAGTGGCAAGTAAGATAGTGCATTCGCAAAGAATAACAGTGAGAATAAGACTAAGAGTGCATGAACGACACTCGATATTGGTGATACCGCACCCGATTTTACATTAGCTGCTGAGCGCGCAATGGCTGCGGTTGCGGTAATTCCGCCTAAGAATGGTGAAACAATATTCCCTAAGCCTTGAGCGAGTAATTCATTATTGGAGTGATGTTTTGTGTCAGTCATGTTATCTAAAATGACCGCACAAAGTAGTGACTCAATCGCACCTAATACTGCCATTGAAAAGGCTGCAGGTAAGAGAGTCTGTATGCGATCAAAATTCCAATTAATGATTTCCCCCTGCGCATTTGGAATATTCCAAGGTAAGGTAAATTCAGGCAAGACATTTGGAATACCGTTTCCCGTTGTACCATCGGCTAAGGTGTAGTGGAATGCTGTGCCAATGGTTTCAACCGAGAAACCAAATTGTCCTAAAGCTAATGCCATCAGTGTACCAATAATCACAGCTGGTAAATGACCAGGCACAGGTAAACGAAGTTTTTGCCATTGTGTGAGAACAAATAAGGTGACCACACCAACAGCGGTATCAGCCCAGCTAATCGTCGGAAGTGCGGTCAAAATAGCCTGTACTTTTTCAATATAGTGAGATGGCATTTGGGCAATATCTAAACCTAAGAAATCTTTGATTTGCCATGTACCGATAGTAATGCCAATCCCGCAGGTAAAGCCAAGTGTAACGGGGAGAGGTATATACTCAATTAGTCGTCCTAATCGAGACAACGCCATGATGACTAAAATAATCCCCGAGAGCAGCGTTGCCATGAGCAAGCCACTGAGTCCAAATTGTTGAGTAACGGGATATAAAATCACAACAAATGCAGCAGTTGGTCCAGAAATATTGAAACGCGATCCACCAGTTAATGCAATCACAATACCCGCTACGATAGCCGTATAAAGACCATGTTGTGGTGGAACACCGCTAGCGATCGATAAGGCCATGGATAGGGGAATTGCAATGACTCCTACTGTGAGTCCCGCAATAATATCTTTAATCAATTTTTGTTTTCCGTAACCTTCACGGAAAGATTCTTTCAATGCGCTAAATGGTTTTACAGCCAGAAACACATTTTTAGAAAAGAGAGATTTGATTTGCATAAAAATACGACAGTAGAAAAGAGATAAGTTTATATTTTAGCTAAAAGGAATAGGATTTTTTATGTTCTAGCTCAAAAAACTTGACTAATCTTAGATAAATCTTTATATTTCACGCACTTCAAAACGGTGAGATGTCCGAGTGGTTGAAGGAGCACGCCTGGAAAGCGTGTATGTGCGAAAGTGCATCGGGGGTTCGAATCCCCCTCTCACCGCCATTCAAATATTTTCTTTTCTGAATTTAAAATCATTTTTTAACTAATCATTGTTGAGATCTGGAATTTACGCTATTTTGTCTTGCACAAAATATGCGTTGAATTGATTACTTTCGATAAAAAGCACATTAGAGAAATAATGACAGATAGAGATGAGTTATGGCACGCCCTAAAGGATTCGAACCTTTGACCCACGCCTTAGAAGGGCGTTGCTCTATCCAGCTGAGCTAAGGGCGCATTTCAAGGGTTACATCTTTTGTATGGCATTTCGAGGGAAATATAAAAGAAGTGGTCGGCGAGATAGGATTTGAACCTACGACCCACTGGTCCCAAACCAGTTGCGCTACCAAGCTGCGCTACTCGCCGACGATTGAGTATAATTATAGTGAGCTTTTCTTTTCAGTCAATTAATTTTTTAGATTTATCTTTCAACTGCTCAAAATTATTCCAATTTTGCTACTATATTTCCATTGTCTTTGTAAAATAAAGTATTGTCGGTTAAAATGGCAAACGTTTACTTATCGCTACCTTGAGGAAAAACGCATGACTGCAAAAATTATTTTAGGTACTGAACTATCAAAAAAAATCAAATTGGATATTGCCAATAAAATTGAATATTATCGAACTCAAGGTAAGCGATTGCCAGGGCTTGCGGTTATTCTAGTAGGTACAGATCCCGCGTCTCAAGTTTATGTAGGCAGTAAACGTAAAAGTTGTGAAGAGATCGGAATACTCTCTAAATCTTATGACTTGCCTGAAACAACGACAGAAGCAGAACTACTTCAACTTATAGATCAATTAAATGCAGATGAAACCATTGATGGTATTTTGGTTCAGCTTCCATTACCCGAACAGATTAATAGCGCATTCGTTATTGAACGAATTAGCCCTGAAAAAGATGTGGATGGTTTCCACCCTTATAATGTGGGACGTTTATGCCAACGTATCCCAACTTTACGTGCTTGCACCCCTTATGGTGTGATGAAATTATTAGAAACTACAGGTATTGATTTACACGGTAAACATGCCGTGATCGTTGGGGCTTCAAATATTGTGGGGCGTCCAATGTCGCTTGAATTATTATTGGCAGGCGCTACTGTTACGGTAACGCACCGTTTCACCAAAGATTTAGAGCATCATATTCGTCAGGCGGATGTTTTAGTGGTCGCTGTGGGGAAACCTCGTTTTATTCCCGGCGATTGGATTAAAGAAGGGGCAACCGTAATTGATGTAGGCATTAACCGTATTGATGGTAAATTGGTCGGTGATGTGGAATATGATGTAGCGATACAAAAAGCGGCTTATATTACGCCAGTACCAGGCGGAGTGGGACCTATGACGGTTGCTATGCTGATGTTTAATACTCTTTATGCTTATGAACATAACAATCAACTTGTGTAAGAAATAAAAAAGTATAGTTAAATAGCGCAATCAAAGTTATTTGGCTCCAAATATCTAGACTACTTAAGATAGACCCATATAAGCAACAGGGGATTACTAATTTCTGTTTGAGTATACAATCATATTCCAGATGATATGATACGATCAAATTGTTCTTCTAGTAGGTTGTATTTGAAATATTGTGAGTTATTGGATAATAAAAAACCCTGCCTAAGCAGGGTTCTTCACACAGATTCAAATTATTTTGTACCTGGGATTTTGAAACGGCTGTTAAAGCGTTCAACACGACCACCAGTATCAACAACACGTTGCTTACCAGTGTAGAATGGGTGGCAGCTACCGCACACATCAAGGTTGGTATCTTTGCCTAAAGTTGAACGAGTTTTGATCACGTTACCGCAAGAACAAGTTGCAGTGATCTCTTTATATTCTGGATGAATACCTTGTTTCATAGAAAACCTCAAATTGAAGCCACGCCGCTATAAATGCTTTCCACTTACACCGCGTGAGTTAATAATTGCCGACAATCCGGCACCAAATAGACTGCGAATTATACTGAAAAAATCAAATTGATCAAGAGGTGTGCTTTAGTGATAAAATCATCGAAAAATTTTGCTTATTTTTGACCGCACTTTAGGAAAGTTATGTTAGCTCAATCCTCTGCTGATGCCCTTTTTGCCCATTCAGTTCTACAATGGTATGAAAAGTTTGGGCGTAAAAATTTACCTTGGCAGCAAAATAAAACCCTTTATGGTGTTTGGCTTTCTGAAGTAATGTTACAACAGACTCAAGTTTCCACAGTCATTCCTTATTTTGAACGTTTTATTAAAACCTTTCCCAATGTGACCGCACTTGCTAATGCTTCGCAAGATGAAGTATTACATCTGTGGACGGGACTAGGTTATTACGCACGTGCAAGAAATTTACATCAAGCCGCTCAAACCATTAGAGATGAATATCAAGGTGAATTTCCTACGCAATTTGAGCAAGTTTGGGCATTAACAGGCGTGGGACGATCTACGGCAGGGGCAATTTTATCTTCTGTACAAAATCAACCTTATCCGATTTTAGACGGCAATGTAAAACGCGTCCTTTCTCGTTATTTTGCAGTAGAAGGTTGGCCTGGCGAGAAGAAAGTCGAAAATCAATTATGGCAGTTGAGTGAACAGGTTACACCAACAACGAGAGTCGCTGAATTTAATCAAGCGATGATGGATATCGGTTCGGCTATTTGTACCCGAACAAAACCTAAATGTGCTCTTTGTCCTCTAAGTAACGATTGTTTAGCCAATAAACTCGAAAAGTGGACAGAATTTCCTGGAAAGAAACCAAAAAAATCGTTGCCAGAAAAGCAGAGCTATTTTTTGATTTTATCTCGTCAAGGAAAAGTCTGGTTGGAACAGCGTGAAAGCAAAGGCTTATGGGGCGGATTGTATTGTTTCCCTCAGTTTGATGATAAACAAACATTGCTGAATTTTCTGAACGAACAAGGGATTACCGAATATCAAGAATGGGTGACTTTCCGTCATACGTTTAGTCATTTTCATTTAGATATCCATCCTATTTATGTTGAAGTCGATCGAAAATCTGAGGATAACGATCGTTCAGATTGGAAAAAATTGTCAGAAAAAGGAAAAGAATCTCGATCCGGTCTATTAAGTGCGGTCAAATATTGGTATGATCCAACGTCACCTGAACAGATCGGGTTAGCTCAACCTGTGAAAAATTTATTAACGCAATTTGTAAGGAATTATTATGGCTAGAACTGTTTTTTGCGAATATTTGAAACAAGATGCGGAAGGGTTGGATTTTCAATTGTATCCCGGTGAATTAGGTAAACGTATTTTTAATTCAATTAGTAAGCAAGCATGGGGCGAATGGATCAAAAAGCAAACCATGTTAGTGAATGAGAAAAAGCTCAATATGATGAATGCCGAACATCGAAAATTATTAGAAGAAGAAATGGTGAATTTCTTATTTGAAGGAAAAGAAGTGCATATTGAAGGTTACGTTCCCCCATCTAAATAACAAAAGATTATGAAAAAGTATTTATTATTGGCGCTACTTCCGCTTTTATATGCGTGTAGCGACTCGCCAAGCCATCGACGTGGCATTAATTATGACGAAGTGTTTGCAAAAGATACGCAAGGTTTAGATATTTTAACGGGCCAATTCTCTCACAATATCGATCGTATTTGGGGGGTAAATGAACTTTTAGTAGCGAGCCGTAAAGACTATGTGAAATATACAGACTCTTTCTACACACGTAGCCACGTAAGCTTTGATGAAGGTTCAATCATCATTGAAACACAAAAAGATCTTAATCGCTTACATAATGCGATTGTGCATACCTTATTGATGGGTTCTGATGCAAAAGGGATCGACTTATTTGCTTCTGGTGATGTGCCTATTAGTACACGTCCTTTCTTATTAGGGCAAGTTATAGATAATAATGGTCAGCAAATTACTAACCAAATTATTGCGAGTAACTTCGCCACCTACTTGATCCAAAATAAATTGCAAACTCGCCGTTTACAAAATGGTAATACCGTGCAATTTGTCGTGATCTCGATGATTGCTAACCACGTTGAAGTACGTGCACAAAAATATCTTCCATTAGTACGTAAAGCCGCAGAGCGCTATGGTATTGATGAAAGCTTGATCTTAGGTATTATGCAAACAGAATCTAGCTTCAACCCGTACGCAATCAGTTATGCGAATGCAATCGGCTTAATGCAAGTGGTGCCAAGTACGGCTGGTCGTGATGTGTTTGCCATGAAAGGTAAAGGTGGACAACCATCAGCTCGTTATCTGTATGATCCTGCAAATAATATTGATGCGGGTGTATCTTATTTATGGATTCTACAAAATCAATATTTAGATGGTATTACGAATCCAACTTCTAAACGTTTTGCAATGATTTCTGCTTATAATAGTGGAGCTGGAGCAGTGTTGCGGGTATTTGACAGTGATAAATATGAAGCAATTTATAAAATCAATCAAATGTATCCTGAACAGGTATATCGTATTCTCACTACGGCACATCCATCTTCACAAGCGAGAAATTACTTGTTGAAAGTAGATTCAGCACAAAAGAAATTCCGTGTAAGACGATAATTTCGGTGATTAAATACAATGCTCGAAAGAATTTTCGGGCATTATTTTTTTAGAAAGAGCGGTTATTTTTAATTGAGTTTTCAAAAAACGTTCTTTTTATAGACGTTTTGGTTATTAACCATTCAAACAAACTAATTTTTTCACTTTTTTTAAATTTAGTTGTTGACCAATACTCAAAAAAATAGTTTAATACGCTCCGTTGTCAGGCAGTAGCCAATAACGATAACGCCTCGATAGCTCAGTCGGTAGAGCAGGGGATTGAAAATCCCCGTGTCGGTGGTTCGATTCCGCCTCGAGGCACCATTTCCTCCTTAGTTCAGTCGGTAGAACGGTGGACTGTTAATCCATATGTCGCAGGTTCGAGTCCCGCAGGAGGAGCCAAATTTTAAGAAGCCGCTATTTAATTAGCGGCTTTTGCTTTTCTCTTGCAAAATATAATTTCTTCATTTCTTTCCAAATAAAAAAATAAATTTTTTCTTAGTATTTTTTTGATCTAGATAAATATTTATAAAAATAATTCAAATAAATTTGTTATGTAGATCACATTTTTATCTTTTATACTTTGCATTCCTTTTTAATCCCTTTCATAATATCGCCGTCATTCAATAAGTGCTTATTAAATGAACAGTTTATAACTAACTTTATAAGGATTCAATATGAATACAATAACTAATAAAAAGTGGAATAAATTTGATGTCGCATGGGTATTAAATTTATTTGGTACTGCCGTTGGTGCCGGTGTGTTATTTTTACCTATTAATGCGGGGATGGGTGGTTTTTGGCCATTAATTATAATGGCGATTCTAGTGGGGCCAATGACTTATTTTGCTCATCGAGGCTTGGCTTATTTCGTATTATCTTCTTCTAAACCTGGCAGTGATATTACTGAAGTAGTTGAAGAACATTTTGGTCCAACAGCAGGAAAATTAATTACACTTTTGTATTTTTTTGCGATCTTTCCTATTTTATTAATTTATGGAAACGGTATTACTAATACGGTTGATTCTTTTATCGTAAACCAATTAGGTATGGCTTCACCAAACCGTGTAATTCTTTCTTTTGTATTAATTGCGATATTGATTTCGGTAATGTTATTCAGTGAAAAAGTAATGTTGAAAATCACTGAATTATTAGTTTATCCATTGGTATTGATTCTCTTTGCATTATCAATCTATCTCATTCCTCAATGGAATGCATCAATGCTTTATGAGCTTCCTACTACTGGTGGTTTTATCACTACATTGTGGTTAACTATCCCAGTATTAGTCTTCTCTTTTAACCATTCTCCGGCAATTTCTTCTTTCACGCTTTCTCAACAACGTGAATATAAAGATTTTGATACAACGGAATATCACATTGGTCATACAGAGAAAGGGACTTCAACTATATTACTTTTCTTCGTGATGTTCTTTGTGTTTAGCTGTGTATTAACGTTAACACCGGTAGAGTTATTAGAGGCAAAAGCACAAAATATCAGTATCTTGTCTTATCTTGCGAATAAATTTGATAATCCATACATTTCTTATTTTGCACCATTAGTGGCTTTCTTAGCGATTACGAGTTCATTCTTTGGCCATTATTTAGGGGCTCGTGAAGGTTTAGAAGGTTTATACCTCAAAATGAAAGGTGAAAGTGTAAATCGTAAAAAATTAAATTATGGTACTGCAGTATTCTTCTTATTAACATTATGGGGCGTAGCAATCATTAACCCAAGTATTTTAGGTTTGATTGAATCCCTTGGCGGCCCAATTATTGCGATGATCCTTTTCATTATGCCAATGTATGCTATCCGCAATGTACCTGCGATGAAACGCTATCAAGGTCGTTTTAGCAATGTATTTGTAACAGTAATGGGATTAATTGCTATCTCTGCGGTCGTATATGGATTATTATAAGCGACTTTTTAGGTTAGCTTAGGATTGAAAATAATATGATTAGTGTATTTGATATGTTTAAAGTGGGGGTTGGGCCATCCAGCTCCCATACTGTCGGCCCGATGAAAGCGGGTAAACAGTTTATTGACGATTTAATCGAGCAAGGTAAATTTGATGCAGTCGCAACCTTGCATGTGGATGTGTATGGGTCTCTTTCAATGACGGGGCTTGGTCATAATACAGATATTGCGATCATTATGGGATTAGCTGGTTATCTACCACACGATGTAGACATTGATTTAATCCCAACATTTATCGAACAGGTTAAACAAACCAAAAAACTGTCGATTGCACAGGGTAAAAAAACGGTTAATTTCGATTGGGATGCCAATATGGTATTCCATAATTCCTTTTTATCATTGCATGAAAATGGCATGACAATTACCGCATTGGATGCTGAACGTAATGTGCTTTACCGTCAAACCTATTATTCTATCGGTGGTGGTTTTATCGTAGATGAAGCGCATTTTGGTCAAGAGGAAGAGAATCCTGTAGCCGTGCCATATCCTTATCAATATGCTGAAGATATTTTGAAACATTGTCAGGAAAATGGCTTAATGCTTTCTACAGTGATGATGAGAAATGAGTTAGCATTACGTGATAAAAAAGAGGTTGAAGCGCATTTACATAATGTTTGGAAAACCATGAAGGATTGTATTGAGCATGGTGTCAATACAGAAGGCGTGTTACCAGGACCATTAAAAGTGGCACGTCGTGCACCGTCACTTTATCGTCTCTTGCAAGCTAATAGTAATCGTCTTGCAAATGATCCAATGCATGTCATCGACTGGGTAAATATGTTTGCCCTTGCCGTAAATGAAGAAAATGCTGCGGGTGGACGAGTTGTGACCGCACCAACAAATGGTGCCTGTGGTATTGTGCCGGCTGTACTTTCTTATTATGAAAAATTTGTAGGCCCTTTAACACAGGATGTGATTGAGCGCTACTTATTAGCTGCAGGTATGATTGGTTCACTTTATAAGATGAATGCGTCTATTTCTGGTGCAGAAGTTGGCTGCCAAGGTGAAGTGGGTGTAGCATGTTCAATGGCTGCGGCGGGTTTAACTGAAATCCTAGGCGGTACGCCAGTACAAGTGTGTATTGCAGCTGAAATTGCGATGGAACATAATCTGGGCTTAACTTGCGACCCTGTTGGTGGACAAGTACAAGTACCTTGTATTGAACGTAACGCGATTGCTTCAGTAAAAGCGATTAACGCTAGTCGTATGGCATTACGCCGGACCACAAATCCTCGTGTAACCTTGGATAAAGTGATCGAAACCATGTATGAAACAGGTAAAGACATGAATGCCAAATATCGCGAAACATCGAAAGGTGGCTTAGCGGTGAAAGTGGTGTGTTCTTAAGATGTCATTGATAATAAAAGAGCGGTCAGATCAATTTGACCGCTCTTTTTTATTTTCCTTTCACATCAATAATCACTACTTCTGATTGAGATCCTAAACGCATTGGAATGCCCCAGAAGCCGTAACCTGAAGTGACAAATACATGTGGATTACCAATCTTTTCATAGCCATAATCCAAACGATACATCATTTTTGTGATTATACTGGCGGGGAATATTTGCCCTTTATGTGCATGTCCTGAAACTTGAATATCAAGCGGAAGTGAAGCATGTTTTTCGATATCTGTTGGGCGGTGATCTAAGAGAATAACCGGTAAGTCAGTATTCACTTGTTTTAATAATGTTTCGGTACTCGGTCTATTACGAGTCAGATTATCGTTTCGTCCAATAAGCACCAATTCATTATTTAACGTTAATGTTTCATCTTTTAACACGGTGATACCTGCTTTGCGAATTTCCTGATCAATTCGATCTTGGTCTCCAAATAAATCGTGATTGCCTAGTGTCGCATAAACGCCCATTGGCGCTTTGAGTTTTGCCAGATGAGGTTGCATTTTTTCCGCTAAATAGGCATTGACGTTATCATCCATAATATCGCCAGGCAGTAAAATGATATCGACCTTTTCCTGCTGCATAATATCAGCCAGTTTATCCAATTCTTTTCCGCCAAATAATTTGCCTAAATGGAGGTCGCTTGCCATGCCAATTCGTAATGGTTTAATCGGTTTATCTAGTGTAATTTCATAATGAATAACACGGGTTACATAGGCGTTATACACACTTAAGACAATGATACCAATAAATAAAATTGGGTAAGCAATACGCAAAGTGCGGTCGATTTTGGTAATGGATTTGGATTTTCGGAAAAGAAAATGAATACATCCGACGGCGATACTCGCAAAGGCTGAAAAAAGGAGTAGCGCGAGCATTAAAGCAATAAGTCGAAATACAGTAAAAAGCTTTAAAAAATGGCAAATAACCAAGGCATTAGGAAGCAAAAAACAGGTGAAGGTAATCGCTCGTCTTGTCTTTTGGGTGAGTGGTTTGTTCAGCCACCAAATCAGCGTTTTATTAAAAATATAAATCAGCAGTTGTAACAAAATAATAGCTGCCGTAAATATAAAGTAATAACGAGTTTCCATTAGCGATTCCTAAATAAAAGTGCGGTCATTTTTAACCAAGTTTTAAAGTGTGGAATAATAAATTTCTCTGTTCCCAAAGGCAAATTTTTTCGCTAAAATGCGGCTCGTTTTAGTTAATTTAAGAAGGAAAATCCAATGTTTGGAAAAGGCGGTTTAGGCGGCTTAATGAAACAAGCCCAACAAATGCAAGAAAAAATGCAAAAAATGCAGGAAGAAATTGCCCAATTAGAAGTAACAGGCGAAAGCGGTGCGGGTTTAGTAAAAATCACGATTAATGGTGCGCACAACTGCCGTCGTATTGAGATCGATCCTTCTTTAATGGAAGACGACAAAGAAATGTTGGAAGATTTAATCGCTGCCGCATTCAACGATGCAGTCCGTCGTGCAGAAGAATTGCAAAAAGAAAAAATGGCGTCTGTGACCGCAGGCATGCCATTACCTCCAGGAATGAAACTTCCATTTTAATTCATTGGGTGTGTGAGTTTATCGGTTCACACACCATTCATTTTCTCCCATCATAAATATTATGCAAAGCAGTCCACTTTTAGAACATCTTATTGAAAACCTTCGTTGCTTGCCGGGTGTTGGTCCGAAATCAGCACAGCGTATGGCTTATCATCTTTTACAGCGTAATCGTAGCGGTGGGATGAACTTAGCGCGAGCGTTAACGGAAGCGATGTCTAAAATTGGGCATTGTTCACAGTGTCGCGATTTTACCGAAGAGGATACATGCAATATTTGTAATAATCCTCGTCGTCAAAATTCAGGTTTGCTTTGTGTGGTAGAAATGCCTGCGGATATTCAAGCCATTGAACAAACTGGTCAATTTTCTGGGCGTTATTTTGTCTTAATGGGGCATTTATCGCCTTTAGATGGTATTGGGCCAAAAGAGATTGGTTTGGATTTATTGCAAAAACGTCTAGTTGAAGAATCTTTCCACGAAGTAATTTTAGCGACCAATCCAACGGTGGAAGGCGATGCCACAGCCAATTATATTGCTGAAATTTGCCATCAACATAATATTAAAGTGAGCCGTATTGCTCATGGGATCCCTGTCGGTGGGGAATTAGAGACCGTGGATGGCACTACTTTAACCCACTCTTTCTTAGGTCGTCGTCAGATCGACTAATCTTATGCGCCTGTTTATTGCCGAGAAACCCAGTCTTGGGCGAGCTATTGCCGATGTATTACCAAAACCTCATCAACGGGGTGATGGTTTTATTAAATGTGGCAATGATGATGTCGTGACTTGGTGCGTGGGGCATTTGCTCGAACAGGCAGAACCGGATGCCTACGATCCTAAATTCAAACAATGGCGTTTAGAACATTTACCCATCATTCCTGAAAAGTGGATTCTGTTACCGCGAAAAGAAGTGAAAAAACAGCTTTCTGTGGTGGAAAAACTCATTCATCAAGCGGATGTTTTAGTTAACGCAGGCGACCCGGATAGAGAAGGCCAGTTGCTGGTGGATGAAGTGTTTAGTTATACCAATTTATCAGCGAAAAAACGTGATGGCATTTTGCGTTGTTTGATTAGCGATCTTAACCCAAGTGCGGTCGAAAAAGCGGTACAAAAGCTCCAACCGAATCGTTATTTTATTCCATTAGCCACCTCTGCACTGGCGCGTGCTCGTGCGGATTGGCTTTATGGTATTAATATGACTCGCGCTTATACCATTCGCGGTCGCCAAGCCGGTTATGATGGCGTGCTTTCCGTTGGGCGAGTACAGACCCCCGTATTAGGCTTGATTGTTCGACGTGATTTGGAAATTGAACATTTCCAACCCAAAGATTTCTATGAAGTGTTGGCATGGGTGAAAGAAGAAAAAACGTCTGAAAATCCAACCGCACTTTTTTCTGCACTTTGGCAACCGAGTAAGGCTTGTGAGGACTATCAGGATGAAGATGGTCGTGTACTGTCTTTAGGGTTGGCCGAAAATGTATTGAAGCGTATTACCGATCAACCTGCCGAAGTGACTGAATATGTGGATAAGCGAGAAAAAGAAACCGCCCCTTTGCCTTATTCGTTGTCTGCATTGCAAATCGATGCAGCAAAACGCTTTGGGATGTCGGCGCAAAGCGTGTTGGATACCTGTCAGCGGTTATATGAAACCCATCGTTTGATTACCTATCCACGTTCTGATTGTCGCTATTTGCCGGAAGAGCATTTTGCTGAGCGACATAAAGTGATGAATGCCATTTCACAGCATTGTCAGACGTACCAAACCTTGCCATCGGTGGTGGATAGCGAGCAGCGTAATCGTTGCTGGAACGATAAAAAAGTGGAAGCACACCATGCGATCATTCCAACGGCTAACACACGCTCGATAAATCTAAGCATTGATGAACAACGTATTTATGAACTGATTGCTCGCCAGTATTTATTACAGTTCTGCCCTGATGCGGAATATCGTAAAAGCAAAATTACCTTAAGTATTGCAGGCGGTACTTTTGTAGCACAAGCGCGCAACTTGCAAACCGCGGGTTGGAAAGAGTTGCTTGGCAAAGAAGACGAAGATGAAAATCAAGAACCGCTATTGCCGATCGTGAAGAAAGGTCAGATCCTGTATTGCGAACGAGGTGAAGTGGTGAGCAAAAAAACGCAACCGCCAAAACCTTTTACTGATGCGACGTTGCTTTCCGCCATGACGGGTATTGCGCGTTTTGTACAAGATAAAGAATTGAAAAAAATTCTGCGTGAAACGGATGGCCTTGGCACAGAAGCCACTCGTGCAGGTATTATTGAATTGCTGTTTAAGCGAGGTTTTTTGACCAAAAAAGGACGCAATATTCACAGTACAGAAACAGGGCGGATCCTCATTTCAGCTTTGCCGGATATTGCGACACAACCTGACATGACGGCACATTGGGAAGCGCAATTAACGGATATCAGTCAAAAACAGGCAAGTTATCAGCAATTTATGTTTACGCTTAATCAAATGCTGCCGGATTTAGTGTGTTTTGTTGATTTCACCGCATTACGTCGTTTAAGTCAGATTTCAAAAGGTTTAAGCACACCAGCACCGAAACGAAAAAGAGCGGTCAAAAAATCGGAAGATTTACATCCTGAAAAGTGATTAAACTTAATACAATTAAGCAAAAAAAATGGGAAAGCGCTTGCGAAAAGCAAGAATTTTATATAACATTCACCACCAGTTTTCCTGCGAATTTGCAATTTATAAGAAGAAAGAATAATGTACAATATTTTATTATTTGTTTATGTATTGGTTTGTATCGCCTTAATCGGCTTTATTCTTGTGCAACAAGGTAAAGGTGCAAACGCAGGTGCGTCATTTGGTGGCGGTGCATCAGGTACCATGTTTGGTTCTGCAGGTGCAGGTAACTTCTTAACCCGTACCAGCGCAATTTTAGCAACTGGCTTTTTTGTCATCGCTTTAGTGTTAGGTAATATCAACGCTCACCGTGGCAACGTACAAAAAGGTTCGTTTGACGATTTATCTCAAACTGCTGAACAAGTTCAACAACAGCAACAACAAGTTGCTCCAGCAGTTGAAAACAAAAATAATGATATTCCGCAATAAGGAATAAAAACAGAATAAACGCTCTGGTGGTGGAATTGGTAGACACGCTATCTTGAGGGGGTAGTGGCCGTAGGTCGTGCGAGTTCAAGTCTCGCTCAGAGCACCAACTATAAACCGACTTAATCAAGTCGGTTTTTTTTCGCCTAAAATTTTGCTTGAATAGCTAGTTATTATCCCCTGTTTTGGTTACAATCTCTCGATTTTCTTTTTCTAGAATCCCATTAGGAGAGCATTATGAACTTCCCTCAAATCGCCCAACAAGTGATTGATAAACTTGGTGGTAAAGACAACATCGCCACCGCAGCACATTGCGCAACGCGTTTACGTATTGTGTTAAACGATGAAAGCAAAGTGGACAAAGAAGGTATTGATAACATTGAAGGCGTGAAAGGGCAGTTTGCTGTTGCCGGTCAATATCAAATTATCTTTGGTTCAGGCACAGTGAATAAAGTCCATGCTGAACTCACCAAATTGCTTGGTATCGGCGATGTGAGCAAAGCTGAAGTGGCTGAAGCGGCGTCAGGTAATCAAAACTTATTGCAACGTTTGGTGAAAGGCTTAGCGGATATTTTCGTGCCAATCATTCCGGCGATCGTAGCAGGCGGTTTGTTAATGGGTATTCACTCCATGCTTACAGCGAAAGGTTTCTTCGTTGATGAATTAAGCGTGATTGATATGCACCCAGGTCTAGCGGATTTGGTGGACTTCATTAATACCATCGCGAATGCACCGTTTGTGTTCTTACCGGTATTACTCGGTTTCTCTGCAACCCGTAAATTCGGCGGTAACCCGTTCTTAGGGGCAGCGCTTGGGATGTTATTAGTTCACCCTGCATTAGCAGACGGTTGGAACTACGCATTAACTCTTGCGCAAGGCAAAATCCAATACTGGAATGTATTCAGTCTTGAAATTGAAAAAGTCGGCTATCAAGGTACAGTCATCCCAACATTAGTTTCTGCTTGGGTATTAGCAACCTTAGAAAAAACCTTCCGTAAGTTTGTACCTTCTTATTTAGATAACCTGATTACCCCATTATTCTCGCTCTTTATTGCGGGCTTCTTAGCATTTACCGTAATTGGTCCAATTGGTCGTGAAGCGGGTTCATTAATTGCATCAGGCTTAACTTGGTTATATGACACTTTAGGTTTCGTTGGTGGCGCGATCTTCGGGGCATTCTATGCACCAATCGTTATCACCGGTATGCACCAAACCTTCATTGCGGTTGAAACACAATTATTGGCTGAAATGGCAAATACAGGTGGTACCTTTATTTTCCCAATCGCCGCAATGTCAAATATCGCACAAGGTGCGGCCTGTTTAGGTGTGGCAGTGGCATTAAAAGATCCAAAAGTACGCGGTTTAGCGGTACCATCAGGTATCTCTGCATTATTAGGGATTACTGAACCGGCGATGTTCGGGGTGAACTTACGCTATCGTCAAGCTTTCTTTGCGGCGATGATTGGTTCAGGTCTTGCAAGTGCCTTTATCGCATTCTTTAATGTAAAAGCCATTGCATTAGGTGCAGCAGGTTTCTTAGGTATTCCATCGATCAAACCAGATAGCCTTGCGATGTACAGCATTGGTATGTTGATTTCATTTGTGGTGGCATTCACCCTTTCAGTCGTTTTCGTGAAACGCGCACAAGCAAAAGCATAATCGATATAAAAAAGAAAAAGCACGAGTTTAACCTCGTGCTTTTTTGTTTGGAAAAATGCGTCTAAAAATGACCGCACTTTCAGTGAGAATTAGCCTTCTCGACAATTTAACCAAGCTGTTCTCATGCCTTGATTGTTTTTGTAATACACCGAATTATGCTCGCGCGCAATCAGATCCACATGGCTTCCATCAATCGGCTCATAAGAGCGATAAATTACTTCAAAGCGATTTCCACGTGCATTTAAGGTACGATTTTCCACATGATCAAACGGCACCGCTTTTCCACCATCTAATTGGAAATAAATTCCAAAGTTATCTTTCATGCGGCTTTCTCTTGAAAGCGGGAAGTAAGTGGTTAAATAAGAATTCGAGCCCGTTTCTGAATTACGGCAAGAATAGTAATAACGCTTGTAATCTTTTGGATTGTTTAATTCCGCTTGGCTAATGTTATTTTTAAGGTATCGTGTTTTAACGGTTTTCTTTGGTTGTTGTGTTGTGGTACAAGCAAACAACCCTACGAATGCAGCCGTGAGTAATGCTATTTTAAATTTATTCATTGATAAAGTTCCGAGAGTAGAGTGAATGAGAAAGGGAGTATAATAGCGGAAATTGGGGATAGTGCAATATACAAAGGGGAAAGTGCGGTGAGTTTTTGAAGTGTTTTTTAGTAAAATTTGGCACACGCTGCGAGCGTGCGCCATTATAAAGAAAATGAAATATGATAAGTAACTACTTGCGCCCAGAAGGACCCCTACCAGGCTCCCACCCGATCGCCATAGGTAACCAGATTGGTGCAGTAATAATGATTAGTGCTGTTTCTGCTCCCTGTTTGGTTGATTCTCTAATTTCACGTTTAATTTCATGCCATTTCGCTGATCGAATCTCTTCGTCTGTTTTTAGACGATAATTACTAAGAGATGTAGGTATTGGCATAGGAAGTGAGGATTTTTTCAAAATTTCATCACGATTATTTAATTTTACTATACGCCCATCAATGATTGACTTATTATCTTTCCCTTTCATACGAAGAATAATTTGAGTTTTAGGCTTATTATCTTTGCATTCAGAAGGTTCTTGGTGGAAGAAATCATTTGCCACACAATAACTAGAAGCAGGCTCATAGCGTACCTCCCAGCGTTGCTCTAACCCCTTCAGGCTCTGACGAAGCGTATTAAGGTATTTAATCGGTACGATCATTATATAATCTACTTTAACTTTGTTATTAGTACGGTCAGCATCAACACCAAGCGCTAAATAAAATTCACCATCCCTTCTATTGGATTTTAAAAGTTTTGTCATGTATTCAGGTTGGAACAACGGTTGTAGGTAATGAGCATCAATACCTGAAAACTCATAATCTTCATTATCACTCAGTAAATAAGTTTTATTATCCGGTGTTTTCACAATACTTCGAATCAATATTTTTTCATCTCCCAAGTGAGTCATATATAGGTGAAAGGGCTTTGTCTTGTCGTGAGCAGGTGGCGTATTGTTACTAGAACAAGCTGCTAATACTAAGCAAAGCAAAGAGATAATTTTTTTCATAATATTCCTTATAAGTATTTGTATTTTAAAAATGAGTTTATCGAATAGAAAATTATTTTGCTATTTATTTTTATAGGAATGGCTAAATGTCGAGAAGGTATGAGATGAAAGAAAAAATAGCACCAACAGATTGGTTGGTGCTATTGAAAATAAAGTTATTTTAATTAACCGATTCTGCGACTGAAACCATAGCTATAGAGAGGAAGCCAGATTGGTGCAGTAATAATCATTAGCGTATCTTTAACCCCGTCTTTGACAGCCTCTTTTGTATTCTCCCATTTTTCCGAACGTTTTTCTTTATCTGTTTTTAAACGGTAATTATATACATACGATCTTATTGCAATAGGAAGAGATGGATTTTTCATAATATCATCTCGGTTACTCAGTTTTACGATTTTCCCATTGAGTCTATCTTTTTTGGCATCTATTTCAAATACGAGTTTTGTTGGGCGTTCTTTTCCTTTGCAATCAGCAGGTGCGGGATAGAAGAAATCGTCCGTACGACAATGTGTACCGCCGCTGTAATAGTTAGTCCAACGTGGTTTTAGCCCCTGAAGACTTTGGCGTAACGTTTTCACATGCTTAACTGGCATACCTAAAAGATATGTTAACTGGACATTATTATGGCTGCGATCAGCATAAATACTGATGCTAAGCTCGTAATTTTTGTCTTCCTTTTTTAACATCGGTGTGATGTATTCAGGTTGTAACAAAGGTCGAAGATATTCTATTTCAGCCCCTGAAAACTCATAATCTTCGGTATCACCAAGTAAATAAATTTTGTTATCTGGGGTTTTGATAATATCTCGAATATACACGATATCATTACTAATATGTTGCAGTTCTGAAGATTCTGGAATGTATGTTATTTCCTCAGGGGAAGATGAAGTTTTGTTACTAGAACAAGCCACTAATGCTAAGCAAAGCAAAGGGATAATTTTTTTCATAGGGTTCCTTACAAGCGGTCAGATTTTGGGATTAGTTTACTTAATCCAAAATTGTTTTGCTATTTGTTTTTAGAATATGAATATTAGAACAGATGTTAATTTTTGAGAATATTATCAACAAGTTTTAATTTTTTTCTTTGGTTGTTGTATGAGAAAATAAACCTAAAATGCAGCCGTCAGTAATGCTAATTTAAATTTATTCATCGATAAAGTTCTGAGAGTAGAGTGAATGATAAAGGTAGTATAATAGAGGAAATTGGAGATTGTGCAAGGGATGGTATTAGTTATACGCAGTTCGGAAGTAAAAGTGCGGTAAGTTTTGAATTGTTTTTGGGGAAAATGGGAACATACTAGAAAGCGTGCTTTATCTAAGGAGTAATTTTTATGAAAAGAAATGAGGTTAAATTTTATCATCCAGAAATAAATACTGATGATTTAGATCTTTTAATAGCCTATATCAAAAATAAGGTGCGATTAAAAGAATGCGTTCAAATTAGTCTAGATAATTGTACTATTCAACGGATGGAAAGTCTTACCGAAAACTCTACTTTAGATGATGTAGATGAAGTAGGATTATATCCTTTATATAGAATTCTTAACGAATGCCCTAATGTATTATTAGCATCTTTAGGAACTATTGAAATGCCAGGTAGTAAAGTATCTAATGCAAATTATTCCTATGAATTATTTTGTAAAAAATTTTGGGAGAATAGTAGAAATACTCCTGATGCCATCTATAGAGATTTTGATGAGTTAGAGAAGAAATTTGAATTCAGTAATTTAGCAGAAAATAGTCAGCAAGTTATAGGATTGTTTTATCTTCCATTCTTACTTATTCAAAAAATTCTTAAAAAGTATAAGAATGAATCTCCTAAAGCGAAGTTTGAATATTATTTACATGGAATAATTGATTATTTAGATATGATCTCTGCATTTGAGTTGGAGATTGCAAAATATGCATTTTGGGATTTGACTGATAAGGAAATAATGCAACTACCCGATTCAATTAGAGAAAGAAGAAAATTTATTCGGAAAAATTTTACAAAAGAACAACCAAGCTTTGTAAAGTGTAAACAATTTTGTATAAATGCTGCAATGGATAGTTTTTGGCTAAGAGCGATAGCATTTGGTTGTGATAAAAAAGAACAGATTGGTAATGATTTTTATATAACAGATCATTTTTTAGCTACTAATGATAATAAATTGAATGTCATAGCAAAAGATATTTTTCCTGTTAGGAGGCATGGTGATTCCTTTGGTTATACATTTTCAGTTACTAGAGAAGATGAACTTATTTCTAGTGCATATTGGTCTGAAGTAGATAAATTATCTAATAAGATATTATCATCTAGAAAAGATTCTAATCAAGAATCTAAATATGAAGAAAAGAGTAAAAAACTATCTTTTTTTATTAAAGAAATAGAAAATGAATTACAGGTCCTTTTCTGTTGATTATTACTGATTGAGTATTTCATCCTAGAAAGTAATTAAAGTGCGGTCAGTTTTTGAAGTTTTTTAGTGAAATTAGGAAAAAGCTGGGGAACGTGCGCCAACAGATTGTGCTAATAAGGGAAGATAGCGCCAGCGTCTACGCTGGTGCTGCTTAATAAAAATATTGCGAATTTTACCCATAACCGTTGGTAGAACCAATATTCAAAATTCTTTGGATTTTTTGACCGCACTTTTAGCTGAGAGGCACAAGCGAGGACGCTTGCGCTATCTTGGGTGTTAATTTAAGTATTTGACTATTTTATAGATTTCTTTACTCTCTGGCTTGTCATTTTCTATTGACTGTGGTTTGGTTTCTTTTTTATTTTCATTCTTTTCATTTTTTATTCCTAAGAAATTTGAAAAATCATTATATACAAGTCTTATATATTGAAACCCTTGTCCTACCGAATTTATTTTGTCTTTTGATGATAATTGGATTAAAGTCGATAAAATAATATCTAAGTAACTATGAATATGTTCTATTAATATTGAAGTATATGTTGGTGTATTACCTGTATGTACAATAATATTTCTTGCTCTATATATTCTTCTTATTTGCCACTTTAATCTTTCTGTATGGTTACTAATCATTAAACATATTTTTTTCTTTGATGAAAGAAGATCTTTGAAATAGTTTAATCTATCATTAAGCAAATAGAAATCCTTTGTTTTTTGAATTAGGTCATTAAATTTATCTAAGTATTTATCATTTGATAATAAATTTATAAGCCTTGCTGTAAAATCATCTCCATCAATGTTCTTTAATATTCCTTTTGTTATATGAAAGTTCCATCTAATAAGATCTTTTAATAACTTATCTAATAATACTCTTAAATAATGCATATTTAAGAAAGGTATAATAGAGTCTACTATATGTTCAATATTTGATTCATCATTTTCCTTAGTATCCGCAGGGATCAATGATTCTAATGATACCCACAAATTTAATAATTGATTTTCATGAGAATCAGTGTGGATAGCTATGGAATGTAATCTCACACTATTGATAAACTTACTAAATGATTCACCTCTTAATTGGAATGACATAAGAAAATCTTGAAGTTTAAATCTTGCCTTATTTTCAGGCAGATCTATACATTTATGCATTGATTTAACTGGTTTATTAACTACTATTAGATTACTTTCTGCATCTACTACAATAAATTTATTTTGCCATTTTATATCTTTTTTATGATGAAAGATATTGATTAAGTTTGATAATACACTAATAGTCTTTTCAGTATTTTCCCTTACAGAAAAAGGATCTATGTCTTCTTTTTTTATAGAATAAAATTTCTCATTATCACCTATTTTCATAAAATTTCTATCTTGTAATATTTTAGTAGGTAGATTCTCTTTTTGGTGTTCAAAAATAAAAGAATCATCTTTTTCGGATTCTAGAATACACATAGAAAGTGTTTTGTCGGCCACAAAAAAGACTTCATAGGTGTTAAATTTTAAATTAAATCTTTCAAAAAGTTCATTTATATTATTTACTTCTTTAAATTTTTCTCCGTTTTCAAAAAAATCTAGGACTTCTTTTCTTATATAATTTGGATTGTATCCTTTATATATTAAAAATGTTACATAGCTTCTTGTTATGCTTCTTATATCTTTAAATCTTTCCTCTTTTTCCTGGAGTAAATTTATGATTTCTAATTCAAGATTCTTTTTATATTTAGTTTTATTGACCAGATTATATACTATTGCAAGTGTATTTTTTATAACACCGTGATTTTCTCTTTTTTTAGGTTTTTTTAGAATGCTATTTATTTCCTTTCTAGAAATACTAATCATTTCATTGGCAATTTTATCTTTTTCTAGATTTGTTACCAGTTCATCAAGAACGTGTATAATATTTGGTGATTTTATATTCCCTTTTTCAATTTCATTTATAACCTCAAAGGCCTCCTCTATTAGAGAATGCAAGTTTAGAATAGATGGTTTATAAGTATCTAATGTATAATCAAATAACATTTCTTCTAGTAATTGGTAGAAGAAAATAAAATTTTTACTATTTTCAAGATTTTGGAATTTGTGTAAGTTCCTAAATTTCATGTCTGTTCCTTATAAGATTAAATTTCTAAATTTAAGATGTTATATAATTACTTCATCGCCACACCCAACCACTTCATCATCTCTCTCTCATCCCAACCTTTACGTTTGGCATAATCTTGAGCTTGGTCTTCATCGATTCGACCTAAAGTGAAATAGTTACTTGCAGGGTGCGTGAAGTACCAGCCGCAGACAGAAGCTGCCGGCCACATGGCGTAGCTTTCGGTGAGTTTCATGCCAATGCGCTGTTCTACTTCTAATAAATCCCAAATCAAGGCTTTTTCAGTATGTTCTGGGCAGCTTGGATAGCCCGGTGCCGGACGGATGCCAACATAGTTTTCATTGATTAAGCCTTGGTTGTCGAATTCTTCTTGCGTGTAGCCCCAAATGCGGGTGCGTAGCTCAAAGTGCAGGTATTCTGCCATGGCTTCGGCGAGGCGGTCGCCTACGGCTTGTAGCAAGATGGCGTTGTAGTCATCACCTGCGGCTTTATAGCCTTCCACTAATTCCATTTCTTCAATACCCGCACAGACGGCGAACATCCCCATCCAGTCTTTTTTGCCGCTTTCGCGATCGGCAATAAAGTCGCTTAAGGCAAAGTTAAACGGACTTTTGCTGTTTTTGCCCCGTTCGGTTTGTTGGCGTAAGCCGTAAGCGGTGCCAATTTGTTGTGTGCGTTCTTCATCTGAGAAAAGCACCACATCATCGCCCACACGTTCCGCAGGGAAAATGCCTAAAATACCGCTTGGGTTGAGTTTATGGTTTTGCTCTAATTCATCTAAAACCACTTGCGCATCATTCCATACTTTACGTGCTTCTTCACCACCTTCTGGATAATCAAAGGCGTCAGGGTAGCCGCCCATTAAGCCCCAAATGCGGAAGAATGGAGACCAGTCGATAAATTTACGTAATGTGGCAATCGGTACGTTTTTAAATTCCACAATACCGGTTTGGTTTGGTTTTGGCGGCACGTAATCTGCCCATTCGCCATTAAAGCCATCAAAGCGGTTTGCACGTGCTTCTTCAATGCTCAGTTGTTTACGAAGTGGTTTACGGTTAGAGAACGATTGCTGAATTTTCTCGTAATCTTTCTTGAATTGTTCCCACAATGCCGCACGGCTTTCAGGGTTCATTAATGTCGCACACACTGTCACCGCACGAGAGGCATTTGAGGTATAAAATACGCCGTGTTCTTTATATTTTGGATAAAGTTTAATCGCCGTATGTTCTTTAGAAGTGGTCGCACCACCAATCATCACAGGTAGATTCAAACCTAAGCGAGTCATTTCGCCTAAGAAGTATTCCATTTCATCTAAAGAAGGGGTAATTAAACCACTTAATGCGATGATGTCCGCTTTTTCATCAATGGCGGTTTGAATGATTTTGTCCGCAGGCACCATCACGCCTAAGTCAATCACTTCAAAGTTATTACATTGCATCACCACGCTCACGATGTTTTTACCAATATCGTGCACGTCACCTTTTACGGTCGCAATCACCACTTTACCATTGCTTGAGCCTTTTTGTTTGGTGGCGTTGATAAACGGCTCTAAGTACGCCACAGATTGTTTCATTACGCGCGCAGATTTCACTACTTGTGGCAGGAACATTTTACCGTCACCGAATAAATCGCCGACTACGTCCATGCCTGCCATCAACGGGCCTTCAATTACATCTAATGGGCTTGGTAAGGTTTGGCGGGCTTCTTCCGTATCTTCCACAATGTAAGTGGTAATCCCTTTCACAAGGGCGTGTTTTAAACGTTCTTCCACTGGCCAAGTGCGCCATTCTGCGACAGAATCGACCGCACTTTCATCGTTGCCTTGGTTACGATATTTTTCTGCAATATCGAGTAGTTTTTCGGTGGCATCAGGGCTGCGGTTTAATACCGCATCTTCCACGATTTCACGCAATTCAGGATCGAGATCGTCATAAATTGCGAGCTGCCCCGCATTCACAATCCCCATATCCATGCCTTGCTTGATGGCGTGATAGAGGAAGACCGCGTGAATGGCTTCACGCATCACGTTGTTACCACGGAATGAGAAAGAGACATTCGACACCCCGCCCGAGATTTTCGCATGCGGTAGCGCGCGTTTAATACGGCCTGTAGCGTTGATGAAATCCACGCCGTAGTTGTTGTGTTCTTCAATCCCCGTACCGATGGCAAAAATATTCGGGTCGAAAATAATGTCTTCTGGTGGGAAGCCGACTTGGTTCACTAAAATGTCATAAGCACGGCTACAAATTTCAACTTTGCGATCTTCGGTATCGGCTTGTCCCACTTCATCAAACGCCATCACCACCACAGCTGCACCATATTTACGTACTAATTTAGCGTGGTCGATAAAGATTTCTTCGCCTTCTTTCAACGAAATAGAGTTCACAATCGGTTTACCTTGTACCGACTGCAAACCTGCCTCAATCACTTCCCATTTAGACGAGTCGATCATCACTGGCACTTTGGCGGCATCCGGCTCGGTCGCCATAATATTGAGGAAACGGGTCATGCATTTTTTGCCGTCGAGCAAGGCTTCATCCATATTGACGTCGATCACTTGCGCACCGTTTTCCACTTGGTCGATGGCAATTTCAATGGCTTCGGCAAATTTGTCTTCTTTAATTAAGCGTTTGAATTTCGCCGAACCTGTCACGTTATTACGTTCGCCCACGTTAACAAATAGGCTTTCATCATCAATATTGAGTGGCTCTAAGCCAGATAAACGCATCGCAGTTTTAATTTCAGGCAATTTACGTGGCGCAATACCTTGCATCGCATCCGCAAAGGCTTTGATATGTTCTGGCGTTGTACCGCAACAACCACCGACAATGTTCACAAAGCCACTTTCAGCCCATTCCTTAAGGTGTGCCGCCATCTCTTCTGCACCTAAATCATAGCCACCAAAGGCATTTGGTAAGCCCGCATTTGGGTGAACAGACACATAGGTTTCGCTGATTTTAGACAGTTGTTCAACATACTGGCGAAGTTCTTTCGGGCCTAACGCACAGTTCAAACCGAAAGTCAGTGGTTTAGCGTGACGAAGCGAGTTGTAGAATGCTTCGGTAGTTTGCCCTGAAAGGGTACGGCCGGAAGCATCGGTAATGGTGCCGGAAATCATAATCGGCAATTCCACACCTAATTCTTCAAATACGGTTTCAATAGCGAAAATGGCGGCTTTTGCGTTTAATGTGTCGAAAATGGTTTCGATCATGATTAAATCAGCACCACCTTCAATTAAGCCTTTGGTCGCTTCAGCATAGGCATCGACCAATTCCATAAACGTCACATTACGGAAACCCGGGTCGTTTACATCAGGAGAAATAGAGGCTGTACGGTTGGTTGGCCCTAATACACCGGCGACAAAGCGAGGTTTTTCTGGCGTGCTGTATTTATCAGCGGCCAAACGCGCTAGCTTTGCGCCTGCAAAATTCAGTTCGTAGGCAATAGACTGTAAATCATAATCCGCTTGCGCAATGGTGGTAGAACTGAAAGTATTGGTTTCAATAATATCGGCGCCCGCTTGTAAGTATTTCTCATGAATCGCAGAAATTAGCAGCGGTTGGGTTAAGGTGAGCAAGTCATTATTGCCACGTAAATCAACCGCACTTTCTTTAAAACGCTCGCCTCTAAAATCAGTCTCGGTGAGTTTATATTTTTGGATCATCGTCCCCATCGCGCCATCTAAAATGAGGATGCGTTCAGCGAGGGATTTTTTCAGTAATTCGGTTTGATTATGTGACATAGACAGCTCTTTTTAAAATCAATCAATATTGGTCGGAATAATAGGGATAAGCATGGATACTGTCAAATAAAAGGGGAAAAAGTGCGGTAAAAAAATGGAATGTTTTCAAAAAGAAAGGCGGACAAATTGTCCGCCGAATGGTTAGCAATATTTGCTGTCCGAGTAAAAAAACAGATTAACGTAAAAATGCCGGAATATTTTTTTCGTATTCACTGATGGCATCTTCATGTTGTAACGTCAAACCGATGTTATCCAAGCCGTTTAATAAACAATGACGGCGGAATTCATCCAGTTCAAAGTGATAGACTTTGTCACCTACAGTGACGGTCATCGCTTCCAAATCTACATGGATTTGTTTGCCTTCATTTGCCCACACCCATTGGAAGATTTCTTCTACTTCTTCTTCGCTTAAACGAATCGGTAACATGTGGTTATTTAAGCTGTTGTTGTAGAAAATATCCGCAAAACTTGGTGCGATCATCACTTTGAAACCGTAATCGGCTAATGCCCAAGGCGCATGTTCACGAGAAGAACCGCAACCAAGGTTTTTACGTGCTAATAAAATGGTCGCACCTTGATATTGTGGATAATTCAATACGAAATCTGGATTTGGCTTGGTGCCTTCTACATCCAAATAACGCCATTCATGGAATAAGTGTTTGCCGAAACCTACGCGGGTAATGGCTTGTAAAAATTGTTTTGGAATAATCGCATCCGTATCCACGTTTGCTGCATCCAATGGCACTACTAAGCCTGAAAGTTGTTTAAATCCTGCCATTTTCTGCTCCTTAGTTTAATGTTACGTCACGAATATCAACGAATTTACCGAACATTCCCGCTGCGGCAGCCATGGCAGGGCTCACCAAGTGAGTGCGACCATTACGGCCTTGGCGACCTTCAAAGTTACGGTTTGAAGTGGACGCGCAGCGTTCCCATTCACCTAAACGGTCATCGTTCATCCCTAAACACATGGAACAGCCCGGATTACGCCATTCAGCACCCGCTTCGATAAAGATTTTATCCAAGCCTTCTTTTTCTGCTTGTTCTTTCACTAATCCGGAACCCGGCACGACTAAAATACGCTTTACGTTATCGGCTTTTTTGCGGCCTTTCATGACAGCCGCTGCCGCACGTAAATCTTCGATACGAGCATTAGTACAAGAACCGATAAAGACTTGATCTACCGGAATGTCTTTTAAATCGGTATTCGGTTCTAAACCGATATAATTCAACGCTTTTTCTGCTGAAGCACGAGTTACCGGATCGGTCATTTCTGCTGGATTTGGCACTGGCTGATCGATACCGATTACTTGGCCTGGGTTTGTTCCCCAAGTTACCTGTGGTGCAATATCTTTGGCTTCTAACGTGATGACCGTATCAAATTTCGCATCATCATCGGATTTTAAGGTTTTCCAATAAGCAACGGCATCATCCCAATCTTTACCTTTCGGTGCATGTGGACGCCCTTTTAAGTATTCGAAAGTGGTTTCATCTGGTGCGATTAAGCCTGCTTTGGCGCCCATTTCAATCGCCATATTACAAACGGTCATACGGCCTTCCATGGAAAGGTCACGAATCGCTTCGCCACAGAATTCCACCACATGGCCTGTACCGCCCGCCATGGTTGTTTTACCGATGATGGCAAGAATAATATCTTTTGCGGTAATGCCTGGTGCTACTTTGCCACGCACTTCAATTTTCATATTTTTTGCACGAGCTTGTTTTAAGGTTTGTGTGGCTAATACGTGTTCTACTTCAGATGTACCAATACCAAATGCCAAAGCGCCGAATGCACCGTGAGTGGCGGTATGGGAGTCACCACAAACAATAGTCATGCCCGGTAAGGTTAAGCCTTGTTCAGGCCCCATCACATGCACGATACCTTGTTCTTTTGTGGTCATATCGAACAATTGAATACCGGTCGCTTTTGTGTTTTTTGCGAGCTCCAATACTTGAATTTTCGCTTGGCCTTCAAGTTTGTTCACATCACGTACTTGAGTAGAAATACTGTGATCCATGGTGCCGAAAGTTTTGCTTACTTGGCGCACTTGTCGGCCCGCAACACGTAAACCGTCAAAGGCTTGTGGACTGGTCACTTCATGGATTAAATGACGGTTAATATATAAAATCGGCGTTTCGCCTTCAGCTTCGTATACCACGTGGGCATCGAATAATTTTTCGTAAAGAGTTTTTGCCATAATTTTTCTCAATTCGTTAGAGTAGCAAGTGCGGTCAAATTTTAGGGTGTTTTTAAACTGCACTTTAATTGTTTTTTATTAGATTGCGTTAGCGATTAACGTACCCATTTCTGCAGTTGAAACAGGTGCAGAATCATCGGCTAAATCTCCCGTACGGTGACCACTTGCTAAGACTTTTTGTACGGCATTTTCAATGACATCCGCTGCTTCGTTTAAGTTGAAGCTATAACGCAACATCATCGCCGCAGAAAGAATTTGTGCGATTGGGTTAGCAATGCCTTTGCCTGCGATATCTGGTGCAGAACCGCCAGCAGGCTCATATAAGCCGAAACCTTCTTCATTTAAGCTAGCAGATGGTAACATCCCCATAGAGCCAGTGATCATCGCCGCTTCATCAGAAATAATATCTCCGAAAATGTTAGAGCAGAGGAGTACATCGAAAGATTCAGGCGCTTTGATTAATTGCATGGTCGCGTTGTCGATATAAATGTGATCTAAGGTGACTTCAGGGTAATCTTTCGCCACTTCTGTCACAGTTTCACGCCATAAGATTGACGCTTGTAATACGTTCGCTTTATCCACAGAAGTCACATGTTTACGACGTTTCATTGCCGCATCAAAAGCCGCACGTGCAATGCGTTCGATTTCATATTTGTAATAAACTTCAGTATCGAATGCTTTGGTTTGTGCACCTTCACCTTCACGGCCTTTAGGCTGACCGAAATAAATCCCGCCTGTTAATTCACGCACAACCACCATATCAAATCCTTTCGCTGCAATATCTGCACGTAATGGACAGAATTTTTCTAAACCTTTATAAAGGGTAGCAGGACGAAGATTGCAAAATAATTTGAAATGTTTACGCAATGGTAATAATGCACCGCGTTCCGGTTGTTGATCTGGTGGTAAATTTGTCCATTTAGGGCCACCTACAGAACCAAACAAAATCGCATCAGCCTCATCACAACCTTTTAAGGTTTCTGCTGGTAATGGGCAACCACAATTATCAATTGCGGCACCACCTACATAAAATTCATTGAAGTTAAGTTTAAAACCAAATTTTTCTTGGACTTTGTTTAATACTTTAATGGCTTCAGCCATGACTTCCGGACCGATACCGTCTCCCGGTAGAACAGCGATGTTGTATGATTGCATATTATTTTTCCTATTTCTTTCACACCAAAGTGCGGTTAATTTTCTCCCCTCTTTTGTAAAGAGGGGCTGGGGGGAGATTTTAATGATATAAAATTCACTGCTGAGGTTTATGTTACTTCTGCCAAATCTCCCCTAACCCCTCTTTGCTAAAGAGGGGGATTGGGTTAATGATGTTTATGATTTTTAATATCTGCTACCTTATGCGCGCGATAAATCGCGTTGATCGCGTGAACTAAGGCAAGGGCTGATGATTCAACAATGTCAGTAGCCAAACCAACACCATGGAATTTACGGCCTTCATGTTCAACCACGATATCCACCTGACCTAACGCTTCAGCACCTTCGCCTTTCGCGGTTAAATTATAGTGAGACATTTTGATTTCTAAGCCAGTTAAGTCCAAGATAGCATTGTAAACCGCATCAACCGGACCATTACCACCGATAGAGGAGGTACTTAATTTATTGCCATCCAATTCCACTTGAACAAATGCAGTTGCTGGATATTCTTTAGTGGAGTGTGCAGAAAGTTTATCTAATACTAAACGATCTTCATCACCTTGTTGCATGTCGATAAACGCTAATGCTTCCAAGTCATAATCAAACACTTGGCCTTTTTTGTCTGCCAATTTCAAGAAAGATTCGTACAATTTATCCAAATCGTAATCTTGCTCGGTGTAACCCATATCTGCCATATGACCTTTCACGGCTGCGCGACCAGAACGTGCAGTTAAGTTCAATTTCTCTTTCTTCAAGCCAATAGTTTCTGGTGACATGATTTCGTAGGTATTTTGGTTTTTTAACATACCATCTTGGTGAATACCGGATGAATGTGCGAAAGCATTCGAACCTACAATCGCTTTATTCGGTTGGATTGGCATATTACAAAGTTGGCTCACCATTTGGCTTACACGATGAATTTCTTGTGTGTTGATACGTGTATCCACACCCATGAATTCTTGACGCACTTTCATTGCCATCACCACTTCTTCAAGTGAAGTGTTACCCGCACGTTCGCCAATGCCATTAATGGTACATTCAATTTGGCGTGCACCATTTTGTACAGCAGTTAAGGAGTTAGCGGTTGCCATACCTAAGTCATTGTGGCAATGTACGGAAATCACAGCTTTATCGATATTTGGTACGCGGTTACGTACTTCAGCAATAATATTGCCGAATTGATTAGGTAAGCAGAAACCAACAGTATCAGGAATATTTACAGTTGTTGCACCTGCATTAATTGCCGCTTCAACAATACGACAAATATTGTCGATACCTGTACGGCCCGCATCTTCGCAAGAAAATTCTACATCGTCAGTATAATTACGTGCATGTTTTACTGCGGCTACAGCCATTTCAACGACATCATCAAAGGTACGTTTTAATTTGGCTTCAACGTGTAATGCTGAAACTGCAATAAATGTATGGATACGAAACGCTTCTGCCACTTTTAAGGCTTCAGCTGCAGCATCAATATCTTTAATTACCGCACGGGAAAGTGCCGCAACACGACTATTTTTGATATGGCGTGCAATAGTTTGAACAGATTCAAAATCACCTTGAGAAGAAACAGGGAAACCGACTTCCATCACATCCACGCCTAGACGTTCAAGTGCTAAAGCAATCTGTAATTTCTCTTTAACGGTTAAGCTTGCTTTTAACGCTTGTTCGCCATCACGCAAGGTGGTATCAAAAATAATAACGCGATCTGTCATAGTATTTTCCTTCTTTTATCACTCAAAGTGCGGTCATTTTTACCGTGATTTTAAAACGAAAAAACCCGCAATCTTAAAAGTACGGGTTGATAATAGATTTTTTACATAAAGGTGTTTTTTATCCACAACTTAGCCGCACAAAGAATGTGAGAGCAGGAGGTTGAGAGATAAATACACAGCTTGGTACATAAAAAGATAATCCTGTAAAAAAATTCTGTAAAACGCTGTCCATATTACGGATAAAAATTTTGCTGTCAAATCATTTTTTAGTGATTTATATTTTGAATTAATATATTCGTATTGTTGTAAAAGTTTATTATTCTAAATATATGCTGGTGTGTAGAGTTTATCGCTGAAAAGATCTTTAATAGAGCCATTTTTATACTGCTTTATTCATTATTTTTGGTATGCAGATTTTTTCTAAAATTTTTTCGTTTTTTGCGATCTGAATCGTAAAATTAAGACAAATCTTTCATTTTTTGAGACCAATCTCGTCATAATTGTCTTTTTAAAGGAGAGAATAAATGAGCGATTTTGCGTCGATTTTATTGCGGTTGTCACAAGTACCCAAATTAGGCAGTGTGCGAATTCAACAAATTCTGGCCCATGTGAATATAGAAGACTTATTAAATTATGATGAAGTGGCATTTCAACAAATGGGCTGGGATGCTTTGCAGATTCGTCGTTGGTTTCAGCCTGAAATGAAATTCATTGAGCCCGCTTTGAGTTGGGCCGAAAAAGAAGGGCATCATTTAATTCACAGTTTTTCAGATGAGTATCCTTTTTTACTCAAACAAATTAGTGGTTTTCCGCCTTTATTATTTGTGAAAGGCAATCTGACCGCACTTTTTGCTCAGCAAATTGCCATGGTTGGGAGTCGTTATTGCTCAGCTTATGGGGAATATTGGGCAAAATATTTTGCGACAGAGCTTTCTCTCGCAGGATTGACGGTGACGAGTGGTCTTGCATTAGGTATTGATGGATTTAGTCATCAAGCGGTGGTGGATATTCAAGGACAGACCATTGCCGTATTGGGCAGTGGATTAGCGCATATTTATCCTGCTAAACACCGACGATTAGCGGATCAAATTATCGAGAATAACGGCGCGTTAGTTTCTGAATTTATCCCTACGCAAGCACCGATTGCTGAAAATTTTCCTCGTCGTAATCGCATTATTAGCGGGCTTTCATTGGGGACTTTGGTCATTGAAGCCACAGAGAAAAGCGGTTCATTGATTACGGCGCGTTATGCCTTAGAACAAAATCGTGATATTTTTGCATTGCCGGGGAATATTCAAAGTGAATACAGTCAAGGTTGCCACAAATTGATTAAGCAAGGTGCGATGTTGGTGGAAAATGTCAAAGATATTTTAGATAGTCTTAACCATAGTGTTGTTTTTCAGCCACCAGTACATAATACGCAAATTAATAAGCCGATAGCTCAACCGCTCACAGCAAAAACACCAGTTGTGGAGCCGAGTCATCCTGAACTTTATCAACATATCAGTTATACACCGGTAAGTCTTGATGATTTATCTGTAGCATTGAATTTGCCGGTGGATTCGCTTTTAGTGCAGTTATTAGATTTGGAGTTACAAGATTTAATCGTCAATGAGAATGGGCTCTATAAGCGGGTAGCATAAACGGGGTGGAGCGAGGAGGCAATCCTGTGCTAAGATACGATTCCGTTCTAGAAAGGAGAACCTATGTTAACCATTATTTCCCCGGCAAAAACCTTAGATTTTGAAAGTGCGGTCAGAAATCTTCCTGTTTCTCAACCGCACTTGACGGATTATAGTGAGCAACTGATTGAAATCTGCCGTCAATTATCTCCCCAAGATCTTTCTTCCTTAATGTCTATAAGCGATAAACTTGCAGGCCTAAATGTCGCTCGTTTTGCGGAATGGACAAAATCTCACAACGAAAAAAATTCACGCGCAGCCATTTGGGCATTCAAAGGTGATGTTTACACCGGCTTAGATGCTGATAGTTTATCTGATGAAGATGTACAATTCGCTCAACGTCATTTACGTATGCTTTCTGGTTTATATGGTTTACTTAAACCCCTTGATTTAATGCAACCTTACCGCTTGGAAATGGGCACGAAATTAGCAAATCCAAAAGGGAAAGATCTTTATGCTTTTTGGGGAAATATCATCACTCAATCAGTACAACAGGCACTTAATGAGCAAGGTGATCGTGTGTTGATCAATTTAGCTTCAGATGAGTATTATAAATCAGTGAAAGAGAGCCAATTAGATGCACAGATTGTTAAGCCAGTTTTCTTAGATAATAAGAATGGTCAATACAAAGTGATCAGCTTTTATGCGAAAAAAGCTCGTGGTTTAATGTGTCGTTTTATCATTCAAAATTGTTTACAACGTGTTGAACAACTTAAAGAGTTTGACCTTGGTGGTTATTGGTTTGATGCAGCATCCTCTACTGAAAAAGAATTTGTATTTAAGCGAGATATTAATGAATAAAATTCTTGTTATATTGACCGCACTTTTACTCTCAGGTTGTGCGGCAAAGGTGAGTCAGCTTCAAACGCCTAAAAAAATTGAGTACAACGGTAAAACCTATAAGCTTACTGCAAGCCAAGATTTGGGGACGATTGCACGTTACGTTTATCTGATAGAGCCAGATACATTAGAAAATTGGCAATCTCAGATTGAAGTGTTGTTTGATCGCGATCTGGTTCGTACTATAGAACAACGCGTGACATTACGTGAGCGAGTGTATCGTAATTTGGGTGTGCAAGATTTCAAAATTCGTGCCAATTCAACGAATCCGAAAAAGCCCGTGACAGAATTAAACGGCTATGTCATTTATGCCCCGACAGAACAAAATCCGTCTTGGCAGGTAGATATTGCGAAAGGAAAAAATATTCCTTCTTGTGGTTTTGTACAATATCAATATTCCCAAAAAGTAGAACAAGGTAAAAAATTTCAACGTTTAAGTAAAGTAAAGATAGTAAGACATTTAGAAAAATATTTAGTGGCGAAAGAAAGTAAGACATTACAAAAAGCAGATTTGTCTTGGAAGTGTGAAAATCATTTTAATTACTAAAACTTATAACTAGATCAAATCTGGCGTAAATTTTAAAAATTTTGCTAGAGCAGAAATAGTGGATAGTGTAATCTTATTATCAGTTATTTTTAGAATGCAAAGTAGGTAAGTATGATTAAAAAAATTGCGGTATTAACTAGTGGTGGCGATGCACCAGGCATGAATGCTGCTATTCGTGCTGTTGTTCGCGCAGCTCTTGCAGAAGGGCTTGAAGTATTCGGCATTTATGATGGTTATCAAGGCTTATATAACAATAAAATCAAACAGTTAAACCGTTATAGCGTCTCAGACGTGATTAACCGAGGGGGTACATTCTTAGGGTCTGCTCGTTTCCCTGAATTTAAGGATCCTGCTGTACGTGAAAAATGTGCAGAAATTTTACGTTCTCACGGTATTGATGCTTTAGTTGTTATCGGGGGGGACGGTTCTTATATGGGGGCAAAATTGCTCACAGAAGAACATGGTTTCCCTTGCGTAGGTATTCCAGGCACGATTGATAACGATGTAGCAGGCACAGATTATACAATCGGTTATGAAACGGCCCTACAAACAGCAGTGGATGCCATTGACCGTTTACGTGACACCTCAAGTTCTCACCAACGTATTTCTATCGTAGAAATCATGGGTCGTCACTGTAGTGACTTAACCATTTCAGCTGGTATTGCTGGTGGTTGTGAGTATATCGTGGCATCTGAAATGGAATTTAATCGAGAAGAATTAATTCGTCAAATTGAACGCAGTATTATTCGTGGAAAACGTCATGCCATTATTGCGATTACTGAATTAATCACAGACGTACATTCTCTTGCTCGTGAGATTGAAGCTCGTGTAGGCCATGAAACCCGTGCAACGGTATTAGGCCATATTCAACGTGGTGGCTCACCTTGTGCTTTTGACCGAATCTTAGGTTCTCGTATGGGCTCGTATGCAGTAGACTTATTGTTACAAGGGAAAGGTGGCTACTGCGTGGGCATTCAAAATGAAAAATTAGTTCACCACGATATTATTGATGCAATTAACAATATGCGCCGTGAATTTAAAGCAGATTGGTTAGAAATGGCTAAACGCTTAGAATAATCTTTTTACGGTTATTTAAAACAAAAGAAATCGGGCTAAAACAATGATTGTTTTAGCCCGATTTTTATATGCCCTAGATTAAGCTTTTAGCTTATTTCTCTTACGTTGTAAGAAGTACACTAAAACGAGTAATAATGCACAAGCGAGAGAAACGATAAATAAGCTACCAAAGAATCCATTCCAATGGAGAGATTGAATAATCCACGCTAATGGTGCACCAGCCGCGGCTGCACCAATATAGGCGAACAGACTAACGAAACCGGTAGAAGAACCTGAAGCATGTTTATGGGAGTTTTCCGCCGCCGCCATAGCGATAAGGAATTGTGGACCGAAGATAAAGAATCCCATTAGGAAGAATAGTCCACACATAACGAAATAATTATCACTAGGGATGAACCATAATGCTAAGGAAGTTGAAATAATACCTAACACATAAATAATATTCATTTGGGTACGGTTTCCGTTGAAGAATTTATCAGAACCCCAACCTGCAAAAAGCGCACCTAAGAATCCGCCGATTTCAAAGAAAGAAACAGCTGAGTTCGCTTTAAGTAAGTCATAACCGTGGGTTTCTGTTAAATACAAGTTACCCCAGTCATTGATACCGGTACGGATGATATAAATAAAACACCAAGAAAAGGCTAATGCCCAGATAATGCTGTTTTTAAACACATAAATTTTAAGGATTTCCCAGTTAGATAAACCTAAACCTTCATTTTCATGTTCTTTTTCCGCGATATCATTACGCCATTCACCCACAGTTGGGAGACCCATTGACGTTGGGCGATCGCGTAATAAGAAGCAAAGGGCAAAACCAATGACACAGGCAATAATTCCCGGTACGATCATGCCGTAACGCCATCCCCAATAAAGGGCTACTGCACCAGATAAAATTGGGATAAGCGCACCACCTAAGTTATGTGAGGTATTCCAAATAGCCCACCATAAACCACGTTCATTACGTGAGTACCAAGTATTCAGGATTTTTGAACATGGAGGCCAACCCCAACCTTGGAAAAAGGCGTTGATCATCCAAAGGGTGATAAACATAAAGACAGATGAGCTCATACCGAATAGAATATTGACGACACCTGTCATCATTAAGCCAATTCCCATAAAGTAACGAGGGTTAGAGCGGTCACCAAGTACACCTGATAAGAATTTAGATACACCGTAGGTGAGATAAAACACAGTACCCATGATCCCGATATCGGCTTTTTGTAGCCCGAGATCTGTCAGCATGGCAGGCATAACGAAGTTAAAACTTTTACGAGTAAAATAGAAAACGGCGTAGCCGATATAACTGGTAATCATCAAATGTAATCGCCAGTAACGATAAGTTTTATCGATCTCCTCTTTGCTTTTCGTAACCGGTAAATCCGGTGGTACACTGAAGATACCCATAATATTTCTCCTCTAATGATAATAAATCGTTCCAGTATATTACAAAGCCGGTTCTCAAAAGGGGACTCAGATCAAAAAATGGGGGATTTATAGGAAAAAATAGCTTGATGAATAGTTGATTTGATAATGAACGAATAAGTGCGGTCAGAAATTTTAGTTTTTTGATCGCACTTTATTAGGTTTAAGGATGGTTTGGGCGAGTTTTATGCTTTACGTTGCAAAATTAAAAAACGGCAATCATAGGGATTGTCTTCATCAGTTTGGCGATATTCTTCAAACTCGATGTTCCATTCAGACCAATTAATTTCAGGGAAGAAGGTATCGCCGTCAATGTTTGCTTGAATTTGTGTGAGATATAGTTTATCTGCTTTAGGTAAATATTGTTTAAATAACTCGCCGCCGCCAATCAACATAATTTCATCAAATTCTTTGACAAAATCGACCGCACTTTCAAAATTCTCTTTCCAGATGACACCTTCATGTTCGTAAGGCGTGCGTGAAAGGACGATATTGGTCCGTTTAGGCAATGGGCGACCAATGCTTTCAAAGGTTTTACGACCCATAATGACCGGTTTGCCTGTAGTGTTTTTACGAAACCAGGTTAAATCAGCAGGTAAGTGCCAAGGCATTTGATTATCTTTTCCGATGACGTTATTTTTTGTTGTCGCAACGATCAAACTTAATGTCATATTTTCTATCCTATTTTTCTTTTTTTGCACTATATCATAGCTATTCACAAAATCTGTATATAAGGTTGGATTTTTCGTGATTTTTATTAATTTTAGTGCTAATTTAACCGCACTTTTCTATTTTTTCACTGAGGATAAACTATGTCGGCAAATCGCAAAACAATCGTCGTAAAATTTGGTACTAGCACATTAACGCATGGTTCCCCAAAATTGAATGCGCCTCACATGGTCGATATTGTTCGCCAGATTGCACAACTTCATCAAGCAGGTTTTCGTGTAGTGATTGTAACATCAGGGGCGATTGCTGCTGGACGACATTATTTAAATCATCCTCAACTTCCTCCAACCATTGCGTCAAAACAGCTTTTAGCTGCTGTAGGGCAGAGTCAGCTTATTCAAGCCTGGGAAAAATTATTTGCGATTTATGATATTCATATTGGACAAATTTTATTAACTCGTGCTGATATTGAAGACCGTGAACGTTTTTTAAATGCACGCGATACATTACATGCGCTGTTGGACAATCATATTATTCCTGTGATTAATGAGAATGATGCGGTGGCAACGGCCGAGATTAAAGTAGGGGATAACGATAACTTATCGGCGCTAGTCGCGATTTTAGTGCAAGCGGAACAACTTTACTTATTAACGGATCAACAAGGTCTATATGAAAGCGATCCTCGTAAAAATCCAGATGCGAAATTAATTCCAGTGGTTGAGCAAATTACCGATCATATTCGTTCGATTGCAGGCGGTAGCGGTACAAATCTTGGAACTGGCGGGATGAGTACAAAAATTATTGCGGCAGATGTGGCAACGCGTTCGGGTATTGAAACCATTATTGCGCCAGGCAGCCGACCTGATGTTATTGTGGATTTGGCTTACGATAAACCAATTGGCACTAAATTTATTGCTCATCACTCAGATCGTCTAGAAAGCCGTAAACAGTGGTTATTTGCAGCTCCATCAGCGGGTATGCTGACGATTGATGAAGGTGCTGAAAATGCTATGTTAGCACAGAATAAATCGTTGCTGCCTGCAGGAATTACGGCTGTGGAAGGGTGTTTCTCACGTGGTGAAGTCGTCAAAATTAAGAATACCTCAGGTAAAGTGATTGCACTTGGTATGCCGCGTTATAACAGCGATGCGTTGGAATTAATCAAAGGGAAAAAATCCCAGGAAATTGAGCAAATTCTTGGCTATGAGTACGGTGCAGTTGCGTTACATCGTGATGATATGATTGTGTTATAGCATTAAAGATTTATCATCTACTCAAAGGTTATTCTTGAAAATATCGTAGCCAATTTTAGTGGGTAATATATAGGAGGTATAAGTGTAGCTCCTTATCGACTAAAGAGGAGCGGGATATTGGCATGATGATAACCATTTCTTCATCTATAGCTATCGCAGTAATAACAACGGTGATAGGAAATAAAAAAGTGCGGTTATTTTTATTTGTACCGCACTTTTAACGTTTTATTTTTTCATTACATTCCTATGACGACACAGCTTGCTACAGGTTTTGCCGTATCTTGAACAGCAGTTGCAGCATCTCGACTGCTAAATGGTCCTACGCGGACACGATTCCATTCTTCATTTCGCATAATTTGTGCATTCACACCTGCCATCGCAAGACGACCTTGTAAACTTTCTGCTTGTGCGCGATTTTTAAATGCGCCACATTGCAAACCAAATTTTTTACCACCAGCCTGTACTTGCTGTTCAGCAGGTTTCGGTTCGGCTTTTTTCGGTTGCTCAGCTTTAGCCGGTTCTGTTTTAGCTGGTTCCGCTTTCACTACTTCTACTTTTTTCGGTGGTTCTGGCTTTTTAACTGGCTCAGGCTTTTTCGTTTCTGGTTTTGCGGTTTGCTGTGGCGGCTGAACTTGTTGAGTTTGAGGCGCTACTTTTTCCGCATTTGTTGCTTCTTGTTCTTTACGTTGAGCTTCTAATTTTTTCGCTTCTTCAGCCGCCTTTTGCTCTTTCTCCATTTGAATTAGCACTTGACGTTGTTCTTCCGTCAAACGCATATTTTTTTCAACAGAAGAAGGATTATTATCCACCGGCACAGTGCGGGTTTCTAATTCTTTAATATAGTGCCATACTTCTTCTGGACGACTTGGTAACACACTTTTTGGTTGTGGTTTTTCTGGTTGAACATTTGTTGTGACTACAGGTTCAGGCGTTTTGCTTTTTAAGAAATAAAGCCCTAAACCAAAACCTAATACCGCCACTAATGCAAGACCAATTAAGGTATTGCGATTGAAACTTTTCTGTGCTTTCTTTTTATTATTTTTTGAGCCGTTTCGACCGGCAAAATCTCGATGAGCCACGATACAATCCTAAAATATTCGATTAATTAAAATTAAAGTGTAAAAAATGCTTAATTCTACTGAAAAACTGTGCATTTTTCTAGGGGATTTTTGCTAACTCAAGTCCAATGGATCCACGTCTAAAATCAACCGCACTTGAGAAGACTTTATTAACTCTGGCGAATACCGACTTAATGCCGCCTGTAATTGCTTCCGAGATGCATGCTGTAATAGCAACTGCCAACGATACTGCCCTGCTTTTTTGCTGAACGGTGCGGGAATCGGCCCCAACACTTGCAAGCCTTCAATGTTTTGTTCATAGAAAAAAGAGGCTAATTGCGACAATGCATTTTCCGCCTCTTCAGAATGACGACATTGGGCTTTAAACAACGCTTGAAAACTAAACGGTGGCAAGCCCATATTATGGCGTAGCTTCAAGGTTTCTTCTGCAAAGGCTTGATAGCCTTTTTCAAGCAAGGTGGTTAATAACGGGTGATCCGGATAATGTGTCTGCAAAACCACTTCACCCTGTTTTTCAGCTCTGCCTGAGCGCCCTGCAACTTGTACATAAAGCTGCGCTAAACGTTCTTCGGCCCTGAAATCAAGGGAAAACAAGGCATTATCCACATTCACTAAAGCAACCAAAGTGACATTCGGAAAATGGTGTCCTTTAGCTAACATTTGTGTGCCAATTAAAATCTGACTTTTACCTTGCTGAATATCCTCTAAATAACTTTCAAGCTTGCCTTTTCGTGCTGTGCTATCACGATCGATACGAGCAATATTATATTGCGGGAAACATGTTTTTAGAGTTTCCTCCAGTTGTTCTGTACCTAAACCCGTTGTGACTAAATGCGTTGAACCACAATGACCACACTGAATCGGTACTGTTTTTTGCGCACCACAATGATGGCAGCGTAAAACGCGCTGGTGTTGGTGATAAGTATAAGGTTTTTCACAATGATGACATTCATCAATCCAGCCACATTCATGACATAACAACACAGGCGCAAATCCACGTCGATTAAGGAATAACAATACTTGGTTGCCTTTTTCTAAGTGTTCTTGAATACGTCCTAATAGCGGTTCGGATAAGCCGTTTTGAATTCGTTGATGTTTTAAATCAATCACAAATTGACGAAGTGCGGTCGCATTTCCGGCTCTTTTTGATAGTACCAAATGATGATATTTACCACTTTGTACGTTATTCACACTTTCCAAACTGGGTGTGGCAGAACCTAATAAGATAGGAATATTGAGTTTTTGTGCTAAAACAATACCTAAATCTCTCGCATGATAACGCCAACCATCTTGCTGTTTAAACGAGCCGTCATGTTCTTCATCTAAAATGATTAAGCCGAGATCTGAAAACTGGGTGAAAAGCGCGGATCTCGTACCAATCACGATTGCACTCTGTCCTGTTCTTGCTCGCTCCCAAACATTTAAGCGCTGTGTATCATTCAAGTTGGAATGCAATACATCAATTTCTACATTAAAGCGAGCTTGGAAACGTCTCACGGTCTGAGGGGTAAGTCCAATTTCGGGTACAAGAACCAAAACCTGCTTGCCTTTCTTTAAGACTTCTTCAATATACTGCAGATAGATTTCAGTTTTGCCTGAACCGGTCACGCCCTCTAACAACCACACATTAAAGCCTTCTTGGAAAAGTAACTGGCTAAATGCAAGGGCTTGTTGCTTGTTTAAGGTCAATCGATTATCAAGATTAACTAAAGGATTATCCCCTAAAGCCTGCTGCCAACTTTTTTGTTCAGTAGGCACAACAATCTCTTCCACATAATCTTTGCCTTTAAGGGTTGACCAAATTGCGGAACTGATCTCATTGTTACCTTTTTCTAGATCTTGTGTGAGCAATAAATTTAAGGCTTCAATTTGTTTTTTAGCGCGTTTTAGATCACCTGATTCTAACGCTTGTTTTCCAAGGTCCGTAATACGCCAAAAAGTGCGGTCATTTTTAACCGCACTTTCTCCATTACGAAGTTTGACTGGCAACGCTTGAAACAACACATCGCCTAATGCTGCACGATAATAATTAGCCGACCAAGCTAACCAATCCCAAGTTGTGGAATTAAAAAGTGATTCAGCATCAAGTACATCAATAATCGGTTTTAACTTCTCTTTTGCTATATCCGAAGAAGCGGGCAAATCCACCACGATCCCGACTCGTTTTTGCGAACCAAAAGGCACCAACACTCGTCCACCAACGATTGGCGTCAAGTCTGGCGAATAGAGATAATCAAAAAATCGGGGAAGCGGTACGGCTAATGCAACTCGGACAATATTCATAACAAAAAACAATTAAAAATTTTCGCTATTATACGGGAATTAGGTGGAAAAATCCCACAACCTTGCCTTTTAGTGTATAATCGCCGCCAATTTTAATTAAGCGAATAAAAACCATGACAGAAGAGCAAAAAACCTTTGCTGATCAAAAACGTAAAACCGTTGAAATGGCTGAATTTACAGAAGATGGTCGTTATAAACGTAAAGTTCGTAGCTTTGTGTTGCGGACAGGTCGCTTAAGTGATTTTCAAAAAAATATGATGAATGATCACTGGGCTGATCTTGGATTAGATTATCAAAATGCCCCTTTTGATTTTGCCGCGATTTATGGCAATACGAATCCCGTTATATTAGAAATTGGCTTCGGTATGGGGAAATCTTTAGTGGATATGGCTAAAGCAAATCCTGATAAAAATTATCTCGGTATTGAAGTGCACACGCCTGGTGTGGGAGCCTGTATTGCTTATGCGGTAGAAAAAGGCGTGAAAAACCTTCGCGTGATTTGCCATGATGCCACTGAAATTTTACGTGATTGTGTGAAAGACGGCGAATTGGGCGGTTTACAGCTTTTCTTCCCTGATCCTTGGCACAAAGCGAAACATCATAAACGTCGTATTGTTCAACCGCACTTTGTACAGCAAGTCATCCAAAAATTACAACCAAATGGCTTTATTCATATGGCTACGGACTGGGAAAACTATGCAGAACAAATGCTCGAAGTGCTTGCAGCCAATGAAAATTTAGTCAATACTGCTGAACAAGATTATATTCCACGTCCTGATTTCCGCCCTCTCACAAAATTTGAGGCGCGCGGTCATCGTTTAGGTCACGGTGTGTGGGATTTATACTTTAAGAAAAAATAATCATCGAGATGATGACTATATCCATCACCTTAATATAGGAGAACATTGAAAATGACAACCCGTAATCAACGTCAACGTAAAAAACTTCACTTAGCAGAGTTCCAAGAATTAGGCTTCTTAGTGAATTGGCAATTTGCTGAAGGAACCAGCATCGAAACTATCGATGAAACTGTTGATCGTTTTATTGCTGAAGTGATTCAACCAAACGGCTTAGCTTATGAAGGTAGCGGCTATTTACATTGGGAAGGTTTAGTTTGCTTAGAAAAAATCGGCAAATGTGATGAAAGCCATCGCCAATTAGTACAAAAATGGTTAGAAGAGAATAAATTGCAACAAATCGAAATTAGCGAATTATTTGATATTTGGTGGGATTACCCAACAAAAAACGCATAATATTTTAAGTACACTTCAGGGCGGGTTATCCGCCCTATTTAATAATCATTTTCACTTATATTTTAACAATTTATTTACACTTCTAATTTCCTTTCAAAATATCCTTGATCTACCTCAATAAAAGTGTATATTTTTTAAAAACTACTCCTTTTAGGTAGTTACTATTTTGTTATCGGAGCTAGATAATGCTCCCCTTGAAAATACAGAACGCTAAAGAAAAATATGGCGATTGAAAATCCTTCTCGCAGACAATTATTACGTGGGCAATTTTTACAATCGTTACATTCTGAAAACGCTAAAATTCAAGGTATAAATGCTATCCGTCCACCTTGGTCGATAAACGAGTCAGACTTTACAGATAAATGTACTCGATGCGGTGATTGCATGCTGGTATGTGAAACTCAAATTATCGTAAAAGGTGATGGCGGCTTTCCTGAAATACAATTTGATAAAGGCGAATGCACTTTCTGCCAAAAATGTGTTTTAGTCTGCGAACAACCGATTTTCCGTTCATTAGAAGAAGAACCTTGGGCATATAAAGTTGAGATTACAACACAGTGCCTCACAGAAAATCGAGTGGAATGCCGAAGTTGCCAAGATAGTTGTCCGATGAATGCCATCCGTTTTCGATTACAGCTTGGTGGTGTGGCAAAACCCATTTTAGATTTAGAAAGCTGTAATGGTTGTGGTGCTTGTTTAAGCGTTTGCCCAACAAAAGCAATAAAAATTTTTAATTTAGAAACAAATACAGATGAGTCAATTTAGCGAAAATGAAAACTGGTATGTATGCAGCATTGTTGTGCAAGCCAGACCAGAAAAACTTAACCAAGTCAAAGAAGCCATTTTAGCGATTTCAACCGCCGAAATTCATGGCGAAAAATCTGATGAAGGCAAATTGGTAGTTACACTTGAAAGTAACCGTCAATTAGCGTTAGCAGATCTGATGGATGAAATTAAAGATATCCCAGGAGTGATTGTCGTTTCTTTAATTTCTAATTACTTAGATGAAAAATAAATAATTTGGGTATACATATTATTTTATATATTCTGACAAATTCAATAATGAGTGGGGAAAACTATGGAACTTAATCGTAGAGATTTTATGAAAGCCAATGCTGCACTTGCAGCAGCTGCGGCTGCCGGTATGACTATCCCTGTTAGACAGGTTGATGCCGCAGAGGATATGGGTATCAAATGGGATAAAGCACCATGTCGTTTCTGTGGTACAGGTTGTAGCGTATTGGTAGGAACCAAAGATGGTCGAGTTGTTGCGACTCAAGGTGACCCAGATGCAGAGGTAAACCGTGGTTTAAACTGTATCAAAGGTTACTTCCTTTCTAAAATCATGTACGGTGCAGACCGTGTAAAAACGCCATTATTACGTATGAAAGATGGTAAATTCCATAAAGAAGGTGACTTTACACCAGTTTCTTGGGATCAAGCTTTCACTATCATGGCGGAAAAAATCAAAGACATCTTGAAGAAAAAAGAACCAAATGCTGTTGGGATGTTCTCTTCCGGTCAAACTACTATCTATGAAGGCTATGCAAAAGTAAAACTTTGGAAAGCTGGTCTTCGTTCAAATACTATCGATCCTAATGCTCGTCACTGTATGGCGTCTGCAGCGGTTGCGTTTATGCGTACATTCGGTATGGATGAACCAATGGGTTGCTATAACGATATCGAGAAAACCGATGCATTTGTGCTTTGGGGTTCAAACATGGCGGAAATGCACCCAATTTTATGGTCTCGTATTTCTGACCGTCGTCTTTCTTCTGATAACGTGAAAGTTGTAGTTATGTCAACATTCGAACACCGTTCGTTTGAATTAGCTGATGTGCCTATCGTATTTAATCCACATGCAGACCTTGCAATCCTTAACTACATTGCAAACTACATTATCCAAAACGATAAAGTAAACTGGGACTTCGTTAATAAACATACTAAATTCAAACGTGGTGAAACTGATATCGGTTATGGTCTACGTCCAGAACACCCACTTGAAGTTGCAGCGAAAAACCGTAAAACTGCAGGTAAAATGTATGACTCTGACTTCGAAGAATTCAAGAAAATCGTTGCACCTTATACATTAGACGAAGCACACCGTATTTCTGGTGTACCAAAAGATCAGCTTGAAACCCTCGCGAAAATGTACGCGGATCCAGAACAGAACTTAGTTTCTTACTGGACAATGGGCTTTAACCAACACACTCGTGGTGTATGGGTTAACCACATGATCTATAACGTACACTTATTAACCGGTAAAATTTCTAAACCAGGTTGTGGTCCGTTCTCATTAACTGGTCAACCTTCAGCTTGTGGTACAGCGCGTGAAGTGGGGACTTTCGTTCACCGTTTACCAGCGGACATGGTAGTAACCAATCCTAAACACGTTGAAATCGCTGAGAAAAAATGGAAATTACCAAAAGGTACCATTCCAACTGTACCTGGATACGCAGCTGTACAACAAAGCCGAGCATTAAAAGATGGTAAATTAAACTTCTTATGGCAACTTTGTACCAACAACATGCAAGGTGGTCCAAACATTAACGACGAAATTTTCCCTGGTTGGCGTAACCCTGAAAACTTCATCGTTGTTTCAGACCCTTACCCATCCGTTTCTGCAGTTGCAGCAGACCTAATTCTCCCTACTTGTATGTGGGTAGAAAAAGAAGGGGGCTATGGTAACGCAGAACGTCGTACCCAATTATGGCGTCAACAAGTGAAAGGTCCTGGTGAGTCTCGTTCTGACTTATGGCAAATTGTGGAATTCTCTAAATACTTCAAAACAGATGAAGTATGGGGCGAAGAATTATTAGCTCAAATGCCAGAATATCGTGGTAAGACTTTATATGAAGTACTTTACGAGAATGGTGAAGTAAACAAATATAAAGTACCAACGGATGTTCCAGGATACATCAATGATGAAGCAGATCACTTTGGTTACTACCTACAAAAAGGCTTATTCGAAGAATACGCAAGCTTTGGTCGTGGTCATGGCCATGACTTAGCACCATTTGATACTTACCACCAAGTACGTGGTTTACGTTGGCCGGTTGTTGACGGTAAAGAAACCTTATGGCGTTACCGTGAAGGCTTTGACCCGTATGTTAAAGCAGGCGAAGATGTTGCGTTCTACGGTTATCCGGATAAAAAAGCAATTATCTTAGGTGTGCCTTATGAAGACCCTGCAGAATCACCAGATGAAGAATATCCATTATGGTTATGTACTGGTCGTGTACTTGAACACTGGCATACCGGTACCATGACTCGTCGTGTACCTGAATTACACCGTGCGTTCCCGAACAACTTAGTTTGGATGCACCCAGCGGATGCGAAAAAATATGGCTTACGTCATGGGGATAAAGTGAAATTAATTACACGACGTGGTGAAATGGTTTCTTACTTAGATACCCGTGGTCGTAACAAATGTCCTCAGGGCTTAATTTACACAACCTTCTTTGATGCCGGCCAACTTGCGAACAAATTAACATTGGACGCAACCGATCCGATTTCAGGTGAAACCGACTATAAAAAATGTGCGGTTAAAGTAGAAAAAGCGTAGGATTTTCCTTTTGTTTCTAGTCACTCCTCTCTTTCAAGAGAAGGGAATTTAAAATAAGAGCGGTCAAATTTTGCAACATTTTCACAAAATCGGGCCGCTTATAAAAGGAAACGCAGATGAGACTTGATCCTAACCGTCGTCAGTTTTTAAAAAATGTGACAAGAACGGCTGCCGGAGTGTGTGGGGTTGGTATTATTCTTGGCTTACAGCAACAACAAGCTAAAGCTAAAGAAGGAATCGCCTTACGTCCACCTGGTGCTTTACCGGAAAAGGATTTCTTGGCAGCTTGTACCCGTTGCGGACAATGTGTCCAAGCGTGTCCATATGATATGTTGCATTTAGCTTCGCTAATTTCACCAATGGAAGCGGGCACACCGTATTTTATCGCTCGGGATAAACCTTGCGAAATGTGTCCGGATATTCCATGTATGAATGCTTGTCCAAGTGGTGCATTAAGTGAACAGCTTAAAGATATCAATGATGCTAGAATGGGCTTAGCCGTCTTGCTGGATCATGAAACCTGCTTAAACTGGCAAGGTTTACGTTGTGATGTTTGTTATCGAGTTTGCCCATTAGTGGATAAAGCGATTACGCTTGAACGCATCCACAATGATCGTACGGGGATTCATGCAAAGCTTATTCCAACCGTTCACTCTGATGCTTGCACTGGATGTGGTAAATGTGAACAAGCTTGTGTGTTAGAAGAAGCGGCAATCAAAGTCTTACCGATGGATATCGCCAAAGGACTGCTCGGTCGCCACTATCGCTTAGGTTGGAAAGAAAAACAAAATGCGGGAAAATCCTTAATTGAGGAACAACATCCGGATGGCTTACGTCCAGCAATGGATGCTCGTACGCCAGAAGACTTACATGAGCCGGTTTATCAACCAATGCAGGTTCAGCCAAACCAAAAAGTGGCAACACCGAATCGTGCAACAATGGATTATGTTCCAAATCCAACCACAGTGCCGGAAGCTGAACAGTTCCCGAATTTGGATTTAAACATTAAGGGGGTTAAATAATGGCTGAAAAATATACCCCGAATAAGCCAAAAGATGCTGGCTTAGAAGCACGTCAAAAACTTGGTTGGTGGCATGCTTATCGCTTTTTAATTCTACGTCGAATTAGTCAATTAAGTATTATTTTAATGTTCTTAAGCGGCCCGATTTGGCAAGTTTGGATTCTAAAAGGCAATTACAGCTCAAGCATGCTTTTGGATACTGTGCCATTGACAGATCCATTGATTACCGCTGAAAGTTTAGTGACAGGTTACCTACCAGAAGTCACAACGATTATTGGTGCCTTGGTTATTGTCATATTCTACGCCATCATTGCGAGCAAAGCCTTTTGTAGTTGGGTTTGTCCAATGAATATTGTGACTGATGCAGCAGCTTGGTTACGCAGAAAATTAGGTATTCGACAATCATTAAAAATTTCACGTCAACTTCGCTATGTGATTTTAGCCGTGATATTAGTTGGTAGTGCAATAACGGGTACACTCTTATGGGAATGGATAAACCCTGTTGCAGCACTTGGACGCATATTCGTCTTTGGAACAGGTGCAACGCTTTGGTTGGTAGCAGTTATCTTCCTATTCGACTTACTCGTTGCTGAACATGGTTGGTGTGGTCACCTTTGCCCAATTGGCGCGATGTATGGTGTGATTGGTGCTAAAAGCCTAATTAAAATTAATGTAGTCGATCGCGATCGCTGTGACCGTTGTATGGACTGTTATAATGTTTGCCCAGAACCGCAAGTATTAAGACTTCCTTTGCACGGTGGATCAGAAGACAGTCAAATCATATTGGCAAAAGATTGTATTACTTGTGGACGTTGCATTGACGTTTGCGCAGAAAATGTATTTACATTTGGTTCTCGCTTTGAGAAACAAATAAAAATTAAAAATATTTAATTATTGAATGGAGTGGATTTCATGAAAAAATCATTTATTTTCATGCTGGCTTTATGTAGTGGATTGGCATTTGCCGATGCGCCGCAAGTTGCAAACAGCATTGATAAAACAGCAGAAAGTATTGCACCAGCATTTACGAATCCTTATAAAGATGTTGGTAATATTCCTGTAACCTTCCCTCACCAACCACCACTTGTTCCACACAGCATTCGTGGTTTACAAGTGACTAAGAATGCTAACCAATGTTTAGGCTGTCACTCTCCGGATGTTGCTCCAACAACGGGTGCACCTCGCGTACCTGAAAGCCACTTTTTAACACGTGATGGACAAAAAACAGAAGGCACTTCGCCACGTCGTTATTTCTGTTTACAATGCCACGTTCAACAAACTAACGTGAACCCAATTATCCAAAATAAATTTGAAACTATTCGTCAAATGCAAGGTAAATAAGGAGCTAAACCATGATTAAATCAAGCATTCAGAAAGTTTGCCGTTGGTTACGCTCTCCGGGCAAAATGGCAATCGGTGGTGTTATTTTATTAACGGTCATTGGTACTATCGTTGGAATTAACCTATTCAATGTAGGAATGGCAACAACGAACACTGAGCAATTCTGTTCAGACTGTCATACTAATGACGTTGTACCTGAGTACCAAGCGTCAATCCACTTTAGTAACCGTTCAGGTGTGAAAGCAATTTGTTCAGACTGTCACGTTCCACATGAATTTATTCCAAAAATGGTTCGTAAAATGCAGGCATCGACTGAAGTTTATGCTCACTTTACAGGTAAAGTCGATACTAAAGAAAAATTCGAAAAACATCGTTTAGAAATGGCTGAACGCGAATGGGCGCGTATGAAAGCGAATAACTCACAAGAGTGCCGTAACTGCCATAACTTCAATGACATGGACTTTACTCAACAAAAAACTGTGGCACAACAAATGCATGCACTTGCCCAGGAACAAAACAAAACCTGTATCGATTGTCACAAAGGTATTGCACATAACCTTCCACACATGGAAAAAGTACAACAAAGCTTTATTCCAGCGGATATGTTAAAAGCAAATGAAAAACCTGCTGATAACAAAGAAGCAAAATAATCTTATAGTAAAATAATAAATCGGCACTCATTTTGAGTGCCGATTTTGTTTTTATTTTTTAAGGAAATCTTTATCAGATAATACCCTTAATGGTTGCATATCGCTATTCCCCATAATAACCAAACTCGGGTCTGAGCGTAAACAGCTACCACCATAATGCCCACCTACAGTAAAAGTACAGACCTGAACATATTGGTCTTCCACTTTTGGTAAACACCAAAGCTGTTGATAAATACTCTCCTGCTTACCAAAACGACCATCTTTACTATCAAGCACTGATTTACGCTCACCAATCAATTTCACATTATCACCTCGGCGACCAGCAATGGGTTTTTGTGCGTAACCATTTTTAATCAGCTCAGGTGTCAATTCAAATCCCGCTTCGAGTAGATAACGATGGTTTGGGAATAATGACCACAACACTGGTAAAATCGCTTTATTACTTGGAATCGCTGTCCAAAGTGGTTCATAAACTAGAACTTCTGGACGAAGTAACACATCGATCAACCGCACTTTATCTTCCGGATAGCCTGTACGAATTGGTGGTGCCACTTCCATGCCTGTTGCATCTTCACGAAGTTGCTCTAACATAGTTTCCCAGGCCCACGTTTTCCATACTGTTTTTACTTGGTTATCTTCATCATCAATCAAACGACCTCGACTATCCCAATGTAACCCCTCGGTCCCATGAATAATTTTGGCTTTAAATCCTGCTTGAACCAGTGCATTGCGCATAAATAATGCGTGATAATCTTCCTCATCATCGTGATCTTGCATAATATGAACAAGTGGCGTGGCTTCACTATGTTTCCAACAATCCGCTAATGCATTACGTAAGCCATCGGCAGGATTATCGCCTATATTCAATCCACCCTGAATTGCCCATCGATTCATAAACTCGCCGGCCTCCGCATGGCAAGAGGCTGAATCTGCATTGTATTCATACACTTTCAATCCACGACTATCCATGCAGAAATCTAAACGTCCCGTAATGGTTTGATAACGGCGATTTTGCCAAGACAACCGTAAGCGAGGCCAAAGCAATTTAGGAATATTAAAATATTGTAATAACTTATCGTCTTTTAAGACTTTATCTGTGGCATGCAAATACATTAAATGCAATTCATTGGTTGCACGAATCAACTCATGCTGCGCTGTTTCAGATATCGTAAAATAGCGATATTGATCCGAATGGCTGACTTTATGCCCGTCCATTGCTTTCACATATGCCGCTTCAAATTCATTTTGTTCATTCAGCCATTTATGCTCAAACTGACCATTGTTTTCTATATGTTCAGCATGAATCTCAAGTTTCTCTTTTTCTGGTGTTGGCCGCGACAGACTGTATTCAGTATTTTCTGTTTGGATCATCCATCCTAAAATTTCTGTATCATCAAAGGTATCATGCAGAAAATAACCACTTTCGGAAACCGTCATCGGTAATTCACGAGTCCATTGCTGCCCACTTGGTAAGCGAGAGTGAATCACGTTTTGCTCGGCAATGCGAATTTTATCTTCTAATACCTCGGTAATGATCGCCACATGCCCCGTATGTTGAAATTCACCGCCCTCCTGCCAAATTAACAATGCACCTGCTTCAGGCTTACGTTTACAACCATTTGCAAAGGCTTGTAAAGGTAATAAGGCATCATTCACCACTTGACGTAAAAATCGTAAAGAAAAGATCTCGTAAGCCATTCCTACATCTGTAAACACCATGCCATGATTGAGATATAAATAACGACGCGCAAATTCCACGCACTGCCATTTGTAGCCCATGTACTCTCTTCCCAAATAACTGCGAAAGGCGGCATCATCGGGATACTCTTTCTCATCTGCTGTATGATAATCGGATGAATAAATCGCAATGCCACCCGGTGCATAGCCTAATAAGCTCCCGAAAGGATCGTGTGTACTGATATTTGCTGAACGTTCAGGCATAAAAACTCCCTGTTAAATAACAATTGGAGATAGTATAGATCTTTTGTCTGATTCCCCCAAAAGGCTTTTAAACAAAATATCAAAATTTGAATCTCATATAATTTTAAAAAAGAAAAAGGGCTGACAGATGTCAGCCCTCAAAACAAACCTAAAAATAACCGCATTTAAGGTTATTTCACATACCAATGTGCTAATAAAATCCCTGTATTTACTGCAATATTTAATCCTGCTTTTAATGGATTACTTAAAGAAAGACGCACATTTACATCTTGTTTCTCACGAATATCATCCGTACTACCTTCACTCAATACCAACGCGACTTTCTCTGCAAATTTGAGTTGTTCCAACGCAACACCTTGTTTATTGGTTGATACATGAATAATCTGATAACCAGCTTTGCGTAAAGCCGCTAAAGCGATTTCCGTACTTTCTGTTTCTAAAATACGAATATGCTCCATTCCGCCTTCCGCTACACGCATAGCAGCGGGCGCATAAAGCTGTTCAACTTGATTTGTCACCACATTTTTAATGCCGTAGAAGGCGCAAGTACGCACAACGCCACCTAGGTTTTGCGCATTATTGATTTGATCAAGCACCACTAAACAGTCTTCTTGACGCGGTACATCTAAATAACCTTGCAAAGAAAAAGCACGTTGCTTTTTCACTAACATACAAATGCCGCCATGATGCTCCGTACCGCTTACTAAGCTTAGCTCATCGCTATCCACCACGTGATACACTTTTTTATTTGCAGCTAAATAACTGAAAATCTCGCCAATTCGATGTGCCATTTGCACCGTTGCCCATACACGAACGATGCTCTCCGGACGCTCAGCAAACAATTCTAAGCACGCATTTTCACCATACACTTTCATTTCTTCAGCACGGTTCTTTTTAATTTTCTCCGGTGCTCGTGGTGATAATGCACCCGTTTTCTTTTCTTTCGGTTTATAACTCACACCCGTACTTTTTACTGTTACTTTTACCAAGCCACTTTCGCCATTGGCTTTATTTAATGAAAGTTCCGCAATTTTCGGTTCTCTCACTTCTTGCTGCTGAAAACCTCGAGAAGATTTACGAACATCCCATTTTTTATCAAAGTGCGGTCGATTTTCCCCACGTTTTTCATTATTACGACGATCATCAAAGCGACGTTCTTTGTCATTAAATGCTCGTTCTGGTCTACGCTCTTGAAAAGATTTAGTGGAATTGGTTTGGAATGATGGTTTGCGTGAATTGCTCATAATTTGCTTCTCGAAGAAAAAATTGGGTAATAATTCGCCAAAAAATGCGAAAATTTGTGAGCATTATAACGAAAAAAAACCTTTTTTCTATCAATCTATAAAGGAAATATTGTAAACTAGAAAACTAATTTTTAGTGTAGAGATAGATTATGTTAATCAATAAAGCTAAACGAGCAGAACAAAATTTAAAAAATTTACCTTTTCTTCCTTTACAGGCAGAACAGGTTGAGTTTCTGTTTAGTCCGCTTGAATTCAAAGCACAAATTATAGAATTAATTCGCCAAGCTAAAAAACGTATTTACGTGACCGCGCTTTATTGGCAAAAAGATGAAGCGGGACAAGAAATTCTCAATGAAATTTATCGCGTAAAACAAGACCATCCAGAATTGGATGTGAAAATTTTAGTGGATTGGCATCGCGGACAACGCAATTTACTCGGTGCAGAAAAATCTGCCACTAACGCTGATTGGTATTGTGAACAACGCCAAACATATCAACTTCCCGATGAACCTAATATGTTCTTCGGTGTGCCCATTAATACCCGCGAAGTCTTCGGTGTGTTACATATTAAAGGCTTTGTGTTTGACGATACCGTTCTTTATAGCGGTGCAAGTATCAATAACGTGTATTTACAACAACAAGATAAATACCGCTACGACCGTTATCAAAAAATCCATAATGCTGCACTAGCAGACTCTATGGTTAATTTCATCAATGATTATTTATTGGATTTTAGTGCCGTACATCCATTAGATGTGGCTAACCGCCCTCGTACAAAAGAAATCCGCAGTGCAATAAAAGCTTATCGTAAAAACTTATCTGCCCATGCTGAATATCAGTTGGAAAGTGCGGTTGGTTTTTCAGATGTTTTAACCATTTCACCACTTTTTGGTTTAGGTGCATCAGGCAATGAATTAAACCAAGTTATCGAAGATTTATTCTTACAAGTGCAGGAAAAATTGGTGATTTGCACCCCTTATTTCAACTTCCCGCGCACGCTAAGAAGTAAAATTGCCTATTTGTTAGAACAAGGAAAACGTGTCGAAATTATCGTGGGAGACAAAGTTGCGAACGATTTCTATATTCCACCTGAGGAACCTTTTAAAGTGGCAGGTGCATTACCCTATTTATATGAAAACAACCTTCGTCGTTTCTGCGAGAAATTTGATGCTTACATTAAAAATGGCCACTTAACAGTGCGTTTATGGAAAGACTGCGATAACACTTATCACCTCAAAGGTGTTTGGGTGGACAATCAGTATATTCTTTTAACGGGGAACAACCTGAATCCTCGTGCATGGCGTTTAGATGCGGAAAATGGATTATTAATCCACGATCCAAAACAAGAACTTCTGTCACAAGCGGAAAAAGAATTATCGCACATCCGCCAACATACCAAAGTATTGCAAGATTATTCTGAACTAGAAGAATTGACGCAATATCCTGAACCAGTGCAAAAACTGTTGAAGAAGTTTGCTCGGATTCAGGCAGACAAATTGGTCAAAATGATTTTATAAATACAAAAAGAAGCCGACAAATGTTGGCTTCTTGCTTGTATCTTGCGCAAAAATATCAACTAACATTGCGCAAGTGAAATAAGTTGTTATAATCGCCCAACTTTTTAATCTTATCGGAGAAATCAATGAACCCAATTTCTTATTGGCAACGCCTAAAAGTTGCATTTCAATATGTGATGCCACAAATCTATATGACACAAGCAGCAGGTTGGTTAGCTAAACAAAAATGGGGCGCAGTGACACATTTTGTGATTAAAGCGTTTGCAAAAAAATACAACATTGATATGAGCATTGCTGAAAAAGAAAAATTCAGTGATTACGCCAGTTTTAATGAATTTTTTATCCGTCCATTAAAAGAAAATGCACGACCAATTAACCAAAATCCAACCGCACTTTGTTGCCCTGCGGATGGCCGTGTAAGTGAATGTGGACACATTGAAGATGATCGTCTATTACAAGCAAAAGGTCATTTCTTCAGCTTAAATGATTTATTAGCGGAAGATAAAGATTTAACCGAGACCTTTAAAAATGGGGAATTCATCACCACTTATTTATCACCACGTGATTATCACCGTGTGCATATGCCATGTGATGGTACACTTCGCAAAATGATTTACGTACCGGGTGATTTATTCTCCGTCAATCCGTTTTTAGCGAAACATGTGCCGAACCTCTTTGCGCGTAATGAGCGTGTGATTTGTGTTTTTGATACTGAATTCGGTACCATGGTACAAATCTTAGTGGGAGCAACAATCACTGCGAGTATCGGTACTGTTTGGGCTGGCGTTATTAATCCGCCACGTCATAACGAAGTGAAAGTGTGGACTTATGAAGGTGATAGTGCGGTTAAATTAAGCAAGGGTCAAGAAATGGGTTGGTTCCAACTTGGTTCTACCGTAATTAATTTATTCCAAGCCGGTCAAGTGCAAATTGCCGATCATTTAAGTGTTGATGAACCTGTGCGCATGGGTGAAATCTTGGCATTGAAAAAATAGTTTTATAACAAAGGGAAAAACAATGACAGCTCAAATTTTTGAACAAGTAAAATTAGAAAGTATTTCTGAAAAAGGCAGCTATGGTATCGGTTTACAAATCGGTCAGCAATTAGCTGATAGCCAAATGGATATTTCTGTTGAAGCGGTAGCAAAAGGCATTTTCGATGCGTTGAACCGTAATCAACCTGCATTAGAAATTAATGATTTAATGCATTCTGTTCAAGCACTTCAACAACAAGCGGCTGAAGCACAACAAGCGCAATTTAAAGCGATTGAAGAAGAAGGTAAAAAATTCTTAGAAGAAAACGCGAAAAAAGCAGGCGTAAACGTCACTGACAGCGGTTTACAATACGAAATTTTAACCGAAGGTAACGGTAACAAACCATCTGCAACTGATAAAGTACGTGTTCACTACACAGGTACATTACCAGATGGTACCGTATTCGACAGTTCTGTTGCTCGTGGAACACCGGCTGAATTCCCAGTAAATGGCGTAATTCGTGGTTGGGTTGAAGCATTACAAATGATGCCTGTTGGTTCTAAATGGAAACTCACTATTCCACACGAACTAGCTTACGGTGAACGTGGTGCGGGCGCATCTATCCCACCATTCTCAACCTTAGTGTTTGAAGTCGAATTACTCGATATCCTTTAAAAAGAAAAAAAGTGCGGTTGAAATGATTTAACCGCACTTTTTTTATTTTTAGCTTGCTAAAAAAGTAAAAACTCATAAAATGAACGTTCATTCATTTTTGAATGTTTGTCTTAAATGACCTTTCTCATATATAACCCTAAGAATTTTATTTTTTATTATGCGACAAGCAGAAGAATTTAAGCCAAAGATAGATGTCAGTGAGCAGATCTTTGATGCAACAGATCGTCTAATGGCAAAAGAAGGATTGCATCATCTTTCTATGCATAAGTTAGCCAAGGAGGCTGGTATTGCCGCTGGTACAATTTACCTTTATTTTAAGAGTAAAGATGAGTTATTAGCTCGATTTGCTCGTCGAGTGTTCAATAAGTTTGTAGTGGCGATTGAAGAAGGCTTTGATGAAAACCAATATTTTTTCGAGCAATATAGAAAAATGTGGTGGAATATTTGGCATTTTCTTCAAGAAAATCCAACGATTCTGTTAAACATGAACCAATACCGATCTTTGCCGGAGTTTATTGAAACCTGCAAAGAAATGGAGTATTCGTGTTGGGATCAGTTTTGTCTCAAGGGACAAGCAGCAAATGTGTTGGCTGATTTAGATCCTCATATGTTATTTTTGTTGAGCCTTAAAACTGCAATAGTTTTAGCCTCAGATATCAAATTCCTCGGTACGGCAGTGACCGATGAGATGTTAGAATCTGTCATTGAACGCTCTTGGCGTGCAATTCAGAAGTCGTAATTTTATTGTCTTAATGGAGTTTTCCAAATGAGTGTAACTCAAACTAATAGACCAAAGCGCTCACACATTTTCTTTTTGAAATTAGCGTTAGGCATATTTGTGTTAATTTTTGCTGCAATGATTTTTCTTAATCATATGAAAGCAAAAGGCATAGCTGATTTCTTAGCAAATAAACCTGAAACAGCTTCTCCTGTTACAGCAATGACAGTCAAGCCTTCAGAATGGACGCCGATCATTGAAACAACAGGTCTTGTTCGTCCGAATCAAGGGGCAATGTTAAGTGCGCAAAGCGCTGGAACCGTCTCTAAAGTACTCGTACAAAATGGCCAAAGTGTGAAAAAAGGTGATTTGTTAGTTGAGTTAGATAGCTCAGTTGAGCGTGCCAGTTTGCAAGCTGCGCAAGCTCAAGTGGCATCTTTACGTCAAACTTATCAGCGTTATGCAAACCTTGCTGGTAGCGGGGCTGTTTCTCGTCAAGAGTTAGATAATGCAAAGTCGGCTTATGAAGCACAAGCAGCGAATGTTGAGTCATTAAAAGCGACCATTGAACGTCGTCACATTGTTGCACCATTTGATGGTAAAGCGGGTATCGTGAAAGTGAATGTTGGTCAATATGTTTCAAACGGTACTGAAATAGTGCGAGTGGAAGACCGCTCTTCGATGAAAGTAGATTTTGCAATAGCTCAAAATCAATTAGATAAATTGCATATTGGTCAAAAAGTAACGGCTACAGCAGATGCGCGTAAAGGTGAAACGTTTGCTGCAAAAATTACAGCAATTGAGCCAGCCATTAATTCGTCAACAGGGTTGGTAGATGTTCAAGCAACATTTGAATCAGAAGATGGTACAAAATTATTATCCGGTATGTTTACTCGCTTAAATGTCGCTTTACCAACAGAACATAATCAAATCGTTGTGCCACAAGTCGCAGTTAGCTATAACATGTATGGCGAATCGCTCTATATTTTGACCGCACTTTCTGATGAAGATATTGAGAAATTAGGCGGCGCAGAAAAATCTGCAAATATGTACCGTACAAAATCAATCACTGTATTTACAAAAGATCGTCAAGGCATTTATGCACAATTAAAAGGCGATGAAGTGAAAGTGGGCGATAAAATTGTGACTGGTGGTCAGCAAAACTTAAGTAACGGTGCATTAGTTTCTGTTGCAGATAAAGTGGGCGTGGGTACTGAACAACCTGCGAATAAAACGAATCTTTAATTAGGAAAAGCGAATGAAATTTACCGATATATTTATTCGTCGTCCTGTTTTGGCAGTTTCGATTAGTTTGTTAATCATTATTTTAGGATTACAAGCAATCTCGAAACTAGCTGTGCGCGAATATCCGAAAATGACTACGACGGTGATTACGGTGAGCACGGTTTACCCAGGGGCGGATGCAAACTTAATTCAAGCGTTTGTTACTTCAAAAATTGAAGAAGCGGTAGCACAAGCAGATAATGTGGACTATATGTCTTCAAGCTCTAGCCCAAGTTCTTCAATAGTCACCGTAAAAATGAAATTAAATACGGATCCAAATGCGGCCTTGGCAGATGTGTTAGCCAAAGTTAACTCGGTTCGTTCTGAGTTACCAAGTGGTATTGAAGATCCAACAATTTCTTCATCAACGGGCGGTTCGGGGATTATGTATATTAGTTTCCGTTCTAACAAACTTGATGCTAGCCAAGTAACTGACTATATTCAACGCGTGGTGAAACCACAGTTCTTTACCGTAGAAGGTGTGGCAAGTGTTGATATTTTTGGTGCATCAGAGTATGCACTTCGTGTTTGGTTAGATCCAGAAAAAATGGCGGCTCAGAACCTTTCAGCCACACAAGTTATGTCAGCATTATCGGCGAATAACGTTCAAACGGCGGCGGGTAATGATAACGGCTATTTTGTGACCTATAAAAACAAAGTAGAAACCACGACAAAATCAGTTGAAGAATTAGGTAACTTAATTGTAACGTCTAACGGTGATAAGTTAGTACGTTTACGCGATATTGCCGATATTGAGTTAAATAAATCAAGTGATAGCTCACGGGCGGTGGCCAATGGCGCAGATTCTGTTGTATTAGCGATTAACCCAACCTCATCAGCAAACCCATTAACAGTAGCAGCTAAAGTACGTCCGCTGTATGATAGTATTAAAAATAATCTGCCAGATGCAATTCAATCTGACATCTTATATGACCGTACAATTGCGATTAATAACTCAATTAATGAAGTAATTAAAACGATTGTTGAGGCAACAATAATTGTGTTGGTGGTGATTACCATGTTTATTGGTTCATTCCGTGCCATTTTAATCCCGGTTATCACTATTCCGATTTCATTAATCGGGGTAATTATGTTGCTTCAATCATTTGATTTCTCCATTAACTTGATGACATTGCTCGCATTGATTCTGGCCATCGGTTTGGTGGTGGATGATGCGATTGTTGTATTGGAAAATGTGGATCGACATATAAAATTAGGTGAAACACCATTCCGTGCCGCGATTATTGGTACACGTGAAATTGCTGTTCCCGTTATTTCCATGACCATTGCCTTGATCGCAGTATATTCTCCAATGGCGTTAATGGGCGGTATTACGGGTACGTTGTTTAAAGAGTTTGCTTTAACCCTTGCGGGGGCGGTATTTATTTCAGGTATCGTGGCATTAACACTTTCACCAATGATGACCAGTAAATTGCTGAAATCCAACGAGGCACCAAGTAAATTAGAGCAACGAGTAGAGCATACCCTTGGTAAAGTGAATGCAGCTTATGCGTATGTACTTGATTTGGTGATGGTAAACCGTAAATGTATGTTAATGTTTGCGGCAATTATCTTTGCAACCTTACCGATATTGTTTAAATCCCTTTCGAGTGAATTAACACCAACAGAAGATAAGGGCGCATTTTTGGCAATCGGTTCTGCACCTTCTAATGTGAACGTAGATTATGTGCAAAATGCGATGGCGCCTTATCAAGAGATTTTAACGAATACGCCAGAAGTGCAATTTGCAATGACGATTGCAGGTGCGCCAAGTTCTAACCAATCTTTAAACGTTGTGACTTTAAAAGATTGGAAAGAACGTTCAAAAAGTCAAACAGCTATCATGAATGAATTAAATGCAAAAGCGAAATCCATTCCTGAAGTATCCGTACAAGGTTTCGCATTCCCAGAAATTGATACAGGGGAGCAGGGGCCGCCGATTGGTTTTGTGATCAGTACATCACAAGACTACGGTGATTTAGCAAATGTTGCCGGTAAATTTTTAGAGGATATGCAAAAATCCAGCAAGTTCGTTTATACTAATCTCGATCTTAAATTTGATACTGCTCAAATGCGTATTAAGGTTGATCGTGAAAAAGCGGGGACTTACGGTATTACAATGCAACAAATCAGCCGTACGTTAGGGAGTTTCTTATCTGCCGCAACCATTGAACGTGTGGATATTGACGGCCGTGCTTATAAAATTATTTCCCAAGTAAAACGTGATAACCGTTTATCGCCAGAAAGTTTTAATAAGTATTATATTACTGCAGCAAATGGTACTTCTGTCCCATTAAGTAGCTTAGTGACGGTAACTTTAGAACCTCAACCAAGCTCATTACCGCGTTTTAGTCAGTTAAACTCAGCAGTAATCAGCGCCGTACCGATGCCGGGTACTTCAATTGGTGATGCAATCCAATGGTTGCAAGACAATGCGAAAGATAGCTTGCCACAAGGCTATAACTATGACTTCAAAGGTGAAGCGCGTCAATTAGTACAAGAAGGTAATGCTCTTGCTGTAACGTTCTTACTTGCGGTAGTGATTATTTTCTTAGTCTTGGCGATTCAGTTTGAATCAATTCGCGATCCAATCGTGATTATGATTTCTGTTCCGTTAGCGGTGAGTGGTGCATTGTTAGCCTTAAATGCTTTCGGGTTTATTGGTATTGCCGGAACAACGCTAAATATCTATTCACAGGTTGGTTTGATCACCTTAGTTGGCCTTATCACGAAACACGGTATTTTGATGTGTGAAGTAGCGAAAGAAGAGCAGTTAAATCATGGTAAAACGCGTATTGAAGCGATTACCGAAGCGGCTAAAGTACGTTTACGTCCAATTCTGATGACAACTGCTGCGATGATTGCTGGTCTTGTTCCGTTGCTTTATGCGACAGGTGCGGGTGCGGTATCTCGTTTCAGTATTGGTATTGTTATCGTGGCAGGTTTGGCGATCGGTACATTGTTTACCTTGTTCGTGTTGCCAGTGATCTATTCTTACGTTGCAAGCGAACACAAACCGTTACCAGTGTTTGATGAAAATGTGAAACCAATTGAAGGTCACATTAACGAACAACATTAATTGAAAATACGATAAAAACAAACCGCACGTTGATTTTTCAAGTGCGGTTTTCTTTTAGATATTAAAAAAGCGAACATGATGTTCGCTTTTATTGATGAAAGCGAGGTCGATTTTTAACCGCTTTTATTTAACCATTTTTATTTTTTGCCGCTTTATAAAGCTCCATCGCTTCTGGTAATAAACGTTGCAAGTTTTCTTGGCGAGACTCATCACTCGGGTGAGTGGAGGCTAATACATCGAGAGCACCTCTTGACCCTCCCGACATTTTTGCCATTTTTTGCCACAAACCAGGTGCTACCTGCGGATTATAGCCTGCACGCGACATAAGCATTAAGCCTTCTTCATCAGCTTCTGTTTCAGCACTACGAGAATAAGGTTTATCTAAGGCAAAATCTTTGGTTAAAGAGACGAGATCTGTCATATCTGCTCCCATAAAAACGGATAATGCAGTTCCACCAATGGCTCCAGCAATAGAACTCATCGTACCAAAGTTGGCTTTCGCTTTACCGTGTTCTTTTAAGGCGTGAGACATTTCATGTCCCATGACGACAGCGATTTCATTATCGTTTAGTTGTAACGTATCCACTAAACCTGTATAGAAAGCCATTTTTCCACCAGGCATAGCCCAAGCATTGAGTTCTTTGGATTTAATGACATTAATTTGCCAATTAAACTGTAGACCGGTTTCGTTTGCTTGATTAGCATAAGGTACCATTTGATTAAAGACATGATGAATACGTTTTGCCGTATTTGATGTCGTATCAATTGCCCCTTGTGCACGAATTTTTCCCATTTCTTGTGTATAACTACTTGCTGCTTCTTGATTGATTGAGGCAGAATCCGCACAAGATGTGATAACCGCACTTGCTAATACAGCAAACGCAAAACTTTTGAGTTGTTTTTTCATAAATTATCCTTTTTGTTGAGATGACTGATTATATGAATTTATTGCGTTTTGTCGATACAAAAAGATTGCCTTTTACTTGTGTACTATTATAATAGTGCGAAGCATGTATTTTTTAGGCGGGAGCATGACAACAAAAAAATTACCCTCTTTATTCGGTGGGGCCATGATTATTACAGGTACAGCAATTGGTGCGGGAATGTTGGCTAACCCCACTTCTACAGCCGGAGTATGGTTTATTGGATCGCTTCTTACCTTAATTTACACGTGGTTTTGTATGACTACGTCTGGTTTGATGATTTTAGAAGCTAACTTACATTATCCTACCGGCTCAAGCTTTGACACCATAGTGAAAGATTTGTTAGGAAAAGGTTGGAATATTATCAATGGCCTTTCTGTGGCTTTCGTGTTGTATATTTTAACTTATGCTTATATCACGTCTGGTGGTGGTATTACACAAAACTTGCTTAATCAAGCTTTTGGCTCAGCAGAAAGTGCGGTCGATATTGGACGTACTTCTGGATCCTTAATTTTCTGTTTTATTCTTGCGGCTTTCGTGTGGCTTTCCACTAAAGCTGTGGACCGTTTCACAACTGTATTGATTGTTGGGATGGTAGTCGCTTTCTTCCTTTCTACAGCAGGTTTATTGAGCTCTGTAAAAACAGAAGTATTATTCAATAGTATTGCAGAAGGTGAGCAAACTTATTTACCTTATTTATTGACTGCACTGCCTGTTTGCTTAGTGTCTTTTGGTTTCCATGGAAATGTACCGAGTCTCGTCAAATATTACGATCGTGATGGTAGTCGTGTAATGAAATCAATCTTTATTGGTACGGGCTTAGCCTTAGCGATTTACATCTTATGGCAGCTTGCAGTGCAAGGTAATTTACCGCGTACAGAATTTGCACCTGTGATTGAAAAAGGTGGCGATGTATCAGCATTATTAGAAGCATTACACAAATATATTGAAGTGGAATACATTGCGGTTGTATTGAATTTCTTTGCTTATATGGCTATTGCAACCTCATTCTTAGGGGTAACGTTAGGTTTATTTGATTATATTGCCGATTTATTTAAATTTGATGACAGCGTATTAGGCAGAACAAAAACCACATTGGTAACATTCTTACCTCCACTATTGTTAAGTTTACAATTCCCTTATGGTTTCGTGATTGCCATTGGTTATGCTGGATTAGCTGCAACAATTTGGGCTGCAATCGTGCCAGCACTGCTTGCTAAAGCCAGTCGCCAAAAATTCCCAAATGCGACTTATAAAGTGTATGGCGGTAATTTTATGATTGGTTTTGTGATCTTATTCGGTGTGTTAAATATTGTGGCACAAGTAGGCGCAAACTTAGGATGGTTTGCAAGTTTCGCAGGATAAGTTTTCGCGTTAATATTGTAGGGGCGTATCGAATACGCCCTTTTTAATTTTACATAGGAAACGAGATGAGTAACCAAACGAGCGTTTATGATAAAGAAAACTTCTTTGCGCTTTATCAAAAACTTCGATCTAACCCAATCAGTCTCAATGAAATAGTGGAAAAGCCGACTATGCTTTCCCTGTTACCTGATTTACAAGGAAAAAAATTGCTCGATCTAGGTTGTGGAACTGGCGGACATTTGCAACTCTATTTAGAACGCAATGCGGAGAGAGTAGTAGGAACGGATCTTTCAGCTAAAATGCTAGAGCAAGCTGAACAAGATCTGCAAAAGCGCGGTCAATTTTCTGGACGTTTTTCGTTATATCAGTTACCGATGGAAAAATTAACGGAATTGCCAGAAAGTGATTTTGATGTCATTACCAGCTCTTTTGCTTTTCATTATATTGAAGATTTTCCCGCTTTATTAGTGATGATAGCCAACAAGCTTAAGCCTAACGGCACATTAGTTTTTTCCCAAGAACATCCGATTACGACTTGCCATAAAGAAGGGGAACGCTGGGAAAAAAATGAGCAAAAACAGCAAGTCGCTTATCGTTTAAATCATTATCGTGATGAAGGACTGAGAGAGCGAAATTGGTTTCAACAACCTTTTAAAACGTATCACCGCACGACAGCAACGATTATTAATGATTTAATTGCCGCAGGTTTTCAAATTGAACAAATGGCTGAACCAATGTTAGCCGAGCAGCCACAATGGCATGATGAATTTAAAGATTTGCTGCATCGTCCCCCTTTATTGTTTATTAAAGCAAGAAAAGTGATGAATTTAACAAAATAAACTGGTTTTTGACCGCACTTTATGGTATAAATCGCACCGCTGTTTTTGGGTTTCAAAAGCAGCGTTTTTAATTATTAACAACACACACATATCATTAAGGCTTAATCGGGGTGCCAAACGGTCGATTAGCTGATATGTGGAGGCTCAACCCCAACAAAAGGAAAATATTATGGCACAAGTTTCAATGCGCGACATGATCAACGCGGGCGTACACTTCGGACACCAAACTCGTTACTGGAACCCACAAATGAAACCTTTCATTTTTGGTGCTCGTAACGGTGTTCACATCATCAACTTAGAAAAAACTTTACCTTTATTCAACGAAGCTTTAGCGGAATTAACTCGCATTGCTAGCAACAACGGTAAAGTATTATTCGTTGGTACAAAACGTGCAGCGTCTGAAGCAGTTCAAGCAGCAGCATTAGATTGTCAGCAATATTACGTAAACCACCGTTGGTTAGGTGGTATGTTGACTAACTGGAAAACCGTTCGTCAATCAATTAAACGTTTAAAAGATTTAGAAACTCAATCTCAAGACGGTACTTTTGAAAAATTAACCAAAAAAGAAGCGTTAATGCGTACCCGTGAGATGGAAAAACTTGAATTAAGCCTTGGCGGTATCAAAGATATGGGCGGCTTACCAGATGCGTTATTCGTTATCGGTGCAGACCACGAACATATCGCGGTTAAAGAAGCAAACAACCTAGGTATTCCTGTATTTGCTATCGTTGATACTAACTCAACTCCAGCTGGCGTAGATTTCGTTATCCCAGGTAACGATGATGCGACTCGTGCTATCCAACTTTACGTTTCTGCAGCTGCAGCAGCGGTTAAAGAAGGTCGTGGTAACGAAGCTCAAGTTGCTGAAGAATTAGCAGCTGACGCAGAATAATTTAAGTTTTGCAATAAGGCGAAGCCCTTAATAATCAAACGATTAATTGGCATAGGGGCTAAATTTAGCCCCTATATTTTTATCTAAAAGTGCGGTCAAAATAAATCGTACTTTCGACAGAGGATTTTTAAAATGGCTGAAATCACAGCATCATTAGTAAAAGAACTTCGTGAACGTACCGGTGCCGGTATGATGGAATGTAAAAAAGCATTAGTTGAAGCAAACGGTGATATCGAGTTAGCAATCGACAACATGCGTAAATCTGGTCAAGCTAAAGCAGCTAAAAAAGCAGGCCGTGTTGCAGCTGAAGGTGTTATCCTTGCTCGTGTAGAAAATGGTTTCGGTGTATTAGTTGAAATGAACTGTGAAACTGACTTCGTAGCAAAAGATGCTGGTTTCTTAGGTTTAGCAAACGAAGTAGCTGATTTCGCAGCAGCAAACAAAGGTACTACTATCGAAGCATTACAAGCACAATTTGAAGAAAAACGTGCTGCATTAGTGGCTAAAATCGGTGAGAACATGAACATCCGTCGTGTTGCTTACTTAGATGGTCAAGTTATTGCTCAATACTTACACGGTGCGAAAATCGGTGTGTTAGTTGCGGGTGAAGGTTCTGCTGATGAACTTAAAAAAGTGGCAATGCACGTTGCTGCATCTAAACCAGAATTCGTGAACCCAGAAGATGTACCTGCAGAAGTAGTTGAACACGAGCGTCAAATCCAAATTGATATCGCAGTTAACTCTGGCAAACCAAAAGAGATCGCAGAAAAAATGGTTGAAGGCCGTATGAAGAAATTCACTGGTGAAGTTTCATTAACAGGTCAACCATTCGTTATGGATCCTTCAGTATCTGTAGGAGACTTCTTAAAATCAGTAAACACTTCAGTTTCTAACTTCATCCGTTTAGAAGTAGGTGAAGGTATCGAGAAAAAAGAAGAAGATTTCGCAGCTGAAGTTGCAAAAATCACTGGCGGTAACGCTTAATTTTCTCCATTGAGATATAAAAAAAGCCGATATTCAATATCGGCTTTTTTGTTGTCTTAAATTTGAGATGCTTTATTTCTTTGGACTAATATCGATTGCAGGGTCTGCATCTTTACGATATTTTTCTTCAATCATTTTTTTCAGTCCATAGTCATCTTTGTCAGCTTGTTCAGAGAATAAATCTTCTTCTAATGTGAGCTTCGGATTTTTAATCCCTATCCAATTAGCGATGCCTTCTAAGAAATTCAAACCAGATTTAAAGGTTTTGTATTCCCTGCGCTCGGTATCATCAGATGAAATTTTAAAGAGCGGAATATTATGATGTAATTGGCTGTGACAGTTTTGGTTAAACAAGGTTACACCATGTTTATCATCTTCCTGATGACATAAACCATGATCAGAGAAATAAATCATTGAGAAAGTGCGGTGCGTTTTTTGCTCGTTTTCTTTGAGGGTTTCATACACTTTCTTAATAAAATCATCGGTTTTCTTAATGGATGAAATATAACAATTTAAGTACTCGTTCTTTTTCTCAATGTCATTATCATTGAAAATTTTCGGATAATCTTCAATACGATCGCAAGCAAGAGGGTGTGAACCATAAATGTGTAATACAATAAAGCGTTTACCTTGTGTTGGATCTTCTAAAACTTGGGCGAATTTAGGGATTAAATCAAAATCGCTGTAGTTTGTCGAATTAAAGCTCCCGCCTTTTTTCAAGAAAATAGTTTCATCAGATTTTGATGCAAGCGAAGCAACTGGCGTATCATATTCACCTAAGAAACCTTGATTAGACAGCCAGTAGGTTTTTAGACCAGCAGATTTAATGAGATCTACTAAGCTTAAATCATAGTTGGGTTCCCATTTTTCTTTGTCTGGTAAAGTCAGCATTAAACGTAATGAGGCCACAGTGTTGGTTCCAGCAGATGTCATCCCATCAATAAGAGTGCCATTTGCTGATGACATAAATGGCGTGTCATTAACAGGATAGCCATAAGCGTGTAAGTAGTCTTTTCGCGCACTTTCACCCAAAATAATCACATAATCTTGATATTTGGAATTCTCCAAATTGGATTGTCCCCAGCTGCTTTCTTGTGACATTTTTTTCAATTTTTGCCATTCATCAACGATTTTAACAGTGGAATCAATCGTTTCTTTTAATGGCGCAGCAATCGGCAAGTTATAACCAATAAACAGGGTAGCCAAAGCGATAAATGTTTTATTGTGATAAAATTTCACGCCAAATTTGACCGTACTTTTGTAATGTAAAAAGACTAATAGTGGAATAGCCAATGCGGCTAAATAGCTACTTACTGGAATTTGTAACAGAAACTCTTTAGTTTCCAACATGTCTGTCGCAAGAACAGAAGCAATATATTGATAGCTTGGCGCACCAAAATTTAAGCCTGTCGGCGTATAAATTGCGTGTAAACAAACTAAGGGTAATAAAATAAAATAGAAAGATTTTCGACTGCTGCTTAACAAAATAATGAAAATAGCCGTGAGTAAAATCAGACTAATAGATGGCTCAGGAAACATCCCTGAACCTCGTAAAATCAAATAACCGGCAGCAATGGCACAAGCCAAAGAAAAAAGTGCGGTTAAAATTTGTGAGGTTTTTGAAATCTTCATAAAGTTTACCTATAAAATCAAAACAGCGATATTTTATCGCACTTTTCTGACCAATTTCCATTTTTAACTTTTTCGCTCTTTTGCTAAAATAAGCCAATTTTTGTAAGCGACAAAGGAAAAAACAATGAGCCAACCAATTTACAAACGAATCTTATTAAAATTAAGTGGTGAAGCATTACAAGGTGATGAGGGCTTCGGTATCGATCCTTCTATCCTCGATCGTATGGCGTTAGAGATTAAAGAATTAATTGAAATGGGCGTGGAAGTTGGTGTTGTGCTCGGTGGTGGTAACTTATTCCGTGGAGCAAAATTAGCTAAAGCAGGGATGAATCGTGTCGTGGGTGACCACATGGGGATGCTTGCAACCGTGATGAATGGTTTGGCTATGCGTGATGCGCTTCACCGTGCAGATGTTAATGCGAAATTAATGTCTGCGTTCCAATTAAATGGTATTTGCGATACGTATAACTGGTCTGAAGCAATTAAAATGTTACGTGAAAAACGCGTAGTGATCTTCTCTGCAGGTACAGGTAGTCCATTCTTTACAACAGATTCTGCGGCTTGCTTACGTGGTATTGAAATTGAAGCGGATATCGTGTTAAAAGCGACCAAAGTTGATGGCGTGTATGATTGCGACCCAGCAAAAAATCCTAATGCGAAGCTATACCATAAATTATCTTATGCAGAAGTGATTGATAAAGAATTACAAGTGATGGATTTAGCTGCGTTTACACTTGCTCGTGACCACAGTATGCCAATTCGTGTATTTAATATGTGCAAACCAGGTGCATTGCGCCAAGTGGTGCTAGGCACAGAAGAAGGCACAACGATTTGTTAATTTTTTTGAACGAATAAAATGGCGAGAGACAATCTCGCCTTTTTTATGAATAAATTTATTCAAAACTCCCTAAAAATCCAGTAAAATCACTGTGTTTTATCTTTATTTATTGAAAAGGACAGATAAATGATTAATGAAATTAAACAAGATGCTGAAGCTCGCATGGAAAAAAGCCTCGAAGCGTTGCGTGGGCATATTGCAAAAATCCGTACAGGTCGTGCTCAACCTAGCTTATTAGATGCGATCCAAGTGGAATACTATGGTGCAGCGACGCCACTTCGTCAATTAGCTAACGTTGTTGCAGAAGATGCGCGTACTTTAGCGGTAACGGTATTTGACCGTTCTTTAATCAGCGCAGTAGAAAAGGCGATTTTAACTTCTGATTTAGGTTTAAACCCATCTTCAGCGGGTACAACGATTCGCGTACCTCTTCCTCCATTAACTGAAGAACGTCGTCGTGATTTAATTAAAATCGTAAAAGGCGAAGGTGAACAAGGTAAAGTCGCGATTCGTAACGTGCGTCGTGATGCAAATGATAAAATCAAAGCATTATTAAAAGATAAAGAAATCAGCGAAAACGATCAACACAAAGCAGAAGAAATCATTCAAAAAGTGACTGATAGCTATATCAAAAAAGTGGATGAGATCTTAGCTGATAAAGAAAAAGAATTAATGGATTTCTAATTGTCGAATCATGTTTTGGGGCAGACCAAGTGTCTGCCCTTGTTCTATTCTGATGAAGAAATAAAAGCACAAAGTGCGGTCGAAATTTTATGCAAAAACAAAATCTTGTTATTTTAGGATCAACAGGTTCTATTGGTCATAGCACCCTTTCAGTTATCGAACATAACCCCGACAAATACCATGCCTTTGCGTTAGTAGGGGGCAAAAATGTTGAGACAATGTTTGAACAATGCGTGAAATTTCAACCGCACTTTGCCGCACTAGATGATGAAAATGCAGCAAAGGTATTGCGAGAAAAATTAGCTTCACATCACATTAAAACGGAAGTCTTAGCTGGACAGAAAGCCATTTGTGAGTTGGCAGCCCATCCGGACGCAGATCAAGTGATGGCCGCCATTGTTGGGGCAGCGGGATTACTACCGACTCTTTCGGCAGTAAAAGCGAGTAAGAAAGTCTTGCTTGCGAATAAAGAATCCTTGGTGACGTGTGGCCAGATCTTTATTGATGCAGTGAAGCAGTCGAAAGCAAAATTATTGCCTGTTGATAGTGAGCATAACGCGATTTTTCAATCTTTACCGCCTGAAGCGCAAGAAAAAGTTGGGTTCTGTCCTTTGAAAGAATTGGGCGTCAGTAAAATTGTCTTAACTGGTTCTGGTGGGCCTTTCCGTTATACGCCATTAAACGAGTTTGAACATATTACGCCAGAACAAGCCGTCGCTCATCCAAACTGGTCAATGGGTAAAAAAATCTCCGTAGATTCTGCCACGATGATGAATAAAGGTTTAGAGTACATTGAAGCCCGTTGGCTCTTCAATGCATCGTCTGATGAAATGGAAGTGATTATTCATCCTCAATCTATTATTCATTCAATGGTGCGTTATGTAGATGGCTCGGTGATTGCTCAAATGGGCAATCCGGATATGCGCACGCCCATTGCTGAAACTATGGCTTATCCAAATCGTACTGTCAGTGGTGTGGAACCATTAGATTTCTTTAAAATCAAAGAATTGACGTTTATCGAACCTGATTTTAATCGTTATCCAAATTTAAAATTAGCGATCGATGCTTTTGCAGAAGGGCAGTATGCGACAACCGCTATGAATGCAGCAAATGAAATTTCAGTACAAGCTTTTTTAGATGGATATATTAAATTTACGGATATTGCGAAAATTAACCAAGCAGCGGTTGAGCAAATGCCATCTTCTATCATTTCAAGCATTAATGATGTATTGGCTGTAGATAACCAAGCACGTGAGCTGGCCGATTCGCTGATTAAAAAGTTGATGTAGAATATGCCAAAGTACGGTCATAAAATCCGAATATTTTAGAATGAAAGAACTTGATAACAATAATATTCCCGAACACGTTGCCATTATAATGGATGGAAATGGGCGATGGGCGAAGCAACAAAATAAGCTGCGTATTTTTGGCCATACAAATGGGGTGGCAGCCGTGCGCCGTGCAGTGAGTTATGCACGACAAACCGGTGTCAAATTTTTGACGTTATATGCATTTAGCAGCGAAAACTGGAATCGTCCTGAGCAAGAAGTGAGCGCTTTAATGACGCTCTTTATGCAAGCGCTTGATCGAGAAGTCAAAAAATTACATAAAAATAATATTCGTTTAAAGATTATCGGTGATGTTTCTCGTTTTAGTGAAAAATTGCAAGAGAAGATCGCAAAAGCAGAAAATTTAACGAAAAATAATACCGCACTGACTTTAAATATTGCGGCTAATTACGGTGGTTGTTGGGATATTGTTCAAGCGACTCAACAATTAGCTGAAAAAGTAAAAAATAATGAGATTTCGGTGAGTGATATTAATGAATCACTTTTCCAGCAACATTTAGTCACACAAGATGAGCCGCCAGTCGATTTGTTAATTCGGACGAGCGGTGAGCAACGTATTAGTAATTTCTTACTTTGGCAAATTGCGTATGCGGAATTGTGTTTTTTAGATGTGCTTTGGCCGGATTTTAGTGAAAAAGATTTTAATCAGGCGATTGCCTGCTATCAACAACGTCATCGCCGTTTTGGCGGGACAGAATAAGCGGAGAACTTATGCTTAAAGAACGTGTATTATCAGCCATTGTGTTGATTGCTTTGGTATTATGTGCCTTGTTCTTATTTACCCCATTTTATTTTGCCCTAGCCTTAGGCTTTGTGGCGACGCTTGGTATTTGGGAGTGGGCTCAATTTGCTCGTTTTAAAAATCCTTTGGCGCGCCTTTGTATCGCGGCATTTTTAGGCGCATTTATCTTCCTTTGGCTTTATAACGAAGGTAATTATTTAGATGCGGGTCGAGTATTTGAAAACTACTTGCCACTTTTATTACTAAATTCAGTTGGTTGGTGGGCGCTTGCATTAGTATTAGTGGTGACTTATCCAAGCTCAGCGAAGTTTTGGGGTAAAAATATCCCTTTACAAGTGTTGTTTGCTTTCTCTACGCTGATTCCTTTTATTGCCGCTGTCTTACGTTTACGTCTAGATAATTATACCGCTGATCCTCATCATGGTTTATTCTTATTGCTTTATGTGTTTGTATTGGTGTGGGCAGCAGACTCTGGTGCCTATTTTGCGGGACGAGCCTTTGGTAAGCACAAGCTTGCACCGAAAGTCTCACCGGGAAAAACATGGCAAGGTGTATTTGGTGGCATGATCACTGCAGTTGTATTGGCATTTGTATTTATCCATTTCTCAGGTAAAACCTTATTAGGTAGCCGTGCAATGAGTGGTTTTGTTGTGCTTTCTGTGGCGACTGTAGCTATTTCTGTATTAGGTGACTTAGCCGAAAGTATGTTTAAACGTGAATCGGGCATCAAAGACAGTAGTCAATTAATTCCAGGCCATGGCGGTATTTTAGATCGTATTGATAGCTTAACAGCCGCAGTACCATTCTTCACATACTTCTATTTCTTTGTGTTATAGGATAGAACATGTCGTTTTTGTGGTCGCTTGGCTCATTTATTGTTGCAATTGCTGTGCTGGTTGCCGTACACGAATACGGCCATTTTTGGGCAGCAAGAAAGTGCGGTATTAAGGTTCATCGTTTTTCGATTGGTTTTGGTAAAGTGATTTGGCGACGCACAGATAAATTGGGCACCGAATTTGCTATTTCAGCCATTCCACTTGGTGGTTATGTCAAGATGCTTGACGGACGAAATGAAGATGTCCCCGCAGAATTAAAATCGCAGGCATTTGAAAGCAAATCTGTCGCTCAACGGGCTTTTGTCATTGCCGCAGGCCCGCTTGCTAATTTTATTTTTGCGATTTTGGCATATTGGGTGATTTATTCTGTAGGGATTCCAAGTGTTAAACCGGTCATTGAAAATGTCAGGTCAAATTCACCGGCGGCGATGGCTCAAATTGAACCGAATACCCAGATTTTGGCCATTGATGGTAAGAATGCGCCCGATTGGGAAACCATTAATTTATTACTCACTGATACGTTAGGTTCTGATTCTGTTGAACTCACATTGACTCCTTTTGGTGAAGACCAACCTTATTCGCGAACCATTAATCTGCAAAATTGGACATTTGAGCCAGATAAAGAAACGGCATTTGAAACATTAGGAATCAATCCTGTTTCAAGTAAAGTAGAGATGATATTATCAAAAGTGGTGGAGAATTCTCCAGCTGATAAAGCGGGCTTGTTGATTGGCGATAAAATTTTAACAGAAAATTTGACCGCACTTGATTGGAAGACTTTTGTCGCACTGGTACAACAAGGTCAGCCTTTTACAATTAAGGTTGAACGCAATCAAGAAATTTTTGACAAAACCTTGCAACCCGAAAAAAATCAAGATGGTAAGTGGTTGGTTGGGATAAGCCCGACTTTCTTAAAAGTTGGCGAACAGTATCGAACTGAACTAAAATATGGTATTCTTGATGCCTTAAAAAAAGGCGTAGAGAAGACAGGCCAAATTTCTTGGTTTATAGTGAAGGCGATAGGAAAACTGTTTAGTGGTGAGCTTTCATTTTCCAGTTTGGCAGGGCCGATTTCAATTGCCCAAGGAGCAGGTGCATCTTTTAATGCTGGTGTGATTTATTTCTTAAGTTTTCTTGCGTTAATCAGTGTTAATTTAGGCATAATGAATTTATTTCCATTGCCAGTTTTAGATGGTGGACATCTTGTATTTCTGACGGCGGAAGCTATCAAAGGAAAACCTGTTTCAGAGCGGGTTCAGAATTTAAGTTATCGTATAGGGCTGATACTCTTGTTAATTCAAACAATGGTTGTGCTTTTTAATGATTTCTTACGTTTATAACTATTATTTTTATAGGATAAAGTCGATGAAAAAACTTCTAATCGCAAGTTTATTATTCGGTACTACAACGAGTGTATTTGCGACACCATTTGTAGCAAATGACATTCGTATTGATGGTGTTCAAGGAGACTTAGAACAGCAAATTTTAGCAAGTCTTCCCGTTCGTAGTGGTCAGCGTGTAACGGATCAAGATATGGCTAATATTGTACGTTCATTGTTCATCAGTGGGCAGTTTGATGATGTTAAAGCTTTCCAAGATGGTGATGATTTAGTTGTAAGCGTCATTGCGAAGCCTATTATTTCTGAAGTACATATCAAAGGTAATTCAGTTGTTCCAACTGAAGCGTTAAAACAAAATCTTGATGCTAATGGTTTTAAAAGTGGTAATGTACTAAATCGAGCAAAATTAGAAGAGTTTGCGAAAACCTTAAGAGAACATTATAAGAGTGTAGGTCGTTATAATGCGAAAGTTGATCCGATCGTGACAACTTTACCAAATAACCGCGCAGAAATTACGCTTCAAATTGATGAAGATGATACGGCAAAACTTCGTTCAGTGACTTTTAATGGAAATGAAGCGATTTCTAGCAGTAAGTTACAAGAACAAATGGAGCTTCAACCAGATTCTTGGTGGAAACTTTGGGGTAATAAATTTGATGGTTCTCAGTTTGATAAAGATATTCAAGCTATCCAAGACTATTACCAAAATAATGGTTATGCCAAAGCTAGAGTGACAAAAACAGATGTTCAGTTAAATGAAGAACATACAAAAGTAGATGTGACTATTGATGTAAGTGAAGGTGAAAAATACAATTTAAGTTCTGCTCGTATTGTTGGTAACTTAGGCGGTATGACTGATGAGTTGCAACCACTATTAGGTGAGCTTCATTTGAATGATACTTTCAGACGTTCAGATGTGCAAAACGTAGAAAATCTAATTAAAGATAAATTAGGTGAGAGAGGTTATGGCGGTGCAACTGTTAATGTGGTACCAGATTTTGATGATGCAAATAAAACATTAGCATTAACCTTTGTGGTTGATGCAGGACGTCGTTTATCAGTACGTCAAGTTCGTTTTGAAGGTAATACGGTTTCTGCAGATAGCACATTGCGTCAAGAAATGCGTCAGCAAGAAGGGGCTTGGTATAACTCACAATTAGTTGAGTTAGGTAAAGTACGTTTAGATAGAACAGGTTTCTTTGAGAGCGTAGAAAATCGTATTGAACCCATTCAAGGTTCTAATGATGAAGTAGATGTTGTATATAAAGTAAGAGAACGTAATACTGGTAGTATTAACTTTGGTATTGGTTATGGTACAGAGAGTGGTATCAGCTATCAAGCAAGCGTGAAACAAGATAACTTCTTGGGAACTGGTGCAGCGGTAAGTTTAGCCGGTACACGTAATGATTATGGTACAAGTGTAAACTTGGGTTATACCGAACCATACTTTACTAAAGATGGGGTAAGTTTAGGTGGAAACGTATTCTATGAAACTTACGATAACTCGAAAAGTGATACATCATCCACTTATAAACGGACAACTTATGGTGGTAACTTAACATTAGGTTTTCCAGTAAATGAGAATAACTCATATTATTTGGGATTGGGTTACGCCTATAATAAGATCAGTAATTTTGCTACTGAATACAATCGTAACCTATATATGAAGTCTATGAATTTAGATAGTAACTCAATTAAAACAAACGATTTTGATGTTTCATTCGGGTGGAATTATAACAGCTTAAATCGGGGCTATTTACCAACTAAAGGGGTGAAGGCAAGTATTGGTGGACGTATTACCGTTCCTGGTTCGGATAATAAGTATTACAAGTTAAGTGCAGATATTCAAGGATATTATCCATTAGATCGTCAGCACCTTTGGGTATTATCAGGTAAAGCAAGTGCGGCTTATGCTAATGGTTTGAGTAATAAGCGAGTACCTTTTTATCAGTTGTATAGTGCTGGTGGAATTGGATCACTACGAGGTTTTTCATATGGAGCAGTTGGCCCAAATGCGATATATTGGCAAAAAGATAGTTATGGTAGCCAAGGCTGGGTTCCAAGTACTGATGTAATTGGTGGTAATGCGATGACTACGGCGAGTGTCGAGTTAATTGTTCCAACTCCTTTTGTGTCAGATAAAAATCAGAATAATGTGAGAACTTCATTATTTGTTGATGCAGCAAGTGTATGGAATACAAAATGGAAATCTGATAGAGAAGGGCTTCCATCAGCCCTTCTTATAAACTTACCCGATTATGGTAAGTTTGGTCGAGTTCGTGCATCTGCTGGGGTCGGTTTTCAGTGGCAATCTCCGATTGGACCGTTGATTTTCTCTTATGCAAAACCAGTCAAAAAATATGAGAATGATGATGTAGAACAATTCCAATTCAGTATTGGTGGTGCATTTTAAAGGTTGAACTTTAGTGTATTATTTAAGTCAAAATTTTTTTCTGTGTCAGCATATTAGCTGATACAGAAAAGTTTATTAAACTCATTTAAGGATATTAAAATATGAAAAACGTAGTAAAAGTAACAGCATTATCTGTAGGTCTTGCGTTGGCATCTGGTTTTGCCGCTGCAGATGAAAATATTGCATTCATTAATGCAGGTTACTTATTCCAAAATCATCCGGATCGCCAGGCTGTTGCAGACAAGTTAGATGCAGAATTTAAGCCAAAAGCCGATAAACTTGCAGCAAGCAAAAAAGAAATTGATGAGAAAATCGTAGCATCGCGTAAAAAAGTAGAAGACAAAATTGCCTCTTTACAAAAAGATGTACCTCGTTTACGTCAAGCTGAAATCCAAAAGCGCCAAGATGAAATTACTAAATTTGGTTCAGATGAAGAAGTTAAGCTAAATAAATTGATGGAAGAGCAAGATAAAAAAGTAGCAGAATTCCAAGAGCAAAATGAAAAACGTCAAGCAGAAGAGCGTGCTAAATTATTAGAAAGTATCCAAGTTGCAACTAATGAATTAGCCAAAACAAAAGGTTATACTTATGTTTTAGATGCTAATTCTGTTGTGTTTGCGGTAGATGGTAAAGATATTACTGAAGAAGTATTAAAATCTATTCCTGCAACTGAAAAAGCGGCTCCAGCAAAAACTGAAGAGAAAAAATAATAGGTTCTCATAATGCAAAAATCCTATTCTTTACAGGAATTAGCAATAAAAGTCAGCGGTACTTTTCGTGGTAACGCCGACGTTATCGTTAATAGTATTGCTGCTCTTTCAAAAGCAGATGCGAATCAGCTTACGTTCATTTCTAATGCAAAATTTCGCCCTTTATTAGCTGAATCTAAAGCCGGTATTCTTGTGGTGTCAGAAGCGGATGTGGAATTTTGCTCATCTGAAAGTAATTTACTTATCGTTAAAGATCCTTATGTTGCTTATGCAGTATTATCTCAATATATGGATACTACCCCAAAAGCGGCTCAAAATATCCACCCAAGTGCGGTTATTTCTGAAAAAGCTTCAATTGGTGAAAATGTATCAATTGGTGCAAATGCCGTTATTGAAGAAGGTGTTGTATTAGGCGATAACGTGATTATTGGCGCTGGTTGTTTTGTCGGTAAATTCACCAAAATTGGTGCAGGTACACAGCTTTGGGCAAATGTAAGCGTTTATCATGAAGTAGAAATTGGACAAAATTGCTTAATTCAATCAGGTGCTGTGATTGGTAGTGATGGTTTTGGCTATGCAAATGATCGTGGTCGCTGGGTAAAAATTCCACAAGTAGGCCAAGTGATCATAGGTAATAATGTCGAAATCGGTGCTTGTACCTGTATTGACCGTGGAGCCTTAGACGCGACAGTCATTGAAGATAACGTCATCATTGATAATCTTTGTCAAATTGCGCATAACGTTCATATCGGCACGGGTACAGCTGTCGCTGGCGGTGTGATTATGGCCGGTAGCTTGAAAGTGGGTCGTTATTGTTTAATTGGTGGAGCAAGTGTCATTAATGGGCATATGGAAATCTGCGATAAAGTCACAGTAACAGGCATGGGAATGGTGATGCGCCCAATTACTGAGCCAGGTGTTTATTCATCGGGTATTCCATTACAAACCAATAAAGAGTGGCGAAAGACAGCTGCACTGACTTTGGGTATTGATGGTATCAATAAACGATTGAAAGCGCTCGAGAAAAAGCTTGGATAAGATTTTTAAAGCGTACCTTAGGGTGCGTTTTATTTTTATACGGAAATATCGTATAATCGTAACGTTTTATTATTTATTTTTAAAGGTATTAAATGTGTCAGAGAATCAAGTAAGTAAAGTGATTGAAGCAAAAGAAATTATGACCTTATTGCCACATCGCTACCCATTTTTACTCGTAGATCGAGTATTGAACTATAAAGAAGGTGAGTGGTTAAAGGCGATTAAAAATATTAGTGTCAATGAGCCTTGCTTCACCGGTCATTTCCCAGGGGAGCCTATATTGCCTGGCGTGCTAATTCTTGAAGCTTTGGCGCAATCAATGGGGATCCTTGCATTTAAAACCCATGAATTAAAAGGTGGCGAATTATTCTATTTCGCAGGTATTGATGAAGCGCGTTTCAAACGCCCAGTATTACCTGGAGATCAAATGGAATTGAACGTTCAAGTGATTAAAGAACGTCGTGGTATTACAGCATTCACAGGTATTGCAACCGTAAACGGTGAAGTTGCTTGTGAAGCCAAATTAATGTGTGCTCGTCGATAATTAAAGAAAATTAAGGGGTAAGTATGATCCACCCAAGTGCAAAAATTCACCCAACCGCGCTTGTTGCTGATGGCGCAGTTATTGGCGAAGACGTTGTTATCGGTCCTTTCTGTATTATTGAAGGGAGCGTTGAGATTAAAGCGCGTACCGTTTTAAATTCTCATATTGTCGTGAAAGGCGACACCGTGATTGGTGAGGATAACCAGATTTATCAATTCGCCAGCATCGGTGAAGTCAACCAAGATTTAAAATATAAAGGCGAAGCAACTAAAACCATTATTGGTAATGGCAACCTTATTCGAGAACATGTGACGATTCACCGCGGCACAATCCAAGGTGGTGGTGTAACACGTATTGGTAACAACAACTTATTGATGATCAACGTCCACGTTGCCCACGATTGTCAAATAAAAAATAACTGTATTTTAGCAAACAATGCAACCCTTGCGGGGCACGTTGAATTAGATGATTTTGTGATTGTTGGTGGCATGTCTGCGATCCATCAATTTGTAATCGTTGGTGCGCACGTAATGTTAGGTGGTGGCTCTATGGTTAGCCAAGATGTGCCGCCTTATGTGATGGCTCAAGGTAACCATGCGCAGCCTTTCGGTGTAAACCTTGAAGGATTAAAACGTCGTGGTTTTGATAAACCAACCATGCATGCTATCCGTAATGTTTATAAAATGATTTACCGTAGCGGTAAAACCCTTGAAGAAGTATTGCCGGAAATTGAACAAATTGCACAAACTGAATCTGCAATTAGTTTCTTTGTGGAGTTCTTCAAACGTTCTACCCGTGGCATTATTCGTTAATTAACGTTTCTTTTCTCGTTAAGAGAAAATGATGAATAACAAAGAGACCGCACTATGATTTGTTCAAAGTGCGGTCGTTTTTTAGGATAAATTTGATGATAAAAGAAAATCCGACTATTGCAATTGTTGCCGGTGAAGTGTCTGGTGATATTCTTGGTGCAGGTCTCATTCAAGCGCTTAAACGCCACTATCCGCAAGCTAAATTTGTCGGGATTGGTGGTGAGCGAATGATTGCTCAAGGTTTTGAAAGCTTTTTTGATATGGAAGAGCTCTCTGTCATGGGGCTAGTAGAAGTACTTAAACATTTACCTCGATTGCTTAAAATTCGTCGCAGTGTTATCGAACAACTTTCTGCTATTAAACCGGATGTATTTATCGGTATTGATGCACCGGATTTTAATCTTACCGTTGAACTAAAATTAAAAGAAAAAGGGATTAAAACCATTCATTACGTGAGTCCATCTGTATGGGCTTGGCGTCAAAATCGTATCTACAAAATTGCCAAAGCAACTCATCAAGTATTGGCTTTTCTTCCTTTTGAAAAAGCTTTTTATGATCGTTTTAATGTGCCTTGCCGTTTTATTGGCCATACCATGGCAGATGCGATTCCATTAAAACCAAATCGTACAGAAGCTTGCCAGACTTTAGGTATTGATGAAAAAGGACGTTACCTTGCTATTTTAGTAGGGAGTAGAGGTAGTGAAGTGGGCTTCCTTACTGAGCCATTTTTAAAAACTGCTTTGTTATTAAAAGAAAAATATCCAGACTTGCAGTTTTTAGTCCCTTTGGTGAATGAAAAGCGTCGCCAGCAATTTGAGGAAATAAAGGCTCAGATTGCACCTGATCTCGATATGCATTTAATTGATGGTAAAGCACGCCAAGTGATGATTGCTGCCGAAGCAACTTTACTAGCTTCAGGTACCGCTGCACTTGAAGCGATGTTGTGTAAATCGCCAATGGTGGTGGGGTATCGAATGAAACCTTTCACACATTTTTTGGCAAAACGATTGGTCAAAACAAAATATATTTCATTACCTAATTTGTTAGCGGATGAAATGTTAGTACCAGAAATGATTCAAGAAGATTGCGAACCACAAAAATTAGCAGAACAACTTTCTCAGTATTTGGGTGATGATGAAAGTGCGGTCAAATCTCGCAGTATTTTAATTCAACGTTTTACTGAATTACACAAATTAATTCAATGTGATGCGGATAGCCAAGCCGCACAAGCTGTGATTGATTTATTGGAGCAAAGACATGACTGATTTTGTTTATCCTGAAGGTTATCAATTATTTGCAGGAGTGGATGAAGTTGGCCGTGGCCCTTTAGTGGGTGCAGTTGTAACGGCTGCAGTGATCTTAGATCCGAATAAGCCGATTGCTGGTTTGGCGGATTCAAAAAAGCTCAGCGAGAAAAAACGTCTTGCACTCGCAGCAGAAATTAAAGAGAAGGCCTTAGCTTGGGCAATGGGGCGAGCAGAGCCAGCAGAGATCGATGAACTGAATATTCTGCATGCCTCTATGCTAGCAATGGAACGGGCCGTAAAAGCCTTAAAAATTCAACCGCACTTTGTGTTGGTGGATGGTAATCGTATTCCGCCTAATCTAGGTTTGCCAGCTCAAGCCGTGGTGAAAGGGGATTCACTTGTGGCTGAAATTAGCGCTGCTTCTATTTTGGCAAAAGTCGCACGAGATCAGGAAATGGAAGAATTAGATAAGAAGTATCCTAAATATGCCTTTGCTCAACATAAAGGTTACCCTACCAAATTACATTTAGAAAAATTAGCGGAGCTTGGTCCTTTACCCGAGTATCGTCGTAGTTTTTCTCCTGTAAAGAAAGCGTTAGGTATAGAAAAGTAATTAGAAAGAAGATTATAAGATTAAAGGATAGAGTATGAATACCATTTTTGATGATGCACTTTGGGTAAGTCCATTATTTTTGACATTAATGTTGCTTATGGCTGCTATTATTTTATTCGTGCATAATAAAATTCGTATGGATGTGGTGGCATTATTGGTGATGCTCTTTTTTTATCTAAGCGGAATTCTGAGTACCCAAGAGATTTTCGTAGGCTTTAGTGATCCTAATATTATATTAATCGCCTTACTCTTCATTGTGGGTGAGAGTTTAGTCCGAACAGGGATCGCTTATCATGTAAGCGATGGTATTTTGAAAGTGGCAGGAAATAGTGAAGCTAAGGTGCTTATTTTGCTAATGCTTTCTGTGGCTGGATTGGGGGCATTTATGAGTTCAACGGGCGTAGTTGCCGTGTTTATTCCTGTTGTTATCATGATTTGTCGACAAATGAACATTTCACCAAAACGATTAATGATGCCATTAAGTGTGGCTGGGTTAATCAGCGGGATGATGACATTAATTGCAACAGCCCCTAATCTTGTCGTGAATGCAGAGTTAGTTAAAGAGACTCATCTTCGGTTTGAGTTTTTTGATTTCACTCCGATTGGCGTGTTGATATTAGTACTTGGCATAGGTTATATGCTCATTATTCGTCGATGGCTTTCTGTTCGTAATGATAATAGTAATCAAGAGACCAAACAAAGTTCCATGAGTGAGTTAATTGATGAATATGGTTTGAAAGATCGCACCAAGCGTTTAGTTGTGAAAAGTATGTCACCTTTCGTTGGTAAAACCTTAGATCAATTGCATTTGCGTTCTAGCTATCAACTCAATGTGCTAGCGATTGAACGATGGAAACACTTTCGTCCAAGCTATACTATGCCACTTGGCACGTCAGAGATAAAGGCAAAAGATATTCTTATGGTCAATTTGGAACGCTCTGATTTCAATTTTTCCCTATTTTGCCAAGAATTTCATTTAGAGCCTGCTGAAATTAAATCGCAGTCTTTTGATCAGCAAGCACGTTCTATTGGAATGGCCGAATTGATTATTGTACCAGATTCCATTTGTATAGGAAAAACGACAGCTGAGTTACAATTTCGTACAAAATATGGCTTAAATGTCGTTGGTATTAAACGGGATGGTGTAGTACTGAGTGATGCCTTTAATAAAGAAAAATTTTGTTCAGGGGATTTGCTTTTGGTAATCGGTGATTGGCGACTTATTCAAGCAATGCGCGATCGTCGGAAAGATTTTCTGGTATTGAATTATCCGAAGGAAATGGAACGCGCAGTGCCTGCTCAGCGCCAAGCACCGTTTGCCTTACTATCCATTTTGGTCATGGTATTATTAATGGTTTCAGGCGTTGTTCCAAATGTCATTGCAGCATTAATAGCCTGTTTAATGTTGGCTTATTTTGGATGTATTGATGCAAAAAGTGCATACAATTCCATTCAATGGCCAAGTCTCATCTTGATTATTGGAATGATGCCATTTTCGACTGCACTTCAAAAAACAGGTGGGGTTGAATTGGCCGTAAAATGGCTGACCCAAATTATTGATGGATGGGGAATGTATCCCGTATTGATTGTACTTTTTATTTTTTGTGCATTAGTTGGATTGTTTATTTCGAACACGGCTACAGCAATTTTGATGGCACCGATTGCGATTTCTCTTGCTACACAGCTTAATGTTTCTCCAGTACCATTTGCGATGGTTGTGGCAATTGCCGCTTCAGCTGCTTTTATGACGCCAGTTTCCTCTCCAGTGAATACTATGGTAATTGGACCTGGTGGCTATAAATTTGCTGACTTTATTAAAATAGGCGTACCTTTTACTTTAATTGTTATGTTAGTCACTGTTTTTATTGTGCCAATACTGTTTCCATTTTAAATGAAAAAGAGCAGTCAAATCAAAGTTGACCGCTCTTTTTTATCTCTCAGCGAGATTATTTATTTAATTTCGCTTTATAAGTTGGATTCATTAAGTTTTCTACAGAAAGAATGTCATCTAATTGTTCTTCTGTTAATAAACCTTTTTCTAATACAACTTCACGTACGCCTTTGCCTGTTTGCGCACAGATTTTACCCACTAAGTCGCCGTTGTGGTGACCGATAAATGGATTTAAGTAAGTCACGATACCGATTGAGTTAAATACGTAGTTTTCACAAATTTCTTTGTTTACAGTGATGCCATCCACGCATTTATCACGTAAGTTCACACAAGCATTCGTTAAGATATCAATAGATTCGAACATTGCTTGACCAATCACGGGTTCCATTACGTTTAATTGTAACTGACCTGCTTCAGATGCAAAAGTCACCGTTGTATCGTTACCAATTACTTTAAAGCATACTTGGTTCACCACTTCTGGAACAACTGGGTTGACTTTTGCCGGCATGATAGAAGAGCCAGCTTGTAATTCAGGTAAGTTAATTTCTTTAATACCAGCACGTGGACCAGAAGAAAGTAAACGTAAGTCATTACATACTTTAGAAAGTTTTACTGCTGTGCGTTTTAATGCACCATGAACCATGACATAAGCACCACAGTCAGATGTTGCTTCGATTAAGTTTTCTGCCGGTACGCAAGCTAATCCAGTCACTTCAGCAAGGTGTTTTACAACTAATTCTGTATAGCCTTGTGGCGTATTTAAACCAGTACCGATTGCCGTTGCACCAAGGTTTACTTCAAGGAGTAACTCAGCGGTACGTTTTAAGTTACGCACTTCTTCTTCAAGTAATACGGCGAAAGCTTTAAATTCTTGACCAACAGTCATTGGCACTGCATCTTGCAATTGAGTACGACCCATTTTTAAGATGTTCGCAAACTCTTTTGCTTTATTATCAAAACCGTCGTGTAAATATTGAATTTTATCGATCAATTTTAGGATGCTGTTATACACCGCAATACGGAAACCGGTAGGATACGCATCATTGGTTGATTGGCTTGCATTAACGTGATCCATTGGGTTAATCACGTTATATTCGCCTTTTTTATGGCCAATTTTTTCAAGCGCAAGGTTAGCAACCACTTCATTAGTATTCATATTGACAGACGTACCTGCACCACCTTGATATACATCTGATGGGAATTGATCTAAGCATTTCCCAGTGGTAAGGATTTCATCACAAGCTGCTACAATCGCTTTTGCAATATCACTTGGAATTGCCCCTAATTCGCCATTGGCTAAAGCCGTTGCTTTTTTCACCATTACCATGCCACGTACAAACTCAGGCACGTCAGAAATGGTTACGTTAGAAATATTGAAATTTTCTACCGCTCTTAATGTATGAATCCCCCAGTACGCATCTGCTGGCACATCACGTTCACCTAATAAATCCACTTCTTTTCTGTATTGAGTCATTTTAATCACCTTTTTTGGTTGTTAATTAATTTGAGGTAATTATAGGAATTTACACTGAAAATAAATTTGATATTGATCACATTTTAAAGAAGAAGTATGAGAGATATTTTCATTTCTCGCATAAGTTTTTTTAGGGGAAGATCACCTGGCAATATTAATTTTATGCTGATTTTAATTGCTCACCGATCTTCTCAAAGAGCTTTTGAATGAGTTCAGCACGATGCCCAAGTACTCTAACAATAAGCCCACCTTCATTTAATTGAGAAACGCCAATAAGTAGTGATTTCTCGCTTTCCTGCTGTTGAAGTATTTGGACGATTTGTTTAACTTCAGTTGGTGTTTTCTGCAAATTGAGATAAACCAATGAGCCTTGATGTGAAAAATCCTCCATTTGGCTTAATGCGGTCAATTTCATTTGTGCTGGTTGCCATTGAATACAATCCAATACAAGCGGTTTAGTTTGCCCATTATTTTGCAAAAGCTGAACTTTCAGATGAGAAGAAAATTGGCGAAACTCAAAACGTTCATCATTTGCTACTCGTCCAATCGCCACAGTTTCACCATAAATTAGCGTACTCCCAGATTGCATATTGATGAATGTTTTTTGTTTGAATGCAGAATCCTTATGTAATACCAATGGGTGGGGCAAATAAAATAAACGGCTCTTCTCTTCAAGTTGAATGAACGTATTTTGTTGAGCAAAATAGTCCTCATTCATCGACTGAACACGACTGAAAGCCTGAGTATTTAAAGAAAGAGCGGTCGATTTTGCAAGTTTTATTTGAATATCAACTCGATCCCCAGCTAATAACCCTGGCGAAGAAGACATTTGCATTGCGCTAAGTCCATTTTCCCAAGAATCGGCGTAAGCAGACAATGTCATTACTTTAAAAGGTGGCGTCGCAAAGTATTCATCAAGTTGAGTTTTGCCGTTTGAGGAAAGTTTGGTTGAAAGTTTGAGGGTGCTATTCATAATCTTTTCAATTTGTAAAAAACTCCCCTCTTTAAAAGAGAGGGGAGGACTCTTTATCTCACTAATGCTTTCGGCTCTTCTACGTTCTTCAACAATGCATATTTTTCAATCCAGCCAATCACACCGTCTAAATTTTCTTTCTTCATTAAGTTGGTAAAGATAAACGGTTGGCCGTTACGCATACGGCGTGCATCATGTTCCATGACGCTTAAATCCGCACCAACGAATGGTGCAAGGTCTGTTTTGTTAATCACTAATAAATCAGAACGAGTAATACCCGGTCCACCTTTACGCGGGATTTTTTCACCTTGTGCAACGTCAATCACGAAAATTGTCACATCTGCTAAATCGGGGCTGAAAGTGGCCGATAAGTTATCACCACCGGATTCAATAAAGACAATTTCCACATCAGGAAAACGCGCCACCATTTCATCAACCGCTTCTAAATTCATTGAGGCATCCTCACGAATTGCCGTATGTGGGCAACCACCTGTCTCAACCCCCATAATTCGCTCTGGCGGAAGTAAACTATTTTTAGTTAAAAATTCCGCATCTTCTTGGGTGTAAATATCGTTAGTAATCACTGCCACGCTATATTGACTCGCCATTTCACGAGTCAATTTTTCAATTAAGGCAGTTTTGCCTGCGCCAACAGGGCCTGCCACGCCAATTTTAATGTAGTTACGCATAATGTTCCTTTCGTTTTCGATGATCACAGAAAAAGCCCATAAGCACCTCTGTGATAGTAAAATCTCAATAAAAAATGATCGCACTTACGACATATAAAGTCGCGTATAAAGTACTTCGTGTTGCATTGCTCGTATATCATTCGCAAGCGTTGCAGCACCCAGCCAATCTAAATCGGGTTCTAAACTTAATTCCACAGCTTGAACAAGAGATGCTCGTAAATCGAACAAAATATCTTGCCCGTCCATTTGACTAAGGGGAATGAGTTTTACGCCATTGGTAATGGTGCTGACTGCTGCATTGTAGTAGAACGCATACAAGGTATCCGCTTTGCTGAGCCCCATCGCTTGCGCCACCATAGCAAACACAATCGGGAAATAGCCTTGCACGGCTTTATTTTGAATCGCTTGCTGAAATTGGCTCAACATTGGATGTTGTTCATAGCGGATAAAAATTTTTAATAACCGCACGCCGAGCTTGAAACTGCCCTCGCGGCTTTCTCGCGCAATTTTGGTCGCAGATAACGAATGGTCTAATTCACACAAACGGTTAAAATCATTGGCAGTCATTGCATCAAATGCGAGGGAAAGATACGCTCCATCATTATATATCCAGTTCTGCAATAACTGCGTTTGAACATATTCTTCAAGACTTGCTTTAGTCGAAACAACGCCTTGCTGAACAAAGGTTTCTAAACCGTTTGAATGGTTAAAGCCGCCGATTGGCAAAGTGGGGTCAACCAAGTGCAACAATGCGCCTAAATCTGCCAGGCTTCGGTTTAATGTTGGTGCCAATTGCCGTCTCCATGATGGTGATAGCCATGATGATCGTGCGTATGGCTATGCGAATGCCCGTGTCCTTGAGCAGAATTTGCTCTTAAGGCTTGGCTCAAACGACGCTCTGCTTTTTGTGGGTTAAACCCTGCCGCGTCTAACCATTCAAACATAGGCTTATCGTAAGGCAACGTGACTTCATCACCATCTAAAAAGAGCGGTGAATGTTTATTGCCAATTTCATAACAAGCGCGAGCCATTTCAGGCAAGGTTTTCGGCGAAAGTAGAATGACTTCACTCGGTAAAATTTCAATCGCAATCACTAATTCATCACTGATAAAAACCACATCATCGTGTTTTAAACGTTGCCCTTCTTTTAGCAAGCGAAATGCCACTTCACGCCCCGTATTTGTGGTTTTACGCAGAATATTGCGCTCACTTTCATACCAATGTAATGCTACACATTCTATAGTTTGATGTGTAATTTTGCCTTCAGCTTGAAGACTAGCTAAATCGCCTAAAACGGTATCCATAATAGGCAGAATAGGGTTGATGATTTTCATATTTATAAATTCGAAAGTAGTGCGTGTTATACACGCACTGTCTTTATTATTGAATAGCGTGTATTTTTATTAGAACAAGAAATACCGTTGTCCTAATGGCACCGTATCCACAGGTTCGCAAGTAATGAGCTCACCATCTACACGCACTTCATAGCGTTCTGGATCCACCGTGATTTCAGGCGTAGCATTGTTGTGAACGAGATCTTTTTTACCTACGTTGCGGCAGTCTTTCACCGCAATGGTTTCTTTGTGTAAACCGAATCTTGCACGAATATCGGCTTTTTCAGCGGCTTGTGAAATAAAGAATACCGCGGTTTGTGCTGTGGCTAAGCCTTGTGCACCATACATTGGACGGTAGAATACAGGTTGCGGTGTTGGAATAGAGGCATTTGGATCGCCCATTTTAGCGTAGCTAATAAACCCTTTTTTAATGACCACTTCCGGTTTTACCCCAAAGAACATAGGTTTCCACAACACTATATCTGCGATTTTGCCCACTTCTAACGAACCAATATGATCCGCAATACCGTGTGCAATTGCCGGGTTAATAGTGTATTTTGCAATGTAGCGTTTAATACGGAAGTTATCGTTTCCTTCATTGCCTAGCTCACCACGTTGCATTTTCATTTTATCTGCGGTTTGCCATGTGCGAATCACTACCTCGCCAATACGTCCCATCGCTTGAGAGTCAGAACTCATAATCGAGAACACGCCCATATCATGCAAAATATCTTCTGCAGCAATGGTTTCAGGGCGGATACGGCTATCAGCGAATGCTACGTCTTCTGGTACACGTTTATCTAAGTGATGGCAAACCATCAACATATCCAAATGTTCATCAATGGTGTTTTTTGTAAACGGACGAGTCGGGTTGGTTGAAGCCGGTAATACGTTTGGATACATCGCTGCTTTAATGATATCTGGCGCATGGCCGCCACCTGCACCTTCCGTATGGAAGGTGTGAATCACACGTCCATCAATCGCTTTCATGGTATCTTCTAAGAAGCCACTTTCATTTAGCGTGTCGGTATGAATTGCCACTTGAATATCCATTTCATCAGCCACTTTTAAGGCAGAATCAATCACAGCTGGCGTTGCACCCCAGTCTTCATGGATTTTTAAACCTAATGCACCCGCTTCAATTTGTTCACGTAGCGGATCTAAAGTTGAACAGTTTCCTTTACCAAAAAAACCTACGTTTACAGGCAGTGCTTCTGCTGCTTGGAACATGCGTTCCATATACCATGCACCCGGTGTGCAAGTGGTCGCGTGTGTACCATCAGCAGGGCCTGTTCCGCCACCAATTAACGTGGTAACCCCGCTTTCAATCGCATGTTGTGCTTGTTGCGGACAAATAAAGTGAATGTGGGTATCAATACCACCCGCCGTAGCAATTAAATGGGCGCCATTATGTACTTCCGTGCTTGCACCGATAATCATATTTGGCGTGACGTTATCCATGGTGTCAGGGTTGCCTGCTTGACCGATGCCGACAATACGCCCATCGCGAATACCAATATCGGCTTTGATAATGCCTAATTTAGCATCAATGATCATCACATTGGTAATCACAAAATCCAATACATTTGGATTATCACGAGTTGCGGTACCGCTTTGCGCCATACCGTCGCGTACACTTTTACCGCCACCAAATTTACATTCATCACCTTTGGTCAATAAATCTTGTTCAATGGTTGCCCATAAATTGGTATCGCCTAAACGGACTCTATCGCCGACGGTTGGACCATAAGTTGCGACATATTGTGCTCTTGAAATTGTTAATGACATTTTTCTCTACCTTATAATTTGCCATCAATTTGATTATGAAAGCCATAAATGGTTTCTTTTCCACCAAATGCGACTAATTCTACGGATTTCACTTCACCCGGTTCAAAACGTATTGCATTGCCAGATGGCACATTTAAGCGCATTCCACGCGCAAAAGTGCGGTCAAATTTAAGGGCATTATTGGTCTCAAAAAAATGGTAATGCGAACCGACTTGGATTGGACGGTCGCCTGAATTGGTTACTTCGATTGTAACGGTTTTTCTGCCAACATTGGCAATGATATCGCCTTCAGATAATTGATATTCACCAGGGATCATTTTATTTAAATCCTTCTATTTTAAAATTTTTATGGAAAGCCCCCTCTTTGCTAAAGAGGGGGAGATTTTCTTTTATCTAATTGGATAAGGTACAGTAACGAGCTTTGTGCCGTCAGGAAAGGTTGCTTCGATCTGTACTTCGTGAACCATGTTTGCGACGCCTTCCATTACATCTTCAACAGTGATAAGTGTTGCACCATAGTGCATTAACTCCGCTACACTCATGCCATCTCTTGCTGCTTCTTGTAAATGGCTTGATATGTATGCAATTGCCTCTGGATAATTTAATTTTACGCCACGAGCTTTGCGTTTTGCCGCAAGCTCACCGGCTAAAAAAAGCATCAATTTCTCTTGTTCTCTTGATGTTAAATGCATATTGTTATTCCTTGTTTTGTTTATTATGCAAGACGGGCTGAATTTTACGTAAAAAATGGCTAAATAGGAAAAACATTTTGTCATAAATTTTTTAATAACAGCCCTTGAAATCATAAAAATCTTCCTTATATAGGGTACGAACTTACAAATTTTTAAGAAGGAAATTAATCATGAATATTCGTCCTTTACACGATCGTGTAATCGTTAAACGTGAAGAAGTCGAAACCCGTTCAGCTGGTGGTATCGTATTAACCGGTTCTGCAGCGACTAAATCAACCCGTGCGAAAGTATTGGCAGTGGGTAAAGGTCGTATTTTGGAAAATGGTACCGTTCAACCTTTAGATGTAAAAGTTGGCGATACGGTCATTTTCAATGATGGTTATGGCGTAAAAAGTGAAAAGATCGATGATGAAGAAGTGTTAATCATTTCTGAAAACGATATTTTGGCGATTGTGGAATAATTTAAATTAAGGAAAAAAGAAAATGGCAGCAAAAGATGTAAAATTTGGTAACGATGCACGCGTAAAAATGCTTAAAGGCGTGAATGTATTAGCCGATGCAGTAAAAGTGACCCTTGGCCCTAAAGGTCGTAATGTCATTTTAGATAAATTATTTGGTGCACCAACCATCACCAAAGATGGTGTATCTGTCGCACGTGAAATTGAATTAGAAGATAAATTTGAAAATATGGGTGCACAAATGGTGAAAGAGGTTGCCTCTAAAGCTAATGATGCAGCCGGTGATGGTACAACAACTGCGACAGTACTTGCTCAAGCTATTGTAAATGAAGGCTTAAAAGCTGTGGCGGCAGGTATGAACCCAATGGATTTAAAACGCGGTATCGATAAAGCGGTAAGTGCGGTTGTTTCTGAGCTTAAAAATTTATCTAAACCTTGTGAAACCTCTAAAGAGATTGAGCAAGTTGGGACAATTTCTGCTAACTCTGACAGCATTGTGGGTCAATTAATTGCTCAAGCAATGGAAAAAGTGGGTAAAGAAGGCGTGATTACTGTAGAAGACGGTACAGGTCTTGACGATGAATTAGCCGTTGTGGAAGGGATGCAATTCGATCGTGGTTACTTATCACCTTATTTCATTAACAAACCAGAAACAGCAACGGTTGAATTAGATAACCCATACATTCTTTTAGTGGATAAAAAAGTATCAAATATCCGAGAATTACTTCCTGTATTAGAAGGTGTGGCAAAAGCGGGTAAACCATTATTAATTATCGCTGAAGACATCGAAGGTGAAGCACTTGCAACCTTAGTGGTGAATACCATGCGCGGCATCGTGAAAGTTGCAGCAGTGAAAGCGCCAGGCTTTGGTGATCGTCGTAAAGCGATGTTACAAGATATTGCAATTTTAACAGCGGGTACTGTGATTTCTGAAGAAATTGGTATGGAACTTGAAAAAGCGACATTAGAAGATTTAGGTCAAGCAAAACGTGTTGTTATCAATAAAGATAACACAACCATTATTGATGGTATCGGTGATGAATCTCAAATCAAAGGTCGTGTGGCTCAAATTCGTCAACAAATTGAAGAATCAACTTCTGACTACGACAAAGAAAAACTTCAAGAACGCGTGGCTAAATTAGCTGGCGGTGTGGCTGTAATCAAAGTAGGCGCGGCAACTGAAGTTGAAATGAAAGAGAAAAAAGACCGTGTGGATGATGCATTACATGCAACTCGTGCAGCGGTTGAAGAAGGTATCGTTGCTGGTGGTGGCGTTGCATTAGTCCGCGCAGCAGCGAAAGTTGCAGCAAGCCTAAAAGGTGACAACGAAGAACAAAATGTGGGTATCAAACTTGCATTACGTGCGATGGAAGCACCTTTACGTCAAATCGTCACTAACGCAGGTGAAGAAGCTTCAGTTGTGGCAAGTGCGGTTAAAAATGGCGAAGGAAACTTTGGTTATAACGCAGGGACAGAACAATACGGCGATATGATCGAAATGGGTATCTTAGATCCAACTAAAGTCACTCGTTCAGCGTTACAATTCGCGGCTTCTGTAGCGGGCTTAATGATCACCACAGAATGTATGGTCACCGATCTTCCAAAAGATGATAAAGCCGATTTAGGTGCTGCCGGCATGGGCGGTATGGGAGGCATGGGCGGAATGATGTAATTCCCCTTTGCGAAAGAAAGTGCGATCGTTTTCTTTATAGAAATGCGATCGCATTTTTATTTGTGTGGTGCTACACTTTAATGGTTTTCGATGATTTTATAGGTATAACAATGACAATTTCCCAAACTGAACTTAATCAACAACTCAAATCTGCTGGTATTGGTATTAATGCGACTGAATTACATGGTTTTTTGAGTGGCTTAATTTGTGGTGGACTGAAAGATCAAAGCTGGTTACCGCTTTTATATCAATTCAGTAACGATAACCATGCCTATCCAACCTCATTAATTCAGCCAATTACCGAAATCTATGAGCAGATAGGTAAAACCTTAGGGGATGTAAAAGGGTTTGATTTTGAATTGGACTTAACAGAAGATGAGAGCGTGTTTGCCCGTGCAGACAGTTTATCAGACTGGGCAAACCAATTTTTACTGGGTTTAGGTCTTGTTCAGACAGAATTGGATAAAGAAAAAGGTGAAATTGGCGAAGCGGTAGATGATTTACAAGATATTTGTCAGCTTGGTTATGATGAAGAAGATGACGAAGAAGAGCTTGCCGAAGCCTTAGAAGAAATTATTGAATATGTTCGCACCATTGCCATGCTGTTTTACACCCATTTCAACGATGATGCACAAGAAATAAAACCGATATTACATTAAAAGGAGCGAAACATGGATCTCGCATACATGGCGGTATTACCGCAAGAGGAATTTACTGAACGTCGTCAAAAAGTATTCGCGCAAATGCAGCCAAATTCTGCCTTGTTGCTATTTTCCGAAATTGAAAAACGTCGTAATAACGACTGTGATTTTCCTTTCCGTCAAGACAGTTACTTTTGGTATTTAATAGGTTTTAATGAGCCAAATGCTGCATTGTTATTAATTAAAACGGAAGATGAGGAAAAGACAGTTGTATTTCTTCGTCCGCGAGATCCTTTGCTTGAAACCTGGCATGGTCGCCGATTAGGCGTTGAGCGCGCACCACAAAAACTCAATGTTGATGAAGCCTATTCTATTGATGATTTCAAAACTGAATTTTCAAAATTAACGGAAAAATTGACCGCACTTTATCATGTGTCAGATCGTCATCCTTGGGGCGATAAATTAATAGCTGAAAGTGCGGTGAAATTTTACGCTGTTTTTGATTGGCAGCCGATGTTAAGTGAGATGCGCTTAATTAAATCACCAAATGAAATTCGCTTAATGCAGCAAGCTGGACAAATTACAGCATTTGGACATATTAAAGCGATGCAAGTGACGCGTCCAAATCGTTTTGAATATGAAATTGAAAGCGAAATTCTACATGAATTTAATCGTCATGGTGCAAGATTCCCGTCTTACAATTCGATTATTGCGGGAGGCGACAATGCCTGTATTTTGCACTACACTGAAAATGATCAACCATTAAAAGATGGCGATCTAGTGTTAATTGATGCAGGTTGTGAGTTTGCAATGTATGCGGGTGATATCACACGTACGTTCCCTGTAAATGGTAAATTTACCCAGCCTCAACGTGAGATTTATGAATTAGTCTTAAAAGCACAAAAACGCGCGATTGAGCTATTAGTGCCAGGAAATTCAATTAAATTGGCGAATGACGAAGTGATTCGTATTAAGACTCAAGGCTTGGTGGATTTAGGTATCTTGAAAGGGGATGTAGATAAGCTGATTGAAGAAAAAGCTTATCGTCAATTTTATATGCATGGTTTAGGCCATTGGCTTGGCTTGGATGTGCACGATGTTGGCCGCTATGATGATGATCGTAGCCGCACGCTTGAAGTGGGGATGATCATCACTGTTGAGCCAGGTATTTATATTTCAGAAGAGGCGGATGTGCCAGCTCAATATAAAGGCATTGGTGTGCGTATTGAGGATAACTTGCTGATGACTGAATATGGCAATAAAAATCTGACCGCAGCGGCACCAAAAGAAATCGATGACATTGAAAATTTAATGAAAAATTGAGAAGAATTCTCAAAATTGTGATCTAGTGCAAGTTTTTTGTGCAGTTAAGGTGCTAATATACTGTTAGATAAAAAAGACCAATCAAATCAGTAAGGAGTCGATTATGTACAAACACGTTTTAGTTGCGGTAGATCTTTCTGACGAAAGTGAATTTCTACTCAAAAAAGCCGTGGGAATTGCAAAACGTAATGATGCGCAACTTTCCATTATTCATGTAGATGTAAACTTCTCGGATCTCTATACTGGTTTAATTGATGTCAATATGTCATCAATGCAAGATAGAATCTCGAGTGAAACCCAAAAAGCGCTAATTAATTTAGCGGAACATGCTGGTTATCCAGTGAAAGAAAAATTGAGCGGTAGCGGTGATTTAGGTCAAGTTTTGACGGACGCTATTGAACAGTATGATATAGATCTACTCGTGACAGGCCATCACCAAGATTTCTGGAGTAAATTAATGTCTTCAACACGCCAGGTGATGAATACCATTAAAATTGATATGTTGGTTGTGCCACTTCGCGACGAATAGAGATCAAAAATTATTTTTAGCCCTATTAAAATAACGTAAATTTTAACCGCACTTCTCAATTAATGCAGTAGAGTGCGGTTTTCTTTTTTAAGATCAGTGAAAAAGCCTTTTTCTCTAGGTCAAAATGTGCAAGAATAGTAAGCTTATTTTATAAATCGTGATCGAGATAGAGACACAAGGTTTTATCAATGAAAACAACAGCAGAAATTAGACAGTCATTCCTTGATTTTTTCCATAGCAAAGGGCATCAGGTCGTCGAAAGCGGTTCGCTTGTACCTGAAAATGATCCAACATTGCTTTTCACCAATGCTGGGATGAATCAATTTAAAGATGTGTTCCTTGGTATGGATAAACGTCCTTACTCACGTGCGACAACTGCACAACGTTGTGTGCGCGCAGGTGGTAAGCATAATGACTTAGAAAACGTGGGTTATACGGCGCGTCACCATACTTTCTTTGAAATGCTCGGTAACTTCAGTTTTGGCGACTATTTCAAACATGATGCGATTAATTTTGCGTGGGAGTTCTTAACCTCTCCACAATGGCTCGGGTTACCAAAAGAAAAATTATGGGTAACCGTGTATGAAACTGATAATGAGGCTTATGATATTTGGCACAAAGAAGTTGGTGTGCCAGCGGAGCGTATTATTCGTATCGGCGATAACAAAGGTGCGCCTTATGCATCAGATAACTTCTGGGCAATGGGTGACACAGGTCCTTGTGGTCCATGCACTGAAATTTTCTACGATCACGGTGATCATATTTGGGGTGGTCCTCCGGGTTCTCCTGAAGAGGATGGTGACCGCTATATCGAAATTTGGAACGTGGTATTCATGCAGTTTAACCGTCTAGCAGACGGTACCATGGAAAAATTACCACGTCCATCGGTTGATACTGGGATGGGGTTAGAGCGTATTTCTGCGGTATTACAGCATGTAAACTCTAACTATGAGATCGATATTTTCCAAAAACTCATTGCGAAAACGGCAGAAATCGTAGGAACAACAGATTTAACTAATAAATCATTACGCGTAATTGCAGACCACATTCGTTCTTGCGCATACTTAATTGCAGATGGCGTAATTCCATCAAATGAAGGTCGTGGTTATGTATTGCGTCGTATTATTCGTCGTGCAGTACGTCATGGTCACTTGTTAGGGGCAAAAGAAGCGTTCTTCTATAAACTTGTGCCAACCTTAATTGAAGTCATGGCAGAAGCAGGAAAAGAAGTTAAAGAAAAACAAGCCAATGTCGAAAAATTACTTCGTTTAGAAGAAGAGCAATTTGCTCGTACATTAGAGCGTGGATTAAGCTTATTAGACGATGCGCTTGCTCAAGTGAAAGATGGCGTGTTATCAGGTGAAGTCGCCTTTAAACTTTATGATACTTATGGCTTCCCACTTGATTTAACGGCAGATGTATGTCGTGAGCGTGATATTGCAATTGATGAAGCAGGTTTTGAGCGTGAAATGGAAGCGCAACGCTTACGTGCTCAATCTGCAAGCCAATTCGGCATGGATTACAACAATGTTATTCGTGTAGAAGGTGAAACGAAATTTGAAGGTTATACTGAATCAGAATCTTTAGCCAAAGTGACCGCACTTTTCCATGATGGTAAATCAGTAGAGAGTATTACTGCAGGCCAGAGTGCTGTCGTAATTTTAGAAAATACCCCATTCTATGCGGAATCAGGTGGTCAAATTGGTGACAGCGGTTATTTAACCGCTCCAGGTATTCAGTTTAATGTAAAAGATACTCAAAAATATGGTCAAGTATTTGGTCATATTGGTGAGTTAGAACAAGGTAGTTTAAAAATCGGACAAACAGTCAATGCGGTTGTTGATGCAGCAAGACGTCATCAAACGTCACTTAACCATTCTGCAACACACTTATTACACGCCGCATTGCGTCAAGTTTTAGGTCACCATGTAGTGCAAAAAGGATCATTAGTATCCGATACCGCATTACGTTTTGATTTTGCTCATCCGGAAGCGATTACCAAAGCACAGCTTAATGAAATTGAAACGTTGGTAAACCAAAAAGTGCGTGAGAATTTTGTGGTTCAAACGGATGTGATGGATATCGAAGCGGCAAAAGCGAAAGGTGCAATGGCGTTATTCGGTGAAAAGTATGCCGATGTGGTACGTGTTTTAACAATGGGTGATTTCTCCGTTGAACTTTGTGGTGGCATTCATGCTAAACGTACCGGTGATATCGGCTTATTTAAAATTGTGGCGGAAACTGCAGTTGCAGCAGGGATTCGTCGTATTGAAGCGGTAACAGGTGAAAATGCAATGAATTGGTTACATAATCAACTACGCATTCTTGCTCAAAGTGCAGATTTATTTAAATCTGACGTGAATACCCTTGTAGAGAAAATTCAGCAACTTCAAGATAAAGCGAAGAAAGCTGAAAAAGAATTACAGGGATTAAAAGAAAAAGCCGCTATGCAAGCAGGGTCCGATTTAGTGAAAAGTGCGGTTAAAATTAACGATGTTTCTGTAATCGTGCATCAACTAGACGGAATTGAAACTAAATCGTTACGTATGATGGTTGATGATTTGAAAAATCAACTTGGTTCAGGCGTAATTGTATTTGCATCTATTTTAGATGATAAAGTCAACCTCGTCGTTGGCATAACAAGCGATTTAACTACTAAAGTGAAGGCTGGTGAGCTAGTGAATTTAATGGCTCAGCAAGTTGGTGGGAAAGGCGGTGGTCGCCCTGATATGGCAATGGCAGGTGGTTCCCAACCAGAAAATGTGGGCCTAGCATTAACAGTCGCACAAAACTGGTTAAGCAATAATCTGTAGTACAAGCAGGTCGGTGGGATGCCGATCTTTACTTGATTGATAGGGATATCTAATAAATGCAAACTAAGGAGATAAAAGATGTTAATCTTAACTCGAAAAGTTGGCGAAAGTGTTCTTATTGGAGACGATATTTCTATCACGGTTTTGAGTGTACGTGGAAATCAAGTCAAACTCGGTGTACAAGCACCTAAAGAAGTATCCGTTCACCGAGAGGAAATTTACCAACGAATTCTGCAGTCAAAAGATGAACATGTAGATAGTACATCTTAGGTGTGCGAATTTTATGAATGTTTTGACATTCTGTTTATACTTTAATTAACGTTTTTTCGAAAATTAAACCCGTTGGTTTGCAAAATTTAAAATAACGGAAATTTGAGTCATAAAAGGTAGAGAAGGAACTTTTCCAACTTGAATCTATTAATATTTAATAAATAATGACCGCACTTCTTGTTCAAGAAGTGTGGTCATTGAATATTTAAACTAAAAGGAAAGATAATGAAAGCAATTATTCCAGTCGCAGGCCTTGGCACTAGAATGCTGCCAGCAACGAAAGCGATTCCAAAAGAAATGTTAACGCTTGTGGATAAACCACTTATTCAATATGTTGTAGATGAGTGTGTCGCTGCAGGCATTAAAGAAATCGTGTTAGTTACACATTCTTCAAAAAATGCTATTGAAAACCACTTTGATACGTCTTTTGAGTTGGAAACCATGCTTGAGAAACGCGTGAAGCGCCAACTTTTAGAAGATGTTCGTTCTATTTGTCCGAAAGATGTGACTATTATGCATGTTCGCCAGGGAAATGCGAAAGGTTTAGGTCATGCTGTATTATGTGGTCGTCCTGTCGTTGGAAATGAACCATTTGCAGTGGTGTTACCTGATGTGCTTTTAGCTGATTTCACGGCAAATCAAAAGAAAGAGAATCTTTCTGCTATGATTAAACGCTTTAATGACACAAAAGCGAGTCAGATTATGGTCGCACCTGTTTCTGCCAATGAAGTGAGCAGCTATGGTATTGCTGATTGTGGTGGTGTTGAGTTGAAAGGTGGTGATAGTATTAAAATCAATAGTATTGTGGAAAAACCATCTGTTGAAGAGGCGCCATCAAATCTTGCTGTTGTAGGCCGTTATGTATTTTCTGCCGAAATCTGGGATTTATTAGAAAGAACACCCGTTGGTGTAGGCGATGAAATCCAATTAACAGATGCGATCGATATGCTTATTGAGAAAGAGACCGTTGAAGCGTTCCATATGACTGGCAGAAGCTTTGACTGTGGTGACAAGATTGGCTATATGGAAGCCTTTGTGGAATATGGTCTTCGTCATGATAAATTAGGTAAAGAGTTTAAAACTTTCCTAAAAGATCTTGCAAAAACCTTATAATTGACTGAAACCACCGAAAGGTGGTTTTTATTTATCTTATCTAGATTTCTATACTTTTAGCCGTCTAGATTGTCATTTTGCTTATTTTTCATTAAAATACAGATAAATTATCAGGTTATTTAAGGTGCATTATGGCAAACTGGGATGGCAAATATATTAGCCCTTATGCAGAACATGGCAAAAAGAGCGAACAAGTCAAAAAAATTACCGTTTCTATTCCGATTAAAGTATTGGAAATTTTGACGAATGAGCGTACGCGTCGTCAGTTAAAAAGTTTGCGTCATGCAACAAACAGCGAATTGCTTTGTGAGGCATTCTTGCATGCTTTTACGGGTCAGCCATTACCGACGGATGCGGATTTAATGAAAGAACGCCATGATGAGATTCCTGAAAATGCTAAAAAGATCATGCGTGATTTAGGCATTGATCCTGAAAGCTGGGAATATTAATTTATCCTTTTAATCCTTCCAAAATACTGCATTCAGGGCAATCATTGCCCTGACAAGCGTTATGCCATCGTTCCAATTCCTCAACCATTTTTTGCAAGTGATAAATTTGTTCATTCAACATTTTTATATGTTGCGTCGTGAGTGCTTTCACTTCTCGACTACTACGATTGGGATTATCCTGTAATTGTAAAAGTTGGTGAATTTGTTGGAGTGAAAATCCTACATCTCGAGAGTGATGAATAAAACGTAGTCGTTCTAAATCCTTTTCTTCATAATGACGATAGCCAGAAAGGCTGCGTTGTGCAGGTTTTAATAAGCCAGACTTCTCATAATCTCGAATTTGTTTACTTGATAAACCCACTAATTTTGCCACTTCACTGATGTTCATAAAAAATCCTTGACCTTAACCTGATGTTAAGGTTTATAGTAAGCTTAATTTCAATCTATATCAATAATTAAGGAGTAAATATGAAATCAATTACATTACATGTAACAGGGATGACTTGTGGTGGTTGTGTGAAAAGCGTCACAAGAGTGTTGGAAGAACTTAATGGCGTAGAAAAAGCCGTAGTAACACTTGATGACGGTAAAGCGGTGATTACCTTTGATGAAAGTGCGGTTAGTATTGCACAATTAATTGAAACAATTGAAGAGGCAGGTTTTTATGCAACAGAATAAAAAAATAGTCATTCAAATCGAGGGGATGACCTGTCAATCCTGTGCGAATCGGATTGAGAAAGTATTGAATCGAAATGATTTTGTCTCTGACGCGGGCGTGAATTTTGCGGCAGAGGAAGCGCATGTCGTATTTGATTCATCTCAGGCTTCAGAACAAGATATTTTGACAATTATTCAAAAAGCGGGATATAACGGCATTCTAAAGCAAAATGAGCTGCCTAGCGCACCTAATGAAACGAAGATTAGTCCGCGTTTATGGTTGCTTTTGTTCATTAACATTCCTTTTTTAATCGGAATGAGCGGGATGATGTTTAATCATCATTCTTGGATGATACCACCAATGTGGCAATTTGTTCTTGCGAGCATTGTGCAACTTTGGTTAGCCATTCCTTTTTATAAAGGTGCGATTGGTAGTATTCGAGGTGGTTTGGCCAATATGGATGTACTCGTGAGTACTGGTACGTTGGTGATTTATCTCTATTCGGTCTTTATGCTGTTTTATTATCAGTCAATGGGGCATGATGGCGCATCTCATGTCTATTTTGAAGTATCGGTGATGGTAATTGGTTTTGTCAGCCTAGGGAAATTTCTTGAGGAAAGAACGAAGAAACAAAGCTTAAATAGTTTAGGGCTATTATTACAACTCACTCCAAAACAAGTGAGTGTTCAACGTGAAAATCGTTGGCAGACGATTTCTCTCGATCAAGTGAAAATAGGTGATATTTTACGAGCTAATCAAGGTGAACGTATTGCCGCGGATGGTATCGTTGAACAAGGGACAGGGTGGTGTGATGAAAGTCATTTAACCGGTGAATCTCAACCATTAGAAAAAATATCTCAAAGCCCTGTGCTTGCAGGCGCAATGGTGACACAAGGTAGTCTTATTTATCGAGCTAATCAACTCGGTCAGCAAACCCTATTGGGCGATATGATGAAAGCGCTCTCAGAGGCGCAAGGTACAAAAGCACCGATTGCTCGTTTTGCTGATAAAGTCGCTGCTGTATTTGTACCTGCCGTGTTATTGATTTCGGCACTAACATTTGGATTAACTTGGTGGATAAAAGGAGATTTGGTAACCGCTTTAATTCATTCTGTTGCCGTGTTAGTCATTGCTTGTCCTTGTGCATTAGGGCTCGCCACACCTGCTGCAATAATGGTGGGAATGGGCAAAGCGGTGAATGCAGGCATTTGGTTTAAAGATGCTGCATCCATGGAAGAGGCGGCCCATGTGGATACGGTGGTATTAGACAAAACAGGAACGCTAACCCAAGGGGAGCTTAAAATCGCTGCAGTTTGGCAACCACAAAGTGCGGTCTATTCTGAGGAAGATTTATATCGTATAGCGGCTTCCGTTGAGCAAAATGCCAATCATCCTTTAGCTAGAGCGATAGTTTTAGCTGCACAGGAAAAATCACTTGAAATTCCGACCGCACTTTCAGTTCATTCAGAAGTAGGGATGGGTATCTCTGCCCACATTGATGGAATAGGTTTGGTTAAAGTAGGTAAACCGACTTATTGTGAATTAACCTTACCAGATAATATGCCTCAAATTTGGCAAATTGCGAGTATTGTTGCAGTATCTGTAGATAACAGTCCAATCGGTGCATTTGCGCTAGCAGACAGTCTAAAAGAGGATAGTTTGCAAGCGATTCAACGCTTACACCAACATAATATTGATGTGGTGATAATGAGTGGCGATCAGCAATCTGTCGTTGATTATGTTGCTCAGCAAGTAGGTGTGAAAACTGCACAGGGTAATTGCAGTCCACGTGACAAAGCGACTTATATTGAGAGATTACGTCAGCAAGGCAAAGTGGTCGCAATGGTTGGTGATGGTGTGAATGATGCACCCGCATTAGCAATGGCTAACGTAAGCTTTGCGATGAAATCGGGTTCTGATGTTGCAGAGCAAACCGCATCGGCGACACTCATGCAGCATTCGGTGGATCAGTTAGTCGATGGATTAATGATTTCTCGTGCAACATTAAAAAATATTAAGCAAAACTTATTCTTTGCTTTAATTTACAATGTGTTAGGTATTCCACTTGCCGCATTGGGCTATTTAAGTCCTGTATTAGCGGGCGCAGCAATGGCGATGAGTTCACTTTCTGTGCTATCCAATGCATTGCGATTAAAACGAGTGAAAATTAGATAAGAAAAAGGCGATATGAAAATATCGCCTTTTGTTTGAACTAACTTTGTTTCCATACTGGAAGTTGAATCGTGACGGCAAGTCCACCTAAATTACTGGATTCCGCCCATGCTTTTCCATTGTGTTCATTCACTATATTATAGACAATTGTTAAACCTAGTCCCGTTCCGCCAGTGGCCCGTGTTCGGGTTTCATCTACACGATAAAATGGCTTAAAGATTTTATCAAACTCTTCAGGTGGTAAGCCTAAGCCATTATCATCCACTCGAATTTGTAGGCATTTCTCATCCTGTTCATTTTTTTGTAAGTTAATAGTTAGGAAAATACGGTCTTTAGTGTATTTCAATGCATTACGAACAATGTTTTCAATTGCACTGGTGAGTAAGCTTAGGTTGCCATAAATCATGTGTTTTTCAGGATGTAAAATAGAGATATTGACATCACAAGTTATTTTGCGTTGTTCTGCTTCAAATAAGGCATCCTTTATAACATCGTCCCAGAGTTGATCAATAGAAAATAAATTGTGCTCCATTTGAGAATGCATTTGTTGACGGGAAATGAGCAGCAATTCACTGATCATTTTATCCATTCGTTGTATTTCTTTTTCAATACGTTTTACCGGTTCAATATCACCCGTTTGATGACGAACCAGTGCAGTAGAAAGTTGTAAACGCGTTAATGGTGTTTTTAATTCATGCGAGATGGACGAAAGTAGATTGTGTTGGTTTGAAATTAGATTATTAATCGCAATCGACATTTTGTTAAAACTTTGACCGACTTCTCGCAATTCCGATGGACCATAATTAGCTAATTCCTTATTAACTTTGAAGTTTCCTGAGGCTATGCTATTAGCGGCTTTTTGCAAATGAGTGATAGGTTTTACAATAGTGCGAGTAAACCAACACAGCAAAGGTGTTGTAATGATTAACATTAAAATCAATAAAATCCAAGGCTGATCAAGGATATAACGTAAAATCTCTTGTTGATCGTTTGTTCTAGACACAAAGAATAATTTTGATGTCGTTTCTGAATCTCCAATATAGAATTTAAATGGCCCTGCGATTTCGATATCGTTGAATACTCGACGCTGAGGGGTAGAAAAATCATTTGCCTCTTGGGCAAAGCGAGTGATGAACCTTTTTTCTTTGTCTAAAGCTCCTAAAATTTCTTGTTCAGGTGTCATGATGACAGGACGATAAGAATCAAACTTATCTACGGGAAGGACTGGAACACCCGCAAGAATGCTGCTAATTTTATTATTTCGAATGGATTCAAAAAGCTTCTTCTGATAGTTCGATATGTCATTTTGATTTAAGTCTGAATATAGGCGGCTATCATAATGAGGTAGCGCCACTAAGAGCGCAGCCATCGTAAAGAATGCTAACCAAAAGACAATAAATGTGCGTATAGTGAGCTGATTTAAGCTAAATTTTTTGACACGCATTATTCACATACCAATAGGTAACCATGCCCACGTAATGTTTTCAGCCATGGCAAACCATTTTTTCTTTCAGGAAGTTTTTTACGTAAGTTTGACATATGCATATCAATGGAGCGATCAAAAGGTGAGAGATTTTTGCCTAGCGCGTTTAGACTTAACTCTTCCCGAGAGATAATTTCTCCTGGTCGAAGTACGAGTTTATAAAGTAGAGCAAACTCAGAACCGGTTAGACCGAGATCTTGACCTTCATAAGAGGCTTGTTGAAGTCCTGAATGAAGTAATAGACCTTCGAATTCCAATGTATTTTCTTCTGATGATGAAGGCGTATTTTGTACGTTTTCGGATTGACTCGTACGTCTCAAAATCGCTTTGATACGAGCAACCAACTCTCGGTCATTAAAGGGTTTTGGTAAATAATCATCTGCACCCAGTTCTAGGCCAATTACACGGTCGATTTCTTGACCTCGTGCAGTAAGCATCATCACAGGAATATTTGATGTTTGACGAATTTTTTTGAGTGTTTCAATACCATTTAATACAGGTATCATAACGTCTAGTAAAACTAACTGGTGGCTTTCATTCAGTTTTTCTAATGCCTCTTCACCATTATTGGCGACATCGACTTCAAAGCCTGTAAGTTGTAAAATCTTAGCAAGTAAATCTGTAAGTTCAACATCATCATCAACTAATAGAATTTTTGACATTTTTATTCTCTTTTAATATAACAAACCTGCTTGGTTTAACAAGCAGGTATTATTCTTTAATGATTACCAAAATTTCCACCAGCTTTTTTTGTCTGGGTTATCAGGCGCACGGATGATTGTATTATTTTCATCTTGTTTTGCTACTTTAGGTAGCGGTTTATCTAATTCAGCACTGCTGACTAAGCCATTTTTATCAAATTTTACCGTGAAGGTGTGTTGTTCCGGTTTTTGGTAAGAGTGTTGTTGTAAGAACACGTAATACCAAGTTAAGTTACTATAAGGATCAATTAAAACCGGTGTACCAAGTAAATATTGAACTTGTTGGGCTGTCATGCCTGGTTTTACTTGTGCCACCGTGGCAGCCTCTAAATAGTTACCTTGTGGAACATCAATACGATAAACGACTTTTTGTACAGTTGAACAAGACGTCAAGCTGAATGCTAAAACAACTGCACCTAAAAATGTTCTTAATTGCATATTTTTACCTTTTGCTGAAAAGTTGCAAAGTTATGTCGAATGATACCGAAACTTTATGATCTTGCCAAATTAATTATCGTACTTTAGTGCTTTTTGAAGTTGATCTTTCAAATTTGGTGGTATCCCTTTGATTGTTAAAGTATCTGTAAGTGGATCCCATTCAATACGGTTATTCAATAAATCCGCATCAAAACTTAATGTCACCCCTTTACCGGAACCTGAAAATTTCGTTAATGTTTTTAAGGCTGAACGTACTGGTGGAATCGTTTCTTCCAAGCCGTAATCTTGCTCTTCTGTAAAGGTGACAAAAGGGCGCTCGTTTAGAGTCGGCAAATTAGCTGAAAGTTCAGTTAATGCGATCTCGTCACCGCTTGCTAATTGACCTTTGCAGTATTCAAATACCTGTTTTTTAACAGCCTGAGTTTGTTCTTTGTTTAGTTCACCTTGTTCACAGTAGTCACTTACCGCTTGTAATAAGCATTGGTTTTGAACTTGTGGATTTAATCCTTCTTCAGCCCCCAAGAAATCCATAAAGAAGTCACTGATTTTACGGCCAACACGACCTTTAATGAAGGTAAGGTAGCGGTTTGAGTTTGCGTTCACTTGCAAATCCGTTAAGTTGATACGTGCCGCAATATCAAATTGTGTGATATCTAAGTATTCTGTACGGCGAATTTCAAGATTTTCGTCAACTAACATACTGATACGGCTATCCAACAAAGCAATGAATAGGTAATCCGTCGCTAAAAAATTATATTGACACAGGATAAGCGTACCACTGTCTGCAAAATTATATTTACCTAATTCTTGCGCTAATAATTTTGTGGATTGTTGGCTGAAATTTAAAAAGTTGATTTCATTTTCTAATAAACGATTCAGATCTTGTGCAAAAATAGAGTTCTCTTGGAAGACACCAAATGCTTTACCTTTATTTTGATAGCCTTGATGTAATTGCAACATCATTTGTTCGACTTCTGGCGTAATGGTGAGAAGTTCATCACGCAACACGCTTTCTATGGTAGTGGTTTCATTTTCAGCGTGCTTAACTAATTGATGTAGCACGATTTGATTAACCGTAATGCTCATAATTTTTTCCTTTGTAAAATTTACCTTAAATTATAACCGCACTTTTTAAGCAAGAAAAAAGAAATTATTCAGATTGAGTAAATTATCGGGTATGATATGAGAAGTTTTTTTGTATTTAGAACAGGTTTAAAACATTCCAAATGGCTCAACATTCAAAGTATTCCGATGGGCAAGTTAATGCCATCATTAACGACATGATTAGCGTACTTGAAACTCACAAAGCACCCGTTGATCTTTCTCTTATCGCTTTAGGCAATATGGCCAGTAATTTATTGACCACTAGCGTACCAGCCGCACAGCGTGAAGCGCTCGCTCAAGCCTTTGCCAACTCTCTGATGAATTCGGTGAAAACAAAATAAAATGTGGTGGTTTAAAAAGAGCAAATTTAACGGACGTGAATACCGTGAAGAAACCTCACGAAAAATTTCGTGGGGACACTGGTTTGCTTTTTTTAACATTATCATCGCCATTCTTATTGGCAGTCGTTACGCCTTTCTCATTGACTGGCCTGACACCTTATTCGGTAAGATTTATTTCTTTATCAGCTTATTAGGACATTTCAGCTTTTGTGTTTTTGCCTTGTATTTGCTGGTTATTTTTCCGCTGAGTTTCATCATCAAAAATCACCGCACTTTCCGTGGATTAACGGTGATTATCACGACAATTTGCACCACTTTATTACTGTTTGATACGGAAGTATTTAATCGCTTCAATATCCATCTTTCTTCTATCGTTTGGAATTTATTAGTTAACCCTGAAAAGGGTGAGCTTTCACGAGATTGGCAAATTTTCTTTACGCCAATGCCGATTATTTTACTGATTCAAATGCTTTTCTCCCGCTGGAGTTGGGAAAAATTACGTAGTTTAGAACGTCAAAAATGGCTGAAGAAAGTCGGATTCGTGCTGACATCTACTTTTGTTGCAACACATTTAATTTACGCTTGGGCGGATGCATTTTTATATCGTCCGATTACCATGCAACGCTCAAATTTCCCACTTTCTTATCCCATGACTGCTCGAACCTTTTTGGAAAAACAAGGATTTATTAATGCGGAAGCATATTCTCAGCGCTTAGAGCAAGAAGGGCGTTTAGACGCATTAAAACTTGATTATCCGAAAAAAGACCTTCAGTTTGAGCAAGTTGAGAACAAACCAAATATTCTCGTGATTACCGTTTCAGGCTTACGTTATGATGCGCTAACTAGTGAGAAAATGCCTAAACTGTTTGAGTTTGCCACAAGTTCTACTCAATTTACGAATCATTACAGTAGTGGTAATACGAACAATGCCGGCTTAGTGGGCTTATTCTATGGACTTAATGCAAATTATACGGACAGTATTTTGAGTAATCACACACCGTCGGTATTAATTAAAAAGCTACAAGATGAGAAATATCAATTTGTCGCTTATTCGTCTACGGCATTTAAAGACAGTTTATTTAAACAAGCCTTGTTCCGTAATGTAAAATTGCCTAAAGTGAAAGCCTCTTCGCCAAAAGAAGCGAGAAATGGTGTTTTATCACTCTTAAAAAATGATAAGCCTTGGTTTGCTTATGTGGATTTAGATATTACGGATAAAACGCAAGAAAATTACACCAAATCGCTTGCAGATATAGATCAACAGATTGATGAAACCTTAGCATCAGTTTCTTTAGAGAATACGATTGTCATTATTACGGCAGAACATGGTACAACCTTTAATAAGCTGGATGAAAAAGCGCAAGAAAACTATTTTAGTCGTGATGAAATCCAAGTGCCATTTATTGTTTACTGGAAAGATTTGCCGGTGCAAGAAGTTTCGAAATTAACGAGTCATACAGATTTATTACCGGCATTGATGTCATCGATCTTTAAAGTGAAAAATCCTGTTGTAGATTATGCACAAGGTCGCAATTTATTTGAGCTTAATGGCGATTCTTGGGTGTTAGCATCGAATTTCCGCTGGAATGTCATTATTCAGCCAGATGGCACACAGTACCATATTGATCGCAAAGGAAACTATAAGAAATTTGACCGCACTTATACTGAGCAATCCTCTAGTCGACCTCCGCTCGGCTTATTTTTAGACGTTTTCAACCAAGAGCGTTCTTTTATTAATAAATAGGTAGCTTTTTTGTGCTTAAAATCTTATACTTTGCACCCAGTTGAAAGACTGAAAAGATGTTATTAATTAAAATCTGCGAATTTTTCATAACATTGCAAACAATTCACAATAGATCTGACCCTTATTGGGTTTGCTTTTCAATTAATACACTTCTCGTCTCTCTTTTCCTTTCTTTTTTGGCGGAGTTATTATGAGAAATCACGTTCGTAGCTTTAAAACGTTTATTCGAGACGAAATTATTAAAAAAGGTGGCTGGGTTAATGCCCACGCTCATGCAGATCGTGCTTTTACAATGACACCCGAAAAAATCGGCATTTACCACAACAGTAATCTTCAACAAAAATGGGATTTAGTGGACGAAGTTAAACGTACCTCAAGTGTTGATGATTATTACGCCCGTTTCTGTCAATCGATTGAACTGATGATTTCCCAAGGGGTGACGGCATTTGGTACTTTTGTGGATATCGACCCGATTTGTGAAGACCGAGCCATCATTGCTGCACACAAAGCTCGCGAAGTTTATAAGCATGACATTATTTTGAAATTTGCGAATCAAACCTTAAAAGGGGTGATTGAGCCAGAAGCACGCAAATGGTTTGATATTGGCTCTGATATGGTGGATATGATTGGTGGTTTACCTTATCGCGATGAGCTTGATTATGGTCGCGGCCTTGAGGCAATGGATATTTTACTTGATGCGGCTAAGTCTCGCGGCATTATGTGTCATGTACACGTGGACCAATTCAATTCTCCGAAAGAAAAAGAAACTGAGCAGCTTTGTGACAAAACCATCGAGCATGGTATGGAAGGGAGAGTCGTGGCGATCCATGGTATTTCCATTGGTGCTCACAGTAAAGAATACCGCTATAAACTTTATAAGAAAATGCGTCAGGCAAAAATGATGATGATTGCTTGCCCAATGGCGTGGATTGATAGTAATCGAAAAGAAGATTTGATGCCTTTCCATAATGCCTTGACACCGGCAGATGAAATGATTCCAGAGGGGATTACAGTCGCGTTAGGTACGGATAATATCTGTGATTACATGGTACCACTTTGCGAAGGGGATTTATGGCAAGAACTAAGCTTGCTTGCTGCAGGCTGTCGTTTCCCACATCTTGATGCAATGGTTGATATTGCCAGTATTAATGGACGTAAAGTGTTAGGTTTAGAGCCTGTTTAATCCAAAAAATTAGATAGAAGTGCGGTCATAAGACGAAAAGTTTTGTGGCCGTTTTTATTTATAAGACAAAACAGAACTAATACTAATTTGACTGATTTAAGTAAGGATTGTAAGAAAGTGGTGGGCGATACCGGTCTCGAACCAGTGACCCCCTCCTTGTAAGGGAGGTGCTCTCCCAACTGAGCTAATCGCCCGATGCACCTGAAAAGGTATTCGGATTTATTTAAACACTAAAATTAAGTGGTGGGCGATACCGGTCTCGAACCAGTGACCCCCTCCTTGTAAGGGAGGTGCTCTCCCAACTGAGCTAATCGCCCACATAAGAAAAGCGTTTAAATAATGGGAAAGTTTGAGCGGAAAGAACACTTTAGAAAAGTGGTGGGCGATACCGGTCTCGAACCAGTGACCCCCTCCTTGTAAGGGAGGTGCTCTCCCAACTGAGCTAATCGCCCGCTTGGTCAAACTTTTACAACATTAAAGCCAACTTTGGAAAAAGTGGTGGGCGATACCGGTCTCGAACCAGTGACCCCCTCCTTGTAAGGGAGGTGCTCTCCCAACTGAGCTAATCGCCCTTAATGTTGTGGATTGGCATTATAAGTATAATGAGATTTCAGTCAATATATTTTTATGAAAAAGCGTCTAGTTGTTGCAAAAATAGGCATAAAATCAGATTTTTTATTTAGAAGTCACGCAAGTCGTAGTAAAATAAAGGTAATTTTTGTAAATGAATAGGTTATTAAGAAAATGAAAATTGATCCTCCTTTTGAATTAGATCCGAATGTCAAAGTACGTACGCGTTTTGCCCCAAGCCCGACAGGTTATTTGCACGTGGGCGGCGCACGTACAGCCCTTTATTCTTGGTTATTTGCAAAACATAACAACGGCGAGTTTGTATTACGTATTGAAGATACTGACTTAGAGCGTTCTACACCGGAAGCAACGGCTGCAATCATTGAAGGGATGGAGTGGTTAAACCTAGCTTGGGAACATGGTCCTTATTATCAAACCAAACGCTTTGATCGTTACAATCAAGTGATTGATGAAATGATTGAACAAGGCTTGGCTTATCGTTGCTATTGCTCTAAAGAACGCTTAGAAGAATTACGTCATACACAAGAGCAAAACAAAGAAAAACCACGTTATGACCGTCATTGTTTACATGATCACAATCATGCTGCCGATGAGCCACATGTTGTACGTTTTAAAAACCCAACAGAAGGTTCAGTCGTGTTTGATGATGCAGTGCGTGGTCGTATTGAAATCAGCAACAGTGAATTAGATGATTTAATTATTCGCCGTACCGATGGTTCACCAACCTACAACTTCTGTGTGGTAGTAGATGACTGGGATATGGGCATTACTCACGTTGTGCGTGGTGAAGACCATATTAACAACACCCCGCGTCAAATTAATATCTTAAAAGCGTTAGGCGCACCAATTCCAGTATATGCGCACGTTTCCATGATTAATGGTGATGATGGTCAAAAACTCTCAAAACGTCATGGTGCGGTAAGTGTGATGCAATATCGTGACGACGGTTATTTACCTGAAGCCTTAATCAACTATCTTGTTCGTTTAGGTTGGGGGCATGGTGACCAAGAGATCTTTACACGTGAAGAAATGATTAAATTCTTCGAATTAGATCATGTGAGTAAGTCAGCGAGTGCATTTAACACTGAAAAATTATTGTGGTTAAATCACCATTATATTCGTGAGTTACCACCTGAATATGTGGCCAAATACCTTGCATGGCACTATAAAGATCAAGGTATTGATACATCAAATGGCCCAGCATTAACTGAAATCGTGACGATGCTTGCAGAACGTTGTAAAACCTTAAAAGAAATGGCATCAGCAAGCCGTTATTTCTTCGAAGAGTTTGAAAGTTTTGATGAAGCGGCAGTGAAGAAACACTTTAAAGCAGCGGCGATTGAACCACTTGAAAAAGTAAAAGAAAAATTGACCGCACTTTCTAGCTGGGATTTACATTCTACGCATGAAGCGATTGAACAAACCGCAGCTGAATTAGAAGTGGGTATGGGTAAAGTCGGGATGCCATTACGCGTGGCAGTAACAGGCTCAGGTCAATCACCTTCGATGGATGTGACATTAGTGGGTATTGGTCGTGAACGTGTGTTAGTGCGTATCCAACGTGCCATTGATTTTATTAAATCTCAAAACGCTTAATATTTAGGCTGATAAACAAGATTTGATTATTTCAATATTGACAGTTTATCAGCCGAAATTTATCATAGCTTGCGTTATTTGGGGATATAGCTCAGTTGGGAGAGCGCTTGAATGGCATTCAAGAGGTCGTCGGTTCGATCCCGATTATCTCCACCAAATTTAAAACCTTGGAACTTAAAGTGAGTTTCAAGGTTTTTTTATGGCTAATCTACATTTCTTTTAGATAATTCAAGCCTAATCCATTCATTTGTCGCATAATCCAACTTTGTTTTTTACGAACTAATGTACTAGGTTTATTCACTTTATAGATAATAGGATTTGGTAAAACCGCGGCGAGTAATGCCGCTTCTGATTGAGTTAAATTTTTCGCTGATTTTTTGAAGTAATAGCGACTAGCTGCTTCTACACCAAAAATGCCATTACCAAATTCTGCAATGTTTAAATACACTTCTAAAATGCGTTCTTTAGACCAAAAGATTTCCATTAATGCCGTTGTGGGAACTTCTAACCCTTTACGAAACCAACTTTGTCCATGCCAGAGAACGAGGTTTTTCGCGGTTTGTTGAGAAATCGTTGAAGCACCTCTGGTTCTTTGAGATTTTTCATTAAATTTAAAGGCCTTTTGAATCGCCTCAAAATCAAAGCCCCAGTGGTTTGGAAATTTTTGATCTTCAGCGGCAATCACTGCAAGTTGCATATTCGGTGAGATTTCATCAAGTGTTACCCAATCGTATTTGATTGAATAGCTGAAATCCAACTGTAATAAGTGCCCGATTTTTTGCTGTGCCATATAGGCAGAGAAGGGAACAGGGATAAAGCGAAAGCAAATGAAAAACGCCAGGATTGCGAGAGAAAAACGCCACGCAACCCGTTGCCAATTTTTTTTCCACCAAGATGGGCGAAAAAGATGTAAAAGAGCGGTTAGAATTCGCTTAGTTTTTTGTGGCTTGCTCATCGAGTTGGCTTTTCACCCAGTTTATAAAATCCGGATCCATTGCTTTGAGCATATTAGAACCACGCGTAATGGTTGCCGCACTGGTATTGAGATTCTGTTGAATCTCTCGTTGGGAGAGATTTTTATCCAATAACTGAGCCACGATTTGTAAACGCAAACCCACTGCATCGCGCTCATCAGGCGTGAGAAGAAGCGTTAATAAATCTTGTGCTTTCCCTTGTTCAAATGCGGTTTGCAAGGTTGTGAGGAAAGTATTCCATTGTTCTAAATTGCGACTAATATACATATCAACAATCCTATACTATTAAACTAGTGCGACTAGTATAGCCGATCGTATTCCTCTTTGCTAAAGGTTTGTAATTTTTCTTTGTTTTGTAGGTTTTGATAGTAAAAATCGTAAGTTAATACGTTTTGAACATAACCCCGAGTTTCAAAGAATGGAATAGACGCAATAAATTCATCCATAGCCAATTTGCCATTGGCTCTCGCAAGCCATTTTTCTACACGGCTTGCTCCCGCATTATAGGCAGAGGCGATCAAAATGCGATTATTTGGATATTTAGCATTTAACTCATTTAAGTGAGCCGTACCAAGTAAAATATTATTAAGCGGTTTGAATAAATCTAACTCACCGTTATAAGGAAGTTGCTGATTTTCTGCTGTTTTTTGCGCGGTACTTGGTAATAGCTGCATTAATCCTCGAGCATTTGCAGAAGATTGTGCCATTGGATTCCAAGCACTTTCTTGGCGAGCAATTGCCATCGCAAAAGTTTTGGTGACACGATTATCCACAATCGCTTGAGGTTCCGTTGCGCTGAGGTTCACATTACTGAGGGCAATATCAAAATATTGACTGTAAGCATTTGGTAAGCGTAAATTGATATAATCCCATGCTTTCGCAATAATCGAGCCATCTACGCCTAATTCAAACCAATTTTGTTCATTTGCATATTGGCTTAACGCAAGTTGTTTATCTTGCGGTAATTTTTCTAATAGAGAACGCCAACGTTGTTTGGCTGCACCTAATCGATCTAATTGACGCAGTTCTGCAATCTCAGCTAATTCAGTTGCATACTTCTCTTGGATATTAGATTCTTGAGGCATTTTAGGCATTTTAGGCATTTCCAGTTTGTCGGAGTGACCTAATTTGACGGCTGCTAACATTGGATAAAACCCACGTTCTTTCGATAAAGCCTCTAATCGTTGTCTCGCATCTTTATCGGATGCTTGAGCAGTTATTTTAGCCATCCAATAACGCCATTCTTGTTTTTGCTTTACTTCATCTGAAAGGGCATTCAACCAACCTAATAAATTCGTTTTTTGCCAAATAGCTGTACGTAAACGACGCTCAATGAGATTATCGGCATTAAGTTTGAGAAGTTCTTGATCGCGCCATTGCACAAAATTAGGGCTTTCGTTATCAAAGAAACGACTAATAAAGGCGATTTTCCAATCACGTAATTCTGTTTCGTCTAATTGCCAGGTCTTAGCCCATTGCTCGTAAGGGATGAAGGTTGGCTCATTCATATATTCCGGAATGGTTCGCAAATAACGAGCAAAACCGAGTACTACGACAAATTTATTGGTGATTTTATTCGTATTACCATCGATTAATGGCAATTTCTCAGCGAGCATTTTCAAATTTGCCGGATTTTTTAAGAGATCCTGATAGAGCGCTAAATGAGCAGCTACTTGCTCATCTTCTTTCGCATTCTCAATTTTTTCTAACTCTTTAGCGAGTATTTCGAGACCTTTAGCATCATTTTTAGCAAAGAGCATTTCTGCTTTTTGATAGATCTTCTCTTGAGTGCGTCCACCTTGTGAATACCAAGCCGCCCACAGCTGAGCGTCATTAGGAAGCTCAGCGTTGTTGAGCCAAAGTTGTTCATACTCAGACAAAATAGCCGATTTATTCTTATCGTTTGATGGATTCTCTGTCGTCTGACTGGTATTGGCTGTTTCTATTTGATATTTAGCCGTGAGTACGGCAATTTGTGTTTCCAAATTATTAGGTGTGAGTTTGGCGAGAGCTTGAGTATCTTCAGCATTGGTGAATAACGTAAAAATACGTTGTTCTAATTTTCCGCGTAGAAAATGAGAGGCATGTTGCTGAATAAATTGTTCAATGTCTGTTCGTAATGCATTTACTTCTTCACGAGGCGTATCGCGATTAACGGTTTTTACACGCGCATCTAAATAAGCCGCTATAGCATCAGTTTGCAATGGATAACCTTTTAAAGAATCAATAAGCCCAAGAAATAATTTGGCATTATTAGAAACATGATTATTTTTGACCGCACTTTTTAGGAGAGACTCTAATTGCAGAAAAGTCGCGCGTTGTTCAATCAGCTTTAATTCATAAGCGTGCTGTTGTTGTGCCCATTTGACTTGTTCTTCAGCAAGGTTAATTTGTGGCGCCGTTTCATTTTTACTTTTATGAGCATGCTGATTAGCCAAAGCTGAGCCTGAAAGTGCGGTTAAAATTAATAACGAAATTGTCGTGTGTTTAAGTGCTCGCATAGGAGATTCCATATAAAGAGAAAGACGGATATTTAGATCCGTCTTTGAGTGTAGCGTTTGTTTTATTTAGAAAACTTTTTTGAAAGGCTTCACAATCACATCACCGTAAACGCCAGCTTCAATATAAGGATCTTGTGCCGCCCAGTCTTTTGCTGCAGACAGGCTTTCGAATTGAGCAATCACAGTCGAGCCTGTAAAGCCAGCTTCACCAGGGTTTTCATCGTCAATGGCAGGATTGGGACCCGCTGTTAATAAACGACCTTCTGCTTGTAATTGTTTTAAACGAGCGAGATGCTGCTCACGTACAGCAAGGCGTTTTTCTAAAGTGCCAGGAATATCTTGGGCAAAAATTACGTAATACATTATTTCTCCTTTTAACAACTTAATTGTAATTCTTCGATGGTGGCTAACGCTCGTTCTAATTCAAGATTACTTTCACGAGGAATACTACGAGATTTACCATCTTTTCCTACAGCCACAAAGGTAAATACAGCTTCAGTCACGCAATAACGTTCCCCAATTGGTTCACTGGCAACTTTTTTCACCCATACTTCTACTTTGATTTTAATAGAAGAACGCCCCACACTGAGGCATTGACCATAACAACATACCACGTCACCAACAGCGATAGGTTTAATGAAATTCATACTTTCTACGGCAACGGTAACGACACGACCATGAGCAATTTCCTTGGCAAGAATTGCGCCGCCCATATCCATTTGTGACATAATCCAGCCACCGAAAATATCGCCGTTGGCGTTGGTATCTGAAGGCATTGCTAAGGTACGTAGTAATAATACGCCTTTAGATTGACGACCGTCTTTATCAGTAAGATTTGAAACCATTATTTTTCCCCATCATTTTTTTGATCATCTTTAGGTAAGTAACGGTAAATATAAGCGCCGCTGACGATTGTTGCAACAAAGGTCATACCAAGTAAACCAAAAGATTTGAAATCAACCCAAGCATCTTCAGACATATTCTGGCTGATATAAATATTTACAAGCATACACAGAATAAAAAATCCTGCCCAACCTACATTCAATTTGTTCCACACATTATTCGGTAATTGGATTTCTTTGCCTAATAACTTTTTCACCAGTGGCGTATTGAATTGGAATTGTGCAACCAATAAAACAATGGCAAATAAGGCATTAATAATCGTGACTTTCCATTGTAGATATTTGATTTCATTGAAATAGGCAGTGAGTAAACCAAAAAAGACGACAGCGATCGCCATGATTTTTTGTTGTTTCTCAATCATGCCATATTTCAGTTTTAGTACAACCATTTGTATGATGGTCGCGATCACTAAGACAATCGCCGCCTCACGTACCCCAAACATTTTGTAAGTAATGAAAAAGAGAACAAGCGGAATAAATTCAAGAAGTTGCTTCATATTATGCCTTCATAAATAAACTGTAAAAACGGTAAGTAAATACCAAAATAAATAGTTGAAATAATGCTGCCAAGATGCCAACAATCACACTTAAAAATGATGTACCTAGAATTGCGCTAATGCTATTCACTAATAAAGGTAGAAGTAAATAAGTGATCAAAGCATAAATAATCAATATGCCATTACGTTTAACACCCGCACGCCACACTTGTAAAGCACTTTGCCCGATAGATTGATTGGATGCAATATAATGCACGGGCGATAAGCATAAACGAACAAAGAAAAACAAGCCAAATACCATTGAAAAAAAGGCTAGAGGGGAGAGTGCATTTTTGCTTAAAAATGAACTCATAACATCAACGATACCAAATAAAAGCGGCAAGCTCATAAAAATATCTAAAACCACCACACCTAAAAAACGACGTAATGTCAGCATGAGACCTTGATTAATCGGATTTTGGTTTTGCTGGCTAATATGATGAATGGTTGCAATACCGAAGGTCGCAATAAAAGACATCAATAATTGTTGGAATACAAAAGATCCAATCAGAGCAGTTGGCTCCACTTTGCTTAATGCATCAATAATGTCTTGTTGTGATGGATTAGGATTATCACCCAAACTCGGCATTGGTACACTGACTAATGCATTAATCAATTGTGAGACAACAAAAATCCCAACGAAAATCAGCACGGTTTTTCGCTGATTACGCATAAAATTGAGGCTATCTTGAAAAATCTGAGTAAAGTTAATTTGCATCTTATTTTCTCGGTAAAAAAAGTGAGGTAATTATACAAGCTTTGACATCAAAAAACTAAAAATACGAAGAATTGCTCTAGATTAAAAAAAAATTTTTTAATTAATTTCAAAAAATTTGACAGAGATCACGGTTTGATACCCCAAAATAAGTATTATTATAACAAGAGATCGTATTGTCCGAATGCGGACTTAACAGATAATGACTAAGGAGTCAAAATATGAAAAAAACGGCATTAGCATTAGGATTAAGCGCAGCATTATTAGCAGGCTTTGCAAATGCACATCAACAAGGTGATGTTATTGTAAGAGCGGGTGGTGTTCTTGTGGATACTCATACGAGCACAAATAGCGATGTCTTCAAATTTAAAGTGAACAATAATACTCAATTGGGGTTAACGGGTACTTATATGTTCACTGATAACATCGGGGTAGAATTACTTGCGGCGACACCTTTTAGTCATGAGATTAAGTTAGGGTCTGCTTTAGTGGGTAAAACTAAACATTTACCGCCAAGTTTATATGCTCAATACTATTTCTTGGATAAAGATGCTAGTGTACGTCCTTATATAGGTGGAGGTCTTAACTACACCACGTTTTTCAGTGAAAAAGCTAAGTTAGCTGGTGTATCTAATCTTAGATTAAAAGATTCAGTTGGCCCGATTGCGAATGTGGGTATAGATGTTAAACTGACAGACAACCTTTATTTCAATGCGGCAATGTGGTATGCGCAAATTAAAACCAAAGCGCGTTTTAATTTAGCTGGTGAAAATCATACGGTGAAGGTGAAACTTGACCCTACAGTATATTTTGTCGGTTTAGGTTATCGTTTCTAATAGAACCTTGCTCTGAAAAAGCGGTACACAGTGTGTATCGCTTTTTATTTAACGTTATTCAGCGGCATAGCCAGATATGGGTAAAGGGGAGTCGTCTAAATATGCTATACCGTTTTCGAGTTTTAATCGCTCTTCAATAAACCATTTAATCACTAAAGGATAAATATGATATTCCTGTTCACGTGTACGAAGTTCAATCTCCTCGACGGTATCTCCAGGGAAAATCGGCACTTTAGCTTGTAATACAGTCGCACCACCATCGATCTCTTCATTGACAAAATGTACGGTTGTACCGTGTTCTTTCTCACCATTATCAAGCGCACGTTGATAAGTATGTAAGCCTGGATATTTGGGAAGCAGGGAAGGGTGGATGTTCAAAATTCGACCAGGAAAACGCTGAGTGAAAGCTTTGGTCAAGATTTTCATATAACCGGCTAAGACGATAAGATCAACATCGAGATCTTCTAAATAATCACCGATAGCGTTATCCATCTCAAGATTAGAGGCAAAATCTTGACGCAAAAAAATGTGACTAGAAATGCCCGCACTTTCAGCGCGTACTAAGCCATATGCATCTATTTTATTACTGATGACAATAACAATTTTTCCACGAATAAAGCCAGTTTGACAAGCATTTATGATCGCTTGAAGATTTGATCCTTGACCTGAAATCAGGACAGCAATTTTTTTCATATTATTCTATATAAAAGAAGGGCGAACGTTTCATTCTGAAATTTTCGCCCTGAAATGGAAAAGAGAAATTATTTGATGATAACCTGTGGTTCACCATCTGTCGCACTTTCGATATGACCGATCAACCACGCATTTTCACCCGATTGTTTTAAAATCGCTAAGGCGGTTTCTACTTCTTCTTGTGGTAATGCAATCACCATGCCAACGCCGCAGTTGAACGTACGGTACATTTCATAGGTTTCAATGTTGCCTTTTTCTTGTAACCATTTGAATACGGGTTGCCATTCCCAACTACTTTCATAAATAACAGCTTTGGTATTTTTTGGTAATACACGGGGAATATTTTCCCAGAAACCGCCACCCGTTAAGTGTGCAATAGCATGGACTTCCGTTTGTTTGATTAAAGCGAGAACAGATTTTACATAGATTTTTGTCGGCGCAAGCACTTGTTCACTTAATGGACGACCATCTAATTGCTCAGTGGCTGGGTTGACACCAGCAACATCAATGACTTTACGAATTAAAGAATAACCATTTGAATGCGGGCCACTTGAACCTAGTGCAATTAAAGCATCTCCTACTTTAACTTGGCTACCATCAATGATTTCTGATTTTTCAACCACGCCCACACAGAAACCTGCAAGGTCATAATCGCCAGCGTGGTACATGCCTGGCATTTCGGCGGTTTCACCCCCGACTAATGCACAACCTGATTGTACACAGCCTTCAGCAATGCCTTTCACTACATCGGAGGCAACATCTACGTCAAGTTTGCCTGTGGCGTAGTAATCCAAGAAGAATAAGGGTTCGGCACCTTGCACGACTAAATCGTTAACACACATAGCAACCAAATCAATACCGATGGTATCGTGTTTTTTTAAGTCAATGGCCAGGCGTAATTTAGTGCCCACACCGTCTGTACCTGAAACAAGGATGGGTTCTTTATATTTGCCCGGAATGGCACATAATGCACCAAACCCACCTAATCCCCCGATAACTTCAGGGCGAGTTGTCCGCTTTACGTGTGGTTTAATACGTTCAACTAATTCGTTACCGGCATTAATATCCACGCCTGCATCTTTATAACTTAATGATGGTTTGCTCACAATGTTGTCCTATATTTTTAGGTTAAATGATAAAACGGCGTGATTGTACCAGATCAAGCAAACGTTTGCGATAGTGATTTAATCATGATTTAAGCAAAAAATAACCGCGCTTTATTTTTAATAATAAAGTGCGGTTATTTTCTAGAATGTTTTTTAGCGATTCGCTAATTCGAAAATCATTGCTTCAGCCTGGCAGCTAAATGTAAAACGTGCCGTTAAATTGGCGCCATTTTCAGTTTCTGTGATTTCACTTTTAATGTCGCAAGGATCGCTTTCTGTTTTGCGTGCTTTTTCAATGAAACGATTAAGTGCCGCTTCAGCTTCAGCTTTATTCGTATAGGTTTGATGAATATCAACAGAGCAATCTGAACCGTCAATAATCGTCCCCACATCAACACAACTACAAGTGAGAGATTCTTCTGCTTTGCATGTTACTGTCATAGGATTTCCTTATTTTAAAATTAAGATTGATCATATTTTAGCACTTTTGAGCCACCTGCAAAAGTAACTACATTTTTTTAATTTAAATATCATTTGTTTACTACTGGTCGGAACACTTACAAATTAGTATGAAATAATTTGCACTCCATTTATTGGAGTTTTAGAATCTCGCGGATTTTTTCATTATTATTAATAACAAAGGTTCCAAATGACAAAATTTAATAAAACGCTATTAGCAATGACGATGTTATCCGCTGCAAGCGGTGTAAATGCAGCAGCATTCCAATTAGCAGAAGTTTCAACATCAGGTCTTGGTCGTGCTTATGCTGGTGAAGCTGCAATTGCGGACAATGCCTCAGTGGTTGCAACTAATCCAGCATTAATGAGCTTGTTTAAAACTAATCAATTCACTGTTGGTGGAGTTTACGTTGATTCTAAGATTAATATGAATGGTAATATGGATATTCATGCTTTAGGTATGAATCTAGGTGCCCATTTGCCGAGTGCTTCAACTAATCTTCATCAAAAAAGAGTCGTACCTGGTTCTTTAGTACCGAATATTTATTTTGTCGCACCGATTAATGACCGATTCGCTGTTGGTACGGGAATGAATGTGAATTTTGGTTTGAAAAGCGAGTATGATAACAAATATAACGGCGGGATATTTGGTGGTACAACAGATTTAAGTGCTGTAAACTTAAATTTAAGTGGTTCCTATCGTGTTACTGAGGGATTTACTGCTGGTTTAGGCTTGAATGCGATTTATGCTCAAGCAAAAATTGAGCGTAGAGCGGGTGCACTGGCTGATGCCACTCAATATATTGGTCAGGCTGTACGCGCAGGAGCTATACAATTACCTCCTACAGCGGGTCCATTATTGGCTTCATTAAGTAGCGTTAAAAAAGATACTATTCTTACTCAATTACAAGATAAAGCAGCTTGGGCTTTTGCTTGGAATGCAGGTGTAATGTATCAATTTAATGAAAATCATCGAATTGGTTTAGCTTACCACTCTAAAGTAGATATTGACTTTACGGATCATGCTGCAACTAGTTTACAAGCTCAGCGTGTTGGGCAAGAAGGTGGTTTAAAGCTTAATTTGCCTGATTATTTAGAATTGTCAGGATTCCATCAATTGACTGACAAATTTGCGATGCATTATAGTTATAAATATTCTCACTGGAGTCGTTTGAAAAACTTATATGCAACTTATCATGCTGATGGCGTAGAAGCATTTCATAAGAAAATGTATTATAGAAATAGTTCGCGTGTTGCATTAGGTGGAACCTACGATGTGGATGATAAATTAACTTTACGAGCAGGTATTGCTTATGATCAAGCTGCAGCAACTGAACATGCTAGTGCGGCAATTCCTGATACAGATCGTACTTGGTATAGCGTAGGTGCTACATATAAATTTACTCCAAATCTTTCAGTTGATTTAGGCTATGCTTATTTGAAAGGTAAAAAAGTTCATTTCAAAGAAGAGCAAATTATCCGCAATGGTGCTGTAGTGGTAACTGGAAATTACACCTCTAAAGCAAGTGCAAATCTTTACGGTTTGAATTTAAATTATAGTTTCTAATCGGTTAGAAAATTTAGCATAATAAAGCACACCTCCACACGAAGTGTGCTTTTCTTTTTTATAAAACAAGGCAAAAAATGACCGTACTTTATTATACTTATTATCCTTCTCCTATCGGGCGGCTTTTAATTTTATCTGATGGTGAAAGTATTACACATATTGATTTTGAAAAAGAGCAATATGAACCTAATCCTAAATGGCGTAAAAAAGATGAATTGCCTGTTTTTCAAAAAGTATACTTGGCTTTTGAACGATATTTTAGTGGGGAAGTCGAGCGTTTTTCAGATATCCCCTTGAAGCCAGAAGGTACAGCGTTTCAACTTTCTATTTGGCAAGTTTTACGCGAAATTGATTATGGTGAGCTTTCCTCTTATGGTGATCTTGCGTTGCAGATTAATAATCCTAAAGCGGTTCGAGCCGTAGGTGGTGCGGTAGGGAGTAATCCGATTAGTATTATTATTCCTTGTCACCGCATTTTAGGCAAAGATCGTACTTTAACTGGTTTTGGCGGAGGCTTAGAGGCAAAACGTTTTTTATTACAATTAGAAAAAATTCCCTATATTGATAAAGGTACTGAAAATACTAAGCCTCGCTTTTTTAAGAAATATCACGAATGATTCCACAAACCCCTGAACAATTACTTTCCAAAGCGCAATCCATAGCTGGCTTAACTTTTGGTGAATTAGCTGACGAATTACATGTTCCAGTTCCACCGGATTTAAAACGCGATAAAGGTTGGGTTGGGATGTTGCTTGAAACTGCATTAGGTGCTACGGCAGGCAGTAAGGCTGAACAGGATTTTTCCCATTTAGGCATTGAATTAAAAACATTACCCATTAATGCAGAAGGCTTTCCGTTAGAAACTACGTTTGTGAGCCTTGCACCTTTGGTTCAAAATTCGGGAGTGAATTGGGAAAATTCACACGTTCGTCATAAATTATCGAAAGTATTGTGGATTCCCATTGAGGGCAGTCGTGATATTCCGTTACGTGAGCGACATATTGGTCAGCCTATTTTGTGGCAACCTTCGACTGAACAAGAACATCAATTACGCCAAGATTGGGAAGAGTTGATGGATTATATTGTGCTCGGAAAGTTAGATCAGATTACGGCACGTATTGGTGAAGTTATGCAACTGCGTCCAAAAGGTGCAAACAGTAAAGCCATTACAAAAGGCATTGGTAAAAATGGGGAAGTGATTGATACCTTGCCGCTGGGGTTTTATTTACGGAAAGAATTTACAGCAGGTATTTTAAACGCTTTTCTTAATCATAAAAATGGGTGAATCATCACCCATTTTTTATTTCTCTAAATTATGAAAAACACGGAAAAAACCCACCGCACTTTGTAAAGTCTCACCATAAAAAATGAGTGGAATGCGATTTCGTTGCCAAGGCGGAACACCGAGCTCTTGCCAAATTTTTTTCATGGTTTCGGCAGGGCGATTATGCTGTCGTTTCACTTTGCTAGTATAAGCAAATCGTATTTGAATCGGTTCTTGTGTATCGGCAAGTTGAACCTGTTTTTCGTTCCAATTGACTAAAATGCCTTTCGTGTTGTGGGCTGCACAAATTGTTCCAAGATTATCAGGCAAGGTAATCTGTTGATTTAATGGCATATCAAGACAAGTTTGCGACAAATCAACGAATTTCTCTGTTAAATAGAGATGCTGTTGATATCGGCGAATAATATGTTCCCCAAGTTGAAATTGTGGGGATGCATCCGCTTTTGCCTGAATAACATCATCAATAATATGCATTAATTGAATCTGCGTTGGCATGGCAATCTGATTTTTAGCCAACCACATGCGCAAAAGTGCGGTTTGTTTTTGCGGTGAATAGTCTAGAAAATTTACAAGCGAAAACTGTTTTTGATCCTCAAGAATGTGCTGCTCAAAGCAAGGTTGTAATAATTCATTAATCAGTTGTTGTTGCTCAAAACAATGTTGTGCGGCACGCTGAACAGCATGGTCAAAATGTCCCCAGCGTTGGCGTAATTCAGGCAAAATTTGATTTCGTAAGAAATTGCGATCGTAATGATTATCTTGATTGCTTTCGTCTTCGACCCAAGATAGATTTTCTTGATGAACGTAATCTTCTAATTCATTACGGCTAAAAGAAAGAAGAGGCCGTAGAATTGACATCCCAAACAATTTGCTTTTTTTTTGCATAGCGCCTAAACCCTGTAATCCAGCGCCGCGTTTTAATGCGAGGAAAAAGGTCTCAGTTTGATCATTTAAATGATGTGCAGTGACTAGATATTCATTTGGTTGAATATGTGTTGAAATAGCCTGATAACGGGCTTCTCTAGCGCCCGCTTCAATGCCATCGTGCATTTCCACTTTGACTTTTTCAATAATAAGTGGAATGGCAAATTGCTCACAGAGTTGTTGGCAATGTTCTGTCCAAGTATCCGCATTCGGGCTTAATCCGTGATGGATATGAATAGCTCGTAGGCTTAAGTGCGGTCGTTTTTCGCTGAGTTTTTTAACTAAAGAAAGCAGGGCAGTTGAATCCAAACCACCGCTAAAAGCAATGAGAAGCTTATTGGCGGTGGTTGGGATTTGTGCTTGGAATAATGAAAAAAGATCCATTAGGCAACTTTAACAGCTTTGTAGTTTGTGCTTGGATTTAAGATCTCAAAACGTGCGGCAATAGGTTGTAGTTCGTAAGATTTCAAATCAAAGGTAGTTTTCATTACGCCAGCCACCGCATTATTCATTTTTTCAAAAGCTTCAACATCATTGCCACAGTTTAAGTAATGCGCCAAGAAAGTACCTGCAATTAAATCACCCACACCAACAGGTTCAAAGTTAAATTTGTAAAGTGGACGGCTTAAATGCCATACACCTTCAGGTGTCGCCATAATAATTTCAAAGGTATCTGGATCGTTCAATTTACCAGCTGTTCCAAGGTGTTTCACCAACACTTTTTTCACACCTTTGGCAACTAACGCATTAGCCGCTTTGACTACATCATTAAAGGAATTGATAGGAAAATCAGAAAGTGTACGAAGTTCGGAAAGATTTGGTGTCATGATGTCTGCACGTGGAATGGCTTTTTCAATTAAGCGTTCACGTACGCCATCGGCGACCACGCAGACTTTTTCGGCATTTGGCATAACAGGATCGCACAAGTAAAGTGCATTTGGGTTACGCGCTTTGATTTTTTCTAAAGCATAGATAATTTGGTCAACTTGTTCAGCTGAACCTAAATAGCCAGAAAGTAACGCATCGCATTCTTGAAGTTTTCCGATGGCATCTAAACCGTTGGCAATTTCACCAATTTGCTCTTGTGGAATCACCATGCCAGTCCATTTACCATATTGGGTATGGTTAGAGAATTGTACGGTATTGAGTGCCCACACATCCACGCCTAATAGCTGCATTGGAAAGGTGGCAGATTTATTACCGGCAAAACCATAAACTACGTGAGATTGGATAGCTAATACGTTTTTCATTTTAAACTCCTTTTACGTTATTTTTATTTTAGCATTGATGCATTTTCTGGCATCCATGTATTATTCTTTAAACACAAAAAAGAGCGGTTAAATTAACCGCTCTTTTTATATATTATTAACAATAGCCGTAAGACATTAAACGTTCATAACGTCTTTCTAATAAGCCATCTTTGTCGAAAGTATCGAGTTCGTTTAGTTCTTCAACAAGGCATTGTTTTAAATTACGTGCCATTTCATGATAATTACGATGTGCACCACCTAATGGCTCTTGAACGATATTATCAATTAAACCTAACTCTTTTAAACGAGTTGCGGTTAAGCCCATGACTTCTGCAGCGGTAGAGGCTTTGTCTGCACTCTTCCATAAGATAGAAGCACAGCCTTCTGGTGAAATAACAGAATAGGTTGAATATTGCAACATATTCACTTTGTCACCAACACCAATGGCTAATGCACCACCAGAACCGCCTTCACCAATTACCGTACAGATAACAGGTACTTTTAAGGTAGACATTTCACGTAAGTTGCGAGCAATGGCTTCAGATTGACCACGTTCTTCCGCACCGATGCCCGGATAAGCCCCTGGCGTGTCGATAAAGGTAATGATAGGTAAGTTGAAACGCTCAGCCATTTGCATTAAACGTAACGCTTTACGATAGCCTTCAGGTGCAGGCATACCAAAGTTACGACTCACTTTATCTTTTACAGTCCGGCCTTTTTGATGACCGATAACCATGACCGCACGATCATCTAAACGTGCGAGACCGCCTACGATTGCTTTATCATCTGCAAAGGCACGATCGCCTGCAAGTTCTTGGAAATCAGTAAAAATATGTTCGATATAATCAAGCGTGTATGGACGATTTGGATGACGCGCCATACGAGAAACCTGCCATGCATCAAGATTAGCAAAGGTTTTTTTGGTTAATTCATCGCTTTTCTTTTGCAAGCGTTTAATTTCATCGTGTAAATCAATTTTGTCATCAGATGCTGAACGTAGTGCTTCAATTTTGGCTTCAAGTTCAGCAATTGGTAATTCAAAATCTAAATATTCTTGGCTCATGTCTTATCCTAAAAGATCATCAAAAGTTGACCGCACTTTATCAAGATTTAAGGTGCGGCGCAAATGGTTTTCAATGGTTGGAGTAGATTACAAATATTCCTTTTTGAGTAATGATAACAAAAACAAAAATGCGGAACAAATCACGACAGAAGGCCCCGCAGCAGTATCATAAAAGGCGGAAAGGAATAACCCGCCAACGACGGAAAGCATACTGATTAAAATCGCAATAAATACCATTCGTTCAGGCGTTTTGGCAAAACGTCTTGCTGTTGCGGCTGGAATAATTAAGAGTGAGGTAATAATCAGAGCACCGACAAACTTCATACTTAAGGCAATGGTAAGTGCAGTCAAAATCATCAAGATAAATCGCATTTTTTTGATATTAATGCCTTCCACTTGGGCGAGTTCTGGTGAAACTGTGGTGGAGAGTAAAGCTTGCCAGAAGTAAAGTAGCGTGATTAATACAATGACTACACCTGCAACGATATACGGTAAATCGCTAAAATTAATAGCAAGCAAATCGCCAAAAAGATAACTCATTAAATCGACTCGGACATTTTTAAGTAAGCCAACTGTAACCACACCAAGAGAAAGACAACTGTGAGCGATAATCCCTAAAAGGGTATCCACTGAAAATTGCGTGTTACTTTCCAGCCAAACCATTAATACGGCAAGAATAATCGTCAAAATCACAATGGCAACATAAGGATTAATTTGTAGGAAAATTCCTAGTGCCACACCAAGTAAGGCTGAGTGAGAAAGGGTATCACCAAAATAAGCCATTTTACGCCACACCACAAAAGCACCGAGAGGTGCGGTAATTAAGGAAAGCAGTACGCCCGTAAGCAAGGCAGGAAATAAAATCTCAAACATGATGTTTCCTTATTGTTGGCATTCTGATGGATTAGCACTGCAACTACAAACGTCTCCGTGCATATTATGATGGTGATTATGATGATGCGTATAAAAGCCCACATTCTGTGAGATTTGATTGTCCCAAAGACGCATAAATGTGGGATCATTCGATAGGCTTTCAGGTGTACCGGCACAGCAAATGTGTTGATTGATACACAACACTTCTTTACTGTCCGCCATCACGATATGCAAGTCATGGGAAACCATTAAAACCGCACAATTTAAGGCTTGTTGAGTTCGATGAATCAGCTGATAAAGTTCAGCTTGACCATTAATATCCACGCCTTGAGTCGGTTCATCTAACACCAGTAAATTGGGTTTATTTAAAATTGCACGAGCCAATAGTACACGTTGCATTTCTCCACCAGAGAGTTTTTGCATATTATGTTTTCTCAAATGAGTAATAGAAAGTTGCTCAAGTGCGGTCGATATTTCTTGGCTTTTTACCCCTTTTTTGAGAGCAAGAAAGCGCTCAACCGTCATTGGTAAGCTGTGATCTAAGTGAATTTTTTGTGGGACATAACCAATTCTAACATTAGGGCTATAAATAACTTTACCAGATGTTGGCGTTTGTAGTTTTAATAGCGTTTTTAAGAGGGTGGATTTCCCTCCTCCATTAGGACCGACAATGGTAATAATTGAATGAGGATAAATGTTAAGAGTAATATCCCGCAATGCGGTCTTTTGTTCAAAGACTACATTGATATTTTTTAGCGTAATTAATGGTACTGATTGGGTTGGTTGAATGGCGTTAATTTGCATAATTCCCCCCTTAAAAATAGCCCAATAACATAGCTTATTTTCTTATTTTTCTCAAGAAATTCTATCAGTGTCTAAATATTAGGCATAAGATTTTATATTCTTGGGGTAAAATGAATTTTTTCTAGATTTTGTAGTCTGAGTCACGAAAATCTTTTATTTTATATCTACAAGGGTAGCAAAAGTGCAGCACGTTAAATTAGCCAGAGAACGACGGAAAAGAAAGTCCCGCATAAAAGCAGCGATTTTTTTACTGCACTTTTATTTATTTTTACAGGTACTTTTCTCGCCTTTAAAGATACAGCTGATTATGATCCTTCTCTGCAAAGTAATCTTGAGCCAGATGTGGTAGATAACGTTCAGTATCAATCACTTTCACCAGAATCTCATCCATCTCATTCTGAGTCTAAATTACATTCGAATACAGAGGATGCAACCTCTTATGATGATGAACTCCAAGCAAAAGATGATGAAGTTGATGAAATTAAGCCTCAGTTTGATGAGCTAAATGAGCTACCAAAAGATGCACAAGATGCATTGACCGGTATTTTAGATGTGGCTGATCAGGCACTACGTATTACCGATCAATTTAGTCATACCGTGGTACGAGGTGATTCATTAAAAGATGTGTTAGAACTTTCAGGTCTAGAAGATAATACTGCGAATAATTTGATTTCAACCTATCCTGAATTAAAAAACTTACGCGCAGGCCAACAGTTCTATTGGATTTTAGATAAAGAAGATCAACTGGAGTATTTAAACTGGTTGGTATCTGAAAAAGAAGAGCGAATTTATGAGCGCACTGAAGACGGCAAGTTTAAACGCCAAATCTTAGAGAAGAAGAGTATTTGGAAGAAAGAGGTATTAAAAGGCACAATTAACGGATCTTTTGCATCAAGTTTGCGTGATTTAGGTTTGGATGGTCGTCAAATCAGTCAGTTAAGTTCCGCATTACAATGGCAGGTAAGCCTTCAAAAACTCAGTAAAGGCACCAAATTTGCGATTTTAGTGTCACGTGAATATTTAGGCGATAAATTAACGGGACAAGGTAATGTAGAAGCTATCCATATTATAACAGGTGGTAAAAGTTATTATGGAATTCAAGCGGCAAATGGTCGCTATTATAATAGACAAGGTGAGACTCTTGGCAAGGGCTTTGCGCGTTATCCACTACAACGTCAAGCGCGTGTTTCTTCGCCATTTAATCCAAATCGTCGTCATCCAGTCACAGGGCGTATTCGTCCACATAAAGGCGTCGACTTTGCTGTTGCTCCAGGTACGCCCGTTATTGCGCCAGCAGAAGGCGTAGTTGAAAAGGTGGCTTATCAAGCAGGTGGTGCAGGACGTTATGTGGTGATACGTCATGGTCGCGAATATCAAACAGTGTATATGCATTTAAGCCGAGCTTTAGTTCGTGCAGGGCAAACTGTGAAGAAGGGAGAGCGTATTGCTTTAACAGGAAATACAGGGATCTCAACGGGACCTCATTTACATTATGAGTTTCATATTAATGGTCGTGTTGTAAATCCATTGACAGTTAAATTACCTGGTACAAGTAGTGCAATGGCAACAGCAGAGCGTAAACAGTTCTTAGTGCAAGCGAAAGAAGCGGAAAAGATGTTAAAGCTGTAGCGAATAAAGTGCGGTCAAATTTGGACCGCATTTTTTATGCACTTAAAAAATTAATCAAAAACTGACCGCACTTCATCTTTCCTCTTTTTCATCAATATGCTATCCTTCTTTGCGTTTTAGAATTATTCTCATTTATTATGATTAAGCGACGTTATCTCATTTTTCTTTTGATCGTGCTTTCCTTTGTCTCACTTTTTCTCGGGGTGAGCACTGTTAATCTGAAAGGGTTACTGAATTTTGAAGGTAATCAATGGCAGATCTTTTTAATTAGTCGCGTGCCTCGCTTAATCAGTATCTTGATTGCTGGCGCATCCTTGAGTATTTGTGGCTTAGTGATGCAGCAACTCAGTCGAAACCGATTTATTTCTCCCACCACGGCGGGCACAATGGACAGCGCACGATTAGGCATTTTAATGGCGATGCTGTTTTTCCCAACTGCTTCTATGTTGTTAAAAACCACTATTGCGGTCATCGTGTCTTTTCTTGGGACATTGTTATTTATGACGATTCTGTCCCGTTTGAAATTCAAGGACACGATTTTTGTGCCTTTAGTGGGGATTATGTTCGGCAATATCATTAGTTCAATTACCGCCTTTATTGCTTATAAAGAAGATTTATTACAAAACTTATCCGGATGGCTACAAGGAGACTTTTCTCTTGTGATGTCAGGCCGTTATGAATTGTTGTATTTCAGTATTCCTACCCTCATCGTAGCTTATTTATTTGCGCATCGTTTTTCTATTGTCGGGATGGGGAAAGATTTTGCGGTTAATCTAGGTCTAAATTACAACCAAGTACTTTATCTCGGTCTGCTCATTGTGGCGGTCGTATCTTCAATTATTATTGTGTCTGTTGGCGTGATCCCTTTCTTGGGGTTAATTATCCCGAATATCGTCACACTTTATTTAGGTGATAACTTGAAGAAAGTGTTATCTCATACCGCCTTGTTAGGCGCCGTATTTGTTTTATTCTGCGATATTTTAGGTCGAAGTGTGATTTATCCTTATGAGATTTCCATTAATGCCGTGGTGGGCGTATTTGGCAGTGGTATCTTCTTATTTTTATTATTAAAGCGGTATCGAAATGGCTAAGAAATCTTCTTCTCAACTGATTATATTGTCGTTGTTAGCCATTGTTTCTCTTGCACTCTATTTAGGCTACAACTTACCAAACCGTTGGCAATATGCCTTGGAAAATCGTGCCTTATCCTTAATTGCGATTGTGATTACAGGTGCGGCAATTGCACTCGCTACGATGATTTTCCAAACGGTTGTGAATAACCGAATTCTCACGCCGAGTATTTTGGGTTTAGATTCGCTGTATTTACTGATTCAAACGGCGATTATTTTCCTTTTCGGTTCAAGCACATTGCTTTCAATGAATTCGATTGCCTTGTTTGTCTTGTGTACGGGATTAATGATGGCCTTTTCATTAGTGCTTTATCACTTCCTGTTTAAGAAAGAGAACCAAAATATTTTCTTCTTGTTGCTTGTCGGGATTATTTTCGGCACCTTCTTTGGTAGCTTAACGACCTTTATGGAAGTGTTGATTGACCCAAATGAATTCCAGATCGCTCAAGATATTGGCTTTGCAAGTTTCAACCGAATCAATACTCAAATCTTGTGGGTCGCATTAGCCATTTTAGTGGCGACCATTGTTTTCAGTTTGAAATATTGGCATTGCTTTGATGTGTTGGCGTTAGGGCGAGAAAATGCCATTAACTTAGGTATCGATTACCAAAAGACCTTAAAAGTCCTATTAATTCTCGTGGCAATTTTAACATCAGTATCGACCGCACTTGTTGGCCCACTTACTTTCCTTGGGTTATTGGTAATGAATGTAACTTTTGAATTTATTCGTGATTATCGCCATAAGGTGCTTATTCCTGCTGCGATGTTAATTTCCATTATTACCTTGGTTTTTGGGCAATTATTGGTTACTCATATTTTTACCTTCCGCACGACATTAAGCATCATCGTTAATTTTGTCGGCGGTGTGTACTTTATTTATTTGTTATTAAGAGCAAACAAAAAATGGCAATAGAAATTCGCAATATTACGAAAAGTTACGGAAGCAAAAAGGTGGTGGACAACGTGTCTGTCACCATCCCAACGGGGAAAATTACGTCTTTTATCGGACCGAATGGCGCGGGGAAGAGTACAGTGCTGTCTATTATGAGCCGTTTGTTGAATGCTGATAGTGGCGAGATCTATCTCAACGGTGAATTGCTCAATCGTAAGAAAAGTAGCGATATTGCGAAACAACTTGCGATTTTAAAGCAAACGAACAACATTAATTTACGTCTAACCATTGAAGATTTAGTCGCTTTTGGGCGTTTTCCTTATAGCAAGGGAAACTTAACCCAAACTGACCGCACTTTTATTGATAATGCCATTGCCTATATGAATTTAGATGATATTCGTCATCAATATATCGATAACTTAAGTGGTGGGCAGCGACAACGCGCTTATATAGCGATGACACTGGCACAAAATACCGATTATATTTTGTTGGATGAACCATTAAATAATCTGGATATGAAGCATTCTGTGCAGATCATGCAAGTTTTGCGTAAATTAGCGACAGAACTCAACAAAACCGTGGTGATTGTGATTCATGATATTAATTTTGCCTCTTGTTATTCAGACTACATTGTTGCCATGAAAAATGGAAAATTAGTCCAACAAGGTGAAGTTTACCACATTATGCAATCAACCGTATTACAAGATATTTATGATATGACGATTCCTATTCAGGATATCGACGACCATAAAATTGCCGTTTATTTTAGATAAATAAGGAAATCTTCATGAAAAAAACATTATCAACTTTAGCACTTTCACTCTTCGCACTTTCTGGTATTGTACAAGCTGCGGATATTACGGTGGAAAATTCTGTTGGAAAACAAGTAGTGCCACAAAATCCACAACGTGTGGTGGTTCTCGATTTTGGTGCAGCTGATACGCTTCGTGCATTAGGTGTGCAAGATAAAATTGTGGGCTTCCCACAAAGCGGAAAAATTCCAAACTATCTTTCAGAATTTGCAGACAAAAAATATAAAAATGTTGGTGATTTGAAAGAACAATCATTGGAGCAAATTAACGAACTTAATCCAGATTTGATCATTGCGTCTAAACGTCAAGAAAAAATGATCGACAAATTTAAAGAAATAGCACCAGTATTTAATGTTGAAAATGACTACACAAATTATTATCCAAGTTTTCAACAAAATGTGACCGCACTTGGACAGATCTTTGACAAAGAAAATGTAGCAAAAGAGAAATTATCCGCGTTAGACAGTAAAGTCGCGCAAGTCGCGAAAGACGCACAAAGTAAAACGGCACTATTGGTGTTGGTTAATGAAAGTAAAATCAGTGCTTTTGGTGATGGTTCTCGCTATGGTATGGTGTATCAAAAATTTGGTTTTAAACCGATTGATGACAGCATCAAATCGTCTACGCATGGACAAAGCGTTGGTTTTGAATATATCTTAGAAAAAAATCCAGACTTTTTACTCGTAGTAGATCGTACAGCGGCCATTACAGAAAAAGCCAACAATGCACAAAAAGTATTGGATAACGATATCATCAAACAAACCAAAGCGTATAAAGATGGACACATTGTGTACCTTGATGCAGCCAATTGGTATCTTGCGTTTGGTGGCTTAGAAAGCATGGGAATCATCGCACAAGAACTTGATCATGCAGTGAAAAAATAATACGAAAAATAATTTAAAAGGGCAGTCAATGATTGCCCTTTTTATATGTAAATTAATCTTTACACATATCAATAAACTTCCTATCATATCGGCATCATTTAATAAAACAGAGCTTATTTTATGCTGACATTTAATCCACAAGAACCGTTCTCTTGCTTTGTCACTCAAAGCCTTTCCATGAAAAGTGCGGTCGAAAATGCACAACGTTTTGCGATGTTTGATGTGCCGCTTTTAATTCAGGGTGAAACGGGCACGGGTAAAGATTTATTAGCCAAAGCTTGCCATTTTGCGAGCTTGCGCCGTGAGAAAAAATTCATTGCAGTAAACTGTGCAGGCCTGCCGGATGAAGATGCGGAAAGCGAAATGTTTGGGCGTAAAGTGGGTGACAGTGAAACCATCGGTTTTTTTGAATATGCTCACGAAGGCACGGTGTTGTTAGATGGCGTTGCCGAGCTTTCATTAAGTTTACAGGCAAAATTATTGCGCTTTTTAACGGATGGTTCTTTCCGTCGAGTGGGTGAAGAAAAAGAACATCATGCAAATGTTCGGGTGATTTGTACTTCACAAGAGCCGATGGAAAAGTTGTTAGAACAAGGGAAATTGCGCAGTGATTTATTCCATCGCTTAAATGTCTTAGCACTAAATGTACCGCCCTTGCGTGAGCGAGTTGAAGATATTCAGCCTTTAACGGACGGTTTTTTACAAGAAATTAGCACGCAGCTTAAGATTCCAATGCCGCAATATGATGCTGATTTTTTGAATTATTTGAAAGCGCAGCCTTGGCAAGGTAATGTGCGAGAGCTTTACAATGTCTTGTATCGAGCCTGTTCCTTAGCGAAAAATAACCAGCTTGATATTGAAAGTTTAAATTTAAAACCCGTACAAAGTACGGTCATTTCTGCGGGTGATTTTGGTGAGCAAACACTGGATGAGATCATGGGACAATATGAGGCGAGTGTATTGCGTGCTTTTTATGCGCAGTATCCAAGTACACGAAAATTAGCACAACGATTAGGCGTATCACATACGGCGATCGCCAATAAATTAAAACAATACGGTATTAGTAAATAATTTCTGACAGTTTAGGGAATTGTTTACAAAGTTTGAGCCATTCGACTTTATCAATTTGTACATTGAGGATAAATTCACCTTCATCCGAAATTTGTTCGTGACGAATGCTATCTAATTGATAGAGCGCATGGCGAATTTTGCCCTCTTGAGGTAGCAGTGTGAGGGTGAAAGAAAGTATCTCATTTTTCAACCGCACTTTAATGGCTTCAAGTAGCAGATCTAATCCTTCACCTGAATGTGCTGAAAGGTAAACGGCAACGGGCTTATTCTCGTCATCATATTCAATATGGGGCGCTATATTTTCCAATAAATCGATTTTGTTGTACACCAACAATGCAGGTACTTTGTCAGCCTTAATTTCTTCCAATACTAAATTTACCGCTTCAATATTTTCTAGCTTACGAGCGTCTGCAGCATCAATGACGTGCAATAACAAACTGGCTTCTACCGTTTCTTGCAAGGTAGATTTAAAAGCAGAAACTAAATCATGAGGAAGTTGGCGAACAAAACCAACGGTATCCGCGAGAATGGCCGTACCTACATCCTGAATTTGCAAACGTCTTAATGTGGGATCAAGGGTGGCAAAAAGCTGATCTGCCGCATAGACATTCGATTGTGTGATGAAATTGAATAGTGTCGATTTGCCCGCATTGGTATAACCAACCAAAGAAATGGTAGGGATATCCGCTTTTTGTCGAGTTTGGCGATTTTGATTACGTTGTTTTTCGACTTTCGCCAAACGATTTTGCAACTGCGCAATACGCACCTTGATTAAACGGCGATCCGTTTCTAATTGCGTTTCGCCTGGACCACGTAATCCAACTGCACCTTTTTGCTGATCTAAGCCTGTTTTTCGACGAACTAATCGAGTGGATAAATGCTTGAGTTGGGCTAATTCAACTTGTAATTTCCCTTCGTGCGATCGGGCTCGTTGAGCAAAGATATCTAAAATTACTCCAGTGCGATCCACTACTCGGCATTGGCAGATGCTTTCTAAATTACGAGTTTGTGCAGGGGTTAATTGATGATTCACCAAAACAACATCGGCATCTAAGGCTTTTACTGCATCCGCAATTTCTTGTGCTTTTCCTTCACCGATAAAATATTTCGCTTGTGGCGTCGCTCGGCTCGTGGTGATGATTTGTAAAATCTCAACATTGGCAGATTCTGCTAAAAGCTGGAATTCTTGCAGATCTTCAATGTTTTTATTTTGAGAAAAGAAAACATGCACGACGACAGCTTTATCTTTTGTCGATTGGCTATTGTCGCCTGTTTTAGATGACGAAAGTGCGGTTGAAATTTCAGGTGAATTTTCAACCGCACTTAAACTGATGAAATCGTTCATTGAACAGAATTATTCTGCTTGTGTTTCTACTTCCGCTACAGCATCAGAAGCTTGTGCTGCATGATGACCGTTATTATTGTGGTGAGAAACAGAACGTGCTGGAACCACAGTTGAAATAGCGTGTTTATACACCATTTGATTAACAGTGTTTTTTAATAAAATCACGAATTGGTCGAATGATTCGATTTGACCCTGTAATTTAATCCCATTAACGAGATAAATCGAAACAGGAATACGTTCACGGCGTAACGCATTCAAATAAGGATCTTGTAATGATTGTCCTTTTGCCATTTTTTGCTATCCTTTGTTGTTATATGTTAATTAATGATAGAAACGAGTTGTCTCCATCATCAAATATAGCAATAAACATTTTTCTTGTCTATGGGTTTATCTCTTTGCTTTCACGCAGTTTTTTCAGAATTGTTTTCATTTTTTCATCTAGTTGTGCGTTGAAACGTAATGTTTCGCCCGTTTTAGGGTGTTCAAATCGAATAGAAAATGCATGTAAAAACAAACGATTGAGTCCGAGATCTTGCATATATTTATCGAATTCTTTATCACCGTATTTATCATCCAGCGCGATTGGGTGACCTGCATATTGAGTATGAACTCGGATCTGATGGGTCCTTCCCGTGACAGGCGACGCTTTTACTAAGGTCGCATTCTGGTAGCGTTCTTCAATAGCAAATCGCGTTTCAGAAGGTTTGCCTTGTTCACTGACTTTAACGATGCGTTCGCCACTGGCTAATTCATTTTTTAATAAAGGTGCTTGCACGACTTTCACATGAGATTGCCATTGTCCACGCACGAGTGCGAGATAGTCTTTTTGTACCGTTTTAACACGAAGTTGTTCGTGTAAGTTACGTAAGGCAGAGCGTTTCTTTGCCACCAATAAAATGCCTGATGTATCTCTGTCTAAGCGATGAACCAATTCTAAAAAACGGGCTTCAGGACGTAATGCACGCAAGGCTTCAATCACACCAAAATTCAAGCCGCTCCCGCCATGAACCGCAATGCCAGAAGGTTTGTTCAATACTAATAAACAATCATCTTCAAAAATAATATGGCTTTCAAGGGAGGCGATTTTATTCAAGTTTTTAGAAATCGGCGCGGTATTTTTTTCAGAAACACGAACTGGTGGCACACGCACCACATCGCCATTTTGCAATTTATATTCAGGTTTGATTCGCCCTTTGTTCACACGTACTTCACCTTTACGCAGAATGCGATAAATCAAACTTTTTGGCACACCTTTTAATTTTGCCAATAAATAATTATCAATGCGTTGTCCTGCTTCATCCTCAGAAATCGTAAGCATTTTGACGGATTGATTGATGATTTTTTCTTGTTTTTCAGTCATTGAATCTGTCCTTTAAAAATTGGGCTGAATCATATCACAATATCCCTGGTGATAATAGCAAGAATGCCTTGCTAATTTAGCCCCGAATGTGGATAATAGAGCGTCTTTCTATGCCTAAAATTTGGCATTTAGAAAGCGATTTTGTATGTTGGTCAATACTCAATGCAGCGAATGGCATAAGACATTGATAATCAACATATTTTTCTTGAAGATTAACGCTTCCTTGCAATGCGTAATTAACACACCGCATTGTTTTACGAAAATTGTCTTAGATAACAATTGAGTATGCTATCAATGCACCCAGCAACACACAGTCGTGAGATTGACTGTTCGCGAGAAACACGAGGTCGATGGCTAAGGTCAGTCAATCTGTAAAGTGCGGTTAATTTTCAAGGTATTTTAGATAATTCAAACGAGAAATTGACAATGAAAAGAATGTTAATCAATGCGACTCAAAAAGAAGAGTTGCGCGTTGCGTTGGTCGATGGCCAGCGTTTATTCGACTTGGATATTGAAAGTCCGGGTCATGAACAGAAAAAAGCCAATATTTACAAAGGAAAAATCACTCGCGTAGAGCCGAGTTTAGAAGCTGCCTTTGTGGATTATGGTGCAGAGCGCCATGGCTTCCTTCCTTTAAAAGAAATTGCCCGCGAATATTTCCCTGCTGATTATGTATTCCAAGGTCGTCCAAATATCCGTGATATTTTGACTGAAGGTCAAGAAGTGATCGTTCAGGTGAACAAGGAAGAGCGTGGCAATAAAGGCGCAGCCTTAACCACTTTTGTTTCCCTTGCCGGTAGTTATTTGGTGATTATGCCAAACAATCCGCGTGCAGGTGGCATCTCTCGCCGTATTGAAGGCGATGAACGTATCGAATTAAAAGAAGCATTGAGTTCTTTAGATGTACCAGAAGGCGTAGGTCTTATCGTGCGTACAGCGGGTGTAGGTAAATCACCAGAAGAATTACAATGGGACTTAAAAGTACTGTTACATCATTGGGAAGCGATTAAACAAGCTTCACAAAGTCGTCCGGCGCCATTCTTAATCCACCAAGAAAGTGATGTGATTGTTCGTGCGATCCGTGATTACTTGCGTCGTGATATCGGTGAGATCTTAATTGATAGCCCGAAAGTATTTGAAAAAGCGAAAGCACACATCAAACTTGTGCGTCCAGATTTCATCAATCGTGTGAAACTGTATCAAGGCGAAGTGCCGCTATTTAGCCACTATCAAATTGAATCTCAAATTGAATCCGCCTTCCAACGTGAAGTACGTTTACCTTCTGGTGGTTCGATTGTGATCGATGTGACAGAAGCGTTAACAGCGATTGATATCAACTCGGCGCGTTCAACTCGTGGTGGTGATATTGAAGAAACGGCATTAAATACCAACCTTGAAGCGGCGGATGAAATTGCTCGTCAATTACGTTTACGTGACTTAGGTGGCTTAGTGGTTATCGACTTCATCGATATGACACCTGTTCGTCACCAACGTGAAGTAGAAAACCGTATCCGTGATGCCGTGCGTCAAGACCGTGCTAGAATTCAAATTAGCCGTATTTCTCGCTTCGGTTTGTTGGAAATGTCACGTCAGCGTTTAAGCCCATCATTAGGTGAGTCTTCTCACCATGTTTGCCCACGCTGTCAAGGTACGGGTAAAGTGCGTGATAACGAAAGTTTATCTCTTTCTATCTTACGTTTAATCGAAGAAGAAGCGTTAAAAGAAAACACCAAACAAGTACATACTATCGTGCCTGTACAAATTGCGTCTTACTTACTTAACGAAAAACGTAAAGCCGTTCATAGCATCGAAAAACGTCATGATGTTGATATTATCGTCGTGCCAAATGAAGCGATGGAAACGCCACATTTCAGCGTATTCCGTGTTCGTGAAGGTGAAGAGCTAAATGAATTAAGCTATAACTTAACGAAATTCCATGATGCACAAGATGATACATTTGTACCAGAAGAGTCTCTTGTTTCTCGCAATATCGAAACTGCAGCAGTGACCTCTGAGCAAGTGATGGAAAGTGCAGCAGTATCTTTATCGATCCCAACAGCTGCACCAGCACCGGTTGAGCGTAAATCGGAAAAACCGTCATTGTTTGCGAAAATTGTTGCCGCAATTAAAGGTTTATTTGCTTCTGAACCAAAAGAAGAAGAGAAAAACCAAAATAACCGTAATAATCGTAACAGCAACCGTAATAATCGTCGCAACCAAGAACGTCGCAATAATCGCCGTTCTCGCAATAACGAAAACAACGATAACGCGAAAAATACAGACGAAGAAAATACACGTCCAACTCGCGAGCGTGTAAATAATCGTCGCAATCGTCGTAATGGGAATGAAGAAGTGACATCTGAAAGTGCGGTTAATTTAGCTAATGTTTCTGATGATCATCGTCAAGAAGAAAAAGTAGAGAAACCAGCAGCAGAGCGTCGTCAACGTCGGGATTTACGTAAACGTGTTCGTATTGAGAACGATGCGAATAATATCCACAATAATATTGTCGAACAAGCTGAAGCACCTACAGTTAAAAATGAAGTGACTGAAAGTCATACCGTAGAGCATACGGAGGATAAACCTCGTCAAGAACGTCAGCGACGTACACCACGTCATTTACGAACATCGAATAATCAACGTCGTCGTCGTAATGAAGTGAAGTCACCAATGCCATTGTTTGCAGCGGTTGCTTCGCCAGAATTAGCAAGCGGTAAAGTTTGGGTTGATTATTCTGTTGTGAATTCAGTGAAAGAAAGTAATTTCTTATCTGTGGATGAACTGCTTGAGCAAGAAAAAACGAAAAAAGGTGTGATCACGCCTGCAATGGGTATTGTCGTGGAGGAAAAATCGGTAAAAACTCAGCCGGCTTTAGATTTTATTACTCAACCGGCAAATGAAGCGGTACAACAGAAAGTGCAAGAATCATTAGAACGCTTGCATCATAAATCAGAACCTATTGCTCAAATCGAAACAGCTGAAGTTGAACCACAAGAAAAAGCAGAATTTGTTCGTTCTTATGTGTTCACTGGTCGTGCAGGTACCATTTCAGCAGTACAGCACACTAAAGCAGCGATGACATTAGCTAAAGCACCTGATGAAGTGTCTAAACCATTCCCAATTGTAGAATGGACGGAGTCTCGCTATTACTTTAACGGTAAAGGAGCAGCAGGCCATCATAGTGCAATTAGTCATATTTATTCTGAAGCGACACAAGCGAAAGCAGAGTAATATCTCAATAATAAAGACGGAGCCAGTAGGTTCCGTTTTTTATTTTGTGTATTTTTAAAACATTGTGATTTAAAAGTAGTCAGTCAGATAATTTTTTTATTTTCTTGCTTGACGGGGTGGGGGAAAAAACGTATTATTCACCTCGCTTAAATCACGGAGGAATGGTCGAGTGGTTGAAGGCACCGGTCTTGAAAACCGGCGAGGGTTTACGCCCTCCGTGAGTTCGAATCTCACTTCCTCCGCCATCAAATTCAAAAAATCCCTAAATCGAAAGATTTAGGGATTTTTGCTTTTCAGTCTATTTTAAAAAGATCTTATTTTTTGATCGCACTGTCTTGAGCCTCTTTAAAAGCAAGGTATTCTTCTAAGGTCTCAATCGCTTCTAAACATTTTTGTCGGCGTGTTAAATAAATCGTAGCTGTTTGCTTATATATATCTCGTTGAATGTCTGTTTGAGCCGTATTAGCTTGTGCTTTGGCTTCTCCGTATTTTTCTGTGAGTTGCTGCAAGGCTTCATAATACTTTTCTAGACGCTCTCTAGGAGGGAGACGATGAATGCTATGTTGTGATTTATTACTTGTAACGGGTTGTTCCGTTTTTTTCGGTTGAATAGCCTTTTTATGCTTGCGATTCATCGCTTCGTTCAAAGCGGTACATTGCCCTAAAAGATGTTCTGCCATAAATACAATTTGTTCTTCATTTTGATGAGGAATTTTACATAGCTTAGTTAAGCTTTGTTGGATTTCTTTGAGATAAAAACCAACGGTTTCAAAATCTTCGGTAAATAAAGTGCGGTTAAATTTCGCATTGATTTTTTTATCAGAGTTAGGTTGATAGGTTTGAGTTAGTTGAAGTACTTTTTGCTCGAGCGTATTGAGTAATGATTGAATAGACATAAAAAAATCCCCGCATAATATACGCAGGGATTATAACGATTAAAGGGTCATGGCTGCAATCCAACCGAATGTTAATAATGGGATATTGTAATGCATAAAAGTTGGTATAACTGAATCCCAAATGTGGTCGTGTTTACCATCCATATTTAAACCGGATGTTGGCCCAAGTGTGGAGTCAGAAGCCGGTGAACCCGCATCCCCTAGTGCCGCCGCTACACCTACGATAGCCACTGTCGCAAGTGGTGAGAAACCAAAAGAGAGACAAAGAGGTACATAAATTGAGGTGATAATTGGTACAGTTGAGAAGGAAGAACCAATACCCATAGTAATCAATAACCCAACGAGTAACATTAAGAATGCCGCAACGCCTTTACTTTGAATCGCACCAGTTGAAAGTGCATCAACTAAATCTTGTACACCACTTGTGGTATTAATGACATTAGCAAAACCAGAAGCTGTAATCATAACAAAGCCGATCATCGCCATTAAACGTAAGCCTTGTTGGAAAATGTCATTACTTTCTTTGAGTTTGAAGATACCGAATACACCGAAAATGACTAAACCGACTAAACCACCAATAATTGTTGAGCTTGTGAAAAGCTGTGTAGCAAAAGTAGCGACAATAGCAACCGCACTTGCAGTAATTTGAATAGGTGTAATGTTCGCAATGTGTTGTTCAATTTCGGTTGTCGTTGGCTCGGTAGTTGTTACTACATATTCACGTGGTTTACGATAGGTAATAAATACAGCAGTGAGTAAACCAAGAATCATGCCTGAAACAGGGATAAGCATAGCAAGGGAAACTTCACCTACGCTGGTTTGTAATCCGAGTGGTGCACCAGCAAGATTGATATTTTTGACTAACACGCTCTCAATGAAAATTTTTCCAAAACCAACAGGTAAGATCATATAGGTTGCGGTTAAACCAAAGGTAATAATACAGGCCACTGCCCTGCGGTCAATTTTTAAACGGTTAAAAATAGAAAGTAAAGGCGGTAAAACAATTGGAATAAATGCAATGTGTACTGGTAGCAAATTTTGGGATGAAATAGCAAATAAGAGTAAAATGCTAAGCAGAATATATTTAAACCACGCTAAATTTTTACCGGTTGGTGTTTTGTTCATTCGGGTAATCATTTTGTAGGCAAGCAAATCAGTAATGCCGGATTTTGAAATCGCAATGGCAAATGCACCGAGCATCGCATAGTTCATCGCTACTTCAGCACCACCACCTAAGCCGCCTGTAAAGGTTTCAATGGTTTTAGTTAAACCCAAGCCACCACCTAAGCCTGCGGTCAGAGCGGAAATCACCAGTGCGATAATCACGTTTAAGCGTAGCAAGCTTAACGCCAGTAGCACGGCAATTGAAATAACAACGGGATTCGATAACATATTGTTGTTCCTTATTAATTAAAAGAAAAAGGTCGCATAAAAGAAAATTGATTTAAGGTTAAATGTCGCATAGTTATAAACTCCTGTAATTGGTAATAAAACAAAACCCCTCGAAAGTTGCCTTCCGAGGGGTAAGATTTTTTTGATCTTTATCTTGTCAGCTCGGAAGAAATCTTCCAAGCACGCCAACAGCCTGAAAGATTATTCAGTTGAATGACGATGATGGTGACGAAGGATAAAGTTCATTTGAAACTCGCTTATTTAGATAACTAAATTGAACTATATTTTAAAATACGGTAAAGCGAAAACGATTGCAAGTTTTTTCTAGAAAAATTTTAAAAATTAAAGTGCGGTCTGATTTTCAGCTGTTTTTTCCGTTTCATTTGTTTGAGCAATATGTGGGAATCCCCCGAGATCTTTTAAATGATTCACCATATAGCAAAATAATTCTGCTGTACGTTCAGTATCATAGAGCGCAGAGTGTGCTTGTTTGCCATCAAAAGGAATTTTTGCCGCTTGGCACGCCTTGACAAGTACCGTTTGGCCAAACATAAAACCGGCAAGCGTTGCGGTATCAAACATCCCAAAAGGGTGGAATGGATTGCGTTTTACACCTGTACGTTCAGCCGCCGCCATCACGAAACTTTGGTCAAAAGTGGCATTGTGCGCTACGATGATAGAGCGCTGACATTCTGCATCTTTTTGTCCACGACGCACCATTTGGAACAATCCCGTGATCGCATCTAATTCAGATACGGCACCACGCAATGGATTGTGAATATCAATTCCATTAAATTTGAGTGATTCGGGATTAATATTCGCTCCTTCAAATGGTTCAATATGAAAATGGCATTTTTGATCAGGTTGCAAATTGCCATTTTCATCCATTTTTAAGGTGATTGCCGCAAGTTCTAAAAGTGCATCTTTTTTTGCATCAAATCCTGCTGTTTCCACATCAATAATAACGGGAAAATAGCCACGAAAACGGTTTTTTAATTGATAGTGATAAGGAATTTCTGATGAATTGGACATATTTTATCCTTTAAAATGAATAACGCAGGTAACCCTGCGTTATAAAAGAGTGAAAAAATCAACTGCACTTTTAATTAATTGCCTAGACCAGATTTTGAACTTTTATTTTCGATAAATTCAATTTTATAGCCATCTGGATCTTCAACGAAGGCAATAACGGTTGTACCACCTTTAACTGGGCCTGGTTCGCGAGTCACTTTACCACCACTTGCACGAACGGCTTCACAAATGGCATAAATATCATCAACGCCGATAGCAATATGTCCATATGCTGTACCTTGTTCATATTTATCTACGCCCCAGTTGTATGTTAATTCAATTTCTGCAGCGCTTGCGCCATCTTCGTAACCTAAAAAAGCAAGCGTATATTTATATTCAGGGTTTTCACTCGTACGCAATAAACGCATACCTAAAACATCTTGATAAAACTTAATAGAGCGGTCTAAATCACCTACTCGAAGCATCGTGTGTAAAATTTGCATTTTGTTTTCCTCTTTTCTATTTGGGTGTTGGGCGATTATAGCATAGAAATTGGTTGCTTCTATTGCAAGATATAACTTGCTTTCTAGGATTTGGTTTATTTCACCGCAATCATTGAACCAAAATTAAAGCATTGGAACCATAATTCGACGTGTGAAAATCCGATATTTTTTAACCGCTCTTTGTGGATGTTAATCGAGTCAGTACGCATAACATTTTCAAGTGCGGTGCGTTTTTGGCTCACTTCAAGCTCACTGTAACCGTTAGCACGTTTGAATTGGTGATGGAGGTCAATCAGTAGCCCATTCACTTTTTCATCTTCAAAACGGAATTTTTCAGAGAGCACCAACACGCCGTTTGGATTTAAACCTTGGTAGATTTTGGTGAGCAAGGCTACACGATCTTCTGGTGGTAAAAATTGCAATGTGAAGTTGAGCACCACCATTGAGGCGTTCTTAATTTCAATTTGACGAATATCATCGCAAAGAATTTCTACGGGCACATCACTATGATAAGCCGCAACGTGCTGACGGCAGCGTTCCACCATTGGTAAAGAATTATCGACACCGATAATTTTCACATTCGGTTGTTTAATATTACGTCGCATAGAAAGAGCTGCCGCACCGCGTGAACAGCCTAAATCATAGACTTGGCTGTCAGCAGTCACAAAACGTTCAGCCAACATACCAATCGCCGTGATAATGTTGGAGTAGCCCGGAATCGAGCGTTGAATCATATCGGGGAAAACTTCCGCCACGCTTTCATCAAAAGTAAAATCGCCCAGTTTTTCGATCGGGGCGGCAAAAATCGTATCTTTCATCATGATTGAATTCTGTTGTTGTATTGAGAGGGCATTTATTTAGATAAAATGTAAAAAACTGCGGTCATTTTAGTGAAAGTTTTTAAAGGATCAAATAAATTTCGCTTTTCAATTTAAAAGGCATGTCTTTTTCCGTATAATCAACGCGTTAATTATCCATTTTTAGAAAAATGAAAGGAATACAGAAATGATGCGTACACATTATTGCGGTGCATTAAACCGCAACCATATTGGACAAGAAGTAACATTAAGCGGTTGGGTTCACCGTCGTCGCGATTTAGGTGGTTTAATTTTTATTGATATGCGTGATCGCGATGGTGTCGTACAAGTTTGTTTTGACCCGAAATATCAAGAAGCGTTAACTGCAGCTTCGAGCTTACGTAATGAATTTTGTATTCAAATTAAAGGTGAAGTAATCGCGCGTCCTGATAATCAAGTTAATAAAAATATGGCGACAGGCGAAGTAGAAGTATTGGCGAAAGAATTACGCATCTACAACGCTTCTGACGTTTTACCATTAGACTTCAACCAAAATAACACCGAAGAACAACGTTTAAAATATCGTTATTTAGATTTACGTCGTCCAGAAATGGCACAACGTTTGAAAACCCGTGCAAAAATCACCAGCTTTGTGCGTCGTTTTATGGATGACAACGGTTTCCTTGATATTGAAACCCCAATGCTTACCAAAGCAACGCCAGAAGGTGCACGTGACTATTTAGTACCAAGCCGTGTGCATAAAGGCAAATTCTATGCATTGCCACAATCACCGCAGCTTTTCAAACAGCTTTTAATGATGTCTGGTTTTGATCGTTATTATCAAATTGTGAAATGTTTCCGTGATGAAGACTTACGTGCAGATCGTCAGCCTGAATTTACTCAAATCGATGTGGAAACTTCTTTCTTAACTGCGCCAGAAGTACGTGAGATCATGGAACGCATGGTACGCGGTTTATGGCAAAACATCATTGGTGTGGATTTAGGTAAATTCCCACAAATGACCTGGCAAGAAGCAATGACTCGTTTTGGTTCAGATAAACCGGATTTGCGTAACCCGCTTGAATTAGTCGATGTGGCAGATATCGTTAAAGATGTTGAATTTAAAGTATTTAATGAGCCAGCAAACAATCCAAACGGCCGTGTGGCAGTCATTCGTGTACCAAATGGTACTGAAATCACTCGTAAACAAATTGATGAATATACACAATTTGTGGGTATTTACGGTGCAAAAGGTTTGGCTTGGGCGAAAGTAAATGACATTAATGCAGGCCTTGAAGGCGTACAAAGCCCGATCGCAAAATTCTTAAATGAAGAGGTATGGAAAGCGTTAGCTGAACGTGTGAAAGCTCAAACTGGCGATATCTTATTCTTCGGTGCAGATAAATGGCAAACTACTACGGATGCAATGGGGGCATTGCGTTTGAAATTAGGTCGTGATCTTGGCTTAACTCGTTTAGACGAATGGCAACCACTTTGGGTAATTGATTTCCCAATGTTTGAACGTGACGATGAAGGTAATCTTGCAGCAATGCATCACCCATTCACTTCACCAAAAGATTTTACGCCAGAACAATTAGAAGCGAATCCAACCGATGCGGTAGCAAATGCTTACGATATGGTGATCAACGGCTATGAAGTAGGTGGTGGTTCCGTGCGTATTTTTGATCCGAAAATGCAACAAACCGTCTTCCGCATTCTTGGTATCAATGCACAAGAACAACGTGAAAAATTCGGTTTCTTATTGGACGCATTAAAATTCGGTACACCGCCACATGCTGGTCTAGCATTTGGTTTAGACCGTTTAACCATGCTTTTAACAGGCACCGAAAATATCCGTGATGTGATTGCATTCCCGAAAACAACAGCAGCAGCTTGTTTAATGACAGAGGCACCAAGTTTTGCGAATCCGCAGGCTCTAGCTGAGTTGAGTATTGCTGTGACGAAAGCTGAATAATTTTGCTAATATTTAAAAATAAAGAAAGTAAGTGCGAAGTGCGGCCAATTGGGGCCGCATTTTTGTGGAGAGTAAATGAGCAGCCTACATCATTAAAAGTAATTGCAGGAATTAATATCCTTGCTTCAGTGAGTGGATTTTTGTCAGTTTTCTATATTTTATGGGATGGGTGGCGAACTTTAGGATATGTAGTTCCTGGAGCTATCCTATATTTAATTTTTGCATTTGTAGTTTCTTTCCTTGTATTTTTATCTTCTCTTGTAATGCTGGAAGGTAAATCATGGGGAAGAACACTTTATATATTTATAGGATGTTTGTCTGTTGCCGTTGGTTTTATCGATGGCAGATATGCAGATAAAGATGCAATTAGAAGTCTAATTAAATTATGTATTTTGGGATTTTTCCTATATCGTCCAATTATTAATGAATATTTCAAGTCCTCAAAAATAGAAAACGTTCAAAATAATTAGTTTTATTATTCTTACGGTGCGGTCAAAAATTTAACTGATTTTGACCGCACTTTCTTTTTATTGAAAAAATTTTATTTACTTAAAAACATCCGTTTTTTGGTATGAATACTGGGGAAATTTATTTGTTTTAGAGTTATATTCTGATATTTTAAAATAATTAGATTTTTATTTTTTATTAGTGCTTTTACATGGATTTTATTGACTTTACTCAAGGATAAAATTCTATTATAAATAAGGCCTTTTCGATTTATGATTAATTTATAAGAGAACATTTTATGAGTGAAGTTTCAACTCCAGTAGAAAAATCAACGTGGGCGAGTAAATTCTCTGCCTTAGGCCCTGGCATTGTGATGGCATCAGCAGCTGTTGGTGGTTCACATATTATTGCATCTACCCAAGCTGGTGCGATCTATGGTTGGGAATTAGTGAGCATTGTCATTCTAGCTAACTTATTTAAATATCCTTTCTTCCGTTTCGGTGTTCAATATACCCTAGATACGGGTAATACCTTGTTAGAAGGTTACCGTCAAAAAGGGAAGTTCTACCTTTGGTTATTCCTTGCTTTAAACGTTTTTGCCACAGTAATTAATACCGCGGCAGTGGGATTATTAACGGCAGCAATTTTAACGTTTATTACACCAATTCCACTTCCAATGCCCGTGTTAAGCTCATTAGTGATTCTTGTGACAACTGGCATTTTATTGTTAGGGAAATATCGTTTATTAGATAGTTTATCGAAAATCATCATGATTGCTTTAACAGTAACAACCGTAAGCGCTGTCGTGATTGCCTTTATGCGTAACGGCATCCATGGTGTAGCCTCACCTGATTTTGTCGCGCCTTCTCCATGGGAATTAAGTAAATTAGCGTTTTTAGTTGCGTTGATGGGCTGGATGCCTGCACCAATTGAAATTTCTGCAATTAACTCAATGTGGGTGGTAGCAAAACGTCGTCTAACGAAAGTATCTTATGAAGACGGCTTGTTTGACTTCAATGTAGGTTACATCGGCACAGCAATTTTAGCTGTCGTCTTCTTAGCGCTTGGTGCATTGGTGCAATATGGTTCTCCAGAAACCGTAGAGATGGTTGGCGGAAAATATATCGCACAACTTATCAATATGTATGCAAGTACTATTGGTGAATGGGCGCGTTTATTAATTGCCGTGATTGCGTTCATGTGCATGTTTGGAACAACAATTACGGTAATTGATGGTTATTCTCGTACCAATGTTGAAGCCGTGCGTATCTTGTTTGGTAAACAAGAAAGCTCTGTGAGAATTCTTAATATCGGCATGATTTTAGCAGCGTTGTCTGGTTTAGCGATTATTTTCTATTTCAATAATGCTGTGGGTCCAATGTTGAAATTCGCGATGATTGCTTCATTTGTTTCTGCACCAATCTTTGCTTGGTTGAATTTATCTCTGACTAAGCACGCGAAACACAGTGTAAAAGGTGGATTATTGTGGTTATCCCTTATCGGTTTATTCTACTTAACTGCTTTTGCAGGCTTGTTTATCGCCCAACAAGCTGGCTGGTTAAACTAAAATAATTGAGATAATTACCGCACTTTAGTTTTAAAGTGCGGTAATTTTTTTGAAAGTTTTTAGTAGAAAAGGTATGATGCTACCCATTCTCAATCATGTAGATGACGAGCTTGAAATATAAAAATAATCAATCGGTTCTTGTGGTGATTTATGCGGAAAGCACGCATCGTGTTCTTATGCTTCAGCGCCAAGATGATCCCTGCTTTTGGCAATCCGTTACGGGGACATTGGAAACCAACGAAACACCAAGAGAAACGGCAATTCGAGAAGTTTGGGAAGAAGTTGGATTAAAAATAGAAGAAAATTTGACCGCACTTTTTGATTGTAAAGAGAGTATAGAATTTGAAATTTTCCCGCATTTCCGCTATAAATACGCACCGAATGTGACTCACTGTCATGAACATTGGTTTTTATTGGCAGTTGAACAGGAATTTGAACCGATATTAAGTGAGCATTTTGCGTATCAATGGGTTTCTCCAGAACATGCGATCCAAATGACGAAATCGCCGAATAATGCCGAGGCCATCAAAAAATATTTGATGAACGGCTTTCCTCTATAGAAGAGGATTTCATTTAAAAACGTTTTTAAGATAAGAAGGAAAACAACATGGCAGGCCATAGTAAGTGGGCAAATATTAAACACCGTAAAGCCGCACAAGATGCGCAACGCGGTAAAATTTTTACAAAATTAATTCGTGAATTAGTGACTGCTGCAAAAATTGGTGGCGGTGATGTAAGTGCTAACCCGCGTCTACGTGCGGCAGTAGATAAAGCCTTATCGAGCAATATGACTCGCGATACCATTAACCGTGCGATTGAACGCGGTGTGGGTGGTGGTGATGACACCAATATGGAAACAAGAATTTACGAAGGTTATGGTCCGGGTGGAACTGCTGTGATGGTTGAGTGTCTAAGTGACAACGCAAACCGAACCATCTCACAGGTTCGCCCAAGTTTCACTAAATGTGGTGGTAACTTAGGAACTGAAGGTTCAGTGGGCTACTTATTCAGCAAAAAAGGCTTGATTTTAATTAGCCAAGGTGAAGAAGATGCGTTAATGGAGGCGGCAATTGAAGCTGGTGCGGATGATGTTCAACCACAAGATGATGGTTCATTCGAAATCTATACTGCGTGGGAAGATTTAGGTTCTGTGCGCGATGCAATCGAAGCAGCAGGATTTAAAATTGATAACGCAGAAGTGACAATGATTCCATCAACAACGGTTGATCTTGATCTTGAAACTGCGCCTAAATTGTTGCGTTTAATTGACATGTTAGAAGACTGTGACGATGTACAAAACGTATATCATAACGGTGAAATTAGTGATGAAGTTGCAGCTCAGCTGTAATTTTAAGGAGACTTATAATGAAATTTGCTAAAGTATTACCAGCAATGGCCGCTCTTGTTGTTTTATCTGCGTGCGCAAGCGATGCACCAAAAATGGAAAACAAAGCGGAACAAATGGCAACCCCTACTGTAATGGATAAAACAGTCGTTTATACCTGTAACAAGAAAACGGTAACTGCAGTTTATCAATTCGAAAACCAAGAGCCAACAGCAGCAATGGTGATGGTGGGTAACAAAGTTATCGCGAAAGATTTCGCTCGTGATGCAGCTCAAAAAGACTTCACTTCATTTACTTCAGGCAAATATGTTTGGAACGTAGATAGTGGTTTAACTTTAGATAAATTTGATTCTGTTGTGCCAGTAAATCTTTTAATCAAAGGCAAAACAGCAGATAAAATTGTTGTGAAAAACTGTGATGTAGATGCAAAAGCAACTGCAAAAGCAAATCAATAATTAACGCTAAAAAACGGCCGGCATTGACCGGCCGTTTATTTTTGAAAATTTATGAGTATTATTTTAGGTATTGATCCTGGTTCTCGTGTAACGGGCTATGGTGTGATTAGACAAAATGGCCGCCATTTAGAATATCTCGGCAGTGGAGCAATCCGCACGCAGGTAGAGGATTTACCTACACGCTTAAAACGAATTTATGCTGGCGTGACAGAAATCATCACACAATTTCAGCCTGATATGTTTGCCATTGAACAAGTGTTTATGGCTAAAAATGCGGATTCAGCGTTAAAACTGGGGCAAGCACGTGGTACGGCGATTGTGGCTGCAGTGAACCATGATTTACCTGTATTTGAATATGCGGCTCGTTTGGTGAAGCAGACTGTCGTAGGGATTGGTTCTGCAGATAAAGTTCAAGTACAAGATATGGTGACACGAATTTTGAAGCTCTCAGATAAACCACAAGCCGATGCGGCAGATGCTTTAGCTATTGCCATCACTCATGCTCATACCATTCAACATTCCTTGCATATAGCTAGCTCGGTCAAAACCACAGAAATACACGAAAAAATGACCGCACTTTTAAGAACAAGGTACAGCCGAGGCCGATTTAGATTAAAAATTTAACTGGATTAATATCCAGTTTTATTTTATGCTATGCAAAATTTTTTTACATGAAAATCTTATGATCGGTCGTTTAAAAGGCATCCTATTAGAAAAACAACCTCCTGAAATTTTGCTTGATGTACAAGGCGTCGGTTACGAATTATTGTTACCAATGACCAGTTTTTATGACTTACCTGAAATCGGGCAAGAAACTACTTTATTTACCCATCTTGTTGTGCGTGAAGATGCTCATCTTCTTTTTGGATTTGCCCAAAAAACTGACCGCACTTTATTCCGTGAATTAATTAAAACCAATGGTGTTGGCCCTAAATTGGCACTTGCGATTTTATCTGCAATGTCAGTAGAGCAGTTTGCTTACGCTATTGAGCGAGAAGAACTGTCAAAATTAGTTAAAATTCCTGGTGTGGGCAAGAAAACGGCTGAACGTTTATTAGTAGAGTTAAAAGGGAAGTTTAAGGATGTTCGTCAAAGTGATTTCTTTGTGGAGAGCAAACATATTCCGTCAACGTCAGAATTGCGCCAGGCTGAGAGCTCAGCTGATGAAGCGGTTGCTGCATTGGTTGCATTAGGCTATAAACCAAGCGATGCTGAAAAAATGGTGAAAAAAGTCGCTAAAGCGGATTTAAGCAGTGAGCAATTAATTCGTGAAGCCTTAAAAGCCGCATTATAAAGAATAAGCAGATATGATTGAAGCAGATAGAATTATTAGCAGTCAGGCAAAGATGGATGAAGATGTCATCGATCGTGCGATTCGTCCAAAGCTTTTAGCTGACTATGTGGGACAGCCACAAGTGCGAGAGCAGATGGATATTTTTATTAAGGCGGCAAAATTGCGTCAAGATGCCTTAGATCATCTTTTGATCTTCGGTCCTCCTGGCTTAGGAAAAACGACGCTAGCTAATATTGTGGCGAATGAAATGGGCGTGAATATTCGTACCACATCAGGTCCTGTTCTTGAAAAAGCTGGAGATTTAGCGGCAATGCTGACAAATCTTGAACCCCATGATGTGTTGTTTATTGATGAAATTCACCGTCTTTCCCCTGCGATTGAAGAAGTGCTTTATCCAGCAATGGAAGATTATCAGCTGGATATTATGATCGGTGAAGGCCCTGCTGCACGCTCAATTAAATTGGATTTGCCACCTTTCACATTAATTGGTGCAACAACTCGAGCGGGTTCGTTAACTTCACCATTACGCGATCGTTTTGGTATTGTTCAGCGTTTAGAATTTTATTCAGTTGAAGATTTAACTTCTATTGTGACAAGAAGTGCCTCTTGCTTAAATCTAGAATTAGAAGATAAAGCCGCTTTTGAAGTGGCGCGTCGTTCACGTGGTACTCCTCGTATTGCAAACCGTTTATTGCGTCGAGTTCGAGATTTTGCTGATGTGCGTAATAATGGCATTATTTCGGCAGACATTGCGAAACAAGCGCTTTCAATGTTAGATGTAGATGATGCGGGCTTTGATTATTTAGATAGAAAATTACTTACCGCTGTAATTGAACGTTTTGATGGTGGGCCAGTTGGGTTAGATAACTTGGCAGCAGCAATAGGTGAAGAGCGAGACACTATCGAGGATGTTTTAGAACCTTACTTGATTCAACAGGGATTCTTACAGCGTACGCCTCGAGGCCGAATTGCGACTTCCTTAACTTATCGACACTTCGGACTTCAGAAACCCTTAGAATAAGAGATATAAAAAAGGACATATTGATATCAATATGTCCTTTCTTTTTGAAATCAGCTTAGTTAGTTCCTTCAGTATAGTTCTTCATGCTATTTAATCTTGCTAAACCCACATCACAGCTTTTTTGTTGAGTCGCTAATTCCATTTCAAGAATTTGCTGTTTGCTTTGATTAAGTTTACTTTTGATTTTACCGACTTGAGTATGAGTGCCAGGCTGTTTTTCTGCTTGAGCAATCAAATTTTCTGTTTCTTTAAATAACTGTAAACATTGCTGTGGAAATACAGCTTTACTTTCTGCTATAGGCGCTGCAGTAGCAGATAATGCAATAGAACCAAAAAGAGCGGTCAATATTTTATAAATTTTTTTCATTGTTAATCCTAACAAAAGACTTTTACAGAGTGCTTTTCTGGGAAAATACCAAAATTTTACAATATTGTCTAGCATTTCTTAGATAAGTTGGGTTTTCTAATTAAATACAACGGCTGAGATAGGCAAAAAGACATCATATTCTATATAGATCAATTTTGATAGCTTTACATAGAATGGGGTATTTTGTAATTTATATCAAAAATGTGATCAAACTAACAATTTTTGCTATTTTTTATCCTTATAAATAGTAGTAGAATAGACGCCAGTTCTGAGTGTTTACATTATAATTAGGTAAAGCTCTTTTTTTCTAAAGAAAAGGGCGATTATCGTGTAAATAGTTCAAGCTTGCTTGACGCATTGTGTTGAGTCTTTAGGGGTGGTTATTTTAGGTTATCCTTGGTAATCATAAAGTGAAAATCTTGTAGATTTATACAAGGAGTTGAGATGTTAGACGTTGTTGATCTCTCACGCTTGCAGTTTGCATTAACTGCGTTATATCACTTCATTTTTGTACCATTAACATTAGGTTTATCTTTCGTTCTTGTGATCATGGAAACCATTTATGTTAAAACGGGCAAAGAAGTATATAAAGATATGACAAAATTCTGGGGTAAGTTATTTGGTATTAACTTTGCTCTAGGGGTGACGACCGGTATTATCATGGAGTTCCAATTCGGGACAAACTGGTCTTATTATTCTCACTATGTAGGTGATATTTTCGGTGCGCCATTAGCAATCGAAGCATTACTTGCGTTCTTCTTAGAGTCCACTTTCGTGGGGCTATTCTTCTTCGGTTGGGATCGTTTAACTAAAGGTAAACACTTACTCGCAACTTACTGCGTAGCCTTTGGTTCGAACCTTTCTGCGATGTGGATTTTAGTGGCAAACGGTTGGATGCAACATCCGGTAGCGGCAGAGTTTAACTTTGAAACCGTTCGTATGGAAATGACCAGCTTCTTAGATCTTTGGTTAAATCCAGTTGCGCAAAGTAAATTCTTACACACATTAACAGCAGGTTATACAACCGGTGCAATGTTTGTATTAGGTATCAGTGCATTCTATTTATTAAAAGGTCGCGATATCGGTTTCGCTAAGCGTTCATTCTCTGTAGCGGCAACTTTTGGTTTTATCGCTGCATCAGCTGTATTAATTATGGGTGATGAATCAGGTTATGATATCGGTAAAGTACAACCTGTGAAATTGGCTGCAATGGAAGCTGAGTTTGATACTCATGCAGCTCCAGCACCATTCCATCCAGTTGCGATTCCAAATACCGCTGAAATGAAAAATGATTTTGCGATTGAAATCCCTTACTTAGGTGGTTTAATTGCAACGCGTTCTTTAGACACTGAAATTGTTGGTTTGAAAGACATTCAAGCGAAAAATGAAGGTCGTGTTCGTAACGGTATGGTTGCTTATGATTTATTCACGCAATTAAAAGCAGAGAAAAAATCAGCAGGTCAAGTAAATCCAGAAACTAAAGCAAAATTTGATGAAGTCAAAGGTGATTTAGGTTTCGGTTTATTATTAAAACGTTACACAGATAAAGTTGTTGATGCAACGGATGAACAAATTAAACAAGCAGCACGTGATACTATTCCAAACGTAGGTCCTAACTTCTGGGCATTCCGTGGTATGTTAGCAGCAGGCGGTTTAATTATTTTACTTACCTTTGGTGCATTTGTTCAAAATTTACGTAACAAAGTGACTTCTTCTCGCTTATTACTTAAAGCATTGCTTTGGGGTATCCCATTGCCAATCTTAGCGATTGAATTTGGTTGGTTCTTAGCTGAATTTGGTCGTCAACCATGGGCGATTTATGAAGTATTACCGGTAGGTGTGTCTGCCTCTAACTTGAGTGTAGGTGATTTATGGTTCTCTATCGGTTTAATTTGTGTACTTTACTTCTTCTTCATTATTGCGGAAATGTATTTGATGTTTAAATATGCACGTTTAGGTCCAAGTGCATTGAAAACCGGCAAATACTATTTTGAGCAATCATCTAAATAAGCAGGAGATGGATTATGCTTGATTATGAAATTCTACGTATTATTTGGTGGGTGCTAGTTGTTGTATTGCTTATCGGTTTCTCTGTAACAGATGGATTCGATATGGGCGTGACCGCACTTTTACCAGTAGCAGGTAAGAAAGAAGTAGAAAAACGAATTATGATTAACTCTATTGCTCCACACTGGGATGGTAACCAAGTTTGGTTATTAACTGCTGGTGGTGCAATCTTCGCGGCATGGCCGATTGTTTATTCTGTAGCGTTTTCAGGCTTCTATATTGCCTTATTCCTCGTGTTAGCTGCGTTATTCTTCCGTCCAATTGGTTTTGAATATCGTGCGAAAATTGATAATCCAACATGGCGTGCTGTGTGGGATTGGGGCTTATTTGCGGGTGGTTTTGTACCTGCATTAGTATTCGGTGTAGCATTTGGTAATTTATTACAAGGTGTCCCATTTGAATTAAATGAGCTTTCACAAGCAACTTATACGGGTTCTTTCTTTGCATTATTAAACCCATTCGCATTACTTTGTGGTGTGTTAAGCCTTGCAATGTTAGTGACTCACGGTGCAAACTGGTTACAAATGAAAACCACTGCTGCATTGCGTGATCGTGCAAGAGCGATTACACAAATTGGTGCATTAGTAACATTAATTACTTTTATACTTGCAGGTGTGTGGCTTTCATTCAAAGACGGTTATGTGGTGACTAGCACGATTGATCATTTTGCAGCATCAGCACCAGCTTCAGGTAAGCAAGTAGCAGTTGAAGCAGGTGCATGGTTCAAAAACTTCAATGAAAATCCAGCTTTATGGGCATTCCCAGTATTAGCTGTGGTTGGTGCATTATTAAATGTGGTTGCATCTAAAGCAAATCGTTGTGGTTTTGCGTTCTTCTTCTCTGTATTAACCATGGCTGGTGTGATCATCACTGCGGCAATATCAATGTTCCCATTTGTAATGCCTTCAAGTACTCATCCAGAACAAAGCTTGTTAATGTGGGATGCAACGTCAAGTGAATTAACATTAACCTTAATGTTCTACTTGGCACTAGTATTTGTTACCATCTCATTGCTTTACACCATTTGGTCATACTACAAAATGTTTGGTCGCTTGGATGAAAGCTTTGTTGAAGACAACAAAAACTCATTATACTAAGGAGAAACAATATGTTATACGTAATTTGGGTAGTGGGTGTGTTGGCTGCAGTTATGGTGAGTGCTAATTTAACCATTGGTAAAGAAAAGTCAGGTAAATTTGACGAGTAATGATGATTAATTCACTCTATCAATTAAGTAATAAGGGTTCCTTGCGAACCCTTTCGTTTATTTTAGCGTTATTTTTAACTGCGGCTTTCTTTTTAAATTTAAGTCAATTTTCGACCGCACTTCGAACTGCTCATCCTGCTTGGATTCTTGCAATCTTTTGGGGATTGATTAATTTATGGATCCACGGAATTGGATTTGATATTCGTCGGGCGATATGGCAGCTTGTTTTCTTGCCATTTATTGGTTATTTCACCACAATAATCGCTATTTTTCAGCATTGGCTATTATAAGAATGATAGACAAATATTATTATTTGGATCTTGCACATCTAATTAACAGGTTCTAAAATAAGCGGCTTGTTATGGCTGATAATTTGAGCATTATTTTGAATAACCAATGTTTTACTTTTCCGATTCGTGTGTATTATGAAGACACGGATGCAGGCGGAGTAGTGTATCACGCACGTTACTTACATTTCTTTGAGCGTGCGCGAACTGAATATTTAAGAACGCTTAATTTTTCCCAACAATCATTATTGCAGGAACAACAGTTGGCTTTTGTGGTTAAAACCATGTCTATTGACTATTGTATTCCAGCAAAATTGGATGATTATCTTATTGCCGAAACTGAAATAACGGCAGTGAAAGGGGCGACAATCCTTTTTGAACAGCGGTTAGTTCGTGATACGGTGATGTTATCAAAGGCTACTGTTAAGGTAGCCTGTGTTGATCTAGGCAAAATGAAACCTGTCGCAATTCCTGAAGAATTAAAAGCGGCATTTTTAAAGTAAATAACTTTTCGGAGTATGCAATGACTGCAGAATTGAACTTTTTAGATCTTTTTCTAAAAGCGAGTATTGTTGTTCAACTTGTAATTGTGATCTTAATTTCGTTCTCAATTATTTCTTGGGCAATCATCATTCAACGTAGCCGTATTTTGACGAGTGCGTTAAAAGAAGCGAACACTTTTGAAGATCGTTTCTGGTCTGGTGAAGATTTAAATAAACTTTATGATGGTTTATCTAATCGTCGTGAGGTATTAACAGGTAGCGAACAAATTTTCTTTGTTGGCTTTAAAGAATTCTCTCGCTTAAAACAAGTGAATGCTGATGCCCCAGAAGCAATCATCAAAGGTACGACTCGTGCAATGAACCTTGCGATGAATCGTGAAGTAGAATCGCTTGAAAGTCGAGTACCTTTCTTAGCAACAGTGGCTTCCGTAAGTCCATATATCGGTTTATTTGGTACCGTTTGGGGGATCATGCACGCATTTATGGCATTAAGTGGTGCGAAACAAGCAACATTACAAATGGTTGCTCCAGGTATCGCAGAAGCCTTGATCGCAACAGCAATCGGTTTGTTTGCGGCGATTCCAGCTGTAATGGCGTATAACCGTTTAAGCTTACGTGTAAATGCAATTGAACAAAATTATGGTAACTTCATTGATGAATTCACCACAATTTTACATCGTCAAGCTTTTGGTAAAGCGCCCCATTAAAAATAAATGAAAAATTGACCGCAGTTAATAAATAAAACGAAAAGTGCGGTGGATTTTAGCGAAGTTTTAGAGGAAATTATGGCTCGTCGTCAGCGTAAAGACATTAAATCTGAAATTAACATCGTGCCATTTCTCGATGTTCTTTTAGTTTTAGTGTTAATTTTTATGGCAACTGCGCCGATTATCAGTCAGAGCGTTCAAGTGGAACTCCCTGACTCGGTGCAAAGTCAAAATGTATCAAATGAAGATAAAACACCGGTTATTTTAGAAGTAGCAGGTATTGGGCAGTATTCGATTTCGATTGGTGGTCAACGCCAAGAAGGTCTTAACGAAGAAATGGTAACCCAATTATCAAAACAAGAATTTGATAAAGACAATAACACAATGTTCTTAGTGGGCGGAGCAAAAGATGTACCTTATGAAGAAGTGATTAAAGCACTGAATTTACTACATCTTGCCGGCATTAAGTCTGTGGGTTTAATGACCAACCCAATTTAAGAATAAGTAGGTAAAACTGTGCAGAATAATCGACGAAAAAAACGTGCAAATGAGTTTGTCATCTCTATTGCGATGCACCTTGCATTGTTTGGTTTGTTGATTTGGAGCTCTCTTTATCAAACCGTTGAAATAATGGGTGGTGGAGAAGGTGAAGGTGATGCCATGGGAGCTGTGATGGTCGATACTGGCAGCGCAGCGCAGGAATGGGGACGTATTCAACAACAGAAAAAAGGTCAGACTGATAAACAGAAAAAACCAGAACCTGTAGTCGAAGAGAAAAAACCAGAGCCAGAACCTGAACCAAATCAGCAAGAAATTGCGAAACAAGAAGAGATTAAGCGTCAGCAGGAAATTCAACGTCAAAAAGAACTTGAAAAACAAAAGCAGCAAGAAATTGAAAAGCAGAAGCAAAAACAGCAACAAGAGCTTGCTCGTCAAGAGGCGTTAGAAAAACAGAAACAAGCTGAAGAAGCAAAAGCAAAACAAGCTGCAGAAGCAGCGAAGTTGAAAGCTGAAGCCGAGGCAAAACGTTTAGCTGCAGCTGCTAAACAGGCTGAAGAAGAGGCAAAAGCGAAGGCACAAGCTGAAGCTCAAAAAGCGAAAGAAAAAGCAGAAGCAGATGCTAAAGCCAAGGCTGAGGCGAAAGCAAAAGCAGAGGCTGAAGCAAAAGCGAAGGCAAAAGCTGAGGCAGACGCCAAAGCGAAAGCTGAAGCGGATGCTAAGGCGAAGGCGAAAGCTGAGGCCGATGCCAAAGCGAAAGCAGAAGCTGAGGCAAAAGCGAAGGCAGAAGCAAAAGCTAAAGCGGATGCAGAAGCTAAAGCGAAGGCTGATGCGAAAGCCAAAGCAGATGCAGCAAAACGTAAAGCGGATCAAGCTGCTTTAGATGATTTCATGAACGGTGGTGATATCGGTGGTGGTAGTGCATCTAAAGGTGGTAATGCGAATAAAGGCGGTACACAAGGTAGTGGTGCAGGACTTGGCGCTGGAGACGGTGGCAAAGTTGGTGACCAATATGCAGGTGTAATTAAGCGTGAAATTCAACGTCGTTTCTTAAAAGATCCTAGTTTTGCTGGTAAAGTTTGTAGTATTAAAATCCAGCTTGGCCGAGATGGTACTATTTTAGGCTACCAACGTGTCTCAGGACCTGATGACATTTGTACTGCAGCATTAAGTGCGGTTGCAAGAACGAAAAAAGTTCCAGCGGCACCATCTGATGCAGTGTATGAAAAATACAAAGCGCCGACTATCGATTTTGATATCAATGCTCGATAATCGGTTTTAAGAAAGTAACAACGTTAAAATAAGGTGATTAAATGAAATTGATCAAACGTGTTATAGGGCTATTTGTGGTGATGTTTGCATTTGCAAGCACAGCAATGGCAGAAGATGAAGTTCGAATTGTGATTGATGAAGGGGTAGATGGGGCTCGTCCTATCGCAGTTGTTCCTTTCACAGGTTCAGCACCTGAAAATATTGGTCAAATTGTTGCGGATGACTTACGTAATAGTGGTAAATTTAACCCAATTCCAGTAAGCCAAATGCCACAACAACCAGCAACTGCAGCAGAAGTGAAACCAGAGGCTTGGACTGCTTTAGGTATTGATGCTGTTGTTGTAGGTCAAGTGACTTCAACTGGTAGTGGTTATAACATTTCTTATCAGTTAGTTGACACTGTAGGGGCATCAGGTACGCCAGGTGCAGTGCTTGTACAAAATAGCTATACCGTGACTAATAAATGGTTGCGTTACGGTGCGCACACTGTGAGTGATGAAGTATTTGAAAAATTAACTGGTATTCGTGGTGCATTCAGAACGCGCATTGCTTATGTGGTACAAAAAAATGGTGGTTCACAACCTTATGAAGTTCGTGTAGCAGATTATGATGGTTATAACCAATTTATCGTAAATCGTAGCTCACAGCCAATTATGTCTCCAGCATGGTCTTCAGATGGTAAACGTTTAGCTTACGTATCTTTTGAGAACAAAAAATCACAACTTGTTGTACAAGACCTTGGTTCAGGTTCTCGTAAAGTTGTTGCTTCTTTCCCAGGTCATAACGGTGCACCAGCGTTCTCTCCAGACGGTTCTAAACTTGCGTTTGCTTCTTCACAAGATGGTTTATTAAACATCTATGTAATGGGCTCAAATGGTGGTACACCTACTCAATTAACTCGCGGTGCGGGTAATAATACAGAACCATCATGGTCTCCAGATGGTAGCTCAATTCTCTTTACTTCAGATAGAAGCGGTTCACCACAAGTTTATCGTATGAGCGCAAGCGGTGGTGGCGCATCACCAATAGGTGGTCGTGGTAGTGCACAAATCAGTAGTGATGGTAAAACACTTGTGATGATTAACGGTAATAATAACGTGGTGAAACAAGATCTCACAACTGGTAGCTCTGAGGTATTAAGTACATCTTTCTTAGGTGAAAGCCCAAGCATTTCTCCTAACGGTATTATGATTATTTACAGCTCTACACAAGGGTTAGGAAAGGTGTTACAATTAGTTTCTGCAGATGGTCGCTTTAAGGCGAGTCTTCCAGGAAGTAATGGCCAAGTGAAATTTCCTGCTTGGTCGCCATATTTGACTAAATAAAAGAACTCATTGAGGAGAAATCTAATGAACAAATTTGTTAAATCATTATTAGTTGCTGGTTCAGTAGCTGCATTAGCAGCATGTAGCTCATCAAACAACGATGCAGCAGGCAACGGTGCTAACAACAACGGCCAAACTTTCGGTGGTTACTCTGTTGAAGATCTTCAACAACGTTATAACACCGTTTATTTCGGTTTCGACAAATTCAACATCGAAGGTGAATACGTTCAAATCTTAGATGCTCACGCAGCATACTTAAATGCAACTCCAGCTTCTAAAGTTATTGTTGAAGGTAACACTGACGAACGTGGTACTCCAGAGTACAACATTGCTTTAGGTCAACGCCGTGCTGACGCAGTTAAAGGTTTCTTAGCTGGTAAAGGTGTTGATGCGGGTAAAGTATCAACTGTTTCTTACGGTGAAGAAAAACCTGCAGTGTTAGGTCACGATGAAGCAGCATACTCTAAAAACCGTCGTGCAGTGTTAGCATACTAATTTTTAGGGAATTTTGATTCTTAGAAAAGGAGAGAAATTCACTCTCCTTTTTTTGTAAAAAAATATATTCTGACATTGGTGAGTATTCGTGCAACTAGCGTGATTTCTTCAGATTTTTCTTGCATCCAAAAATAAAATCTGTAACATACAAAGCCATAGCAGTATCATGATCATGGGTCGTTAGCTCAGTCGGTAGAGCAGCGGACTTTTAATCCGTTGGTCGAAGGTTCGAATCCTTCACGACCCACCATTTTCTCATATCATTATTTAACCGGTTGGGTTGTTAGCTCAGTTGGTAGAGCAGCGGACTCTTAATCCGTCGGTCGAGAGTTCGAATCTCTCACAACCCACCAATAAAGATCTCATATATCCTATTACTTCCAATAAATTAAGAAAAAACTAAATATTTTTTAAATTCTTGACTATATTTAACGGTTATTATGTTAGAATATCCACAAATTTAAGTCGGGCATAAAATGTTACAAAATATTCGTATTGTTTTAGTTGAAACATCACATAGCGGAAACATCGGTTCAGCTGCGCGTGCAATGAAAACGATGGGATTATCCAATCTTTATTTGGTATCGCCAAAATCAGTGGATGAACAATCTATCGCATTAGCAGCAGGGGCAGATGACGTTTTGCAAAATGCTAAAATTGTTGACACTTTTGAGCAAGCAATAGAAGACTGCTCCTTGGTAATTGGTACTAGTGCGAGATTACGTCATTTACAGAGTACGTTGATTGAGCCTAGAGAATGTGCTGAGAAGGCCAGTGTTCATCAAGGTCAAGTAGCGATTGTGTTCGGTCGTGAGCGTGTTGGCCTCACAAATGAAGAATTACTTAAATGTCATTATCATTTAAATATTCCAGCTAATCCTGAATATTCTTCGCTAAATTTAGCGATGGCAGTTCAGTTAGTAAGTTATGAAATGCGAATGGCATTTTTAGCAAAAGGTAAAATGGAAAATACTCTTTCTATAATAGAAAATATCTATCCAACAACACAAGAAATAGAGTATTTTTTTATGCATACAGAACATGTATATAAATCACTTGGTTTTATTCAAAATCAAGGGGTTATGCAAAAATTGAGACGACTTTATAATCGTTCCTTTTTGGAGAAAAATGAATTGAATATTTTGCATGGGATGCTAAGCTCCGTTGAAAAACACGTCAATTTGGAAAAAGGGCAAAGTTGACTATTACAGTCAGATATGTAAACTGCCCAAATATTGATTAATAGGAATATTTTATGAAACTTACATCTAAAGGACGATATGCAGTTACTGCGATTTTAGATATCGCATTACATGCAGGGTCTGCGCCAGTTTGTTTAGCGGATATTTCGGAACGTCAAAATATTTCACTTTCTTATCTTGAGCAGCTATTTGCAAAATTACGAAGAGGTGGATTAGTAAAGAGCGTTAGAGGTCCAGGAGGCGGCTATTGTTTAGCTTTACCACTTGATCAAATATCTATTGGTATGGTGATTTCTGCTGTAAATGAAAATATTAATGTAACTAGATGCCTAGGAAAAGGAAATTGTAAAGACGGAGTAGAATGTTTGACTCATACTTTATGGCAAGAATTAAGTGATCGTATTTCTGATTTTTTAGATGAGATCTCATTAGCTGAGCTTGTTGAGAAAAAAACAGGAAAACATAAAGCTCACAAAGATTTTGATGATTTGGTTGTAGTCAACCAATAATAGGAAAGTAGATCAAAGTGCGGTCAAAATGATGGGATTTTTGATAGTTATTTAGGAGTGAAAATGAAATTACCAATTTATTTAGATTATGCAGCAACATGTCCAGTTGATGAACGTGTGGCTAAAAAAATGATGGAATATTTAACCATTGATGGTGTATTCGGTAATCCAGCATCTCGTTCACATAAATTTGGCTGGCAAGCTGAAGAAGCTGTAGATATTGCACGTAATCAAATTGCGGATTTGATTGGCGCAGACTCACGTGAGATCGTGTTTACTTCTGGCGCAACAGAAGCAGATAACCTTGCAATTAAAGGTGCAGCGCACTTTTATCAAACAAAAGGTAAGCACATTATCACCTGTAAAACTGAGCACAAAGCCGTATTAGATACTTGTCGTCAATTAGAGCGTGAAGGCTTTGAAGTCACCTATTTAGATCCAGAAGAAGATGGTTTAATCGATCTTGAGAAATTTAAAGCAGCATTGCGTCCAGACACAATTGTTGTGTCAATCATGCATGTAAATAATGAGATTGGCGTGATTCAAGATATTAAAGCAATTGGTGAGCTTTGCCGTGCAAACAAAACCATTTTCCACGTAGATGCAACACAAAGCGTAGGTAAAGTTCAAATCAATCTTGCTGAATTACAGGTGGATTTAATGTCAATGTCTAGCCACAAACTATACGGGCCAAAAGGGATTGGTGCATTATATGTTTGTCGTAAACCGCGTGTTCGTTTAGAAGCAATTATCCATGGTGGTGGTCACGAACGTGGTATGCGTTCAGGTACATTACCGGTACACCAAATCGTGGGTATGGGTGAAGCTTATCGTATTGCAAAAGAAGAAATGGATACTGAAATGCCACGTATTCGAGCATTGCGAGATCGTTTATACAATGGTTTAAAAGAAATTGAAGAAACTTATGTAAATGGTTCCATGGAACACCGAGTCGCCAATAATTTGAATATCAGTTTTAACTATGTTGAAGGTGAATCATTAATGATGGCATTACGTGATGTGGCAGTTTCTTCTGGTTCTGCTTGTACTTCTGCAAGTTTAGAGCCATCTTATGTACTACGTGCATTAGGTCGTAATGATGAATTAGCACATAGCTCAATTCGTTTCACACTTGGTCGTTGGACAACGGAAGAAGAAATTGATTACACCATTAATTTAACTCGTAATGCAGTAGCAAAACTTCGTGAATTATCGCCACTTTGGGATATGTTCAAAGAAGGCATTGATTTAAATACTATTGAGTGGTCAGCTCACTAATTTTAAGGGCGGCTTGACCGCCTGATAGCAACTTATTTAGGAAAGGAATATAATATGGCTTACAGTGAAAAAGTTATCGATCATTATGAAAATCCACGTAACGTAGGTTCGATGGATAAAAAAGATAATTCAGTAGGAACGGGTATGGTTGGCGCACCGGCTTGTGGTGACGTTATGCAATTACAAATCAAAGTAAATGATAGCGGCATTATTGAAGATGCGAAATTTAAAACCTATGGTTGTGGTTCTGCGATCGCTTCTAGCTCTTTAATTACTGAATGGGTAAAAGGAAAATCTTTAGATGAAGCTGGCGCAATTAAAAACAGCCAAATTGCGGAAGAACTTGAATTACCGCCAGTAAAAGTACACTGCTCAATTTTAGCAGAAGATGCAATTAAAGCCGCTATTGCTGACTACAAAAATAAACAAGGTAAGTAATCAAAAGTGCGGTCGAAAATGACCGCACTTTATCTATTTTAAGGATCAGAATATGTCAATAACACTCACTGAAAAAGCGGCACAACGAGTTCGTACTTTTCTTGAAAATCGTGGAAAAGGCATTGGTTTGCGCTTAGGTGTGAAAACATCAGGTTGTTCGGGTTTAGGTTATGTGCTTGAATTCGTTGATGTGCTCAATGATGACGATCTTGTTTTTGAGCAGCATGGCGTGAAAGTCATAGTCGATCCAAAAAGTTTGGTTTATTTAAATGGCATTGAGCTAGATTACGTCAAAGAAGGTTTGAACGAAGGCTTTAAATATAGCAACCCGAATGTGAAAGAGTCTTGTGGTTGTGGTGAAAGTTTCCACGTTTAAGGAATAAAAATGATAAATCCTTTTGCTATTTTTGATTTACCCGTTGCTTTCAATGTTGATCAAGCCCTTTTGTCTGAACGCTATTTAGTACTTCAAAAGAGCTTGCACCCTGATAATTTTGTTACGGCAGATGCGCAAGAACAACGTATCGCAATGCAAAAGTCGACAGAAGTGAATGATGCATTAAAAACCTTGAAAGACCCGATTCTACGCGCAGAAGCAATTATTGCGTTAAATACGGGAGAAGCACAAGATTTAGAACAAAAGAGTACGCAAGATGTAGCATTCCTAATGCAGCAATTAGAGTGGCGTGAAGAACTCGAAAATATTGAGCAAAGCCAGGATGAAAATGCGTTAGAATCCTTTGCAAAACGCGTTAAAAAAGAAACAAAAGAAATGTTGACCGCACTTGAAGCACAGCTTAATGAGCAACAATGGTCAACTGCTGCACAGTTCTGTGATAAATTACGTTTTCTTAAAAAATTGGCGGATGAAATTAGCCAAGTAGAAGAACGTCTATTTGAATTATAATCTTGAGGGCGTTTAATACGCCCTTTTCGCTATTGATAAATGGGCAGCTGCCCTCATACTAATGAAATCCGATTATGCAAACTTTAGAACAACTGACTGATGCCTCAAAATCTGCTTGGGTAACCATTTTCCAATGGATTGAGCATGCTCGCAATCATTGTGATGTGATTAAAAAAGATCAATCTAGTGCAGAGCGTGAGCTTTTCAGCATGCAAATGCCCACTTCTTCTCCAATGGGAGCAGTTATTTATGAAACCGGTGGCATTTTAATTCATCATGGCTGGTTACGTATATTGGGGTCAGGAAGTTTTAAATTACCACGTGGATTAATGGACTGGAATTTTAGCAAATCCTTTAATCAATCAGGTGATAAACCAAAATATTTGCTTGTTGCGGACGATGTCATTGGTGGTTATTTTGCTTTAAATGGTGGCTCTTTAGGTTCTAATCTTGGCAAGATTTATTATTTTTCGCCAAAAGATTTAACTTGGCATGATTTAAATTTTACCTATACGGATTTCTTAGCTTGGGCATTAGATGGTGACATTGAAGCATTTTACCGAAATCTGTTTTGGCAAAATTGGCAAGAAGATGTAAAACAACTTGATGGTAACCACATGATTGTTTTTACGCCAGAACTTTCTGAAGATAAAATGACAGACATTAATCAGCGTGAACGACGCGAAGTCAACATTGAAACCCATTACAACGCAAGTTTCACCGAACAAGATAAATTTGCACAAGCTTATTCAGTGGCATAACGAGCCCTTAACGAATTAATTATTAGAGATAAAAAGAGATATGGCATTACTCCAAATTGCAGAGCCTGGACAAACGGCTGCACCACATCAACATCGTCTTGCGGTAGGGATTGATTTAGGTACAACAAACTCTTTAGTTGCCGCTGTACGTAGCGGTCAAGCAACCATTTTAAATGATGAACAAGATAGAAGCCTTGTCCCTTCAGTCGTTTATTATGGTGAAAATGAAAAACTTGTTGGTACAGAAGCATTTGCAAAAGCTACGGTTGATCCTAAGAATACGATTATTTCCGTAAAACGTCTGATTGGACGTAGTCTTGGTGATGTGCAATCTCGTTATACCAATTTACCCTATGAGTTTGTGGCAAGTGAAAATGGGTTGCCATTATTGGTCACGCATCAAGGGAAAAAAAGCCCTATTGAAGTCTCTGCGGATATTTTATCTCGTTTAAATCATATTGCAGAACAACGCCTTGCAGGTGAGCTTTCTGGCGTGGTGATTACCGTACCCGCCTATTTTGATGATGCTCAACGCCAAAGTACAAAAGATGCAGCACGTCTTGCAGGGTTAAATGTATTACGTTTATTAAATGAACCCACTGCAGCAGCAGTCGCTTATGGCTTAGATAGCGGAAGAGAAGGCGTCATCGCTGTTTATGACTTGGGTGGCGGTACCTTTGATATCTCGATTTTACGCTTGTCTAAAGGTGTATTTGAAGTCTTAGCAACAGGTGGGGATACTGCTTTAGGTGGTGATGATTTTGACCATTTAATTGCCGATTGGATTGTTGAACAAACGGGTATTCAACCAGAAAATGTAAATGAGCAGCGTGAGCTTTTAAGCTTAGCGACCCAGACTAAAATTGCTTTAACAAGTGCACAAAGTGCGGTCATTTCTTGGCGCGGATTTGAAGGTGAGTTAAGTCGTGAGCAATTCAATGAATTAATCCACTCATTGGTAAAACGCTCTTTATTAACCTGTCGTCGTGCATTGAAAGATGCGAATGTTGAAGCTGAAGACGTACAAGAAGTGGTTATGGTTGGTGGTTCAACTCGCGTGCCTTACGTACGTGAGCAAGTGGGCGAGTTCTTCGGTAAAACCCCATTAACCTCGATTGACCCAGATAAAGTAGTAGCCTTAGGTGCGGCAATTCAAGCGGATATTTTAGTGGGCAACAAAAATGACAGCGATATGTTGTTACTCGATGTTGTACCACTTTCTTTAGGCATTGAAACTATGGGCGGTTTAGTGGAAAAAATTATTCCACGTAATACCACGATTCCAGTGGCTCGCGCGCAAGAATTTACCACCTTTAAAGATGGTCAGACTGCGATGACGGTACACGTAGTACAAGGTGAACGTGAATTAGTGGATGATTGCCGTTCTTTAGGTCGTTTTACGTTGCGTGGTATTCCGCCAATGGTGGCAGGCGCAGCTCATATTCGAGTGACTTATCAAGTGGATGCGGATGGCTTATTAAATGTGACCGCCATGGAAAAATCCACAAAAGTCCAAGCATCGATTCAAATTAAGCCTTCTTATGGCTTAACAGATGAAGAAGTAACGGCAATGATTAAAGCTTCTTTTGATAATGCACAAGATGATATGCAAGCCCGTGAATTAGCTGAGCAGCGCGTTGAGGCTGATCGTGTGATTGAAAGCGTGATTGTAGCATTACAACAAGATGGGGCGGAATTATTAACCGAAGCCGAATTCCACCAAATTGAAAATGCATTGAAACAATTAATGGATGTAAAAGAAGGAACAGATCGTCATGCTATTGTTCAAGGAATCAAAGCCCTTGATGTCGCAACTCAAGAATTTGCGGCAAGACGAATGAATAAATCCATTAACCAAGCGCTAACAGGTAAATTGGTGTCAGATATTGAGCAATAAAGTGCGGTTATAAATTAACGAGTTTTTTATATTGAGGAAAGTAATATGCCAAAAGTGATTTTTTTACCGAATGAAGAATTCTGCCCAGAGGGTATGGTGGTTGATGCAGCAGCAGGCGACAACTTATTAGAAGTGGCACATAATGCGGGCGTTGAAATTCACCACGCTTGCGATGGTTCTTGTGCTTGTACAACATGCCATGTAGTTATTCGTGAAGGGTTTGATTCATTAAATGAAGCGAGCGATCAAGAAGAAGACATGTTAGATAAAGCATGGGGTTTAGAAATGGATAGCCGCCTTTCTTGCCAATGTGTCGTGGGCGATGAAGATTTAGTGGTGGAAATCCCTAAATATAATATTAACCATGCGAATGAGGCAGCCCACTAATGAAATGGACCGATACCCAACTTATTGCAGAAGAACTTTATGATCGTAATCCAGATTTAGATCCTAAAACAGTACGTTTCACGGATTTGCATAAGTGGATTTGTGAACTAGACGATTTTGATGATGATCCAATGAAATCTAACGAGAGTATTCTCGAAGCGATTTTGTTGAAATGGTTAGATGAATACGAATAAGCCTGATTACACAGGCTTATTATCTTTTTAATAGTTAATCTGATAGTTTTTGTATATAAAGTTGGTAAACCGGTAACATTTGTAAAACATGTAGTTTTTGCTGATAGATATTGACGTAAGCATCGACAGCAGGTTTTACTAGGTGGTAGTGGTTTTGTTTTCCATTTTCTTCTGGGCTCCATAAATAGTCATCAAAAGCAATAATACCATTATTTTTTACTAATTTATGGGCTAAAATAGCATCAAATAGTACATCTGGGGCTTCATGAGAACCATCTATATAGATAAAATCAAATTTTCCAGCTTCACCTTTTGCTAATAGTTCAATCATTTTAGTATGGGAATATCCCTTATGTTTGATAATATTAAGGGATTTTCTGCATCGTTTGGCATAAATCATTAATGTTTGAATATTCTCATTGAAAGATTGCTCAACAGAACTCATATCCCACTTTCCTTGATGCTCTAATCCACCTTCCCAAGAATCAATACAATGAATCTCTATTTCATTATGGTATTTAAGCATTTCCTCAGTAAAAAAATGAGTTGAACGCCCTTCAAATGAACCAATTTCTAAGATTCTTTGAGGTGTAAATTGTTCAAAAATATAGGATAGAGAAGGGATATTATGAGTAAACCAGTCAGTACTGAAATTGACAGTTAAATTATCTTTAGTTACGTTGTTTGACATTTTAAATCCTTAGATTGATTAAATATAAACCGCACTTTATTGCTAAAGTGCGGTTATTTTGATCTGCACCCCAAAAGTTGGACTAACCAAACCAACAATTGAGGTGCAGATTTTTTATGGGTAAACACTACACAATCGAATTTAAATTACAGGTTCTTCAACCTATTTTGAATGGGAAAATGAGTATTAGAGAAACTGCGCGTTTTTACAATATTCCTTCCAACGCCTTAGTCGGAACATGGTTGAAACGGTTTGAAAAAAGTGGCATAAAAGGACTTATTCCCCGTAAACCATCAGGACGACCGCCGATGAAACCCAAATATGCAAAAATGCCACCGCCACCCAAAACTGAAGAAGACCGTTTACGCCTGAGAATTTTACAGCTTGAAGCGGAGGTAGCCTACCTAAAGGAGTTGAGAAGGCTCAGACTTCAGGACGAAGCCGAGCAACGGAAATTATCCAAAGGTTAAGAACACGCTATCCGTTAAAATGGCTTTTAGGCTTTGCACAATTAGCGCGTAGTACGTTTTTTGCTAAACTTCAGATTAAACTGGATAAGGATGAGTTGTTGAAAAAGACCATTAAACGCATCAAAGCCAATCATCCTGATTATGGCTACCGACGTGTTCATGCCTGCTTGCCAGGCGTGAATCATAAAAAAGTTCAACGTTTAATGCAGACACTTGGGCTTCAAGTGCGGTCAAGAAAAAGCAAGAAATTTACGACCTATCGAGGCACGATAGGGGTGATTGCTCCTAATCATCTTGAACGCGATTTTAGTGCAACGGCCCCGAACCAAAAATGGGTGACCGATATCACCGAGTTTAAGGCGAAAGATGGGAGTAAAGTCTATTTATCTCCAATTTTAGACTTATTTAACAATGAGATAGTTTCATATAATCTCAGCTATTCCCCAAACTGGGCGCAAGTAGAGGACATGTTAATGCAAGCCGTCAAAGGATTAAATAAAGCTTGTGGTGTCATTTTACATTCAGACCAGGGATGGCAATATCAAATGGTGGCTTATCGTCGAATCTTGGCTGAACATGGCATCATTCAAAGTATGTCGAGAAAAGGGAATTGCTTGGACAACGCCGCAATGGAAAGTTTCTTTGGACGATTAAAAACAGAATGTTTTTATGGTCGGGAATTTAACAGTAGAGAGGAGATAGTTGATGCCGTCAGGGATTATTTGGATTACTATAATCACCGACGGATTCAACTAAAATTAAAAGGACTGAGTCCGGTACAATATCGAAAACAATCCTTTAAATAACAGTCTAACTTTTTGGGGTCAGATCATTTTTATCGTTGTTTTTAATTATTTTTTCTTCGCGTATTTTAAGGAGTCGATAGCAACCGCGAGGATGATAATGCTACCTTTAATGATATATTGCCAGTAAGGGTTTACACCGATGTACGTTAAACCATAGTTAATTACGGTGAAGATGATAACACCCGTGATTACACCGATAACAGTACCCACACCACCAGCGAAAGATACACCACCTACTACGCAGGCTGCAATCGCATCTAATTCATACATGAAACCAAGGTTGTTGGTAGCACTACCGATACGACCTGCTTCTAACATACCACCGAATGCATAGAACATACCTGCAATCATGTAAATCACAACAAGGTTACGCGCTACGTTTACGCCCGATACTTTTGCTGCTTCAGGGTTACCACCGATAGCAAAGATATTTTTACCGAAGCGTGTTTTATTCCACATTACCCATACTAAGAATGCACAAATTGCCGCATAAATAGTGATGTAGGATAATTTGAACGAACCAAGTCTGAAGAAGCCTTGTGCGAAGTTAGAGAAAGACTCACTGAAACCAGCAATTGGTGAACCACCCACGCCATCGTAATAAAGTGAGTTAAAACCGTAGACGATGATCATGGTACCCATTGTTGCAATGAATGGAGTTACGTTGAGATAGGCGATAACTAAACCATTCACTAAGCCGATTACAGCACCGACAGCACAAACAATAAGAATAACAACTGGAATAGGAATTTCACCTAAATTAGGGAACACCCGGTTCATGTTTTCCATTGACTGCAAGAGGGTAGCAGAAATAACCGCGGCTAAACCGACTTGGCGACCAGCCGATAAGTCAGTACCTTGAGTGATAAGCAAGCCTGCAACACCAAGGGCGATAATGAGACGGACGGATGATTGAGTTAAAATGTTACTAAAGTTGCGAACATTCAAGAATGTTGGATCTTGTGCGATGATAATGCCAAGTAAAATCAACAACACAAAATAAATCGCATTTTGTTTTAAGAAATCGAATGATTTATTTTTTGGTAAGGCACTCATAATTTGTTCCTTTATGGTTTATAAATATTTTGCGGCAAGTTGCAAAATTTCTTCTTGAGACGTTTTTGCCGTTTCAACGATGCCAGCAACACGACCATTACTCATGACCAAAATTCGGTCTGTTACGCCTAATAATTCCGGCATTTCTGATGAAATCATAATGATGCCTTTATCTTTTTTAGCGAGTTCTTGAATGAGCTGATAAATTTCAAATTTTGCCCCAATATCAATACCACGAGTTGGTTCATCGAGCATTAATATATCAGGTTGGGTTAAAAGCCAACGACCGATAATCACTTTTTGTTGGTTACCACCAGAAAGCGAGCCAATCGTTGTTTTGTGAGAAGGTGTTTTCACGTTCATCGCATCAATCACCCATTGTGTATCGCTCGCCATTTTTTTATTGCTGAGCAATTTCCATGGGGTGAGGTAAGATTTCATATTTGAAATCAAAGAGTTAAATTCAATACTTAGGTTTGAATAAATCCCAGTTGAACGACGTTCCTCAGTCACCAAAGCAAAACCGTGGTTAATCGCCTCAAGTGCGGTATGATTTTTCACGATTTTTCCGTTGAGCTTGATCGTCCCTTCTTTTAATTCGCGTACACCAAAAATGGCTTCTACAATATCGGTTCGTTTTGCTCCAACAAGACCTGCGATACCTAAAATTTCACCTTTGCGCAAATTAAAGGAAACATCTTGAATGGAAGGTTGGTTCACCGCAGTTAAATGTTCCACTTCAAGCGTGATTTCTTTTGGTACATTAGCTCTTTCAGGGAAACGTTGTGTTAATTCACGGCCTACCATCATTGAAACAATTTCTTCCATGGTGGTGCCTTTAACTTCAACAGTATTGATCCATTTACCATCACGAAGAATGGTAATTTCATCACAAATTTTGAAGATTTCATCCATTTTGTGTGAAATATAGATAATGCCACAACCACGATCTTTTAATTTTTGAATAATTTTGAAAAGATGTTCTACTTCTTTTTCTGAAAGTGAGGATGTGGGCTCATCCATAATTACGATTTTAGCGTTATAAGAGAATGCTTTCGCAATTTCGATCATCTGCATTTGTGAAACGGAAAGTTTGGCCACTTTTTCTTTTGGATCAACATCAATACCCAATTCATCGAAAATTGCTTTGGTATCACGATACATTTTGGCGTGATCCACAAAAGGACCTTTAAGTGGGTATCGACCTAACCATAAGTTATCCATTACACTGGTTTGACGCACCAAGTTAAGTTCTTGGTGAACCATTGAAATCCCATTTTCAAGGGCTTCTTTTGATGTTTTAAAATCAACAGGTTTGCCTAGGAATAAAATTTCACCTTCATCTTTTGCATAAATTCCGAAGAGGCATTTTAATAGTGTCGATTTACCCGCCCCGTTTTCGCCCATTAAGGCGTGAACAGAGTGGGAACGAACCGTTAGATTGGCGTGATCAAGGGCTTTTACACCGGGGAAAGACTTACTGACATCCGTCATCGTCAGTAGTACATCACTGTCTTGGGTTTGAGTTGTCATATCCAACCTCATCAAAAAAGGGGAAAGGGAATTTGGGTTTCCTTTCCCCTAAAATTAAAGAAAAGCAATAGATTTTCTTATTTTAAGAATTCATTTAGGTTATTTTTATCCACACCAACATAAGGAATACGTACCACACGGTTTTCTAATTTCCATTGTGTACCTTCTGTTGCTGCTTTACCGTTAGCAAGGTTTGCAGAAAGTTGAACAACTGCTTTACCTTGGTTAACACCATCGTTTAATACCGTACCTGCAATTTCGCCTTTCTTAATTAATTGAAGTACCTCTGGTAACGCATCTACACCAAAGATTGGTAGTTTTTTACCGTGAGCTTTGGTTGCTTCTAATGCGCCTAATGCCATACCATCATTATTTGAAATAATTATTTCAATTTGATTGGCCTTAGAACTAGATAACCAGGCATCCACTTTATCTTTTGCCATTGCTGCATCCCACATACCGGTATCAATAAATAATTGTTCGGTTTGGATACCTTTAGCATTTAATTGCTCAATTACATATTTAGTACGCGCTTCAGCATCCGGGTGACCAGGTTCACCTTTTAATAGCACATATTGAATTTTACCATCTTTGTTTAAGTCTAAGTCTGGCATTGCTTTCCATTGTTTTGCAATTAGATCACCTTGGATTAAACCAGATTCTTTCGGATCAGTACCAACATAGTAAGCGTGATCGTAGCTACCGATTGCTTTGGCGCCCGGATCTTTATTGAAGAAAACAACAGGAATGTCATCTTGTTTCGCTTTCTTGATAACAGTTGAAGCAGCTGCTGGGTCTACTAAGTTAATCGCTAAGGCTTTCACACCTTTAGAAAGCAAGCCATCTACTTGGTCGTTTTGAATAGATTGTGCATTTTGAGAGTCATTCATTAATAACTCAATGCCGCCAAGGGCTTTCGCTTCTTTATCGATTTCTTTACGCATCAATGACATGAAGTTGTCATCATATTTATAAATGGTAACACCAATACGGTTATCGGCTGCGAAACCTGAAGTAGCTGAACTTAAACCGATTGCTAAAGCGACCGTACTTAATACTGCTGTTTTTTTCATAAAAACGCTCCTATGTAGAGAAAGAGATTTTATTGTTGATTTTTTATATATCAAATAGAGACATGTTGCGTACATCTATTGCAACTGAGTTCATCATAACGAAATCAGCATCATTAATCTGTGATCAAACTCACATAAATGAAAACGATTACATGGCAATCTTTAAATTTGTGATCTTCATCACGGTTTCATTGCATTTTCTACAGAAAAACGTCTTACCAACGTTGGATTAAACTGTACAACAGTGGGGGTCACAATCGAAGAGTCGACTAAACTTAGTGCTAGCTTTGCGGCATAATTTGCCATTAAATCAATTGGATATCGAATAGTGGTAAGTTTCGGAATTAAATATCGAGCAATCGGCATATCATCAAATCCTACAATAGAAAATTGTTTCGGGACTTTGATATTGTTTTCATTTAAAACAGAAATTGCCCCCGCTGCCATTGTATCGTTATAGGCTACCACAGCGGTTAAGTTGGAGTTGTAGCTTAATAAATCAATCATGGCCTTTTCACCGCCTTCAAAATCAGGTGAATTATGCACAATGGCTTGTTCTACAATGGGGAAGTTATGTGCTTCTAAGGCCTCTAAGTAGCCTTCCTTACGTTCTGTTTCATCTAAAATACCGTGATTGGAACCAATATAGGCAATGTGCTTATGGCCATAACGAATCAGCATTTCAGTGGCAAGATAAGTACCTTGTCGATTATCGAGACTCACGCAACGATTTTCATAGCCTGCAATCACACGGTTAATCACCACCATACCGGGTACATTTTCTAAATAATGCTGTAACTCTTCGTCAGAAAGGGCTTTGGAATGAACGACTAAACAGCTACAACGTTTGCGTAGCAAGGTATCAATGGCTTCACGCTCTTTTTCTGCGTAGTGGTATCCAATGCCGATCAAAATCGTTTTTTGATGCTCTTCAGCGACTTTATCGACCGATTTAACCAAGATAGCAAAGAATGGATCTGTCACATCCGTAACGACTACACCAATGGTATCGGTGTTTTGTATCGCTAGAGCTTGAGCATTCGCATTAGGTTGATAATTTAAAACTTCCATCGCACGTTGTACCGAATGGCGAGTTTTTTCACTGACAGAGGGAGAGTGATTCATTACCCGAGAAACAGTGGCAACCGACACGCAAGCTAATTCAGCAACATCTCGAATTGTAGGCATAACAGGAATCTCATTCATTTTTTCATGATAATTATCATAGTAAATTTGAATAAAATTGAAAGCGGTTACTTTCAAAAATGCTACATTCGTCACAAAAAACTGATTGGATTATTAGCTTATTTGCTGATTTTGTGATAATGATCACGGTTTATTTTTTTAATTTGTTATCTTATCAGAAATTTTTTTGTAATCGTTTACATTTCGGAGCAAAAATATGAGCGAAACCGTATTTGAACCGGCAGATCATCCACATCGTCGTTATAATCCGTTAATTGACCAATGGGTTTTAGTCTCGCCACATCGTGCTAAACGTCCATGGCAGGGGCAACAAGAAAAAGTGAGTGAGGAACAAAAGCCAAGCCACGATCCAAATTGTTATCTTTGCCCGCGTAATAAGCGTATCACTGGCGAACCTAATCCGGATTACCATAAACCTTATGTATTCAAAAATGATTTCTCGGCTTTATTAGAAGATACACCCGCGCCAGAGCAATCAGCCGATCCTCTTTTCCAAATGAGCCAAGCTCGTGGTGAAAGCCGTGTTATTTGCTTTTCACCAGATCACAGCAAAACCTTGCCATTATTGACCGCACTTGAAATTGAAGAAGTGATTAAAGTGTGGCAAGAGCAATTGCGTGAACTGGGTCAAAAATATCAGTGGGTACAGATTTTTGAAAACAAAGGTGCGGCAATGGGATGTTCCAATCCCCATCCGCACGGACAAATTTGGGCAAATAGCTTTTTACCGAATGAAGTCGCACGTGAAGATGTTGCTCAACGAAATTATTATGAAAAACACGGTTCGGTACTTTTAGTGGATTACGTTCAAAAAGAATTAGAGAAAAAAGAACGTGTTGTGGTGGAAACCGAGCATTGGGTTGCGGTGGTACCTTATTGGGCGGTGTGGCCATTTGAGACCTTGTTGTTGCCTAAAGTGCATGTAAAACGCTTAACAGAATTAACTGAAGCTCAAGCTAAAGATCTTGCCGTGATATTGAAAAAATTGGCAACAAAATACGATAACTTATTTGAAACATCTTTCCCTTATTCGATGGGCTTCCATGCAGCACCATTTAATGGTGAAGATAACGAACATTGGCAGCTTCATGCACATTTTTATCCACCATTGTTGCGTTCAGCTACAGTTCGCAAATTTATGGTGGGCTATGAAATGCTAGGCGAAAGCCAACGTGACCTCACCGCTGAACAAGCCGCAGAAAGATTACGTGCGTTAAGCGAAGTACATTATAAAGAACGTTAAGAAATCCTTTCCCTCTTGAATTAAGAGGGAGTGTGAAAGATAAAGGAAAATAATATGACTCCAGTCCAAAAATCCCAACACATTTTTACGCAAAAATATAACAAGCAACCTGAACTGACCGTGTATGCACCAGGTCGTGTGAACATTATCGGCGAACATACCGACTACAATGATGGCTTTGTAATGCCTTGTGCGATCAATTATGGTACAGCCATTGCGGGCTCAAAACGTGCTGATCATATTTGGAATGTTTATGCAGCAGATCTTGATCTTGAGGATACCTTTTCTCTTGATGAAGATTTCCCTCAAAGTGAGCAAAAATGGGCGAATTATGTGCGTGGTGTCGTTAAATTTATCCAAGAACGTTGCCCACAATTTAAACAAGGTGCTGATTTGGTGATTTCCGGAAATGTGCCACATTCTTCTGGTTTGAGTTCTTCTGCTGCTCTTGAAGTAGCGACGGGTAAGTTCTGCCAACAACTCAGTGATTTACCTTTAACACATACAGAGATTGCTTTAATTGGTCAAAAAGCTGAAAACAAATTTGTTGGCGCAAATTGCGGGAACATGGATCAATTAATTTCCGCTTTAGGACAAAAAGATCATCTCTTAATGATTGATTGCCGTAGCTTAGAAACACAACCAACGCCTGTGCCGAAAGATGTTGCCGTCATTATTGTGAACTCAAATGTACCCCATGATTTGGTGACAGGTGAATACAACACACGCCGTTGGCAATGTGAAAAAGCGGCAGAATTCTTTGGCGTAAAAGCGTTACGTGATGTGTCAGTAGAAGAATTCCAAAAAAGAGAAGCGGAATTGACCGCACTTGATCCTTTAGTAGCAAAACGAGCACGCCATGTGGTGACTGAAAACCAACGCGTACTTGATGCTGTTGAAACCTTAAAACATAACGATTTAACAAAATTAGGCGAGTTAATGGGACAATCTCACGAATCAATGCGCGATGATTTCGAGATTACCGTGCCGCAAATCGATTATCTTGTTGAACTTGCTCAATTAGTGATTGGTAAAACTGGTGGTGCGAGAATGACAGGCGGTGGTTTTGGTGGCTGTATTGTTGCCCTTGCTCCTCATGATAAAGTCGAAGCCGTGCGTAAAATTATTGCCGATAATTACGAAAAACAAACAGGGTTAAAAGAAGATTTCTACGTTTGCACAGCCTCACAAGGAGTGAGTCTATGCTAGAAAAAACGGCGTTCAATGCACCAGATGGACAGCCTTATCAACTTGTTCAACTCACCAATTTACATGGCATGACGGTGCAATTTATGGATTGGGGAGCCACTTGGCTTTCTTGTAAAGTTCCCGTGAATGGTGAGTTGCGAGAAGTTTTACTTGGCTGCAAAGTGGAAGATTATCCTCATCAAACGGCTTATTTGGGCGCAAGCGTAGGACGCTATGCGAACCGTGTTGCTAACGCCCAATTTGAATTAGGTGAGCGAACAATCCAGCTGGTCGCGAGTCAAGGCAATCATCAATTACATGGTGGTAAAGAAGGCTTTGATAAACGCCGTTGGAAAGTGGGAGAGTGCGGTCAGAATTTTGTGCGTTTTTCCCTTGTGTCTCCCGATGGTGATCAAGGTTTTGAAGGCAATGTACAAGTTAATGTACTTTACACGCTGACCGATGAAAATAGCGTAAAAATTGAATATGAAGCAGAAAGTGATAAAGATACCGCACTTAACTTAACGAACCACGCTTATTTCAATTTAGAAAATGCTGAGCAGGGCAGTGATGTGAGAAATCATATATTACGCCTTAATGCGGATTTTTATCTACCGGTTGATGGCGAAGGCATCCCCAATTCACCGCTTAAGCATGTGGTGAATACCAGCTTTGATTTTCGTGTGGCAAAACCAATCGTACAAGATTTCCAACAAGGCGATCAAGTGGTCACGAAAGGCTACGATCATTCCTTTATTGTCAATAAAGCATGGCAAAAGCCTTGTGTATTATTGACTTCCCCTAATGAAGATTTAAGCCTTGAAGTGCTTACATCCCAAGCCGCATTACAGGTATATACGGGAAACTATCTTGCAGGCACTCCAACTCGTAAAGATGGCACTTATCAAGATTTCAGTGGCATCGCACTTGAAACTCAATGCCTTCCCGATACCCCAAATCACCCAGAATGGCAGAATTATGGTGGTATTCAAAAAGCTGGTGAGCGGTATTACCAGTGGACAGAGTTTAGGTTTAAATAGGTAATCATTGAAAGTGCGGTTAAAAATTATCACGTTTTTAACCGCACTTTATTTTCAGCCATTTATCTGAAGTTTTTTGCGCTTTTGGTCAAAATATGCTACTTTTCACACCGTCAATCCGACAGTAACACATTTAATTTTATGAACGAAGAACATTCGAGTAATCAAACTGAAACAACTAAAAAATCTTTTTTCCAATCACTTATTGGCCGCTTTTTCCAAGGTGAGTTGAAAAACCGTGAAGAACTCGTCGAAGTGATTCGCGATTCAGAACAAAACGATTTAATCGATCAAAACACTCGTGAGATGATTGAAGGGGTAATGGAAATCGCAGAGCTTCGCGTGCGAGATATCATGATTCCTCGCTCGCAAATTGTATTTATTGAATCGAATCAAGATCTCGATGCCTGCTTGAATACCATTATTGAATCTGCCCACTCTCGTTTTCCTGTGATTGCAGATACGGATGACCGCGATAATATTGAAGGTATTTTGCACGCAAAAGATTTGCTTAAGTTTTTACGTGAAGATGCGGAAGAGTTCGAACTTTCCAAGTTGTTACGTCCAGTTGTGATTGTGCCGGAAAGTAAACGTGTTGATCGTATGTTAAAAGATTTTCGCTCTGAGCGTTTCCATATGGCAATTGTGGTAGATGAGTTTGGTGCGGTATCAGGTTTAGTGACCATCGAAGATATTCTCGAACAAATTGTTGGTGATATTGAAGACGAATTTGATGAGGAAGATGTCGCGGATATTCGTCAGCTTTCTCGCCACACTTATGCCGTGCGTGCACTAACGGATATTGATGATTTTAATGCGCAATTTAATACGCATTTTGATGATGAAGAAGTGGATACCATTGGCGGTTTAATCATGCAAGCCTTTGGGTATTTGCCTAAGCGTGGTGAAGAAATCACCTTAGAAAATATCCAGTTTAAAGTGACTTCTGCTGATAGTCGCCGTTTAATTCAGATACGTGTAACCGTGCCAGATGAGCATTTGACGGATATGGCAGGCGTGGAAGAGCAAGCTGAGTAAGTTACTCAGTTTGACCGTATTCTTAGCCCCCTCTTTACTAAAGAGGGGGAATGTTTTTTGTAGTATGGATAAAATGAATAAATTAGTCGTTTATCTTATAGCCCTAATTTCTGGCGTAATTGGCGTATTTGCCTTTTCACCGTTTGATTATTGGGGATTAGCCTATGTATCCTTAGGCGGATTGCTTTTTGTGGCGAAAAATGCCAAAAAATCAACCGCACTTTTGGCCACCTTTTTGTGGTCAATGGGCTTTTTCTGTTTTGGTGTAAGTTGGTTGAATGTCAGTATTCATCAATTTGGTGGGGCATCCCTTGGCGTGAGCTATCTCTTGGTGGGCTTACTTTCGGCCTATCTTGCACTTTATCCAATGCTTTTCACTTATTTAGTGCAGCGTTTTCAGGTGCAAAGTGCGGTCATTTTTGCCGCGATTTGGACATTAACTGAATTCTTGCGTGGTTGGGTGTTTACCGGTTTTCCTTGGTTACAATTTGGTTATACTCAAATCGACAGTCCGTTTTACGGTATCGCGCCGATTTTTGGTGTCACGGGGATGACATTCTTTACCGTTTGGGCAAGTGCGGTCATTTTTAATTTTGTTTTTTCACTATCAAAAAAACAATGGAATTTAGTCGGTGTAAATGCATTGCTATTATTGGTTGTAGGGGGATTAAGTGCTTATGCAGGTAAGGTGAATTTTGTTCAACCCAAAGAAGGTAAAGGACTAACTATCACGCTTGCACAAGGTAATATTGAGCAAAATTTAAAATGGGATCCTGAATATCTTTATGCCACCGTAGATATCTATCAAAAACAAATTTTGGCGCATTTAGGCAAGTCTGATTTGATTATTTTGCCCGAGTCTGCGTTGCCAACTTTGGAAAATACCATTACGCCATTTTTTGAAGCTTTAGATAAAGTCACGAAAGAGAAAAACACGGAAGTGATGATTGGTACTGTATATCGCGATGAGCAAAGCGGTAAATTATTAAATTCCATTGTGACGGCCGGGAATCCTGATTTCCCTTATGAGCTGACGACAAAAAATCGTTACAGCAAACATCATCTCGTGCCATTTGGTGAGTACGTGCCGTTAGAAAGTTTGTTACGTCCGCTTAATTCCGTATTTAATTTGCCAATGTCTGCATTCCAAAGTGGCGATGTAGTACAGCCATCTTTTATGGCAAAACAACATGCTTTCGCACCGGCTATTTGTTATGAAATTATTTTTGGTGAGCAACTTCGTGAAAATCTGAAAAAAGAAACAGATTATTTGCTGACGATTTCTAATGATGCATGGTTTGGTGATAGTATTGGCCCTTGGCAGCATTTACAAATGGCTAGAATGCGCGCACTCGAATTAGGCAAACCATTAATTCGTGCAACGAATACGGGTATTTCAGTGTTTATTGATGCAAAAGGCAACATTGAAGCCCAAGCGCCTCAATTTGAGGAAACAACGTTGACCCATAAAATGGTGCCAACAGAAGGCAAAACGCCTTATGCAGCATTAGGTAATTTACCTATTTATGTGTTGTCATTGATTTTTGTGTTATTACGTGGCTTCACGACGTTATTGAAACGCCGCTTGAACCTTTCACAAAAATAGAGGTCAAAACGACCGCACTTTTTTAACGTGAGAGAAAAATAAATTTCTTCTTATAAAACCAATGAGATTTTAATGAATAAAAATCTAATCGAAGTCAAAAACCTGACCTTTAAACGAGGTGAGCGTGTGATTTACGATAACCTGAATTTGAAAGTCCAACAGGGCAAAATTACGGCCATTATGGGGCCATCAGGGATCGGGAAAACCACGCTACTAAAATTAATCGGTGGTCAGTTGCATCCTGAACAAGGTGAGATTTTGTTTGATGGACAAGATATTTGTCGTCTTTCAAATCGAGAGCTTTATGAAGTGCGTAAACGCATGGGAATGTTATTCCAATCAGGTGCATTATTTACGGATATTTCAACGTTTGATAACGTGGCATTTCCGATTCGCGAGCATACGCGTTTGCCAGAAAGTCTAATTCGTCAAATTGTGTTGATGAAATTAGAAGCGGTGGGCTTACGAGGTGCTGCAGATTTAATGCCTTCAGAGCTTTCTGGTGGGATGGCGCGTCGTGCAGCATTAGCTCGAGCGATAGCACTTGACCCAGATTTAATCATGTTTGATGAGCCGTTTACAGGGCAAGATCCAATCAGCATGGGCGTAATCGTGAGCTTAATTAAACGCTTAAATGAAGCGCTGAACTTAACGTCTATCGTGGTTTCTCATGATGTGAATGAAATATTAAGTATTGCGGATTATGCCTATATTATTGCGGATAAGCATGTGATCGCTGAAGGAACATCAGAACAACTGCTTGCTAGCCAAGATCCTCAAGTGGTGCAGTTCTTGAAAGGTGAAGCAGATGGTCCGGTAAAATTCCATTATCCGGCAGGTGATTATGTGGAGGAGTTATTTAAATGATCGTTGATATGATTTCTTCACTTGGACGAAGCGTAATCAAATTTTTCCGCGCGTTAGGCCGTTCAGGCTTTATGTTGTTCGGTGCGTTAGTGGGTAAACCACAAATTCGTCAACATTTTCCCGTGTTAGTCAAGCAATTACATGTATTAGGCGTACAGTCGTTATTAATTATCCTGCTTTCAGGTTTATTTATTGGAATGGTGCTAGGTTTACAGGGCTATGTAGTCTTAGTTGATTTTTCAGCAGAAACCAGCCTTGGACAACTTGTGGCACTGTCTTTATTACGTGAATTAGGCCCCGTAGTAACCGCACTTCTGTTCGCTGGTCGTGCAGGTTCTGCGTTAACGGCTGAAATTGGCTTGATGAAAGCTACGGAACAACTTTCCAGTCTTGAAATGATGGCGGTTGATCCGCTACGTCGAGTGATAGCGCCACGCTTTTGGGCGGGGGTAATTGCGATGCCAATTCTTGCGATTCTTTTTACTGCGATTGGTATTTGGGGTGGCTCGCTTGTGGGAGTTGATTGGAAAGGTGTGGATGCTGGTAGTTTCTGGTCAGTGATGCAAAACTCAGTGAGCTGGAGCTATGACATTCTAAACGGATTTATAAAAAGCGTATTTTTCGCCATTGCGGTGGTGTGGATTGCGTTATTCAATGGTTATGATTGTATGCCAACATCTGAAGGTATCAGTCAAGCCACAACTAGAACAGTTGTCCACGCATCACTAGTGGTACTTGGGCTGGATTTCATCTTAACTGCTATTATGTTTGGGGCAGGCTAAAAGGGTATTTTTATGAGACAAACAATTAAATATGAATTTTGGGTAGGCTTATTTTTACTACTTGGTATCGCTGCGTTAGTGTTTCTTGGCTTACGCGTAGCAAATGTTCAAGGTTTTGGAGAAACAAAATCTTATACCGTCATTGCAACTTTTGACAATATTGGTGGACTAAAAGTCCGTGCACCACTTAAACTTGGTGGGGTAGTCATTGGTCGCGTGTCTGATATTACGTTAGACGAAAAATCGTACTTGCCAAAAGTCAGTATTGCGATTAATGAAGAATATCAAGAAATTCCAGAAAACAGTTCGTTATCGATCAAAACATCAGGATTATTAGGCGAGCAATATATCGCTTTAAGCATGGGGTTTGATGATGGTGAAACCGCAATGCTAAAAAACGGTAGCCAAATTCAAGACACTAAATCCGCAATGGTATTGGAAGATTTAATCGGTCAGTTCCTTTACGGTGATAAAAAAGTAGATGGTAATGCTGACAAAGCAGAATCAGATGTAAAATAATAATCTTTATTTAGGAGATTTATGATGAAATTTATTCAGTTAAAAAAATGGTTTAGCCTAATGGCATTTGCAGTGGCTACGCTTTTTGTGACTCAAACTGTACGTGCAGAAACCAGTCCTTATGTGCTGATGCAGCAAGCATCAGATAAGTTATTTTCTGATATCAAAAATAATCAGGCGAAAATTAAAAAGGATCCAAATTATTTACGTACTATCGTGCGTAATGATTTATTACCTTACGTGCAAGTAAACTATGCAGGTTCTTTGGTATTAGGTTCACATTTTAAATCAACCACACCAGAACAACGTGAAAAATTCTTTAAAGCCTTCAGCGATTTTATTGAACAAGCTTATGCACAAGTTTTAACTGCTTATACTGATCAAAATATTCAAATTGAACCAGCTAAAGAGGTGGGGAATAAGAATTTAGTTAGTATTCGTGTCAATATCGTTCAAAATGGTGGACAAGCGCCAATCAAATTAGATTTTAAATGGCGTAAAAACAGTAAAACATCTCAATGGCAAGCTTATGACATGGTCGCTGAAGGTGTAAGCATGGTAGTGACTAAACAAAATGAATGGAGCGGTATCTTACGCCAACAAGGTATTGAAGCATTAACAGCTCAAATTCAAAAATCGGCCGCAACACCAGTGACATTGAGCAAATAAGCGAATGACTGCGTTAAAGTGGGATTTAATCCAAAATAATGATAAGATAGCTCTCCAATTATCGGGGGAGCTATCCCGCAACACGTTGTTACCATTATGGCAACAACGTGCTTCTTTTTTATCAGAAAAGCAAAACAATCAAAGTCTCATTGAATTTGATTTAACTGAAATCAATCGAATTGATTCTGCTGGTTTTGCATTATTGTGTGATTTTCTACACGATTGTGAGCAGTTACCAAATAAAAAAGTGCGGTTGATAAACCCTCCAGAACAGTTATTAACCCTTGCTGATTTAGTGAATTTATCTCATTGGATTAGCACTTTTATCGATCATAATTAAAACGGAAATCCGAATGGAACTGCAAGAAATTGAACGTATTTTAAAAGAAAGCCTGAATGTAGATGAGGTTTATGCTCAAGGTGAAAATGCTCACTTTGGTGTGATTGTAGTAAGTGATGAAATCTCAGCACTTTCCAAATTAAAACAGCAACAAACCATCTATGCGCCATTGATGCCTTACTTTCAAACTGGCGAAATTCATGCTTTAACGATTAAAACCTATACCACTGAAAAGTGGAAAATGGATCGTCTATTACATCAAGCAAGCTAGGATTTTCTATGGAAAAATTTCGTGTTTATGGCGGGCAATCTCGCTTAAGTGGTACAGTAACCATCTCCGGTGCAAAAAATGCGGCACTTCCTATTCTTTTTGCCGCAATTTTGGCAACTGAGCCGGTTAAATTAACAAACGTACCAGAACTAAAAGATATTGATACAACCTTAAAAATCTTACGTAAACTTGGCGTTGTGGTAGAGCGTGATGCTAAAGGTGCAGTATTATTAGATTGTTCTAAAATTGATCACTTCGTTGCACCGTATGAATTAGTAAAAACCATGCGAGCCTCTATTTGGGCACTAGCACCATTGGTGGCACGTTTTAATCAAGGCCAAGTCTCGTTACCAGGTGGCTGTTCAATTGGTGCGCGTCCAGTGGATCTTCATATTAGCGGCTTAGAAAAACTCGGTGCAACGATTGAGCTTGACGAAGGTTATGTAAAAGCGGTTGTCGCAGATCGCCTTGTAGGTACACGTATTGTGATGGAAAAAGTGAGCGTTGGTGCAACTTTATCTATCATGATGGCTGCAACACTTGCAAAAGGTACAACCATCATTGAAAACGCTGCTCGTGAGCCAGAAATCGTTGATACAGCAGATTTCCTTAATAAAATTGGCGCAAAAATTACTGGTGCAGGTACGGATCATATTGTGGTTGAAGGCGTTGAGCGTTTAACAGGCTGTGAACATAGCGTGGTACCAGATCGTATTGAAACAGGTACATTTTTAATTGCAGGTGCGATTTCTGGTGGACGCGTGGTATGCAAAAACACTAAAGCGGATACGATGGATGCGGTGATTGATAAACTTCGTGAAGCAGGGGCGGAAGTTGAAGTCACAGAAGATAGCATTACGTTAGATATGTACGGTAATCGTCCAAAAGCTGTCAATATTCGTACTGCACCACACCCAGGTTTCCCTACGGATATGCAAGCGCAGTTCACCTTGCTAAATATGGTGGCAGAAGGTACCAGTATTATTACTGAAACCATCTTTGAAAACCGTTTTATGCATATTCCAGAATTAATTCGTATGGGTGGTAAAGCTGAAATTGAAGGTAACACGGCGATTTGTCATGGAGTTGAGCATCTTTCTGGTGCAGAAGTGATGGCAACCGATTTACGCGCATCAATCAGCCTTGTGTTAGCAGGATGTATCGCAAGTGGTGAAACCATTGTTGATCGTATTTATCATATCGATCGTGGTTATGAGCACGTTGAGGATAAACTTCGTTGTTTAGGTGCGAAGATTGAACGTTTCTCTGAAAAGAGTGAAGAAGTTTAATTAAATCCTGATCAAAGAGCGGTCAATTTTGACCGCTTTTTTATTCTCTATTCATTATTTTTTCGAATAATCTCTTGCGCCAAAAATAGCCGTACCAATACGTACCATCGTTGAACCGCATTTAATGGCACTTTGCATATCATCGGTCATTCCCATAGAAAGCGTATCAATTTGTTGATGAGGGAGGGCGGCTTTAAGTCGTTCAAATAACTGTTCCATCTGGCTAAAAGCCGCTTCTTGTTCAGCAACATTATCTGTTGGTGCAGGGATCGCCATTAATCCACGTAAACATAAGTGCGGTAGATTTTCAATGTGTTTTGCAAGCTCAATCATTTCACTCGGTTGAATACCTGATTTACTGGCTTCATCACTGATATTAATTTGAATTAAAACATTCAAAGGCGCTTTATTGGCAGGCCGCTGTTCATTTAAACGATCGGCAATTTTTGCACGCTCTAGCGTTTGCATCCAATCAAAATGTTCTGCGACAAGACGCGTTTTATTAGATTGTAATGGCCCAATAAAATGCCATTCAAGTTGAATATTTTGCCCTTCAAAATACTGAATTTTCTCTACGCCTTCTTGAACATAGTTTTCCCCAAATGCTTTTTGTCCGGCTTGATAGGCTTCTAAAATCGCTTTATTGGGTTTTGTTTTAGAAACCGCTAATAAAGTGACTGCACTTTTAGGACGATGTGCAAGTTGAGTGGATGTTTGGATTTGTTGATGAATGTTTTCGAGTGATTGTTGAATTGTCATCATTTCCTTCCTGAGCAATGTTAAGTTTTTTTATTTTACACCAATGTAATGATTTTTAGGAAAAAAGCTTCACTTTTTTAGATTTTATGTTTGACAAAAGTATAATTTTTTTGTATTTCTAAAAGCGTTTTCTTTAAAGGTAAAATGTCATGGAAAATAACCGCACTTTCACTATGATCACTATTATTATGACCATTATGACGATTAATGGGGCGGGTTAGTGCGTAGCAAACAGGATCAGAAAAACCCGCATTCAGTCTAGTGCGGGTTTTTTAATATTTAAAAACCACAACATCTGAGGATATTATCATGCGCGTATTAAAATTTGGTGGCACTTCATTAGCCAACCCTGAGCGTTTCTCGCAAGCGGCTCAATTAATCGAAAAAGCTCATTTAGAAGAACAAGCAGCTGGTGTGTTATCCGCTCCTGCAAAAATTACTAACCATCTTGTTGCCCTCTCTGAAAAAGCCGCATTAAACCAACCCACCGATACGCACTTTAACGAAGCCATTGAAATTTTCTATAACATCATTAATGGTTTACACGCTGAAAATAATAAATTTGATCTTGCTGGTACGAAAGCTCTCATTGATGCAGAATTTGCCCAAATTAAAGGTTTATTAGAAGAAATCCGCCAAGCAGGCAAAGTAGAAGATAAGGTTAAAGCAACCATTGACTGCCGTGGTGAAAAATTATCGATTGCCATGATGAAAGCGTGGTTTGAAGCTCGTGGATACAGTGTTCACATTGTTGATCCTGTTAAGCAATTATTAGCACAAGGCGGCTACTTAGAATCTTCAGTTGATATTGAAGAATCGACAAAACGCGTTGATGCGAAAAGTATCGGAAAAGATAAAGTTGTCTTAATGGCTGGTTTTACTGCTTGCAATGACAAAGGTGAATTAGTGTTATTAGGCCGTAACGGTTCTGATTATTCAGCCGCTTGTTTAGCCGCTTGTTTAGATGCGTCTGTTTGCGAAATCTGGACTGATGTAGATGGCGTTTATACTTGTGACCCTCGTTTAGTACCAGATGCACGTTTATTACCAAGCCTTTCTTATCGTGAAGCAATGGAGCTTTCTTATTTCGGCGCGAAAGTGATCCATCCACGTACAATTGGTCCATTATTACCAAAACAAATTCCATGTGTAATTAAAAATACGGGTAATTCATCTGCGCCAGGTTCTGTAATCGATGGTCATGTGAAATCTGAAGGATTACAAGTGAAAGGAATTACTAACCTTGATAACGTGGCGATGTTTAACGTTTCAGGACCAGGTATGCAAGGTATGGTGGGAATGGCCGCTCGTGTCTTCTCTGCCATGTCGAAAGCAGGGATTTCGGTGATTTTAATCACGCAGTCTTCTTCTGAATACAGTATTAGTTTCTGCGTACCAGTGAAATCAGCCGATGCAGCGAAAGCGATTTTAGAACAAGAATTTGCTGCAGAATTAAAAGCCCATGATTTAGAACCAATTGAAGTCGCAAAAGATCTTTCTATTATCTCTGTTGTGGGCGATGGTATGAAACAAGCTAAGGGTATTGCAGCTCGTTTCTTCTCTGCATTGTCTCAAGCGAATATTAGTTTAGTCGCAATTGCACAAGGTTCTTCTGAGCGTTCAATTTCAGCAGTTGTCGCGCAAAATAAAGCGATTGAAGCTGTGAAAGCGACTCACCAAGCCCTTTTTAATAATAAAAAGGTCGTCGATATGTTTCTAGTCGGCGTCGGTGGTGTTGGTGGTGAATTGATTGAACAAATCAAACAACAAAAAGAGTATCTAGCAAAGAAGGATATTGAAATCCGAGTTTGTGCCTTAGCGAATTCAACAAAAATGCTTTTGGATGAAAACGGATTGAATTTAGATCATTGGAAAGCGGATCTTGAAAATGCAACCCAACCTTCTGATTTCGATGTGTTGTTATCTTTCATTAAATTACACCACGTAGTGAATCCAGTCTTCGTAGATTGTACAACGGCTGAATCGGTTGCAGGGCTTTATGCACGTGCGTTAAAAGAAGGCTTCCATGTGGTAACCCCAAATAAAAAAGCGAATACCCGTGAATTAGCCTATTACCACAAATTACGTCGCAATGCCCAAGCGAGCCAACATAAATTCTTATACGAAACCAACGTAGGGGCAGGCTTACCGGTTATCGAAAACTTACAGAACTTATTGGCAGCAGGTGATGAACTTGAGTATTTTCAAGGCATTTTATCCGGCTCACTTTCTTTCATTTTCGGTAAATTAGAGGAAGGACTTTCTCTTTCAGAAGTGACCGCACTTGCACGTGAAAAAGGCTTTACAGAACCTGATCCTCGGGATGATTTATCGGGGCAAGATGTAGCACGTAAATTGCTTATTTTAGCGCGTGAAGCAGGTTTAGAACTTGAACTTTCCGATGTAGAAGTGGAAGGCGTGTTACCTAAAGGCTTCTCAGAAGGCAAATCTGTTGATGAATTTATGGCGATGTTGCCACAATTAGATGCGGAATTTAAAGCACGCGTTGAAGCCGCGAAAGCGGAAGGCAAAGTATTGCGCTACGTAGGCCAAATTAAAGATGGCCACTGCAAAGTGTCAATTATTGCCGTGGATCAAAATAATCCATTGTATAAGGTGAAAGACGGTGAAAATGCGCTTGCATTCTACACGCGTTATTATCAACCAATTCCGTTGCTATTACGTGGTTACGGTGCAGGTAACGCAGTAACTGCAGCGGGTATCTTTGCGGATATTTTAAGAACATTACACCACTAAAAAGGACATAACATGTTAAGAATTTATGCGCCGGCATCGAGTGCAAATATTAGTGTAGGATTTGACACATTAGGTGCAGCCATTTCACCGATTGATGGTTCATTATTAGGTGATGTTGTACAGGTTGAGTCTATTCCAAGTGGTTTTGAGCTCGAAAGTGCGGGCTATTTTGTGCGTAAATTGCCAAAAGAGCCACAAAAAAATATCGTGTATCAGGCCTATGTACTGTTTAGTGAGCAATTAATATTACGCAATATGAGAGTCAAACCATTGCGTTTGACCCTTGAGAAAAATATGCCGATTGGTTCGGGATTGGGGTCAAGTGCATGCTCTATCGTGGCTGCATTAGTGGCATTAAATAAATTCCATGATGAACCATTTTCAAAAATGGAATTGTTAGAAATGATGGGCGAGTTAGAAGGTCGTATTTCTGGTTCGATTCATTATGATAACGTAGCTCCTTGTTACTTAGGCGGTGTGCAATTTATGGTACAATCCCTCGGTAACATTTGCCAAAAACTGCCATTTTTTGATAATTGGTATTGGGTCTTAGCTTACCCTGGTATTGAGGTTTCAACCGCTGAAGCACGCGCAATTTTACCAAAAAGCTACACGCGCCAAGATGTGATTTCTCATGGTCGTCATTTAGGTGGCTTTGTGCACGCATGTCACACGCATCAAGAAAATCTTGCAGCGATGATGATGAAAGATGTGATTGCAGAACCTTATCGTGAGGCTTTATTACCAAATTTCGCGGAAGTGAAACAAGCTATGCGTGATTTAGGCGCGTTAGCAACGGGTATTTCAGGCTCTGGCCCAACGATTTTCTCCATCGCACCTGATTTACAAACCGCAACAAAACTGGCGACTTATTTAGAAAATCATTATTTACAAAACAATGAAGGTTTTGTGCATGTTTGTAAGGTCGATAATAATGGCGCAAGAGAGCTCGGTTAAACAATAAATCGCTTTTATCCCCTCTTTTATAAGAGGGGAATAACATTTTATTAAAACTCTATAATTAACGGATATACAATGAATTTGTACAATATTAAACACCCTGAAGAACAAGTGAATTTTGCGCAAGCAGTACGTCAAGGACTTGGCAAAGATCAAGGTTTGTTCTTTCCAGAAACGATCCCCGCTTTAACCAATGTTGATGAGTTATTAGCCTTACCATTGGTTGAACGTAGCCAAAAGATTCTTGGCGCCTTAATCGGTGAAGAATTGCCGAAAGCCACTTTGGATGTGATGGTAAAAAATGCGTTCACCTTTAAGGCATCATTAGAAAAAGTGGAAGACAATATTTATGCCCTTGAATTATTTCATGGTCCAACTTTAGCATTTAAAGACTTTGGTGGTCGTTTTATGGCGCAGGCGCTCGCTGCGGTGCGTGGTGATGGCAAAATCACCATTTTAACAGCGACATCTGGAGATACTGGCGCGGCAGTTGCCCACGCATTTTACGGTTTGGAAAACATCAATGTCGTGATTTTATATCCTAAAGGCAAAATCAGCCCATTACAGGAAAAACTATTCTGTACTTTAGGTGGCAATATCCGCACTGTTGCGATTAATGGCGATTTCGATGCGTGCCAAGCGTTAGTCAAACAAGCGTTTGATGATGCCGAACTACGTCAAGCAATTGGTTTAAACTCAGCAAACTCCATCAACATTAGCCGTTTATTAGCGCAAGTATGTTATTACTTTGAGGCGGTCGCGCAATTACCAAAAGAAAAACGTGATAATGTCGTGGTTTCTGTACCAAGTGGTAACTTCGGTAATTTAACCGCAGGGTTAATCGCGAAAACATTAGGTTTGCCAATTAAACGCTTTATTGCATCAACCAATGCGAACGATACTGTGCCGCGTTATTTAGAATCAGGTAACTGGGCACCTAAAGCGACTGTAGCCACGCTTTCGAATGCGATGGATGTCAGTCGTCCGAACAACTGGCCACGTGTCGAAGAGTTATTCAAACGCAATAGCTGGAATTTAAGTGATTTAGGTTCAGGTATGTTAAGCGATGGCGAAACAGAAGAAACCTTAAAAGCAATGTACGCAAAAGGTTATTTATGTGAACCACACGGTGCGATCGCCTATCAGGTATTGAAAGATCAACTTAAAGCGGATGAAACCGGCATTTTCTTATGTACGGCACATCCAGCTAAATTTAAAGAGTCTGTTGAGCGTATTCTTTCGCTCGATCTTCCATTGCCAGAAGCGTTGGATAAACACAATAAATTGCCATTACTTTCTGATGAAATGGATGACGACTTTGCACAATTACGTGCATATTTGTTGAAATAATAAAAAAGTGCGGTTGATTTTGACCGCACTTTTATTTTGTTACTCAAAAGGGCGGGATAAACGCCCTTTATTTTTAAGAATTAATCTTCTTTTCCTAAGATTTGATTCACTTCACTCTTATAGAGTACGGCTTTAGCACCGAAAATAGCCTGTACACCACCGCCGACTTCAAGCACATCAATCGCACCTAATTTTTTCAATGTGGCTTTATCAACGGCTTTGACATCTTTAACCGAAACGCGTAAGCGAGTAATACACGCATCAACGTTTTCAATATTTTCAGCGTTACCTAATGCTGCAATAATTTTATGTGCATTTTCAGTCAGTGAACTGGTTTCTTGTTCTACATTTTCTTCGGTTTCTTCACCACGTCCTGGCGTCATCACATTAAAGATGCGAATCAAGAAAATGAAAGAGAAATAATAGAGCAGTGCCCAAGGAATACCGACGAAAATGACACGCAACCAATGGGTGTTTTCATCACCTTGTAAGATACCAAAGAGCAAGAAATCAATAAAACCACCAGAGAAAGTATTTCCGATAGAGATATTTAAATAATCGGCAATAAAGAAAGATACACCATCTAAGAATGCATGGAATACATAAAGCCATGGTGCAACAAACAAGAACATAAACTCGATAGGTTCGGTAATGCCGGTAATGAAAGAGGTTAGGGCCGCACCAAGGAACAAGCCACCAATTTGTGCACGACGTTTTTTCGGTACACAGTGATACATAGCTAAACAGGCTGCTGGTAAGCCAAACATCATAGTATCAAAACGGCCGGCAAAGAAACGCGTCCCTTCAGTAAATAAACCATGGTGATTTGGATCCGCTAATTGAGCAAAAAAGATTTTTTGTGCACCAACAATCATCTCACCATTGACCATTTCTACGCCTCCTAATTCGGAGTACCAAAACAATGGGTAAATCATGTGATGTAAGCCGACAGCGCCAGATAATCGCATTAAGAAACCATATAAGAATGTTCCAAAGGTTCCCATGGAAGCGATGCTTTTACCTGCAGAAACGAGCCATTGTTGAAAAGTTGGCCAAATGAGGAAGAAAACTAATCCAACAAAAATGGCTGAAAAAGCGGTAACGATTGGCACAAAGCGAGAGCCGCCAAAGAAACCTAATACTTGTGGTAATTGGATGTTGTGATAGCGATTGTGTAATTTAACGGTAATCAAGCCCATCACCAATGCACCAATCACACCTGTATCAATGCTTTTTACATCAGGAGAGAAAATCGGAATTAATGCGGCAATGGTACCCGTCATAATGAGATAACCGACAACCGCAGCAAGAGCAGCCACGCCTTTGTCACGTTTAGCTAAGCCGATACCTAAACCAATACACAATAATAAGGCTAAATTGGCAAACACAACGCTACCAGCTGCAGACATAATCTGAAACAGACCTTGCAGTGCCTCATTATTTAAAATTGGATAGGCTTGCACCGTTGCTTTATTGGAAAGCGCCCCTCCGATCCCGAGTAAAAGACCTGCAGCAGGCAAAATAGCAATCGGCAACATGAATGCTTTACCGACTTGTTGAAGTTGTTTAAACATAGAACCTCCAGTGATTACTTTTTCGAAATGTAACGTATTTGAGAAGAAAAATCTGTGAAACTGCTCACAGTTTCAATCTAACACCTTGCTTTGATGAGTTTTAGCTTATGTTGGCGTGCGGTGGATTTCCTTTTATAATGCAATCAAACTGATATGTTTATTCATTATTTTTATGACAACTTTTATTGCCTACGCCAATATTCAACAACCTTTTCCTTTTGATGAAATTCCTAGGGAATTAGTCTCTGAGAATTTGCATACGGAACCAAAGGGAAATTCTCGGATAACGCAACGTCATCAATGCCGTCGATTGGCGCATTTTTTACTTTGGCAGTTGCTAAAAATAGCGGAAAAATCAACCGCACTTTTAGGGCAAATTTATCGTACACAAAGTGACAGACCACAATTTCCCGTCGAGAATATTGATTTTAATATTAGTCACTCTGGTGATTGGGTTGCTGTATTGCTGCATATTAATGAATCAGAAAAAAGTGCGGTCGGGATTGATATTGAATTTTCAAAAAAAAGGAATTTTTCTGCGCTCATGGCGCATTTTGCGCCACAAGCAGAACAAGAATGGTTTGCTAAACAGCCTGATGCAGACCTGGCCTTTTATCGTTGTTGGTGTTTGCGTGAAGCTGTATTGAAATCACAAGGCGTAGGAATAGTGAAGTTATCAAGTGTGACGCATTTGCCAGAACAACTGCAGATCTTTTCAGATTATTGTCCGAAAGGTAAGTTGATTTTTACGGATGAATTTCCTTTTTACTTTGCGGCATTTATAAATCAGTCAAAAATTCAACCGCACTTTTATCAGTGGGATGGAAAAAATTTACTCGAAAAAAATATAAAAAAATCCTTGATTTACCAAGTAAATGAATAAAAGAAAATCCTTGAAAATATTCAAGGATTTTTTATTTTATAAAACTTGATTCGCCACTTGTATTTTCATAGACTAACCCCATTTATTTCGATAAACTCATTAAAATTTTTAGACAAATGGAGAATGTAATGTCGCAAAACGGTCCAGATCAAGATCCTTGGGGTAAACCGGGACAGAGCAGCGGTCCAAAACAGTCAGATAATTCATCAGATAAGCAAAATGAAAATGGCTGGGGCTCGCGAGACAATAAAAATCAGGAGCAATCACCACCAGATATTGAAGAAGTATTCAATAATCTGTTGAAAAAATTAGGTGGGGGTAATAAAAAAGGCGGTTCAAATAATACTTCGCCGAATATACCTTCATTCAATTTAGGTAAAATTTTACCGATCGCCGCGGTGATCGGAGGAATTATTTGGGGTGCAAGCGGTTTTTACACCATCAAAGAAGCGGAACGTGGTGTGACGTTACGTTTTGGTGAGTTTCATTCTACCGTTCAACCAGGTTTGAACTGGAAACCAACTTTCATTGATAAAGTGGTTCCAGTGAATGTAGAACAAGTTCGCGAGCTTAAAACGCAAGGTGCAATGTTAACCAAAGATGAAAACATGGTTAAAGTGGAAATGACCGTACAATATCGTGTGCAAAATCCAGAAAAATACTTGTTTAGCGTGAGCAATGCAGATAATAGTCTTGGGCAAGCGACGGACAGTGCGCTTCGTTATGTGATCGGCCATATGACCATGAATGATATTCTGACAACGGGTCGAGCAGTGGTGCGTGAAAATACTTGGAAAGCGTTGAACGATATTATTAAACCTTATGACATGGGGCTTGAAGTTATTGACGTGAACTTCCAATCTGCGCGTCCACCAGAAGAAGTGAAAGATGCTTTCGATGATGCGATTAAAGCACAGGAAGACGAACAACGTTATATTCGTGAAGCCGAAGCTTATGCTCGTGAGAAAGAGCCAATCGCTCGCGGTGACGCACAGCGTATTATAGAAGAAGCTACTGCTTACAAAGATCGTGTTGTACTTGATGCGCAAGGGGAAGTGGAACGTTTAGAACGTCTTCTACCTGAATTTAAAGCTGCGCCTGATTTGTTAAAAGAGCGTCTTTATATTCAAACCATGGAAAAAGTCATGGCAAATACGCCGAAAGTCATGTTAGATGCAAATAATGGTAACAATTTAACCATATTACCATTAGAACAATTAATGGGTAAAAAAGCGGCTCAACCGACTACTACAACGCCTGAAAGTGCGGTCAGTTCTACACCTGTTTCAACACAGGAACGTCGTGTAGAAACGCAAACGGCTCAACCAGTTCAATCAAATGAAGGCATTCGCCAAGGGAGATTTAACTAATGCGTAAATTTTTACTTCCGATTATTGTGGTGATTGCTGCGGTGCTATATTCCAGCGTCGTGGTTGTAACTGAGGGCACTCGTGGCATCATGTTGCGTTTTAACAAAGTGCAACGTGATGCAGAAAACAAAGTGGTTGTGTATGAACCAGGTTTGCATTTCAAATTGCCTTTAATTGATAGCATTAAAGTGCTTGATGCGCGTATTCGTACCCTTGATGGTTCTGCTACTCGTTTTGTGACAGTCGAGAAAAAAGACTTGTTGGTGGATTCCTATGTGAAATGGAAAATCAGCGATTTCGGTCGTTTCTATACTGCAACGGGTGGTGGCGATTATAACCAAGCTGCAAGCTTATTAAGCCGTAAAGTGAATGACCGTCTGCGTTCAGAAATAGGTACTCGTACAATTAAAGATATCGTTTCAGGTACCCGTGGTGAATTAATGGCGGGGGCGAAAAAAGCGTTAAATTCAGGGCAGGATAGTACCTCTGAATTAGGGATTGAAGTCGTCGATGTTCGTGTAAAACAAATCAATTTACCGGATGAAGTTTCTTCTTCGATTTACCAACGTATGCGTGCAGAACGTGATGCCGTTGCGCGTGAACACCGTTCTCAAGGTAAAGAAAAGGCTGCCTTCATTCAAGCAGACGTGGATCGTAAAGTCACCTTGATCTTAGCGAATGCAAACAAAACTGCACAAGAATTACGTGGTAATGGTGATGCGGCAGCAGCGAAATTGTATTCTCAAGCTTTTGCTCAAGAACCACAGTTTTATAGCTTTATTCGTAGCTTAAAAGCCTATGAAAGCAGCTTCGAAGGTTCAGGTAATATGATGATCTTGAAACCAGACAGTGATTTCTTCCGCTTTATGCAAGCGCCAAAGAAATAAACGAGAGATAATAAAAAGTAAAGTGCGGTTAGAAATAACCGCATTTTTATTGCTGAATTTTAGGGACATCTCTATTTATAAGTTAAAAACACCTGTAATGCAATCAATCACATCCATAGCCAAATTAAATCAAATCCACATAAAATATAAGCCAATTTTTTGGCATAATCACCTTGCTTTTTAAGCTTTCTCTTTCTTTTTATATTTATATTTTATTGATCATTTGGAGGATTAGATGAAAAAACTGATTATTGGCGGAGCAGCCATTGCAGTATTGGGTTATTTGGGGGTTGTGGGGTATCTACATCAATTTGATAACAAGAATGCAGCCCAACTTTTAATGGAAAATCGCTATACGGGCGAACAAGAAAAAGTGGCAAAAGCGTTGTTTGATAACAGCTGCCAATATTGCCATAGTCCAAACACACCTCTTCCATTTTATTCAAAATTTCCGATTGTGGGTGACCAAATGCAATCGGATATTCAGAATGGGCTTAGAGCCTTCCGCTTAGATCGTTTAGTTGAAGGCTTAAAAGATCCGAGCAAATTATCCCAAGCTGATTTAGCAAAATTACAACGTGTACTAGAAAATAACGAAATGCCAATTGCTAAATTCAGACATCTCCACTGGGGAAGCAAACCAGATGAGCAAGAAAAAGTAGCGTTGCTTAACTGGATTAGTGAAGCACGTAAAATGTCTTTACCAAAAGAAACACCAAATGTTGATGCCGATCGTTTAGTTCAACCGATTCCAGACAGTATTGCGACTGATGAAGCAAAAGTCGCATTAGGCCATGATCTTTTCTTTGATGGTCGTTTATCAGGCGATGGTTCTATTCAATGTCATACTTGTCACCAATTAGACAAAGGTGGTGTGGATAGACTTGAAACTTCAACCGGGATTGAAGGTAAAAAAGGTCCAATTAACGCGCCAACCGTGTTCAATGCAGCATTTAACTTTGTGCAATTCTGGGATGGCCGTGCGGCAGATTTAGCTGATCAAGCAAAAGGTCCTCCAACAAATCCAGTAGAAATGGGCTCTCATTCTTGGGATGATATTGTTGCGCGTTTTGAAATGGATGAAGAATTCAAAAAAGCATTCTTAAAAGAATATCCACAAGTGACGAAAGAAACCTTAACTCACGCGATTGGTGAATATGAAAAAACATTAATTACGCCAAATAGTGATTTCGACCGTTATTTGAAAGGGGATAAAACAGCCTTGACTGAGCAACAAGTTCGCGGTTATGAGTTATTCAAACAACATAAATGCGATACTTGTCATACTGGTGTAGCAATGGGCGGACAATCTTATGAATACATGGGACTCTACGGCGATTACTTTAAAGATCGTGGTACGCCATTAACTGATGCAGATGAGGGTCGCTTTGCACAAACTAAAGATCCATTCGATATGCATCGCTTTAAAGTGCCAACTTTACGTAACATCGCACTTACCGCTCCATATTTCCATGATGCGTCAGCAAAAGAGCTAAAAGATGCTGTGAGCGCAATGTTGAAATACCAAAGCAACGTACAACAGCCTACTCAAAAAGATGTTGAAGATATTACCTCTTTCTTAGAAAGTTTAACAGGTGAATTTAAAGGTGAAAAATTAAAATAATCTTTTGAGTTATCAATAGAAACGACCGCAAGTGCGGTCGTTTTTTATAAGTGTTGTTTAGCAAAAAGAAGAAAATTCAATAATATGAGCTTATCTTATTTTAGACTCAGTATTATTCTTTGAATTGGTCATGAACTAAAACGTGATTCACCGTCTGACAATGTTTTACGGTGTAAATCAAACCATTCCTGACATAAAAACTTAATGCGGGTAAATCGCTTGATTCCAAAATTTGTACAGAATCAACCACTCTTGTTCTTTGACTTGATTGTAAAAACGTAACGCCTCGCCTTTGGTTAAAAATCGCTTGCCATTTACATAAACTTCCGCAAGCTATCTGTCATTTTTAGTGTCTTTACGACCTACCATTTATGCCAACTACGTTGTTTTTTCCTACAACAAGCTTGAATAATGCCGTCGTATTCGGGAAGAATGTTTTATAATCATCATTAATATCATTTATTAGTTTACGTATTCTGACTTCATTAATTCTAGAATTTTGTTCTATTAAATTTGTTACGTCATTTATTACTTTTAACAAGGAAGCTAAAAGATTATCAATTTCTAGTTTATATGATTTATCAAACATATATAGCGTTGATAAACTATGTGCTATATCCCAAAAAATTTTTAGTTGGATAGTGTGATATTATTTTATTTCATCGATTGATTTAAAACCTTTGGAAGGAAAGAAGACCGCGTGTGTATCAAAATCAATGATATTTCTCGCAACCTTGCTTTTTAAATCAGGTATTTTTTGTTTTTTCCAAGAGCTTATCCCGATGGCAGTAAAAAGCATAATAATTAATGTACTTAAAGAGCTAATCCAATCCGTGATTTTAACCCCTTTAAATTCACTAAATGAAAAAATAAACGCAACACAAGCCACTGCAAACGCAATCACAAATGGATAAACAACTAACCACAATAAAAAATCTATTATTGGATATTTAGAATCCTGACTTAAAAACTTCTTTATCATCTATTATTTAATTCATTATCAATTAGATAATTATTTATATTTTGTGCCCAAGGTTGCTTTAATGTTATTTTTTGATTAATAGGCGTAACTATCTTCTGCAAATTTGTTTAGAACGAGAATAATTATGTCAAATGACACAATATGGATATATGCCAATATTTACCAATTAAGGAGTTTAGACAATGAGTAATCAAAATGCAATTTGTATAAATGTATAGGTTTGTGAGCAGTTACAGTATGTTGCTTTATAAAGTATTTTTGTCTTTTACGTGATAGTTAATAAGAAAATTTAATTTCATTTTTAATGATTGGCGACATCGCTACTAAGATAAATGATTTATAAATGAAAGTGTGAAAAAACGAAATTTTACCTCGACTTTATCGCCACTTAAAAAATTGGTGGGTCGTGAAGGATTCGAACCTTCGACCAACGGATTAAAAGTCCGCTGCTCTACCGACTGAGCTAACGACCCAATTAGATGATTTTAAAGTAAATTTTAAAATCTTTAGATTGGTGTTTAAATGGTGCCCGAAGCCAGACTTGAACTGGCACGCCTCGAAAGGCGAGGGATTTTAAATCCCTTGTGTCTACCGATTCCACCACTCGGGCATTGAGTGATTAACTAACTACGTGGTTATGGAGGCGTGTCCCGGAGTCGAACCGAGCTACATGGATTTGCAATCCAGTGCATAACCGCTTTGCTAACACGCCGTTAGTTTGGAGCGGGAAACGAGGCTCGAACTCGCGACCCCGACCTTGGCAAGGTCGTGCTCTACCAACTGAGCTATTCCCGCATACGCTGTTAGTGCGGTGCATTTTACGGGAATTTGAAATTCTGTCAATCGAAGATCTAAAAAAAAAATTCAAATGTTGAAAAAATCTTCGTTTCGGTTGAAATTAAAGCAAAATTTGATACAAGAACATAATTTTCACTGAGTTTTCAATTTCTACTTTTATCATGATTGGGTTTGTGACAAAATTGGAACGTTTTGATCACAATCAAATATAAAGAAAAGTGCGGTCAAATTTTTGATATTTTAGAGGTAAATGATGACACAACAATATTCTATCGATACATTATTGGCACAAGCGGGAAATCGCAGTGATGAGCGCACTGGTGCGGTTTCTACGCCAATTTATCTTTCAACAGCTTATGGGCACCACGGGATTGGTGAAAGTACCGGCTTTGATTATACCCGCACGAAAAACCCAACACGTAGTGTTTTGGAAGATACCGTAGCCAAATTAGAAAATGGTGATCGAGGTTTTGCTTTTGCTTCTGGTATGGCGGCGATTCAAGTGCTGATGAATTTATTTAAAGGTCCTGATGAATGGATTGTGTCAAGTGATGTATATGGTGGGACTTATCGTTTATTGGATTTTGCCTATAAAAATAATAACAGCGTAAAACCCGTTTATGTGAATACCGCTTCTTTAGCTGAAATTGAATCCGCTATTACAGAGAATACAAAAGCAATTTTTATTGAAACTCCATCTAATCCATTAATGGAAGAGTGTGATGTAGCAGAAATTGCGAAATTAGCGAAAAAACACGATTTATTAATGATTGTGGATAATACCTTCTTAACTCCAGTGCTATCTCGTCCATTAGATTTAGGCGCAGATATTGTCATTCATAGCGGTACAAAATATATTGCGGGTCATAATGATAGCTTGGTGGGCTTGATTATTGCAAAAGGGCAAGAGCTTTGTGATCGTATCGCTTATATTCAAAATGGTGCAGGCGCAGTACTTTCGCCATTTGATTCTTGGTTAACCGTGCGTGGAATGAAAACCCTTTCATTACGAATGAAACGCCATCAAGATAATGCGAAGGAAATTGCAGAATTTTTACGTGAACAGCCACAAATTGATAGCGTATTATATCCAAATAAAGGCGGTATGCTTTCTTTCCGTTTGAAAGATGAAAATTGGGTGAATACTTTCTTAAAATCAATCAAATTGATTACCTTTGCTGAAAGTCTAGGGGGAACAGAAAGCTTTATTACCTATCCTGCAACCCAAACTCATATGGATATTCCAGAAGCAGAACGCGTCGCCCGTGGTATTACAAACACATTATTGCGTTTTTCTGTTGGTTTAGAAGATGTGGAAGACATCAAAGCCGATTTATTACAGGCCTTTGCACAACTTAAATAATTAGTTTTTATCAATCGGACTAATCTGTGCAATTCAATATGCCTTGTGCTATTATGCATAACATCGATTAACGCTAGGTGTTGATTTGTCAGCATCTTATTAAATAAGGAAACAAAAATGAGCGAAGTATTACATATTAATGATGCAGATTTTGAAACTGCGGTTGTGCAATCAGATATCCCAGTATTAGTGGATTTCTGGGCACCTTGGTGTGGTCCTTGCAAAATGATTGCGCCAATTTTAGATGAAATTGCACCTGAATTTGCAGGTAAAGCAAAAATCGTTAAAATCAATGTTGATGAAAACCAATTAGTTGCAGGTCAATTTGGTGTACGTAGTATCCCAACTTTACTACTTTTCAAAAATGGCCAACTTGTTGCAACACAAGTCGGTGCGTTACCAAAAAATCAATTAGCGGCGTTTATTAATCAACACCTATAATTGAGTTATTAAACACAAAGAGCGGTCAAAAATAGCGATGTTTTTGACCGCTCTTATTTTTTCTCTCGCCAATAAGTAGCAAAACGAGGTTTCCCAGAATTAGTTAATCCTCGATATTTGTAGGTAATCGTGCTACCAATAGGTGGTGGATTTTCGCGCTCACTCAGATTAAATCCTGAACCAATTTTGAATTTTCCACGATGATTTGCACAGGTGAGTGATCCGAGTATATTCTCAAATTGTCCTTTCCCTTTGTGATGTGCTATCACTGTGCACTCTTCATCATAAGTGCTTTTTAACTTTAAAATTTGTGTACTGCGTTTTCTTTCGTAAGGTGCATTAGGATTACGTAACACAACACCTTCACCTTTTTTCCTTTCAATTTCATGTAAATACTCGAATAAATGTGTTTTATCTCGTATCGGAATTTGCGGAATAATCTTGATATAAGGAGTAGGGTGATCTTTCAAATAATCTTCTAAGTTTTCGAGGCGTTCAAAGAGATTTCCTGAGGCATTCGGTACATCAAAAACATAAAGTGTTAATTTTGCCCAATTATCACCTTTAAAGGATTTTGTGATAGAAGCAATTTCTTCAAATTGATTACGTTCACTAAATATCTCACCATCAATAGCAAAAGGTGGAAATTGAGCGGTAAAATAGGTCGGTACGGGCAAGGGCAGTCCTTGACGACTTAATAATGTTTTGCCATCCCAATAACCTCGTACCCCATCTAATTTTTCTGACATTACCCAACCTTGAACATCTTGGTTTTCATAGGTACCTAATAGCATTAAATCATTATCATTCGCCCAAGTTATTTGACTGAATAACATACAAAGTAATAAATAAACTACTCGCATAATATCTCCTTTTAAATTGTTTGAGTTTAAAAAGTGCGGTCATTTTTTGAAGTGTTTTTTAGTGAATTTGCGATAGGTGTCGCAAAATAATGAGAAGTAAGCTGAAAAATAGAGAGATAAGAAAGAGCGCTAGATTATTTGAAATGAACGCTATACAATGCCAACGCGATTTCGAATTTTAATTTTTAAGGAGAATAAAATGTATTTTGATCAAATTAAAGCTGAGCTTGTGGAAGCACAAGATGTACTAAATAAGTTTGTTTCAGATGATAACAACATCAAACTCATTGAAAAAGCAGCTAAATTGTTAGCCGAAAGCTTTAAAAATGGCGGTAAAGTATTATCTTGTGGTAATGGTGGTTCTCACTGTGATGCTATGCATTTTGCTGAAGAACTAACTGGTCGTTATCGTGAAAATCGTCCTGGTTATCCTGCAATTGCGATTTCTGATGTGAGTCATTTAAGCTGTGTAAGTAATGACTTTGGTTATGAGTATGTATTCTCTCGCTTTGTTGAGGCCGTCGGTAAAGAAGGCGATGTTTTATTCGGATTATCAACATCAGGCAATTCTAAAAATATCTTAAATGCGATTGAAGCGGCAAAAGCAAAAGGCATGAAAGTGATTGCGATGACAGGCAAAGATGGCGGTAAAATGGCAGGTCTAGCGGATGTTGAAATTCGAGTACCACACTTTGGTTATGCAGATCGTATTCAAGAAATCCACATCAAAGTGATTCATATTTTAATGATGTTAGTTGAATTTGAAATGGCGAAAGAGGCTTAATACGCGACAAGTGCGGTTAAAAATTCAATGATTTAAAGATCCCAAAAAGCTTTTTGGGATTTTTTATAAAAAATACTTGCATAAATAATCACTAAAAAGTAATATTTATTCATTATTATAAGTCAATCAAGGATAGCAGTAAACTTAAAATGGCGATTAGTGTTAAAAATTTGAATTTCTTTTATGGTTCATCACAGGCATTGTTTGATATCAATCTTGATGCACAAGAAGGCGATACCGTGGTGTTACTCGGACCAAGTGGGGCAGGGAAAAGTACGTTAATCCGTACATTAAATTTATTAGAAGTGCCAACCTCTGGTGAATTGCATATTGCGAATAACCATTTTGATTTATCTCAGGCGAATAATAATCCGAAAGCCATTCGTCAACTTCGTCAAGATGTGGGGATGGTATTCCAACAATATAATCTTTGGCCACATTTAACAGTGATTGAAAACCTAATTGAAGCGCCGAAAAAAGTGTTAGGCATTAGCGAGGAAAAAGCGAAAAAAGATGCATTAGAACTTTTAAAACGTTTACGTTTGGAAGAGCATGCCGATCGTTTCCCGCTTCACTTATCTGGCGGACAGCAACAACGTGTAGCCATTGCTCGGGCATTAATGATGAAACCACAAGTGTTGTTGTTTGATGAACCAACGGCAGCGTTAGATCCTGAGATTACAGCTCAAGTTGTTGATATCATTAAAGAACTTCAACAAACAGGCATTACTCAGGTGATTGTGACCCACGAAGTCAACGTGGCACAAAAAGTGGCGACAAAGGTCGTTTATATGGAACAAGGTAAGATTATTGAAATGGGCTGTGCAGATTGCTTTGATAATCCAAAAACCGAACAGTTTAAACAATATCTTTCACACTCAGAATGAGGAAACACAACATGAAAAAATTACTTTTAAGCGTAATGTTAATGGGCTCAGCTTTTGCTGCAAATGCACAAGAAATCACTTTCGCAATGGAGCCGAGCTATCCGCCATTTGAAACAACGAATGAAAAAGGCGAAATTGTCGGTTTTGATGTGGATGTTGCGAATGCAATTTGTAAGGAAATTCAAGCAATTTGTCACTTTAAAAGCCAAGCTTTTGATGCGTTAATTCCAGGCTTAAAATCTAAACGTTTTGATGCTTCAATTTCTGCTATTGATATTACTGATGCTCGTGCAAAACAAGTGGCTTTCTCCAATGCTTACTATGATAGTTCAGCAAGCTATGTAGTGTTAAAAGGTAAAGCGGATTTAGCTTCAGCAAAAACAGTTGGTGTTCAAAACGGCACAACGTTTCAACAATATACTGCAGCAGAAAACAAACAATATAATGCGAAAGCTTATGCAAGCCTCCAAGATGCGATTTTAGACTTAAAAAATGGCCGTATTGATATTATCTTCGGTGATACAGCGGTGTTAGCAGATATGATTTCAAAAGAAGCTGAAATTCAATTTGTAGGCGACAAAGTGACAGATAAAAAATATTTCGGTAATGGTTTAGGTATCGCAGTGAATAAATCAAGCAAAGAATTGCTTGAAAGTTTGAATAAAGGTTTAGAAGCGTTGAAAACAAACGGCGAATACCAAAAAATCTATGATAAATGGATGACTAAATAATCTATGTTTTATGATTATCTTACATTAATTGGACACGCAGCCCTAATGACCTTAGGGCTTGCTATTTGCTCTCTGATTGTCGGTTTATTACTCAGTATTGTTTTTACAGGACTAGAGGCTAATAAATATGCATTTATTGCGAAACCAACCGTGATTATCATTGCTTTATTGCGTGGTTTACCGGAAATCTTAGTCGTATTACTAATTTATTTCGGGTCAACCCAAGTCGTGGAAATGCTAACGGGGGAGTATATTGAATTTAGCGCATTTGGTTGTGGTGTATTTGCATTGTCTTTGATTTTTGCCTCTTATGCTTCACAAACCTTACGCGGTGCGATTCAAGCCATTCCAAAAGGGCAGTGGGAATCAGGTGCTGCTTTAGGATTAAGCCGTGCTTATACCTTCATCAATTTAATTATGCCACAAGTATGGCGACATGCTTTACCGGGTTTAAGCAACCAATGGCTCGTGTTATTAAAAGATACCGCACTGGTGTCGTTAATTGGGGTAGATGATTTAATGCGTCAAGCAGGGTATATCAATACAAATACCCACGAGCCTTTTACTTGGTATGGCATTGCAGCATTAATTTATTTAGTGATTACGTTGATCAGCCAAGCGGGTATTCGCAAATTAGAATTACGTTTCACGCGATTTGAACGGGGAGTCGAATAATGTTTCAAGAGTATTTAGCAGTGATTGCTCAAGGCATTCCGACTAGCCTGCTGCTTACGGTCGTCGCATTGTTTATTGCCTTTTTTCTCGCATTGGGCTTAACCTTCTTGCTTTCTATTGGCAATAAATTGGTGAAAAGTGCGGTCAATTTGTTCCTTGTTTTATTTACAGGGACTCCGCTTTTAGTGCAGTTTTTCTTAATTTATGCAGGCCCAGGCCAATTCCAATGGTTGGTGGACAGCCCATTATGGGGATTATTTTCCAACGCATGGTTCTGTGCAGCATTAGCGTTGGCTTTGAATAGTGCCGCTTATTCAACCCAATTATTCCACGGAGCGGTAAAAGCAATCTCTAAAGGTCAATGGGAAAGCTGTGCGGCATTAGGATTAAGTCGTCTGCAGACTTTAAAAATCTTAATTCCTTATGCGTTAAAACGTGCGCTCCCGTCTTATACCAATGAAATTATCTTGGTATTTAAAGGTACAGCATTAGCTTCTACCATTACGATCATGGATATCATGGGATATGCTCGCCAACTTTACGGTACTGAATATGATGCGCTAACTATCTACGGTATTGCAGGCGGTATTTATCTCATCATTACCGGTATCGCCACTTTATTACTCCGTCAGTTAGAAAATAAAGTGTTGTCATTCGAACGTATTGATACCGCCAAGGCATAAAGTGCGGTCAAAAATAGAAACAAATCGGGCAGTTTAAAAATTGCCCGATTTTTTATATGATTAAAGAAAATATTTTTATTTATGAGGCAATTATGTCCGAATCATCTTCCCTAAAATTCCATCTCGAACTATTACGTTTAATTCCGAAAAACTATTCCATCAGCTCATTAGAACTGCGAGAGAAATTGCTTGCATTAGGTATTGAGCGGGATTTGCGCAGTATTCAGCGTGCATTGAATACGTTATGTGAGCAGTTTGAAATTGATTGCAATACCAATGATAAGCCCTATAGCTATCGTTGGAAGCCTGATGCAAAAGGCTTAGATATGCCAATTTTAAATGAACAACAGTCGTTGGTGTTAATGTTGGCGAAGCAATATTTAGCTGGTATTTTACCTGCCAATATTATGCAATCGATGGAGGGGTTCTTTAAACAAGCGGATTACAATCTTGCTTATGAAGCGCATAAAAAAGGGGCTTCAGAATGGCTCAATAAAGTGGCTATTGCACCAAATAACCAGCCATTATTGCCTGCAAAAATTGATCCTGAAATTTTTAAGCAAATTAGTACTGCACTTTATCAAAACCGCTTTTTGCAAGTGCATTATCGTAGTATTCATGGCAAAGAACATAAGGCTAAAGTTAAGCCACTTGCTCTTGTTCAGCAAGGCCCTAGCAGTTATGTGGTGGCAGAATATGAGCATGGTGATATCTTACATTTAGCTTTGCATCGATTACTTGAAGTGAATGTCAGCACAATGCAATTTGAACGCCCGAAATTTAATCTAAAAGCTTATGTTGAAAGCCAAAAATTTGGTTTTAGTTCGGGTAGAAAGATTCGTTTAACTTTCCGTATTGATAAAAAAACAGGTGGCTTTTTAACAGAAACACCATTGTCAACCGATCAAACAGTAAAAGATTATGGCTCTGAATATGAAATTTCCGCGACCGTGATTGAGAGCGCCATGCTAGAGTGGTGGATTGCCCATTTTGGTGAAGATTACCAAGAAATTGACCGCACTTATTTAGACGAAAATGCTTAACGACATAAATTGTCGCTTCATCTTTTATCATTAAGCCATCAACAGAGAGGGCATTAAAATGAAGAAAATTGTTTATATTGATATGGATAATGTGATGGTTGATTTCCCGTCTGGTATTGCAAAATTAGATGAGAAAACCAAGCAAGAGTATGAAGGGCGATATGATGAAGTTGAGGGCATTTTTAGCTTAATGGACCCCATGCCAAACGCCATTTCTGCCGTTCATAAATTGATGAAGAAATATCATATTTACGCACTTTCTACCGCGCCTTGGCATAATCCATCGGCGTGGAGTGATAAAGTGAAATGGATTCAGCATTATTTCGGCGAAGAAAAAGGCTCGGCATTATACAAACGGTTAATTTTATCTCACCATAAAAACCTGAACCAAGGCGATTATTTAATTGATGATTGCACTAAAAATGGGGCAGATAAATTCGAAGGCAAACATTTACATTTTGGTACTGAACAATTTGTTAACTGGAACTGTGTACTATCTTACTTAGATTGTGGCCCTTTTACGCCAAGTGATATTTTGCAAGATTGTTTAAAAAAATCAGCCGCACTTGTACAAGTTGAAAATGAGGAACAAAGTCGAATCATTGGTGCTTTTGCAGATCGCTATAAATGGCAAGTGTTTAATTTGGCATGTGTTTATGCGGATGAAACAGCAACCGAACAGAAAACGGTCTATTTAATTATCAGCCCTTATCTCAGTGATGAATTTAAAATACGTATTGAAGCAATGAGTGCCCATATTCAAGCCGAATATGACGTGTTATTACGCTCAAAATCACAGCTAAAACAATATTTCCAAAGCCATTCTTACATATTGAAAGCTATGCTTATCAACCCCTTTATAAAGCGGGGAATATATTTGGCATGATGGCGAGAGATAGACAGATTGATGAAATTTTAGAAGAAAAAGGAGCCTGAAAAATGACGGTGAAAAATAAACCAATTTGCGTGGTATTAACTGGGGCAGGAATTAGTGCTGAAAGTGGCATTCCTACTTTTAGAGCGGAAGATGGATTGTGGGCTGGACATAAAGTAGAAGAAGTTTGTACGCCCGAAGCCTTAAAGAAAAACCGTGCAAAAGTGCTCGATTTCTATAACCAACGTCGTAAAAATGCCGCAGCGGCTAAACCAAACGCTGCGCATATCGCCTTAGTTGAATTAGAAAAAGCTTATGATGTGAGAATCATCACGCAAAATGTGGATAATTTACATGAACGTGCAGGAAGCTCGAATGTTTTACATTTACATGGAGAATTAAATAAAGCACGCAGTAGTTTTGATGAGAGCTATATTATAGATTGCTTTGGTGATCAGAAATTGGAAGATAAAGATCCAAACGGACATTCAATGCGCCCATATATTGTTTTTTTCGGCGAAATGGTACCAATGCTAGAGCGAGCCGTGGATATTGTTGAACAAGCGGATGTGGTGTTGGTCATCGGTACGTCTTTGCAAGTGTATCCTGCTAACGGCTTAGTTAATGAAGCCCCAAGAAAAGCGCCAATTTACTTGATCGATCCAAATCCCAATACAGGCTTTGTTCGTAAGCAAGTTATTGCAATAAAAGAAAAAGCAGGTGAGGGTGTTCCGAAAGTGGTAGCCGAGTTATTGGAGAAAATTAAAAAATCATAGAAAATAGACCGCACTTTTTAAACAAATAGCGACTTCAGTCGCTATTTATCATTACTTATCTTACTTATGTTTAAGCATATGCATAATAAGCCTAATAAGCGTTTCTTTTTGTTTCGGATCAGATTCTGCAACTAATAAAGTGAGTGCTGCAAGCCCCGTATCATTGATAACCGGATGCCCATTATGATCAAACAAACGCCCATTTCTATGTAAGAAATCAACAAATAAAAATGCGCCACTACGTTTATTACCATCAGAAAAAGGATGGTTCTTAACGACAAAATAAAGTAAATGTGCCGCTTTTGCTTCAATGCTTGGATAAGCGGGTTCACCAAATACACTTTGATCTAAATTGCCTAAAATCGCAGATAAGCCATTATCTCGTTCACGTCCAAACAGATCACTTGCTTCACCTTTTGCCATCAGCTGTAATTTTAACTCTGCTAGTGCAGAGCAGGCCTCAGCATAAGTCGGTAATGTACCGCCTTGCTGTGTTTGTGGTTCGCTAAGTAAACCTTCATCATATTGTTGTAGCCATAAAAAGGTATGTGTATAACGGCTGACAATATCCACTAATCCACGACCGCTTTCTAGCGTTAATTCCGATGAATTTGCCGTTTTTTGAATAAGTGCAAGTGCTTGTTCTAATTCATTAGCATTTTGCTGTAAACGTTTTTGATTAATGGTATAGCCTTGAGTCAGATATTCTTTTAAACGTGCAGTTGCCCAAATTCTAAATTTAGTACCTAAAATAGAATTAACTCTATAGCCCACAGATATAATTACATCAAGATTATAGTATTCGATTGTTCGATGAATTTGTCTTTTGCCTTCAATTTGAACTGTTGCATTTTTTGCAACAGTTGCTTCTCTATTTAACTCGCCATCAGTATAGATATTGCGTAAATGACGTGAAATAACGGACTTATCTCGCCCAAATAAATCAGCCATCTGCTGTAAACTTAGCCAAACGGTGTCATTTTCAAATCTTACTTCCACTTGCGTTGTGCCATCTTGAGCTTGGTAAATTTCAATCGGATTTTGGTTATTCATATTCTTTTTCCTAATAAATTACATGTATATATAAACAGATAAATGTGCATATTGCAATACAGATAATCTTATTTGCAAACAATCTTCTAAAAATAACCGCTTGTAATATTCACTAACGACACGAATTGTCGCTTCTCTTCCTATAATTTTTCCATAAAAGAGAGATTTTTTACTTTTTACAAGACGCTTAAGCCCTTTCTATATAAACAACACAGGAGAAAAATTATGGCAATGAAAGTGACTTTTAAACGCAATCCGCTTTTTGAGGATGTAAAAAAATTCGTGCAACAAGAAAAATTTACATCTGGTTCACGGATTCAACGCAAATTTAGTTTAGGCTTTAATCGAGCTGCGAGAATTGTAGAACAACTAGAAGAAGCTGGAATTATTTCACCAATGAAAAATAGACAGAGAAAAGTATTATGAAAAATGATTTAAATTATGCAGTGGAACTTATCCGCAAGGCTGATGGCATTTTAATTACTGCCGGGGCAGGAATGAGTGTAGATTCAGGTTTGCCGGATTTTAGAAGTGTCGGTGGGTTTTGGAATGCCTACCCAATGTTTAAAGGACGAAATATCAATTTCCAAGATATTGCGACGCCATTGGCTTATGAAACCCATAAAGAGTTAGCTTATTGGTTTTACGGGCATCGCTTGTCGCAATATCGTGCAACAAACCCGCATGAGGGCTACCAAATTTTAAAACGTTGGGCAGAAAGCAAACCGCATGGTTATTTTGTTTTTACAAGTAATGTGGATGGGCATTTTCAGAAAGCGGGGTTTGAAGAAGGACGCATTTATGAAGTGCATGGCACACTAGAGCGTTTACAGTGTACGCATAATTGCCGGGATCTGAGCTGGTCTGCAAAAGAATTTCAACCTGTGGTGGATAACGAAAACTTGCGCTTATTGAGTGAGCCGCCTCGTTGCCATTATTGTCAGCGTTTGGCAAGACAAAATGTACTCATGTTTGACGATTATTTTTACAGCAGTAATTATCAAAATTTAAAACGAAATAAGCTCGATTTATGGTTAAAAGAAGTGCAAAATCTCGTTGTCATCGAACTGGGGGCAGGGAAAGCCATTCCAACTGTGCGTCGATTTTCTGAGCGTACGGCGAAAGCAAAAAAGGGGGGATTTATCCGTATTAACCCACAAGATGCAGGCGTACCGAAAATGCACTTTTTAAGTCTCGAAATGAAGGCCTTAGATGCGCTAAAAGCGATTGATCGCCTGCTAAATCCTTCTCAACAAGCGGTTGAATAATGGAAAATTTTTGCGAAATTACCTTCTGCCAACAAATTGGCAGCAACAAGCGACACAACCAAGATGCCCTTTTTAATGGCGAGACGGTGTTTCAATATAAACTCAAAACGGCTGAAAAACGTCTTGAAAACCGACCGCACTTTATTGTGGGCGTGGCAGACGGTATTTCCAATAGCAACCGACCTGAAAAAGCGAGCAAGTTGGCAATGCAATTATTAAGCCAAATGGAAAGCATAAGTCGTCAAACGATCTACGATTTACAATCCAGTTTATCAGCAGAATTAGCGGAGGATTATTTTGGCGCAGCAACCACTTTTGTGGCGGCTGAAATTGATCAAATAACCCGTAAAGCCAAAATTCTCAGCGTAGGAGATAGTCGTGCTTATTTAATTGATGCCCAAGGTAAATGGCAACAAATCACCCAAGATCATTCGATTCTTTCTGAATTACTGGCCGATTTCCCCGATAAAAAAGAAGAAGATTTTGCTACGATTTATGGAGGTGTTTCTTCTTGTTTAGTCGCAGATTATTCCGAATTTCAAGATAAAATGTTTTATCAAGAGATTGAAATTTAACAAGGAGAAAGTTTATTACTTTGTTCTGATGGATTAACAGATGGGCTTTCTGCTGAAGCAAGAGAAAAGATTTGGCAGAAATATCCCGATGATAAAGCTTGCCTTACGGTTTGTCGCAAGGTGATTGAAAAGCAATCGTTTTCGGATGATTTTTCGATTATAGTATGTAGTATTAGAAAAAACTAGCAAATTAGTTTACTATAATTATTTGTTTAATAGTTGTTACGATTTATCATCTTTTTAGAAAGATGTTTAAAATTATTATTTTTTATATCACTATGGAGAATAAAAATGGCAGAAGCAAAATTGTGCTCTCTCAATGAATTATTTCATACAAAATTTTTTAGAATACCTGATTTTCAACGAGGTTATTCTTGGGGTGATGTTCAGCTTGAGGATTTCTGGTCTGATCTAGAAAATTTAAAGGACAGAAAGTCTCATTATACTGGTTTATTAACTATTGAACCCATTTGTAAAAATAATATTGAACCAACTGAAAATTGGAAAGATGATTTATGGCTCTTTGAGAAAGGTTTTAATGCTTATTATTTAATTGATGGCCAGCAACGTTTGACTACGTCGATTATTTTGATTAATGAGATTTTAAATACTGTAGATGGTGATATTTTTTTTAATACTAAAGAGTATTGGACTAAAAAATTCCTTTATGAAAGCTATAAGGGTGATTATAAGTCATACATTTTTGGATATGAGAAAGATAATCCAAGTGATGAATTCTTTAAGACAAGGATTTTACAGCAAGAATCATCAAGTTCAGATAAGGTTCCAGAAAGTACTTTGTATACAATGAATTTAGATAATGCTAAGAAATTTTTTGAGAAGAAGTTATCTAAATTAGATTGTGATGAAATTGAAAATATTTTTAAGAAGTTAATTTCTTCATTTAAATTTAATCTTTATGAGATTGATGATGAGTTAAATGTACATGTCACATTTGAAACAATGAATAATCGTGGTAAAAAATTGTCAACTTTAGAGCTACTAAAAAATAGATTAGTCTATTTAACTACTTTATTTGATGATGAAATGGAGGGAAATAGATTAAGAAGAGATATTAATGAATCATGGAAAACAATTTATGAATATCTTGGTAAGAATAAAGATAAGGTTTTAAATGATGATGAATTTCTTAGAGATCATTGGATTATGTATTTTACTTATAATCGTAAAGAATCTTCATCTTATGCAAAATTCTTATTAAATGATTATTTTATATCATATAATGTATTAAAAGATAAAGTTAGTCTTAATGATATAAAAGGCTACATAAAAAATTTACAGGTTTCAGTAAAAAGTTGGTTCTATTTACATAATCCTGAATGTTCTTCACTTAGTAATCCTATAAAAGAATGGTTATATAAACTAAATAGATTAAAAATGAGATCATTTACTCCATTACTTATTGCTGTAATGAATAAATATACAGAATATAAATGTATAGAGAAAGAATTTCTTTCAATGTTAAAGGTTGTAGAAAGATTTATTTTCCTGATCTTTATGGTCTCTCAAAGACGCTCAGATGTTCAAAACTCAGTAATTTATCGTTATGCAAATGAGTTTCATAATAATAAAAAAACTATACAGGAAATTATTAAAGATATTTCTTATTTAATTGATGGGGATGGAGGCGAAGGGGATGATTATTACTATGATGGCTGGTTAGATATTGGTAAATTTATTAGCTACTTAGATGATAAAAAAAGAAAAGAGGAGGGATTCTATAGTTGGAATGGTTTACGGTACTTCCTTTATGAATATGAACTAGAGCTTCAACAAAAAGCAAGAGGAAAAGAAAAAATTTCGTGGAATGATTTTGAGAAACGAAATAAAGATGAAACAATAGAGCATGTATATCCACAAACTGCAAATGATAAATATTGGAAGGAGCATATTCTAAAATATGTAAAAAAACAGAATGAAAGATCTATCTTACTGCATAGTTTAGGTAACTTAGTACTTCTTAGTCGTTCTAAAAATTCTGAATTACAAAACAAAGACTTTGATTTTAAGAAAAATCATGAGGATAAAGATGGTAATAGGGTTGGCTTCTTTAATGGATCATATAGTGAAATAGAAATTTCAAATTATAATGAGTGGAATGCTAGTGTTATTTTAGAACGTGGCATCAAAATGCTTGAATTTATGGAATCTCGTTGGGGAATAGATTTTAATGAATGGGAAGTTAAACCAATAGACATTTTAGGATTAGGTTTTTTAGATAAAAAGTAGTCTTTGAATTCCTAACGACACCTTTTGTCGCACCCCTCACTAAAATACTTCTTACTAACCCAGTAAGGAGTATTTTTTTATGTCCGAATATAAATTAAACCCACCGACAGTGTCTTCTTATACTGAAAATATGATGCTTAAAGTTTTATTTGAGCATAAAGGTTTTTCCGAAGTGTTTCGGGAGAGTAGTTGGCGAAGTGATGAAATTGCCAGTGCGTTTGGACTGCCTGAAGAATTAGAGAATGATAAAAATCTACGCACGGTTGCTCGTCGGCTTTTAAAAGAGCGGTATAAAACACTTCAAAAATCCACCGCACTTTTACCGGAGTTATGGAAACAGGCGTATGAAAATTTGGCAACGTTGGCAGAATTTTTGCAGCTGAATCCCGTTGAACAGGAACTTCTTCGCTTTGCCATGCATTTACGCAGTGAAGGGCCTATGCGAGATTTGTTTGGCTACTTGCCGAAATCGGATTTGCAAAGAACGGCTGCGATCATGGCGGATTTACTGAAGCAGCCGAAAAATCAGATTCTATCCGCCTTAAAGAAAGGCAGTAAACTCGATGCTTATGGTCTGATTGATCGCGATTATCGCCCCGATAGTGTGCATGATTATTTAGATTGGGGAGAAACCTTAGATTTTGATGAATTTGTGACACAACCATTAAACGAAAACGTCCTATTAAAATCTTGTACGGAAGTCGCTCAAGTGCCAAGTTTGGAACTGGATGATTTTGCCCATATTGCCGGCATGAAAGAGATGATGTTGACCTATTTACAACAGGCAATAAAACATCATCGGAAAGGCGTGAATCTTTTAATTTATGGCGTGCCCGGCACCGGTAAAACCGAATTTGCCGGATTGCTTGCACAGGCATTAGGGATTTCGGCGTATAACATTACTTACATGGATTCTGACGGAGATGTTGTGAAGGCAGAGCAACGCCTGAACTACAGTCGCCTTGCTCAAACGTTATTGAACAGCAAGCAAGCGCTTTTAATTTTTGATGAAATTGAAGATGTGTTTAACGGCTCGTTTATGGAGCGTTCTGTTGCACAAAAAAATAAAGCGTGGACAAATCAGTTGTTGGAGAATAATAACGTGCCGATGATTTGGTTATCCAATTCGGTACACAGCATAGATGCGGCTTTTTTGCGTCGCTTTGATTTTGTGTTTGAAATGCCGGATTTACCGCTGAAAAATAAATCGGCGTTAATTTCACAGCTGTCAGGAGGTAAATTAACGGCAGAATATGTGCAGCATTTTGCCAAAGTGCGGTCGCTTTCGCCGGCGATTTTAACGCGCGTGTTCAATGTAGCAAATGCGGTTGATAACGGCAAAAAAGCTTTTTCTGAGGTCTTGCTTACGCTATTTAATGAAGCCTTACAGGCACAAGGCAAAAAGAAAATTGAGCCGTTGGTGGAAAGTAAACTGAGTTATCAGCTAGAGTGGGTTTCCTGCAATGAAAATATTCACAAAATCAGTGAAGGATTAATGCGAACTAAGAAAGGCAGAATTTGTTGCTATGGACCACCCGGAACAGGAAAAACAGCTTGGGCTGTGTGGCTTGCTGAAGAGTTGGATATGCCGTTGTTACTTTGCAAAGGCTCTGATTTACTCGATCCTTATGTAGGTGGAACGGAACGAAACATTAGTGAGGCATTTGAATCAGCAAAGTGTGATAATTGTTTGTTAGTGTTGGACGAAGTAGATACGTTCCTGTTTTCACGCGATGGTGCAGAACGTAGCTGGGAACGTTCACAAGTGAATGAAATGCTGACACAAATTGAACGCTTTGAGGGGTTGATGGTGGTATCAACAAATTTAATTGAAGTGCTCGATCCTGCAGCCTTACGCCGTTTTGATTTGAAACTGAAGTTTGATTATTTAATGCTGCCACAACGTTTAGATTTTGCTAAACAACAAGCGGAAATTTTAGGGTTGCCGTTGTTATCGGAAGAGGATTTAAGTCAGATTGAATCGCTTAATCTGCTGACGCCTGGAGATTTTGCCGCAGTAGCTCGCCGCCACCAATTTTCGCCTTTTCAAAAGGTGCAAGATTGGCTGAGCGCATTACAAGGTGAATGTGAAGTGAAACCAGCGTTTTCTGCAGCGACAAGGCGGATAGGGTTCTAATTAAAGTGCGGTCAAAATTTTCATTATTTTTTGACCGCACTTTTTATTCTCCTGTCACCCAACTTGCGAGCAAAATAACGATGGTGAAAATAGCGAACCAAATAAGGTGAAGTTTAGTACTTTTTCGATTAATTTCGGCATTATGTTGGCGTCGCTCTTCGAGTTTTTGTTTGTAAATTTCAAGATCTTCTTCTTTAAAAGAAAAACCACAATTTGGACAAAATTGAGCGGATTCGCTGATTTTTTTACGACATTCAGGGCAGCGAGTAAGAGCCATTGATGATCCTTTTTTAATTATTTTAATTTATAAACATATTGTAAGTGAAAAAAATGTAATGATAAACGTGACATGGATCACAAAATTGAAACAATGCAAAAATTAAAATTTTGATTTTGATGATTTTCACTTAGAATGCTATAGACGGACTCTACCATAATAGTTAGAGTCTGGAATTCGTTTATTCCTGAGGAGTATTTTATGTTGTGGTTTTTCTTCTGCGTGGCATTATTGCTTGCAGGTTATTTCTTTTATAGTCGAGTGATTGAGCGCATTTTTGTGATCAATCCAAATCGTCAAACGCCTGCTTATACCATGAATGATGGCGTTGACTATATGCCAATGTCTAAAACTAAAATTTGGTTAATCCAATTATTAAACATTGCGGGGACAGGACCAATCTTTGGCCCGATTCTTGGTGCATTATATGGACCGGTTGCGATGCTTTGGATTGTAGTGGGTTGTATCTTTGCTGGTGCGGTACATGATTATTTCTGTGGAATGTTAAGTGTGCGTAATGGCGGGGCATCTATGCCTAACCTCGCAGGTAAATACTTAGGTCGTCCGGTTAAAGCATTTATTAACATCTTAGCTGTTGTACTTTTATTATTAGTGGGAGTGGTATTTGTAGCAAGTCCAGCTCAATTAATGGGTACGATTACAATGGATGTATTAGGTGCTTCTGCGGGAGGACTTTCTATCAGCAATGCAGAAGAGATTCATCATGCGGTTGAAGCGGGTGGTATTACTGTTTGGGGAATGGATAAAACAACGGTTATCAGTGTTTGGACTGCTATCATCTTCATTTACTATATTCTTGCGACATTACTTCCTGTTGATAAAATTATTGGTCGTATCTACCCGTTCTTTGGTGCATTATTGCTCTTTATGTCTGTTGGTATGGTATATGGTTTAGTCAGTGCAGATCTTAGTTCAGCAGATCCAATTTCTTTCTATCGTTCTGTGGACGGTATGTCTTTTGAGAAATTCTTCCAAAACTTTGAAACCCGTGGAGATTTACCATTATGGCCACTCTTGTTCTTAACAATCTCTTGTGGCGCATTATCTGGTTTCCATGCAACACAAAGCCCATTAATGGCTCGTTGTACTGAAAACGAAAAAGAAGCACGTTTTATTTTCTACGGTGCGATGATCGGCGAAGGTGTAATTGCATTAGTATGGTGTGCGGTTGGTTTGAGTTTTTATGATTCTTTACCAGGCTTATTGGAAGCGATTAAAGCAGGTTCTCCATCTAAGGTCGTTTATGACTCTTCAATTCATTTCTTGGGCTTGATTGGTGGCATTTTTGCAGTGTTAGGTGTGGTTGTTCTTCCAATTACATCAGGGGATACAGCATTCCGTGCAGCGCGTCTTGTTATTGCAGAATTCTTCAATTTAGAACAAAAAACTTTAGCCAAACGTTTAATTATTGCTGTGCCATTATTTACACTTGGCTTTATTGTATCAAAAGTGGATTTCTCTATCTTATGGCGTTACTTCACTTGGGCAAACCAAACCACGGCGATGGTTATGTTATGGACTGCAGCAGCATACTTATATCGCTATAATAAATTCCACTGGGTATGTACAATCCCTGCGACATTTATCAGTGCAGTATGTTTCACTTACCTTGCATACAACAAAATTGGCTTCGGTTTAGACTATCAATTATCTGTTTATATCGGATTAGGTTTAACTGTGCTTTGTTTAGTATTATTCTTCACACAGCTTAAACCATTAGGTGAGCGTGATGAAGAAGCTTATATAAATAACTAGTTAAATTGAGTTTAAGATTGAAAAACCGTTTGAGGATATCCTCAAGCGGTTTTTGTTTTGTTGCTAAAATTTACTCGGTTTTATGTTTTAATTGCTTGCAACTCAAAGCTACAACCGATAGACTTACGCTAGAGTGGTAAAAAGTGGAATTTTGTGGAAAAAACTGTCATTTATTTAAAATAAACGTTTAAAGGTTGAAAAATGTTTCGTGGTGCAGCAGCAGTAAATTTAGATACGAAGGGACGTATAGCGATTCCTACGCGTTACCGAGCTGAAATCATGGAAAAGAATAAAGGACAAATGGTTTGTACCGTAGATATTCGTCAGCCTTGTTTATTACTTTATCCTTTAGATGAATGGGAAAAAATAGAACAGAGATTGCTTTCACTTTCCAACTTTGATCCAAATCAACGCCGATTACAACGTGTTATTTTAGGCTATGCCACAGAATGTGAAATGGATGCGCAAGGGCGTATTTTATTGAGTGGTCCGCTACGCCAACATGCAAAATTAGAAAAAGGTTTAATGTTGGTTGGGCAGTTGAATAAATTTGAGATTTGGAGCGATACAGAATGGTACGCACAAATTAATGAAGATATTGAAATTGGCTCAAGTGCTGAATTTGGTGCTTCTGAAGAATTAAAAAGGCTGTCATTATAGAACAGCAGCACTAGCGGGATAAGCGGTGCTTTCACCGCCTTATCTTTTCTTTGTCAATTTGATTTAACGTGTAACTTTTACTTATGACTACGCAAAATTTATTTTCTACACTAGAGCATACCACAGTTTTACTTCATGAGGCGGTGAATGGTTTAGCATTGAAGGAAAATGGAATTTATATCGATGGTACCTTTGGACGAGGAGGACATTCTCGGCTTATCTTATCTCAACTTTCTGAAAATGGTCGTTTAATTGCGGTAGATCGCGACCCTTTAGCTATTGCCGAAGCTAAAAGAATTCAAGACTCTCGTTTTCATATTGAACATAATAGCTTTTCACATATTCCAGAAATATGTCAAGAACTTGATTTAGTGGGTAAGATTAACGGTATTTTGTTGGATTTAGGGGTGTCATCCCCACAGCTTGACGAAGCAGAGCGTGGTTTTAGTTTTATGAAAGATGGTCCTCTAGACATGCGAATGGATACAACACAAGGTTTATCTGCTGCGGAGTGGCTAAAGCAAGTATCTGTTGATGATTTAACGTGGGTGCTAAAAACCTTTGGTGAAGAGCGTTTTGCAAAACGAATCGCTACAGCTATCGTAGAATTTAATAAAAGTGCGGTTAAAAATGGCACTAAATGTTTAAATCGTACTTCTCAGCTAGCGGAGTTAATTGCTCAATCTGTACCGTTTAAAGATAAACATAAGCATCCTGCGACGCGTAGTTTCCAAGCCATTCGAATTTATATTAATGCTGAATTAGATGAATTAGAAAGTATATTAAATTCTGCATTAGATATGTTAGCTCCAGAAGGGCGTTTATCGATTATCAGTTTCCATTCACTTGAAGACAGAATGGTAAAACATTTTATGCGTAAACAGAGCAAAGGTGAGGATATCCCGAGAGGTTTACCTCTACGTGAAGATCAAATTCAACGTAATCAAAAGTTAAAAATCATTGGTAAAGCTATTCAGCCTAGTGAGGCAGAAATTTCGGCAAATCCACGCTCAAGAAGTGCGGTTTTACGTATTGCGGAAAGGGTGAAATAAGATGTTAGAAAATAGCGAACGTTATCCTTTACAACATATTCTCGTTGAAGATATTTTTTCTTCTAATAAATTAATTGTCGTCCTACTTTTACTAATTTTAGCTTCTGCAATGGGCACGATTTGGATGACCCATCAAACACGAGGCTTGATTTCTGAAAACGGGCAGTTGGTATTACAACATCAAGCCCTTGAAAACGAATATCGTAATTTGCAATTACAAGAAGCAACAGAAAGTGATAACACAAGAGTTGAATCCATTGCAAGTGGTACATTAAAAATGCAACGAGTTCAAAGTGAACAAGAAGTGGTTATTTTTGAATAGGGATTTTAAATAAAATGGTTAGATTTAATTCCTCTAAGAAACCAGGAAAGCCCAAAAAAACAATTAGAAAACTGGCTCAACCGGCATCAGTAAAGCCAAACAAACCTAAGATGGTGTTTGATAAATGCTTTCTTCGAGGTCGTTATCTCATCGCAACGAGTTTTATTTTCTTAGGTTTAGGCGCATTAGTGGCTCGAGCTGCTTATGTGCAATCGGTTAATTCAGATATTCTTTCTGGCGAAGCGGATAAACGTTCATTACGTAAAGATGATGTGCTTTCTGTGCGTGGTTCAATTTTAGATCGTAATGGTCAATTGTTATCGGTGAGTGTGCCGATGAGCGCAATCGTGGCTGAACCGCGTTTAATGCTAAAAGAAAATGCATTAGAGGATAAAGAACGTATCAAAGCCCTTGCTAACGAATTAAATATGACTCCAGCAGAGTTGGTGAAAAAAATTGAGAAAAATGCAAAATCAGGCTTCTTGTATTTAGCGCGTCAAGTAGAAGCGAGTAAAGCAAATTATATTCGTGATCTCAAAATTAAAGGTATTTCACTAGAGACTGAACCTCGTCGTTTTTATCCTCGTGTAGAAGAGGCGGCGCAATTAATCGGCTTTACCAATATTGATGGTAAAGGGATTGAAGGCGTTGAGGCAAGTTTCAATTCAATGTTAGTCGGGAAAGATGGGGCTCGTGTTGTTCGTAAAGATAAACGCGGTAACGTGGTTGAACATATTGCTGATGAGAAAAAATACGATGCACAAGATGTCACTTTAAGTATTGATGAAAAGTTACAATCAATGGTGTATCGAGAAATTAAAAAAGCGGTAACAGAGAACAATGCAGAGTCTGGTACAGCCGTTTTAGTTGATGTACGTACGGGAGAAGTGCTAGCTATGGCTACTGCACCTTCTTACAATCCAAATAACTTAGCCAATGTAAAAGATGAATTAAAACGTAACCGTGCAATTACCGATACATTTGAACCGGGGTCAACCGTAAAACCTTTCGTTGTTTTGACCGCACTTCAACGTGGCGCAGCGAGACGTGACGAAGTAATTAATACCGGTTCATTTACCGTAAGTGGTAAAGAAATTGTGGACGTGGCACCCCGCCCACAACAAACCTTAGATGAAATTTTGATTAACTCCAGTAACCGTGGTGTAAGCCGTCTTGCGTTACGTATGCCACCTTCAGCATTAATGGAAACGTATCAAAATGCAGGCTTGGGTAAAGATACAGAGTTAGGCTTAATTGGTGAACAACGTGGTGTGTTAAATGCAAACCGTAAACGTTGGGCGGATATCGAGCGAGCAACGGTAGCTTATGGTTATGGTATCACTTCAACACCATTACAAATTGCGCGCGCCTATGCCACTTTAGGTAGCTTCGGCATTTATCGTCCACTTTCTATCACGAAAGTCGATCCACCAGTCATTGGGCAACGTGTATTCTCTGAAAAAATTACGAAAGATATAGTGGGCATGTTAGAGAAAGTGGCAATTAAAAATAAACGTGCGATGGTTGAAGGTTATCGTGTTGGTGTGAAAACAGGTACTGCGCGTAAAATTGAAAATGGTCACTATGTCAATAAATATGTGGCATTTACAGCGGGTATCGCACCCATTAGCGATCCTCGTTATGCATTAGTTATTTTGATTAACGATCCGAAAGCAGGACAGTACTATGGTGGTGCGGTATCTGCCCCCGTATTTTCTAGCATTATGGGCTATACCTTGCGTGCTAACGGTATTGCACCAGATGCAGAACCAACAGAAAAAACAGCAAGACGCACTGTTCGCTTAAGCGATCAAAAATTTGAAAAAATGAATTAAGAAAAGGCAAAACAATGAAAAAATTGACCGCACTTTTTGATCTTCCGGTGCTTTCAGACATAAATGTGAAGGCGATGGTGTTAGATAGCCGCAAAGTGACCCAGGGTGATTTGTTTGTGGCAGTAAAGGGACATCGTTTTGATGCGATTCAATTTGTGCCTCAAGCCATTTCTTCTGGTGCAAGTGCGGTTATTTTAGAAACTGATTTAGAAAACGAGCATTTGAGCATCCAATGGCAAAATAATGTGCCAGTGATTCGCTACTATCATTTATCTGCTCAGCTTTCGGCATTGGCAGGTCAATTTTATGGCAATCCTTCCGAAAAATTGACTTTAGTCGGCGTCACGGGAACAAACGGTAAAACCACCGTTTCTCAATTATTAGCTCAATGGGCTACGCTGTTAGGTCATAAAGCAGCTGTCATGGGCACTATTGGCAATGGTTTATTAGGTCAAGTCAAAGAAGCTAAAAATACCACTGGTTCAGCTGTGGAAGTTCAAGAAAGTCTGGCTGATTTTGTAGAGAAAGACGCAGATTTTGCATCTATCGAAGTGTCTTCACATGGTTTAGCTCAATATCGTGTTGAAGCGCTCAAGTTTAAAGCTGCTATTTTTACCAATTTAAGCCGCGATCATTTGGATTATCACGAAACAATGGAAAAGTATGCGGAAGCTAAAAAACGTTTTTTCGTTGATTTAGCATCTGAATTACAAATTCTTAATGCTGATGATCCAATTGGGTCCACATGGTTAAATGAATTACCAAATGGTATTGCAGTCAGCTGTCACCCCAATTTCTATCCAACATCTAAACAATGGCTTTATGCTACGCAAATTCGTTTTACTCATGAAGGAGCAATCATTGATTTTGCATCGAGTTGGGGGAATGGCACATTACATAGCCCATTAATTGGCGCTTTTAACGTGAGTAATCTGTTGTTAGCCACGGCTGTTTTATTGGCTTTAGGTTATTCTTTCGATGATCTTATCCGTACTGTTTCACAACTAAAAGGAGTAAATGGAAGAATGGAACTTATTAAAAAAGCAGAAAAACCAACGGTTATCGTTGATTATGCGCATACTCCAGATGCGTTAGAAAAAGCATTGAATGCTGCTCGTGAGCATTGCAAAGGTAAACTTTGGTGTATCTTTGGCTGCGGCGGTGATCGTGATGCGGGTAAACGTCCACTGATGGCAAAAGCTGCTGAGCAATTTGCTGATTTAGTGATCGTAACCCAAGATAATCCGCGCACAGAAGATCCAAATAAAATTGAAGCAGATATCCTTACGGGTTTTAGTCGAATGGAAGATGTTGGTGTCATTCCAGATCGCGAAGAGGCCATCAGATTTACGATTGAAAATGCCGTTGAAAACGATGTGATTGTGATTGCCGGTAAAGGCCATGAAAACTATCAGATCATTGGTGATAAGACACTTCATTTCTCCGATCAAGAAGTGGCAGAAGCCTATTTAACGAAAAAATAAAAAACAGAATGATTAAAATTACTACCCAACAGCTTGCCCAAATTTTAAATGCCAAACTTATTGGTGATGGGCAAGCCGTTGTTGAAAATATCAATACTGATACGCGCAAAGCGGTATCTAATTCGCTTTTTTTTGCGTTAAAAGGTGAGCATTTTGATGCCCATCAATACTTAGATAAAGCCGTTGGGCAAGGTGCTATAGCCTTAGTTGTGCAACAAGCCAATACTGAAATAGCAACGCCGCAATTAGTTGTTGCAGATACGCGTTTAGCACTTGGTCAATTAGCAAAATGGTTACGTGAAAAAATTAATCCTCGTACCGTGGCAATGACGGGTTCATCAGGTAAAACTACAGTGAAAGAGATGACCGCATCCATTTTGCAACAAACGGCAGGTAATGCAGAAGCAGTGCTGTTCACTAATGGTAATTTCAACAACGACATTGGCGTACCATTAACGTTATTACGCTTAACTGAGCAGCATAAATTTGCTGTTATTGAGTTAGGTGCCAATCATCTAGGTGAAATTGATTACACCACGCATCTTGCACAGCCTGAAGCCACATTAGTGAATAATGTTGCAGCTGCACATTTAGAAGGTTTTGGTTCAATTGAAGGTGTTGCTCGTGCGAAAGGTGAAATCTATCGTGGTTTGACCCCAAATGGTGTGGCGATTATTAATTGCGAACATAATTATATTGAATTGTGGCAAAAAGAAATTGGTTTGCATGCTATTCAATATTTTAATGGTGGCGATTACAAAGCTGAAAATGTAAAACATTCACCTAATGGCTCAACCTTTACGTTAGTTTCACCAAAAGGTAGTATTGAAATTAATTTGCCTTATTTAGGTGAGCATAATGTAAAAAATGCTTTGGCAGCGACCGCACTTGCTATGAATGTGGGCGCGAGTCTTGCTGATGTAAAAGCAGGTCTTGAACATCGTTCTCAAGTAAAAGGGAGATTATTCCCGATTCAAGTGAATGAAAATCTACTTTTATTAGATGATACTTACAATGCGAATGTCGATTCTTTACAAGCTGCGATTGATGTTTTAAAAGGTTATGATGCTTTCCGCATTCTACTCGTGGGCGATATGAAAGAATTAGGCGAGGATAGCCTAAAATGCCATCAACAAGTGGGTGAGCACGCCAAACAAGCGAAATTAGATTTAGTGCTTTCTTATGGAATAGAAAGTGCGGTCATTTCTGAAGCTGTTTTGGGAAAACATTTTACAGATAAAGCTGAATTGACAGCTTATGCGTTAGATATTATTAAACAGAAATTACAAGAAAACCAAAAAGTCGTCGTATTAGCGAAAGGCTCGCGCTCAATGAAAATGGAAGAGACGATTTATTCATTAAAGGATAGCTTATGTTAGTTTGGCTTGCTGAATACTTAGTTCGCTATGAAACGGCATTCAATGCCATTTCCTATATTACCGTACGTGCGATTTTGGCATTATTGACCGCACTTTTCATTTCTTTATGGATTGGTCCGAAAGTGATCAAACGCCTTCAAATTTTAAAATTTGGGCAAGAAGTGCGTAATGATGGCCCTGAAAGTCACTTTGCGAAAAAAGGTACGCCAACCATGGGCGGTGTGATGATTTTATTCTCCATCGGTGTGAGTACGTTATTATGGGCTAACTTAATGAATCCTTATGTTTGGATTTGCTTATTTGTGTTGTTTGGCTACGGTGCAATTGGCTTTGTAGATGATTTCCGTAAAATTACACGTAAAAATACCGATGGTTTAATTGCGCGTTGGAAATATTTCTGGATGTCAGTAGTCGCATTAGTGGCGATCATTTGGTTATATTGGTTAGGTCATGATACAGATGCAACGCGTTTAGTGATTCCATTCTTTAAAGATATCATGCCGCAATTAGGTCTATTCTATATTGTGTTGTCTTACTTTGTAATTGTAGGTACAGGCAATGCGGTAAACTTAACTGACGGTTTAGATGGCCTTGCGATCATGCCAACAGCGTTAGTCGCTGGTGCATTTGCTTTGATTGCATGGGCGACCGGTAACGTTAATTTTGCAGAATACTTACATATTCCTTATATCAAATATAGTTCTGAAGTGGTGGTGTTCTGTACTGCAATCGTAGGGGCTGGCTTAGGATTCTTATGGTTTAACACTTATCCGGCTCAAGTCTTTATGGGCGATGTAGGTTCTCTAGCACTTGGTGGCGCACTTGGTGTTGTTGCCATCCTTGTTCGCCAAGAATTCTTATTAGTGATTATGGGCGGTGTATTTGTTGTTGAAGCCTTGTCTGTGATTTTGCAAGTGGGTTCTTACAAATTAAGAAAACAACGTATTTTTAGAATGGCACCAATTCATCACCACTTTGAATTGAAAGGCTGGCCAGAACCAAGAGTGATTATTCGGTTTTGGATTATATCCTTGATGTTGGTGTTGATGGGGCTTGTAACGCTCAAACTAAGATAATTTTTGTAGGGTGCACTTGTTGCACCCTGCGTGATCCCAGAATACGAGAGAAGAAAAACAACATGACAACTCTATATCAAAATAAAACTATCACCATCATAGGCCTCGGAAAAACAGGCCTTTCTTGCGTTGAATATCTTCAATCTCAACAAGCTAAAATTCGTGTAATTGATACACGCCAACATCCAGCAGGCGCAGATAAATTACCTAAAAATGTTCCTTTACACACAGGTAGTCTAAATCAACAATGGTTACTTGAAAGCGATATTATTATCATTAGCCCAGGACTCGCGGTAAAAACACCAGAAATTCAGACCGCATTTTCAGCAGGCGTGGAAGTGATTGGAGATATTGAATTATTCTGCCGAGCTGCCACCAAGCCAATTATTGGGATTACCGGTTCTAATGGTAAAAGCACCGTGACAACATTAGTCTATGAAATGGCAAAAGCGGCAGGAATAAAAGTGGGAATGGGGGGAAACATTGGTATTCCTGCGTTGTCATTATTAAATGAAGATTGCGATCTTTATGTATTAGAACTTTCCAGTTTCCAACTTGAAACGACTTATAGTTTGAAAGCGGCTGCAGCGACAGTGCTTAATGTGACTGAAGATCACATGGATCGCTATGTGGATTTAGAGGATTATCGCCAAGCCAAATTACGCATTTACCACAATGCAGAAACAGCGGTAGTGAATTTAGAAGATAAACTCACGTTTGGCGAAGGTGAAAATCAAGCTAAGAAGGTTGTGTCTTTTGCTGAAAATCAAGCGGATTACTGGCTAAAAACCGAAAACGGTAAACAGTACTTAATGGCGAAAGAGGAAGTCATTTTACCTTGTGATGAAGCCACTTTAGTTGGTCGTCATAATTACATGAATATTTTAGCCGCAACAGCATTAGCACAAGCAGTAGACATAAATTTAGAGGCAATTCGTACCGCACTTCGTCAATTTAAAGGCTTAGATCATCGTTTCCAATTAGCCCATCAAGCGAATGGTGTTCGTTGGATTAATGATTCTAAAGCCACCAATGTAGGTAGCACCGTTGCAGCATTAGCGGGTTTATATGTTGAGGGAACGTTACACCTTTTATTAGGTGGTGATGGCAAAGGTGCAGATTTTTCTGAACTCGCTGATTTAATCAACCAACCTCATATTTCAACGTATTGCTTTGGTCGTGATGGCAAACAACTCGCGGCACTTTCAAGTCAAAGCCATTTGTTTGAAACTATGGAACAAGCCATTTCATTTTTACGTCCACATTTAAAATCAGGCGATATGGTGTTATTATCTCCTGCTTGCGCAAGTTTGGATCAGTTTGCCTCTTTTGAAAAACGTGGCGAAGAGTTTACTCGTTTAGCAAAATTAGCTTAAAGAATTAGGGTAGTAATGGAATTTATCAATAAAATTAAACAAAATTATGAACAATGGGCGAGAGTGACACCGCAAGGATTACTTTACGATCGCGCATTGTTTTGGCTTTTTGTCGTGCTATTGTTGATTGGTTTAGTCGCGGTAACTTCTGCTTCAATGCCTTACAGTGCACGCGTATTTAATGATACATTCTATTTTGCTAAACGTGATGCCGTTTATGTCTTACTTTCTTTAGCGACTTGTTATTTAACTCTCCAAATTTCTTCTTCTCAATGGGAAAAGTGGCACGCTAAAATTTTCTTATTAGCCATTGTTTTATTAATACTGGTTCTCGGTATCGGTACTTCTGTTAATGGTGCAAAACGTTGGATTTCTTTAGGGATTTTAAATTTCCAGCCTGCGGAATTTGCGAAGTTAGCTTTAACCTGTTTCCTCGCGAGTTATTTTACGCGTCGTTATGATGAAGTTCGAGGTAAAAAATTCAGTGCGGTTAAGCCTTTCATTGTGATGGGAGTATTAGGTGTATTCTTACTAGTCCAACCTGACTTAGGGAGTACAGTGGTACTATTTGTGATCACTTTCGGTATGCTTTTTATTGTTGGTGCAAATTTTTGGCAATTTATTTTGCTAATTGGTACAGGCATACTTCTCTTTATTTGGTTAGTCCTTTCTGCCTCTTATCGTTTAAAACGGTTTACCGGTTTCTTAGAACCGTTTAAAGATCCTTACGGAACAGGATTCCAGCTGACTAACTCTTTGATGGCCTTTGGTCGTGGCGAAATTAGCGGGGAAGGACTGGGTAACTCCATTCAAAAACTTGATTATCTTCCTGAAGCGCATACTGACTTTATCATGGCGATTATTGGTGAAGAGTTTGGTTTTATTGGTATTTTGGTGGTGGTGATTCTCTTAGGTTTATTGATTTTTCGTGCAATGAAAATTGGACGTGAGTCACTTATGTTAGAACAACGTTTCCGTGGTTTTTTTGCTTTGGGTATTAGTTTCTGGATTTTCTTCCAAGGGTTTGTCAATCTCGGTATGGCATTAGGGATGTTACCGACAAAAGGTTTAACTTTCCCGTTAGTGAGTTACGGCGGTTCAAGTATCATTATTATGTCGGCAACCGTAGGGATTTTATTGCGTATTGACCATGAAAATAGATTACAACGTGGTGGTCAAGCACGTTTGAGAGATGATTAGGGATATTTATGAGTAAAAAATTATTAGTTATGGCGGGTGGTACGGGTGGACATGTTTTCCCCGCCATCGCTGTTGCTCAAACCTTACAAAAAGAAGGTTGGGAAATTTGCTGGTTAGGTACAAAAGATCGCATGGAAGCACAGCTTGTACCCAAACATGGCATTCCTATTCGTTTTATTCAAATTTCAGGGTTGCGAGGAAAAGGCATTAAAGCATTACTTGGCGCGCCTTTTGCTATTTTAAGAGCGGTATTGCAAGCTCGTAAAATTATTCAAGAATATCAACCTAATGCGGTATTAGGCATGGGTGGTTATGTGTCCGGTCCAGGTGGTATTGCTGCAAAACTTTGCGGTGTGCCAGTTATTTTACATGAACAAAATGCCGTAGCAGGCTTAACCAATGAATGGTTGGCAAAAATTGCGACGCGTGTTTTACAAGCTTTTCCAACTGCATTCAAAGATGCCGAAGTGGTAGGAAATCCGGTTCGCCAAGATTTATTTGAAATGCCATCACCACAAGCACGTTTTTCAGAAAGAAGCGGAAAATTGAGAGTACTTGTCGTGGGGGGAAGCCAAGGGGCTCGCGTACTCAATCAAACAATTCCAAAAGTAGTAGCGCGTTTGGCAGATAAACTAGAAGTGCGTCATCAAGTGGGGAAAGGTTCTGTTGAAAGTGTGACTGCACTTTATGGTGAACATGCAAATTCGGTCAAAATTACAGAATTTATTGATGATATGGCAGAAGCCTATGCTTGGGCTGATGTGGTGATTTGTCGCTCTGGAGCTTTAACGGTATGTGAATTAGCAGCAGTGGGGACACCAGCAATTTTTGTACCATTCCAGCATAAAGATCAACAACAATATTTAAATGCGAAATATCTTGCCGATGTAGGTGCAGCAAAAATTATTCAGCAAAATGAATTAAATGCGGATGTGTTAGTCGATTTCTTAGAAAAAACAGATCGTGAAACTTTGCTAGCGATGGCGATTAAGGCAAAAGAAATGTCGGCCCCATTGGCAGCTAAACGTGTAGCTGATGTCATTGTAGAAAACGCGAAATAAGAACAGAGAGGTTGAGAGGGTGGTAATAAACTCGCAACCTAAAAGTGCGGCTAAAAATAAAGGTGAAATAATATGAAACATATTTCGGACGAAATTAGAAAGATTATCCCTGAGATGCGTCGGGTTCAACAAATTCATTTCATTGGTATCGGCGGCGCCGGTATGAGTGGGATTGCCGAAATTTTATTAAATGAAGGTTATGATATCTCTGGTTCTGATATTGCAGATAGTGTTGTGACTCAACGTCTTGCTCAAGCTGGCGCAAAAATTTTCATTGGTCACCAAGCCGAAAATGTGCAAGGGGCGAGCGTTGTCGTAGTATCAAGCGCGATCCATGAAGATAACCCGGAATTAATCGCCGCAAAACAAAATCGTATTCCCGTGATTCAACGAGCACAAATGTTGGCTGAAATTATGCGTTTCCGTCATGGTATTGCAGTAGCGGGTACTCACGGTAAAACCACAACTACAGCCATGATTTCGATGATTTATACTCAAGCGAAACTGGATCCAACTTTCGTTAATGGTGGTTTAGTTAAATCAGCAGGTAAAAATGCGCATTTAGGCGCAAGCCGTTATTTAATCGCAGAAGCAGATGAAAGTGATGCGTCTTTCTTACACTTGCAGCCGATGGTTTCTGTGGTGACCAATATTGAACCGGATCATATGGATACGTACGGTGGTGATTTTGAGAAGATGAAAGCCACTTACGTGAAGTTCTTACATAACTTACCGTTCTACGGTTTAGCGGTGATGTGTGCAGATGATACGGTATTAATGGAGCTTGTTCCTCAAGTTGGACGTCAAGTCTTAACTTATGGTTTCAGTGAACACGCTGACTATCGTATCGAAGATTATGAACAAACGGGTTTCCAAGGTCATTACACCGTAGTTTGCCCAAGTGGTGAACGCATCAATGTATTATTGAATGTGCCAGGTAAACACAATGCGTTAAATGCGACGGCAGCACTTGCAGTCGCAAAAGAAGAAGGTATTGGCAATGAAGCAATTTTAGAAGCGCTTGCTGATTTCCAAGGTGCGGGCAGACGTTTTGACCAATTAGGTGAATTTATTCGTCCAAATGGTAAAGTACGCTTAGTGGATGATTATGGCCATCACCCAACAGAAGTTGATGTAACAATCAAAGCAGCCCGTGAAGGCTGGGGAGATAAACGTATTGTCATGATTTTCCAACCTCACCGTTATTCACGCACTCGCGATTTATTTGATGAATTCGTGCAAGTATTATCCCAAGTGGATGCATTGATTATGTTAGACGTGTATGCCGCAGGCGAAACACCAATTGTCGGAGCTGACAGTAAAGCACTTTGCCGTTCCATTCGTAATCTAGGGAAAGTCGATCCGATCTTAGTTTCTGATACAGAGCAACTTGGCGATGTATTAGATCAAATTATTCAAGATGGTGATTTAATTCTAGCCCAAGGTGCGGGAAGTGTAAGTAAAATCTCCCGAGGGTTAGCTGAGTCTTGGAAAGCATAAAAAATATTTGTTAAATTTCCAAGTATTGTAATTAGTGATAATAAAATAGGATAAAAAATGAATTTAAAACAAGAAAAAATTGCGGTGTTATTTGGTGGCACATCAGCTGAACGTGAGGTTTCGCTTAATTCAGGTGCAGCCGTGTTAAATGCCTTAGTAAGCCAAGGTTATAATGCTCATGGTATTGATCCTAAAGAATATAATGTCGCGAATTTAAAAGAAGATGGTTTTGATCGCGTTTTTAACATTTTACATGGTCGCGGTGGTGAAGATGGCACTATGCAAGGTTTATTAGAACAAATCGGCTTGCCTTACACCGGTTGTGGTGTGATGGCTTCAGCATTAACCATGGATAAAATGCGTACTAAAATGTTGTGGAAAGCCTTTGGTTTACCAGTTGCGGATATGGAGATTGTAACCAAAGAAAACGCTCTCGAACTAAACCCACAAGCTGTGGTCGAAAAATTAGGTTTACCCTTGATGGTTAAGCCATCTCTTGAAGGTTCAAGTGTCGGTTTAACGAAAGTAAAAGCAGTCGAAGAATTAAAAAGTGCGGTCGATTATGCACTTAAATTTGATAACACTATTTTGATTGAAGAATGGTTGGCTGGTGATGAATTAACAGTGCCTGTTTTAGGTGGCGAAGTATTGCCTGCTGTTCGCATTGTGCCAGAAGGTGAGTTTTATGATTATGATGCGAAATATATTTCCGATAATACTCAATATTTTTGTCCAGCAGGACTTCCTACGGAACGTGAACAAGAGCTAGCGAAATTAGTGAAACGAGCCTATGATGTAGTGGGGTGTCGAGGTTGGAGCCGTATTGATGTCATGACGGATGCTCAAGGTAATTTCCGTTTAGTCGAAGTAAACACGAACCCTGGCATGACAAGTCACAGTTTATTCCCTAAATCTGCATCAACAGTCGGTATTTCATTTGAACAACTCGTCGTGAAAATTTTGGAGTTGAGTGCGTAATGAATGTAATCAAGCGCAAAAATATATCACCAATAAAATTGGGACGTTCATCTAACGGAGAGAGGAAATTCCGTTTTATGTTTCACATTAAACTTGTGCTGGTGTTACTTTTTGCGGGGCTAGGTTATTTCGTTTATTCAAATTGGCAAAGTTGGCTTGAAAGCTTAGACGGTGATAGAAAAATTACAGCTTATGCATTGGTTGGACAAAATGAGTTTACCACTTATCCTGATGTGCAAGATGTACTGCTAAAAATGGGTGAGCTTAAAGGCTTTTGGGCGCAAGACGTGAAGCAAATTCGGGAGCAACTTGAAACGATCCCTTGGGTAAAAGGTGCTGTCGTTCGAAAAGTTTGGCCAAACCGTTTAAGTATTTGGTTATCTGAATATCAGCCAGTTGCAATTTGGAATAAGACGGAATTCGTTACGAAAGATGGCATAATTTTCCAATTGCCCATGGATAAGTTAAAAGAAAAAGCCTTCCCGTATTTAGGAGGACCAGATTACCAAAATCTAAAAGTGTTAGAAGCTTGGGGGCAAATTTATGCTGATTTTAAGGCCAAAAATTTAATGGTCAAGGGAGTCACGATTGACGAGCGCGGTGCATGGCAAGTTACGTTAGATAACGATATAATACTAAAACTTGGGCGGGGAGATTGGAAGCCTAAGTTGGATCGGTTTGTAACGATTTTTCCACAAATTGAAGTTCCAGAAGGAAAGCGCATTAATTATGTGGATTTGCGTTATGCGTCTTTATCTGCAGCGGTCGGATTAATAGATAAATAAGAATAATTTATTGGGTGTAATGAGAAAATGACAAAAGAATTGGAACCGAAAGTAATTGTAGGCCTTGAAGTAGGGACATCAAAAGTGGTTGCTGTTGTCGGGGAAGTTCTTCCTGATGGCGTAGTGAATGTTCTTGGGGTAGGCAGTTGTCCTTCCAAAGGAATTGATCGCGGAAGCATTACTGATTTAGATGCCGTGGTTAATTCTATTCAACGAGCAATTGAAGCCGCCGAGTCAATGGCGGATTGTCAGATAATGAGTGTTACACTAGCTATTACAGGTGAACATATTCAAAGCTTAAATGAAAGTGGTTTTGTTGCTATTTCTGAAAATGAAGTCACCCAGGATGAGATTGATGATGCTTTACATACTGCAAGTTCGGTGAAATTATCAGAAGGTCTTTCTTTATTACATATTATTCCACAAGAATATGCAGTAGATAAACAGATTAATATAAAAAACCCATTAGGCTTGCGAGGCGTCCGTTTAAAAGCAAATGTACATTTAATTGCTTGTCATCAAGATTGGCAAAATAATTTGAAAAAAGCGGTTGAGCGTTGTGGGTTACAAGTGGATAAAGTTGTATTTTCAGGCTTTGCTGCTACTCATTCTGTTTTGACAGAGGATGAAAAAGATCTCGGCGTTTGTCTTGTCGATTTTGGTGCGGGTACAATGAATATGATGGTTTATACCAGTGGTTCGTTACGTTTTAGTAAAGTGATTCCATATGCTGGCAATATTGTGACCAATGATATAGCTCACGCTTGTACAATTTCTCGGGTGGAAGCAGAGCGCATAAAAGTGAATTATGCCAGCGCCTTGTATCCAGCGCGTTTACACGGTGATAAGAAAATTGAAGTGGCGAGTATTGGAGGAAGAGCACCGCGCGCTTTAACCAAGAGTGATTTATCTTTAATTACTTCAGCAAGATATATTGAATTACTCGGAGTGGTTAAAGATGAATTAGATAAACTTAAAGCAGAATTAGAAACTAGACATATTAAATTTGAACTTATCGCAGGTATAGTGATTACAGGTGGTGGCGCTCAGATAGAAGATCTGAAAAGTTGTGCCGCAAGCGTTTTTGGTTGCCAAGTGCGTATCGGCAGTCCGCTAAATATTACTGGATTAACTGATTATGTAAATCGTCCACAATATTCTACTGTTGTAGGCTTATTACAATATCATCATCAGAATAGTGATAATGATCCGATCGATAATGGTTATTCCGATGAATCGATTGGTACAAAATTTTGGAAATCGCTCAAAAATATTTTTAATAAAGTGAAGTCAGAATTTTGAAAAATTTAGATTTTTAATTTAGAATAGAAACAATTTAACTTTTTTAATGTGCTAGCAAAGTATTAGCAGTAACGGAGAACAGCAAATGTTATACCCAGAGTATGGTGATTTTGAAGAGCAAACAGGAGCGCTGATAAAGGTTGTCGGTGTCGGTGGAGGTGGCGGTAACGCAGTTAACCACATGGTTGCTAATATGGTGCAACAAGAATTTAATGGTAATTTCTTGGGCGAGAATGCAATTGATAGTGATGAACACGGTAAGATCGTATTCTATGCGGTAAATACCGATGCACAAGCATTACGTAAAAGCCAGGTTCAACAAACTGTACAAATCGGTGGGGCAACAACTAAAGGTCTTGGGGCGGGAGCGAATCCTAATATAGGTCGTAAAGCGGCTGAAGACGATCAAGAAGAAATCCGTAAAATGCTTGAAGGTGCGGACATGGTTTTCATCGCCGCAGGTATGGGAGGCGGAACGGGTACGGGAGCTGCACCTGTTGTCGCTAAAGTCGCAAAGGAATTAGGTATATTAACTGTTGCTATCGTGACTAAACCATTTAACTTTGAAGGCAAAAAACGTATGCAATTTGCTGAGCTAGGTATCAAGGATCTTTCTCAATATGTAGATTCAATGATCATCATTCCTAATCAACAAATTCAAAAAGTTCTCCCGAAAAATGCAACGTTAATTGATGCTTTTGCTGCGGCTAATGATGTTTTACGTAATTCTGTTATGGGGATCTCCGATATGATCACTTCTCCTGGCTTAATTAACGTGGACTTTGCAGACGTAAGAACCGTTATGTCAGAGATGGGGCAGGCGATGATTGGTTTTGGCTCAGCTCAAAGTGAACCTGGTGCAGGTCGAGCAGAAGAAGCGGCACGTCTTGCGATCAAAAATGATTTACTAGAGAAAGTTGAGCTTTCTGATGCTAAAGGTATACTTGTTAATATTACCGCTGGGATGGATCTTGGTTTTGATGAGTTTACTGTGGTTGGGAGTACTGTTGGTAGTTTTGCTTCAGATGATGCGACTATCGTTGTTGGTACCAGTTTAGTTCCTGAAATGAGCAATGAAATCCGTGTAACTATCGTAGCAACAGGTTTAGGTGATGTAGTTGATGCAGAGCCGGTTGTAATTACTCGCCCTCAATCGGCAGCACAACAATCGGCAGCGCAAGAAACGATTCAACCAAAACCACCCGTTGGTTTACATGGCTTGGATGCATTAAGACACAATCCTCAATCAGAGCCTGCACAGGAACAGAATTCTCAATACGGCAATTTGAATAAGCCGCTTGATCCAAGTCGTTTAGAACAGTTGAGAAATAACCCTAATTTCTTTAATCCAGCATCATTTAATCGTGATGAGAAATAAATAAGAATAGTACATAATCTTGTTGTGAAACAATAAGGTAAAAAAGATGATTAAACAAAGAACATTAAAACAAAGCATTAAAGTCACAGGTGTAGGCTTACATAGCGGTAAAAAAGTAACATTAACGTTGCGTCCGGCTATGCCGAATACTGGCGTGATTTACTGTCGTACAGATCTTAATCCGCCGGTGACTTTCCCAGCGAATGCGAATTCAGTGCGTGATACGATGCTTTGTACTGCACTTGTGAATGAACAAGGTGTGCGTGTTTCAACCGTAGAACACTTAAACGCAGCATTAGCGGGTTTAGGTATCGATAATATTATCATTGAAGTTGATGCACCTGAAATTCCAATCATGGACGGTAGTGCAAGTCCATTCATTTATTTGCTCTTAGATGCAGGTATTGAAGAACAAAATGCACCGAAGAAATTTATTCGCATTAAGAAAAATGTACGAGTAGAAGACGGTGATAAATGGGCAGAATTCAAACCTTATAATGGTTTCCGTTTAGATTTTACCATCGACTTTGATCATCCTGCGATTAGTAAAAATGTACGTAATTATGTGATGGATTTCTCTGCACAAGCATTCGTCCATCAAATTAGTCGTGCAAGAACTTTTGGTTTCATGAAAGATATTGAATATCTTCAATCTCAAGGTCTTGCGTTAGGCGGTAGCTTAGATAATGCTATCGTATTAGATGATTATCGTATCTTAAATGAAGACGGATTGCGCTTCAGAGATGAGTTAGTTCGTCACAAGACGCTCGATGCGATTGGTGATCTTTATATGTGTGGCTATAACATCATTGGTGATTTCAAAGCTTATAAATCTGGTCACGGTTTAAATAATAAATTACTCCGTGCAGTGCTCGCAAATCAGGATGCATGGGAATTTGTAACCTTCGAAGATAAGGAACAAGTTCCACAAGGTTATGTTGCACCTGCGCAGGTGCTAATCTAACAATGTTTTGTTGAAAAGCTATACCCCTTTTGGGGGTATAGCTTTTTTATTTCCTATCTTACTCTATTATTTTTGTTTTCTGTGAAGGTAAAGAGCGGTCAAAAATAGAGGTGTTTTTTATTATGAAAAAATTATTTACCATGCTTCCTCTTGTGCTAGCAACTTCTGTTGCAATGGCATATGAACAGGATAAAACCTATCAATTTACCATATTGCACACTAATGATACGCACGGACATTTTTGGCCGAATGCAAAAGGTGAATATGGCTTTCCAGCACACAAAACAATTGTTAATCGCGTGAAAGCTGAAGTGGAGCAAAAAGGTGGTTCACTCGTTTTACTAAATGCGGGTGATTTTAATACTGGTGTGCCTGAGTCAGATATGCAAACGGCAGAACCTGACATTAAAGCAATGAATGCAATAGGCTATGAAGCAACCGTATTAGGTAATCACGAGTTTGATAATCCATTACAAATTCTTGATATGCAAGAAAAATGGGCAAATTTCCCATTCTTATCTGCAAATGTGATTAACACCAAAACAGGTAAAACCTTAGTTAAGCCTTATACCATTTTAAATAAACAGGATCTTAAAATTGCCGTGGTTGGTTTAACCACAGAGGATACTGCAAAATTAGGTAACCCAGAATATCTTCACAATGTGAAGTTTGAAGATCCAACAACAGTAGCAAAAGCCACATTAAAAGCGCTAAATGAAAAAGTTAAGCCCGATGTAAAAATCGCTTTAACACATATGGGCTATTATTATGATGCGAAACATGGTTCAAATGCGCCTGGTGATGTAAGTCTTGCGCGCAATTTAGATAAAGGCGCATTCGATATGATTATCGGTGGTCATAGCCATGATCCAATTTGTGTGGATGACAAAGGTGTATGGATTAAAGATTATCAACCCACTCAGCCATGTAAACCGGATTTCCAAAATGGTACTTGGATTATGCAGGCCTTTGAATGGGGCAAATATGTTGGTCGTGCAGACTTTGAGTTCAAAAATGGTGAATTAAAATTAGTGAATTATCAATTAATTCCAGTGAACTTGAAGAAAAAAGTGAAAAAAGAAGATGGCAAAACAGAATATGTGAATTATGCCGAAGAGATTCCACAAGATCCAGAAATGGAAAAACTTTTCAAATCTTACCAAGATAAAGGTGATGCTTTATTAAGCCAAAAAGTGGGGAAATTAAACGGTAAGTTAGAAGGTGATCGTACCATTATTCGTTTTGAACAAACTAACCTTGGTCACTTAATTGCAGAAGCACAACGTCAAAAAGCGAAAGCAGACATTGGTATCATGAACTCAGGTGGTATTCGTGATTCTATCCAAGAAGGTGATGTGACTTATAAAGACATTTTAAAAATCCATCCATTTGGTAATATTGTAAGTTATTTTGAATTAACCGGTAAAGAATTACTGGATTATTTAAATGTAGTGGCATTGAAAGAAGTGGATTCTGGTGCCTATGCACAATATTCAGGTATCAGCATGACAGTAAATCGTGCGGATAAGAAAGTTGAAAATGTGAAAATTCAAGGTAAACCATTGGATTTAAATAAAACTTACCGTATTTCTATACCAAGCTATAATGCTGCAGGTGGAGATGGTTATCCAGTTATGACCAAAAATCCAACTTTTGTTAACACAGGTTTTATTGATGCGGATGTTTTAAAAGAATTTTTTGAGAAAAATTCACCTATTAATGCGGAGAAATACATCCCTCACAATGAAGTAACCTTTAAATAAGGAATGAAATGGCATTAGATTTATCAGAAATTCGTCAGCAAATTACGCAAATTGATCGCAGCTTGTTAAAGCTGCTTTCAGAGCGTCATCGCCTGGCATATGATGTAGTGAGAAGCAAAGAAGTGACGCAAAAAGCATTGCGCGATTTAGAGCGTGAGCAACAGCTCTTACAAGAGCTTGTGCAATTTGCTGAAAGTCAAAATTATCAGCTTGAACCACAGTATATTACATCAGTCTTCCAAAAAATCATTGAAGATTCAGTGTTAACACAACAAGTGTATTTGCAGAAAAAACTCAATGAGCAACGAGAAGAAACGTTACATATCGCTTTTTTAGGCAAGCGTGGTTCTTACTCTAATTTGGCTGCGCGTAACTATGCGGCTCGTTATCATCAACAATTTGCTGAAATCAGTTGCGATTCTTTTGCTCAAATTTTTGAAAAAGTTGAGAGCGGAGAAGCTGATTATGGTGTACTTCCTTTAGAAAACACCACATCTGGTGCAATTAATGAAGTTTATGATTTGCTTCAACATACCACCTTATCTTTGGTGGGCGAGTTGGCTTATCCTATCAAGCACTGTGTTTTAGTGAATGAGCAGGATGATTTAAGCAAAATTGATACACTTTATAGCCATCCACAGGTGATTCAGCAGTGTAGTCAATTTATTCAAAGTCTTGAGCGTGTACATATTGAGTACTGCGAAAGTAGCTCTCATGCAATGCAGCTTGTGGCAAGCTTGAATAAACCGAATATTGCGGCATTAGGTAATGAAGATGGCGGCAAGCTTTACGGCTTACATGTGTTAAAACATAATATTGCTAACCAAGAGAATAATATTACTCGTTTTATTGTGGTAGCCAAGCAAGTTCGTGAAGTTTCACCGCAAATTCACACGAAAACTTTATTGTTGATGACAACATCGCAACAAGCGGGTTCTTTGGTGGATGCCTTACTTGTATTTAAAAAGCATGGTATCAATATGACGAAGCTTGAATCTCGTCCTATTTATGGCAAACCTTGGGAAGAAATGTTCTATTTAGAAATTGAAGGAAATATTCATCATCCTGATACCCAGATTGCCTTGGAAGAGCTTAAGCAATTCAGTAATTATCTGAAAGTGCTTGGTTGTTATCCAAGTGAAATTGTGAAGCCTGCGAAGGTATAACGAAAATAAAAAAAGAGCGGTCGCTTTAAAACAACGTTAAAATCGACCGCTCTTTTTATCGGGAATTCTTAGGCTTTTTTCAAGAACTCTGACTTTAACATGATTTTGCCACAATCGACGTTGTGATCACCGTTGACTAAACGGATGTTTTTGAATTTAGTGCCTTTCTTTAACACTTCAGATGAACCTTTTAATTTCAAATCTTTAATTAAAAGTACATCATCACCATCGGCTAATAAATTACCGTTGCTGTCTTTAACAATTAGTTGATCTTCATCGGCTTCAACTGTTTCGTTACCATTCCACTCATTGCCACAATCAGGACAAACAAAATTTACAGAGTCATGATAAACATATTCGCCTTTACATTTTGGGCAAGCTGGCATTTGATCCATTTCTTTTTCCTTCTTTATCTGATTTAAGCAAAGTATAATGCGCACGGAGTATAACAAAAAAGTGACTATTCACCAAAAAATGGGCAATTTCACGGAATTTATGAGGTATTTATGAAAAAAATTATGCTTTTGAGTGCAGTGATGGGAAGTTTAATTTCAGTCAATGTATTCGCACACAATATTCAACCTAATCAGCTTTTAGCGAACGTAACGGTTTTGGATAAAGGTGAAATCACTTTAAATGGAAATGATGTGTCTTATAAATCATGGAGCTCAACGGCGTTGCCAGGCAAAGTTCGAGTGATTCAGCATATTGCAGGCAGAAGTGCGGCAAAAGAGAAAAATCAAGCGATGATTGAAGCCATTAAAGCTGCTCATTTTAACCAAGCTAAATATCAAACCACGACGATTATTAATGCTGATGATGCTGTTGTGGGCACGGGCATGTTTGTGAAAAGTAGCGCAGAAAAAGGCAAAAAAGAAAATGCCCACAGCCAAGTGATTTTAGATGATAAAAGTGCGGTCAAAAATGCATGGGGATTACGTGAAAAAGACAGCGTGATTATTTTGCTTGATAAAACCGGCAAAGTGCAATTTGTGAAAGAAGGTAAATTGACGGATGATGAAATCAAAGAAGTCATTTCTCGTGCAACAGCGTTAATGGCGAAGTAATAGAGTAATAAGCGGAAGTGGTCTTCCGCTTTTTTATCCCTTGAAATCCTTCATTAACTTTCTCAATGTATTGCAGTTTCGTTGAAATTTACGACAATGTGTACAAATGGAAAGATGCAGATTGAGCCCAATTTTTTCTTTGATCATTAATTGTCGTTCTTGGGCATCTGAAATAAGGCGAGTCGCTTGACGACATTTCATAAAGTCACTCCTTAAAGTTTATGAGATAAGCAGTTTTGAAGTTGTAAGCGGGCACGATAGAGTGTCGTGTGCAAGTTACTTATGCTTAGTTGATTTTCTTGGCAAATTTCTTCAGAAGATAATTCCAAAAACTCTCTCATCATAAAAATCTTGGCTTGTTTGGCAGGTAGGCAAGTTAAACAAGTTTCAAAAATCAGCCAAAACTCTTCGGAATAGACCGCACTTTCGCTCTGTTCAAGATCAAGCGGGGAATGTTCAGCTTTCCAGTGCCCTCCTTCATCAAAGAAATGATTCGTTTGTTCTTCATCTTCGATTTCGGTTTCTAGTACAAATTTGCCTTTCTGACGAAGAAAATCGATGATTTTATTTTTTAAGATAGCAAAGACCCACGTTTTAAATGCGGCTTGTCGCTTAAAGTGCTCGAGATTGTTAAATGCACTCAAAAAACTTTCTTGAACCAAATCTTCAGCTAATACAGGATTACTCACCTGTAATGTGGCAAACTTCAGCATTTGCTCTCTAATTTGTATCAGTTCTTTATCGGAAATTCCGGTTTCCATATTTTTTCCTTGGAAAATGTGTAAGAAATAGGTTCTCATTCGTCTAATGATAATGAAAGGAAAAGACCTTTCTAGATCATGCTAATTATTCACAAATTAAGGAAGATTTAAAATGAAAAATATTACTGTAAAAACAACCTTTACTGCTATTGCTGCACTTTTCTTTGCAACCAGTCTTTTATGCGATAGATATGAAATCCAATGAGATGTCAATGACAAAAGCTCTCATGCCTATGACCAAAGAGTCGATCCGATGCAAAATGATAAAATGGCGGTATTATGTAGCAGTTGCACAAAGGTTTAACCGATTAAAAACCTTAAAATTCCTATTGAAATTTTAACTCAATAGGGATGTAGTGATCAGCTAATTCAACAGTTCCCGATAGGTTGTTTTTGTTAAAACAGGTGGCAAACCTTGATTGTAACGATGTGGGCGAACAAAATTGTAATACATCACATAAACTCTCACATCGTCCATCGCTTGCCCCAAGGTTATATAGTCGCTCTCTTGCATCCATTCATATTTAAAGCTACGAAACCAACTCTCCATTGGGGCATTATCCCAACAGTTACCTTGGCGACTCATACTTTGGGATAAAGCACTTCAGCATTAATCCAATTCACCCAAGTGTTTTCCAATAATGGAATTAAGGGGGTGCTATCTTCAACTACAGTATTTAAGGCAGATAATATCTCTTCTAAGGACGAAGGTTGTTCTTGTATATAACTTAATAGCCAAAAGTCAAGTTCAGATAAGCGTTGTTGCAGAATATTAAAATCGCTATCCCGCCATATAACAGCTTGCATAGGGTTTTCATCAAATTGTTTAAAATCGCTTGATAAAAAATCGACTTCATAGCTTTTTAAATAAGCGGCATCAGATAACTGCATTACGCTATGCTTATTCCACTCAAATTTTTCAGGTACTTTTGCTAAAGAAACTTCTGCAAGTAACTGAGTATTTTCAAAATCCATCAATGCCAGTATATTGGCATCAAAACTCTCTTTTTCTTGACAAAATAAGAGGAATTCTCCAGCAATATCTTGAAAATAAGGGGAATGTGATTTTCCTGTTAATACAAACATTTCTTTTGTCTGAAACCAACTCTCAGCAGAAACGTGTTTAGGTGCTTCAACAAAACAACGGTCAATAAAACCAAAGATGTTATTTCGAACTAAGCGAGCATAAACAGCGAGGCGATTCGGAGCATAACCATTTAAAGGTTGAGCATGAGCCAATCGAACTGCTGTAGCAAGTGCTTTTTGTGTTTCAATAAGCGAAGGTTTAGGCTGCATAAGATATTACCTCTTTTTGAGCATATTTTTGCTGTAGTTGTGCAATATGTTCAACTTCAGCATAAAGTTCTGCAAATGGAGGGAAATTGAAATCACGCTCTAATAATGTTGGCGGAATGACGGATAATCGTTGATAGGCATATTCTAATAAATCCCACACAGTACCTTTTACTGCCTCACCGTGCGTATCAATTAATAACTCTGGTAAATAGCGATATGCCCCTTTTATTTTATTAAATGATTCTCCTTCTAAATCCTCCACAACTTGTGCGGCAGAATGTTCTTCGTCGTGTCCTGCAATATGAATGTAATTGACACGTTTCACATCTACTTGATCTAAAAAAACATAAGGATCGAGTAAACCGTGATTGATGCCATTTACATAAATATTATTCACATCTAAATGAATACCACAATCCGCTTCTTGTGCAATAGCATTTAAAAATTCTACTTCATTCATTGTGCTGGTGGGAGAGTGTAAATAATAAGAGGTGTTTTCTAATGAAATTTGTAATCCTAAAAAATCTTGCACATAACGGATTCTCTGTGCTACGTGTTTTACAGCTTCTTCAGTAAATGGCATAGGTAATAAATCATATAAATGCCCTTCACATTCACAATAACTCAAATGTTCAGAAAAAAATGTCGAATTATATTGAGTCATTAATGCTTTAGTATTTTTTAATAACTCGCGATCAAGTGGTGCTTGCCCGCCTAATGAAAGTGATAGTCCATGTACCGCAAGTGGATATCTTTCAGCGGCTTGATCAAATTTATAACGAGCAGCTCCTCCCATTTTTACCCAATTTTCTGGCGCAACTTCCATAAACTGAATCGCATTATTTGATGATAAATTTAAAAAATCATCCGCTAAATCTCGACGATACCCTAATCCTGCACCTTGTAACATAATTATTTACTCCTTTTAATACAACACTGGTGTAAATTTACACCAGTGTTATGTATGGCATCTAGATTAAAATACGATTATTTAGAGCCACATTTACCTTCACCACATTTACCTTCTGCAGCTTTTGGTTTGCTCGCACCACATTTACCTTCTGCGGCTTTCGTTTCGTTTGCACCACATTTACCTTCTGCAGCTTTTGTTTTCACACATTTATCGCCTACACAAGGTGTTGCAGCTTTATCCATACTGCTTGATTTTGGCTCAGCGTGTGTAACAGTGGCTACTGTCATCGTTAATGCTCCTGCTAATGCGGCTAAAGTGGATAATTTTTTCATTTAAATCTCCTAGAATTTGATATTGAATATATAGTTAGAGAAATTTCAACCAGCTTTTAGTTGGATAAACCTTCTTAATAAGCGTGTCTAAAGAGAGTTTCCCTGCTCCCTGCGTAATTAAGATTAATAAAGTTACCACATAAATTAAGGGTAATTTATAACCATTATCACAAACGTTATAACCTGAATCGGCGTGAATGCTATACCACGCGACAGAGATTAAAATCGTTAAACTTAATGCACTAAAACGTGTTAGCACCCCAAATATCAGCAAGAATGGGAAAATTAATTCAGATCCCATTGCAACGTGCCAATTAATATCGGCTGGAATAAGATTAAATGGAAAAGGAAAACGATCTTGTATTTCAGTAAACCAATTTTGACCATTCCATTTTTCTAACCCTGCCTCTAAAAATTCCCACGCAAGAAAAAAGCGTAAAATCAATAAACTCACGCCGCTGCTGATACCTTGCATCTTACAATCTTTCATTTTTTCCTCTGATTGATTACCTATTTTATGAAACTATTTAGTTCATTATGGTAGGAAATGCTTCCTAGTTATTCTATTAGTCGGAGATAAGCCTTTTTTCTTACACTTTTTTTTCAAAAAATTGAAAATATTATTTTTTATAAAAATGCAGATAACATTAAGGGCAAAGATTCTAATAATCTTCGCCCTTTTATCTTTTACTGATTAATGTAGAGATCAGCTAATTCAACAGTCCCCGATAGGTTTTTTTTGTTAAAACAGGCGCCAAACCTTGATTGTAACGATGTGGGCGAACAAAATTGTAATACATCACATAAGCTCTCACATCGTCCATCGCTTGCCCCAAGGTTAGATAGTCGCCCTCTTGCATCCATTCATATTTAAAGCTGCGGAACCAACGCTCCATTGGAGCATTATCCCAACAGTTACCTCGGCGACTCATACTTTGAGTTACCAGAATGAAGGTTGAGCGTAATAGCTACACCTTGAGTTTGAAAAAATGGAAAATTGATGTGAAAAATTGCGAGGTTAAAGTTAGAATTTGAGGTAAAAGAAATGCTTTTCACAATTTTCATTCGGAAAGGCATTCAAATTTATGCGGTAAATTAGTCAATTTTCGGACTTTATGCAACTGCTACATAATACCGTAAAATGGCATCAGATAGTATGAAGTCTGATAGCATGATGAAGTCTCAGGATGTGAAAATGGATAATATGAAGTCAGAAGAAATGAAAGCAAAAGAAATGAAGAAAAAAGCAAAAACAATGGGAAAAGCTAGAATGTAATGATTTAAGCCTAAAAAGAAAAACTGCGGTCAATTTGACCGCAGTTTTTGTATCAAAGTGAGATTATTGTTTACGCCATGTCGTGCCGTTGGCGCCATCTTCTAACACGATACCCATTGCTGTAAGTTCATTACGTGCCGCATCTGCTGCAGTCCAATCTTTAGCGGCACGAGCTTCGTTGCGTTGTTTGATGAGCGCTTCAATTTTTGCGACTTCATCATCGTCAGAGCCAGCTTGTAAGAATTTTTCTGGATCTTGTTGAAGTAAACCTAAGATACCCGCTAACTCACGTAAACGCGCAGCAAGACCATTGGCTTTTTCTGCATCTTCAGTTTTCAATTTATTGATTTCACGTGCCATTTCAAATAAGACAGAAAGGGCATTTGGTGTGTTGAAATCATCGTCCATGGCTTCACGGAAGGCTTCCACAAAATTTTCACCACCAAAAGCAACCGCACTTTGATCGGTGCTACGTAAAGCGGTGTACAAACGTTCTAATGCACCTTGTGCTAAATTCAGGTTTTCTTCACTATAATTGAGTTGGCTGCGATAGTGTGCCGTTAGTAAGAAATAACGCACCGCTTCTGCATTGTAGTGGTTTAATACATCGCGGATAGTGAAGAAGTTGCCGAGGGATTTCGACATTTTTTCTTTATCTACCATAATCATGCCAGAATGGATCCAATAATTCACATATTGGCCGCCATGAGCACAGCAAGATTGTGCAATTTCATTTTCGTGATGTGGGAACATTAAATCAGAACCACCGCCGTGAATATCAAAATGTTCACCAAGTTGTTTGCAGTTCATCGCTGAACATTCAATGTGCCAACCTGGACGACCTGCGCCCCATGGGGATGGCCAGCTCGGTTCGTTTTCTTTTGACATTTTCCAAAGCACGAAATCCATTGGATTTTTCTTGATTTCATTAATTTCAATTCGTGCACCGGCTTGTAATTGGTCGAGATCTTGGCGTGATAATTTGCCGTATTCTTTAAAGCTTTCCACATCAAACATCACATCGCCATTGTCTGCAACATAAGCATGACCACGTGCAATTAGTTTTTCCACAATCTCAATAATTTCAGGAATATGATGTGTCGCACGAGGCTCAAAATCAGGACGTAATACGTTTAATGCATCAAAATCTTTATACATTTCTTGCACCATACGATCTACAAGTTGATCGCAGGTTTCTTTGTTTTCTAATGCACGTTTAATGATTTTATCGTCCACATCCGTGATATTACGCACATAAGTCAAATCGTAACCTAAAGCGCGTAAGTAGCGAGCAATCACATCAAAACACACAAAGGTACGGCCGTGGCCAATATGGCATAAATCGTAAACGGTCACGCCGCACACATACATACCCACTTTTCCTTCATGGATAGGTTTGAACACTTCTTTTTCTCGAGTGAGGGTATTAAAGATCTTTAACATATTTTTTCTCTTCTGATTGGAATCCGACCGCACTTTTTCTGCTCATGGTGGCACTTTCTCGCCATTTGTGGAATAATGAATGCCTTATTTTCAAGAGGAAAACAACATGGTTACATTACACACAAATTTTGGCGATATTAAAATTAAACTTGATTTTGATAAAGCGCCAATCACCGCAGAAAACTTTTTAAATTATTGTAAAAACGGTTTCTATAATAACACAATTTTCCACCGTGTTATTGATGGATTTATGATCCAAGGTGGTGGTATGGAAAGCGGAATGCGTGAAAAAGCAACAAACGCACCGATCCAAAATGAAGCAAACAATCGTTTAAGCAATAAACGTGGCACAATCGCCATGGCGCGTACCTCTGATCCACATTCTGCAACGGCACAATTCTTCATTAATGTGGCAGATAATGACTTCTTAAACTACCGTTCAAAAGAGATGTTTGGCCGCGAAGTGGTACAAGAATGGGGTTATGCCGTATTCGGTGAAGTGGTAGAAGGCATGGATGTGGTTGATAAAATCAAGACAGTAAAAACCGGTAATAAAGGTTTCCACCAAGACGTTCCAACAGAAGATGTGGTGATTACATCCGTTTCTGTCGAATAATTAATTCGGTGTGTGGATGCGTAATCTACACACCTTTTTCTTAAGTGAAATAACGCGATGCCTTTCTTCGATACTCATACCCACCTTGATTATCTTCATCATGACACTGGTGAGTCATTAGCTCAGCTCGTGGATAACGCTAAGCAAGCTGATGTGCAGAAAATCTTGATTGTGGCGGTAAAAGAGTCGGATTTTAAAACAATCCAAAATATGACCGCACTTTTTCCTGAGCATCTTTATTGTGGGCTTGGGTTGCATCCTCTTTATATCAAAGAGCATCAAGAGCATGATTTAGAGATATTGGATGCGGCATTATCTGGTCGTAATCAAAATTGTACAGCCGTAGCAGAAATAGGCTTAGAATGTGCGATTCCAGATTTATTGACGGATGAATTATGGCAAAAACAACAACACTTTCTGGAGAGTCAGCTTTATTTAGCGAAGAAATATAATCTTTCTGTGAACTTGCATAGCAGAAAATCTCATGAGCAATTATTCCGTTTTTTAAAACAAGCCAATTTACCAAAATGTGGTGTCGTGCATGGTTTTTCTGGAAGTTATGATCAAGCAAAACGATTTGTGGATTTAGGCTATAAAATTGGCGTAGGCGGCACGATTACTTATGAACGCGCGAATAAAACACGCCAAGCGATTGCGAAGTTACCGTTAGAGGCGTTGGTGTTAGAAACAGATACACCAGATATGCCCGTATTTGGCTTTCAAGGGCAACCTAATCGACCGGAGCGGATTGTTCACACCTTTGAAGTGTTATGCCGTTTAAGAAGTGAAAATGCTGAAGTGATTAAAGAAACGGCTTGGCAGAATAGCTTAACATTATTCGGTTAAACCTTGAAACGGTAAATCACTTGATTGGCTGAACCGCGCCAAACTAAGCTTGGGTCAGCCTGTTCTTGTATAAATTTCCCATCAATAAGCACGTCAATATAAGGCAACATTTGACGTTGATAATCATCAAGTTCATCCAGTTTATATCCCGTCCACACCCAAATATCCTTATCAGGACATTCTTTTTTGACACGTTGAACAAAAGGAAGTAAGGCTTCGACATTACGAGGATGCATCGGATCTCCACCAGAAAGCGTGAGCCCTTGACGTTTAATGCGCGTATCTTTTAAATCATTGATGATCTGTTGTTCCATCGCTTCATCAAATAATACGCCATTATCAAAAGACCAGCTCTTTTGGTTGTAGCAACCACGGCAACCATGCGTACAACCGCTAACGAAAAGGGTACAACGGGTGCCTTCGCCATTTACAACATCGGTAGGGTAGTATTGGAGATAGTTCATGGTTTTACCTTAAAAGTGCGGTTGATTTTCTCGTCAAATTCACCGAATTGATAAATTAACCTTTGCAATACAGAGCCAATTCTTGCATAATAGCCCACCTAATCGCATTGCGATATCAATGGAAATCTTCTCGGTCTCTCGCAACGGTGTCCGGTTTACTCGGTCAGGTTCGGAAGAAAGCAGCCAAAGTCGGAATTTCTGTGTGCCGAGAATAAGCTGGGAAGATTTCCACCCAACTTATCCTTCCTTGTTTTACACACGCTCCACTAATTGTTTGAAGAACCCTTTTTCTAATTGCAATAATTCTGCATAAGTGCCTTTTTCAATTAGCTTCGCTTCATCAATCACAAAAAGTTCATCAAATTGCTCGATCGCCGTTAAGCGGTGAGTCACCATAATTAAGGTTTTATTTTCAGCATGGGCAAGAATCAAACGCAGAATTTGGCGTTCAGTTTCGCGATCTAAACCTTCAGTTGGCTCATCTAATAATAAAATTGGCGCATCATTAAGCAGAATACGAGCCAAGCCTAAACGACGTTGTTCTCCACCAGAAAGTGGACGGCCACCATCACCTAGCCAAATATCTAAGCCTTGTTCTTGTTCCAACAATTTGCCTAAACCAACTTGATTTAACACCTCGATCATTTTTTCATCTGAAATATTGACCGCACTTGCGAATTGCAGATTTTGACGAAGTGTATCGCTAAATACATGAACACGTTGTGTTAAAAAGCAGAATTGGCTGCGTAATGTGTCTTCTGCGTAATCGGCAATCGGTTTTCCAGCAAGGAATAATTCTCCTTGATTGGCATCATAATTACGCACTAAAAGTTGTAATAGCGTGGATTTTCCGCTGCCTGTTTTACCTAAAATAGCGACTTTTTTACCTTTTTGAATGGTTAAATTCAAATTCTCTAAAGCACGATTTTGACGTTCAGGATAAGTGAAAGAAAGATCTTTGGCTTCAATTAATGTTATGGCGTTTTGATCGAACTCCGCTTTGCCACTAAAGGTCACTAATGGTTGTTGCTCGATAATATCTGTCACGCGTTCAGCTGAAGCAATGACTTGACCGATGTGCAAGAACGCAGAACCTAATGGCATTAAGATTTCAAATGAAGCTAAGGCCGCAAAAGTGAAGAGTGCAATAAACGCCATGCGATATTCATCGTTACCAAACTCCGCTTGTGAGCTAAACCACAACATTGCGGCAATAATTAAGCCATTTAAAAAGAGTGAAAGTGCGGTTGAAAATCCACTTAAATTGGCTTCTTTTTGTTGGTCTGCTTGCCAATTGGCTTCAGTTTTAGCCATGTTATCTTTCAATTTATCTTCGGCATTAAAGAGCAATAATTCCGCTTGAGCTTGGATAAATTCTAAGAATTGTGTGCGATAAAGTGCACGTGAATGCACGAGTTTATCGCCAAATTTTTTACCCAGTTGGTAGAAAACGGTTGGAATGACGAATACTAATAAAAGCAGGCTCGCACCTAGACCTAAGGCTAAAGGTGCATTGACAAAACTTAGGCCAATACACATGACTAAAATCACAAAAATAGCCGTAATAAATGGCGCAATTAAGCGAAGATAAAGGCTATCTAGGGTATCTACATCAGACACTAAGCGGTTTAATAAATCGCTGTTACGGTAGCGATTTAACACAGCAGGACTTAATGGAATAATTTTCTCAAAAACTTGTACCCGTAATTTAGCCAAAATGCGGAAAGTCGCATCGTGTGTCACCAACTTTTCAAAATAACGGAAAAGGGTACGGCCAATGGCAAGCCCACGCACAGAAGCAGATGGATAGAAGAAATTAAACAATGTGCCAAGACCCGCAATGGCCGTTGCCGCTAAAAACCAACCCGATGTGGTCAGCAAGCCTATGCTAGATGCAAGGCCGGTAATCATTAAAACCAAGCCTAAAAATAAAGGCAACTTGGCAAATTTAAATAAACGTAAAAAGGGAAGTAAAGCACACATTATTGAATGTCCTCTTTTCGTTGAGCCAATAATTCGGCAAAGAAGCCTTGATCTTTTAATTGGTTGAAATGCCCTTGTTGAACAATTTGACCTTCTTGCATCACAAAAATATTGTCACATTGTTTTAGATCTTCAATACGGTGTGTGATCATTAAGGTCGTTTGGTTATGGCTCATTTCTGCAAGGGCAGCAAGTACCAGATTTTCAGACTGAGCATCCAGGCTAGCTGTTGGCTCATCGAGTAATAATAAATTGCCTTTGCGTAGTAAAGCGCGAGCGATCGCTAAGCGTTGAGCTTGGCCTACGGATACACCAATCCCACCATCTTTAATTTCGCTATCCAAGCCTAATTTATCGGTAAACTCTTTCGCTTGAGCAGAAATCAAGGCTTGCTCAATTTGCTCATCAGTTGCTTGAATATCACCTAAAAGTAGATTTTCTTTGATGCTGCCTTGTAGCAGTAATGGATTTTGACCTACCCACGCAATTTGTTTTCGCCAGTCGCTTAAACGGCTTTGATTAAGTTCTACACCGTTAATTTTTAAGCTGCCTTCATAAGGCAAGAAACCGAGTAATACATTGATTAAAGAGGTTTTTCCTGCACCACTTTGGCCCACAAGGGCAATATGGCTTTCTTTCGGGATATGGAATGAAAGAGGCTTCGTTAATGGTTGACCTTGTGGAGAAAGCGCCACTAAATTTTCAGCTTGAATTTCGACCGCACTTTGTGCTGGAATTTGTTCATTCCCTTGATGCGCAATTAAATAATCCGCTTCTAAGAAATCGACAATGGCATCAGCAGCACCAATACCTGCGGCACGATCGTGGTAGTAAGTCCCAAGATCACGCAATGGTTGATAAAACTCTGGTGCCAGAATTAAGCAGAAAAAGCCGGTAAATAAAGTCAGCGTGGTGCCATAAGTACCAAATTCGACTTGACCTAAATAGCTAAAACCAAAATACACCGCCATTAAAGCAATGGAAATTGAGGTGAAAAACTCTAACACGGCAGAAGAGAGAAACGCCATTTTAAGTACGGTCATGGTCGTTTCACGGAAGTCTTCCGTTGTACTTTCAATATGTTGTGTTTGTTCTGAAGTGCGGTTGAAAAGACGCAAGGTTTCTAAACCGCGTAAGCGATCCAAGAATTGTGCACTTAAGCGAGAAAGGGTTGCCATATTTTTTTGGCTGCTGTCTGCTGCCGCCATTCCAACTAGAATCATGAAAATGGGTACAAGCGGTGCTGTGACCATCAAAATCAATCCAGCCGCCCAGTTGAGTGGGAATACGGCAATTAAGATCACCAGTGGTACAATGGCTGACAAACTTTGTTGTGGTAAGAAACGCGCATAGAAGTTATGCAGATTTTCCACTTGTTCAAGCATGATACTTGCCCAGCTACCGGCTGGTTTATTATTGATAGTCGCAGGTCCCACTTGGTGGATTTTGTCTAAGATCTTTTGGCGCATATGGTTGCGCAGTAATCGACCTGCTTTAAAGCCAATTTTTTCGCGTAGCCATAAAATGACCGCACGCAAAGCAAAAGTAATGATTAACGCAATAAAATATGGAACCAGTTCAGCGCGATCGACATTTTGCATAATGAGCTTGTCGAGCAATGTCGCAAGAAAATAGGTTTGAGCCACAAGAATTAAGGAAGAAAGTGTGGCAAGGGCAATATTGGTGCGCATTAATTTTTTAACAGGTTGCTGTTGCGCACGAAGCCATTTTTGTAAATATTTTTGGCGAAGTTTGTCCATTGTTTTTATTTATCCTAGGATAGGATGAGTTGGCTGGAGGATTAAAAAACCTACCTTTGAAAAATAATAGGTGCGTGAAACCTTGTTTTACGCACCTTACATGAGAATTTAGCGCACTTATTCTTGTGCATCTAAATAACGTTCAGCATCTAATGCTGCCATACAGCCTGTCCCCGCTGAAGTAATGGCTTGGCGATAGTTGTGATCCATCACATCACCTGCAGCAAAAACACCTTCTACAGAGGTCGCTGTTGCATTGCCTTCAAGACCAGATTTAACAACGATATAACCGTTGTTAAGCTCAAGCTGACCTTGGAAAATTTCAGTGTTTGGCGCATGACCGATGGCAATAAATAAACCGTCTAATTTCACGTCTTCTTTTTCGCCAGTTTTTACGTTTTCTAAACGTACACCTGTTACGCCCATGTTATCGCCTAACACTTCATTCAAAGTGCGGTCAGTATGAAGCACGATTTTGCTTTCTTCGACTTTTTTGTATAAGCGATCGATTAAGATTTTTTCCGCACGGAAGCTATCGCGACGGTGGATTAAGTGCACTTCAGAGGCAATATTCGCTAAGTAAAGTGCTTCCTCAACGGCGGTATTTCCACCACCGACAACGGCAACCGGTTTATTGCGATAGAAGAAACCATCACAGGTTGCGCAAGCTGAAACACCTCGACCTTTATAAGCGGTTTCTGATTCTAATCCGATATAACGTGCGGATGCCCCTGTTGCGATGATTAACGCATCACATGTGAAGGTTTGCATATCACCATAAAGTTTGAACGGGCGAGAAGATAAATCGACTTTATTAATATGATCAAACACGATTTCGGTTTCAAATTTTTCGGCGTGTTGCAACATACGTTGCATTAAACCTGGACCAGTGGTGATTTCAAAATCACCCGGCCAGTTTTCAATTTCATCCGTGGTAGTAAGTTGTCCGCCTTGTTGAAGACCGGTCACTAAAACAGGTTTTAAGTTCGCACGTGCGGCATAAATAGCCGCGGTATAACCCGCAGGGCCTGAACCTAAAATTAATAATTTACTGTGTTTAACGTCTGACATAAAGAATCCTTTGTTTATAAAATAAAGCATGAGGTTTTTGGAGTTCGTCCATTATAAAGCCTTCATGCATAAAAAAATAGTTGATCGTATTAGTAAAGCAATGCATACAGCAATCGGCGATATTTATTGGTGATAGGATCTGCATTGCCAATGGCTGATAAAATAGCTAAAAACTGTTGCTTCACTTCACCGTTTTCCGCAGAAAGATCTTGTTTAAGAATGCTAAATAATAAATCTAATGCTTCTTCGTTTCGATTGGCTTGATGTAGCTGAACTGCCAATTTCAATGCAATTTCAGGCGTTGGATTTTTCGCATAATCCGCTTGTAATTGCTGAATTTCTGGCGTATCGGCCGCTTTAATTAAAAGCTCAATCTGCGCTTGTAAGCCATGCCAACGACTGTCGCGATCCTGAATCGGAATTTGCGCTAAAATATCTGATGCAGGCTCCGTTTTTTTCATGGCGATATAGGTTTCCGCATAAAGTAATGCCACATCGCTGTTTTTCTTATCCGAAAGCTCCCAGGCTTCTTTCAGTAATGGAAGAGCAGAGTCGTAATCTTCCACTTGTAAAAAATCCAAGGCTTTTTGGAATTTTAAATCTTCTTCTTTTGGCAAAATGGCGCTTAAACGTTGTAATAAGCTGGTTTCATCTAATGTGCCAGGGAAGGCATCTAATGCTTGTGCCTCTTTAAAAAGGTAGGTCGTTGGCAACGCTTGAATACGAAATTGTGCGGCAAGCATTTGCTCCGTTTCACAATTGACTAAGCCGAGAATAAATTGCCCTTGGTGTTGTTCTGCAACACGTTTTAGGACTTTTGCAAAATCAGCTGATTCTTTATGGCTTGGTGCATAAAAGTTAATGACAAGCGGGGTTTCAACAGAACGTTGCAACGTTTCGGTAAGATTTTGTTCGTTGAGTTCAACTAAAAAAGGTAAATCTGCCATTTTTATTCCTTGATAAATGGAAAATGATGCCTGATTTTAACAAAGTGCGGTCAGTTTTAGAAATATTTTACAGGAAAAGAAAAGGGCAGTGTTAATCTGCCCTTATTCGCTATCTATTTTTATTCTTTTGTTTCTTCCACTTTATCTTCTGGAAGCACGAGGTTAAGGATTAAGGCAAGTAATGAGCCTACGGTAATGCCTGAACCGAGCACTTCTTTGAAAAAGTGCGGTAATTTATCAAGCAATTCTGGACGAGTTGTCACGGCTAAGCCACAGCCAATGGAAATGGCAATAATTAAACCATTGCGTTTGCTACGTGCGACTTTGTCTAACATTTGGATACCCGCAGCGATAATCATCGCGAACATCATTAAGCCTGCACCACCTAATACAGGCAATGGAATTGAAACAATTAATGCGCCAAATACAGGGAATAAGCCCGCTAGCGCTAGAAGTACACCGGTTAGCGCAACCACGTGACGGCTTGCCACGCCCGTTAGTGAAATGACACCAATGTTTTGAGAGAATGAAGAGAATGGTGTGGTGGACATAATGGCAGCTAAAGCTGAACCTAAACCATCGGCTAGAACCCCGCCACGTAAATGTTTGCCGGTAATTTCTGTTTGGGTTGCATTACCTAGTGCTAAGAAGTTACCGCTTGATTCAACGATCGTCACTAAATAGGCAATGGACATGCCGATAATACCTGAAATAGGGAAGGCTAAACCAAAGTGTAGCGGTTGTGGAATTGCGAAAGTTTGCGCTTGTTTTACGCCTTCAAAGCTCACCCAGCCCATGGCTAAACAAACGAGATAGCCTGTCATCATCCCAATAACGATCGCTGCGGCGGAGAAAATGCCTTTGCCCCATTGCACGAGTGCTACAACGATGATTAATACAAAGCTCGCCATCATTAAATTTTCTGGCGTCGCATAATTCGCATCACCACGTTGACCACCCGCAAACCAGTCAACCGCAACAGGAATGAGGCTTAAGCCGATCATCATGACGACAGTCCCTGTCACAAGCGGTGGGAACAATTTGCGAATATACGGCATAAAGAAACTGCCGATAATCATCACTAAGGAACCAATGAGAGAGGAACCTAATATACCGGCGATGCCATATTCACTGAAACCAATGGCCAGTGCAGCGGCAACGAAAGTAAAACTGGTTCCCATCACACTAGGCAAACGAATGCCTATAGGCCCCAGGCCTTTGCATTGAATAACGGTGACCACGCCAGAAATCAAGAGTGCAGCATTCACTAGCGTAATGGTATCTTCGGTAGGTAATTTTAAGACGTTACCAATGACCAATGGTACGGCAATAATCCCCCCGAGTGCGGCAAGTAAATGTTGTGCCGCAAGGAGTAAACTCAATCCGAAAGGTGGTTTGTCTTCCACGGTATAAAGTAGATTGTTATTCATTAGGTTCCCTTAGATAGAAAAAATTGCGCGAATTATACGTTAATTTTCATCTATGGCAAACGTTTGCGTAATGAAAGGTAAAAAAAGTACAGTTAAAAATCACGTTATTTTCAACCGCACTTGTTTGATTTTAAAGCTACATCCAGAACAGATAAGCAATGGTTGCAATAATAACTATACAGGTTAAATCAATAAATTTACCGACACGAACCATCTCTGACTGTTTAACAAAACCAGTGGAGTATACAATTGCATTAGGCGGCGTTCCCACTGGCATCATAAAGGCACAAGATGCGCCTAAGCCAATAATCATCGCAAAACCCAGCGGAGGCATATTGAGTGCTTGAGCGATAGATATAAAGATTGGGACGAGTAAGGCTGCACTTGCTGTATTTGAGGTAAACTCAGTTAAAACGACAATAAAGGCTGCAACAATTAATGCCATCACATAGTAGTGGCCACCTTCAATAATAAAGACGATACCGTCCGCCATGATTTTGCTTGCGCCAGAATGGGTAAGAACCGAGCTTAATGTTAAACCACCACCAAAGAGGAAAAGTACGCCCCATTCCGTATTTTCTTGAACTTCTTTCCAGCTTGCGATGCCTGTTACACAAATAACAATTGCTGCAGAGAGTGCGACCATACTATCAAAACTGCCGATTGGTTTAGGGAGTCCTAATAGTTGAGAAATAATTGGATTGAGATAGCCGCCAAAAATCCAAAGAATTGCCACTGATACAAAAATCGCTAAAGTTAAAATACGTTTTTTATTCATATGGATTTTGGCAAATTCGGCTTCAAAATGAAGATTTAATTTCGGTTTAAAGACGATGTATAACCAACCGATGATAATTGGGAATAAAATGAGCATAACAGGTGTGCCAAACATTAACCAACTAGCAAAATCTAAATGGAGTTGTGAGGCCGCAATAGCATTCGGAGGGCTTCCTACCAAAGTCCCCATTCCCCCAATAGTGGCACTATAGGCGATTCCTAATAATACAAATATATAAGTGTTATGTTCTTTATTACGATCTAATTGGCTTAAGATCGTCATGGAAAGTGGTATCATCATTGCCGCTGTAGCCGTATTACTCATCCACATAGATAAAAAAGCCGTGGCTAAGAATAGATAAAGAACAGCAATGAATAATCGACCTTTGGCTAATTGCATAATTTTATTGGCAATCATTTGATCAATTTTTTGCACATTTAATGCGGTAGCAAGTGCGAATCCGCCAAAAAATAAGAAAATAGTTGGATCGGCAAAAGCCACTAAGGCCTCGCGACTATTTACCAATCCTAATAATACGGACAGGATAGGGACAAATAGCGCTGTAATCGTGACATTCACTGCTTCAGTAAGCCATAAAATTGCTACGAATGCTAATAATGCTAAACCTTTATTGACTGCTAGCTCAAAAGGAAGCGTGTTTAATAAAACAAAGAAGAGCACAACATCGACGAGGAATATAATCGCATTTTTATTCCAAGCTTTGGCTCTTGAGTTAGTAACAGGGGTTTGTTGCATATTTTTCCTCATATTTGTTAATAGTCACCGATTGTAGCACAAGAAAGATTAATCAGAAAAGAAGACATACTTAAAACGGATTAGTATCATAATAAAAAACTATTAATATATTGAATTTATTAAAGATAATCTATAAATCAGATGTTAAACTAATAAGATAAAATCATTTTTACTTGCTTTTGCAATGTTGGCACAATCTCTTGCTCAAACCATGGATTTTTCTTGAGCCAAATTTGGTTGCGTGGAGAAGGGTGAACGAGCGGGAGAAAGTGAGGCAGAAAATTACGGAAATGGTGAACTGTTTCAGTTACATTAAGCTTGTTTTCCGGTAAATAATATTTTTGTGCATATTGCCCGATAAGAATGGTGAGTTCTATATTGGGCAAGTTAGCTAAAATCGGTGCATGCCATTTCTCTGCAAAGCCTTTGCGTGGCGGTAAATCACCCGATTTGCCTTTTCCTGGGTAATAAAAATCCATTGGGATGACTGCAAACATACCTGAGTGATAAAAGGTATCACGATCCACACCTAGCCATTCACGTAGTCGATCACCGCTTTTATCATTCCAGTATAAACGACTTTCTTGGGCTTTAATTCCAGGTGCTTGTCCGACGATATTAATACGAGCGGTAGTTGGCGCAGCAAAAAGCGGTTCAATGCCTTTTTTGGTGAACGATTGATTGTCGGGATCTTGCATGATGGATTGAGTGATTTGTGTAAGTGTTGGCATAGTACTTCCTTCTTTGTTGAAATAAAAATAGCTCACTTTTGATGAGCTATTTTATCATAATCAATGTTACAACATTATAGGTGTTTTACTCGACGTTTTACTTCTTCTTGCTTGCCCGCATTGAATGGACGAGCGTCAGGGCTGCCGAGATAACCACAAACCCGTCGGGTCACGGAGACTTTTGCACTGTCATGATTACCGCATTTTGGACAGACAAAGCCTTTACTTGTGCAATTAAACTCTCCTGTAAAACCACATTCATAACATTCATCAATTGGCGTATTCGTGCCGTAATAAGGTACGCGATCGTAGCTATAATCCCACACATCTTCGAGAGCTTTGAGATTATGTTGAATATTTGGGTATTCGCCATAACAAATGAAGCCACCACTGGCTAATTCAGGATAAGGCATTTCAAAGTCTAATTTATCGTATGGATTAACTTTTTTCTCTACATCTAAGTGATAGCTGTTAGTATAGTAGCCTTTATCGGTAACGCCTTCAATAACGCCAAATTGTTTGGTATCTAAGCGACAGAAACGATCACACAAGTTTTCACTTGGTGTGGAATAAAGGCTAAATGCATAACCCGTTTCTTTCTGCCATTGTTTTACCGCTTCACTTAAACGACGCACAATCGCGATACCTTTTTCACGTAGTTGCACATCGTCAAAAATATGCCCTTTTTTATACAGCGCATTGATGGTTTCGTGAATACCAATATAGCCTAAAGAAATTGATGCTCGTCCATTTTTGAAAATATCCGCAACATTATCGTCGGCGTTTAGTCGAACACCACAAGCGCCTTCCATATAGAGAATTGGCGCGACACGAGCTTTGGTATTTTCTAAGCGAGCAATACGGGTAAGCAAGGCTTTCTTCGCGAGGGCTAAGCGTTCATCTAAAGTGCGGTAGAATTTTTCTTCGTTTCCTTGCGCTTCAAGGGCAATACGGGGCAGATTCAAACTCACCACACCTAAATTATTGCGACCATCATGCACTTCATGCTCGTTTTCTTCATAGGCACCTAAGAAGCTACGACAACCCATTGGCGCTTTGAATGAGCCTGTGACTTTAACCACTTGATCATAGTTTAAAATATCTGGATACATGCGTTTTGAAGCGCATTCTAATGCCAGTTTTTTAATGTCATAGTTCGGATCTTGTTCGTTTTGGTTCACGCCTTTTTTAATGGTAAAGACCAGTTTAGGGAAGACAGGTGTTTTGTGATTTTTACCCAAACCACGAATACGGTTTTTCAAAATTGATTGCTGAATCAAACGTTCTTGCCAACTTGTGCCTAAGCCAAAACCAAAGGTCACAAACGGCGTTTGGCCATTTGACGTATGGAGCGTATTGACTTCATATTCGAGGGATTGAAACGCATCAAAACATTCTTTTTCAATTAGCGCTTTCGCATAACCTTCCGCATCCGGAATTTGCCATTGGGCGGCATTTTTCAAATGTTTTTCAAAACTGAGTTGAACATAAGGCGAAAGCACTTCATCAATGCGATTAATGGTTGTACCGCCATAAATATGGCTGGCTACTTGAGCAATAATTTGTGCGGTAACCGCTGTTGCTGTACCGATAGATTTAGGCGGCTCAATTTCAGCATTACCCATTTTAAAACCATGAGAAAGCATGCCTTTTAGATCAACGAGCATGCAGTTAAACATCGGGAAAAATGGTGCGTAGTCTAAGTCGTGATAGTGGATTTCCCCTTTTTCATGGGCTTCAACAACATCTCTTGGCAGAATATGACGTTTGGCATAATGTTTTGCCATAATACCCGCCAGTAAATCACGTTGGGTAGGGATAACTTTCGCATCTTTATTCGCATTTTCATTGAGCAATTCTACATTGCTTTGCTCAATCAGCCCTTCAATTTCTTTGGTTAATTGGCTGCGTTTTTCACGTGCAAGATTACGATCGTGACGATATTCAATATAAGCACGTGCAATTTGTGGATACTTACTTGTCATTAAGTGATTTTCAACAATTTTTTGAATCTGGTTGATATCAATTTCATGCTGATAATGACTAAAAATTTCAGTATTAATCTGCTGGCTCAGATCATGAATATAAATTTCATCAACAATATTGACCGCACTTGCTGCTTTTTTGATTGCATTAGTAATACGTTGTAGGTCAAACCCAATTCGTGAACCATCACGCTTAATCACAAAGAAAGCGTTCATTTTATGACTCCTGTAAGGTAGCTATGAAAAAATTGAAATCACTATATATAGTTTCATTTAACAGATCAATACACAATATGTAGTGATATTTTATGTTTATTGATGGTTGAAATTGAGTTGAAACCTTGATAAATCTGGAAAGCAAGAGTGTTTTTGTTGAGAATTATTCGCAAATTATTTTTTAATAAATTTGATCTAAATCAAGATTTTTGGCAATAAAAAAACGGACGAAAAATCGTCCGCTCTTTAAGTCATAGAAAAGAAATTAAGCTGCAACCATTACCATAGCTGGGCGAATCACACGACCATTTAAGGTATAGCCTTTTTGTAAAACGGTGGTGATTTGGTTGCTTTCAAACCCTTCAGCTGGTTGCATAGAGATGGCTTGGTGGAGATCCGGGTTAAAGGTTTCACCCACTGCGCCAACAGGCTCAACACCAAAGCGAGCCACCGTTGAGAGTAACTCTTTTAAGGTTAGCTCCACACCATCGAATAATGCTTTGATGCTTTCATCTTCCTTATTAGCAGGTGTTGAAAGCGCACGCTCTAAGTTATCAATGGTATTTAAAATGTCTTTTGAAAATTTTTCTAATGCAAATTTATGTGCTTTTTCAACATCTTGTTCGCTACGGCGACGCATATTGTCAATTTCTGCACGAGTACGAAGCAATAAATCTTGTTCTTTTTTAGAGGTTTCTTCTACTTGTGCTTTTAATTGTTCTTCAAGCTCTTGCACACGAGCGATCGCTTCTTCTAACGGATCTTCCGTCGAAGTGGTTTCCTGTTGAACTTCTTCAACGAGTTCTTCATTTTCATTTAAGTTTTGTGCTTGTTCTGACATCTTTTTCTCCATTGATCAAAAATTAGCGCTATTTTAGCAAAACTGAATTGCTATGTAATATAATGGCTAAAATTTTAAATTCAAGTGCGGTCAAAAATCAGTAAGTCTGTACTTGGGAGTAATCATAGTTATGGATGAATTAGTTAAATCATTTAAAACCATCGCCTTGATGGGAAAACCGCGTCGCGATCTTAATTTGCAAATGCATAAAAACTTGTATCAATGGCTGAAAGAACGAGGATATCGAGTTTTAGTGGAAAAAGATGTCGGTGAAAAATTTGGTTTACCCGAAGAGGTGTTAGCGACAGTTGAACAAATCGGTGAGCAAGCACAACTTGTGATTGTGATCGGTGGTGATGGCAATATGCTAGGACGTGCTCGCATTTTGGCTAAATATCATATTCCAATGATTGGTATTAACCGAGGTAACTTGGGCTTTTTGACCGATATCGATCCGAAAAATGCTTACGCACAGCTTGAAGCTTGTTTGGAACGCAGCGAGTTTTTTGTCGAAGAGCGTTTTTTATTGGAAGCTAAAATTGAACGCAATGGTGAAATTATTTCTAGTGGTAATGCAGTAAATGAGGCGGTGATTCACCCGGCTAAAATTGCGCACATGATTGATTTCCATGTTTATATCAATGATAAATTTGCCTTTTCTCAACGTTCAGACGGCTTGATTATTTCCACGCCAACAGGTTCAACGGCTTATTCGCTTTCTGCTGGTGGCCCGATTTTAACGCCAAATTTAAATGCGATTGCCCTTGTGCCGATGTTCCCGCACACACTTTCTTCTCGACCATTAGTCATTGATGGCGACAGCAAAATTTCCATTCGCTTTGCCGAGCATAATACTTCTCAGTTAGAGGTTGGCTGTGATAGTCAAATGGCACTCGATTTTTGTCCGGATGATGTGGTGCATATTGAAAAAAGTCCGCATAAACTGCGCCTATTGCACCTGAAAAATTATAATTATTACAATGTATTAAGCACGAAATTAGGCTGGCTTAAAAATTTCTAATTCAAAAAGTTAAAAATCTCTTTACTGTATATTATATCAGTTATAATATATGGATATACAGTTAAGGAGATTTTTATGCTAACCCAACTTATCATCAATAATTTTGCAATTGTTCGTCAATTAGAAATTGAATTGTCGAAAGGAATGTCTGTAATTACGGGTGAAACCGGCGCAGGAAAATCTATTGCTATTGATGCGTTGGGATTATGCTTGGGACAACGTATTGAAACCTCTATGGTTCGAGAAGGGCAGGAAAGAGCCGAAATCTGCGCCACATTTTTTATTGAACCAACTAACCCCGCTTATCAATGGTTGCAACAGCAGGAATTGCAAGATCCTGATAATCCCTCCGATTGTATTTTACGTCGTGTTATTAATGCAGATGGACGTTCTAAAGCCTTTATCAATAGCACGCCCGTATCGGCTTCTCAATTAAAAGAAATTGGTCAATATCTTATTCATATTAATGGGCAGCACGCTTCTCAGTTATTATTGAAAAATGATTATCAGCTTCAGTTGGTGGATACATTTGCACATCACAATGATTTACTCGCTCAAATGCGAGAAGATTATCGAGCGTGGAAAAATCTTCAAACACAAGTTAAAAACTTCCAACAACAAGTCGCCGAGAATGAAGCGAAGAAGCAACTTTTACAATACCAGGTAGAAGAATTGGATGAGTTTGCCCTTCGTCCAAATGAGTATTTAGAATTAGAAGAGGATCAACGTCGTCTATCAAATAGCGAACAGCTAACACAGTTATCACAATCAGCCTTACAGTTACTCAGTGAAAATGAGACCGTGAGTATTGATTCTATGCTTTATCGTGCGACACAGTATATTGATGAATTAAGTGAGTTAGATCCTCGATATGTTTCTGTTCAAACAATGTTGAATGATGCGCTTATTCAAGTGCAAGAGGCGACAAATGAAGTCCAACATCTTGCTTCTCATATTGAGCAAGATCCGATGTTATTACAAGAGATTGAACAACGTTTAGGTCAAGCTTTACAACTTGCACGCAAGCACAATGTGAAACCTGAAGAGTTGGTGGTATGGCATCAAAAATTAAAAGCAGAATTGACCGCACTTTTAGATTTTTCAGAAAGTGAAGAACGTCTGATTCTGGAAGAAAAAACTGCCTTTGAGAAAATGCAACATACGGCAAAACAATTACATGAAAGTCGTAGCCAAGCTGCAGAGAAATTATCACGACAGGTGACACATTCTATCAAAGGCCTTGCAATGGAGAATGCCGAGTTTTTCATTGACGTGAATTCAGATTTAGCTAAAGTAGCGGCAAATGGGGCAGATAATATCGTCTTTACTTTACGCAGTAATCTAGGACAACAAGCGCAACCACTAGCAAAAGTGGCATCAGGTGGTGAATTGTCTCGTATGTCATTAGCGATTCAAGTCTTAACATCAGATCAATCGGCGATTCCAACACTGATCTTTGATGAAGTTGATGTTGGGATTAGTGGTAAAACCGCAAGCGTAGTGGGTAAATTATTGCGCCAATTAGGTGATAAATGCCAAGTGCTTTGTGTGACTCATTTACCACAAGTGGCATGCCACGGACATCATCAATTTAATGTTGAGAAATTTACCGTTGATGATAAAACAGAAACTAAAATGACCGCACTTTCTCAAGAAGAGCGCATTCCTGCTCTTGCAAGATTACTCGGAGGCAGTGAAATTACGGATCTTGCTTTAGCAAATGCGCAAGAAATGTTAGATTTAGTCAAATAGAATGAAGTGAATGAATGGGCATTTTATAGCCCATTCAAGGCATTAATAACTCGAATTTCGTCAAACTGTTCAAGTTGTTCTTGTCTAATTTCAATTTCTTGAAGTTGACCGGATTGCAATAGATATGTTCGTTGTGTGCCTTGTAATAAAGGGGTATTGGGGGTGAACCATTGACCGCCTTTTCTAAAGGCGAGATTGCCAATAGAGCAGTCTGTCACAAAGCCCTCTTTAATAATAATAATTTCATCAGCCTTTCCCTTTTGTGCAAATAATGCATTGATAAGTTCACGATCAACATATTTGAGCGAATAGTCAATTTCATTACAGACTATGGGCTTGAATACACGATGTGTTTTCGGTATATATTCAAGGTATGAAATTTTAGTTTGATGAGCGTTGTAGTCAATTCGACAGCGAACAAGCTTATTATCTAGCTCCTTAGGGGCTTGAATTAGATCTAAAAGATTAAAAAAAGTGACCGCACTTTTTCCATAATAAGTGATAAGGCTACGCTCATAGCGAGCTTGATGCAGAGCAATATTTTGAATTTTACCATTTTCAATGGCGATGGTTTCAAATAAAGGGAACATTACTTTTCCTTTTGAATTGGAAGGTAAACTTTGGCAATCAACTCTTGATATTCATCTTCAAGTTGGCTTTGAATGGTAATGCCGCCACCACTACGAAAATAAAATTTATCATTTTTTTGTTCAATAAAGCGAATTGCGACGGCACTATTTAGGTTTTCGCCATCAAAAATACCGAAAATTCCCGTGTAATAGCCTCGAGCTTGTTTTTCAGCTTGTTGAATAATGGAAACCGTTTTTTCTTTAGGCGCACCGCTAATCGAACCAGCAGGTAAAAGTGCAGCTAATATTGAGCCAATTGTATTTTGCCAATTATTTTCCAGTTCACCACAAATTTCTGAACTGGTTTGCAGTATTTCGCCTCGTTCTGTGTAAATACTATCGATGTAGCGAAAACGAGATACTCTGATGTTTTTTGCGACCATTGAAAGATCATTACGCATTAAATCTACAATGGTGTAATGTTCTCGTTGCTCTTTTTCATCATTTAACAAATTCGCTTTGGCATTAGGCTGGCTCGCATCAATCGTTCCTTTCATGGGATACGTATAAATTTTGTTTTGTCGAATTTGTACAAAGGATTCAGGAGAAAAGCAGACAAATTGATCCTTAAAAAGTAATTTATAAGGCGCTTCAACCGAATGAAAAATTTGGCTTAGGTTGCCATTTAATTCGATTTCACTAGGATAAGTGAGATTGAGTAAATAGGAATTTCCTTTTTGTAATTCGTGTTGAACAAGATTAAACCCTTGTTTATAGTGATTTAACGAAATAGGCTTTTTCGTAATGAGAGATAAACCAATGTGCGGTTGATTTTCAACGATATTTTGGGCCTTTTGAATATTCCAATATATCCCTTGTTGAGTGGCAACGTTGAGAGGATAAATTAAAGGTTTCTTCTGTTCAAAATCAATTAAGAAGAAAAAAGGTTGGCGTAATGCGCCATAAGCATTAGCTTGATGAATAAAAGTTTGCATGAGTTGTAGATAAAAAAATAAAAAGGATTTTAACGCAGAATCGCTATAATGTTGAAATGAATTTAGTCACCGAATTATGGTACTAGCCCGTATGAAAAAAATTTTAGTTATCAATAATCATGATTCTTTTACTTATAATTTAGTGGATCTCATTCGCCAATTACAGGTGAGTTTTGATGTGGTCAGTGTTGAAGATTTATCATTAGATTGTGTGGAAAATTATACACATATTTTAATTTCTCCAGGACCAGATGTTCCAAGCGCGTATCCACAATTATTTGTGATGTTAGAACGATTTTATCAAACAAAGTCCATTTTAGGTGTTTGCTTAGGACATCAAACCCTTTGTGAATTCTTTGGCGGAGAGCTTTATAACTTGCCAAGTGTGCGTCATGGGCAAAAACGACTCTTAAAAGTGCGGTCAAATTCAGGCTTATTTTTAGGGCTTCCTGCTCAATTTGAAATAGGTCTTTATCATTCTTGGGCAGTACAAAGTGAGAGTATGCCTGAGGCATTAGAAATTACAGCCGTTTGTGATGATGAAATCTTAATGGCAACACAGCATAAGAATTTACCTATTTT